>NZ_MIEQ01000073.1 GCF_001968815.1 Motiliproteus sp. MSK22-1 | reverse complement strand
ATAGTCTGCGTAGCGGCGGTGGAGAGATTACCACCAGTCATCGTGACCGTGGCGGTGGTACCGATGACCATGACACTGTAGTTGAGACTGTTGCCAGCGGTGGAGCCGTTAGTGCCGTGAGTCAGCACAATGGTGGTGCCGTCAATGTTGATGCGTTCATTACTGCCGTTGGTAACATTGGTGATGGTAAAGGAGAGACCGGTAATATTCTGCCCGCTCTCAATGGTATCTACGCTGGTACCGCTGAACAGGCTGGCGGCGGCACCACCCTCGGTGTAGGTGGGGTTGCTGGCGTTGGCGGTTAGCGTGGGTTCGTCATTGACTGCTGTGATAGCAATGGTTCGGGTATCGGAGGCACTGGCGGCGCTGCTGTCAGTGGCGGTAAAGGTCACTGTGCGATTGGAGGTACCGGGATCCTGAGTGGTGGAGTCATAGCGAATAGATTGCAGTACTTCCTGCACGTTGCTGTTTGTTGCGTCAGCATCGAAGGTGATGGTGAGCTTAGTGCCGTCGGTGACGATGCCGCCACTGGCGCTCAGGTCACCGATATCAACACCATTGGCGAAGATATTGGTGCCGCTGATGGTAATGGCAGTACCGTCACCATCACTGTCGACGATAGACAGGCGATCTCCAGTCTCTGCGTTGCCGGTGATCTGTACCTCAAGAGTCCCACCATTCCATTCGGCGTCGCCGTCGGCGTCACTGACGGTTCCTGCGGAATCAACCTGAGTGGCGCTGTTACCTTCGCTAAATGCAAGGTTAGCGTTATCTATAGAAATAGCAGGTGTTGCATTGCTTGGAATTTCGGCACCAACCTTTAGATTATCCATGAAAATCCAATGGGTATTGGCCGCTATTTTTACTTCATCAACCGAGCCCCAGTTGAGGGTCCAGGTACCTGAGCTGTTATCGGCGGCATTGAAGCCCTGTGATTCTACCTGGCCACCATCTGTAAAGCCGTAAAAGGTGATGGTTGCGTTTGCTGGATTGCCCTGAGTATCAATTGTATAGTCGATACTGGTAAATTTAAAACTTGTTCCATCGCTGGTGTAAAAACGAGTGCCTGTCGTGCCGACACTATTCGTTACACTGCCTTCATGGGGATAAATCCCGGTTTCTCCTCCAAATCCATTAAAACGCCAGCCATCATAGGAAATATCATCAATGACGGTTCCATTGGCGATCACCGCGGTATCAGCTAACCCCAGGCCATCATAATTTGTGGTCTGATCAGAGGATACCGGGAGTGCCAAAAAACCACGGAACTGCTCAAACGAGTAGCTGTAGTTGATTGATCCTGTTTGTTTTTCCAACTCCCAGTTGCCACCCTGTTTAACAGAGCCAGTAAGGTCATCTGATGCAGCGATATCTGCACCGGTTAAGGTGCTTAGTTTTTCAATAAAGTCGTTTCCACTGCCCGCCGCGATATCACAACCGTATAGCAATATGTCGCCATCATCAGAAAGAGATTGCCCCAGGTTGGCGAGCTCCTTTTGATAATCATCCAGAGTGTCATTGGATAACAAGGTGCCACCGATAAGGGTTTGTCCCTCGCTTCCGTGGGAAAATATATGTATGGCGTCCAGATCGGTGTGATCCTGTAGGGCGTTTGCTAGCTCGATAATGCCCCCGTCACTGACGAAAACAACTTCAATATCAGGTGCCAGGTTGTTAACAATGTCTTCATAGCCTGTAATGCTGGTGTCGATAACGGCAACTACACTAGGTTTTGGCATTGCTGGAGTCCCTCTAATCATTACAATATTTGGTTGTTATTCTTTAAAGACGAGTTGGATGTAGAAATTTACGGAGTGCTACGCCCAGTACAACGGGATCTGAATGAGGCAACTCAAAACAAAAGTGATTTGAAATTAAAAACAAACACCCTTCAAATAGAAACGACTGAGCTATCTATAATGGAGTGTTTTAACCAGGGAGGCGATGAGGCAGTATTAAGGCAAGCAAAGAAAACCACATACTTCAAAAGGGAATCGCATCACTTTTTCTCAATGACACAACAAAGCGCCATGTACCTTCCTGTTACAAAATAGCAATTCTTGGTAAGTTGATATCCTTGTCATCAAGTGAAACTTACATGAGTATAGTAGAATATAATGGAAATCCAAATTTAATCGTAATGATCTAACAGTTGTACTTTTTTGATGATTGTTGATGGTGTTTCCTGTCTTGAACTCTGGCAGAAATCCATTTTCAGATCTGTGATATTACCAGCTATGGGATGCTTCTGGCCCCTGGTTTGATTGTTGTGATTTGCTTCACCAAACAGTTGGCGTGGGGCCCTTAGCTAGCGCGTGGCGTAGTCTCGTTTATACCGATATAACCCCGCGTATCTGTGGATACCGGTCAGATTGTTTTAATACTACGAAAAGATCTGAAGTGCATGCAGTGAGGCTGATATGGCAGGGTTACTGGAGTATCAGAGGTTAAAAATTAAACAGCTGCCAGTATCCATTCCATTCTTCTGATGAACTACGTTCTGCTCCTACCTCTTTCTTTCACTCCTGGAGGTCGATTAATAGCTGTTTTAGCCATTAATAAGGATAGATGATTCGTGTTATTGTACGGATTTAGCTTGTGTCATTAAGGAGAATTATATGAGCAATGAAAATTATGCTGCACCACAATCTCAGTTGGTGGCAGAAACCGATTCAAGCGAGCAGTTGGCCTCCCGGTGGAGCCGGCTCTTAGCTGCGCTGTTAGACGGACTGATTATTATGATTGTGACACTTCCCGTTATGTACTTCACGGGTGGTTTTGACGGTATCACAAATGGTATTGAGCCATCAGTAACCTATAACCTGGTCATTGGTGCATTGGGATTAGCTATTTTTATTCTGGTCAATGGAAAGTTGTTGATAAGCAATGGGCAGACATTAGGGAAAAAAGTACTGGGGATCAAAATTGTAGATTTAAATGGTGACTTGCCCGGTCTGAAACAGCATCTGCTGAAGCGTTACGCCGTTTACTTTATACCAGGGCAGATTCCTATCGCCGGCCAATTGTTTTCATTTATTAATATTTTATTTATTTTCGGTAAACAAAAACGTTGCATTCACGATTACCTTGCCGGTACCAAGGTTGTAGTCAAAGCCAAATAAACCCAGCCCATGATAAGGCTCAGAAAATCACAATAACTGAACTGATTCTGGCAACTTTACAATGATCTACCTGGGGGCTTGCGATGGGCTGGTTATCTTTGATGAAAAGTACTTTAGCGGGAATCTATCAAGTGAATACCAAGGGTAAAGGGCAACGTCGATGAATCAAGTACTCTTCAGACTAAAAGAGACTTCAAAAGCGATGTGGTTTCGTTGTCTCTTATATTGCCTATTTGCGCTGGTTTCTTTCTTTGTGGGATCTTCTCTCGAGAATTATGTTCCAGAAGGTATAAAAAAGGTAATAACGCCTGATGGTGTCAGTGATATTCTTAAAATTCTTGCTTCAAGTATGCTGGCAGTTTCAACATTCTCTCTGGGAATCATGGTGCAGGCTTTTAGTGCGGCAGCAAGTAACGCTACGCCGCGTGCAACTAAATTACTAATGGAAAATTCTACAGCGCAAAATGCTCTAGGGTCATTTATCGGGGCATTCCTGTTCAGTATTGTCGGTATTATTGGTATCAATGCCAAGTTTTATGATGAAGGTGTTATCGTTGTTCTGTTTGTTTTCACATTAATTACAATTTTCATTATTGTTGTTATGTTATTAAGATGGATCGATCAGCTTTCAAAACTTGGTCGAGTGACAGATACCATTGATCTAGTAGAGCAGGCTTTAGACAGGTCTATAACTAAACGTGGTGAACAGCCTTTTCTTGACGCTAATGAGTTAGATAAAGATGAGCAGGAACTAAAGGATAATTTCTATGAAGTAGTTTCAAATGAAATTGGTTATGTTCAGTATATAGATCTTGATCAGCTTGAAAATATAGCGAAGGAAAATTATCTTAAAATATATGTTGTTGTCAATTCCGGTAAATTTCTGGATGGTATTGTTCCCATAGCGTATGTTGATAAAAACATAGATGATGACGTAATCGACTGTATTTCAAATACTGTTGTTGTTGGTGGAAATCGAACCTTTGATCAAGATCCCAGATATGGTTTTATTATTTTGTCTGAAATAGCACTGCGAGCTTTGTCTCCTGGTATTAATGATCCAGGTACTGCTATAGATATTATAGGGAGTTATGTAAGGTCTATTATGCTATGGAGTAAAAAGTTTGAAAAAAAACAAACCAGCAAAACATCTGAAAAAATCAAGTATCCAAGAGTATATATTTCTAAAATAGATGAGAAAGATATATTTGAGGATATGTATGCGGAGCTAATGCCATCAGCATCTGAACATATTACTGTTTCAATCAGGTTGAAAAAATCATTACTGAACTTTAATAAAGTTGAACATAAGGCTCTCCAAGATCAGGCAGAGCTTTGGTTAAATAAGTTAGAGCAGTTGTGCCAAAAAAACCTTAGTGATGAAGATTTTAAAAGAATACAAAAGATCAACTGAAATATCTGAGGTTGATCAGTTATTATAAGTTTTAGATTTTTATCGGCTATGCAAATATTTAGGCTGTTGTTAGTTGAATAAGTGTTTTATAATTCGTTTCAATATATTTACTACCTTTATTCTTGATGTTTATTGAAAGCATTAAATCTTGTTGGCGTAGTAATTTTCTTTGCAAACTGATTTTTCTAGTTGATGGATGCTATAAATGCTATCAATAAATAACCTCCCTTCTTCCCTGATGGTGCTCGTGCTGCTGCTATCGTTTGACGTTCAAGCGCAACAGGTTACATCGGGTTTGACTTATTATAAGGATATTAAGCCACTGGTTGATAGCCGTTGTGTGGTCTGTCATGGCTGTTATGACGCACCATGCCAACTGAAACTGTCTTCACCTGAGGGTATTATACGTGGAGCAAACAAGGACAAGGTTTATGATGGCCATCGTTTACTGGCGGATACACCTAGTCGCTTGTTTATGGATGCTCACTCTGTTGAGGAGTGGCGTAAAAAAGATTTCTTTTCGGTACTCTATGGCGATAAAAAAACGTTAGATTCTGAGGACAGCCTTTTTTATCAGATGCTTCTGCTTAAGGCGCGTAATCCCCTATCCCAAGTGGCATCTGACAATCAAAAATTACCTGAAGATGCATTTGATTTGAGGCTTAATCGTGATGAGCAGTGTCCAGTCTCCGATCAGTTTGATGACTATGCAGAAGAGCACGCATTATGGGGAATGCCATACGGATTGCCGGGGTTGGCATCCACTGAGGTTGATCTTGTCAAAGATTGGTTAATTCAGGATATGCCAATGGGTGTGTCTCCATCGTTAAGTGGGGACTATCAAAAAAGTATTAGCAAGTGGGAAGGTTTTCTAAATCAGAATGACTTAAAAAGTCAGTTGATTTCCCGATATATCTATGAACATTTGTTTATAGCAAACTTATATTTTGATGACTTTAAATCAGTAAAATACTTTAAGCTTGTCCGTTCAATAACACCTCCGGGAACCCCCATTCGTATCATTGCAACACGAAGGCCCTATGAAGATCCAATCAAAGACCCGCTGATAGAAAAGCCAGTTGAGCGGATATATTATCGTTTTCAACCGGTAAAAAGTACGGTTGTTGCAAAGAATCATATTCCGTATGCATTAAACGAAGAGCGTTATAATCGCTTTAATGAACTATTTTTTAAACCAGACTATCAGGTGACTGAACTACCTGGTTATGAAATAAGTTTGGCATCTAATCCATTTGCCGTATTCAAACAAATTCCGCCAGCTTCGCGCTACAAGTTCATGCTTGATCATGCGCAGTTTACTATCCGTGGTTTTACTCAGGGTACTGTTTGTCGGGGCCAGGTTGCTTTAAACGTTATCAATGATCATTTTTGGGTCATGTTTGTTGACCCGGAGCACGCTGTTTCAAAAAAGTTAAATAGTATGCTACCAGAACAAACAGAGCTGCTGGACTTACCCGCAGAAAATACAAGTAATGCGGGCCTGTTGGCCCACTGGACAGAGTATTCGGATTCCCAGGCCGTATATCTTAGTAATAAAAGTCGTATTCTCAGTGATGTTGTGGGTAGCCACCGACCAGATTTGGATTGGATATGGCAGGGAGATGGTCACAATAAAAATGCCGCACTTACTGTATTTCGGCATTTTGACAGCGCCTCTGTTGTACAGGGATTGGTTGGGCCTGCTCCCAAAACAGCCTGGCTAATTGACTATCCAGTACTTGAGCGTATTCATTACTTACTTGTTGCGGGTTTTGATGTCTACGGTAATGCGGGGCATCAATTATCAACTCGCCTGTATATGGATTTCCTGCGTATGGAAGGCGAATTTAATTTTCTTGCGCTATTGCCTGAAAAGGTACGTATGCAGTTACGGGATGATTGGTACCGCGGTACCGATGAATCGGTAAAGGAGTACGTATACGGAAATCTGGCCTATTTGAATGCGGCAAGTAAAGTTGATTACCCGAGTAACGAACCTGCCCAGTCATTTTTGTATCGGCAGATTCAGCGGCATTTGTCTGCAATATTACCTGCCAGGAGTTTAAAGCAGCATGATGAGAATATATATCAACAACTTAAGCCTTTGCAGGCAATGAAAGGTCACAAAGCTAATTTATTGCCTGAGATGGGGTTGCTTATGATCACTGGCCAGCAGAAGCCGACAGGTTTATTCAGTATCCTGCGTAATAGCGCTCATACTAACGTGACCAGTCCATTTAACGAGAAGTCTAATCGGTTGCCTGAAGAAGACTACTTAACGGTTATGCCTGGTGTTATCGGTGCTTACCCGGATGCATTATGGCGAGTTGAAGAGCAGGATTTAGGTTTATTTGTTCAAGCGATTACTTCCTTAGAAAATGAGAAAGACTATGATCATTTAATGTATCGCTTTGGTATTCGGCGCACACATGAAAAATTTTGGCAACATAGTGACGAACTACACCAGTTTTACAATAAGCAGTCACCTGTTGAATATGGCGTGCTGGATTATAATCGACTTGAAAATCGATAATACACCAGATTGGAATATAATGTATCTGGTTTTTCACACTCAGAGTAGAGTGATAGAGAGCTGCTAATGTCTTTTTTAGCGATAGTTATAACAGTAATAGCAATATTCTTTATTGTTTCCAGCTTTATTTCATTAATGGATAGGTCGGAGTGGTGGTATCGGGTTTTTGATTTTCCTCGTGTACAGATTGTTTGCTTAAGCATTGCAACATTAGGGGTATGTCTTTTTAGCTATCAGGGATATTGGTATGAATGGCTTATTGGTTCTCTATTAGTATTGGCAACGGGTTGGCAATCCTATCGAATTTTACCCTTTACCCGGCTCTACAGCTCTCAAGTGCATCTGGTTAAATCTTCTGATGTAACGCGTCAGATTACTATCATGGTATCAAACGTCTTAATGACAAATCAGCGAGCCGATAAGTTACGGGGACTGGTGGATACGTTTGAACCTGACATTCTGCTGACGTTGGAAACAGATAAGCACTGGGAATTGGCATTAGAACCTTTGGAGACTCGTTATCCGAATGTTGTACGCTGTCCGCAGGATAATCTATATGGTATGCATTTGTACTCGAAGTTTGAACTGGTTGAACCTGAGATTAAGTTTTTGGTAGAACAAGATATCCCTTCAATTCATACTGGTGTTATTTTGCCTTCAGGTCAGTTGGTCAAGTTACATTGCTTGCATCCTGCGCCACCTAGTCCGACAGAAAATGAAAAATCAATTGAACGTGATGCTGAGCTTATTAAAGTTGCCAGGCATGTAAGGCAGCAATCGGAGCCAACGATCGTAACTGGTGATCTTAATGACGTCGCTTGGTCTGATACGACATCATTATTCAGAAAAATGAGCGGCTTGCTGGATCCTAGAATCGGTCGAGGACTGTTTAATACCTTTCATGCAAAGTACTGGTTTTTGCGCTGGCCGTTAGACCACCTTTTTCACTCAAGTGATTTTGGTCTGCTGGAGCTGCGCCGGTTGGATTCTATCGAATCTGATCACTTTCCAATATTGTGTCAGTTGCAGTATAACCCAGCTATAAGTCGTGATCATGAGGTGCCAGAACCTACTGAGAAAGAACAGGAACGGGCGGCAGAAACCTTAACTGAAGTAAAGAATAATCCGTCAAGGTAGGTGAGTCATTCTTTTATAAGAGATTAGCGTCCGGTACTCGCTATTTATGTTCAACTATCATTTTCTGGCGTTGTCATTGCAGCCGTCAATACCATTCGCATTGCGTCCTGAACACTCATATCCAGTGTTTCTATTCTGGATTCTGGCAACATTAGAGTATACCCACCAATCTGATAGCTCATGGGGAAGTAAACAGCCACCAGATTATTAGTGTTACCTAACGTTATAGACTTTTGTGTAATAAATCCAATGAGCTTAATATCATTGTCCAATGTAACTGTAACGGCTTTTTGAAGTTCGTCGTCATCTTGTGAGGCAGCAGCAAACTTTGCAATATCACGAACGCTATTGTAAATTGTTTTAACCAGTGGGATTCTTTCAAACAGACTTTCTGCGATTCCACCGAGTCTTCTAAAAATATAGGCATTAAGTAGAATACCTATACCAAGGATGCAGATAAAACCAGAAATTAGCCCCATACCAGGCCAATACCAACCCTCTGGCAATAGCCAATTTATAATCACGCCTAATGTTGATTCTGCAAAAGAACCGAGCCAGTAGAGTATTGATAGAGTAATTGCAATAGGTAGAACAGCAAATAAACCCTGTAAGAATAATTGGCTGATTTTTTTCATTAGATTGCTACCTTGAATAGTAAATAAAACAAAATCAGTACTTTTTAGGCTGATAAATATTATCTGAGAATGAGTTATTAAACTATTAATTTATGTTGCGAAGTGCATATAAGCACCATCCTGTTGTAGGCGATAATGTGTTATCAGCAGTTAACCAGTGCAGTCGGTTATTAGGGTCTATGGCAAATAATAAGATGGATTTTTTCGAGTTATTGTCCGATTTCCAATCCGAGTAATCGTAAGTATCAGTCAGTTGAGTGCTCTTTACCTGCGTATCCTCATTGATAAATGAGTTCAAATTGTTATAGCGAATACTCTCGTCAAATAATACCTTACCTTTATAAAACTCACTGGCACGATGCTTATTATGTGGTTTTTCATCTTGTTTTGATGCCAGCGTAAATATATTGCGTATGCCAAAGTCTTCCCGAAAGCGTAAAGCTGCAGCTGTGTTTTGGCTATGGTAGTTTGACAGGCCTAACATACCACCCAAGCTGGTCACTTCCAGGTGCAGGTCTGCATGGTCTGAAATAGGGTTACCATAGTAGGTTTGCAGTCCAACCATGCGTGCAGCGCAGATGTTTTCCCATTCCGTATCACATAAAATCGTCTTTATTTCAGCCATTTTTAATGCCCTTGCAATAATAATGGCAACAGGGTTTGCGCCGATAATTAAAAATCCCTGAGTATCTGGTTCGTTAACATTGAGCAGCTTTGCCAGTGGTCTGGCTGTTGCGCTCTGAATAACAACGGTGCCAATAATGATGCTAAAGGCAAGTGGTACCAGTAAATCAGCATTCGCCATACCGAGTTGTTCCAAGCGTAAAGCAAAAACCACGGATACCGCTGCAGCGACAATGCCACGTGGACCGATCCAGGCCAGCAGAAGCCGTTCGTTAAAGCTAAAGTTTGAACCTATCGTACAGATAAAAACCTTAATTGGCCGAGCCAGAAACTGCATTACGACTAAGACGGCTACAGCTCCCCATCCCAATTGCAATAAGCTTTCAAAATTAATGCGGGCAGCGAGAATAATAAACAGCGAGGATACAAAAATAACAGTCAGGGTTTCTTTGAAATTCAGAATATTACGGGTATGGACTCCCTTCATGTTAGTCAGCCAGATACCCATGATGGTTACCGTTAACAGTCCGGATTCGTGCAGTAAAGTATTGGAGCCAGAGAATGCGGCGATAACAAATGCGATGGCGGCGAAATTTTGCAGATACTCAGGGATTAAGTGATGCCTAAGTAATAAACCAAAGCAGTGACCAGTCAGGATGCCCAGGGCAATGCCTAATCCGATTGTCTGGCCGAAAATACTGATGACGTGCAATAAATCAGCACTGGTTTGCTGTGCTGCTATCCACTCAAATATCAAAACTGCTAACAAAGCCCCGAGAGGATCTATAACAATGCCTTCCCAGCGCAGTACTTTGGCAATGTTTGCACTAGGTCTCACTGAACGCAGCATTGGCATAATTACCGTAGGTCCCGTTACCACCATAATGGCTCCGAATAATGCTGAGATAGACCAGCTTAAGCCTGTAAGGTAATGAGTTGCTGTGGTTGTGACAGTGGCATTTAGCAGTGCTCCGTAAGACACCATATTTCTGACACAGGGACCAATGTCCCTCAGTTCCACTGACTTTAGCGTTAGACTGCCTTCAAACAGGATGATGGCTACACTCAGTGAAACAAAGGGGAACAGCAAATCACCAAACAGGGCATTTGGATCGAGCAGGCTGAATGTGGGGCCAAGCAGAATACCTGTGAGCAATAAAAATAAAATCGCGGGTAACTGAATTCTCCATGCAAACCACTGGCACAGAAACCCCAGTAATAAAATGATACCCAGCATTAATAAATCAGGCATAGTCTTCATTGTCTCCTGTCTTGTGCTGATTCTCGGTGAGGATACGCTCCCGAGTCTCTGGTTTCCTAAGGGCTATGCGGTACTGGTTAAAAAGTGTGCATGCGGTTGCTATGGCCTTAAGCGGTTACTGGCGTATGTGCTTCAGGCTTGATATTTTGACTTTGCTCATGCTTAGGGAGCATTAAATAGAGAACACCCATAGATTGAAAGACATCCTCTTCCAAATTGTAAATATAGAAGGAATTTATGGGTGTGCTGTCTCTGCGTTAATCAATAATCGGTTGAACGCTGGTGAAGCGATTCCTTAATTAGAAGCAAGCTTTTCCTGAACACTGGTTACTTTATCAGCCATTGTCTGATCTCTATCGGTGCGGGTTCCGAGCTTCATATGGCTGGTAATGCGTACGGCACCCGCGTCATGAAGATCCTCATGACACCGCTTAACTGCAGCCATAACCTCGTCCCATTCGCCCTCTACGTTAGTGCCGTAGCCATGCATTGTGTGAGTGAGTCCGGCTTCTTCAAATATCTTTTGACACATGGCTACATAAGGGGATATAGAGGTTCCCACGCCGCTGGGTGAAACCATAATATCTATCAATACGTACATACTCTGTTCCTCTTTAGGGTATTTGCTACTATTCCACCCTGTATAGACTCATGGTTCAAGGGCCAGATAGGTTTTTCAGTTGGCCAGTTAGCTGGAAAGCGTTTGAATTCATCGTAATGGATTTATCGTCGTGAAATCTCCATTTAGATCGTAGACTATCTGGAAATCTTATCGAGGTCATGGTTCAAGACTTGGGGAAAGGTCATTTCCTCAGTTCGAGCTTCAAATTGTTAAGATTATGAACACCTTTTCCTTTAGGAAAAAACTTAATATCAAGCTCGTTTTTTTTTGAGTTTAAATAGACGTTGGAAACAACAAGGTTATCATCGCTTTCTGTGTCGTATACTATTTCAGAATAGACACTGACTATCTTACTTTGTGCACACGAGTCAAAATTTGGATTTTTATCATAGAGTACAAGTTCGTCCAGTTTATCATGAGAACCTGTTATTTTTCTTACTAGATAATATGTTTTTCCATTAACTGATTTTTTATCAAGTACGGATATTGTAGGTACTATCATGTTGCATTTTATATAGTTATCTTTAGTTAAATACATGTACGATATGAATGAAAGCAGACCTAGGACGAGTGCTGCTGAAATTGAAACTATTTTTTTCACTGTTTTTGTCATTAGGTGTTATTCCAAACTTCTTTCCATTCCATTCTATACCAAAACGGTTTGGCTACTCCAAGCCTAACCATATATTCCGATAAACCGTCATAGATGATCAGGTTAATGGCTCCAAGAGAAATGTTCGTATAATACTGTTGTTTTTCGAACGGCTCGAAATCATAATAACTGTCAATTCTCCATGTGGTGCTAAGTGAATTTCCTGATTCTTTTGTTATTGTATTCAGATAAAAATGTCCGTCTGCTCTATGTAGTCTCGTATTATTTTGAGGAGACCTTAAAACACCATCTTTAACCATTCTTCCTTGTGTGTTTTCATTCATGTTCCATAGCTTTCTGGCGTATGGTTTTTGATCGAAAGCATTGTCACTACATTTTATATTCTGGAAGTTCCTGTTATTTTTCTTTTGCTCCAGGATGTATCTTTTCATTGCTTTCATCGTTTCTATAACAATGGGCGCTTCTCTATATATTGTAGGATCAACCATCAAGGGGTTCGATTTGGTGTTTCCTTCCATAGATACATAGTGGCTTGCTAGTTTGGCTGCTTCAGGGTAACCGACCCACAAACCACCCCACCAAAAGGCTTCGTATACTTCTACAAGGAACTCTTTATCGTCTTCGCTAAAGGGAAGCTTTACTTGCGCTTTGCAAGCCAAAAAGTTTAAGGCGTCTTGTACGTACTTTAAATGTGATTCTTTTTTAAACTGAGCAGCCATCCCCATATGATAGAGAGGCGACATGGGTATTTCTGACTTTTTGGCTAAGCATGCCTTGGCTTTTTTGGTTAGCTGCTGGGCTACGGCCATTCGTAAAATCCTTTTTATAGTCTAATTGGAAGAGTCGGTTTCGTGTCTTCTGTTTGAATTAGTTATTTAGTTAAGTGGTTGTTTTTATGCGTGGCTTCAGATTCTAGCGAGCAAACTAACTGCGCGAGAGAGCCTGTTACCGGAGATCTTTGGACAGATTGGTTAGGAGATAAGCTAGTAGGCGAGTTGAATGAGTGTGCTGTTATGATATCCATATTCTTAGAGCTTGATTAAGCGTTCCAATCCATAGGGTTAGTTAGGCTCGGCTAATGCCATTACATGCTTCAATAGAATGATGTTCGAAAATTAGCCATAAATTCCGAACGCAAAATATAGCACTTGCCTCACGAGTAACACAATCCAAATGATATGCCTGTGTAGGATGCCGACGAGGCGAGGTTTGATTGTATCGGGTGTTGTCAGGGTAGGTGTGGAACATGAATAAATTTCACTGCGAACTAAATCCCAGAAAAATCATATTCTGAAGAGAAAATGGCTCACAAAGGAAAAGCTGTAAGTTATTGAAAAAAAGATGGTACCAGTGGGCGGACTCGAACCGCCACGCCTTTCGGCAACGGATTTTGAATCCGTCGTGTATACCAATTTCACCACACTGGCACTGCTCAGCTATAGATAAGCTGTTTAAAACATGCTCTTTCTGAAAACTAACTTTATAACAGACTTTGCTCGGTTAGAACAATATCTGCCAATTTCGTCGCTCTGGTCCGAAAGAGCGTGCTATTATAGGCGCCTTTTTCTGGAGGTCAATGCTATTTTTGACTTGAATGTGTCAGAATTAACATTCTTCCGGGACCTGAAAAATTTCCCGCTTTTGTTTAAGCTAAGCACCTTTTCGATTTTGAGTGGCACGTTGTTATATCCATGCGCGTAAAAGATTTCCATTTTGAGTTACCAGACGAGCTGATTGCTCGTTTTCCTACCGAAGAACGAACCGGTAGTCGTCTGTTGTGTCTGGAGGGTAATTCCGGGGAGCTTCAGCATCGCCAGTTTACTGATATTCTGGATCTGCTACAGCCTGGAGACCTGGCTGTTTTTAATAATACCCGGGTGATCCCAGCACGGTTGTACGGATGCAAGGAAAGTGGTGGGAAAGTTGAGATGCTGGTGGAGCGGGTGTTGGATGAACATCAGGTATTGGCTCATGTTCGTGCCAGTAAAGCCCCTAAGCCCGGTACTAGGCTAACTTTTGAAGGTAAACTCAAAGCCGAGGTTATTGGGCGCCAGGATGCTCTTTTTGTCCTTAACTTCGAGGGAGAGCGGTCTGTGCTTGAATGTTTGGAGGAGGTTGGCCATATGCCGTTGCCTCCTTATATGGCCCGGGAGGATCAGCTCGAAGATCGCGAGCGTTATCAGACTGTTTATGGCTGTCGTCAGGGGGCTGTGGCTGCTCCAACGGCAGGTCTGCATTTTGATGAGGACTTATTGCAGTCGCTTGAAGCCAAGGGTATCGAGCAAGCGTTTGTCACTCTGCATGTGGGGGCCGGCACCTTTCAGCCGGTGCGGGTGGAATCCATTAAAGACCACCATATGCATTCGGAATATATTGAAGTCTCACAGCAAGTATGTGATCAGATTGCTGCAACCCGGGCCAGAGGTGGACGAGTGGTTGCTGTTGGCACAACCAGTGTTCGCTGTCTGGAGAGCGCTGCTAGAGCCAGCGACACGGCAAATGGTTGTGAGCTGGCTTCTTTTACCGGTGATACTGATATTTTTATCTATCCGGGTTATCAGTTCCAGGTAGTAGATGCTTTGGTCACCAATTTCCATCTATCAGAATCAACTCTATTGATGCTGGTTAGTGCGTTTGCCGGGAGTGAACACATTCGTATTGCATATGAGGAGGCGATTAAGCAGCGGTATCGCTTCTTCAGTTATGGGGATGCAATGTTCCTGACTCGCAGAGATTGCCTCTGACCCATAGATAGCGGATTTACCTTAGGTTCAACCTTGCAGCGACAAGTTTTCGGGTAACAGCTGGGTCGTTTTTGACCAGAGCTGCAGCCTATCTGAATAGAATTAGGAGTTTTTTTCGTGACACGCGAATGTTTTATGTCTTATGAATTGCTGGCAACGGATGGCAAAGCACGCCGTGGGCGTCTTACTTTCCCCCGGGGCGAGGTCGAAACACCCGCATTTATGCCGGTTGGAACCTATGGCACGGTGAAGGGAATGCTGCCGCGTGACATCGAAGAAATCGGTGCCCATATGATATTGGGCAACACTTTTCACCTGATGCTACGGCCAGGAACAGAAGTAGTCAAAGCTCATGGCGATCTGCATGATTTCGTTCAGTGGAAAGGGCCTATTCTGACTGATTCCGGTGGTTTCCAGGTATTTAGTTTGGGTGATATGCGCAAAATCACCGAAGCCGGTGTGAATTTTCAATCCCCTGTGGATGGTTCTCCGGTGACGTTGAATCCTGAAATATCCATGCAGGTGCAAAAGGATCTGGGCTCAGATGTGGTGATGATCTTTGATGAGTGCACACCTTATCCCGCCACAGAAACGCAGTCGGCAGAATCAATGCGGCTATCTTTGCGTTGGGCAAAGCGCAGTAAAGAGGCTCATGGTGATAGCCCGGCAGCGTTGTTTGGTATTGTTCAGGGCGGGATGTTTCCAGAGCTGCGGGATGAGTCTCTGGCGGGATTAACTGAAATCGGTTTTGACGGCTATGCCATTGGCGGTTTGTCCGTTGGAGAACCGAAAGATGAAATGATGAAAATCCTGGATCATACCACTCCTAAGATGCCTGAGGATCGCCCCCGTTATCTGATGGGAGTTGGGCGTCCTGAGGATCTGGTTGAGGGCGTTAAGCGCGGGGTGGATATGTTTGATTGCGTCATGCCCACTCGAAATGCGCGCAATGGGCATTTATTTGTCTCAACCGGGGTGGTGAAAATACGTAACGCTGCTCATAAACATGACGATGGACCCCTCGATCGAGAGTGTGACTGCTATACCTGCAAGAACTTTAGTCGTGCCTACCTTCACCACTTGGATAAGTGTAAGGAGATGCTGGGGGCGCAACTGAATACTATCCATAACTTACGGCACTATCAAAACCTGATGAGCGGATTGCGAACTGCTATCGAACAAGGTAGATTGGGCGACTTTGTGGAAGAGTTTTATAAAAAACGAGGTCAGGAAACACCTGCCTTGGATTGAAACTGGATGTTGACCGGGGTGGCTGATTAAATTTCAGCCCGCAAGGAAGCCTGAAAAGATCATCCCGGATGGGCTTGAGTTTGGAAGGTTTGGCCCCATATCACCTGTACGGCATACTCTTTATCAAGAATAAACCAGTAGCAATTACATGTGCTACCAGGAACACTTTTAATACCAAGAATATTTAGGAGACAGCAATGAGTTTCTTTATCTCCCCTGCGATGGCACAAGACGCGGGAGCGCCTGGAGGCGATTTTTCCAGCCTGATTTTTTTAGTTGGCTTTGCGCTGATCTTTTACTTCATGATGTGGCGTCCTCAGAGTAAGCGCGCCAAAGAGCATAAAGCGTTGATTGCTGGACTGGGTAAAGGCGATGAAGTTGTAACCAGCGGTGGTCTGCTTGGTAAAGTGACCAAAGTTGATGAAGACTATATCGTCATCAAAGTTTCTGAGAACACTGAGCTTAAATTCCAGAAAGGGCATGTTTCCGCGGCGCTGCCCAAAGGAACCATTAAGGATATCTAAGGTCTCCTTCTCAACGCATATAAACGCCACTCCCTCGTAGTGGCGTTTTATTATCCATAGAACCTAAGATTGGCTCAGCTTCGTTAGGAGTCTGGCAATCAGAATCAGGGCATCGGCATGCTCAATAAATACCCGTTGTGGAAAAATCTCATCATCGTTTTTGTGCTGCTGATCGGCGCAATCTATGCTGCACCTAATCTTTATCCTGACGACTTCGCGGTACAGGTCTCTGGGGCTAATACGACGACAACAGTTGATGAGGCTCTGCTAAGGCGTGTGGAACGAGCTTTGGATAAGGCCAGTATTCAGAGTTTAGGTGCCGAGGTCACTGACAAGAATTTGTTGATCCGTGTTGCTTCCAGCGATGAACAGTTACAGGCAAAAGCGGTAGTGAGCAGAGCGCTTGGAGACGAATATGTAACTGCTCTGAACCTGGCTCCGACCACACCGGATTGGCTTGCCTCTATGGGGGCTGGGCCGATGAAGCTTGGTCTGGACTTGCGTGGTGGTGTTCACTTTTTGATGGAAGTGGATATGGCTGCTGCTTTAAAACAGCGTCTGGATGTTTATGTCAGCGAGATTAAAACGCTGCTACGCGGTGAAAAGTTGCGTTATCGAGGTGTTAATTCTAAAGCTGATGGTAGTTTAAGCATTAAGTTTCGCAGTGCTGAAGAGCGGGATGAAGCTCGATCACTGCTGCGTCGTGAGTTCACTGAATTTTTACTGACACCAGAAGACGTTGACGATACTTTCCTGTTAGGGGTCAGTCTGACTGAATCCAGTGTCCGTGATATCGAAGATTATGCGATCAAGCAGAACCTCACCACCATTCGAAACCGGGTTAATGAGCTGGGTGTTGCTGAACCTTTGGTACAGCGCCAGGGGCGTAACCGAATTGTTATACAACTACCGGGTGTACAGGATACTGCTGAAGCAAAACGTATTTTGGGAAAGACAGCCAATCTCGAATTCCGTCTTGAAGCCCGAACAGATACTGCCAAAAGCGATACTGAGACCTTCGAATTTCGCGAGCCAGGTCGCCCCGCTGCCACGATTGAAAAAGATATTATTATAACCGGTAGTAGTGTTTCTAACGCTCAGGCAAACTTCGATGAGAATGGTATGCCACAGGTTTCCATTACTTTGGATACCAAAGGCGGGAAGATGATGAATCGTATTACCCGCAATGCGATTAAGCGTCGAATGGCTGTACTGTTTATCGAGCATAAAAGCCGCACTCGCTATGAAATGGTGGATGGTGTCGAAGTCGAGAAGCGCATCCCTTATGTTGAGAAGAAGATCATCAGTTTAGCAACGATTCAGTCCCCGCTGGGTAACAATTTCCGTATTACGGGTCTGGATGGTCAGGGGGAGTCAACTGAACTTGCCTTGTTGTTGCGTGCTGGTGCTTTGGCAGCTCCTATCTATTTTGTTGAGGAACGAACGGTTGGGCCGAGTCTGGGGCAGCAAAATATCGATCTGGGTGTGACTTCTGTTCAGATTGGTTTTGCCCTGGTGTTGCTGTTTATGCTGGTCTTTTACAAGGTGTTCGGCGTTGTGGCGAATATAGCGCTGGCATTGAATTTGGCCATTCTGGTTGCGGTAATGTCGATGTTATCGGCAACGCTGACGTTACCAGGGATTGCAGGTATCGTTTTGACAGTCGGTATGGCTGTAGATGCTAACGTTTTGATTTTCTCCAGGATCAAGGAGGAACTCAAAAATGGTATGCCGCCGCAATCAGCCATTCATGCGGGCTATGAGCGTGCATTCTCAACTATCTTTGATGCCAACATCACCACACTGGTGGTGGCGTTGATTCTTTTTGCTGTGGGCACCGGGCCGGTCAAAGGGTTCGCTGTCACATTGTCAATCGGTATTCTTACCTCCATGTTTACAGCCATTATGGTGAGCCGTTCATTGGTTAATCTTATTTACGGTGGACGTGCAGTGAAGAAGTTGTCTATTGGCTGGGAGGTGTAAGACGATGACTACCACAGCTAAAATTGTTGATTTTATGGGGCTGCGTAAGATCGCAGCGATCTGTTCTTTAGTTGTTCTGATTGTTTCAGTTGGTTCTCTGGCCTTTAACTCATTGCAGTTCGGGTTAGATTTTACCGGTGGTGCACTGGTTGAAGTGGAATATTCACAAGCGCAACCGCTGAATGAGATTCGCGCTACCCTGGATAAAGCCGGATATGAGGACGTGGTGGTGCAAACCTTTGGCTCACCCACTTCCATTCTGGTTCGTCTTGCACAAGATCATACCTCTACCTTAGGGGATGAAGTTCTTGGTGCTCTACGAGAAGGGGCGGATCAGCCCGTAGAGTTACGCCGCTCGGAGTTTGTCGGAGCTCAGGTTGGAGATGAACTGCGTGAGCAGGGTGGGTTGGGGATGTTACTCGCCCTTGGTATCGTTATGCTTTATGTTGCATTCCGATTCCAGATTAAATTCTCGGTAGGAGCAGTGGTTGCGCTGGCTCATGATGTTCTTATCGTGCTGGGTATATTCTCATTATTGAAGCTGGATTTTGACTTAACAGTGTTGGCTGCTGTTTTGGCAGTTATTGGTTACTCTCTAAATGATACTATCGTTGTCTGTGACCGAATCCGAGAGAATTTTCGCAAAGTGCGTAAAGGCAGCTCTGAAGAAATTATCAACTTATCGCTGACTCAGACTTTAGGTCGTACTTTGGTGACATCATTGACGACTTTGTTAGTGCTTTTAGCGCTATTCTTCTTCGGAGGAGAGTTGATTCATGGGTTTGCGACAGCCTTGATGATTGGTGTTCTGGTGGGGACATATTCCTCTATTTATGTTGCCAGCAACGTCTTGTTGATGATGAATGTGACTCGCGAAGATTTGATGCCACCAGTTAAAGAAGAAGTCGAAGTCGAAGGGGAAGAGCGTCCCTGATCTGCTACGCTAGTAAGGCACACCTACAAAACGCCGGCAAGTGCCGGCGTTTTATGTTTTAGATTAGATAGTTATAATTTGAATACTTATACTCTGTTAGCTGTTTACAGACAGCTGTAATTATTGTTAACACTCTTCGACAACAGTCTTTATATGGGTCGAAGCATAAGGAGCCCATACTGACATGGCCCTGAGAACTGATGATCCTTTTGCCGCACGTGAAGCGGATAATTACGAAAACCCAATCCCAAGTCGCGAGTTTATTCAGTCGAAGCTAACTGAGTTAGGACGTCCGCTTTCTCATGCCCAGTTATGCACTGAGTTGGGGTTGGTTACCGAGGAGCAGATAGAGGCTTTACGCAGACGCTTACGAGCGATGGAACGGGATGGGCAGTTGATGCACACTCGTCGTGGCGGTTATGGTCTGGTGGATCGAATGGATTTGATTTCCGGTCGTGTCTCAGGTCATCGAGATGGATACGGTTTTTTGACGCCTGATGATGGCAGTGAAGATATTTATTTACATAATCGCCAGATGCGTAAGCTTTTTGATGGCGATAAAGCGTTGGTCCGTCCGGGTGAAATGGATCGTCGCGGCCGTTTGGAAGGCAAGGTTGTTGAGGTTCTGGAGCGGAATACCCAGCAGTTGGTCGGGCGCTTTTACCGTGAGGGCAGCGTAGGGTTCGTTGTACCCGAAAATCAAAGAATTAACATGGATATTGTGGTTGCTCCTGAGGATGATCTGGGGGCGGATCACGGTAACTATGTCTTGACTGAGGTTGTTCAGCAACCTGGCCCTCGTAACCGGCCGAGAGTGCGTGTCATTGAAGTGTTGGGAGCTCATATGGCCCCGGGCATGGAGATTGAGGTGGCGATCCGCAATCATGATATTCCCAACAGCTGGACTGAGGGTGTGCTGGAGGAAGCGGGGTGTTTCGGTGCTGAAGTGGCAGAAGAGGATAAGAATTATCGAATTGATTTGAGGGATAAGCCGTTAGTGACTATCGACGGTGAAGATGCCAGGGACTTCGATGATGCGGTCTACTGTGAGCGTAAGAAAAGTGGTGGTTGGCGGCTATATGTGGCTATTGCCGATGTCTCTCATTATGTAAAGCCGAATTCGGCTCTGGATCAGGAGGCACTTAGACGTGGTAATTCAGTCTATTTTCCTGAACATGTTGTCCCCATGCTGCCAGAAGCTCTTTCCAATGGACTTTGTTCGTTAAACCCCAATGTTGATCGTTTGGCCATGGTTTGTGAGATGACGATCAGTGCTAAAGGGAAGCTCAGCGGCTATCAGTTTTATGAAGCGGTAATTCGCTCACATGCACGCTTAACTTACACTCAAGTTGGTGCCTTGTTAGAACAGCCCGAATCAGAGCTGGGCATGAAAGTCAGTCAGCAGTACGCTGACATTATTCCTCATCTATATGAACTCAACTGGCTTTATGAGAGTTTAAAAGAAGCGCGTAAGCAGCGTGGTGCTATTGACTTTGAAACGACTGAAACCCGTATTGTATTTGGTCCGGATCGTAAAATAGAAGAGATTGTTCCGGTTGTTCGTAATGATGCTCATAAGCTTATTGAAGAGTGCATGCTATGCGCTAACGTTGCTACGGCTCGTTTTGTTGAAAAGCTGAAAAAGCCAGGCCTGTTTCGTGTTCACCAGGGGCCAAAGTCGAAGAAGCTGGAAAGCCTTCGTGCTTATCTGGGAGAGCTTGGGCTTAATTTAACCGGGGGGGACAAGCCTCAGCCAGTGGATTACCAGCAATTGCTGGAGCAGGTTAAGGAGTGGCCGGATGCGCATGTTATACAGACGATGATGTTGCGGTCACTGAGCCAGGCGGTTTATACCCCGGAAAATGAAGGGCATTTTGGGCTGGGTTATCCTGCCTATACCCACTTTACCTCACCGATACGTCGTTATCCGGATCTGCTGACACATCGACTGATTCGCACAGTTATCCGCTCTCAAAAGAGTGAAGGTGCAGTAAGCCGGGCCGTGCGAGGAATGATTGGTAGCAAAGGGCCTAAGGATGCGGTTCAGCGAGTCAAAGGAGCGCAATCGATAACATGGGAGCAGGGTTACCCTTACGATGCCAAGATGATGGCCGAATTGGGCGAGCAGTGCTCCATGACTGAGCGACGAGCGGATGAGGCCACTTGGGGGGTTATTGCTTGGTTGAAATGTGAATTCATGCAGGATTGCATAGGACAGGATTTTGAAGCAGTTGTTAGCTCCGTCACTGCATTTGGGTTGTTTGTCGAGTTGAAAGGGATCTATGTTGAAGGTCTGGTTCATGTGACCGCCTTAGCGGGAGATTATTATCACTTTGATGCGGCTAAGCAGCGCCTTGTTGGTGAGCGAACCCGCACTGTCTATCGACTGGGTGATGAGCTTCAGGTCAAAGTTGTTCGGGTGGACCTGGATGAGCGCAAAATTGATTTTGAACTGGTGCAGGCCAATGGAAAAGGAAGCAAGAAGGGCAGTAAATCTGGTCGTCGGAAATCAAAGAAAGGTCGTGGAGCTCGTTAGGGATCGACGGCTACCCTGTCTGAGCTCCTTCATACCGTCCTAAACTCTTAAACCGTTGGAGAATTACATTTCCATAGAGTGTTACATTCCTCTTGAGTGTTATTTCCCCTTAGAGAGTCATACTCCCAGCAGGCAGGTCTGTATAAATCTGTCTGCTGTTCAGTCACTATCCAAAAAGTTGTGGGATTGAGCATAGCTGACCCGGCTTCGGAAACGGTCTTTCTTATTGGCAAAATACATGGCGATCATGCAGCAGGCCAGTACACTGTAAAGAACCATAAAGCAGGCACTATAGAAACCGGCAAAATCCACCGCCAGGCCAAATACAATAGGTAATGTGCAGCCCCCTAACGCTCCTATGGCGGCGACAAACCCGCCGACGCTGCCCATCTGCTGAGGGTAATGGTCATGAATTGTCTTGTAGACACTGGCGCGGCCAAACCCCTGGGCGATACCAATAATAAAGATGAGCAGGGTGAAAACCCACAGGTTCACTTCGACCTTCAGATGAACATCTTGATGAACTCCGTGAATGGTCATGGTGGTTGAGGGGTAGCTGAGAAAAAACAGGCAGACCAGGCAAACCCAGAACACCATCCAATTGACGGTGCTGCCTCCGTAGCGGTCTGCAAACCACCCTCCCAAGGCTCGCACCATGCTGGAAGTTGCGGCAAAAAACAGGGTAAAGGCCATTGCCTGATTGGGTGATAACTGATAAGCGTGTGTATAGTACTGGGGCAGCCACATGATTAGTGCTAGAAAACTACCAAACACGAAATAATAGTAGAGTCCAAAGCGCCAGACCTGCAGGCGCATAAAAATCGGGCTCTGGTCTGGATTGTTGTCCGGGTTGGTTGGTATTTGACTGGCTGTCTGGATGTTGGTTGCTCGCGACGGCGCGAATCCTGCGAACAACAGGGCGGTCAGGATCATGCCTGCGCCATAAACAGGCCCTATGCTGCTCCAGCCCCAGTGGCTGATTAATATCGGTGCCAAAACCAGGGTAATGGCAGCTCCAGCATTGCCTGCGCCAAAAATCCCCATTGCTGTACCCTGGCGGTTGCGTTCAAACCAATCGTTGACATAACGAATGCCGAGAGTAAAAGAAACACCACTTAAACCAATCCAGAGTCCCAGTAACAGATAGAGATCGTAACTGTCGACTAAAGGCAACAGAAACAGGGCGGGAGTAACCAGTAGCATTTGAACAGTAAAGAGGTGTTTGGGGTTGTAGCGGTCTGCCAAAATACCAGCGGGTATTCGTACCAGAGCTCCTGTCAGCATTGGCGCTGCAAAAAAGACCCCTAGCTGAGTTGCGGATAATCCCATGCTTTTTTCAAGCTCAAGCCCAAATACCGCGTAGAGAATCCACACTGAGAAATTTGCTGCGAAGGCCAGTGTTGCCATAGTGAGGGCTTTACTGGCTCCGCTAGTGGGCAATGCTATGCTCATGCTGATGTCCTTCTGCTGCTCTTTGATGGCCACCTTAATAGAATTTCATAAGGAGGTATATGGATTCTGTCCTGCTTAGATTGCTGTTGCTTGAAGAGCTGATTTTTAGGCTACCTATTAAGAGGTAGTGGCTCTACTGCTTGAGTTATAGGCAATCTTTTAGGCCTAGGTGGTAAAGAATCTGCTAATAAAAACTGATTGATCCTCTCCTTGATATACGTCAATAGCTAGTTTCTATACTTGACCAAGATCAAACTTTCCTGAGAGTGAAAGCGAGAAACTTTGTGCATTCCAGATTATTAGTTTCCACATGATCAAGATCGATTGGAGGCACCATGTCTACAGATCATAAAATTAACCTCTTCGCCGTAGGCGATCCGAAGATAAAAACACTCCACATTACCTGGTTTGCTTTTTTCTTGACCTTTGTTGTGTGGTTTAACCACGCACCGCTTCTGGTCTTTATGAAAGAAGCGTTTGACATGACGAGTCAGCAAGTCAAAGCGTTAATGATTCTTAACGTTGCTTTGACCATTCCCGCACGAATTGTGATCGGTATCCTGGTGGATAAGTTTGGCCCACGTAAAATTTACAGCGGCTTGCTGATTATCTCATCGGTTCTTTGTCTTGCGTTTGCTTTCGCTCAGACCTACGAACAGCTGGCAATCATGCGATTCCTGATGGGCTTTGTGGGTGCCGGTTTTGTTATCGGTATTCGTATGGTTGGAGAGTGGTTCCCTCATAAAAGTGTTGGTATTGCTGAAGGGATTTACGGTGGCTGGGGTAACTTCGGTTCTGCCGCTGCAGCGATGAGCCTGCCGACTCTGGCGTTGATCTATGGTGGTGAAGACGGTTGGCGTTATGCGTTGGCCACTACGGGGGTTGTTGCTGGTCTTTATGGTATTTTCTACTACTGGGTGGCAAGAAATACTCCAAAGGGTTCAACTTACTTCAAGCCTAAGAAGTCAGGTGGTCTGGAAGTCACCAGCTGGAAAGACTTCTATATGTACCTGTTGATGAATATTCCAATGTACGTCGCATTGGTGGTCTTGGCCTGGAAACTATCTCCCGCAGGTGTTGGTCTGTTAACCGAAACGGCAATGTACGGCATCTGGATTGTTCTGGCAGTACTCTATGTATACCAAACCAGCCAGATTTGGAAGGTAAACAAGGATCATCTGAGAAGCGGTGTTTCTGAGCTGGAAAAATATGAATTCAAGCAAGTTGCTATTCTTGATTGGTCCTATTTTGTTACCTTTGGTTCAGAGTTGGCCGTTGTGTCCATGCTGCCTTTGTTCTTCCTGGAAACCTTTGAAGGATTAGATCCGGTTAAAGCAGGCTTACTGGCTTCAGGCTTTGCCTTTATGAATCTGGTGGCACGTCCTACTGGTGGCTGGTTCTCTGATAAGTTTGGTCGTCGTAAGGCGCTGATGATTCTGATTGGTGGTTTGGCCGTTGGCTACTTTGTCTTGAGCCAGATTGATTCAGGCTGGTGGATTCCTGCTGCGGTATTGGCAACTATGGCCTGTTCCTTCTTTGTTCAGGCAGGTGAGGGCGCTGTTTTTGCTATCGTTCCGCTGATCAGACGTCGTATGACTGGTCAGATTGCCGGTATGGCCGGTGCCTACGGTAATGTTGGTGCGGTAACTTATCTCACTATCCTGAGCTTTGTCGAGTACAGTACTTTCTTTATGATCATCGGAGCCTCTGCGGCCATTGTGTTCTTTATCGCAATGATGCTGAATGAGCCAAAAGGCAAGATCTCTGAGGTTCTTCCTGATGGTACTGTTGAGATGATCGATGTAGGTTAATCCTTTGGATTTACCAAAGTGGGGCCCGTATTGAGTCTTAAATCGACCTGAACTGGACCTCATCGTCAGCGGCTCTTATATAGGGCCGCTTTTCATTTGTAAGGTGGTAATCTGTATAGCTCAATCTGGCTGTTAGTCAATTTAACAGCTTAAGCAGGGAGCGCCGTTTAGGGTAGCTCCCTTAAAGGAGTCTCTGCATGATCGAAACGTTGACCGATAATCTGAAAATGGATACGGGTTATTTTACGGCGACAGGTCGTAAGTCACAGAATGAAGACTGTGCCGGTGTGCATGTACCAGAAGACTCATATTTAAGCCAGAGCAAAGGCGTCGTTTTGGTCGTTGCTGACGGTGTTTCTTCCGCAGAGGCTGGAAAGGATGCAAGTCATACAGCAGTTACCCGATTCCTCGATGAATATTATCAGACTCCTGATACCTGGTCCGCAGGGCACTGTGGAGAAAAAATCCTCTCAACTATAAATCTTCGTCTTTACCGAAAAAGTCATGAATTCGCGACGGAATGCAAAGGTTATCTGACAACGTTCAGTGCGATTGTTGTTAAAAGTCGAACTGCACACTTTTTCCATATTGGGGATAGTCGTATCTTCCGGCTTCATCGTGATGAATCGGGAGAGCTCGCGTTGTCACAGCTAACTCGCGATCATACTGCGGTTCTTGATGAGAACAGAGCGACTCTATCTCGAGCTCTGGGAATGGATAATCGTCTGAATGTAGATTATGGGCGCGTCCCGTTGGAGGAGGGGGATGTCCTGCTGCTGACCAGCGATGGCGTGCATGACTTTATCGATGAGTCTCAAATCAGGGAAATATTGTCCCAGGAGAAAAGTGCTGAAGAAATCAGTCGTCAGTTGGTCGATACAGCATTGGCTAATGACAGCGATGATAATGTCAGCGCGGTGGTTGCACGAATTAATCAGCTACCCGAAGAAAGTCTGGATGATTACAGTGTGAAACTGACTCGCTTACCTTTCCCGCCAGAGTTGGCACCGGGGATGCGGGTTGATGGCTATGAAATCCTTCGAGAACTGTTTGCTTCCAGTCGTAGTCAGCTATATCTGGTCCGTGACACTGAGACGGGTGAAGAGGTTGCAATGAAAACTCCCTCGCTCAATTTTGAGGACGATATCAGTTATATCGATCGTTTCATTCAGGAAGAATGGATTGGCAGTCGGGTAAAAGGAGAAAATGTTGTTCAGATAATTCGCCAGGCACGACCTCGAACCTGCCTTTATTACCTGATGGAGTTTGTCCAGGGAGAAGGGCTGGATCGCTGGATTGAGCAGCATCAGCCTGTCAGCCCCAAAGCAGCTATCGCAATCGTGAAGCAGATAGCCAAAGGGTTGGAGGCGTTCCATGATAATGAGGCTATCCATCAGGATCTGAAACCGGCTAATGTTTTGATTACGGAAGAACAGCGGGCTGTCATTGTTGATTTTGGATCGGTGTATGTAGCAGGTTTGGCAGAATTGCAGCGACCACTGATTCATGAAGGGGCGTTGGGTACCGCAAGCTATTCTGATCCGCTCTATTTGTTGGGTAAGAATCCGGGTATGCAAGGGGATGTATACGCTCTGGCCACCATTACTTATGAGATGTTTACTGGCACGTTGCCCTACGGTCCGGCCGTAGAGGAGTGCCGAACAGCCTTTGATTATGATCGTCTAAGGTATCAGAGTGCTGCTTTGCATAACCCGGTGATTCCCGTGTGGTTTGACAGTGCGCTGGAAAGGGGGGTGGCTTTCGATCTGGATCAGCGGTATCGGACTATCGAGCAGCTGATGACGGATCTGACCCAGCCGAATCCCGAATTTCTCAAAGTTGATCCTGTGACTGAAAGCAGTACCAGTCGTCTGCTGTTCTGGAAGCTGTTATCAGGCTTTTGGTTTATTACTTTTCTTTTGCTTCTTTATCTGTTTTCCCAGTCATAGGTTTTGATCTTCGTTGTATCAACCACGTTATAAATACAGCAGCGATTAAAGTGGTTGCTATCGCAATGCCTATCAGTTCACCACTTATCCAATCCATAGTCGGTTGTTCCTTAGAAGATAACTCCAGTGCGGAGTTGCCCACTAGATAGCCTGGCATAACATAGACGGGCGCCCAGGCCATGGAAGACAGCAGATTGACCATGATAAACCGGGGTGGAGGCATATACAGCATGCCAGCGACAAAAGGAAGAACGGGTCTGATCGGGCCAATAAATCGACCAATTACAACGGAATAAATCCCGTATCGGCCAAAGAAGAGTTCACCACGCACTACCCATTCCGGATGTTGTTTAAAAGGCCAGTGATCGAGAACCCATGGATGTGCGTAACGGCCAAGAAAGAAGCTACATATGTCGCCGGTAGAAGCTCCCGCCATGGCTGCCAGCAGGCAATAGACCAGAGATATGTTTGCGCCGCCAGCTAATGCTGCAGTAGCAAACAGCAATGAAATTCCTGGAACCACTATGCCTACCATGGCCAGGGATTCGATAAATGCTAGCGATGCAATGGCTATGGTAATGAACTGAGGATGCAGGTTCAGCCATTCAATAAGATCGGATATCAATTCAGGCATAATTATGACCGGTCTTTGCTCCTCTGATTGGGAATAGTATGTTTGAGCAACTGCTAACCTGATTCGTTCAGGGTGGTGCTAACGCTAATGATTAAAGTACATGTCCATGTTGGAAATTAAGTATGGGGCTAACGATTGTAACCTCATGCAGGTAGAATAGCGCTGCTTCATTGTATAGACGCTTTGGGTGTTGAGTCGGTGTTTAGCACCTCAGCAATACTGGATTTAGAAATATGGTATGTCAGAAGCGTCATCAGTAGCGAGAATTGTATTAGTCAACTTCTGTACTAATTAATAACAATATTAATCGAGCGCTGTATTGATTGAAGATTGTATTAATAGAGTATTCTGTTTGAGGATGCTCTATTAATGAATCCTGATGCGACAGCGCACCAATGGCAGCTCAGTCCAATAGGTATAGGTCTGTGAAGGAAATTATACTCATCACTATCGCTGGAGAAGACAAGCCTGGCGTTACCTCCACTATCACCCGCATTTTGGCCAAGTATAAGGTCACTGTTCTTGATATCGGGCAGGCGGTTATTCATGACAATCTTTCTTTAGGCATTCTTATTGAAGTTCCAAAAGAAGCGGAGTCATCTCCTGTATTGAGTGACGTGCTGTTTAGAATGCATGAACTGGGCATGAACACTAAGTTTGATCCAGTACTTGAAACAGACTATCAAAGATGGGTGGAGGGACAAGGAAAGGCACGTCATATCATTACTTTACTGGCCCGTAAAGTCAGTGCGGATCATATCAGTAAGGTGACTCATATTGCCGCCGAGCATGGTCTGAATATTGATAATATCAGTCGTCTGTCTGGCCGGGTTCATTTGGGCGATGATTCTGATCGAACCAAGTCCTGTGTTGAGTTTTCGGTGCGGGGAGCGCCTTCTGACTCGCTTAGAGAGGAGTTTCTGAAGGCCGCCAGTGAACTGGATGTGGATATTGCTTTCCAGAAGGATGATATTTTTCGTCGTAACCGCCGGCTGGTTGTTTTCGATATGGACTCAACGCTGATTGAAGCTGAGGTTATCGATGAGCTGGCCAAAGAAGCAGGGGTTGGTGAGCAGGTTGCGGCAATTACCGAAGAAGCTATGCAAGGTAAAATCGATTTTACCGAAAGCTTTAGACGTCGAGTTGGCTTGCTTAAGGGGCTGGATGAATCAGTACTGGCCAAAGTTGCCGAAAGACTGCCTTTGACCGAAGGGGCAGAGGAACTGGTGGCTAATCTTCATGGTTTAGGCTACAGAACCGCCATTCTCTCTGGAGGGTTTAATTATTTTGGGGATTACCTGAAGAGTAAGCTTGGTTTTGATTACGTTTATGCCAATGAGCTGGAAATTGAAGATGGCAAAGTGACCGGTAGGGTTACCGGGACAGTGGTCGATGGTAAGCGCAAGGCTCAGTTATTACGTGAAATCGCAGAGCGAGAGGGGGTGAGGCTTGAGCAGACAATCGCCGTTGGTGATGGTGCCAATGACTTACCGATGCTTAGTATTGCCGGACTTGGCATCGCTTTTCGGGCAAAGCCTCTTGTCCGAAAGAGTGCGAAGCAGGCAATTTCCACGCTGGGATTAGATGGCATTCTTTATTTGATCGGCTTCAGAGACCGAGACACAGTTGTTTAGGAGCTATTGATAAATCCTGTTTCTGGGATCTCAAGGTGTATGCATGGCCGATGATGAGAGTAAAAACAAGCCCAAGAAAACAGTCAATACCGGGCGTATTCGCCGTGAACGAAAGGCCGCAATATTGGCTGCTGCTGAGAAGGCATTTGCTCTCAACGGCTTTAAGGGCACCAGCACCAGTTCTATCGCAAAAGCGGCTGGCTTGGGAAAGGCTCAGCTCCACTACTATTTTCCGAGTAAGAGCGATCTGTATCAGGAGTTGTTACTGAGTATTATGGAGCAGTGGAACTGTACTCTTGAAAATATAACTGCTGAAGATGATCCGGCGGAAGTACTCAGGGAGTATATCTGTGCCAAACTAAGGCTATCCTGGGATCGACCAGAGCTTTCAAAGATCTTTGCCGGTGAGGTGCTAAGGGGGGCGCCGGTCCTTCAAGAGTATTGCTTTGAGCAGCAGCGAGCCTGGTTGGCCCATAAATCGGATGTATTTAAGTGCTGGATTGATGCCGGCAAGATGGATCCAATTGACCCGGTGCAACTGATTTTTATGATTTGGTCTGTCACGCAGCATTACGCCGACTATCAGGCTCAGGTGCTGGGACTAATGAATCAAAAGGCGCTGTCTGAAGAGCATTTTGTCTGTGTGTCTGAGCAGGTGGTTCAGATAATATTTAAAGGTTGTGGAATTGATGCGTCGTCGTATAGTAAGCAAAAAACTTGACCTGTTGTTCAGTTTTCTTTTAGGATCGAGCATTGCCGGATTCGCCCTGGTCATGATTTGGCTGATGTTGATCTGTCGCGTTATGGTCTCTGAGCTGCGTATGGTGAGGATTGGCTCTGTTGTGAGGGCACGTACTGCGGCTCATATCCTGGGTCTGTCTGAATATCGGTTCAGTACGTTGAAACAAACGATTATAAAATAATAATAAGGGGTTTCATGCCGCAATCATCACAATTGCCTCGACTGGAACTGCGACAATTGGTCAAGTCTTTTCCGGGATGTTTGGCTAATGACCGGGTTGATCTTAAGGTGATGCCCGGAGAGATCCACGCCTTACTTGGTGAAAACGGGGCAGGCAAAAGTACTCTGGTTAAAATGATCTTCGGATTGCTTAAGCCGGATTCCGGCTCCATCCTGTGGGGCGATGAAGAGGTTTATGTCAATAGTCCTGCCCAAGCCCGCTCTTTGGGGATTGGTATGGTATTTCAACACTTTTCGCTGTTCGAAGCCTTAACCGTTAAAGAAAATATAGCTCTGGGAATGAGTGATCCACCGCCAATGGCTGAGCTGGAAAAACAGATTCTCAAAGTTGAAGAACGTTACGGACTTCCACTCGATCCCAATCGCGCAGTGCATAGCCTTTCAGTAGGTGAAAAACAACGCATAGAGATCGTTCGTTGTTTGCTGCAGAACCCTCGCCTGCTGATCATGGATGAACCGACTTCAGTACTGACGCCTCAAGAAGCAGAGACGTTATTTGTAACTCTGCGCCAGTTGGCGGCTGAAGGTTGTTCCATTTTGTATATCAGCCACAAGCTGGATGAAGTTCGACAACTTTGCCAGGGCGCGACGATCTTGCGTTTAGGCAAAAATGTCGGGGCCTGTGATCCTCGTGAAGAAACGGCTTCAAGCATGGCAGCCCTGATGATTGGTGAAGAGCTGGCTGCTGCGTCAGCATCCAGTGCGCCGCAGCGTGGTGATCTTAAATTTGCCATACAGGGGTTGAGTCTTAAATCTGACACCACCTTTGGTATTGATCTAAAGAATATCAGTCTGGATCTTCATGGAGGTGAAATCCTTGGCATTGCTGGCGTAGCCGGGAATGGTCAGGCGGAACTGCTTTCGGTTTTAAGTGGTGAAACCCGTGTAGCTAAGGATAGTGTTTTCCTGTGTGGTCAGCCTGTGGGGGATCGAATGCCTCATCAACGGCGCCGACAGGGGTTGTGTTTTGTTCCGGAAGAACGGCTTGGGCATGGCTCTGTTCCTGATATGAGTCTGGTGGATAATGCTTTGCTGAGCGGTTATGTCAGGCAGCCATTTCTCAATAACGGTTTTGTTCGTCTCGGCAAGGTTCAGGATTTTGCCGAGTTAGTCATTGAGCGCTTTGATGTGCGTTGTACCGGCAATCAAGCGGCCGCAGGAAGTCTGTCAGGTGGCAATCTGCAGAAATTTATTGTTGGTCGTGAGGTGGAACAGGCCCCAGAGGTGTTGATTATTGCGCAGCCTACCTGGGGGGTTGATGCCGGTGCTGCGGCCATTATACACAAGGCTGTTCAGCAACTTGCCGCAGAGGGTGCGGCGGTTTTGGTGATATCACAGGATTTGGATGAACTGTTGACTTTGAGCCATCGAATTTCGGCAATATGTGCAGGTACGCTTTCTACTATCTATCCGATTAATCAAGTTAGTGCAGAGGATGTCGGCTTATTGATGACGGGCGTTGCGCTGGATTCTGCGCCTCCTGAATCGAAGTCGCCGGATGTATTGGAGGTGGCGCAATGATCAGGATGTTACCCAGACCAGAAGCATCGTTGATCATGGTCTATCTCTCCCCCTTGCTGGCATTACTGTTAACTCTGATGAGCGGCTTTATCATGTTTACCATGATGGGGATTGATGGTTTATTGGCATTGGAAGCCTTTTTTATCAGTCCTGTCGGCGATCTTTATGGTTTTAGTGAGTTGCTCGTAAAAGCGATACCCCTGGTTTTGATCGGTATAGGTCTGTCTATTGGTTTTAAGGCCAATGTATGGAATATCGGTGCTGAAGGTCAGCTGACCATGGGGGCCATTTTTTCGGGTGCTTTGGCAATTTTTGCCTATGAAGTCGAAGGCGGCTGGGTATTACCTGCGATGGCTTTGGCGGGAGTCTTGGGGGGAATGTTATGGGCAGCAATACCAGCATTGCTGAAAACCCGTTACAACGCTAACGAAATTTTAACCAGTCTGATGCTGACTTATGTGGCCTTGCTATTTCTTAGTTATCTGGTGAATGGCCCATTAAGGGACCCGGAAGGCTTTAATTTTCCAGAATCAAGAATGTTTGGTGATTCAGGGCTGTTGCCGGTTTTGCTGGAGGACACTCGTCTGCATATTGGTTTGCTGGCTGCTATTGCTGTTGCGATTGCTGCCTGGGTTATGCTCAGTCGAACCCTGATTGGCTTTCAGGTCAAGGTAGTAGGGGCCGCTCCCCGAGCCGCAGAGTTTGCGGGCTTTAGAGAAAAGGCTTTAATTTGGTTTTGTCTGTTATTGGCCGGTGGTCTGTCCGGACTGGCGGGAATGATAGAGGTTTCCGGGCCGATTGGGCAGCTCGTTCCTCAAGTCTCTCCGGGTTACGGGTTTACTGCCATTATCGTGGCATTTGTCGGTCGATTGCACCCCTTGGGAGTCTGTATCGCTGGAATGTTGCTGGCGTTATCGTACCTTGGTGGAGAGAACCTTCAGATTGAAATGGGATTACCACAAGCTGTAACGGGGGTCTTTCAGGGGATGTTGCTATTTTTCTTACTTGCCTGTGATGTCCTGATCAAATATCGATTTGTGTTTGGGTCTGGCAAAGTACAAGGAGCAGCATGATGAGTGAAGGTATGATGATATTTCAGGCGGCTTGTCTGACCATTATAGGTGCAGCAACCCCGTTACTCTTTGCTGCTTTGGGGGAGCTGGTGGCCGAGCGCTCTGGCGTGCTTAATCTGGGTGTCGAGGGAATGATGCTGGTTGGTGCTGTTGGTGGTTTTGTCGGAGCTGTTGTTACCGGAAATACTTATATCGGTATTCTTATTGGTGGTTTGGCGGGTGTGCTGTTAGCTGCACTTCATGCCTTGTTAACCCTTTCTCTATTGACCAATCAGGTCGCAACGGGTCTGGCTATTACGCTATTTGGTGTGGGGCTTAGTGCGTTGATTGGTAGTGAGTTTGTTGGTACCACGGTGGAGCCTCTGTCTAATTTGCCGATCCCTTTGTTATCGGATATACCATTGCTGGGCCCCATCCTGTTCGATCATAATCTGATGATCTATCTGTCGGTTGTGATGGTTGTTGGGCTGCACTTTTTTATATACCACAGCAGGGGAGGTCTGGTTTTACGGGCAATTGGTGAGTCTCCGGAATCAGCGCACGCTTTGGGGTATCCAGTGATTAAATTACGCTATCTGGCATTGTTATTTGGCGGTTTGATGGCGGGTTTGGGAGGTGCTTACCTGTCAGTCGTTTATACACCCATGTGGTCTGAAAACATGACTGCGGGCCGAGGTTGGGTGGCATTGGCTCTGGTGGTGTTCGCCACCTGGAAGCCGGGTCGGGTATTGCTTGGGGCTTATATGTTTGGTGGCGTAACAATATTGCAACTGCATGGACAGGGCTTTGGGTTAGCCATTCCGTCTCAGTTTATGTCGATGCTGCCCTATCTGGCGACTGTACTGGTACTGGTCATGATTTCCAGTGATAAGGTTAAACTAAAAGAAAACTCACCCGCTTCTTTGGGTAAAGTGTTCAGGCCTTCCATCTGAATGGCAATACATACCGATGAGCTGTCGGTGATAACAAGAAAGTAAGTTCTGTAACCTCAGGAGAAACGCAATGAAGCTGGGATTTAAGAAAACGTTAGGAGCCATGGCTGCGGTGGTTGGGCTGGCAATGGGGCCGCAGGTGGAAGCGGCTGTGAAAGTAGGATTTGTGTATGTGGGGCCGGTTGGTGATTTTGGCTGGACTTATCGCCATGATCTCGGTCGAAAGGCTATTGAGAAAAAGTTCGGCGACCAGGTTGAGACAACTTTTGTTGAAAGTGTCAAAGAAGGGCCAGATGCGCAACGAGTGATTCGTAAATTGGCTGCCAGTGGTCATGATCTGATTTTTACCACGTCGTTTGGTTTTATGAATCCGACCTTGAAAGTCGCTAAACAGTTCAAGAAGGTTAAATTTGAACATGCTACAGGTTATAAGCGTGCGAAGAATGTCAGTACCTATGCAGCGCGTTTTTATGAAGGCCGGTATGTTGTCGGTACTATTGCTGGGCGTATGACCAAGAGCAATGTAATTGGTTATGTGGCTTCATTCCCGATCCCTGAGGTAGTGCGTGGTATTAACGCTGTTGCTCGTTCTGCTCGTGCAGTCAACCCTGATGCGACTGTTAAAGTTGTCTGGGTGAACTCCTGGTATGATCCTGGAAAAGAGGCTGATGCGGCGAAAACCCTGACTGATCAGGGCGCTGATATTATTCTCCAGCATACCGATAGTCCTGCACCTTTGCAGGTGGCGGAGCAGCGTTGGATATGGGGGGTTGGTCAGGCTTCAGATATGGCGAGCTTTGCGCCAAAATCCCAGCTTACCGCTATTATTGATAACTGGGATCAATATTATATCGACCGTGTTCAGGCAGTCATGGATGGAACCTGGTCATCTGAGGATACCTGGGGTGGAATCAAGTCCGGTATGGTTGCTTTTGCACCATTTCATAAGGAAATTCCTGCGGATGTGATGGCTGAGGCCGAAAAGATCAAGCAGGAGATCGCTGATGGGGCGCTTCATCCTTTCCAGGGGCCAGTCATTAAGCAGAATGGAGAAGAGGTTATTCCTGCTGGAGAGGTTCTTGATGATGGAGCTTTGGCAGGTATGAACTATTATGTAGAAGGGGTAGAGGGTCAGTTGCCTCAGTAGTGTTTGGTGTATCCTCTGTCTGCTCTGGCAGGCAGAGGGGGGCTTCTGGTAAACGCAATAGTGTTTCGAGGTTGGTGTTTGAAGGATTTTATCCAGGGCTTGCCCAAGGCTGAGTTGCATATTCATCTAGAGGGTTCCATGCAGCCGGAGTTGATGTTTCGTCTGGCTGAGCGTAATTCCATTGCTCTACGGTTCTCTTCAGTTGAAGCGCTTGAAGATGCCTATCACTTTAATAATTTGCAGGAATTCCTCGATTTGTACTATGAGGGCATGCAGGTTCTGATCACCGAAGAAGATTTTTTTGATCTTACTTGGGACTATTTGCAACGAGCCCATGCGGACCGGGTCCTGCATACCGAAATGTTTTTTGATCCTCAGGCTCATTTGGAACGCGGGGTGGCGTTTGAGACTGTCATCAATGGAATTTTTTCTGCCATGGAAGCGGCTCGTTGCGAGCTGGGTATCAGTTCGTTACTGATTTTATCGTTCCTTCGTCATCTATCTGGAGCCGAAGCATTGTCGCTATTGAAGCAGGTGGACGAGCATCTGCCTCTTTTTGCTGCTGTGGGGTTGGATTCTTCTGAGAAAGGAAATCCGCCTGAAAAATTCGAGGCGGCATTTGAATATGCGCGATCGAAAGGTTTAAAAGCTGTTGCTCATGCAGGGGAAGAGGGGCCGCCTGAATATGTCTGGGGCGCGCTGAATGCCCTTAAGGTAGATCGTATTGATCATGGTAACCGCTCGTTGGAAGATCCTTCCTTAATAAAGGTATTGATTGAGCAGCAAATACCGCTAACCATTTGTCCTCTCTCCAACCTTCGATTAGCGGTGGTTGATGATATGTCTGATCACCCGTTGCGTCGAATGCTGGAGTTAGGCTTAAAGGTCACGATAAACTCCGATGATCCAGCTTATTTCGGTGGTTATCTGAATGATAACTATCGGGCTGTTGAGCAGGCATTGAGCTTGAGTGTTGAGCAACTTGGTCTGATTGCCAGGAATAGCTTCGAAAGCGCTTTTGTTAAAAATGATGTTAAACAAGAATGGCTGTCTGCGCTTGATAGTTATATGTGCTCCTATCAGTAATTCTGTTTAGTGGCTTCATGTGTTTTGTTTGTTCTTGTTTCTCTGCTTTTTTGGCTCCTGCTCCTGTTATTAGTTTTCTGTTATTGATTGTTGCTTCTGTTGATGGCAGTAAGTAGTTAATGGCAGTGAGCATGGTTATTGAAGGTGCTGCGGCTCTGCGTAGCGTTTGCCGGGTTATGTAATGTGTTGTTTTAGGTTCTTCACTGTCGTTTTATGTTTTAAGCGGTTCTCAAGGTTTTTACGGCAAAAAGGACTGGTTTTGCTGTAAATCTCAGCGTATCATGCCGCTGATCTCTCTTCTTATGTATCTGATTTTCCAGGTAAGTCCGGTGGATTGAGGTTTTTTTTCTCAATCTGGATCTATTTCTGCAAAACTCCCTTGCGGTTGATCATATCAAAGCGTACAATTCCGTACCCTTTTTTTTAGGGGTGGCAGCTGTTTGCCATTTAAAATTCCATCGGAGTTGTGATCGAAATGCAAAACCAGAAAATCCGAATTCGATTGAAGGCTTTTGATCATCGCTTGATCGACGCTTCCACACAGGAAATTGTTGATACTGCCAAGCGTACCGGCGCGCAAGTGCGTGGCCCGATCCCTCTCCCGACTCGCAAGGAGCGTTTTACAGTACTGACCTCACCTCACGTGAATAAAGATGCACGTGACCAGTATGAGATCCGTACTCATAAGCGTGTGCTAGACATCGTTGAGCCAACTGAAAAAACAGTTGACGCGCTGATGAAGCTAGACCTTGCTGCGGGCGTTGATGTTCAAATTAGCCTGGGCTAATCGAATCGAGCGCTTAGGCGCTATATAAAACGCAGTTTAAATTTAGTCGAGGAATGCTCTGTGAAGGGCAGCCATAGTGGGTTATAGCCCCGTACTCAACTGGCAAGAGGTTTAAAATGGCTATTGGTTTAGTCGGACGGAAAGCGGGCATGACCCGCGTATTCACTGAAGATGGTGCTTCCGTGCCAGTCACAGTCATCGAAGTGGAACCGAATCGCGTTACTCAAGTTAAAACACTTGAAGCTGACGGGTACAGTGCTGTGCAGGTAACTGCTGGTGCTCGTAAAAGTTCTCATGTAAACAAGCCGGAAGCGGGTCATTTCGCTAAGGCTGGTGTTGAGGCTGGTCGCGGTTTATGGGAGTTTCGCTTGTCGGGTGATGAAGAGGTTCAGGTTGGCGATCAGCTGACTGTCGAGCGCTTTGAAGCTGGTCAGAAGGTTGACGTAACTGGTGAATCTAAAGGTAAAGGTTTTCAGGGCGGTATCAAGCGCTGGAACTTCACCATGCAAGATGCCACTCACGGTAACTCTATCTCTCACCGTGCTCCTGGTTCTATTGGTCAGTGTCAGACTCCCGGTCGTGTTTGGAAAGGGAAGAAGATGGCTGGTCATATGGGTGCTGAGCGCGTAACTGTGCAGACACTGGAAGTGGTTCGCGTTGATGCGGAGCGTAACTTGCTCCTGATCAAAGGCGCGGTTCCTGGTGCCACTGGCGGTGACGTGTTTGTTAACACAGCTGTTAAAGCTCGTACCTAAGGGAGATGGCAATGAATTTAACAATTGCAGGAGCCGGCGGTTCGGTCGAAGTGTCCGAAGTCTCCTTTGATAAAGAGTTTAATGAAGCTCTGGTTCACCAGGTGGTCACAGCTTATTTGGCTGGTGGTCGTCAGGGTACCCGTGCTCAAAAGACCCGTTCTGATGTGCGTGGTGGTGGTCGTAAGCCATGGCGTCAGAAGGGTACAGGTCGTGCCCGTGCTGGTACTATCCGCAGCCCAATCTGGCGTAGCGGTGGTGTTACATTTGCAGCACGTCCTCAGGATCATTCTCAGAAAGTAAACAAGAAAATGTATCGCGCTGCGATTCGTTGCATCTTCTCTGAGCTGGTTCGTCAAGAACGTCTGGTTGTTGTCGAAGAGCTTTCTCTCGAAGCACCCAAGACTAAGCTGATGGCTGCAAAGCTGAAAGAGCTGGATCTGAGCAACGTTTTGATGATCTCTGAAGAAGTTGATCAGAATCTTTTCTTGGCTGCTCGTAATCTGCCTCACGTCGATGTACGTGATGTTGCTGCTATCGATCCTGTAAGCCTTGTTGGCTTCGAAAAGGTGCTGGTCACTGTGCCTGCCCTGAAGAAAATTGAGGAGTTGTTGGGATGAACCAAGAGCGAATCTTCAAAGTTCTGTTAGGTCCTCATATTTCAGAAAAGGCAACTATTGTCGCTGAGGATGCTCAGCAGGTTGTTTTTCGAGTGGCGAGTGACGCGACTAAGCCTGAAATCAAAAAGGCTGTAGAGCAACTGTTCGAAGTCAAAGTTGACACTGTGCGTGTGTTGAACGTGAAGGGTAAAACCAAGCGTACCGCTCGCGGTATGGGCAAGCGTAAGGATATTCGTAAAGCTTACGTTCGCCTGGCTGAAGGTCATGACATCGACTTTATCGGTGAGGGCTAACAGAAAATGGCTATTGTAAAATGTAAACCGACTTCTGCTGGTCGTCGTCATGTGGTTAAGGTTGTTCACTCTGATTTGCATAAGGGTGCTCCTCACGCGGCGTTGCTGGAGAAGAAGTCTAAGTCTGGTGGTCGTAACAACAACGGTCGTATTACGACTCGTCACGTTGGTGGTGGCCACAAACAGCATTATCGTCTGGTTGATTTTAAGCGTAACAAGGACGGTATTCCTGCTGTTGTTGAGCGTCTGGAATACGATCCAAACCGTACTGCTAACATCGCATTGCTTAAGTATGCCGATGGTGAACGTCGTTACATCATCGCTGCCAAGGGTATGAAGGCTGGTGATCCTGTAATGTCAGGAGCTGGTGCTGATATCAAGCCTGGTAATACTCTGCCGTTGCGTAATATCCCTGTTGGTAGTGTTATTCACTGCGTTGAGCTGAAGCCTGGTAAAGGTGCTCAGATGGTTCGTAGTGCTGGTACCTCTGCTCAACTGGTAGCTCGTGAAGGTCGTCATGTGACTTTGCGTCTGCGCTCCGGTGAAATGCGTAAGGTTTTAGTTGAGTGTCGTGCAACACTTGGTGAAGTGAGCAACAGTGAGCATAGTTTGCGCTCTCTGGGTAAAGCTGGTGCTTCACGCTGGCGTGGCGTTCGTCCTACTGTTCGTGGTGTCGCTATGAACCCGGTTGATCACCCGCATGGTGGTGGTGAAGGGCGTACATCAGGTGGTCGTCACCCTGTTTCTCCTTGGGGTACGCCAACTAAAGGCTACAAGACACGTAAGAACAAGCGTACGGACAAGTTAATTGTACGTCGTCGTTCTAAGAAATAAATTCTAAATTCGAGGTAACGGCTGTGCCACGTTCACTTAAGAAAGGTCCATTTATTGACCTTCACTTGATGAAGAAGGTTGAGACTGCCATCGAGAAGGGCGACCGCAAGCCAATTAAGACTTGGTCTCGTCGCTCAACGATCTTCCCAAACTTTGTTGGGTTGACGATTGCAGTCCATAACGGACGCCAACATGTTCCTGTTTTTGTTACTGAAGACATGGTAGGTCATAAGCTGGGTGAGTTTGCTGTCACTCGGACCTATCGCGGACATGCTGCCGATAAGAAAGCTAAACGTTGAGTCTGAGAGGATATATAGATGGAAGTTGCCGCTAAGTTAAAAGGCGCCCGCTTATCCGCGCAGAAAGCTCGACTTGTAGCTGATCAAATTCGCGGTAAGTCTGTTGATGAGGCCCTGAACATTCTGGCCTTCAGCCCTAAAAAAGGTGCTGAAATCATGAAAAAGTTGCTTGAGTCTGCGATTGCAAACGCCGAGCACAATGAAGGTGCAGATGTCGACGAGCTGAGGGTATCGACTGTATTTGTGGATGAAGGTATGACTATGAAGCGCATTAAGCCGCGTGCAAAAGGTCGTGCTGATCGTATCCTCAAGCGCTCGTGCCACATCACTGTTAAGGTTGCTGAAAGCTAGGAGACACCAAGATGGGTCATAAAATACATCCTACAGGTTACCGGCTTGGTGTTGTGAAGGATCATACCTCTGTTTGGTATGCAAACCGCTCCGCTTATGCCAAAAACTTGTTGCAAGACCTGGAAGTACGTAAGTACTTGCAAGGTAAATTAAAGCAAGCATCTGTCAGTCGTATCGAAATCGAGCGTCCTGCACAGAATGCGCGCATTACCATTCACACTGCCCGTCCAGGTATTGTTATTGGTAAGAAAGGTGAAGATGTAGAGAAGCTGCGTAATGCTGTTTCCAAGATGATGGGCGTTCCTGTCCATATCAACATCGAAGAGATTCGTAAGCCTGAGCTGGACGCTGGTCTGGTTGCTCAGGGTGTTGCGAGTCAGCTTGAGCGTCGTGTGATGTTCCGTCGTGCTATGAAGCGTGCGGTTCAGAACGCAATGCGCTTGGGCGCAAAAGGTATCAAGATTCAGGTTGGTGGCCGTTTGGGTGGTGCAGAGATTGCACGTTCTGAATGGTACCGGGAAGGTCGTGTTCCTCTGCATACCCTGCGTGCTGATATCGATTACGGTACATATGAAGCCCATACTACTTACGGCGTTATCGGCGTTAAAGTATGGATCTTCAAGGGTGAAATTCTGGGCGGCATTGAGCAGGTTCGTGCTCAAAAAGCGGTCAAGAAGAAAAGTTCTAAGTAGAGGGTACGTCAATGCTGCAACCTAAGCGTACAAAATACCGCAAGATGATGAAAGGCCGTAACCGCGGTCTGGCGTTGCGCGGTAGTAACGTAAGTTTTGGCGAATTCGGACTTAAGGCTGTTGGTCGTGGTCGCATCACTGCGCGTCAGATTGAAGCCGCACGTCGTACCATGACTCGTCACATTAAACGTGGCGGTAAGATCTGGATTCGTGTTTTTCCCGACAAGCCTATCACTACCAAGCCTCTGGAAGTACGTCAGGGTAAAGGTAAGGGTAATGTCGAATACTGGGTAGCCCAGATTCAGCCCGGCAAGGTGCTGTTTGAGATGGAAGGTGTTTCAGAGCAGTTGGCTAATGAGGCGTTTGATCTCGCTGCTGCGAAGCTTCCTGTGGCAACCACCTTTGTTAAGCGGACGGTAATGTAATGAGTACTGTTGAATTACGTGAAAAGTCCGTAGATGAGCTTGATCAAGAGCTACTCGACCTGCTCAAGGAACAGTTCAATCTGCGGATGCAGAAGAGTTCTGGTCAGTTGGCGCAGTCGCATCTGTTAGGTCAGGTGCGTCGTAATATTGCTCGCGTCAAGACCGTTCTGAACGAGAAGGCGAACGAGAAGGCAGGTAAGTAACCATGACTGCAGAAAACAACATCCGCACTGTGACTGGCCGTGTTGTCAGTGACAAGATGGATAAGACCGTTACAGTGATGGTTGAGCGTAAGGTTAAGCACCCGGTTTACGGTAAGTACGTAAAGCGCTCAACTAAGCTTCATGCCCATGACGAGCAGAATGAATGTCGAATGGGAGACTTGGTTACTATCAAAGAAGCCAGTCCTTTTTCGAAGTCAAAAACTTGGGCGTTAGTAAAAATTGAAGAACGCGCTGCAAAGGTGTAATATACGCGCCTTCGCTCTGGTGTTGACTCATTTTGGATGGGTCAGCACTACCGCGTAATGGAGTAGACCATGATTCAAACTGAATCAATACTAGACGTTGCTGATAACAGTGGCGCTAAGCGCGTACAGTGCATTAAAGTGTTGGGCGGCTCTCATCGTAGATACGCTCGCATTGGCGATATCATCAAAGTTACTGTTAAGGAAGCAATTCCCCGCGGTAAGGTGAAGAAAGGTCAGGTGCTGAAGGCTGTGGTTGTTCGTACTCGTAAGGGTGTTCGTCGCTCTGATGGTTCGATCATTCGCTTCGATACTAACTCTGCTGTGCTGCTGAACGATTCAAGCGAACAGCCGATTGGTACTCGTATCTTTGGCCCTGTGACGCGTGAGCTTCGTAATGAGAAGTTCATGAAGATCATTTCCCTGGCGCCTGAAGTGCTGTAAAGACCAAGTTTTAGTTAACTTGTGTCCATGTAAAACGCTGAGACTCCTGCTCTTTTGAGCAACTGCGGAGCCTCGGCGTTTTGAGCATGAGAGGGTAGTAGGAAAGGATAAGGTAAATTAAATGCGCAAGATCAGACGTGACGACGAAGTGATCGTCATCGCTGGAAGAGATAAAGGCAAGCGTGGAAAGGTCATGAAAGTTCTGACCGATGATCGTTTTGTTGTTTCCGGCATCAACATGGTTAAAAAGCACCAGAAGCCTAACCCGATGTTGGGTCAGCCTGGTGGTATCGTTGAAAAGGAAGGGCCTATTGCTGCTTCCAATGTTGCGGTATTCAACGCTGCTACGGGTAAAGGCGATCGTGTGGGCTTTAAGATCTTGGAAGATGGTACCAAAGTACGTTTCTTCAAATCTAACGGCGAACTAATCGGCGCTTAAGGAGAACAGGTATCATGTCAAGATTAAAAGCTTTATACAAAGAAACTGTAGCTCCTCAGCTTAAAGAAGAGCTAGGTCTCAAAAATGTGATGGAAACTCCTCGCATTACCAAAATCACCCTGAATATGGGTCTTGGTGAGGCTATTGGCGACAAGAAAATGTTGGAAAATGCCGTTGCCGATATGGAAGCGATTGCCGGTCAGAAGGTTGTCGTTACCAAGGCGCGCAAGTCTGTTGCAGCATTTAAAGTTCGTGAAGGCTGGCCAATTGGTTGTAAGGTAACTTTGCACGGCAACCGTATGTGGGAATTCTTCGACCGTCTGGTTGATGTTTCTATTCCTCGTATTCGTGATTTCCGTGGCTTGAACTCCAAGTCTTTTGATGGTCGTGGCAACTACAGCATGGGTGTCAAAGAGCAAATCATCTTTCCTGAGATCGATTACGATAAAGTCGATAAGCTGCGTGGAATGGATATTACCATCACCACAACTGCTCGGAATAACGATGAAGGTCGCGCTTTGCTGACTGCTCTGGGTTTCCCCTTTAAGAAATAACGGTGAGTTGCTATGGCTAAGGAATCAATGAAGGCGCGTGAAGCTAAGCGCGCTCGTCTAGTGGCTAAGTTTGCTGAGAAGCGTGCAAACTTGAAAGCGATCATTAGCTCTGTCAGTGCGTCTGACGATGAGCGTTGGGAAGCGCAGGTTGCCCTGCAGAAGCTTCCTCGTGATGCTAGCCCTAGTCGTCAACAGCGTCGCTGCCAGATTACTGGTCGCCCGCACGCTGTCTATCGTAAATTCGGACTTTCCCGAATTCAGCTGCGTGAAGCCGCCATGCGCGGTGATGTACCCGGCTTGAAAAAAGCTAGTTGGTAAGCGTCGATCCAAGATCGAACTGCTGCACAATAGTGAGGACTCATTAAATGAGCATGCAAGACACACTTGCGGATATGTTTACACGTATTCGCAACGCAAACATGGCTGAAAAACAGTCTGTGGCTATGCCAGCATCAAAGCAGAAAGCGGCTGTTGCTCAGCTTCTGTTAGATGAAGGTTATATCTCTGGCTTTAGTGTCAGTGATGAAGTTAAGGCTACATTGAGCATCGAGCTCAAGTATTTTGAAGGCAAGCCGGTTATCGAGAAGATTGCCCGCGTTAGCCGTCCTGGATTGCGTATCTACCGTTCTAAAGATGAACTGCCAAAAGTATCTGCTGGTTTAGGTATTTCAATCATTTCAACTTCTAAAGGTCTCATGACTGATCGTGCTGCTCGTGCAGCGGGTATCGGTGGTGAGGTTCTTTGTAGCGTCTTCTAAGGGGGTTGAAATGTCTCGTATAGCAAAAGCTCCTATTAGCATTCCAAGCGGCGTTACTGTCAAGCTTGACGCTCAGACGATTAACATCAAAGGTGGAAAAGGTCAGCTAGAGCTGGCAATTCACCAGGATGTTGAAGTAAAGAACGAAGATAACGTACTGACCTTCGCTCCTCGAAGTGGCTCCAAACAGGCTAATGCCATGGCTGGAACAACTCGGGCGTTGGTTAATAATATGGTCGTTGGCACTAGTGAAGGTTTCGAAAAGAAGCTTGAACTGATCGGTGTAGGTTATCGTGCTGCCGTTAAAGGTAGTGTGCTGAATCTGACTCTAGGTTTCTCTCACCCGGTCAATTACGAATTGCCAGAAGGCATCTCTGCTGAAACACCTTCCCAGACTACTGTTGTTCTGAAAGGTGCTGACAAGCAGAAGATCGGCCAGGCTGCCGCAGAAATTCGCGCTTTCCGTCCACCAGAGCCTTATAAGGGTAAGGGTGTCCGTTACGCCGATGAGTATGTGCGTCGTAAAGAAGCTAAGAAGAAATAGTAGGGCAGGATTATGAGTGTAAAGAAAGATTCTCGTCAGCGTCGTGCCCGTCGCTCACGCATCAAGATGCGCGAGTTGGGTGCTATACGCCTGTGCGTTCATCGCACTCCGCAGCACATCTACGCACAGGTTATCTCCGGTGACGGAAGCAAGGTTTTGGCTACTGCTTCTACCGTTGAGAAAGAACTGCGTGAAGGTGCGACCAGTAATGTAGAGGCCGCTTCCAAAGTTGGTTTGCTCATCGCTGAGCGTGCTAAGGGTGCTGGTATCTCTAAGGTAGCTTTCGATCGTTCCGGATTTAAATATCACGGACGCGTTAAAGCTTTGGCAGAAGCGGCGCGTGAAGGCGGCCTGGAATTCTAAAGGTTAGGTTATGGCAAATCACGAACAGAAAGACGGTGACCTTCAGGAAAAGTTAATCCAGGTTAACCGTGTTGCCAAAGTAGTTAAGGGTGGTCGTGTATTCGGCTTTACCGCTCTGACTGTGGTAGGTGACGGCAATGGTAAGGTTGGCTTTGGTCGCGGTAAAGCGCGCGAAGTGCCAGTCGCTATCCAGAAGGCAATGGAGCAAGCTCGCCGTAATATGGTGAGCGTTGATCTTAACGGTACGACTCTGCAGTATGCTGTAAAAGCCCGTCACGGTGCTTCCAAAGTTTACATGCAGCCTGCATCTGAAGGTACTGGTGTTATTGCTGGTGGTGCGATGCGTGCAGTACTTGAATTGGCTGGTGTGCATAACGTACTGGCTAAGTGCTACGGCTCTACCAACCCAGTTAACGTTGTTCGGGCTACCGTTGAAGGTCTTAAGGCTGTACGGTCTCCTGAAGAAGTTGCTGCTAAGCGTGGCAAAACTGTGGAAGAGATCCTGGGGTAATCAGTGATGGCTAACAAAATTAAAGTGACGCTGCACCGTAGTCCGATTGGTACTCTGCCTGACCACAAACTATGCGTTAAAGGTTTGGGTCTGCGTCGTATCAATCATACGGTTGAAGTAGAGGATACTCCTTCAGTACGTGGCATGATCAACAAGGTCAACTATATGGTTCGCATCGAAAGCGACCAGTAGTTTTAGACGAATAGTGGAGAGACACATCATGCGTCTGAATACTCTAAGCCCTGCTGCTGGCTCCAAGAAAGCACCTAAGCGTGTTGGTCGTGGTATTGGTAGTGGCTTGGGCAAGACCGCAGGTCGCGGTCATAAAGGTTTGAAATCCCGTTCCGGCGGTACTGTCAAGCCTGGTTTCGAAGGCGGTCAGATGCCTTTACAGCGTCGTCTGCCTAAGTACGGCTTTACGTCTCGCAAGGCTGCTTACCGTGCAGAGATTCGTTTAGACGAATTGGCTAAGGTAACGGCAGAGGTTGTTGATTTGGCTGCTCTTGAGCAAGCTAACATCATCTCTCGCGATATCAAGGAAGCTAAAGTTATCCTTTCTGGTGAGCTGACCAAGGCGGTAACCGTCAAGGGTCTTAAGGTCACCAAAGGTGCTAAAGCTGCAATTGAAGCGGCAGGCGGAAAAGTCGAGGAATAACATTCAATGGCTAAGCAAGGAACTATTCCATCCGGCAACCAAAGTGGCTTAGGCGAGCTGAAATCTCGACTGCTCTTTGTTTTTCTGGCGATAGTGGTTTACCGAATCGGTGCTCATATTCCAGTTCCTGGAATTAATCCGGATCGCCTTGCTGCTATGTTTGAGCAAAACCAAGGCACTATTCTGAGCTTGTTTAACATGTTCTCAGGTGGTGCTTTGGAGCGTATGAGTATTTTGGCGCTTGGAATTATGCCGTATATTTCCGCGTCAATTATCATGCAACTACTGACAGCGGTCAGTCCACAGCTGGAACAGCTCAAGAAAGAGGGTGAAGCCGGTCGTCGAAAAATTAGCCAATACACCCGCTACGGTACGGTTCTTCTCGCTACCGTTCAGTCGTTAGGTATGGCGGTTGGTCTCGCAGGGCAAGGTGTTGCCTTCAGCGCAGACCTAAGCTTTTATTTCGTCGCTGTCGTTACTCTTGTATCTGGAGCTGTCTTCCTGATGTGGCTCGGTGAACAAATCACTGAGCGTGGAATAGGTAATGGTATTTCGTTGTTGATCTTTGCGGGTATCGTCGCGGGTTTGCCTGGAGCTATCGGGCAATCTTTTGAGGCGTCTCGTCAAGGGGATCTGAATATCTTAGCTCTGCTGTTTATCACTGTTTTGGCAGTGGCAACGGTGGCATTTGTAGTGTTTATGGAGCGCGGTCAACGCCGTATAACCATAAATTACGCAAAGCGCCAGCAGGGACGTAAGGTGTTCGCGGCACAAACAAGCCACCTGCCTCTGAAGGTGAATATGGCCGGTGTTATTCCGCCTATTTTTGCTTCCAGTATTCTGCTTTTCCCTGCCTCTATAGGGCAGTGGTTTGGTCAGACTGAGGGTATGGAGTGGTTGCAGGATGTATCGTTGGCATTAGGCCCAGGCCAGCCTTTGTATATTTTGTTGTTTGCGGTTGCGGTGATCTTTTTCTGCTATTTCTATACGGCGTTGATGTTTAACCCGAAAGATGTTGCAGACAACTTGAAGAAATCCGGCGCCTTTATTCCTGGTATTCGTCCCGGTGACCAATCGGCACGGTATATTGATAGCGTCTTATCTCGTTTGACGTTGTTTGGCGCAATTTATATTACCGCCGTGTCATTGATGCCTCAGTTCCTGGTTGTTGCCTGGAACGTGCCGTTTTATTTTGGTGGTACATCATTACTGATCGTGGTTGTCGTAGTCATGGATTTCATGGCTCAGGTTCAATCGCATCTGATGTCTCATCAATATGAGTCACTGATGAAAAAATCAAATCTTAAAGGTGGAACCGGCGGTTTGATCCGCTAAGTTCACTTATTTGGAGTAGATCATGAAAGTACGTGCATCTGTTAAAAAGATATGCCGTAACTGCAAGATTGTCCGCCGTAACGGTGTCGTGCGGGTGGTCTGCAAGGTAGAACCACGCCACAAGCAGCGTCAGGGTTAAGTCCTCGCGCATTAAATGCTGAAGGTCAGGCTGGATGGGTTGATTTATAAACAATCAGCCTGTACTATCTTGCGCCTTTCGTGGAAAGGTTAAAGACTAGTGTGCTGCTATTTTTGCTATACACATAAAAGCAAAATGGTGGCCGATCATTGGAGTAAATTGAATGGCCCGTATAGCTGGCGTCAACATTCCAGACCATAAGCATGCGGTTATCTCCTTGACTTATATCTTCGGAATAGGTCGTACAACCGCTGAACAACTTTGTGCAACGGTTGGCATTGAGCAAAGCTCAAAAGTTGGAGATCTGTCTGAAGAGCAACTGGACGCCCTGCGCGGCGAAGTTGCCAAACTGAATGTTGAAGGTGACCTCCGTCGTGAGGTTAACATGAATATTAAGCGTCTTATGGACCTTGGTTGTTTTCGCGGCATTCGTCATCGCCGCAGCCTGCCCGTTCGCGGTCAGCGCACTAAAACAAATGCGCGCACCCGTAAAGGGCCACGCAAGCCGATCCGTAAGTAGTGCAAGCGATAGGAATTTTCCAATATGGCTAAGCCAGGTACTCGCACACGCAAAAAGGTTAAGAAGCAGGTGGTTGATGGGTTTGCCCACATCCACGCTTCATTTAACAACACTATTGTGACCATTACCGACCGTCAAGGTAACACCTTGAGCTGGGCAACTGCCGGAGGCTCTGGCTTCCGTGGTTCTCGTAAAAGCACTCCTTTTGCTGCGCAGGTTGCTGCAGAGCGTGCTGGAACTGCTGCTCAAGAGTATGGCCTTAAAAATCTAGACGTTTTTGTGAAGGGCCCTGGGCCCGGTCGTGAATCCGCTGTTCGCGCATTGAGCAATGCAGGATACAAGATCACTAACATCACGGACGTGACGCCTATTCCACATAATGGATGTCGTCCGCCCAAGAAGCGTCGCGTTTAAGCAGGAGACGGTATAATGGCTCGTTACATAGGTCCTAAGTGTAAGCTGTCTCGGCGTGAAGGAACAGATTTGTTCCTCAAGAGCGGTGTTCGCGCACTGGATTCCAAGTGCAAGGCTGAAACGCCTCCAGGTGCACATGGCGCCCGTCGTGGACGTCTGTCTGACTACGGTCTGCAGCTTCGTGAAAAACAAAAAGTACGTCGTATCTACGGTGTGCTAGAGCGTCAATTCCGCAGCTACTACAAGGAAGCCGCCCGCCGTAAAGGTGCGACCGGTGAGAACTTGCTTCAGTTGCTGGAAGGACGTCTTGATAATGTGGTATACCGCATGGGATTCGGATCTACACGTGCTGAAGCACGTCAGGTTGTTTCTCACAAAGGCATTTTGGTCAATGGCAAGACGGTTAACATTCCTTCTTACCAGGTAAATGCCGGCGACGTGGTTGCTGTTCGTGAAAAAGCTAAGAAACAGCTGCGTATTAAGCATGCGCTGGATCTTGCTTCTCAGCGTACTGCTATTGAGTGGGTTGAAGTAGATAGCTCTAAAATGGAAGGTACCTATAAAGCGGTCCCTGAAAGAGCTGATCTATCTGCGGATATCAACGAACAACTCATCGTTGAACTTTACTCAAAGTAAGACTTTATTGCTAGGTGGATAGAATGCAGGCTTCAGTCAACGAATTCCTAAGCCCCAGTCGAATTGACGTTCAGGAGAAGAGTACTACTCGTGCTCAGGTTTCTCTTGAGCCTCTCGAGCGTGGCTTTGGTCATACTCTGGGTAATGCGTTGCGACGGATTCTTCTGTCGTCCATGCCTGGTTGTGCAGTTTCAGAAGTGGAAATCGACGGTGTGCTCCATGAGTACAGTGCTATCGATGGTGTACAGGAAGATGTCATTGAGGTTTTGTTGAACCTTAAGGGTATTTCCGTGATCATGCACAGCGGTGAAGAAGCGCTTCTGACACTTAACAAAAAGGGCTCCGGCGTTATAACTGCCGGAGATATCCAGTTAAATCAGGATGTTGAAGTTGTTAATCCTGATCACGTGATTGCTCACCTCAATGGCAATGCAGAAATGAATATGCAGTTGAAGGTGACACGTGGTCGCGGTTATGTTCCAGCTGATGCTCGTGATACCGGTGAAGATGAGAGTCGTCCGATCGGTCGTTTGTTGCTAGATGCAACATACAGCCCGGTGCGTCGAGTTTCCTACGTGGTTGAAAGTGCGCGTGTTGAACAGCGTACGGACCTGGATAAACTGGTCCTCGACCTGGAAACTGATGGCTCCATTGATCCTGAAGAGGCGATTCGTCGTGCTGCAACTATTTTGCAGCAGCAGCTGGTAGCCTTCGTCGATCTTGAGAGTGCAGATGCAGCAGTAGAAGCAGAGCCGGAACCTGAAATTGATCCGATTCTGTTGCGTCCTGTTGATGATCTCGAGCTAACTGTTCGTTCAGCAAACTGTCTCAAGGCCGAAAATTTATACTACATCGGTGATCTGATTCAGCGCACCGAAGTTGAATTGCTTAAGACGCCAAACCTGGGTAAGAAGTCTTTGACTGAAATTAAAGATGTTCTTGCTTCTAAAGGTCTGTCGCTAGGTATGCGTCTGGAAAACTGGCCGCCCGCAAGTCTTCGTGGAGACGATAAGGTAGCTTCCTAAGCGTCGGTAAGATCAACGTTTAGTTTTGTAGGGAATTAAACATGCGCCATCGTAAGAGTGGTCGTCAATTAAATCGTAACAGCTCACATCGTCAGGCAATGTTCAAGAACATGTCTGTATCCTTGTTTGAGCATGAAGTGATCAAGACGACCTTACCAAAAGCAAAAGAGCTACGTCGTGTTGCTGAGCCATTGATTACTCTGGCTAAGGAAGACTCTGTAGCAAATCGCCGTCTGGCTTTCTCCCGCACTCGCAGCAAAGTTGCAGTCGGTAAGCTGTTCAATGAGCTTGGTCCTCGCTACGCGAGCCGTCCTGGAGGTTACATCCGTATCCTTAAGTGTGGTTTCCGCGCTGGTGATAACGCACCAATGGCTTATGTTGAGCTGGTTGACCGCCCTGTTGTTGCTGAAGAAGTAGCAGAAGACTAAGTCTCTGGTGATAAAAAAACCCGGCCTAGCCGGGTTTTTTTTGGCCTGGATTTTATAAGAGGTATTATTATTTGCTGCTGAATTAATCTGGGGCAGTGCTTAAATGAGCATGAAAGACAATACTCTGAGCTAAATCAAGATAGAAGAAGGAAGGCTTAGAGCGGTTGGTACAAAAAAGAGTGCAGGAAAGTGATGGTAGGCATCAGTTTTCACCACACTCTATCATCAGTCTTATTGGGCTAATAAGGGTCGTAAGAATCTTCCTGTATGGGAGTTTTCTTTGTCAGCAATTTGCTCTGGGCTGCCGGTCGCTATTATCTGACCACCATTAGTGCCTCCTTCCGGGCCCAGATCAACAATCCAGTCTGCAGTTTTTATAACATCAAGGTTGTGTTCGATGACTACTACGGTATTACCGTGATCTCTCAGGCGGTGAAGAATATTAAGAAGCTGCTGAATATCATGAAAATGCAGGCCGGTAGTTGGCTCATCCAGAATGTACAGGGTTTTTCCGGTGTCCCGTTTGGAAAGCTCTTTGGCGAGTTTTACCCTTTGGGCTTCTCCACCAGATAAGGTCGTTGCGGCTTGTCCCAAGTGGATATAAGAGAGGCCGACGTCGATCAATGTCTGCAGGCGCCGGGCAAGCATCGGTACCGGGTCGAAATACTCTCGTGCTTCCTCAACGGTCATATCCAGAACTTGATGGATGTTCTTTCCTTTATATTTTATTTCCAGGGTTTCTCTGTTGTAGCGTTTGCTCTTGCAGACGTCGCAAGGTACGTAGATATCAGGGAGAAAATGCATTTCGACTTTGATGACCCCGTCTCCCTGACAGGCTTCGCAGCGTCCGCCTTTGACGTTAAAGCTGAAACGTCCTGGTTTATACCCTCTAGAGCGAGCCTCTTGCGTTGCTGCAAAAAGCTCTCGGATCGGTGTAAATATTCCTGTGTATGTAGCGGGATTTGATCGAGGTGTTCGGCCAATGGGGCTCTGGTCTATATCTACGACTTTATCCAGATGGTTCAATCCTTGGATTGTCTGATGTGGTGCAACCTCCAGTGTTGTTGCCTTGTTAAGAGCGGTGGCGGCCAGAGGGTAGAGGGTGTTGTTGATAAGCGTTGATTTTCCTGAGCCTGATACGCCGGTGACGCATGTCATTAGTCCAATAGGGATTTGCAGATTTACATCGTTCAGGTTATTTCCGGTTGCGCCAAGGAGTTCTAGCCAGAGACCATTCTTGTGCTCAGTACGCTTTGCTGGTACTTCGATGCGTTTTTTGCCGGAAAGATACTGGCCTGTTAAGGAGGCTTCGTTACTCATGATTGATTCGGGAGTGCCTTGAGCAATAACTTCTCCGCCGTGTACACCTGCTCCAGGTCCGATATCGATTACATGGTCTGCCAGTCTAATAGCATCTTCATCGTGCTCTACAACAATGACGGTGTTGCCCAGGGCGCGTAAATGGGTGAGAGTCTTTAGCAGTCGTTCGTTGTCCCGCTGATGCAGTCCGATTGAGGGCTCATCCAATATATACATGACTCCGACCAGGCCGGCGCCAATCTGACTGGCAAGGCGTATTCGTTGTGCTTCACCACCTGACAGAGAGTCTGCATTACGATCCAGTGTCAAGTAATCGAGACCGACATTGACCAGAAAGTTTAACCGGGTGCGGATCTCTTTTAGAATCTTGTCGGCTATCTCTCCTTGCTTGCCTGTTAGTTTAAGATTGTCAAAGTAATCATGGCAGCTGCCGACCGGCATTGAGGTGATTTCAGAGATATTGCGTTGGTCAATTACAACGCTTCGGGCGTCACGTCTTAATCTGGAGCCCTCGCATGAAGGGCAGGATTGTTGGGTTTGAAATTTTGCCAGATCTTCTCTTACGGACTGAGATTCTGTTTCCCTGAAGCGACGCATCATGTTTGGAATTACCCCTTCAAAGGGGTGTTCTTTGATGGCGATTTCACCGCGATCGCTTAAGTACTTGAAGCTTATTTTTTCTCGTCCAGTTCCTTCCAGAACCGCATCTTGCTGTTTTTTGCTGAGTTCCTGAAAGGGAGTATCCGTTTTGAATCCATAATGCTCCCCGACTGCGGTCAGCAATTGAAAGTAGTAGACACTGCGGCGGTCCCATCCTCGTATAGCGCCTTCGGCCAATGATAATGCGGGGTCTACAATGATTTTGTTCTTATCAAAGAATAATTTGGAACCGAGTCCATCACAGCTTGGACAGGCTCCGTGGGGGTTGTTAAAGGAGAATAGTCGTGGTTCAAGTTCTTGAATGCTGTGGCCGCATTGCGGGCAGGCAAAGCGGGCTGAAAAAATCAGTTCTTTATCACCTCCATCCATGAAGCTTAGTAGTGCTATGCCATCAGTGAGTTCCAGGCAGGTTTCCAATGATTCAGCAAGTCTGGTTTCAATGTCTGGGCGTATTTTAAAGCGATCCACAACAACGTCGATATTATGCTTTTTGTTCTTGTCCAGTTCTGGCGGAGATTCCAGGTCAATAACAATCCCATTTATTCGGGCTCGGACAAATCCCTGTGTCTTTAAATTGTTAAGAATATGCAGGTGTTCGCCTTTTCTATCCTGAATGACGGGAGCTAAAAGCATGACTTTTGCTCCTTCCTCTAGTGCCAGAATTTGGTCCACCATCTGACTGATGGTCTGAGCTTTAAGAGGCAGGTCATGGTCAGGGCAGCGTGGCTCACCAGCTCGGGCAAAGAGCAGCCGTAAATAGTCGTAAATTTCAGTAATCGTACCAACAGTAGAACGGGGGTTGTGAGATGTGGATTTCTGCTCGATAGAGATGGCTGGTGATAAGCCCTCGATATGGTCTACATCCGGTTTTTCCATCATCGACAGAAATTGTCGGGCATAGGTTGAGAGTGATTCTACATAACGTCGCTGGCCTTCTGCGTAAAGGGTATCGAAGGCCAGGGATGACTTACCTGAACCCGACAGGCCTGTGATAACAATCAGCTTGTCTCTGGGTATCTCAAGGTCTATGTCTTTGAGGTTGTGGGTACGGGCACCCTGTACACTTATATAGTCCATCTGGATCTCATATCTGAAGCAGACCGAGCATTATATAACTAGCTTGACGTGTTAAGAAAACATTAGTGAACTTTGTGTCATCAAGAATGGGTTGATTCTTGGTCAGTTGTGGTATTCTAAGACGCTTTTCAGGCCGCGATCCTGCTATGCAGGTAAGGCGTACGACAGCAATCTTCGAAAGGGCAGAACAGATCATGGCTCGTGGTGTAAATAAAGTTATTTTGGTGGGCAACTTAGGGCAAGATCCTGAGGTTCGATATATGCCCAATGGAAATGCAGTAACCAACGTAACCATCGCTACCAGTGATAGCTGGAAGGACCGCGAGTCCGGCCAGCCTCAAGAGCGGACAGAGTGGCATCGTGTGGTTTTCTTCGGAAAATTAGCTGAAATCGCTGGTCAATACTTGCGAAAGGGCTCAAAGGTTTATGTTGAAGGTGCATTGAGGACTCGAAAGTGGCAGGACCAAAGCGGTCAAGACCGTTATACAACTGAAATAGTTGTCGATATGAATGGTCAAATGCAGATGTTGGATAGCCGCAGTAATGACGGAACTTCAGGAGGATATCAGCAGCAGAATCAGGGTTATGGACAGCCTCAGCAGTCATTCCAGTCGAATGCCGCGCCTGCTCCACAGCAGCAGGTTCCTCAGGCAGCCCCCCGGCAGCCGCAGCAGTCGCATCAACCACAGCAACAGAAACAGCCACAACAGCCACAGTCCGCACCTCAGCAACCCGCGGCAGGTTTTGATGATTTTGATGATGATATTCCATTTTAATGGATACAGTAGCTTGAAAATTGGATTCCATTGAATGTTGTCAATTATTATTCAGGGCTTAGGAGCAAGCTTCGTTGTTTGAACTGCCTAAATTGCTAATCACCGGTGCTCAGGGGCAGCTTGGGTATGAACTGGCATCGCTTTCGACTGAGGGTGGATTTGAGGTGGTATCCTGTGCTTCGGCAAGTTTGGATATATGCAATGAAGCGGCAGTCTCTGAGGTGTTGGACAAGCACAGTCCGCAGTATGTGATAAATGCAGCAGGTCGTAGGCCTGTTTCTATCGACAACAGGGCGTCTGATCTTGACGTGAATAGTAAAGGTCCTGCTATCCTGGCTTCGGCATGTGATGAGCGAGGGATGGCACTTATACAGATCTCTTGTGCGGAGCTTTTCAACGGCAGTGCAGAAATTGCTTATACGGAGGTTATGGAGCCAGCTCCCGTTAGCGACTATGGGCAAAGTCTGTGGAAAGGCGAGCAGGCGGTGCGGGAGAGAGCTGAGCGGCATATAATTCTGCGGACGGGTTGGTTATTTAGTGCGAGGGGGCGCAGTTTTGTTCGTCAATTGCTGGAGTCGGCGAGAGTTGAGACGGAGGTTTGTGTCGCCGATGGTTTGATGGGTTCTCCTACATCTGCGGTTGATTTGGCTCGTGTAGTCGTTGCGCTGATTAAGCAGCTTGACTGCGATGCTGATAACTGGGGCACCTATCATTATTGTGCAGCAGAGCCTATCAGTTGGTTTGGTTTTTCCGAAGCCGTGATTGCTGCAGCGCGTCAGTATGAAGATTTGAAGCTTGAGCGGTTGGTCGCTGTGCACCAGTCTGAGTTGGGGCACCATTTAAGACCAGTGTTCAGCGAGTTGAATTGCAAGAAAATCCTCCGGGACTTTGGTATACATCAGCGCTCTTGGCGGACTGGGTTAATGCAGGTGGCCCGGACACTTTATAGCTACTCTGAGTAACTGATCAGCTATTTTCTTTATTCTTCAGTTAAGCTTCATTTGTCTCTGGAGTGCATACTTCGCACGCTGTCCTGTCAGGGATTTTATCCAATGGTCCAAGGGATTGGTGAGTGGGTCCGTGCTACCCAGATGATATAGATAACGCTTAATGCGGCAAAAGTGAGTGCCGTTGTGCGGGTTTTATGGCTTTTCCCCCGGTTTAGGGCGATGGTGCCTGCCAATATATAGATGATAAGCGCTGCTACTTTTGCCGTGAGCCAGTCATGAGTTAAGGGGTATTGCTGGATGATCAAGGTTAAGGCTATTGCGCAAGCAAGGAGTATACTGTCTATTCCCTGAGATGCTTTTCTTAGCCAGTTCAGTTGATATAGCTGGGAACCCATCAGCATCCAGACTGAGCGCATAAAAAACAGACTCAGACTCAGGGTAACGGCAATAAGGTGTAGATGTTTCAACAGCAGGTACATGCGGTTGATCCTTTGTTGGTAATGTAGAATATAGATTGTGTTGCGTTTACGTGGCACGATGGATAAAGAGCCTAGTGGTGTAAGTGTCTTTCACAGGCTTTGGTCCATTTTAAGCCCGTTGTTCGAGGTGGCAAGAGATGACAGCAAAAACAGAGTCCGCAGCTCCCCAATTAATCGACAAATTTGGTCGTAGGGTCGATTACGTTCGTATTTCAGTTACAGACCGTTGTGATTTTCGCTGCGTCTATTGCATGAGTGAGCAGATGACTTTTCTGCCCCGGGACCAGGTTTTGAGTCTTGAGGAGATTGAGCAGGTTGCGCAGGCCTTTGTGGCGCTTGGAGTGACCCGGATTCGTCTTACCGGTGGGGAGCCTCTTGTCAGGCGAGGAATTGATGGCTTGTTGCACAAGCTTGGTGCCCTGGATGGTTTGGATGAACTGGTGCTGACAACTAACGGATCTCAGCTCAGTCGCCTGTCTAAAGAGATGAAAGAGGCGGGTGTAAAGCGTATCAATATCAGTCTGGATTCTTTACAGGCAGATCGGTTTAAGCGTATTACACGTACCGGCAGGCTTGAGCAGGTGCTTGATGGAATAGATGAGGCGCTTTCGGTCGGTTTTGAGCGGATAAAACTTAATGCCGTTATTATGAAAGGGCGCAATGAAGATGAGGTCATCGATCTGGTTGCCTATGCCCGCGAAAAAGGTTTGGATATCAGTTTTATTGAAGAAATGCCGCTGGGTAACATTGATCATGAGCGTATTGAGACTTACTGCTCAAGTGATGAAGTTAAGGATATTATTGAGCAGCAATTCCCTCTGATAGCTGCTTCAGATCGTACTGCCGGCCCCTCTCGCTATTATCGTATGGCTGATTCGGAGAGCCGAATAGGTTTTATTTCGCCTCATAGCCATAACTTTTGTAGCGAATGTAATCGTGTTCGTGTCACGGTGGAAGGTCGCTTGCTGTTGTGCTTGGGCAATGAGCACTCCCTGGATCTGATGCCTATTCTGCGTGAATATCCCGGTGATCAGTTAAGGCTGCAGCGGGCCATTATAAAGGCGATGGATCTCAAGCCAGAGAAGCATGAATTTGATCTTGAAAGTGAACCCCAGATTGTACGTTTTATGAATATGACTGGAGGTTGAAGGCGCTGTGTCTTGAATGCTGGCTTTGTAGATGCCTTTTCAGTGCTACTTTTCAGTGCCAAAAAAGGTAAAATAGCGCCATTTTGTGGCCTTTGCTATCCAAGTAGGCAGGCCTTCATTTGAAGAACGCATTTTCCGCTCCTAATGCGCTATTAAAATAAAATGCGATGAGGAATTGCATGACGGTCACCGAACAGGACCCTTTCAAGAATATTCGTCCCTATAATGATGACGAAGTTGCTGACGTAGTACATAAGCTGTTGGCAACCCCCGAGTTTATTTCCGCAATTGGACGCTTTCGCTTTCCGCGTCTCAGCCGTTATGCTGCCGGGTTGGTTGGTGTAATGGTTCGTTTTGCTTTGAAGCGCCAGCTGGCTGAGGTTAACAGTGTCGCTGCTATGCAAGACGTCATTGCTACCTATATGCAGAGGATGATCAATGGAACAACTCATCAGCTAAGTTATTCCGGGCTAGAGCAGTTGCAGCTCGATGGTGCTTATCTGTTTATTTCCAATCACCGTGATATTGCTATGGACCCTGCGTTTGTTAATTGGGGGCTTTACCATGCAAAGATGCAGACCGTGCGTATAGCTATCGGTAATAACCTTCTTAAGAAACCTTACGTCTCTGATCTGATGCGTCTTAATAAAAGTTTTATCGTCAACCGCTCTGCTAAGGGTATTCGAGAAAAGCTCGCTGCCTATATGGAGCTTTCTAGCTATATAGAGCACTCTATCAACACGGGTCATTCTGTCTGGATAGCGCAGCGGGAGGGGCGAGCAAAAGATGGAAATGATCTGACTGACCCTGCGATTATGAAGATGCTCTATATGAGCCAAAAAAAGCAGGGTATGAGTTTTTCTGAGGCTATCAAGCGTCTCAACATCGTACCTGTATCAATATCCTATGAATATGATCCTTGTGATTTAATGAAAGCCAAGGAACTCCAGGAGCGTAATAGCACCGGTGAATATCAGAAATCACAATATGAGGATATAGACAGTATTGTGAAAGGGATAACAGGCTTCAAAGGAGATGTGCACGTTGCATTTGGTGAGCCTTTGGTTGCTGATTACGAGACTCCCGAAGCCCTGGCCGAAGCCATTGATCAGGCGATAATTGGAAATTACTATTTACATGTTTCCAACACCATTGCCGCAGGTGGTGCGGTGGATGGGGCAGAGCAGGACAAGCAAGCTCGTTATAAGGCGCGAATGGCGGAAGTTCCCGTCAACTGCCGAGAGCAATTTACCGCAATGTATGCCAATCCGGTGAAAAACAAACACAAACTTGCCCAAGGTTAACAGATGAGTGAAGTAAAGGGTGATACGCTGACCCATATTGATGCAGAAGGCCATGCTCGGATGGTCGATGTTTCTGAAAAGGCTGTAACAACACGAGAGGCCAGGGCTGAGGCTTATATCACCATGTTGCCTGAAACTCTGGCAATGATTGTTGATGGTACTCATAAAAAAGGGGATGTGTTTGCGGTAGCTCGTATTGCTGGGATTCAGGCTGCAAAGCGTTGTTCTGATATTATTCCTCTTTGTCACCCGCTGATGTTGAGTTCCGTGAAGGTTGAGCTGGTACCTGAGTTGGATAGTAATCAAGTTCGCATCGAAACTATCTGTCGACTCAGTGGGCAGACAGGCGTTGAAATGGAGGCTTTGACGGCGGCTTCGGCAGCGGCTTTGACGCTCTATGATATGTGTAAGGCTGTGGATAAAGGTATGGTTATTCATACGGTCAGGCTGCTGGAGAAAAAAGGTGGCAAGAGTGGCCACTGGAAGGTCTGAAGCTGCTGAATCTAGAAGTTTGAGGGTAGGTTGATGTTAAAGTTGGTGTATTTTGCAAGTATCCGGGAACAGCTCGGTTGTGAAGAGGAGCAGCTGGATATGGAGGCAGGATCGCTTCAGGTTAAGGATTTGATGACCAGGCTTTCCGCTCGTGGTGCTCCCTGGGATCAGGTTTTGGGGGATGCGAAAGTGTTGGTTGCGGTCAACCAGGAAATGGGTCGGGCGGAAACTGAGTTATCTGACGGTGATGAAATTGCCTTCTTTCCGCCGGTTACTGGCGGTTAACTTGCTCAGACCTGCTGCGTATTAGCTTAGCAGCAGAATCCATCTGCTTTAGTCAGAGAGTCATTATGGTGTTATATCTGCGTGCAATGCTGTTTAGTGGCGTATTTTTACCTGTCACTGTGCTTTATGCGCTTCTCAGTTTATTATTTTTTAGTTGGCTTCCTTTTAATTTGCGCTTTTTAGGAGTGACCGGCATTAATCACTTTTTTCTGTGGTGGGGAAAGGTGGTGTGTGGTGTTCGTTACGAAGTTGTGGGGTTGGATAATCTGCCGAAGTCCGGAGGTTATGTGATTCTGGCCAATCATCAGAGTGAGTGGGAAACATTCTTCCTGCAAGTGGCTACCGGTCCTTTATCTACGGTATTGAAAAAAGAGCTGCTGAAAATTCCTTTTTTTGGTTGGGCGCTGGCCTTGCTTAAGCCTATAGCTATTGATCGCTCTGAGCGATCAGGTGCTCTGAAACAAATCTTAAAGCAGGGTAAGGAGCGGCTGAAAAGTGGTATCCCTGTTTTGATTTTCCCTCAAGGGACTCGTGTGAAGGCTGGGCAGTTGGGGCGTTTTAATAAAGGAGGGGCGATGCTGGCCTGTTCTGCAAAAGTTCCAGTGGTAACCATTGCTCATAACGCCGGAGAGTTTTGGCCATCTAAAAGCTTCCTAAAGTATCCTGGTGTCATTAAGGTTGTTATTGGGCCGGTTATAGATACTCAGGGTGGCAGTGTTGATGAGATTCATCAGCAGAGTAAGGACTGGTTAGAGCAGCAGCTGCTTGAGTTTGATGGGTATTCTGAACATCTTTGTCAGCAGGCCGAGTCAGAAACAAAAAAAGCCGCTCATTGAGCGGCTTTTTTGTACTGCTATCAGCCTGTTAGTCGCTATAGCGCTGAAAAATTAGCGAAGCATTAGTGCCACCAAATCCGAAGCTGTTGGACATTACCCGGTCAAGAGATACGTCATCCAAACGCTCTGTTGGAATGGGCATTCCTTCTGCTTCTGGGTCTAATTCTTCGATATTGGCGGATGCAGCAATGAAGTTATTTTGCTGCATTAACAAGGTGTATATCGCCTCCTGAACGCCAGCAGCCCCCAGTGAGTGGCCAGACAAGGACTTGGTAGAAGTGACTGTTGGCATGCTTGCACCAAAAACTTCTTTTACCGCTTTGAGTTCTTGTATGTCGCCAGCTGGAGTGCTGGTCCCGTGGGCATTTACATAGTCAATAGAACCGTCGATGGTGCTCATGGCTTGTTGCATGCAGCGTACTGCGCCTTCGCCTGATGGGGCTACCATATCGTAACCATCTGATGTAGCGCCGTAACCCACCAGCTCTGCATAAATTTTTGCACCACGTGCTTTGGCGTGTTCGAGCTCTTCAATAACGAGCATTCCGCCACCGCCTGCAATTACAAATCCGTCGCGGTTGGCGTCGTAGGCTCGACTGGCTTTTTCTGGAGTGTCGTTATACTTGGAAGACAGTGCTCCCATCGCGTCAAATAGAACACTTAGAGACCAGTTCAGCTCTTCACCACCTCCGGCAAAAATAACGTCCTGCTTACCTAATTGTATTAACTCCATAGCGTTGCCAATACAGTGGGCGCTTGTAGAGCAGGCGGAAGTTATGGAGTAATTGACACCTTTGATCTTAAAGGGTGTTGCAAGGCAGGCCGAAACAGTACTACCCATGGTGCGGGTTACCCGGTAAGGGCCAACTCGACGCATGCCTTTGCTGCGTAAAATGTCGGCTGCTTCGACTATGTTCGCGGAGGATGCTCCGCCTGAGCCAGCAATAAGCCCTGTACGGATATTGGAAACCTGCTCTTCGCTCAGGCCCGCATCTTTAATAGCCTGGTCCATTGCCAAGTAGGCGTAGGCCGCAGCGTCTCCCATAAATCGACGCAGTTTACGGTCGATCAGGTTGTCTATGTCGAGATCGACGCTGCCAGCAACGTGGCTGCGAAACCCCATTTCTTTGTAATCTTCCTGAAAAGAGATGCCGGAGCGTCCGGTCTTCAGGGATTCAAGAACCGTCTCTTGATCGCATCCCAGACAGGATGTAATGCCGATGCCGGTAACAACTGCGCGTCGCATGGGGAAGCCTCTGTATCAGTGTTGGACCCTTATGGTTAGGAATAATCAATCGACAAGTAACAGGTCTGTTAAATCTTGTATGTGAAGTATTTCAAACCACAGGGCTGCTAATGCTGCCTAAGTTGTAGCAACCTAAGTCATAATAGCTATTTTGCAAGCTATCAGGACTGTATTGCAAACCAAAAGAGTTATATTTTCTGATATTCGAGGGCACTTGACTAGAGCCTGTCTTGTTCTTGCTCAAGTGCCGGGGTGAGGGATCAGAAATTGTCGGTTGAAGTAAACAGGCCGACACGCAGATCCTTTGCAGTATAGATTTCGCGGCCATCTACGGATAGTGAGCCGTCTGCTATTCCCATGACTAGCTTGCGCTCAATAACTCGCTTGAGTTCAAGATGGTAAGTCACTTTTTTGGCGCTTGGCAAAACTTGTCCAAAAAATTTGATTTCGCCCGCACCGAGAGCTCGCCCTCTACCTTTGTTTCCTTTCCATCCAAGGAAAAAGCCAACCATTTGCCACATGGCGTCTAAGCCGAGGCAGCCAGGCATTACCGGATCTCCAGGAAAGTGGCAGTCGAAGAACCATAAGTCTGGTCGAATATCCATTTCAGCATGGATTTCACCCTTACCGTACTGGCCGCCATCTTCGCTGATGGTTGTGATTCGATCCACCATAAGCATATTGCCTACAGGGAGTTGAGCGTTGCCGGGTCCAAACATTTCACCGTGGCCGCATTGCAGCAGTTCTTCACGATTAAAGGAGGAAGGCCTAGTCGTTGAAACCTTGGTCATTTAAGCACTGCGTCCATTTTACTGTTATAGTGAGCCGCGATTATACCGGTTAGACCCGTCTTGCGCCTAGTGGTTAGTTAAAATTAGCTTGTTTGAAATCACGAGCGTCTTGATACTGCGGATTCAGCCAGTTGCTCCAGTATGTTTCTAAACTCATTGGCTGGAAGTCGTTGCAGGCAGGCTATTGCCAGGTCTGCCTGTTCACGGGCCTTTTTATGGGTGTATTCAATAGCACCAGTGTACTTTACTGCCTGGCTTATAGGCTCAAGATCTTCAAGGCCGCCTTTGCGAATGGCCTGGCGTATAAGTTGGGCTTGTTGTTCATTGCCTTCGCGCATCGCATAAATCAGCGGTAGTGTCGGTTTGCCTTCTGCCAGATCGTCACCGACATTTTTTCCCATTTCATCAGATGAGCTTTCATAGTCCATAACGTCATCAATTAACTGGAAGGCTATGCCGATGTGTCGGCCGAACAAGCGCATGGCTTCTTGCTGGTCTTTGGTTGCGTTGGCTATGACTGCACCGGATTCGGCCGCTGCTTCGAACAGCATGGCTGTTTTTCCGAGAATAACTTTCATGTAATTCTCTTCGCTGACATCTGGATTTTTGCAATTTAGCAGTTGGAGGACTTCTCCTTCCGCAATGATATTGGTAGCGTTAGAGATGATTTTCATAATCTCCATGCTTCCCAGTTCGACCATTAATTGAAATGAGCGGGAATAAAGGAAGTCACCAACCAGTACGCTGGGGGCATTACCCCATTTCGCGTTCGCTGTTGCTTTTCCTCGTCGGAGGTCAGAAGTATCTACGACATCATCATGCAGTAACGTTGCGGTATGGATAAACTCAATATTTGCTGCCAGGGATATATGTCGATCTGCTAAATAGTCAGCAGCTGGCTGATCGTGCTGGTCAGATTGGCAAGCACGGGCACTGAGAAGGACGAGCAATGGGCGAATTCGTTTGCCACCACTTTCTGTAATGTAGTGTCCAATTTTTTCAACCAATGGGACTCCTGAGTGCAAATGCTCAAGAATAAATTGGTTGACGGCTTTGAAATCACTGTTGATCTGGGGATGTAGTTGGTGTGGTTGCATATTGACGGGCAGCGCAATTGATTTGCACGCATGCTAAGTCCCGACCTTAAGGGTGTCAAGTTGATCTGTCTTATCACTTGATCTGAGAGGGGTTTCGTAGTGTAAATAGGCCGGGTTGTTCTTGGTTGAATGATACTGTAGAATACTGCCCCCTTGGCCCTCCGCCCAATTGCTCCCTACCATATGGTTATTCATCTTAGGATTTCCATTAGAAGTAGGCATCTTATTAGTAGCCTGGATGGGTCAACGCTATCGGAGAAAGTTATGTACGCTGTTATTGTAAGCGGTGGTAAGCAACATCGTGTAGTTGAAGGTGAGGTTCTCAAGGTTGAGAAGCTTCAGGCAGAAGCTGGTTCTTCTGTTGATTTTGATAAAGTGCTTTTGGTTGCTAACGACGAAGACGTTAAGATTGGTGCTCCTGTTGTTGACGGTGCTAAGGTTACTGCAGAGGTAGTAAGCCATGGCCGTGGCAAGAAGGTTCGCATTATGAAGTTTAAGCGTCGTAAGCACCACATGAAGCAAATGGGCCATCGTCAGTGGTTCACTGAAATTAAGATTACCGGTATCAGTGCTTAATCTGATCGAATAATCGGTATTCTTAGTAATAGTAAGTAGGAGAATATAATGGCTCATAAAAAAGCTGGCGGTAGTACTCGTAACGGTCGCGATTCCGAGTCTAAACGCCTTGGTGTCAAGCGCTTCGGCGGTCAACAGGTTCTGGCTGGTAACATTCTGGTTCGTCAGCGTGGTACACGCTTTCATGCCGGTGATAATGTTGGTTGCGGTAAGGACCACACTTTGTTTGCTACGGCGGAAGGTGTTGTTAAGTTTGAAGTTAAAGGCCCGAAGAACCGCAAATATATTAGCGTTGTAAGCGCTTAATACGGCGGATCCATCTGGTAAAAAAGCTCCGCCTTGTGCGGGGCTTTTTTTGTTTAAGGCGCTGCTGTTTTAGAGTGTTTAACGCAGATCTGTTTACTAAGGTCTGATGGTTTTTGGTGACTGCTGGGTCTGTTCTATTGCCGGCGGTTTCGATTGTTGAATCTCCTTGTCAATTTGGGTTGGCATAAATATTCTCCCCTTGGAGGTCAGGTCATGAAATTTGTTGATGAGGTTGTAATCAGTGTTGAAGCCGGTAAAGGTGGCAATGGTTGCTTGAGCTTTCGTCGGGAAAAATACATCGCAAAAGGTGGTCCCGATGGCGGTGATGGCGGTGATGGTGGTTCAGTTTATGTGGTAGCTGATTCCGGCAGTAACACGTTGGTCGATTACCGCTTTCAGCGACGTTACGCTGCAGAAAATGGGGAGCCTGGACGTGGTCGGGATTGTACCGGTGCGAAGGGTGAAGATATGGTCCTTAGGGTGCCGGTGGGAACTACTGTCATAGATGAGGATACGCTGGAGGTGTTGTGTGATCTGACGCGTGATGGGCAGCGGGAAAAGGTTGCGCAGGGTGGTTTTCATGGTTTGGGTAATACGCGTTTTAAGTCCAGCGTTAATCGGGCTCCCCGGCAAACGACCAAGGGATCTTCCGGTGAGGCTCGAAATTTAAAGCTGGAATTGAAGGTGCTGGCAGATGTCGGGTTGTTGGGGCTGCCTAATGCCGGAAAGTCTACCTTTATACGTGCTGTGTCTGCGGCCAAGCCTAAGGTGGCAAATTATCCGTTTACAACGCTGGTGCCTAATCTGGGGGTGGTGAGTGTTGGCCGAGATCGTAGTTTTGTTGTTGCTGATATTCCAGGTTTGATTGAAGGGGCTGCTGAAGGTGCTGGGTTGGGGATCAGGTTTCTAAAGCATTTGGCTCGAACGCGCTTGTTATTGCATCTTGTAGATATGGCGCCTTGGGATGGAGTAGAACCGGCCGAGTCCGCTAGAACCATCATTCGCGAACTCGAAAAGTTCAGCCCCGCTCTGGCAGGGCAAGAACGCTGGTTGGTGTTGAATAAGCTGGATCTGGTTCCGGAAGAAGAAAGGGAAGAGCGTTGTCAGAAAGTGGTTGAGGCGCTTGATTGGGATGGTCCTGTATTTAATATTGCTGCGATATCTAAAGAGGGTACGGAGCAGGTGTCTCAGGCCATCATGAGTTATATCGAAGAGCGCCAGCAGGCGGAGGCAGCGGATGATGACCTGGCTAGTGCCGAGGAGCATCGTAAGGCCTGTTTGGAAGAGGAGGCGCGTGAGCGTTTGCGCCAGTATCGTCAGCAAAATCGTAACTCAGATTCAGAGGATGATGACTGGGATGATTTTGACGATGATGATTATGATGTTGATGTCGAGTATGTTCCTTAGGGGTTGTATCAAAAGGGATTGTGTCAAATGAGTGTGAGAGATCGGGTGTCAGGGGCAAAGCGTTGGGTTGTTAAAATCGGCAGTGCCCTGCTGACTAATGATGGTCGTGGATTGGATCACAAGGCTATAGCGAGCTGGGTGGACCAGATGGCGCAATTGCGCCAGCAGGGCGTTGAATTGGTGTTGGTCTCGTCCGGCTCAGTGGCTGCAGGAATGAACCGGTTGGGAATGACTGAGCGCCCTGATGAGTTGCACCGGTTGCAGGCTGCGGCTGCTGTGGGGCAGATGGGGTTAGTACAGACCTATGAGGCGTGTTTTAAGCAGCATCAGATGCATACCGCCCAGATTCTGTTGACCCATGATGATCTTTCCAATCGCAAGCGCTATCTGAATGCGCGGGGTACCTTGGGCGCATTGATAAAGTGGGGTGTTGTGCCTGTTGTTAATGAAAACGACACGGTGGTCACTGATGAAATTTGCTTTGGTGATAATGATACTTTGGCAGCTTTGGTCGCTAATCTTGTTGTTGCTGATGCGCTAATTATTTTAACTGATCAGCAGGGATTGTTTGAAAGTGACCCTCGTAAAAACCCTAAGGCAGTCTTGGTTGCGGAAGCTCCTGCTGAGGATAGGCGTTTGGATGAAATGGCAGGCGGCGGCGGTGTGCTGGGTCGTGGTGGTATGGCGACGAAGGTGCGGGCAGCTCGATTGGCTGCTCGTTCGGGGGCTGCTACGGTTATTGCCAGTGGGCGCGAGGCCGATGTGTTGTTACGAATAAAGAACGGTGAGAGTCTGGGGACGCTGTTGACACCGGAGTGCAGTCCACAGGCGGCGCGTAAGCAATGGCTTGCCGGTCACTTAAAGGCGAGAGGGACGCTGGTGCTGGATGCTGGGGCGGTTAAGGTGCTCAAAGATTCAGGGCGCAGTTTGTTGCCTGTAGGGGTGAAGCAAGTTACAGGTGATTTCTCTCGTGGTGAAATGGTGCTCTGTGTGGATGAGCAGGGTCGAGTAGTGGCGCGAGGATTGGTCAACTACGGAGTTGATGAGGCTGCAAAGATTATTGGACAGGCAAGCAGTAGGATTGGCGAAATTTTGGGTTATGTCGCTGAGGAAGAGCTTGTCCACAGGGATAACTTGGTACTGGCTTGAATTAAATTTGTTTGGTGTTTGTAAGGCTTGTTATCTCTGGGGGGGGAAGCGGGTCTCGGTAATTGTCTGTGTCTGCTGGTATCAACGTGTTCTCGCGTTTTTTGAGGCGATTGTTAATAGGTTTCAGATATTTCAGGCATAAAAAAACCGGCGTAAGCCGGTTTTTTTGATCAGCAGCTAATTAAAGTGCTTTGATCTGTGCGTTCAAGCGGCTCTTATGGCGAGCAACTTTGTTCTTGTTGAAAATGCCTTTAGAGACGGCTTTGTCTAGCGCCGGGGTGGCAACTGTGTAAGCAGCTTGAGCTGCTTCTTTGTCGCCGCTCTCGATAGCAGTTACAACTCTCTTCAGGTAAGTACGAGTCATTGAGCGCAGACTAGCATTATGCTGACGGCGCTTTTCAGCTTGGCGTGCGCGTTTCTTTGATCCAGCGGAATTTGCCACAATCTGGCTCCTTAAAAATTATTGCTTGTCTTTGAGACTTAAAAACAAAGAGGCGAAATTATTCATACATCTGAGGCTACTGTCAACTTAAATCGGATTTATTTGTTGTTCCTTAGTCGTTGCTGCCGCTATGATGTCTGCGCTGTCGGGGCGTTTAGTTCTTGCTCATCCTGGCTATATCAGGTGGATTTGCGACATTACAAGGTGGATGGTAATTGTTACAGCATAAAGCATATTGTATTTGAGAGAATGGAAGTTAATGGCAGAGTCGTCAGTAAAAGGCAAAAAAAGTCTACTTAAATCCAGTTTGCTGGTGGGTAGTATGACAATGTTGTCTCGTGTGCTCGGACTCGCGCGGGATGTTGTCATTGCGCAAGGATTTGGAGCGGGAGCTAGTGCCGATGCATTTTTTGTTGCCTTTAAAATTCCTAATTTTTTGCGTCGGCTTTTTGCTGAAGGGGCTTTTGCTCAAGCGTTTGTGCCGGTTCTTTCTGAGTATCGGACTAAAGGGAGTCTGGCAGCGGTAAAAGAACTGGTGAATCAGGTCGCAGGAACGCTTGGCTTGGTGCTGATTGTTTTAACGGCGCTGGCGATTCTTGGAGCCCCTTTGCTTGCTATTCTTTTTGCTCCCGGTTTTTATATGCATGATGCAGCCAAATTTGCATTAACTGTAGATATGCTGCGAATTACCTTCCCCTACCTGATGTTGATCTCCTTGACGGCTTTTGCGGGCTCAATTCTTAATAGTTACGATCGTTTTCTGGTGCCCGCCTTTACTCCAGTGTTACTCAATTTGTCGTTAATCGGTTCTGTTTTTTGGTTGCAGCCCTGGTTGGATACTCCCGTGATGGCGCTTGCCTGGGGGGTCCTTATTGCGGGGGTTTCACAGCTGTTGTTGCAGTTGCCGTTTCTCGTTGGACTCGGTTTGTTGCCTAATCCAAAAGTTGGTTTTAGGGATGAAGGGGTGCAACGAATCATGAGGTTGATGTTGCCGGCTATTTTTGGTGTTTCCGTTAGCCAGATTAATCTTCTATTGGATACGGTCCTGGCTTCTTTCTTAAAAACGGGGAGTGTTTCCTGGCTCTATTTTTCCGATCGTTTGGTTGAATTGCCGCTAGGAGTGTTTGGGATAGCTATCGCTACCGTCATTTTGCCAAGTTTGTCGCGAAAGCATAGTGAGCAGTCGGCTGATGCGTTTGCTAAAACTCTGGATTGGGCGGTAAGAATGGTATTGCTGATAGGGCTGCCAGCGGCTTTGGCACTCTGGTTGCTGGCGGAGCCGCTGATTATAAGTCTCTTCAAGTACGGGGCCATGGAGGAACGCGATGTTGTTATGACTGCTTTTAGCCTTAGAGCTTACAGTTTGGGTTTGTTGGCCTTTATGTTGATCAAGGTTTTGGCTCCTGGGTACTTTTCCCGGCAGGATACCAAAACTCCCGTGACTATCGGTATCAAAGCCATGGTTGCAAATATGGTTCTTAATTTATTGCTGATTTATCCTATGCAGCATGCAGGGTTGGCGCTAGCTACTTCGTTGAGTGCCTTTGCTAATGCGGCAATGTTATTGCGTGGGTTGTTGCGTGAGGAGATATTTCGGTGGCAGGAGGGTTGGTCTCGGTTTGCTTTTCAGCTGTTGGCGGCCAATATGATCATGGCCGTTTTTCTGTTGTATTTGACACCGTCTACGGATCAATGGCTCGATTGGGTTGTATGGGACCGGGCATTGAATCTGGGTGGGCTCTGTATTGGCGGAGCAGGTCTTTATCTTATGATGCTGTGGTGTATGGGGCTGAGAATCTCTGATTTACGCCATTAAAGTCGGGGCCTATGGTTGTCTGATAGGGTTGGGTTGTATTCTGCTGCTCATTGCTAGGGTATAATGCGCTGTTTTTTTATTTTGTTCGGGTGTAAAACACTGCATGGAGTTAATCAGGGGTCTTCACAATCTGCGTGATCAGCACCGTGGCTGCGTTGCGACGATTGGTAATTTTGATGGGGTTCATTTGGGACACCATCAGATACTGAAGCAGGTCAGCGAAAAAGCCATGGCGCTTGGGTTGCCTTCTGTTGCGATTACTTTTGAGCCTCAGCCACGAGAGTTTTTTCAAGGAGACAAGGCTCCCCCCAGATTAACAAGATTTAGAGATAAGCTGGTGTTGTTGCAACAGCATCAGATTGATCGAGTGTTTTGTTTGCATTTTAACCAGCGTTTGCGATCGTTGACGGCTGAGGCATTTATCGATCAGTTGCTTTTGAATGGGCTCGAAGTAAAGTACTTCGTTGTTGGTGATGATTTTCGTTTTGGTTGTGATCGGGCGGGGGATTTTGAACTTCTTCGCCAGACCGGAAAAACACATGGTTTTACCGTAGTGAATACTGCTACTTATCTGGTTGATGGTGAGCGCGTGAGTAGTAGTCGGATTCGAAATGTGTTGGCCAGTCATGATTTTGAACTTGCTGCTCGTCTGTTAGGTCGACCTTATACACTTAGTGGTAAAGTTGTTCATGGGCAAAAGCTTGGGCGTCAGCTAGGTGTGCCAACAGCAAACTTATCGTTACAACGAAAGCAGCTGCCCTTTTCCGGAGTGTTTGTCGTTGAGGCTGTTACCGAGAGTGGTGAGCGATACCGCGGAGTTGCTAATGTGGGAGTTCGTCCTACCCTGGACGGCGTTTCACCTCTTTTGGAGGCGCATCTGTTCGATTTCGATAATTCGATATATGGGCAGCGATTGGTCGTTGAATTTAAAGGGTTTGTCCGTCCAGAGAAAAAGTTTGAGAATCTGACGAGTCTTACTGAGCAAATACAAAGTGATATTGAGTTCGCTAAAGCATGGAGTCCGGCCTGAATGGCACGAGACTGATAATTAAGCTTATGTTGTTCTTTGATCAAAGTTAAAAGTTAATAGCTAAAAGTGAAGCAGCGTGATGACTGACTATAAAGATACCCTGAACCTGCCGCAAACGGACTTTCCGATGCGTGGCAACTTGGCCAAACGTGAGCCAGAAGTGCTCAAAGAATGGGATCGGCTGGGTCTCTACCAAAAGATTCGTGAAGTCAGTCAAGGGCGTGAGAAGTTCATTTTGCATGATGGCCCTCCTTATGCGAATGGTGATATTCATATTGGTCATGCAGTTAATAAAATATTAAAAGACATTATCGTTAAGTCACGAACTCAGGCCGGGTTTGATGCCCCTTACGTGCCTGGGTGGGATTGCCACGGATTGCCGATTGAGCATAAGGTGGAGACGCTTATCGGTAAGGCCGGGACCAAAAAAACGTTTAAGGAATTCAGGCAAAAATGCCGGGACTATGCGCTTAAACAAGTTAATGGACAGAAGCAGGATTTTATCCGCTTGGGCGTACTGGGTGATTGGGACAACCCTTACCTGACCATGAACTTTAAAACAGAAGCCAACATCATTCGTGCATTGGGTAAGATTGTTGAAAATGGGCATCTGGTAAAGGGCTATAAGCCTGTTTACTGGAGTGTGGTAGGGGCTTCAGCGCTGGCTGAAGCAGAAGTTGAATATCAGGATAAAACCTCCACCGCCATTGATGTGCGATTCAGAGCAGTGGACCAGCAATCTTTTATCGATTGTTTTGAGCTTGAAGGTGAAAGTGAGGGAGACGTTAGTGCTGTTATCTGGACAACAACGCCATGGACCTTACCTTCGAATCAGGCTGTTTCATTAAATGCTGAACTCGATTATCTGTTGGTTGAAGTCGATCTGGGAGCTGGTAAAGAGCGTATCCTCTTGGTGCAGGCGCTACTTGAAGAAGCCATGAATCGATATGCTGTTGAAGACTATCGTGTTGTTGGTCGCTGTAAAGGCCTGGCACTGGAAAATCAGCTTCTGAAGCATCCTTTTAATGGCAAACAAGTACCAGTCATTCTCGGGGATCATGTTACTGTCGACGCGGGTACAGGAGCGGTTCATACTGCACCTGATCATGGCGTCGAAGACTTTGTTGTGGGACAGAAATATGCCATTGAAACGCTTAATCTGGTTGATGGGCATGGCATTTTTGTTGAGGCAGCTGGGCAATTTGCGGGACAGCACGTTTACAAAGTAGATGACGAAGTTGTCGCTCTGCTGCGTGATAAGGGTTGCTTGATCAAGTCGGTTAAATTTGAACACAGTTATCCCCACTGCTGGCGCACCAAGACGCCATTGATCTATCGTGCTACGCCGCAGTGGTTTATTAGCATGGATGAGAAAAACCTCAAAGCGGATGCGCTGGAGGCAATTAAAGGAGTGCAGTGGTTCCCAGGTTGGGGGCAGAATCGTATTGAAGGGATGGTTCAGCAGAGCCCGGACTGGTGTGTGTCACGTCAGCGAACTTGGGGGGTGCCTATTGCGCTGTTTATCCACAAAGAGACGCAAGAACCTCACCCTGAGACGACTCGGTTAATTGAGGCGGTAGCTAAACGAGTAGAAGAAAGTGGTATCGATGCTTGGTTTGAGCTGGAGCCTGATGAATTACTCGGAGCGGAGGCGGATCAGTACATTAAGGTTAATGATACTCTGGATGTTTGGTTTGACTCAGGCGTGACTCATTACTCTGTCTTGGATCAGGATGATGACCTGGGCTTCCCTGCCGATCTTTATCTAGAAGGTTCTGACCAGCATAGAGGCTGGTTTCAGTCTTCCTTGAAGACGGGGATTGCGATAAAAGGTGTGGCTCCCTACAAGCAGGTGCTTACTCACGGTTTTACTGTTGACCAGGATGGTCGCAAAATGTCCAAGTCAATGGGCAATGTGGTTGCTCCGCAGACTGTGATGAATAAGTACGGTGCTGACATCCTGCGTTTATGGGTGGCTGCCACTGACTTTAGCGGGGAGATGGCTGTTTCTGATGAAATTCTGAAAAGAACCGCTGATTCTTATCGCCGGATTCGAAATACATCACGCTTTTTACTGTCGAATCTCAATGGTTTTGACCCTGCGCTCCATGCGGTGCCTGCGGGAGATATGTTGGCACTGGATCGTTGGGCCGTTGATAGAGCTTCACAATTGCAAAAGGAGATTACTGAAGCCTATACAAACTATCAATTTCTGAATGTTTACCAGAAGGTTCATCATTTCTGTGCTCAGGACCTTGGTGGCGTTTATCTGGATATTATCAAGGATCGCCAATATACCACTCCGGCAGATAGTCTGGCCCGCCGTTCCTGCCAGACAGCACTGTTCCTTATCATGGAGGCGATGGTACGCTGGATAGCCCCTATTCTTAGTTTTACTGCAGAAGATATCTGGAAGCAGCTTCCTGGTGAGCGTGCTGAATCAGTACACCTCGAGACCTGGTATCAGGAGCTATTTGAATTGGATGGCAGCGAACTCATGGGGCGTGACTTTTGGCAACAAATCCTGGATGTAAAGAATGCTGTTAATAAAGAGCTGGAAAACCAGCGTAATGCCGGCATTGTAAAGTCTGGGCTTAGTACTGACGTGGTGCTCTATGCCGAACCCAATTTGAAATCAGCCCTGGAGCGCCTTGGAGACGAGTTGCGGTTTGTTCTAATTAGTTCTTCTGCCAGTGTAGAAGCACTTGTTGATGCAGCATCCGATGCCAAGGATACTGAATTGGCTACATTGAAGTTGAAGATCAGCTTGAGCACTGATGAGAAGTGCTGTCGTTGCTGGCATCTTCGAAAGGATGTAGGTACGCATGCCGATCATCCGGAACTTTGCGGTCGTTGTGTTGAAAACGTAGAAGGCGAAGGAGAGCGGCGCGCTTACGCCTGATCTATGATAAACACGTCTAATCAGCCTTCAGGGCTAAGCTGGATCTGGCTTAGTGTTGTTATCTTGCTGCTCGATCAGGGCAGCAAGTTTGTGGCTACACAATGGCTTGTTTATGGCGAGCCTGTGGTGCTATTGCCTTTTTTTGATTTGACCTTGCTGCATAACAAAGGGGCAGCTTTCAGCTTTTTAGCTAGCCAGGGAGGCTGGCAGCGTTGGTTCTTTTCAGCAGTTGCTTTGGGAATGTCGCTGTATTTGATTGTCTGGCTGAAAAAAACGCCTCGGACAATGATTTTGCAAGCGTTAGCTCTGTCGCTTATTTTAGGTGGGGCCGTCGGTAATTTGATAGACCGTGTGCTATTGGGTTACGTGGTGGACTTTATATCTCTGCATTGGCAGCACTACTATTATCCGGCGTTTAATATCGCTGACTCTGCGATTAGTGTTGGCGCAGTATTGTTGCTTTGGGATATGTTTGTTGTAAACCGAAGTGGCGTTAACACTGCGTCATAGTGAGAGAAAACTGTAGGTATCATTGATGTCTGAGCAAGTGATAGGCCCGGGGAAGACAGTCACACTTCATTTCGCCATTAAATTGGAAGATGGTGAAGTTGTTGATTCGACCTTTGATAAAAGTCCTGCAACCTTTTCTGTGGGGGATGGTAACTTACTTAAAGGTTTTGAATTGGCACTACATGGCTTAAAGCCCGGTGATGAATCAACGTTGAGAATTGTTCCGGAGCAAGCTTTTGGTATGCCAAACCCTAACAATGTTCAGGTTATATCAAGAGACCGGTTCAAAGATCTTGAATTGGAGCCGGGACTGATGATTGCCTTTGCGGATGCCGGGCAAAGCGAACTTCCTGGAATGGTTAAATCTTTTGATGAACAGCAAGTGACCGTTGATTTTAATCATCCACTGGCAGGTCGAACGCTTTATTTTGACGTCAACATCTTAGATGTCGAAACGGCCTGATTTCAAGCACTCTGTTCCACCGATTTCCTGAATGCTGTCAGTTTTATGCATTCAGGAACTTCCAAATCTTTCCTGTTGTATTCTCCCCTAGGTAGTTTTATTGACTTAACTCAAGTTAATGACTACGCAAAAACTAAACGGTTGTTCTACTCTTAGTGTAGATAGGTCCGACTAGTCGGTGGCATAATGCTGCCAACAGCGACAAAATAGGTTGTAGTTTCTCACTGAAAAACAGTATGTTGGTGTGGATAGATACAACTACTTTGTGACAACGTACTCTAAGGGATGTTAGAAATATATGTCAGCCGTATCACGATCGCACTCGGAAGTAACAACGTCTGGTGGTTTTACTCTGATAGAGCTGATGGTGGTGTTGGCTATTGTTGCTATCTTGCTACTGGTGGCTACTCCCAATTATGATTCGATGATTATTGGCAGTAAAGTAGACAAGGCTCGATACGCTCTTGCATCCAGTCTTGCCTTTGCACGAACTGAAGCGGTAAAGCGGGGAGAAACAGTATCCCTATGTCTCGGTAGCAGCGATGGAAACTGCGGAACAGATGATACGAATAATCCTGTTAGTTGGGTGGGGACGGGTTGGCGAGTATTAGTGGCGGCAGACAACCAGACCTTGCGGAGAACAGAAAACTCGATTACCGGAGTTGATATTAACTACAGCTGCGGAGATTTTATTTCGTTTGGCGCAAGCGGGGAAAGACGATCTGGTTCTGGTGAGTGTTCTTTTTCATTCAGCGATAGCGGCGGAGATCCCAGTTACGATAAAAACCTCTGGATAAACACCGTTGGACGGGTGCGAATGAACTAATACTTACAAGGATCTTTAGAAAAGCCAAAGGAGGTAGGCTGTTGCGGCAACAAAAGAAAATAATTAAAAAAACCAATCAGGGTTTTACTCTGATAGAAGTGCTTGTGTCTGTATTGGTCTTGTCTATCGGTATCTTTGGTCTGATTGCTCTGGAAAGTGTCGCCCTTAGAAACAATCAGGATGCTTACTTACGTAGTCAAGTAACAGTACTCATCTATGACGTTGCTGACAAAATGCGATCTAACATGGGAGTCGATTATTCCACTATATCTGCTTCCAACTCAACCTCTTGTGTTAGCTATTCAGGGGCTATTTCCACTTGCACTGCAACGCAAATTGCACAGCGAGATCTTTTTGACTGGCAGACTACTATCACCTCAATACTACCTTCTGGCACCGGAAGTATTTCTGTTTCCGGGGGCGTAACTTCTGTGGCTATTAGTTGGGATGATGACCGCAACCCTGCGACCTCTGCAGCATCTCTATCAATGAGTTTTGAATTATGAAAAAGGCTCCAGAGAATCAGAAATTGATAGTCGGTTCTTCTATGTTGGGTTTTTCAATGGTTGAGTTGATGGTTGCTTTAGCGCTGGGGCTCTTGTTAACCGCAGCCGTGTTACAAACTTTTGTCAGCTTGAAGCAAACGTATGAATTTCAGGAAGAATTTTCACGAATTCAGGAAAATGGTCGTTTTGGAATTGAATTTCTAACACGAGATATTAGAGGAGCCGATTTCTGGGGGTGTAATTCAGACGGTATCGGTACATCAATCAGGGATCATCTTAATCCTAGCAGTGATGCTGCATATAGTTTTGGAGTAGGCGTAGATGGTACGGATGGTTCATCAGGAGTCAATACTGCATCAGATAGTCCAGATACACTAGTTTTAAGAGGGGCATCTGGTTTCGGGGCTAATGTGGTTGTGGTTCCTGCAACGACTGCTGCTGCCTTACAGATAAGTAATAATAGTGGCTTAGTAGAAGATGAAATTGTTTTACTGAGTGATTGTTCTCATGGTGAAATTTTTCAGGTAACCAATAATCCTAGCGCAGGTGGCACCGCTAACTTTGATCTTGTAACCCATAATACTGGGAATACGTCTGTGGGGCCTGGAAATGCGACTCAAACATTGCAAAAAATATATGCTACAGACGCTCAAATTTATAGAGCTAGTAGCGTGACTTACAGTATCGCCGACGGTGCTAGTGGTGAACCGGCACTTTTTAGAAATGGTGATGAATTGGTCGAAGGTGTTGAGAACTTTCAAGTTATGTATGGGGAGGATACGGATAGTGATGGGGCGCCGAATTATTACGTGCCTGCCGGCGCTGCGGGGCTGAATATGGATCAAGTGGTAAGCATTCATATATCGCTACTTATTCGCAGCCTCCGTGACAACCTGACTGAAGCTGCGCAGAGTATTCAATATAACGGGGCGACGCTTTCCCCAGGAGATCGAAGAGTTCGAAAGGTATTTAGTTCCCGTGTCGCTGTTCGGAACCGTTTGGACTAGAGGAGTCTAGAGCATTGTTGAAACAAAAAACGCTCCATTCAAACCTTATGCGTGAAGATGGTGCAACGCTAATTGTCTGCATGATTATTTTGATAGTTATTACTTTCCTCGGAGTTGGCAGTATCCAAGATACTACAATGGAAGAAAAAATGGCTGGAAATATGAAGAATAGAAACATGGCTTTTCAAGCAGGGGAAAGTGCTCTCAGAGGAGCAGAAAACTATTTGCTTACGACTGTGACGTTACCTGATTTTGATGGTACTACCACAGGCTTAATTAAACAGATTCCAGGGAATACTACTGCGCCAGATAAGTGGACGGAATCGCAGTGGTCAGCGTCTGCTGCCGCCTATAGCGGTGGGGCAATCGGTGGTGTAAGTACCGCTCCTCGATATGTAATTGAAAAGCTGGACTCGACTTTACCCAGCCCTAGTGCACAGGCTGCACAGGCATTAGAGAGTAAGACTCTGTATCGAATTACAGCGCGAGCTACTGGCGGGACTGATTCTTCCAAGGTCATTTTACAATCTATCTATAAACGATAAAAAGGCCCACTTAAGGCCAAGTGAGTTTGTTATGAAATTGCCGCTATTTTCGAAAGTAGTATCTATCTTAGGCTTTGCTGTGATTGCGATCAGTTTTTCTGCCTTTGGTGCGGTGTCGCAGGTGCCTCTTTATCTAGCTACCACTGCAGACCCTAACGTTTTGTTTAACATGTCGGTTGAATCACCTATGGGTGGTGCTGCTTATAACGATCAGCCAGATACGTTGGCGGGAGGTGCCGTCTGTAATGGTAGAGTGAACGACGGTGGTACTGTCGGTGCTTGTTATTTTAAGACCGAAACTTACTTGGGTTACTTTGATTCTAATAAATGTTACGCATATACAAGTAATTCCCCCGGTTATTTTTACCCAACAGGCGTAACCAATACTGACCACGAATGTTCAGGAGCGTACAGTGGTAACTTTATGAACTGGGCCTCTATGACTGCTATCGATATGTTTATCTGGACGATGACCGGAGGTAATCGAATAGTGGATACTACATCAGAGACAATTATCCAAAGGGCACGAAAGCAAAATAATAATGGCTGGTACCCTCACAAGTTAGTGAAAGCAACTCAGAATGTATCCCCTTCAACTGTAACTCCTTGGTCTGATAGCGCCATATATATTACTAATACATCGTTTGGTATTTCATTTGGTACTACGATAGGAGGGACCGAAAAAGGTACTTTCAATCTGCAAGTTAAGGTGTGCGACTCTTCCGTAGGATTGGAATCTAATTGTATCGAATATACTGATGGCTCAACGTATTACAAACCTGAGGGACTGATACAGGATAAATCTGACAGTATGCGCTTTGCTGTTACGAGCTTTTCGAAAGATGGCTCTCAGAGTCGTGACGGTGGCGTACTCCGAGCAAATATGAAGTATGTAGGAGCTACCGAGCCTGATGGTAATGGTGGTACGCGAATAAACCCTAACGGTGAAGTTACAACAGGAGGGTTATTAGTGAATAACCCCAACCCTAGTGACGCTACCGCAAGTGGTGTTAGTAATTCTGGGGTTATTAACTATCTAAATAAGTTTAGTGAATCAGGTTACAAAAGTTATGATCCGGCTGCTGAGCTTTTTTATGAGTCTTTGCGGTACTTTAAAAATTTGGGCAGAACCCCTGAATATGCCGATGGATTGTCAGTTGCTAATATGGGGGGGTTTCCGGCAATTACAAATTGGGAAGATCCTATACAGTACAGCTGTCAAAAAAACTTTATTGTTGGTATCAACGATGCGAATCCTTGGCTGGATAAAAGACTACCCGGTACTCATTTTACTACGGCCGATTTTTCGGGGCGAACTTTAACCGCAGCCGACTATGGTGAGCCCTCTAACTCAGATACGAGCATTAATGTCACTAGCCTTACCAATGAAGTGGGGCGGCTGGAAGGGTTAAACGGTACCAGTCAATGCATTGGCTGTGTGGATGGTAACTGTAATTTAAGTGCAACGAACAAAACGATTTCTAGTCTCGGGGAGGTAATGGGAACCTGTCCTTATGGACCCAAAGAGAACTCTTACTATATTGCAGGTTTGGCCCATTATGCGAATACAAATGATTTGCGCACTGAGTCAGCTATGCCTGGCGAGCAGACTGTTGCCACTTTTATGATTGATACGCAGGAATATAATGCTAACCCCCTGACTGGCCAAATGAATATGCTCTGGTTGGCTGGTAAGTATGGTGGATTTATTGATTCTAATGGCAATGATGAACCTGATTTACAGAGTGAGTGGGATGAAGATGCGGATGGCGAACCGGATAATTATGTGCTCGCCTCTCGTCCAGATAAGTTAGTGACTGGGCTTTCAGAGGCTTTTGCTGAAATAGAGGAGCGCTCTTCTACAGCCTCGGCTATCACTACCAACTCGGCACAATTAAGTACGGATAGCAACGCATACCAAGCTAAATTTAACAGCGGCAACTGGAGCGGTCATCTTTATGCCTTGCCTGTTTCTGCCACTGCCACTTTGGGTACGGCTACTTGGGATGCTGCGGAGGAACTACCAGCTCATGGTAGTCGTAACATCTATTCATGGAATGCTGCCAGTACAGCTGCTTTTTCTTTTGATACTAGTAATTTGGCAACAATTCAAGCAGTTGCTCCAACTTTGGGCACTGATGAGGTGAATTACATACGAGGTGATCAAAGAAAGGAACAGCAAAATGGTGGAAATTTCCGTAACCGCCCTAATGAAACGGCCCTGGATGGCAGCATTTATGGGAATGTTCTAGGAGATATTGTTAACTCAGACCCTCAATATGTTAGTTATCCGAATTTTGGGTATGTAGGCTTGGGTGGTACGGAAGGGAGTGATTATGCAGTATTTAGAACTGGAGCATCCTACCTAGCGCGAAAAGAAATGCTTTATGTTGGCGGAAATGATGGAATGCTGCATGCTTTTGATGCAGACACTGGTGTAGAGGTTTTTGCTTATATCCCCCGTTCAATAACTAGTAATCTTGAGGCGCTTACTAAGCCTAATTATTCTCATAAATACTATGTTGATGGTTCTCCTCATGTTGGGGATGCCTACATTGATCATGATGGTGATTCAGATAACGAGTGGCGTTCGATTCTTGTTAGTACAACGGGGGCTGGTGGTAAGGGAGTTTTTGCATTAGATGTTACATTCCCTGATTCATTTTCCACAACTAATGTTCTTTGGGAAATAGATGATACAACTACGGGTTTTTCAGACCTTGGGTACACGCTTGGACAAGTCACAATTGTACGCTTAGCTACTGGTGAATGGGGAGCTGTGTTTGCTAATGGATATGATAGTAGCAGTGGTAAGGCGGTTATCTATATTGTTGATTTGGAAGACGGTTCGTTGATTGCTGAATTTGATACCGAAACGACGGGTAATGGAATGTCGACGCCATTTGTTGCTGACACCGATAGGGATTATATTGCAGATACTATTTATGCCGGTGATCTAAAAGGAAATCTTTGGAAAATAGACATTAGTAGTAGCGCCAACTCTAATTTGTGGGACTTTTCTTTCCATGATGGACCTGGGGCAAATGCCGCCCCCGAGCCTTTATTCATTGCTAAAGATTCATCCGGTGCTACACAAGCTATTTCAGCATCTCCCCAGGTAGGGTGGCATTCTGACAATGGAATGATGATCTATTTTGGTACGGGAAAATATTATGAAACCAACGACAATATTGTCGGTACAACCCCCCAGATTCATAGTCTATATGGAGTCCAGGATGATGGTACCACTCAAGTCAATAGCGACCGTTCAGAGCTTGTTGGTCAAGCAATATTGAGTGAAGTGGGCGCTTTTGGTTTTCAGATACGTATAACGGAACAGAATGCTCAAGGTTCAGGAAAAAAGGGATGGTACATTGATTTGAAACTTTCTACAGAAACTGATGGTGATGGAGAGAGAGTCGTCAATATGCCATTGCTGAGAGGGGACAGAGTGTTTTTTACCACATTAGTTCCTTCTGCTGATCACTGTACTGCTGGTGGTGAAAGTTGGCAGATGGAGCTGAACGCAATAACTGGAGGGCGTCTTGATAGTTCTCCATATGATTTAAATAGTGATGGCGTGATTGATGATGGTGACATGATAACTATCACTCATGCTGATGGAACGACTGAAAAAGTGGCATATACAGGGATCCGAAAAGATGGGTTGGGTATAACTGACAATCCTGCTTCTTTAGAGGACGGGGATAAAGCATGGGATATTTTTAGTGGTTCTAGTGGTGATACGGTAGCGCTTCAAAGAGAGAGTAGTGATCCAAGTGGTCGTCAGGCTTGGCAAGAGTTGCAGAACTAGATTTAGAGGATGAAATGTTTGAAATACATTAATCATAAGCCTTATTGTGGAGGTGTGACTCTACTCGAACTAATGATAGTGGTTGCTATTATTGGAATCATCGCTGCAGTTGCCTATCCCTCTTATCTGGAGTTTGTAAACTCTTCTCGCAGGGCTGATGCTCAAGCTGCGCTAATGTCTTTTGCCGGTGCTATGGAACGTCATTTTACAATTAATGATTCCTATTGTGGTGCTGCTACAACAACCGTGGGCACTTGTGCCAATGCCACAGGCGCGCCAACAATTTTTCCGACTGAGTCTCCTTTAGACGGAACTGATAAATATTATGATTTAGCCGTATCCTCTGCCACGGCTAGCACATTCGTATTAATAGCAACCCCAAAAGGGGCCCAGTCATCGGATAGCTGTGGGACCATGTCTGTGGATGCTACAGGTGCTAGAACGTCTCAAGGAACAGATTGCTGGCAATGATTTTATGCCTTGTTATCATTATTAACTGAATCATAAGCCGGTCTTTGAGTATCAGGTTTATGAGTCATCGTGGTCTAACTGGAGTATCGAATGATCTAGAATTGGTAGACTAGTGAAGTGATATAGAAAACTACAAATTAACTGTCAGGGAATGACGGGAGAATATAAAATGCGCAAGGATGCGTTTGTTCGGTGCTGGAGTGCACCTGAGTTTTTACCACTGGCTTTTAAGCAGTCTGGTTTGACGCTTGTTGAGTTGGTTGTAACATTAGTTTTAGCGATCATCTTATCCACGCTTGGAGTGCAAAGCTTTGAGCATCTGTTCGGCCAGTCCCTTGCTGACTCCTCTATCTATAGTTTAAGAACTGCACTGGCGTTGGCCCGTAGTGAGGCTGTTTCACGCAATGCCAGCGTCGTTTTATGCCGTCAAGGGGATCTGCATCAAAACTGCGCCGGTTCTAGTGCCAGAGGGCGGCCAGACTGGAGTCGTGGGTGGTTGCTTTTTGTTGATGTTGACAGAGACAAAATTCTGGATACGAGTAAAGGAGACCAGATCCTAAGAGAGTTTCCCGCCTTGAACACCTCTGTGGTTCTGCGTTGGAATCGTGGGGATTACGTTGCTTACCAGGAGTCTGGTCGTTTGCATTCGCTAAACGGAACTTTCTGTCTGCGCAATGGGAGTGGATCTACAGATCATCTGCGAGAGCTTAAAATTCCGTATACGGGTCGTGTTCGTATTACCAGTGGTGAGTGCAGTTTTACCTGGTGACGATATAAAAGGGGTCTGTCTGATTTTTTTGTGTCTGACTTTCCTTTGTCAACAGGCAAGACACTGGCCTAGATATTAATTCTGACTGGCTGTTGCCTGTACAGGCTTGGCTGTCTATTGTGAGTGAGCTTCAAATATGATCTTTGCGATTCTCTGAGGATAGGGCAAATAATGGTGGTTGCAGTTAATGACTAGTTTCGATGTTCTTATTGTCGGTGGTGGCGTGATTGGCATGATGACGGCGCGGGAGCTGGCAAATGGTGGTGCCAAGGTTTTGGTGGTTGACAAGGGGAACTTGGCCTCTGAAGCCTCATGGGCAGGAGGAGGAATAGTTTCACCTCTTTATCCCTGGCGTTACAACGATGCCATAACTGCTCTGGCGTCCTGGTCTCAGAGCAGCTATGTGCGTTTAAGTCAGGAGTTACTGGAAGAGACGGGTATTGATCCTGAGCTACGTCAGAAAGGGTTATTGATGCTTGCGGTAGCAGATGAACGGAATGCGCTGGAATGGGCCAAGCGCTGTCAGCGGCCAATGGTGCAGGTGGCTGCTGATTTTATTTACCAGCTTGAGGCTAATCTTCCTGCAGGTCTGGAGCAGGCGCTGTGGATGCCGGAAGTGAGCAGCATTAGAAACCCTCGTTTGGGGCAATCACTTCAGCGCAGTCTGGAACTGCATCCAAATATTGAACTCAAGTTGAACTGTCCTGTTCTTGCAGTAAACCGTGGTGAGTGCCGGGTCGAGAGTGTTTCAACCGCAGACGGAGACCTGACTGCTGGTCATTATTTGTTGAGTGCCGGGGCCTGGAGCGGTGGGATAGCTGAAGCCGCGGATGTGCAGTTACCGGTTCAGCCGGTCAAAGGACAAATGCTGTTGTTCAAGGCTGAGCCGGGGTTGTTAGATCGAGTTGTGTTGCAAAATGGGCGCTATTTGATTCCTCGAAATGATGGTCGAATTCTGGTTGGCAGTACTTTAGAGTTTGAAGGCTTTAATAAGCGGACAACAGAAGAGGCTTACAAAAGTCTGTATGAATCAGCTATTCGTATCATGCCAAAGCTGGAGCAATATCCTGTGGAAGTTCATTGGTCGGGTTTGAGACCGGGCTCACCGGGTGGTATTCCATTTATTGGTCAGGTGCCTGGAGTTGATAATCTGTATATTAACGCAGGACACTTTCGCAATGGATTGGTGTTAGCGCCTGCCTCATGTCATCTAGTGGCAGATTTAATTTTAGGGAGACAGCCGATGATAGACGAACAACCCTACCAGCTAAAAGCACCAAGGCCGGAGAATTTAATTTAGCAGGACGCTGATATTTAGATGATGGGGTCTGTCAGGACTTTATTTGAGTCGCCCTGACATTTGGTTAATGTGCCGGTTGCTTACGCATTATCATAGAGGGTGGGAATTGCTTGCCGTTTGTGCTGGGTAGCTGAGTAGATACCGATTATCTTGTTTGTCAGCTCGTCGTTAAGATCTTTTCCTTCCAGAAAGTCGTCGATCTGATCATAGCTCAAGCCCAACGCCACTTCGTCGGCTTTTGAGGGAGTAAGGCACTCCAGATCGGCTGTTGGCGTTTTTTCAACAAGCTCTTGGGGAGCGCCAAGAGTTTTTGCCAACAATCTAACCTGGCGTTTACTTAAGCCGAAAAGAGGGGCGAGGTCACAGGCACCATCACCGTACTTGGTGTAAAAACCGGTAATGTTTTCTGCTGAATGGTCTGTGCCAAGCACCAAACCACCCAGCAAACCAGCAACTTCATATTGAGCGACCATGCGAGTGCGAGCTTTCACGTTGCCTTTGACAAAATCAATGGATGTCTCTGATGCGGTCAGCAATCCTGTATTTTGCAGGGCTCCAAGCGTTTCTTCATGGACACCATCGGCACCAAGTTTAATATTGACGGCGATACTTTTAGTTGGATTGATGAATTTCAGCGCAAGCTGTGCATCCTGTTCATCGGCTTGAACGCCGTAGGGAAGGCGGACGGCAACAAAAGTGTAGGCACTACTGGGGGATCGTTCTGCGTTTAGTTGCTCCACAGCGATTTGGGCTAAGCGGCCGCAAGTAGAAGAATCAACTCCACCACTGATACCCAGTACTAAACAGTTCATCCCTGATTTCAAAAGTTGGGCCTTAATGAAATCAATACGTCGCTGAATCTCAAACTGAGGATCTATTTCCGGAAGAACTTTCATCTCCTGGAGGATCATATTGCGGTTCATTTTTTGTTCTCTCTACGGGTCCTATTGACTCAAAAACGATCAATTAACCAAACACTTAAACTAGCCAGGTCAGGAGTTGCGTCTGTTAGTCAAAAACACCGAAGGTAATTGTACTAAACAGTGAACGTTCTTCTTCCTCATCTTCTTTTTTGGCTGAAGAGTTATCATCAGAAGTTTTGACTTGTTTTTTAGGATTCGATTTTCGATTGGGTCTTTGTCTTTTTTTGGGTGCTTCTGCTGCATTTTTATCAAATAAACCGAATGTTGCAGTGTTCAGCAGAGAACGTTCAGCTTCAATCGCAGTTAATTCACTATCAGGAACATAATCGGGAAAGTTACTGTCGAGTACTTCTTGCGCATGGCTGGCGGGATCATCAAGACCCAGCTCTGAGTAGGCTAATACCATAATGGCAAGTGCTGCTGGTATAGCGGGTGTTTCCTGATAATTTTCAACAACGTAGCGGCCACGATTGGCGGCTGCAACAAAGGCTCCACGTTTGATGTAAAAACGAGCAACATGTATTTCGTAGTTAGCCAGTTGATTCTTTAAGTAGAGCATTCGCTTACGGGCATCGGGAGCGTATTGGCTGTTAGGGAAGCGATTCAGCAAAGTGGCGAAATCAGCAAAAGAATCCCTTGCTGCACCTGGATCTCTTTGAGACGGGTCGGTTGGCAGAAAACGATCGGTTAAGCTTTTATCGGCTTCGAAGTTGGTCAGGCCTCTTAAATAGTAGGCATAATCGATGTTGTCATGTTGGGGGTGCAGACGAATAAATCTGTCTGCGGCAGCGATCGCCTGAGCGGCCCGTGACATACGGTAATAGGCGTATATTAATTCAAGTTGTGCCTGCTCTGAATAGCGTCCGAAAGGATAGCGGGATTCCAGTTGTTCCAGCTTTTCGATGGCGACTTGATACTCGCTTTCTTTCAGGCCAGCTATGGCCTCTTCGTAAAGTTGGGATTCAGGTATGTCAAAATCTTCATCATCAACGCCAAACAGTGAGCAGGCACTGATGAGGCTAATAAGAAGCATCAAGAAGAGAGCTTTGATGGTGGGCATGGAAAACTGCATCCTGTTTGTCCCGAGTTTTAAGGCATTTGCCTGATGTCAGCGGGAGTTTCGGTTATACTAGGAGCTTGTCAGGTAGAGTGCTTACCTACGACGAGCGAAACCCGCAAGGCTCCCAAAAGGCTATTTAACCACAGAGCTTTGGCATACGCCAAAGACTACTGTTGCCTCTGAGTGTGGTTTCTCGAACTGTTTTTTTAACTGGGGTATTTAATGTCCGAAGAGATCAATCTTTCTGTCGAGGTTCCTGCTGATTTAGGAGGTTATCGACTGGATCAGGCAATGGCTAAATTGTTTCCAGAATATTCCCGTTCTCGCCTTCAGAGTTGGATAAAAAAAGGAGAGCTGCTTGTTGATGGGAAGCAATTGCGGCCTCGTGATAAGCTGCTGGGTGGCGAGACAATTGAAGTCGGGGCTCAGCTTGAAGTAGAGGAACGCTGGGAGCCTGAAGCCATTGAGTTGGATATTGTTTATGAAGATAACGATATTCTGGTTATTAACAAGCCTGCTGGTTTGGTGGTTCATCCAGCGGCAGGTCATCAAAGTGGCACTTTGCTGAATGCTTTATTGCACCATTGTCCTGGCGCAGCAATGGTTCCCAGGGCCGGGATTGTACACCGGCTTGATAAAGATACCACTGGACTGATGGTTGTGGCGAAAACGATTGAAGCTCAGACAGAGCTGGTTTCGCAGCTACAGGAGCGCTCCATGGGCCGTGAGTATGAAGCGGTGGTGCATCGCGTAATGACCGGTGGTGGAACTGTCAGTGAACCGATGGACCGGCATCCCAAGCATCGTCAGAAAATGTCAGTCCATCCGACAGGTAAGGAAGCGACAACTCATTATCGAGTCCTGAAGAAATTTAGAGGTCATACCCATATTCGCTTGAAGCTTGAGACAGGGCGCACCCACCAGATTCGTGTGCATATGAGCCACATCAATTATCCGTTGGTTGGTGATCAACTTTATGGAGGTCGATTTCGCCAGCCGAAAGGAATTACCCCGGAATTACAGGAAACCCTGAGGGGATTCAAGCGTCAGGCGTTGCATGCGAAAAAGCTTGAGCTATGGCATCCTGGAACGGGAGAGCTGGTCAGTTGGGAAGTGCCTTTACCAGACGATATGGAATTTTTGCTGGACGCTTTGAAAGAAGATGCCAGGTTCCTAGAAGAGGACTGATATGGAGCACTTAAATTCCCCACTGATTGTTCCGGACTGGCCCGCGCCTGAAACTGTTAGGGCTGTGTCCAGTACCCGGCTTGGTGGCTTTAGTGATGCTCCTTATAACAGTTTCAATTTAGGACAGCATGTGGGGGATGATGCTGATAAGGTCATCCGCAATCGCTCCTGTCTGAGTGAGTTGATAGGCAGCGATGTGGCTTTTCAGTGGTTAGAGCAGGTTCATGGTACGGAAGTTGTTTCCGCACAAATAAATGGATTAACTGCTAAAGCTGATGCTTCGTTCACCCGGGATACTCTGGTTGCCTGCTTAGTGATGACAGCTGATTGCTTACCCGTATTATTCTGTGATCGAAGTGGCACTCGGGTAGCTGCGGCTCATGCTGGATGGCGAGGTTTAGCTGATGGGGTGTTGGAAGCAACCGTAAAAGCTCTGAAATGTCCCGCTGAAGACATTCTTTGTTGGTTCGGACCTGCTATTGGTCCGGGGGCTTTTGAAGTGGGAGGGGAGGTTCGCCAACGTTTCTGCGATCAATATTCAGAAGCCTTTGCTGCTTTTAAGCCTTTAGTTAGTGACCAACTCACGGGGCAGGCAGCGAAGGGTACATCCCAAAAATGGCTTGCAGATCTTTATTCGCTGGCGCGTTTGCGTTTAGCGCATATTGGGGTAACCAGCGTTTATGGTGGTGACTATTGTACTTTCAGTGATGCGGAACGCTTTTTCTCTTATCGTCGGGATGGAGTAACGGGTCGTATGGCCAGTCTTGTTTGGCTGGACAGATCCTAGCGTATCGGTCACTGACTCAATCAATCACTCTATCCCTATAATTGCAATCGGGCGTCTGAAAGTATTTTAAAGCGGGCTATTTTTCCCAATCGAGAATGACTTTCCCTGACAAGCCTGAGCGCATAACGTCGAAACCTTGCTGAAAGTCGTCAATTGGGAAATGGTGGGTGATTATTGGCGTCAGGTCCATCCCTGCCTGTATCAAGCTGGCCATTTTATACCAGGTTTCAAACATCTCCCGGCCATAAATCCCTTTGATTGTGACTCCCTTGAAAATCACCTGGGACCAGTCGATGGCGGTATGGGTTGCAGGGATACCTAACATTGCAATCTTGCCACCATGATTGATTTTCTCCAGAATTTGATGAATAGCAGCTGGAACCCCTGACATTTCAAGACAAACATCAAAGCCCTCGGTCATTCCAAGCTCTTGCATTACCTGGCCTAGTTCCTCCTTGTTAACGTTGACTGTGCGTGTCGCTCCCAACTTTGCCGCCAAGTCCAGTCTGTAGGGATTGATATCAGTGATGACTACGTGGCGGGCTCCCGCGTGACGAGCAACGGCAGCAGCCATAATACCAATCGGCCCCGCACCTGTGATGAGTACGTCTTCTCCAACTAAGTCAAAAGCAAGGGCGGTATGTACGGCGTTGCCCAGAGGGTCAAAAATTGCGGCAAGGTCGTCCGAAATGTTGGGAGGAATTTTAAATGCATTGACCGCGGGTATAACCAGATATTCTGCAAAGGCTCCGGGACGGTTTACTCCAACTCCAAAGCTATTACGGCAAAGGTGGCGACGTCCTGCGCGGCAGTTTCGGCAATGACCACAGGTAATGTGACCCTCTCCAGAAACACGGTCCCCGATTTGAAAACCACTGACTTCCTGACCGATCTCAGTGACTGTCCCCACGTATTCATGGCCGACGGTCATAGGGACAGGTATGGTGTTTTGAGACCATTCATCCCAATTGTAAATATGAATGTCAGTACCACAAATCGCTGTTTTGCAAATCTTGATCTGCAGATCATTATGACCAAGCTCTGGAATATCCGTCTCATTTAACCAGATGCCTGTTTCTGGTTTAAGCTTTGATAAACATTTCATTGGGCTGCCCTTTTTCGATTGATCAAGTTATAACGCCAAGTTCACGGCCAATGCGAATAAAAGCTTCAATGGCATGATCGAGTTGTGACCGACTGTGGGCGGCAGATATTTGTGTGCGGATACGGGCCTCTCCTCGGGGAACGACCGGGAATGAGAAACCAATGACATAGATGCCTTCTTCCAGCAAGCGCTCTGCCATTTGCGCTGCGAGGGCGGCATCTCCAATCATTACCGGAATAATCGGATGGTCAGCACCAGCCAGAGTGAATCCGGCCTGTTGCAAATGATTGCGGAAATAGCAGCTGTTCTCATTCAGTTTTTGACGAAGGTCTCCGCTCTCTTTTAATAATCTGATTGTTTGCAGCGATGCCGATACGATTGAGGGAGCTACGGAGTTGGAAAACAAATAGGGGCGGGAGCGTTGACGCAGCCATTGGATGACTTCCTTGCGGCCTGAGGTGTAGCCGCCACTGGCTCCGCCCATGGCTTTGCCAAGGGTGCCGGTAATGATATCAATACGATCAACAACATCGTGAAACTCCGGTGTTCCGCCGCCATTCTCTCCAATAAAACCAACTGCATGTGAATCGTCCACCATCACCAGGGCATCGTACTTTTCTGCCAGATCACAGATCCCTTTTAAATCGGCAATAACTCCGTCCATTGAAAAGACTCCGTCGGTCGCAATGAGACGAAAGCGAGCATCCTGGGTTTTTTGAAGACAGGCTTCCAACTCGTCCATGTTGTTGTTTGCGTATCGGTATCGGCGAGCTTTACTGAGTCTTACTCCATCAATAATGCTCGCATGGTTGAGGGCATCGCTGATAATTGCGTCCTCGTCCGTAAGTAGCGTCTCAAAAAGACCGCCATTAGCATCGAAGCAGGATGAGTAGAGAATGGTGTCTTCAGTGCCCAGAAATTCACTGAGCTGTTGCTCCAGTTGTTTGTGTATATCCTGTGTTCCACAGATAAAGCGTACTGATGCCATGCCAAAACCACGTTCATCCAACCCTCGTTTGGCTGCTTCAACAAGAGCGGGATGGTTTGCCAGGCCGAGATAATTATTGGCACAAAAATTAATGACCGGGCTGCCGTCACAAACCCTGACTTCCGCTTGCTGAGGTGAACAAATTTGCCTTTCCTGCTTGTACAGGCCTTCATCTTGAAGTGCTTGTAGTTGCTGTGAAAGCTGTTCCAAAAATTCATTACTCATTGCATCCCCCGTAAGAAATAATTCTTGTATATTGGAAAACGATCTTAGAGTTTTCCTATGATTCTTTCAACAGTTTCCTGGACAAAAATCCTTTATGCTGAAATTTGGATGTGAGCACGTCTCCGCTGCCCTTGCATCGGTTCTAAATAAAAGAATAGGTTGTTTGTTTAAGGATAGCGGCAAGATCAGCAGATGCTGCTGTGAGTCGTCATGTTTTTATTATTGACTTTTGGTGTTGATCTTGAACTCTGCCAAAGATGACCTCATCTATCTAGTTAACACGCAAACCTGCAGTTTGGCGTCAGACCGCCAGACACTGATTGCGACTATTTATTAGATTCTATTCGAGGGGATTGTTATGAGAATGGATCGCCTGACCAGCAAATTGCAGACAGCATTAGCAGACGCTCAATCTCTGGCTGTGGGGAAGGACCATAACGTTATTGAGCCAGTACATCTGGCCTATTCGCTGTTAGAGCAAAAAGGCGGTTCTATAAAACCTCTTATGACTCAGGCAGGCTTCAATGTTATTCAATTACGGGAAGGGATGCAGGGGGTGCTGAATGAGCTTCCTCGTATACAGAACCCGGATGGCGATCTTAATATGTCGCCTAATCTGGGCAAGATCTTAAACCTGGCTGACAAGTATGCTCAGCAACACAATGACCAATATATATCCAGTGAACTGGTTATGCTGGCGGCTGTTGAAGATCAGGGACCGTTAGGCAAGTTATTGAAAGAGGCTGGAGGTAACAAGGATAGTCTTAAGGCTGCAATTGACGGTCTGCGAGGTGGGGAAGCTGTATCTGATCAAAATGCTGAAGAGAACAGGCAAGCTCTGGAACGCTTTACTATTGATTTGACCGCCCGTGCATCAGAGGGAAAATTGGATCCGGTTATCGGTCGTGATGATGAGATTCGCCGAACGATTCAGGTGTTACAGCGCCGGACAAAAAATAACCCGGTGTTGATTGGTGAGCCAGGAGTCGGAAAGACAGCCATTATTGAAGGTTTAGCTCAGCGAATTATCAATGGAGAAGTCCCCGAAGGTTTAAAAGATAAGCAGGTCTTATCTCTGGATATGGGAACACTGATCGCAGGAGCGAAATACCGTGGTGAGTTTGAGGAGCGCTTGAAGTCAGTATTGAATGAGTTAGCCAAGCAAGAAGGTGGGATAATCTTATTCATTGACGAGTTGCATACCATGGTTGGAGCGGGTAAATCAGAAGGTTCTATGGACGCAGGAAACATGCTGAAACCGGCGTTAGCCCGCGGTGAGCTGCACTGTGTGGGTGCCACAACTCTGGATGAGTATCGCAAATATATTGAGAAAGATGCCGCTCTGGAGCGCAGGTTCCAGAAGGTACAGGTTGATGAGCCTAATGTTGAAGATACGATTGCTATCCTTCGGGGGTTGAAAGAACGCTATGAAATCCATCACGGTGTGGATATTAATGACTCCGCAATCATTGCAGCGGCGAAATTATCCCATCGCTATATTTCTGACAGACAATTACCTGATAAGGCCATTGATTTAATTGATGAAGCAGGCAGTCGTATTCGAATGGAGATGGATTCTAAACCAGAATCTATGGATCGCCTTGAGCGCCGCTTGATTCAGTTGAAAATTGAACGGGAGGCGCTCAAGAAAGAAAAGGATGCTGCTTCTCGCAAGCACCTGCAGGAACTGGAAGATAATATTGATAGAGTTCAGCGGGAGTTTTCAGACCTGGAAGAAGTATGGAAAACCGAGAAGGCTGCGCTGAATGGCTCCCAGCAAATAAAAGAGCAATTGGATCAAGCCCGCCAGCAGATGGAGGTTGCACGTCGTTCCGGTGATCTTGCGCAGATGTCCGAGCTACAGTACGGAGTTGTCCCTGAACTGGAAAAACAATTGGATATGGCCAGTCAGGCAGAGATGCTGGATACCACCCTGCTACGCAATAAAGTCAGTGAGGAAGAGGTTGCAGAAGTTGTTTCCAAGTGGACCGGCATTCCCGTATCAAAAATGCTGGAAGGAGAGCGGGAAAAGCTGTTACGAATGGAAGACGCACTGCATGAATGGGTGGTTGGTCAGGATGAGGCGGTTGTCGCTGTAGCGAATGCTGTTCGCCGTTCCCGGGCAGGTCTCGCTGATCCTAACCGCCCCAATGGTTCCTTTCTGTTCCTGGGACCAACCGGAGTGGGTAAAACAGAGCTCTGTAAATCATTGGCCAGATTCCTTTTTGATACAGAGGAATCGATGGTGCGTATTGATATGTCTGAGTTTATGGAAAAGCATTCAGTGGCTCGGCTTATCGGCGCCCCTCCAGGGTATGTCGGTTATGAAGAAGGGGGGTATTTAACAGAGGCGGTGCGGCGCAAACCTTACTCGGTGCTACTACTTGATGAGGTCGAGAAAGCTCATCCCGATGTCTTCAATGTGCTGTTGCAGGTGCTGGAAGATGGCCGTCTTACTGATGGACAGGGACGAACTGTTGATTTTCGTAACGCTGTCGTGGTTATGACTTCTAATCTGGGCTCTGATTTAATTCAGAACTTTAAGAGCGACGATGAATACAGTGAAATGAAAAACTCGGTCATGGATGTTGTCGGCACACACTTTAGGCCTGAGTTTATAAACCGGATTGATGAGGTCGTTGTATTCCATGCATTAAGACAGGAACAGGTTCGAGGTATCGCTAAAATTCAACTGGCACGACTAGGTCAGCGTTTACGGGAACGGGATCTGAGCTTTCATATTACTGATGAAGCTTTGGATTGCCTTCTGGAAGCAGGCTTTGATCCGGTGTACGGAGCCAGGCCGCTGAAACGTGCGATCCAGCGCTATATCGAAAACCCTCTGGCGGAGGCAATACTGGGAGGACGTTATACTGCTGGAGATGAAATTCGCGCAGAGCTGGTCAATGATGATATTGTATTTAAGTAAAACTCTTTAGCCTGGGATTATTGTCGACCTTGGGCTATTACTCGGTAGTTCCAAACCCTGCAGGCAGTGCTGCCTGCAGGGTTTTTATCTGTACCGGATCTAAGATCTGCTAAACCGAGTGTTAGCTAAGGAATCTGCAAAAATAATGGACCTGTTCGACACTTCCCTAAATCCAGCAGCTAACAGGGTTAAATACTTATGACCTGATTGCGACCTTGTGCTTTCGCGCTGTACAGGGCTGAATCTGCTCTTGCTATAATATCATCCGCTGTAAGATCGCTTGCACTAAGTTCTGTTACTCCGATACTGACAGTGTAAGTGACTTTTTGGCCGGCGCTTTCCAGTGTTGAAGATTCAATGGCTTGGCGAATTCGTTCTGCCAGGGCGTCGGCATCCTCCTGAGCTGTTTGTGGCAGGCAAATTGCGAATTCTTCACCTCCGATACGACCAATAATGTCCGTCTCTCTAATCATTTCTCTGCAAAGGTTGCAGAGTTCGCATAATGCCGTGTCTCCGCAGGCATGACCATAAGTATCATTAATTTGTTTAAAGTGGTCAGCATCGAGTAACAATATCGAAAGACTGGCGTTATAGCGACGGGCGCGGTTTAGCTCTTTCTCAACCAGCTCCCAGAAATAGCGCCTATTAAAGACATTGGTGAGGGGATCGGAGATTGCCAGCTCCTGCAGCGCGAGAGTTCGAGTGCGTAGTTTCAGCATATTCCTGACCCGTGCCCGTAGTTCAAATTCGTCTACAGGACGTGACAGGAAATCATTTGCACCGGCTTCAAGGGCTTCTCGTAGTATTGCCCTTTCGTTGACTGCAGTAATCATAACAATTGGGACCTCATCAAACTCAGGCTGCTTCCTCAGGCGTTGTATAAATTCGATGCCGTTAATTTTTGGCATGAGGTAATCAACCAAGATGAAGTCTGGAACGCTTTTGTCACAGGCACCCAGTGCTTCTTCAGGGTCTGTGAAGGTGGTTGTGAACAGTCCTGGAATTTCTGACAGATACCCAGTCAGCAATTTTCCATTCATGGGGGTATCGTCAACAATTAGCAGATTCATTCTCGTCCCTCTTCGGGCGATTGTCGGTATGTTGTCCAAGATGCTGAAGGCGGTATCTGTCTATTTCAGTATCGATCATCTTCTGACTAGATACCAGTAATTGAATCAAGGGGTCGGCTTGGTCAAATAGCTGCTCGATACTAGCCATTTCAATGCCTTTGCATAACTTACTAATTTTACTGAAATTCAGCTCTCTTGCTGCACCTAGCAGGCTGTGACTTACCATTCTTAACTCAGGACCCTGTTGGTTGGCATTGAGTAGTGGTAATTGTTCAATTGCAGAATGGATCTGAGACTTTATATCGACTAATACTTCTTCCAGCAAAGCATCACCGATGGATATCCTTAACTCATTTAATTTTTCTGTATTGATCCAGGTGTCAAATGTTGGTGACTTTCTGCTTATTGTTCTGTCCCGTACTGGTTTTTTGAGGAATACATCGGAGTGTCTCTGAGTGGCTTTGCTAAGCGCCAATCTCAACTGTTCATGTTTGAAAGGCTTTGATAGAAAAGCTATAGCTCCTGTTTCCAGACTACGCTCTCGAGTTTGTGTAATAGCATCTGCAGACAACATGATAATGGGGGTATTACATTTGGGTGGTTGTAATGTCCTAATAGCTTCCATTACCTCCAGTCCACTCATTTTAGGCATGTGGTTGTCCATCAAAACCACGTCATAAGTATAGGCTGCTATTTTTTCCAGCGCCTTCTGTCCATTGTCAACCGGCTCTACCTGGTGACCGTCAGCCGACAGTAACTCCTGAGCTATTTTCCGATTAACGTCATTGTCTTCAGCGAGTAATATACGGAGTGGTGTGAGTTTCTGGGGGGCGGGTGCTGAAGCAGGCATCAGTTCAGTCCCTGCTTCCGGATTGCACTCAATAACTGGGAAGGGAATACGAAGCCAGAACAGGCTGCCTTTTCCCGGTGAACTTTCTACACCAATTTCGCCGTGCATTAATCGTAGAAGCTTGGTGCAAATCGAAAGCCCAAGACCTGTTCCACCAATATTTGATGTAGTTATGCTTTCGACCTGGACAAAAGGTTCAAAGATTTCTTTTTGCTGTCGTTCCGACAAGCCAATACCCGTATCGCGAATCTCAATACGGATATTTACCAGGCTGTTGTCAATTCCATCAACGCTTACCGCAATACTTACCTTTCCTGTAGAGGTGAACTTAATTGCGTTGCCCACAATGTTGAGAATGATTTGCTGTATCCGTGTCGCGTCGCCCAAAATAAATTGGGGAACATCCTCTGAAATATGTTCTTCAAGGGAGAGATTCTTTTCTTCCGCGCGGCTTTGCATCAGGGCCAGGGAGGATTTAATGAGCTGGGATATTGAAATGGGTTCCTGTTGTAATTCCAGCTGTCCCGCTTCAATTTTCGACAAATCCAGTACATCATTTATGATTTCGGTCAGTAGCTTAGCTGAGTCGTCGATTATTGATAAGGTTTCTCTTTGCTTTGGAGACAGATCCGGATCTTGGGCCAGGACCTGCAGCATACCCTGTACTCCGTGTAATGGTGTGCGTATTTCATGACTCATAGTGGCAAGAAATACGGATTTGGCATGGGTGGCCTGTTCAGCCAAAAGCTTCGCTCTGACTAAGTCTTTCTGTATGACTTCCTTCTCCCTGATTTCTGTTTCCAGATCAATTGTGCGTCGTTTTACACGTTCCTCAAGTTCTTCTTTGGCCTGAATGAGTTGTTGCTCCATAGCCTGGCGACGGTCAAGGCTATGGCGGTGAGCACTTAGAAAATCCCGTGCCCGGGTGATAATTAATCCGATTTCGTCGTTTTTATGTATACCTGCATCAGGTAATTCGTCTGGTGACGGAGACTCCGGCTTTACTTTTAGCCAAGCGTTGCTGAGGAGGTTCAAAGGCTTGGTTATATGTAAGTAGAAGAAGGCGAACACGATTAGCGCAAGGACTACCGCTCTGAGGACTCCAAAAAGTAATGCTGCCAGTGAGCGATTTACGAATGATATACCGATGGGGTATGGATCTACGTGAACCGTCAGTATACCAACATCGGGCTGAATAAGATCAGTTTTGGTCAGCTTGATTTTATGCTCTCGAAGTGTGCCAAACAGTGATCTGGACAGCCACTCGTAATGGGGTTTTTGGATCGTCCTTTGTTTTGCGATCAGCGGTTCTGAAAACTGATCACTACCCAGGTAACCGTCAATTTGAACGAATACAAATGGTTCGTATTCAAACATCCCCGCGGCGACTTCGTTTGCTAAATTAGGGTCCAGGTGGAAGGCTGCTTCAGCGGCTGTCTGCTTCATAATACTGAGAGTTTGTAAGGATGTACGAGAGAGATCCTCTTTTTGTTGCAGGTAGTCAACATAAATCTGGATACTGCTAAACAGCAGACCAAGTCCAAGAGCACAGATAACGACAAATCGGGCTTGTCTGTATGCGATGCGTTTTTTTAATGGTATATCTGTGTCTGTATCAGCCATATTAAGTCTTGGATATTAAATTATTTATACCGGTTGTGAATTTTCTGGTAAGTCCCGTCCTGCTTTAACTCAGAGAGACCTTTGTTGAAAAGATTGAGAAGGTTTTCTGCTTCAGGATACTGTTTGCTGATACAAATGTGGTAGGGCCTCCCCTCTAACACGTTGAAGGATTTAAGTTTATCAGCAATTCCCATTTGTTGAGCAAAGTAGAAGGTTGCTTCTTTCGGGGCCATAAAGGCATCAATAACCCCAGCGGTAAGATCTCGTAACAACAGCTTGTCACTCCTATAGGTTTTATAGGGCATGTTTTCTTTTTCCAGATACTTGTTGGTCGCATAATTGAGAACGCCACCGAATCTAAGATTTTTTGCTTTAGCGAGAGAGGTTAGTTCCGGTCCTTGGTAATCGGCCCGGACAATGATGGCGACCGTTGCAAAACTAATCGGATCTGAGAAATAAAACAAAGGTTCTCTGGACTTGGTTTTGGCGCAGGTTATAAGGCCTGCGGAAAGCCCTTTTGCTGCGATGATCGAAGCTCTTTTCCACGGTAGAAACTGGACCTTGATGTCAGTTGATACCCTTTTGTAAGCGGCAAGAATAACATCCACATCAAATCCCTGCTGGTCGATGGTTCCGCTGGCTATATCATAAGGGGGGTAATCGGAGGCCATAAAAATGGCGGATTGCCGGGTTGTCTGAGAATCTCCGTAGCTAATGCCTGATATCAGCAGTAGCAGGGCCCCCGCAAAAGTCGTCAGAATACGCATGTCACCACCCTCCACAGTTATTGGAATAAGCTGAATCACATGTTGTCTATATGACACTCGTTTGTGTTTTTTCCTGATATTGTCGGCCATACAAAGACGTTGAAGATCTACCTAAGACTAGCTCAAGATAGGCACAAGGGGAGGATATGTAGTGTTTGCTGCGGTTGAGGTGGTCTGGACCAAGCTTAAAAATTGAACAAATGGCGCCTTGTTTTCCTGGATGAAGTTAAACAGATCCCCGATACAGTCGTATCCGAGTGACTGCCAGCGGCGCATGGCGTCGCTGGTGTTTTAAATTTAAAAGGTTTTAATAAAGTGCTTTCTCATCCCGTACCACTTCTTTCAGCAACTGAATAAATAAAGTGTCTGCGTCGCTGTGCTCTGCCGGGATTTTGATATTCGTGGTATCGCTGATTTTCTGAGATATGAGATGATCTGCATCTTCTTCGTCAATCAGTTCCCGCGTAATTGCTAAGGATTGATTAACAATTTCCGGTTCAATGAGAACCTTCTTGATAAATATTCGTAGCTCTTCAATGATGCGATCGCGATTTCGGACATCGATGGCGGTCATTGCATTCCCTCTCAAGTTAACAGTCTATTAAGCCTAATATAAACCAGAATCTATGGTTGCCCTAGTATTTCCTTAATCCGGCCGCTATCAATGAACACTATCAATGAACAAGTTACCTATTGCCTGAAATTCGGCCTGATCGCTTAAGAGTACCCTAAATAAGAGCATAGGCGGCTTGACAGAATAAGTTTTTCCACGTATTGATAGGGCATTAATTGTCTAGGGATTTTAAGTAGTGACTGAATTAACCAACAACACAGCTTTTCAAGGCCTGGGCGCAGAGCGTCTGGTAGGTTCTGCTGTGTCTGCTCTTTTGGTTGATGTCGTCCTAGTGGTGATTAGCGAGGGCCGTCATCGCGTAAATGCCTAACGCAGACGGTCCAGAGAAAAAGGAGGCATATGCCTCCTTTTTTTATGCCTGATTTTTGTGTCTGAATTGTAGAAATCTTTTCGGCCATAGATTTGGAAGTGTAAAAAGAAGTTGTATGGAGGATGAAAAGGACGAGTAAGGCCGAGGGCGTATTGAACAAGAGGGGGGATGATGTCAAAATTGGCGCCCTTGTTTATCGGCAGTAGTTCGCATAGGAAACCCCTGGCGGCTACATTACTGATTTAGGCTGCACCGAAGCTTATTTCACTCAATTGATCGGACGGCTTTGAAGAGCATTACCCATGTCTGATGTACGCCCTGAACGTCTTGCTGTCTCCTGGTTAAGCGGTTTCAGAACCTGTTTAGCTGTTCGATTTCTGGAAAATATTACCTTTCCAGTTATTGAGAGTGAGTGAGCGCGTTCCTATTCATTGTGAAATTTTTTGGTTCAGCGGATTTATCCCGCTAAAAATTACTGAGGGTGAGATAAGTGGAATTACTTTCCGGCGCAGATATGGTTGCCCGCTCTTTGGCCGACGAGGGTGTTGAATACATCTACGGCTATCCGGGCGGCGCGTTGCTGCATATTTATGATGCGCTTTTTCAGCAAGAGAAGATCGAGCACATATTGGTGCGCCATGAACAGGCTGCAACACATATGGCTGACGCTTACGCTCGAGCTACAGGAAAGCCTGGAGTTGTATTGGTTACCTCCGGCCCTGGCGCGACCAATGCGGTAACGGGGATTGCAACAGCCTATATGGATTCAATTCCAATGGTGGTTATCAGTGGTCAGGTCATGAGTCATCTGATTGGTGAAGATGCATTCCAGGAGTGTGACATGGTTGGTATCACCCGCCCTGTTGTGAAGCACAATATGAGCGTGAAATCTCCAGAAGAGATTCCCCATATATTGAAAAAAGCATTCTATATTGCTTCATCTGGTCGTCCAGGACCTGTTGTGGTCGATATCCCAAAAGACATGACTACACCTACGGAACGTTACGAGTACAGCTATCCCAAGTCAATCAAGATGCGTTCTTACAATCCGGTTACCCGGGGACATAGTGGCCAGATCAAAAAGGCAGTTGAGTTACTGTTGAAAGCAAAGCGTCCTGTCATATTGGCTGGTGGAGGCGTTATTCACGCTAATGCCTCCGAGCAACTGACAGAATTAGCGCGAATACTCAAATATCCCGTGGTTAACACGTTGATGGGATTGGGCACTTATCCTGGTACTGACAAGCAGTTCCTGGGGATGCCTGGTATGCATGGTAGTGTTGAAGCCAACCTGGCAATGCACCACAGCGATTTAATCCTGAACCTGGGGTCTCGACTGGATGATCGAATTACCAATGCGACTGAAAAGTTCTGCCCTACAGCAAAACTCATTCATGTTGATATAGATCCTTCATCAATTTCGAAAATTATCGCCGCTGACGTTCCTATTGTCGGTCCGTTAGATGCCGTTCTGAATGAAATGCTGAAACTGGTTAAGGCAAGTTCCATTGAGTTGGACGAAGAGGCTCATGAGTCGTGGTGGCAGCAGATTGATGAGTGGAGAGGCCGTCACGGTGGTCGCTACCGTACTGATGATTCGGAGTTGATGAAGCCTCAGCAGGTCGTTGAAGCTCTTTGCAGGATCACTAAAGGTGATGCTTATATTTGTTCTGATGTTGGTCAGCACCAGATGTTTGCCGCGCAATACTACAAGTTTAACAAGCCCCGGCGTTGGTTGAACTCTGGCGGTCTTGGAACGATGGGTTTTGGCTTGCCGGCAGCAATGGGTGTAAAACTGAACTTCCCTGATGAAGAAGTGGTATGTATTACGGGTGAAGGTAGTATCCAGATGAATATTCAGGAACTTTCTACCTGTGCTCAATATAATCTGCCAGTGAAAATTCTGTGCCTCAATAACCAATCGTTGGGAATGGTTCGTCAGTGGCAAGATTTGAACTACGAAAGTCGCCACTCTTCTTCCTATATGGAATCTCTGCCAGATTTTAAGAAACTAGCCGAATCCTATGGCCACGTTGGTATTGAAATCAAGCGTTTGGAAGATTTGGAAAGTGGTTTAAAAGAAGCGTTTGCGATGAAAGACCGATTGGTGTTTATCAACGTCCATGTTGATCCTTTTGAACATGTGTATCCGATGCAGGTGCCTAAGGCATCTATGCGCGATATGTGGCTAAGCAAGACGGAGAGAACTTAACCATGCGTCACATCATTTCTGTATTGATGGAAAACGAGGCCGGAGCTCTGTCCCGCGTTGTTGGCCTGTTCGCACAGCGTAATTACAATATCGAGTCATTGACAGTTGCCCCCACAGAAGACGAAACCCTGTCTCGTTTGACTCTGACCACTATTGGTAATGATCGTGTAATCGAGCAGATTACCAAGCATCTGAATAAACTGATCGAAGTGGTCAAGCTGGTCGATCTTACCGAAGGTGATCACATTGAGCGTGAGCTCATGCTAATTAAGGTTAAGGCCCAGGGTAACCAGCGGGCGGAAATCGTTCGTAATGTGGAGATCTTCCGTGGTCAGATCGTTGACGTTTCTGCTTCGTTTTATACGGTACAGCTGACGGGCTCCAGTGATAAATTAGATGCTTTTATCGAAGTCATTGAATCGGTGAATATTCTGGAAGTGGTGCGTACCGGCGTGTCCGGTATATCCCGTGGTGAAAAAGTACTCAGCCTCTGAATATATAATCATCTTCAACGGGATATCCCTTCTTAAAATATATTAACGATGTTTTGATTAAGCCGGTTGCCTATCGCAACCGGTTTTTTTATGCCTGCTAAAGTTGATACGAAATTTCTCAGAACCATGATTTCTTTCCCGTAACAGCTCCTGTTGCTTTCGGTTTTATACAGTACTGGCAACCGAGGCAGGTACATTTGCCATTTCCTGTTGTGCCCTACCGCTGTTCGTCCAGGCGCCAATCTGGTGCAAGAGTATTGCTACTATTAACATTTCTAATAGTTGGCCTTCGGGGTAACTAATGGTATTTGCAGGTTTTTTTCCCTCCCCCTAGTATCGGTTTGCATAGCCGGTATAAATTGGCTGGGCTCTGAATGGAATCGTAACAGCCTTATTGTGACTGATTAATTGGTTTGTAAAGTCATCGGCATACAGGGAGCTTGCCCCTACTGGGCTCAGTCAATGAAATAATAACAGGAGGCGCCATGCCCCATGCAATAAAGCTATATGTGCGCTACGTCGACGCGATAAATCGACGCATCGGGCGCGTTGTCATGTATATGATTTTCGCCATGATGGGTATTTTGCTGTATTCATCAATCACTAAAACTTTCTTCTTACCCTCGCTCTGGACATTAGAGACTGCACAGTTCTTTATGGTGGGGTATTTCATCCTGGGTGGTGCCTATTCGCTGCAGCTCGGTGCTCACGTCCGCATGGATTTACTGTATGGCTCCTGGCGAGATAGTACCAAGGCTTGGGTCGATCTATTTACCGTCCTTTTTCTTATTTTTTATCTTTGTATTTTGCTCTACGGCGGCTATTCCAGTACCGAGTATGCGATCCAGTACGGTGAGCGGAGTTATTCATCCTGGCGTCCTTATATGGCGCCCATCAAAATAATTATGTGTATCGGTATTTTCCTCATGCTCCTGCAAGCCATCGCCGAGTTCTTTAAGGATATTGCCAAGCTGCGTGGGAGCGAATTATGAGCTATGAACTTATCGCGCTATTGATGTTCTCGTCGATGATGCTGATGTTATTGACAGGACAGCGGGTGTTTGCGGCGATAGGCATCGTTGCGGTTGTTGCTTCTCTGCTGCTATGGGGAGACGGTGGTTCAGAGATCGCTTTCAGTGCGGCAATCAAGTTGATGAAGTGGTACCCCTTGTTAACATTGCCGCTATTTATCTATATGGGATATATGTTGTCGGAATCCGGTCTTGCCGATGATCTGTACGATATGTTTCATGTTTGGATGGGACCGCTGAATGGTGGTTTAGCCATAGGAACAATTGGTCTGATGGTTGTTGTCTCTGCGATGAACGGCCTAAGTGTGGCTGGTATGGCTATCGGTGCCAGTATCGCACTGCCGGAACTGTTGAGACGCGGCTATGACAAGATTATGGTTACTGGCGTCATACAGGCGGGCAGTTCTCTTGGGATACTGGTACCACCCAGTGTCGTTCTAGTCCTTTACGGGATGATTGCACGTCAACCGGTTGGACAGTTATGGATGGCTGGGGTTTTCCCCGGCTTGATGATGGCAACGCTGTTTGTTCTTTATGTTGTGATCCGGTGTAAGCTGCAACCTGATTTGGGACCTGCGCTGTCAAAGGAAGAGCGAGATGTTCCTTTGAGAGAGAAACTCAGGTTATTGCAAGCCGGTATTGTTCCGCTGTTCATTTTCTTCTCCATGACTGGATTATTCCTGATGGGAGTCACCAGTTTGGTTGAGAGTTCTGCCGTTGGAGCGGTTGCGGCGACTGTTGCTGCTCTGGTTAAAAAGCGTCTGAATCGAAAAGTCCTGGAAGAAACCGTACGCAAGACATTGGCAATTTCCTGCATGTTTATGTGGATCATTTTAGCTGCATTGTGTTTTGGTGCGGTGTTTGATGGTCTCGGAGCAGTCAAAGCCATTGAGGCCCTGTTTGTTGATCGCCTGGGATTGAGCCCTTGGGAAATCCTGATATTAATGCAGCTATCTTATCTGATTATGGGTACCTTTCTGGACGACACAGCAATGTTGGTGATTGTTGCTCCTTTGTACATCCCATTAGTCGGTGCCCTTGGATTTGATCTTGTTTGGTATGGCGTTCTTTACACCATTACCTGTCAGGTTGCTTATATGACTCCACCGTTTGGATATAACCTCTTCCTGATGCGGGCAATGGCTCCTCCCGAAGTGACACTTGTGGATATTTACCGTTCAGTCATTCCTTTTGTCATGATTATGGTACTTGCGCTTGTTCTGGTAATGATTTTCCCGCAAATCGCACTGTGGTTACCGGAGAATTTTTACGCTCGATAAGATTTAGAGGGCTAAGTGTTCAGAGCTTATTCAAGAAACTATTCGAGATAGTCAGGCCTGGATCAGGCTAACAATGGAGGAGTCACAATATTACTGAAATGAGCATAATGAAAACCAAGCTGTAGCAGTTTATTTTTTAACATAACCTGAACCCATTCCCGACCTCTTTCGAGCGGGATCGTTGTCAGCGGAGAGAATAAAAATGACTAATAGACGTGATTTCCTTAAAAAGGCAGGTGTTGCCGGTGTTGCGGCTGGAACCGCAATAGTGGGCGCTCCAGCTGTCCATGCCAAGTCGACAATCAAGTGGCGATTGCAAACCTATGCAGGACCTTCGTTGGGTGAGCATGTGATCAAACCCGCTATTGATGCCTTTAATAAAGCGGCCAATGGTGAGATGGAGATCGAGCTGTTTTATGCGGACCAGCTGGTACCTACCGGCGAATTGTTCAGGGCTATGCAGCGAGGCACAATTGATGCGGTTCAGTCTGATGATGATTCAATCGCAGCCCCGGTTGATGTATCAGTATTTGGTGGCTATTTTCCTTTTGGCACCCGCTATAGTCTTGATGTCCCGGTCTTGTTCAATCAGTACGGTCTAAAGGAAATCTGGGAAGAAGCCTATGATGAGGTTGAAGGTGTTAAATGGCTGAGTGCCGGTGCCTGGGATCCTTGCCACTTTGCTACAGTGGAACCCATTCGCAGTCTTGCTGATCTCAAAGGTAAGCGTGTCTTTACCTTCCCAACAGCGGGTCGATTCCTGTCGCGCTTCGGTGTGATTCCGGTAACTTTGCCTTGGGAAGATATTGAAGTGGCGGTGCAGACCGGTGAGCTGGATGGTATTGCCTGGTCGGGTATTACCGAGGACTACACTGTCGGTTGGGCTGATGTGACCAAATACTTCCTCACCAACAATATTTCAGGGGCATGGTGTGGTTCATTTTTTGCCAATTCCGAACGTTGGGAGGAATTGCCGGATCATTTGAAGACGCTGTTCCGTCTTTGTATGGATAGCTCCCATTATTATCGTCAGCACTGGTATTGGGGTGGTGAAGCGAAACTTAGAACGGCTGGTAGTAAGTTGGAGCTCACTTCTATTCCTGATGAAGAGTGGGCCAAGGTCGAAGCTGAAGCGCTGAAGTTCTGGGATGAGGTTGCTGAAGAAAGTGATCGAAGCGCCAGAGTGGTCAAAATCCTGAAGGAATATAACGCAACGATGGATAAAGCCGGTCGTCCTTACCGTTACGGTTAATAACCGTCTGGTATCAATACCAGACCAGCTAAGACCGGACCAGCGTCTGGGTTTATGATTCAGTCGCTGGCCTTATAGTAACCCCTGAAGTGAATCCTGCAGGCTATCTGAATCATGTCCTGAAATATAAGACCGTTGTACATCTTATCGTGGTGATTGGAGTCAGGCAATTAGGGTTCTTATGCCTAAGAACCCTAACGATCTTTTAACTGTGACCAAAGTGCGTGAATTAAAGGGTTTTTAAGTTTCTTTTCCTGTGCGCAAAGTCCGACCTTATAAGCTTCTAAAGTTGGTTTGATATCCAGAATTTGTACGTTTTCTGCTAATGGGCTGTTATCCAGGACAATGCTGGGCACAACTCCCACCCCAAGACCCAGGCTAACCATACTGACAATCGCTTCATGGCCGGCAACCTGTGCATAGATGTGAGGCTTTACCTTTTTCTCACGAAACCATCGGTCCACCCGTTTACGGGCAAGCCCTTCCTCTGAAAGAATCATAGGGATATTAGCCCAATCGTTTGCTGAGATAGGTAATTGGGTGAGTTCGGATAGGGAGGAACCCTCTTTCGGAGCGATAAAGACCAGGGGGGATACGGCTATTAGTTTAAAGGCCATTCCGTGAGGAAGTTGATCGGGTCGTGCTGCAATTGATATGTCTTCATCGCCAGCCATGACTCGGGGAATTGCACGAGCGTGGTCTCCGGTATGAAGCTTTATTTCTATTTGAGGGTGGTTTATCCGAAATTCACTGAGGATATCATATAGAAAGCTGTAGCTTGCAGTGACCGAACAGAAAATACTAACCTCTCCTTGTAGCTGTTGGCTCTTGGCATGCAAGGTATTGCGAAGAACATCCCATTGCATCAGAGAATCCCTTGCATACTGTAAAAACAAGGCTCCTTCCCGGGTTAAAGTAACACTACGGTTATCTCTTTCAAATAATTTTATATCCAGAGAGTCTTCCAGTTGCTTAATACAGCGACTGAGAGTGGAGGGGCTGATATGGCAGATCTCACTGGCACGGCCAAAGTGCAAAGTTTCAGCGAGGGCGATAAACTGCTTAAGGGGCCTGATATCCATTTGTCACTCAACCATTACTTTTAAGTCCAACCCTAAAGTAGAACTACTGATGTTGTTTAAGGAGTCGTTTTGATATATGAAATACTTCCCGATATATATATCATTTTAAGCAACAGAAGGCAGGAGTTTGATTGATTTACATATAGGTGTTTAACAAATCCTCTCTTGTGTTTAATATTCTCATCTTGAACACTGGAACCATTTTCTGGTTTGCTCAATATTGCAGGGAATTACTATGAACGAACAGGCGGAACTCAATGATTTTCGGTTAAAGCTATATTGGTACGCTGGTCTGCTGGCGTTGCCAGTTATTGTGATTGTGTTACTGGCAAACGTAGATCCACACAAAAACCTCCGTTTTAATGAAGTACTGGAACTACGTCAGCAGCTAAATGCGCAGAATGTTGGACAGGAGGTGATCGCTTACCTGGACAAAACAGGAGGGCAGAATATCTCCTCGGAGCAATTGGAGCAATTGCGGCCAGCTCAAGGAGAAGAACTTTTCTTCATGTTATCCAGTGCGAAATACAGCGAGAAACTGCAAGAAAAAATGAAAGAAGCCTATATGGATGGCTACATTAGCCAGGCGGAAGCTGACAGTTACCAGGCGTTGGCTACGGTTGAGTTGAGTAGCAGGGAAGTAATGAAGCAATTTGGATTCTAAAAGAGTGGCTATGCTGTTTGCAGAGGCTATTTGTTGCTAAAGAAAGAAACCACTGTTCCTGTATTGGATTGGCTGGTGTTAACGCTTTTCTTCTTCTGGCTCTATTGCACTGATAGGGTCAATCCTTATAGTATTACTGCTGTCTTGTCGGGGTTCCTGCTTATTAAAAAGTGGGATGAGAGGTGGAAGCACCAACCCGCGAACCTGATCCGGTTAATACCGGCGTAGGAAACAAGATTTCAGGCTGCAGTCCCGTATCGTACTGTGCCGGAAACCTCCCTCCAGGCAAGACATCCCAAAAACTGCCGTGAATTTGTAGTTTGATATTAATCCCGCAGCTGTTTGAGCTGCTCGGGTATCTGGCGCTTAGCCAGGGAGATGTCTAGATGAATAACCAGAATAATCAGAATCTGAGCCAAACAGCTCAGGTGGACCAAGCGTCTGTTAAGCCCTTTCCAGGCTCACGAAAAGTTTACATAGAGGGAAGCCGGCCGGATATCCAGGTGCCGATGCGAGAGATCAGTCTGGCAGATTCTCCAGCGTCCTTCTCTTCTACTGCCTCTGTAGAAAAAAATGAGCCAGTGTTGGTTTATGACACCTCAGGTCCGTACACGGATCCACAGGTCAGTATTGATGTCCGTAAAGGACTGGCCGCTCCTCGTGAAGCCTGGATTTTGGAGCGAAATGATACGGAATTATTGGAAGGGTTAAGCTCAGAGTACGGTCGTCAAAGGGAAACGGATGATTCTTTGTCCGGTCTGCGCTTTGATTTGCAGCGTCAACCTCGGCGTGCGAAGCCGGGAGAAAACGTTACTCAGCTACACTATGCCCGTAAGGGGATCATTACGCCTGAGATGGAATATATTGCCATCCGTGAAAACATGAAGCTGATGGAGGCAAAACAAAACCCTGAATTGAATGTACAGCACCCGGGTATGAGTTTTGGTGCAAATATTCCCAAGGAAATTACGCCTGAATTTGTTCGAATGGAAGTGGCGGAGGGGCGGGCCATTATCCCAGCCAATATCAACCATCCAGAAGTGGAGCCGATGATCATCGGCCGTAATTTCCTTGTCAAGATTAACGGTAACATTGGTAACTCAGCGTTAGGCTCATCTATCGAAGAAGAAGTTGCAAAGATGACCTGGGGAACTCGCTGGGGTTCCGATACGATTATGGATCTGTCCACCGGAAAGAATATCCACGAGACAAGAGAATGGATTGTTCGCAACTCCCATGTTCCGATTGGAACCGTGCCTATATATCAGGCTCTGGAAAAGGTAAATGGTGTTGCGGAAGATCTGACCTGGGAGGTGTTTCGCGACACGCTGATCGAACAGGCTGAGCAAGGTGTGGATTACTTTACCATTCATGCTGGTGTGCTGCTTCGTTACGTGCCTATGACTGCCAAACGAATGACCGGGATTGTTTCCCGCGGTGGTTCAATTATGGCCAAGTGGTGTCTTTCCCACCATCAGGAAAACTTCCTTTACACTCACTTTGAAGAAATCTGTGAAATCTGCAAAGCCTACGATGTGTCCTTCTCGTTAGGTGATGGCCTACGTCCAGGCTCTGTTGCAGATGCCAATGATGAAGCTCAGTTCAGTGAGTTGGAAACTCTTGGTGAGCTGACCAAAATTGCCTGGCAGCACGATGTGCAGGTAATGATCGAAGGTCCAGGTCATGTACCGATGCACATGATCAAGGAAAATATGGATAAGCAGCTGGAAGAGTGTCATGAAGCTCCTTTCTATACGCTTGGACCATTGACTACTGATATTGCCCCGGGATATGACCACATTACGTCGGGTATTGGTGCTGCAATGATCGGCTGGTATGGCTGTGCCATGCTTTGCTATGTGACGCCAAAAGAACACTTGGGGCTACCGAACAAAGATGACGTCAAGACCGGTATCATCACTTACAAGCTAGCCGCTCATGCTGCTGACCTGGCTAAAGGGCATCCCGGCGCGCAGATTCGCGATAACGCCATGTCTAAAGCTCGCTTTGAGTTCCGTTGGGAAGATCAGTTTAACCTCGGTCTTGATCCTGATACGGCTCGTGCTTTCCACGATGAAACCCTGCCGAAAGAGTCGGCAAAGGTTGCTCATTTCTGCTCTATGTGTGGTCCGAAATTCTGCTCTATGAAGATCAGCCAGGAAGTACGTGATCTCGATGACAATCAGATTGCGGCTATTAATCTGGAAGCTGATAAGGGGATGCAGGATAAAGCCAGGGAATTTACCGATAGTGGCGGGGATATCTATCAGAAAGTCTGATACTGACTAAGGGGCCTTTTGGCCCCTTTTTTTATCCTGATGATATTTGTCATTTAGAAAGTACTTGTCAGTAAAAAACTGTACTTATCGAAGCACTGACTACTTCAATTCAGTCCCCTTGGAATTTTGGAGCCTTTTATGCAACTCGCTGATCAGGTCAATACGTTTGGCCGCCATATGAAAATCAAATATGGACATCGTGTTCATAAAGTTTCGATCAATGCCAGTTTTACCTGTCCAAACCGTGATGGCACTAAAGGGCTGGGGGGCTGTACTTTTTGCAATAACGCTTCATTTAGTCCCAACAGCAAGCAACCGCCAACGGTGGCACAACAGATTGAAGTGGGGCGGCAAGTCATTCGAAAACGTACCGGTGCCCGGCATTATTTGGCTTATTTTCAAGCTTATACCAATACCTATGCAGATATAGATTATCTTAAACAGCTCTATGATGATGCGTTGCAAGAACCCGATGTTATCGGTCTTTCCGTGGGGACCAGGCCGGACTGTGTCCCGGACCCTGTGCTTGATCTGTTAGCTGAGTATCAAGCCCAAGGTCATGAAGTCTGGTTAGAACTTGGGTTGCAGTCTGCAAATGATTCCACATTAGAGCGCGTTAATCGAGGACATGGCTGGGCCGAGTATCAGGATGCTATTTTGCGCTGCCAGCTAAGAGGATTGCAGGTTTGTACCCACCTGATTGTTGGTCTGCCTGGAGAGACCGCAATGGATAGCGTAGCAAGTCTGGACAGGGTGCTTGAGTTGGGCGAGCAAGCGACAAATACCCAGGGGTTGAAACTACACCCGCTGCATATCGTTAAAGGAACTCAGCTGGCGCGGCAATGGAAAAAGGGTCTCTGGTCGGGAGTTCCGTTTGATGATTATGTTGAAGCTGCTGTCGAAATTATTCGCAGAACGCCACCTGAGATTACTTTTCACCGGCTGACAGGTACTGCCGAACGATCTATTCTTTTAGCGCCGCAATGGTGTGCACGTAAGTGGGATGTGCTCAATGCCATCGCATTAGGACTGGCGGGGAAGGGTTGGCAAAGAGCAAGTGATGGCAGCAATGAGCTGATATTGCAGGAAGAACAGAGTATTCCCATTCTGCAGTATGCTTAAATCAGAGTCGCTATAATTTTTAGTTTCTATAAATCACTATGGCGATAAATAGCAGAAGTTACAAATCACAAAAGTTGCAAATTATCGGGTGTATTGGTGAGCAATAGCCCAGTGGCTGATGATTCGCGTATACCGTTTTAATTCCAGGCTGTTTTTGCTTTCTGATTTTTGCGGTCTGAAACGGTTGCTACCGGGTCCGTCTTGGCGTATACAATCAATGCTTTAGTGTTGATTTTCATGACGAATCAGGGAAATCCGCATAGTTGATAGTATTTATTGTCACGTCAGAAATTGGAGACAAGGGGTTTGCTCAACGTTGTTAACTGTACGCATCACAGGTTGGCTGGACCGTTGGTTCTTCGCTGTCTGTTGTTTCTTTTTTTTCCTCTTTTTTCTGTAGCTGCCCAGGCTGAGAGTGCTGATCAGCTGTTTCAGCAATTCAGTGAGTCCATCGTTCAGGTCAAAGTCATTGATATAGCCTCTGAAAGTAAATCTGCCATAGGTTCTGGCTTTTTGGTAGCTGAAGGAAACGTCATTGCGACAAATTATCATGTGATTTCAGCCTTGTTAAATAAACCAGACCGTTACCGAATTGAGATCGAATACATGGGGGCTCGCTACAATCAGTTACAGTTGCTGGATGTTGATGTGGTTAATGATTTGGCCTTGCTGTACTGGCAGGGTGGTTCTGGAAACGCCTTCCAGCTTGCTGACTCTATGCCTCGACAGGGAGAGCCAATCTACTCATTTGGAAATCCTATGGATATTGGCATGACTGTCGTACCTGGAACCTATAATGGCATCAAGGAAACGAGTTTTTTTCAGCGAGTTCACCTGACTGCCTCGATTAATCCGGGAATGAGCGGTGGGCCTGCTCTTAATTCAGCTGGTGAAGTTGTAGGAATAAATGTTTCAACGGCCGGAAATCAGATTAGTTTTCTGGTTCCTATCGAGCGGCTAAAGACCTTACTGGATCAGCAGCACAAGCGGTTGGACTCTCCTATTGACCTGGAGAGCAGAATTCGGCAGCAACTGCATGATGTGCAAGAGCAAATGTTCTCGCAGTTAATAGAAAACCCCTGGCAAGAAGATCAGCTTGGTGCCGGGCAGATTGTGGGCGAAATGGCTCCTTTTGTGGTTTGCTGGGGGGACTCTGATACCGGACAGAAGACGGGTTTGCGCACCATCAGCAAGGGTTGCCACAGCGATAATTACATTTATATGGGAACGCACTTCAATACCGGTTTTTTTGAATACGAGTTTACCTACCTGGAAACAGAGGAGCTGAGCTCCTGGACTTTCTACAGCGCACTGGAGCGCGCACTGTCGGGGGCTCGACCTGGAAATAGAGCGTCAAGAGAGGATGTAACGAATTTTCAATGTAACAATGATTTTTACAGGGCGCAGGTAAAATCTGGGGCAGATACTGTTTATAAAGCAACCTTTTGTAGTCGACAATACAAGAACTATCCCAAGTTATACGATGTCTTTTATATCGCTGCCACTATCAATCGGAAAGACCAGGCGTTGGTTAGCCATTTTACGTTGGCGGGGGTGGAGCAGGAGCTGGCGATGAAATTTACCGAGAAGTTTATAGGTAGCGTAGGATGGAAGTAGTTGTCGAACGCGTAGGCCGGTCTGGAGCTGTTCTCGAGCGCCAACGGTTTTCACGATTACCTGTTTCACTGGGGCGGGCATATCGAAATGACGTTATTCTGACGGACCCTTTTGTCGATGCATTTCATGGTGAGCTAGGTTGCGATGAGAATGGTGAACTCTCAGTCAGGGATATCAATAGTCGTAATGGTATTCAGGTGGCAGGCTCCTGGTTGAGATCGACCTCCCAGCCACTGGAATCTGGCGAAACCCTGACTTTAGGAAAGTCCCATTTACGGGTCTTTCGGGCCGATCAACCTGTTCCAGAAGCTTTAGCGCTTTCATCCATGGAATCGGTATTTAATCAGGTATCAAAAGTCTGGATTGTTGCATTGGGACTTTGCTTACTGATTGCGATGATCCTCCTGGAAAAGCGACTGAGCTCCTTAGGATCATTCAGTCTAATGACTCACGTAGGCGAGTTGTTGGGCGTTTTCACAATTGTCCTGGCGTACGCTGGCGTCTGGGCACTATTGGGGCGAATATTTCGTCACGATGGCCGGTTTTTAGGGCATTGCGTTATCATTATTCTTACGCTGATAAGCTTACACTTAGGAGAATATCTTCTACAGTGGCTTTTATTTAATTTGAATATTTCCTCGTGGCAGGTTTTTCTGGAATTTTTATTGGCGGGAGGGATCGTTCTATTTTTGCTCCGCTCCAGCCTGTTTTTAGCGACTCATCTCAAGGGGTGGGGAGCCCATCTGATCGCGTTATTCCCTGCCTTACTGTTGATTGCATTTGGGGCTTTTACTCAATTATCAGAAATATCAGAATTTCGGGCATATCCAAAGTATAGCCACCTGTTATTCTCACCTGATCTCCAGCTGAATCAAGTGGTGAGTAAGTCGCAATACCTTGAGCAGAGTCGGAAAGTATTTGATTTTGAATCTGTGCAGGAATGAGTGGTTTTTCAGTTGGGTTAAACGACGACTAAGCAATGAAAAACAGCTTAGTCGATGGTCGTTCAGGTTCTTTTAAAGCAGTTACCCGTGCGAGTATGCTCGCTGTACCTCTTCCGCAATAATCTCTACACCGGTACGGACTTTGTCCTCGCTTTGGGAATAGGTTACCCGGATACATTCTTGCTTGTGGCGCCAATCTTCCTCTATTCCGGGGAAAAAGTAGTGCCCGGAGACAACCAGCACTCCTCGGTCCTTCAGGCGTTCGTAAAGCTCCAAGCTGGTTATTGGTAAATCTTTAAACCACAACCAGAGGAACATGGCTCCTTCCGGCTTATGAATAAAGTAGGGTGTCTGGTTTCCCATGGCCTGTTCAAACCATTCAATCGTTTGATAGACTTTTTGCTGATAATAAGGGCGAATTAAATCTCGACTTATATTGATAATATCGCCGCTACGTACAAGATCCTGTGTTAATACGGCGCCAAAGCTGCCAGTCGACAGATTGACTATAGCGTTGATGCTGGATAGTGCATTGATGATCTCTTCGTTGGCGATAATGATTCCAGTCCGGGCTGCGGGTAGCCCTAGTTTCGAGAGACTCATACTGACAACGCAGTTGTCATTCCAAAGCGGATTGGCTTCTGTAAAGATCAAGTTTGGAAACGGCGTGCCATAGGCACTGTCTATCAATAATGGGATCTGGTGCTGCCTGGCGAGCTGATCAAGCTTATGCAGTTCTTCATCAGTAATGACATTGCCGGTCGGGTTAGTGGGTCGGGAAACGCAAATAGCTCCGGTTTTTTCAGTGATACTGATATCGTTGAAATCGACACGGTATTTAAAGCTATGTTCATCCAGCAAGTCTATTTGAGGGTGACCGGCAGTGAAAAAATCCCGGGATAAACCCGCATCGGCATAGCCAATATACTCTGGCGCCAGGGGGAGCTGTATTTGTTTATGGCTGCCATCGTCAAACTTCCCGGCGAACATATTAAACAGCATAAAGAAGCCGGACTGACTACCGTTGCTAAGAGCAATGTTACGAGGACTGATATTCCAGTTAAATTCTTTATTGAGCAGCTTCGCCAGGTTTTCCAGGAATTCGACTTCACCCTGAGGAGGATCGTAAACACCGATAAGGTGGCGGAATTCTTTAGGGTTTTCCGTAATACGTTCCAGACGTTGTTTGAAGATGGTTTCAACTTCAGGAATGTGGCCTGGGTTGCCACCTCCCATCATGATCATATCCTGATCGCCAGCCAGCGCATTCCCCAGGTCATCCATCAAAGATAGAATGCCTGATTCGGAAGTGAACTTATTACCGAAAGAGGATAGTTTCATAGCAGTTTCCTGATGTGCAGTTTAGTCTAAACTGAGGGCTTCCGTTAGCGGTGGCTATTCTATCGAGGCATTCCGTGTAAAGAAAGAGGCCTGAACTCTTTCAAGGTCTTGGGAACCTACCAACAGATTCCTTTGGTTTTTTTCGAGGACATTGGACAATATATTAAAGTTAACTATCTGGGTTTTATAACAGGTTGGAGGTTTTATACAGAGTGAAAGGTGACGATGCGGATATCAGAAACAGCGCGCTTGGACTTTTGGCGCGAAGAGAGCACAGCCGCAAGGAGCTTGTGGATAAACTGATGCGCCGCACCAGGGATCTAGGACAGGTTGAGTCATTGCTGGATCAGTTGCATGAACAAGGTCTGCAAAGTGACAGTCGATTTGCGGAGAGTTTTGTTCGTTCGAGAGTATCCAGAGGGCAAGGACCCAGCCGGATTCAGCAGGATCTTCGCCAAAGAGGTGTTTGTCAGGACATCATCTCTCGGGTTATGGAAGAGCAAGATGTTGATTGGTATCGCGTTGCTTTGGAAGTACGGTGCAAGAGGTTTGGCATGGAGAAACCGGTTGATCGTAAAGCCTATGCTCAGCAGGTTCGCTTTCTACTCTATCGCGGATTTTCCTATGATCAGGTTCAAGAAGCGATAAAAGTAGCCCAAGAAGACCTTGAACAATGCTAAATCCCGCCTGTAAAGGGTACTTTGGAGGTTTTCGAGTCTATTGACTACATGTATACTAGGCCGATTTTGGAAAATGTCAGGCTAGCGGTGCAAATTATCTGCACTCATGATGGCCAGACTGAACAGGTGTAGCTCCCAACTCCGTTGGGGTTACCGGTATGAACCGGCTTTTTGGTGAACGCAGTTTATGAACTACATGACCAGTGCTCAGATTCGTCAAGCTTTTCTGGATTTCTTTAATCAGCAGGGCCATGAAGTGGTAGCCAGTAGCTCTCTGGTGCCTGGCAATGATCCAACGCTATTGTTCACCAATGCCGGCATGGTTCAGTTTAAAGATGTGTTTCTTGGAAGTGATAAGCGTAAATACACGCGAGCAACGACTTCCCAGCGTTGTGTCCGGGCTGGCGGCAAACACAATGATCTGGATAACGTTGGTTATACCGCTCGCCATCATACTTTTTTTGAAATGCTTGGTAATTTCAGTTTTGGAGATTATTTCAAGCAAGATGCAATTAAGTTTGCCTGGGAGTTGTTAACCTCTGAACAGTGGCTGGGACTTCCGACAGAAAAGCTTTCAGTGACAGTCTATCAAGAGGATGACGAAGCCTTTGCTATCTGGCGCGATGAAATCGGCGTGCCGGAAGAGCGGATTATTCGTATTGGCGACAAAGGTGGACGTTATAACTCTGATAACTTTTGGGCAATGGGTGATACGGGTCCCTGTGGGCCTTGTACAGAAATTTTCTATGATCATGGTGCTGATATCTGGGGGGGGCCTCCGGGAACACCTGAAGAAGACGGTGATCGTTTTATAGAAATCTGGAATATCGTTTTCATGCAGTACAACCGTTCTGCAGATGGAGCAATGAACCCGTTACCGAAACCCTCTGTTGATACCGGGATGGGGCTTGAGCGCATCGCTGCGGTTTTGCAAAATGTTCACAGCAACTATGAAATTGACCTGTTCCAGAATCTACTAAGGGCTGTGGCAACTGTTATTGAAAGCACTGACCCCGAAATAATGGAAAACAAGTCCCTGAGGGTTATTGCCGATCATATTCGTTCTTGTGCCTTTCTGGTTGTTGATGGGGTTGTACCTTCAAATGAAGGTCGTGGATACGTATTGCGCCGAATCATGCGCCGAGCTATTCGACATGGTAACAAGCTGGGGGCCAAAGGTGAGTTTTTCTATAAGCTGGTGGCCCCATTAGTTAAAGAAATGGGTGAAGCCTACCCCGAGTTATTGGAAATGCAGGCTCGTGTTGAGAAAGTCCTGCGTAAAGAAGAGCAGCAGTTTGCTAAAACGTTAGAACAGGGTATGCGGATTCTTGAGCAGGATATCGGTGATCTTAATGGCACCGAGATCCCAGGGGATACCGTGTTTAAACTCTATGATACTTATGGATTCCCCGTCGATCTTACTGCCGATATTGCTCGTGAGCGTGACTTAACTCTGGATTTGGCTGGTTTTGAATCTGCGATGAATGCCCAGCGGGAAAGAGCCCGTGCTGCCGGCAATTTCTCAGTCGATTATAACGACAGTCTGCAGTTTGATTTTGATACTACATTTGAGGGCTATCATAGTCTGGTGGGAGACGTTCAAGTTGATGGCCTGGTTGCCGCTGGTGAGGCTGTTGACAATATGGCATCCGGTGCTGAAGGTATCGTTGCCATGAAGCAGACACCTTTTTATGCGGAGTCCGGTGGCCAGGTGGGTGATGTGGGTACACTGGTCGGGAATGGTGTTCGCTTTCAAGTCACAGATACCACCAAGCAGGGTAAAACGTTCCTGCATCACGGTAAAGTTGTTGAGGGAGAGCTTAGTATCGGTAGCTCTTTGAAGGCGGCCGTTAATCCAGAGGCTCGTCAGGCCACGGCACTGAACCATTCAGCTACTCACCTGCTCCATGCTGCGCTTCGGGTTACCCTGGGTGACCACGTCAATCAGAAGGGTTCTTTGGTCGATGCCGCTCGCTTGCGTTTCGACTTTTCCCACTCCGATGCGCTTAGTAATGATGAGATCAAATCACTGGAGGCTCAGGTCAATAATGTGATTCGTCGTAATCTCTCCGTCAACACTGAAGTTATGAATATCGACGAGGCCAAAAGCAAAGGTGCAATGGCGCTTTTTGGTGAGAAATATGATGATGACGTCCGGGTCGTGAGCATGGGAGACGTATCTCTGGAGCTCTGTGGTGGCACCCATGTATCAAGCACGGGTGAGATAGGTCTGTTTAAGATTGTATCAGAAGGCGGAATTGCTGCGGGCGTTCGACGCATCGAGGCTGTCACTGGCGCTGCCGCTCTGAACTGGCTGGTTGAGACAGAGGAGCGGCTTAACCAGGTTGCCGGAATGGTTAAGGGATCTCGGGACTCTGTTGTCGATAAAGTGAGTACATTGCTTGATCGTAATCGCCAGTTGGAGAAGGAACTCGATCAACTGAAGGCAAAACTGGCAAGCTCTGCAGGTGCTGACTTAGCCGGTCAGGCGCAGGAAGTTCAGGGTATTAAACTGTTAGCGGCTAAGTTGGATGGAGCTGACCCTAAATCACTTCGCGATACTCTCGACCAATTGAAGAACAAGCTAGGGTCTGCGGTTGTTGTGTTAGCAGCCGTTGAGGGTGAAAAAGTAAGTCTTGTTGCTGGAGTGACCAAAGACTTGACAGCTAAGTATAGAGCTGGAGATCTGATCAAACATGTGGCTGAACAGATTGACGGTAAAGGGGGCGGTCGACCTGATATGGCACAAGGTGGGGGCACTAATCCTGCTGAGCTGCCAGCTGCTTTGAATTCTGTAAAGCAGTGGATAGAAGGCCGGGCCTGAGGGTTCAGTAGAATTAACGTATATTCGAGATAGAAGATGGCACTGATTGTACAAAAGTACGGAGGCACCTCCGTCGGTACTGTTGAGCGGATAGAGGCGGTAGCGGAGAAAGTTAAAGCCTTTCGTGAACGTGGTGACGATGTTGTTGTGGTTGTTTCGGCGATGAGCGGTGAAACCAACCGACTGATCGGGCTTGCTAAGGATATTCAGGACACACCTACTCCGAGAGAGATGGATGTGCTGGTTTCTACCGGAGAGCAGGTAACAATTGCATTGTTGTGTATGGCCCTGAATAAGCGCGGCTGTCCAGCCCGCTCTTATACCGGCAGTCAGGTTAGAATTCTAACTGATGATGCTCACATGAAGGCCCGAATCAGGGATATTGATGATGAGAATATTCGTGGAGACCTGAAAGCGGGGCGTGTTGTTGTTGTTGCCGGATTCCAGGGAGTTGATGAAAAAGGCAATATAACAACTCTTGGGCGTGGTGGGTCAGATACGACCGGTGTGGCTTTGGCGGCAGCCTTGAAGGCTGATGAGTGCCAGATCTATACTGATGTAGATGGTGTTTACACTACAGACCCGCGAGTGGTTGAAGGTGCGCGTCGGATGGAAAAGATCACCTTCGAAGAAATGCTGGAGATGGCCAGCCTTGGATCTAAAGTGTTGCAGATCCGAGCAGTAGAGTTTGCAGGTAAATATAAGGTACCTCTGAGGGTGCTGCATAGCTTCCAGGATGGCCCTGGTACGCTGATTACCATAGAGGAAGAAAACGCTGTGGAAAAACCGGTAATTTCAGGTATCGCGTTTAATCGCGATGAGGCAAAACTGACGGTATTGGGTGTACCTGACATTCCAGGAGTGGCAAGCCGGATTTTAGGACCGGTTAGTGATGCTAATATTGAAGTGGATATGATTCTGCAAAATGTGGCAGAAGATAAAACCACTGACTTTACATTTACTGTGCATCGTAATGACTATGAACGGACCAGTGAAATTCTCCAGCGCGTATCTGCGGAGCTAGGCGCGAAAGAAGTTGTTGGTGATAATAAAATAGCCAAAGTGTCTATTGTTGGTGTTGGTATGCGCTCTCACGCAGGCGTTGCAAGTAAGATGTTTGCTACGCTTGCAAAAGAGTCGATAAATATTCAGCTAATATCTACTTCAGAGATTAAAATTTCAGTGATTATTGCTGAAAAATATTTGGAGTTGGCTGTACGTGGTTTGCATTCAGCGTTTGAGCTTGATGAAGCCGAGGTTGTCAGCGAATCCTGAGTCTCAGGATAAGTTGGTTTTGACGTTTTTTATTTAATTTTTGAAGCACTATCGCTTTGGATTGTTAGCCGTCTATACTGAATAAGGTATTGGGAGCTATAACCTGTATTCTTGACAATCCGTCAGGTTGAGGGCAAGGCATAGTTAAGGAGAACTCTATGTTAATTCTGACCCGTCGCGTGGGTGAGACTTTGATGGTTGGTGATGATGTAACCGTCACTGTGCTAGGTGTTAAAGGCAATCAAGTCCGTATCGGTGTGAACGCCCCTAAGGACGTTTCTGTCCATCGTGAGGAGATCTACCAGCGCATTCAGAAGGAGAAAGAGAAAAATGAGGATTAATCCCCATTTTTTTATTTTTCCACTTTCTTTTAGAAAATCAATTGGGTAATATGCGTCTCCGTTGTTGGTGAGCTGGCCGAGTGGCTGAAGGCGCGCCCCTGCTAAGGGCGTATAGGAGAAATCTTATCGAGGGTTCGAATCCCTCGCTCACCGCCATCAACGAAGTGTGCGCCCGTAGCTCAGCTGGATAGAGTACCTGGCTACGAACCAGGCGGTCAGAGGTTCGAATCCTCTCGGGCGCGCCAATTTTTGCAAAGTCGTTCATAAGATCGGTTTTGCAAAAATGCTCATTTAATCGTGAGCGTGGAGATTTTTCCTTCAAGAAGTGTTTTACCTTGCGCGCCCGTAGCTCAGCTGGATAGAGTACCTGGCTACGAACCAGGCGGTCAGAGGTTCGAATCCTCTCGGGCGCGCCATCTTTTTTCAAGTTACCTTTCTTGCCTGTTTTCCTCGACTGCATTGCTGGAAATCTGACTTTCAGGTTGACCCGGTTTCTTCTCTATTTATATTAAGATTTTTATTGGCTATCCTTTTCGTCGATTTATAAACAAGGAATGACCTTGTTGCTGTTTAGCTAATCCCTTGGCATCGCTGGCAAGTCTTGCTACGTCATGGTAGCTATCGCAAAGCTGTAAGTCAGGGAGGGCTATGCCGATAGAGAGTGTGGCTAGCGGAAAGAACCTCTCTCGGCCAGTGCGATCTGTACTTTTTATTCCTCCTTTTTTTCGGTCTGCATCATTGTAGTACCGACCTATCCCATTTTGGAATTCTTGCTGTATTTGTTCGCATCGTTGTTGCCAATCGGCACTGCCAAATAAAATCAGAAAATCATCGCCACCAATATGACTGACCAGGTCGACTGAATCATCGGTGGATTTTTTGATGCATTCAGCAAGGAAGATTATCAGCTGGTCTCCTTTTTCATATCCATAAGAGTCGTTAAAAGCCTTGAAATTATCCAGGTCAATATAACTGGCAGCAAAGGGCTGTTTTTGTTGCAGCCGTCTACTTATCTCCTCATTTGCTGGGACACTTCCGGGTAATAAGGTTAATGGATTTGCGTGGCGGGCATTTCGAACCTGATGCTCTGCGACCAGTTTTAGTAGGTCTATAATGCTGCCAATGCCTAAGTATTGATTATGACTGGTGATAACAAAATCGGAGTGTGGTGTTTTTGTGCTGCTTCGGGTAATACGATCACTCACTGCTTCCAGGCCACTGCGCTCTTCCAGACAAAGAGGATTCTTATCCATATAACTGCTAACGGGTTTTCTTTCATGTAACTCACGTCCAAAGGGCATCAAATAAAGTCCCAGGCAGGTTTCCCTGCTGAGTAAGCCAACCGGTCTGCCTGCATCAACAACAGCAAGTGAATGGACATCTGGCTGCTGACGAAACAGTTCTACCGCTTTGTTAAGAGGGTGGTCTGATGCTATTGGATTACGTCTATGTGTAATTGAGGCCAGGTTTTGCTGGGTACTTAGTGCCGGGGACGCGGCATTGCCGTTACTGTAGCGGAAGAGTTGGCGTTCTAATTCTCTGGGTGGCTGAGCTGAAGGGCGCGAAAAATAATATCCTTGCTGAAATTTTACTCCCAGATCATTAAGCGCTCTATGCTCTTCAATTCGTTCAATCCCTTCTGCAATGACCTGGCAGCTAATACTGCGAGCAACCTCCAATATTGAGCGAACGAATTCCTGTTTGATGAGAGCTGAGTCCAGTCCTTCGATAAAGTGGCGATCTATTTTTACGTAATGTGGGCAGAGTTCCGACCAGGAGCGAAGTCCAGAATAGCCTGCACCCAGATCATCCAAAGCAACTTCAAACCCCAATTCTCGATAATGAGAAGTGGCTTCTTTCATTAGATCGTAGTCGTCGATTGGAAGTTGTTCAGTAATCTCTATAACCACCCGGTTTGCATCAAAGCCTATTCTCTCCATGAGCTCTAATGTCATGCCGCTGCGAAAGTCCGGTTCCAGCAGAGTTGCGGGAGTCACATTTAAGAAAAGCTTTCCTTCAAGCCTTAAGTGTTCAAAGCGTCTCATCGACAGTTCGCGGCAAAGAAGTTCGAGCTCAAGCAGGCGGCCGCAATTCTGGGCTGTTTTGAATAGCGTTGCGGGGGAGTGGAGAGGGCTGTCTGAGGGGCCTCGAATAAGCGCTTCATAGCCCAATATACTGCGCTCTTGAGTGTTGACAATCGGCATAAACAGGGGCGTCAGGCGTTGTTCTGAGAGGATGCTCTCGAGTTCGTCGTTAATCATTTCGCCCTCTTCAATCCGAGCAAGCGGGATCTTGGTAATCGTACAACTTAATGACATAGCAACAGACTACTCAGGTTAGTAACAAACGCAGTTAGGCAGGGTTTGGGAGTGCCGTTTAATTCGAACACTAATATATGACCGATTGATGACAGTGGTCCGCTGTATTTAAAGGAGGCTGTTTTATAGGAAAAGGAGGCGTCATAAAACAGTCATTAAAAAGACTTATTTTGATGGTCGTTCATAAATCGACTGAGAGCTTTATGTATGCGTATTTCCGTGTTGACACGAATATCTTCTGGTATGTGGTTAGTGGCTATTATCGGGATGGCAGGCAGTGTTTTTCTCGGGCTGGAAAAACTCAAAGAGCCATTCAAACTTAACGAGGCCTACTTTAAAACTGTCGAGCAAATCTCAGTAAAGACACGTTTGTTGGTGGATGACTACCTTAAGACCGGGAATGCTTCCGGGTTGCGTCTGGCACAGAATTTTTTGGAAGGGGAGCTTCGTGTCTCAGTGTCCGAGCTTCCTTTGACGCTGCAGGAAAGTTTGCTACCGGCTATTGATGATCTGCAAGCAAGCCTGGAAGTGGACTTGCGAGCGGCCGGAAAGCTGGCCAGCGGTATCCAGGGGCTGCTGGTACAGAACGAGCGGGAAATGTTGGCTTCACTGGATAGCCTGCAAGACTATATTGACCGTGCTGAGGGGACGGCTTCTGTGGGTCCTGTCAATAATCTGCGGCAGACGCTTACTCGTATCCTATATAAAACAGCAGAACGGTCTGTACTGAGAAGTCGCTATTTTGAGCAACCGTCGAAGGAAATTGAGAGGAGCATTGCTAATATCAGCCAGCAAATAGAGCGTGAAGCTGTGGCTTTGAAACAACTTCCGTTATTAGGCGTTGAGCAGGAACCTGAAGAAGATTCTTTTGAATCGATGATGGGCCTGGATGAGAGGCGTTCTGATACTTCTGCTATGCTGGAAGTTGTTGATGCAGGAGGCGAAATCACAGATGAAATTCTTTATCTGTCCAGGCGTTATTTACCCGAGTTAAAGCGCACTGCTGATCTCATTGAGCTTGGGAAAATTGCTGAGACAAAAGTGTCAATGCTTACTAATGCCCTTGAGAATCGTGTACGGCAGAGTAAAAATTACATCGATCAATTGAGGTCTGACGCAGAGAACCTGGTTATTGTATCAATGACCCTGTTTCTAGGAGTGCTGACTCTTGTGGGGGGCTTTACTGTGATTGTCCAGGCCCGGGTGTTATCCGGGATATGTATCATTTCTGCTTATATTCGTAAGTTAAGCAGTGGTGATTTCTCTGACGTATTAGAACAGCAAATGGGACTGACGGAGCTTCATGAGCTGGCAGGTTGCGCCAATCAGTTACAGGGCTATTTGTACCAGCTTGTTCGGGAAATCAGGCTGGAAGTGGCGAGGGTTGAGCAAGTTAGTGAGAGCATAGGCTGCTTCGCTGAAGAAATACATGAGGGAACGTCACAGCAGACTGAGCGTACAGATGAGGCGATACGGACGGTTGCTGAATTACTTAAGTCCTTCAATCTGGTCGCGAGTCATGCAGTGGACGCGGCATCTTCTGCTAATGAAGGTCAGTATTCTGTTAATCAAAGTGCGGAAGTTATGTTTAGGCTGGAGAAAACTATTAGTGAGCTTGCGGAAGACGTGCGAGAAGGGGCGTCGATGATTACGCGCCTGCGGGAAGATTCTCAGAATATAGAATCAGTTTTGAATGTCATTATATCCATAGCGGATCAAACCAACTTACTGGCATTAAACGCTGCAATAGAAGCAGCAAGAGCGGGAGAAAGTGGTCGAGGGTTTGCCGTTGTTGCTGATGAAGTACGTCAACTGGCACAAAGAACAGCAGAATCAACTCAGGAAATCAGACAGATCATTGATGGACTGCAAAGTTCATCGACTAAGGTGGCTGAAGCAATGGCTCGTCAGCAAAGTCAGGCACAGCATTCAGTGGAACATTCCCAACAGGCGGGTGACAGGTTGCGCAAGGTGGTAACGGCTATCAATCAGATTAACGGTATGAATACCCTGATTGCTCAAGCTACAGAAGAACAATCCTGCTCAGCAGATTCTGTACAGGAGAGTATGGCTGATGTGCAAACTCATTCGAAAAAGGCAGCAGAGCGTACCAGCAATGCTCGTCAACAGAGTGAAAACCTGACGGCTGTCAGCCACAGCCTTAATCTGCTGGTAGACAGGTACGTAATTTGATCCCAGATGCAGTTGGATTCATGTGTTGCTGGGCTGTTCTACTGCTGGAAAAATTATTCGGATGAATTTAGATACGGCTGGATTTTTCCCCTCTGCTACTGCATTCGGTATAATCACCCCCTTTTCAGTCCTAGCAAGAAGCAGATGTAATGAAATTTATTGTAAAGCTCTTTCCAGAAATCACCATCAAGAGCAAGCCCGTGCGCAAGCGCTTTATTCAACGCTTGCAGTCAAATCTGCAAATAGTATTGCGGCGGATTGAAGAAAAATCGACGGTTCGTGGTCAATGGGACAAGATTCTGGTTGAGGTTCCTATTGAGAATGAATCAACCAAAAAAGCCATTGTTGATGCTTTGGGCAGCACTCCTGGCGTTGCTCATTTTATGGAAGTCAATGAATATCCTTTGGGTAGCTTTCAGGAAGTGTTTGAGCTGACCAAGAAGGCCTATGCTGAAAAAATAGCCGGTAAGCGGTTTGTCGTGCGGGTTAAGCGAGCAGGCAAGCATGAATTTAAATCGGGTGATCTTGAGCGTTTTGTGGGTGGAGGGTTGCTACAACATACCGATGCATCGGGTGTTGATTTGCACAATCCTGAGGTAAAGGTGCAGTTAGAAGTTCGGGACCAGAAGCTTTACATTGTTGAGAATCGTTATGAAGGGCTTGGTGGCTTCCCTATGGGGAGTCAGGAAGCTGTTTTATCTTTGATTTCAGGCGGTTTTGACTCCACAGTCTCCAGTTATATGACCTTAAAGCGAGGCTGTAAAACTCATTACTGTTTTTTCAATCTCGGTGGTGCTGCTCATGAAACCGGAGTGAAGCAGGTGTCCCATTACATCTGGCAACGCTTTGGTTCCTCTCATCGGGTTCAATTTATAACAGTACCATTTGAAGCGGTCGTAGCAGAGATTCTTACCAGCGTGCATCATTCTCAGATGGGGGTTGTTCTAAAGCGAATGATGTTACGTGCGGCTTCACAGGTAGCAGAGCGAATGGGTATATATGCTTTAGTGACCGGTGAAAGTATCGCTCAGGTCTCGAGTCAGACATTGCCTAACCTGGCGGTCATTGATTCTGTTACGGATAAATTAGTGTTACGACCCTTAATAACGGCTGATAAGCAGGTCATTATTGATTTATCGAAACAGATCGGGACTCATGATTTCGCAAAAAGCATGCCTGAATACTGTGGCGTTATTTCTGATCGGCCTACAACTCACGCGAGAGCTGATCGAATAAAAAAGGAAGAAAGCGCGTTTGATTTCTCTGTTTTGGATCAAGCCATTGCTGATGCCAGGGTCATGCGGATAGATAAAGTTGCTGAAGAGGCGATTGCGGAAATTGAAGTAGAAACTCAGCAGCAGATTAAATCTGGAGAGATAATCATCGATATCCGCCATCCAGATGAAGAGGAAGAGTCTCCTTTGGAACTGGATGGAGTCAGGGTGTTGAAGATTCCGTTCTATAGTTTGGAAACCGAATTTGCCAATCTTGAGGCTGATCAGGAATATTTACTCTATTGCCCCAAGGGGGTGATGAGTCAGTTACATGCGCTTTATTTGAAAGAACGCGGATACAGTAACATTAAGATTTATCGTCCTTGATTGCTGGTTAACCTTTTGCTATTTCAGGATTATATTGTTCCCGTTCGGGAAAGGGTGAGGCATAACGCGCTTGCATAAATCGAAAGAGCCTTTGGTTTTCAGAGGCTCCGCGAGGCTCAATAGCCACCAGTTTTGAGGTCAGAAGCCCAGAAGGGCTTCTATATGAGCCGCTGTGCTGTATGCCAATGAGGTAGGATTGTATCCACCTTCAAGTACGGAAACGATGCGGTTATTTGAATAGAGACGAGCGGTATCCATCAGTAATTGGGTTATCCAGCGATAATCCTCTTCATTGAGTTTTAAGTCCGCCAAGGGGTCTTCCCAGTGGGCGTCAAAACCGGCTGAGATAAAAATCATATCTGGTTTGTGATTCTGTAACGCCGGTAAACAGCGGCGTTCTACAATTTCTCTGAAAGCTTTTCCGTCACTATGAGCAGCTAAAGGACAGTTGATTATATTTGGGCGGCTAATATTGCTGTAGCGTTCTGGATAAAAGGGATGTTGGAACGTTGAGCAGACCAATACTTCTGGCCGATCCTTAAATATATCCACAGTGCCGTTGCCATGATGGACATCGAAATCAAATATGGCGACCCGTTCAATGCCGGGCTGTGCTAAAGCATGCATAGCACCAATAGCTACATTGTTGTAAAAACAGAACCCCATGGGCATATTGTGTTCGGCATGATGGCCGGGGGGGCGTACGGCACAGAATGCATTGGTTGTTTTGCCACTGATTACGCGGTTGGTGGCTAATATTGTTGACCCTGCCGCAAGACTGGCCGCATGTAAGGAGTCAGGGCACAGGGCTGTATCATCGTCCGTATAAACAATGCCTTTTTCAGGCAGCTTCATTTGCAGCCTTTTGGGATGCAGTGGCGCGTGTGCCAGCAACAGTTGCTCTTCACAGGCATGGATAGACTGCATTTGAGTTACTTGATCCTTAAGGCCTGTTCGTTCTAGATGACGGGCAATTGCCAATAAACGAATTGGACTCTCAGGGTGCTCAGGCCCCATGTTATGTAGGCCGCAGTCCTGATGACTGATATAGGTAGTGACCATAACGTTATTATTGTCCTCGTTCCAAGTGCAAATGCGTCCTGCCACGAATAGACTGCAGATCCGCTCCAGGGCTCTTAGTGTACTTGAATACTGTATTAGCAGCGCTTAGTCAAAGGTCGAGTAACCAGGTTACCAAGGCTTAGGGTATCAGAACTAATGGAAGTGTAGCTCCGTATTATTCAGTTGGTTTTCGCCATGCTTTTTTTACCTGTTAAGCTGTAGCCCATTCTGAATCACTTGGATGCGATAGCCGATTGAGTAGAATTGATCTGGGTCAGTTACGAATGGCGGTGGCATGTTTACCATGCTCAGCACAGCATAGAACTGTATTTCAGCGCCGTCGGACTCACCCTTCTTACGGCGTTTTTTTTGCTTACCTGTTTTCTTCCTCCATACTTACTATATATTGGCTGCTGCACTACTGGTCTTATCAGTCGGTAAGTCTCGCATTTAACTGCTCGAATAGAATATTGCTTATCGCTCAACTTAAAGCTATCTTTTTTGGTTTTTGCAGCTGTTCCTAAAGGAGTCAGGATTGCCTTCGGCTATCGACTACAGCAAGCTGAGAGTTCTTTTAATAGACAGCAGCGGTAATCTGAGATCAACCATCAAGTCGATGCTTGAGAGTTTGGGTTTTGCGCGCGTTAGAGCTGTTACTATTAGTGAGCGAGTGTTGGATGATATTGCAGAGAATGAGTTTGACATTATTCTTCTTGGCCATAATATTCATGACCGTTACTCAGGCCTTCAGTTACTGGAAGAAGCTCGATTTAGAAAGCTGATGAGGCCAACCTGTTCTTGGGTGCTGATGTCCAGTGACCCTTCCCAGGAATCAATGCTTTTCGCCATCGAAGTTCAACCGGACGAAGTGCTGATTAAGCCTTTTACTATGAGCGAATTGCGTACTCGTTTGGATAACTTGTGCCACCGACGGGCTGCTCTGGAGCCTATTGAGAAAGCGATTGAGAGAAATGCCCCCAATCGGGCGATCAAACTCTGTGACAGTTTGTTGGGCAAATCTGATGCTAACTATTATCAAGCTCAATTAATTAAAGGGCGACTGTTACTCGATACCGGTCAATACCAAAAAGCTGAAGCAGTATTTGAAGGACTTTACTGGGCCGGCAAAGAGCTGCAGCCAGGCTATTATCTGGCAGAAAGTCAATTTCATCTGGGCAAAATGAATGAAGCACAGTCTTTACTTGAAGGGCTTATCGGCAATCATCCGCTATTAATTCCAGCCTATGATCTGCTTGCTCGTGTTCATGAGGCATGCGGACGGCTTGAGCAGGCACAGGATACCTTAAAAGAAGCGACAAGACGTTCACCTCGTGGTCTCACTCGACAATTGGAGCTGGGTAGAGTCGCGACTCATACTAAGAATCTGGATATTGCTGAGCAAGCCTATAAAAAATCTATTTCGTTGGGAGAGCATAGCTGTCAAGCCAGCCCTGATTCTTTTATCCGCCTTGCCAATATTCATCGGATGCGAATGTTGGAAGAGGGGCATGATGTACAACAGGGCCTCACAGAGATCGAGAAGTTATTAGCACGGGGGCAGCGGCGGTTTCCTAAGGATCCTGAGATAAAAGTTCGGTCTGAATTACTGATGGCTAAAACTCATCAGGATCTGGGAGAAGAGGAACGAGCCGCTGCCTATCTTGAGCTGGCACGAAGTTCAGCCCATGAAGCCGAACTGGATGTTGATTTGGAGAAAATCAGACAGCAGGTTCTTGCTGAGGAGCCCCCTCGAATAGTGCAGCAGAGAGAGGAGCCTGCCGTTTCGGGTAAACAACAGGATCCGGTGATGAGTGCGAAAGTCAATCGCATTGGTGTTAGGAACTATATGGCGGGAAAGCCCGGGCAGGCTATCCGTTACTTTGGTATGGCATTTGAGCATGATAAAAAGAATGTTGCTGCTCTGCTTAATCTGGCCCAGTTATTTTTGGAAGCAGCGAGAGATACACCGAGTCGCAGTGATGAAAGACTTAAAATGTTCAAGCGATATATGCAGTTGGCTCAGAGGTTGGTTGATACCAAGAGCCACCAGCAAAAACTCAAACAATTGGATGAATTCAGTACTATGCTAATAAGTAACTTACCAGAAGGCTCATTAGGCAGTTTGTTGAAATAGATGCTCAAGAGCGTAGGGTTATGGTCGACAACCTGCTTAGCCGTGATAGTTTTTCGATAACCTGATTCAATGCATAAATACTGCTTTTTTTGGCAGTAAGGGGTAGCGATGACTGCTGAGCGCAGAGGCAATAAGCGCCGCCATGTCGTTTGGAAAGCGATTATTAGCCGGCTCAATGGCGAACAGTTTATGGGTAGTACTGCTAATGTATCGATTGATGGTATGTTTATTATTATCGATAAACCACTTATAGAGGGGGAGCGATTAGACATCAATGTGGTTTCAAAATGTACAGGCCGAGCCTGTTTTTTTAGCCTCTCTGGTACAGTCATTTACAATTACATGCTTGATTCAAATTTGGGGAACGCTATTGGGGTCAAGCTGTTAAATCCTGATGATGCCTACGTCAGTATGGTCAGTAGTTACGAGCCTTTACAGGCCGCAGTCTTGGCAGGGTAAGTTGAAAACGTCTACGACCTTTCTTTAGTATGGTCTGTATCCTTCAGAAATAACTCTTCAAATGAACAGTCTGGGTTAGCAATTCCGATTGTATCTGGTGACCAAAAAACGATCAAATATGTAGATCTGTGTCAAGGTGAAAAACAAGGATTTTAGGTATAGTAAACTTTTAGTATTGGTTTCTTGATCAGATGTTGGGAGAGTACCTATGGTTACTGAAAGCAGATCGATTGATCGCGTCCACGTGGTGTGGAAAGCGACTCTGACTCGATTGAATGGTGAGCAGCTCCCTGGTAGTACTGACAATGTGTCTGAACAGGGAATGAACGTTATATTGGGAAAAGCACTAGTGGTCGGCGAGCCCGTTCGGGTTGAGGTTGTATCTAAGTGTACAGGAATGATCTGTTATTTTACTTTGGAAGGAGAGATTATTTACAGTAACTTCCTGGAGTCCAGACTTGGTTCAGCTATCGGTTTACGGTTATTGAAACCTTCAGATCAGTACATTGAATTTATCCGACGCTATACCGGAAAGCAGGGCAGCGTTTTGGCCTCTTGATGTGTCTCGGTTGAATAGTCCAAGCAGCTTTCCTTAATTCGTACAGACAGACAATCGAGCTTTAGTGTTTGGCTCTCCATCAATATGACTCCCGTGAATCCAATAGCATTTCCTCTTAATTGTCATTTCTCATTTTACCTGCTTAAAAATTGACTCAGCCAATTGCTTGGATGATTTTGTAAGCGATTTCGGGTTTTTTTGTCATTGAAGCTCTTGCGTTGAATCCCGATGATGGCTACAACTGCTAAGGGCTTGCAGTCGGTGGTAGTTCGACTAAACGTTATTGATGACAAAAGGTGATAGTGGTTGAAGGTGATACTGTGCAGTAATGGCAGCTGTTGAGGCTGGCTATCGCTGGTATAGCATTACACCTGAGTCATTATTTGTAATCAGTTAGTTGAAACCGAAGAAAACAATAACAAAAGACTTGGTGGTATGGATGCAACACTGTGCACATGCTGCTTGTGTCTGTTCCAAGATTGATCGAAGCGATAGTTTCGGTATTTGATCTTGAATGTAATGAAGGTGGCATTGATGGCGACAAAAATAACGATGACGCCAAGGACTCCTGTACAAATGGCTGGAATTAGCCGCCGTACAAAGCTGTCGTTGGCTATAATTGCATCCTCTCTTTCCCTGAGTTCAATTTTCGTGAACACCGCACAGGCTGTGGACTTTAACCTCGGTGAAGTCGAAGGTCGGTTTAACTCCCAGATTTCAATGGGTGTCTCCTGGAGAGCAGAGGACCGGGATCCTTCTTTAATTTCCGGAGGGAATGGGGGTGCCAGGTCAGTTACCCATAACGGTGTAAATGATGACGGAAACCTTAACTTTGATGATGGAGATGCCTTTTCCAAAATACTCAAAGGTGTCCATGATCTTGAATTAACGTATGAAAACGTTGGTTTTTTTGCCCGTGGTAAATACTGGTATGACTTTGAACTGGAGGATGGTGATCGATCCTGGGGCAACGTCGCAAATAATTATGCCAGTGGTGAGCCTTTAAGCGATGAAGGTTTTAATGATTATGCCAAATTTTCCGGTGCAGAAATTCTGGATGCCTTTGTCTATGGTGAGTTTGATCTCGGAGACATGGTACTGGATGCTCGCTTGGGTCGCCAGGTAGTCAGTTGGGGAGAAAGTACTTTTATTCGTGGTGGTGTTAACGCGATTAATCCCATAGATGTTTCTGCCTTTCGGCGGCCTGGTGCAGAAATAAAGGAAGGCCTGCTTCCGGTTAATATGCTTTACGGTAATCTTGGAGTTACTGATAATCTAAGCGTTGAAGGTTTTTATCAGTTGGAATGGGAAGCGACGGCAGTGGATGGCTGCGGTACCTACTTCTCAACAGTGGATTATATTGCACAGGGCTGTAATACCCTGACAATAGGGACAGCTGCGCTGGCTATACCACTTATCCTTGATGATGCGGCTGCCGTAGCCAATGGGTTTGCGGTTAAGCGAGGAGACACACGAGAAGCGGATGATGATGGCCAGTATGGTTTGGCCTTTCGGTATATTGCAGAAGAGCTGAATGATACCGAATTCGGTTTCTATTTTATGAACTACCATAGCCGGCAACCTATGGCCAGTGGTATGACGACCGGTGTTAACCAGATTAGTGGTGACCTTGATGGTAATGGTCAACCTGATACCTTCCTGCCGGGTGATCCTTTAGGTCAGAATCCAGTCTATTTCACCGAATACCCTGAAGATATTCAAATGCTTGGTCTGAGCTTTGCCACGAATGTGGGGGAGTTCGCTGTTTCGGGTGAGTTCAGTCATCACAAGGATGTGCCGTTTCAGATAAACGGTGCAGATCTTGTTGCCGCCATTTTAACGGGAGGGACTCAGGTACTATCAAATGGGGCTGTTAATCCTGTTAATGCACGTGTGGGAGCGGGTATTCAAAATACGCTGGTCAATGGTTTGACCTCAGGTTCTGAGGTAAGCGGTTATGACAGCTATGACATATCTCAGGCTCAGGTCACGCTGGTTCGCTTTATTGATCAGGTGATGGGAGCCAGTCGTGTGGCTTTGGTGGGGGAGTTGGCGTTTACTCATGTGCATAGTTTCTCCGAAGCAGGTGACGGTGGGGTTCGATACGGTAGGCCCAGTGAATATGGCCAGGATGGCGATGATGGCTTTGTTACTGAAGACTCCTGGGGGTATAGAGCACGGGCTGTTTTTAACTACAACGATGTCTTGGCCGGTATTAACCTGACTCCAAGCATTTCCTGGTCTCATGATGTTGATGGCTATTCGCCAGCCACTAGCAGCGGGTTTATTGAGGGACGCAAGGCTTTGGGGCTTGCTCTGAATGCTGACTACCTGAACACCTATAATGCGGGCATTTCCTACACTCGCTTCTTCGGTGGTGATTATAACATCACTAAAGATCGTGACTTCATCTCGGCCAGTATTGGTATTTCATTCTAATCTGTGCTGTAAGCCAGGAGGTCTGCCTTCTGGTGCATGAGGATAGCTTTATGATAAATAAAAAGAATATAGTAAGTAAAAAGAATTTTTTAGCCGTTTCGGCGCTTGCGCTGGCATTGCAGGCCACTGTACTTCAGGCAGCGGTTTCTGCCGATGACGCGTCACAATTGGGAGCTTCTTTAACTCCGATTGGTGCGCTTAAAGCGGGTAATGCAGAGGGAACCATTCCTGCCTGGAGTGGCCAGCCTGATGAGTTTTCAGGCGATCGTTACCAGAATCCCTACGCCGATGAACAAGTATTATTTACGATCACTGCGGCCAATGCTGAGCAATATAGCGGTAAGCTTACTGATGGGCAGATGGCTCTGCTTAAGAAGTATCCGGACAGTTATAAGATAAATGTTTATCCAACTCATCGGACAGGAGCATTTCCGCAGCATGTCTATGATGTCGCTAAGAAGAATGCTACTCAAACAACAGTTGTTGAAAATGGTAATGGGTTGCTGAATTTTGAAGAGACTATTCCATTCCCTATTCCAAAAACCGGCGTAGAAGCAATCTGGAACCATATCACACGCTATCGTGGTGGTTCGTTGGAGCGCACCTTGGTGCAGGTTCCTGTACATCGTAACGGTAGCTATACTCCCGTTCGATTCAAGGAGCGTTTGGTGTGGCCTCAGTATTTAGAAGATGGGTTCGATGTCAAGAAGGATGACAATATCCTCAATTACTTCACTCAACAAGTGCTGGCTCCGACCCGTTTAACGGGTAATGTGCTGCTGATTCATGAAACGCTGGATCAAGTTAAACAACCTCGAAAAGCCTGGCAATACAATGCTGGTCAGCGGCGTGTCAGACGGGCGCCTCAAGTAGCCTATGATGCTCCGGGGACGGCTGCTGATGGTTTACGAACGGCCGATAATCTGGATATGTATAACGGAGCCCCAAATCGTTATGACTGGAAACTGGTTGGTAAGCAGGAGCTCTATATTCCTTATAATAGCTTCAAGCTTGCTTCCCGAGATCTTCAATACAGTGATATTCTGAAGCCTGGGCACTTGAATCCAGACCTGCTTCGTTATGAACTGCACCGTGTATGGGTAGTTGAAGCAACCCTGAAGGAAGGGGAGCGTCATATTTACGCTAAGCGTCGTTTTTATATTGATGAAGACAGCTGGCAGGCATCAGTGGTTGACCACTATGATGCTCGAGGTGAGTTGTGGCGAGTAGGTGAGGCGCATGCTTTCCAGTACCGAGATGCTAAGGTGCCCTGGCATGTTGGTGAAGTCTTGCATGACTTGTTGTCAGGTCGTTATCTGGCTGGCAGTTTAACCAATGAAGAGGCTGAAGGATTCAACTTTGGCGTATCTCTTAGTCGCAAAGAGTTTACTACTTCTGCAATCAGACGCTCCGGTAAGCGCTAAGCAAAGATTGAAGTAGTTTAATGGTACGCGCCGGAGTCGGTTGTCCGCTCCGGCATTTTTATGTCTGTGGTTTTATCTGATTAAAAAGGTATGAATCAGCAAAGGTTTTGAATAAATTCTGAATTAATTGGAATAAACCATTTTTAGTCAATATGTTACGGGTTTACCTGCCTCTGAATAAGTACGCCTCTTTCCCCTTCCCTTCTTTCTTATCATGCTTCATATATTTCTTGATTAAATGGGTTATTCTTTACCTGATGCATTACTTTGAGGTGCTGTTGTCTGGCGTTGCTGAAGCTTTGGCTTTATCTGGATCAGATGCCGTTTTGGCGGTTATTGTCAGTGTGTGAGTGTTACTAAGAGCGAAAATGTTATTAATTTTGAAGGGTAATGTTATTGAGAATAATGGAGTGATTTGAGAGTCTTTTGGATATTGAGGCGTATTTTAACATCTAGGCAAGCCTGATTTTTGTCGATATTGTAATTATACGCCTATAGTTAAGTGTCTGTAGCACCATAAATGAGCACCTGATGCCAGAGCGCTCTACGAGAATTGAAAATTGAACTTGTCTCGATGTGGTTGGAAATGTCACTAGCTAGTCTAATAATGATAATTAATGGATAGGTATATGACTCTGTATCAAGTCAACGTATTTGGGTTGTCTTTAAGGCAGCTCTTTCGCTTGCTTTCTCGCCTGGGTTTCCCATCTGGTTTGTTACCTATCTCAATGATGCTGTTCTCCTGTTCACTCTTTGCCGAAAGTGGTGGGCAGAAAATAGATCGTCTTTCACTTCCTGCCATGACTTCCAGTCTGGCGAAGCAGTCTTTACTGTTGGATATTACTGTAACTGACAATAGTTTTTATGCTGTCGGGGAACGGGGCCATATTCTTTATTCTAATGATAATGGGCTCAGCTGGCAGCAGTCATCAGTACCTGTTTCCGTATCACTTACAGCAATAGATTTTGTTAATAGTTCCAATGGTTGGGCTGTTGGTCATGACGGTGTGATACTAAACACGCGAGATGCTGGCCGTAGTTGGCAAAAGCAGCTGGATGGTTTTCAAGTTAATCAGATGGTTGTAAAGCACTATCAGCAGCTGCTGGGGAAGGTGGAGCAACGGCTTCAATTAATTGAAGAGCGGGGCGAAGATGGTTCTGAGCTGGAAGAGCGCATAGAAAGCTATGAAATGGCATTGGAAGACGCCGTGATTGCAGAGGAAGAAGGTCCAACTAAACCTTTCTTCGATCTGCTGTTCATCAGTGAGCAACAGGGTTGGGTGATTGGATCTTATGGACTGATTTTTGAAACCAAGGATGGCGGAAAGCATTGGATTCCGCAGATGGAAAAGCTAGAGAATCCTGATGGGTTTCATCTCAATGCCATTATTCAGACCCGCCAGGGAGATATCTACATTGCCGGAGAGGCAGGGGTTTTGTTTCGCTCGACTGATAATGGTGACAACTGGCAGCTACTGGACTCTCCTTACGAAGGATCATTTTATGCCATTGCAGAGGTGCTACCTGAAGGAAAGTTGTTAGTAACAGGATTAAGAGGACGAGGCTATGTCAGCGAAGATCAAGGGGATAATTGGACGGAGCTGGATATGGCGACTCGTTCGACTCTTACTGCGGTAGCGCAGTTGGGTGATAGAGACGTTGTGGCCGTAGGGAGCAGCGGAAATCTCAGTTTTAGTAATGATGGTGGTCGTCAGTTTAGTTCTAAGATCCAGCCGGGAAGGCGTAGTTACAGTGCGTTAGCGAAAACCAACACCGGAGGGCTAATTCTAGTTGGGCAAGGTGGAGTCAGTCTCTTCAATAATCAGCAGTTGCAGGAGGCTCTCAAGTGACTCGCCAACGAAATGACAGTTCCCAGGGCAATCGTAAGAGAAACCCTGTAGAACAACAGTTGATGGATCCGATCAGTCAGTCTGAGTCTATTCTGGAGCGTTTGATCTTTAGAAACAGACCGGCAATGCTGATTCTGTTTTTTCTGATCAGTCTGGTGTTGGGTTACCAGGCCATGGGGCTGAAACCAGATGCCAGCTTTGAGAAGATGATTCCAGGCTCGCATCCTTACATCCAGAATTTTATGTCTCATCGAGAGGACCTGGCTGGATTAGGGAACTCTATCCGTATTGCTGTCGAAGCTAGAGACGGGGATATCTTTACAGCAGAATACCAGGAGTTATTAAAACAGGTTACCGATGAGGTGTTTTTTATTCCTGGTGTCGATCGCTCAGCACTAAAATCACTTTGGACCCCAAATGTTCGCTGGAAAGAGGTTACTGAAGAAGGGTTTGTAGGGGGAGCTGTAATCCCCAATGACTATGATGGCAGTGATAACAGCCTTGAGCAGCTGCGCCAGAATACCTTGAGATCAGGTCAGGTCGGACGTCTGGTCGCCAATGACTTTAAATCTTCAATAATTCATGCTCCTTTATTCGACATAAACCCCGAGACCGGTGCCCGGTTGGATTACCAGGCTTTTTCTGCTCAGTTGGAAGAAGTCATACGGGATAAATATCAGACTGATCAGTTTCAAATTCACATTACCGGATTTGCTAAAGTAGTCGGGGATCTGATTGAAGGTGCTTCAGAAGTTGTCATGTTTTTTCTGCTGGCACTGATCATTACGGCAATATTGCTGTACCTCTATACACGCTGCTTGCGCAGCGCTTTGGTTGCTCTCTCATGCTCAATGCTGGCAGTAATCTGGCAGTTGGGTCTGCTGCACTCTCTGGGCTATGGTCTGGATCCCTACTCGATGCTGGTGCCGTTTCTGGTATTTGCGATAGCCGTGAGTCATGGGGTGCAGATTATTAACGGCATCACGATGGAGAGTGCTCAGGGTGCAGAACCTCTTGCTGCTGCTCGACGTTCGTTTCGTAGTCTTTACATACCAGGACTGACGGCCTTGTTCAGTGATGGTATCGGTTTTATCACGCTGATGGTGATTGATATTGCCGTTATTCAAGAGTTGGCAGTTGCGGCGGCAATTGGAGTGGCTGTCGTTGTATTAACAAATCTATTACTTCTGCCTGTGTTAATGTCTTATTTGAGTATTAGCCCGAAGGCTTTAAGCCATGTTGCAGCTCAGGCTACAGCGAATAGTTTAGCTCAGCAGCAGGTTGAGGGGCGGATTGCTAAGCGTTCACTCTGGACGCTGTTTCAAGGCTTTACCCGCCCGAGAACAGCCATGGTGACCGTCGTTGTCGCAGGTCTGCTGTTTGCATTTGGAGTGAATATCAGTCGTGATTTGAAGATAGGAGACCTGGATCCGGGAACGCCAGAGCTGCGTCCTGACTCCCGGTACAATCTTGATAATGCTTTTATGACATCAAACTACAGTACCAGTAGTGACATATTTGTCGTTATGGTGGAAACAGAAGCAGAGCAGTGTGCTAGTTTTGAAAACCTTGATCTTATAGATCGTTTCCAGTGGGAAATGGCTAATGTAAAAGGAGTTCAATCTGCGCTTTCACTGGCAGATGTAGCAAAATCAACACTTTCCGGGCTCAGTGAAGGTAGTTTGAAATGGCATGCGTTGAGCCGCAATCAGTATCTGCTGAATGCTGCTTTAGCCTATGTTCCTCAAGGCATGGTCAACGCCCAATGCAGCCTTACACCGGTGCTTATTTTCCTTAATGACCATAAGGCCGACACGCTTGAGCGGGTGATTAGTGCTGCGGAGCTATTTGCAAAAAATCATAATACTGATTCCATTCAATTCCAGTTAGCTGCGGGTAATTCAGGTATTGAGGCGGCGACAAACCGAGTCATAGGGACCGCGCAATATCAAATGCTGGCCTGGGTTTATGGAGTTGTTGGTCTGCTGTGCTTAATAACCTTCCGGTCCTGGCGTACTCTGGTTTGTATCATTGTTCCGTTGGCGCTGACATCGGTGCTATGTCAAGCATTGATGACTTTTCTTGGTATTGGTGTCAAGGTTGCGACCTTACCGGTTATTGCCCTCGGTGTCGGTATCGGCGTTGATTATGGAATCTATATCTACAGTCGTCTGGAATCTTACCTGTCCCAAGGTATGGCGCTGAGTGAGGCATATCTGCTAACCCTGATGACAACAGGCAGGGCGGTGGCATTTACAGGGCTTACATTAGCCATTGGAGTAGGTACCTGGTTATTGTCGCCGATTAAGTTTCAGGCGGATATGGGGGTCTTGCTGACCTTTATGTTCCTTTGGAATATGTTGGGTGCACTGGTGCTGTTGCCAGCTCTGGCCTACTTCTTGATCAAGCCGAAAGTAATAAGCTCTGTGATGATGGAAGGGGGTGAAGGATCCTCTTCTGGCATGCACACACCAGCCCTCGGTATTGCTCCTGTTCAGTCAATAGATCGTGCCCAGGCCGTTGATTTCTCTGAGAAGAAAGAACAACTGTTTCCAGCCACAGAGTTTCCAGAAGTTTCGAAGGCATCACAGCATGATGAAGTGAAGGCCAATGACTTTAATGATGATTCGAATGTCTCGAAAGATCAAAACAATTCGGGAGATATAAAAGATGCCATTCAATAACAGACTGCTGATTGTTTTACGGGCAGGGCATAAGGAGCAGCCGGCACTGAATCGAGGCTGTTTGATAGCTTCCCGGTTAGGTGCGCAGATACATCTTATTGCTGATGAGCGTCCTCGTCATCAGAAGCATAAAGATTGGCTCCAAAGTTATGTTGATCAGTTAACTGCTGAAGGCTTTCAGGCACAGGAGGCGGTGTGGGGAAAAGGGGATCTGATTGATAATGTCCTGGCTGCTGTGCGGAAAGAGGCTCATGGCCTGGTTATCAAATACAGTGATCGAAGTCGACCGTTAGCAGAGGCTTTGTATACACCCAGAGACTGGAAGTTACTGCGTTACGTTTCCTGTCCCGTGTTGATCGTCAGGCAGCAGGATAGCTGGGAATCCCGTCCCTTAGTGGCTGCCATTGATGCTGATCCAGAGGATGTTGATCACAGTCTTTTAAACAGGCAGATTTTGAAGATGGGTAGTCAGGTTGCGGAGATTAGTCAAAGTCCCCTTCATCTGGTAACGGCTTATCCTAGCCCGATGCAATCCGCAGCCCGCGAACACCAAACAGAAGCAGCAATGGGCCTTCGATTCCGCTCCTACTGTGAATCGCTTTGCGACACTCTGTCGATCTCGCCAGCCCATCAGGAAGTGGCGGAAGGGCCGGCTGAAGTGCTGATACCAAAATACTGTAAACAACAGAATGCAGGATTGGTTGTGATGGGGACGGTGGCCCGTAGTGGACTTCGTGGAGCGCTGTTGGGTGGGAATACCGCAGAAGCAATCCTGACACAGCTTAACGCCGACGTGCTTGCTCTGAAGCCTGAGGGTTATGAAGATATTTTGCAGATGCTATCTGATCACTCCCAGGCTGAAGGTAGTTCTCCGTTGAAGGAAGTTATTGATGAATAACAAGATAACCGTCCCTACATCCTACGTGCATTCATTACTGAAATCATTGGATTCTCAGGGGTCTGGCTTACAGGCGCTTTTGGATGCGGCTGAAATTGATTTACGGGACTTCGAACGCGACGAGTTTCCAGCTTCTAAATACAGCAAGCTTTATCAGAAAGTCATGTGGATGATGCGGGATGAATCTTTTGGAATGCCCAGTGGTGGTCGGGTACCCAATGGTACATTCAGAATGATGTGTCTGTGCGTCATTCATTGTAAGACGGTAGGGCAGGCTATTCAGCGGTGTTCGGAGTTTTATGAGATATGCCGGGGAGCTCGTATCAAGCCCGCTTTGGAAACCCGCGGTCGTTATGCGCAAGTTATGATGAGCCCGGTGGGGCCGGTTCCTCATGAAGAGTTTATGGAAATCATTAATGACAGCACTGAGATGGCTATTCGAACGGCTTTGTCAGTTTGGCATCATTATGTCTGCTGGTTAGCTGGCAGAAGATTGGAGTTGGAGTCTGTCAGTTTCAGCTTTTCTAAACCTGCGAATGTATCTGAATATGAAGTGCTGTTTCAGGCCCCGGTACGCTTCAATCAGTCCGATAACCTTATCAAGTTTTCTTCTACCTTGCTGGATTTGCCTATTATTCAAACGGAGGAAACTCTCGAAGGGTTTTTGAAAACAGCGCCCTATCAACTGCTGGTGATGGTTGATGATGACAACAGTTTGAAATCCAGGGTCCAGTCTATTATTGGTCGTGATTTTAGTCGTGAAATGCCCAGCGCAGAATCGGTTGCAGAGAGTCTTAATATGTCAGTTACTACGCTGCGGCGACGGTTACAAAGAGAGGATACGTCCTTCCAAAAGATTAAGGATGAATGTCGTCGAGAGGCTGCCACCAACTACCTCAGCTGTCCTGAGTTGAGTAATAACGATGTGGCTGTTCTCATGGGGTTTGATGAAACAAGTGCTTTTTTTCGGTCTTTTAAAAAGTGGACAGGAATGACGCCTGGGGATTATCGAAGAAGCGCACTTTGATATTGACTGATTGTGCTTGATGAATGGTTTTGTCACCTGGCGACTGGTTGTTATTTTCTTTGGGTTGCTTGTGCTTCTTATATGTTGGTGTTTGTTGTTCGATTTTTTATGGAGTGGTCATATTTGTTACCAAATTGGGCGCTAATTGCTATTGAGAGAAAAGACTGGTTATTTAGACTGTTCTACAATGAATTGAAACCCGTCAGTAGAAGTGATTAGACGGGTTTCCTTGTATCTTTGCGCAACAAAGCAAATAAAGCAGCATGGATTCATTCGGTGTTGTTTGTTCTTACTTGATCACCAGGAGTTGTGCTGGTGGCGGACAATAACAGGTGCGGGTAAATATAGGTGAACGCATGATATATCAAGGAAAAGCCTTAAAGGTAGAGTCCCTTGGAGACGGCATCTTTGAGCTGAAATTCGATCTGGAAGGGGAGTCGATCAATAAGTTCAATGAGATAACTCTGACAGAACTGCATGAAACCGTTCGCTTGCTACAGGAGCGCACCGATCTTAAAGGGTTGCTGATCAGCAGTACCAAAGAAGCCTTTATCGTCGGTGCTGATATCACCATGTTCCATGGGGTATTTGATAAATCTGATGATGATATTATCGCCATGAACATGGAGATAAATCGTACTCTTTGTGCACTGGAAGATCTGCCTTGTCCGACAGTCGTAGCTATTAACGGGTTGGCGCTGGGTGGCGGATTTGAACTTTGCCTTAGCGCTGATTACCGAGTCATGGCCGAGGACGCTAAGGTTGGTTTACCTGAGGTAAAACTGGGAATCTTCCCTGGATGGGGTGGTACCGTGCGTTTACCTCGAATGATCGGCGCAGATAATGCGTTTGAGTGGATTTGTGCCGGAAAAGAAGTGAAAGCCAAGGATGCTCTTTTTGAGGGGGCTGTAGATGTTGTTGTTCCACTTGAGAATGTTCGACAAGCAGCCCTGGACTTGTTGGATCAGTGCCAGCAGAAACGCTCAGATGGCGTAACTAATAAATTAGACTATCTGGCGAAGCGTGCAGAAAAACAGCAGCCTTTGAAATTAGGACAGCTGGACAATCTGATGGTCTTTGAAACCGCGAAGGGATTTGTTTCCGGCAAAGCAGGACCCCATTACCCCGCTCCAGTCGCTGCAATCAAAACGATTCAGAAACATGCGGGGCTTAAGCGTGACCAGGCATTGGAAGTGGAAGCTAAGGGATTCGTGAAGGTAGCCAAGACTGATGTTTGCCGAAATCTTGTGGGACTCTTTCTTAGTGATCAGCGTATCAAGAAAGCTGCAGCTGCCCACGCTCCGATGGCTTCTAAAGTGGATCAGGCAGCCGTGCTGGGAGCGGGTATCATGGGGGGGGGAATCGCCTATCAGTCTGCCAGTCGCAATACTCCGATTCTAATGAAGGATATAACTGAAAAAGCTTTGCAGCTGGGTCTGGATGAAGCTTCTAAGTTACTGACCAAAAGAGTCGATCAAGGCCGTATGACCTCTGCAAAAATGGCTGCTGTTCTTGGGGGGATTCGTGCCACTCAAAGCTACGGTGACTTTGGCAACGTTGATATTGTCGTCGAAGCCGTTGTAGAAAACCCGAAGATCAAAGCCAGTGTGTTGGCTGAAGTCGAGCAGGAAGTCTCTGAAGAAACGGTGCTGACTTCCAACACGTCGACCATTTCAATTTCTCACCTTGCGCAGGGGCTGAAGCGTCCGGAAAACTTCTGTGGCATGCACTTCTTTAATCCTGTTCATAAAATGCCTTTGGTGGAAGTTATTCGTGGTGAAAAGACCGGTGATCGTGCCATTGCGACGACGGTCGCTTATGCCCAGGCTATGGGTAAGACCCCGATCGTGGTTAATGACTGCCCAGGCTTTTTGGTCAATAGAGTATTGTTCCCGTACTTTGCAGGCTTTGGCAAGCTGCTTGAAGATGGCGTAGATTTCCAGCGTATTGATAAAGTAATGGAGAAATTTGGCTGGCCAATGGGACCTGCATATTTGTTGGATGTTGTTGGCATGGATACCGCCGTTCATGCTCAAAAAGTGATGGCAGCAGGGTATCCCGATCGCATGGCAAGTGAGGGCAAAGGAGCCATTGACGTCATGGTTGAAGCTGATCGTCTGGGGCAGAAAAACGCGCGAGGTTTCTATAACTATGAGCTTGACCGGAAAGGGAAACCACGTAAAAAAGCTGCTCCGGAAGTGGCTGCGTTAATTGCACCATTAGTGAAACAGACTCTTGAGTTAACCGATGAGCAGATTATTGAGCGAATGATGATGCCGCTTTGTATCGAAACGGTGCGTTGTCTTGAAGAGAACATTGTCAGTTCTGCTGCTGAAGCGGATATGGGGCTTATTTACGGAATTGGCTTCCCTCCGTTCAGAGGTGGAGCTCTGCGCTATATTGATGACACAGGGGTCGCCGCTTTCTGTCAGAAAGCTGATGCCTACGTTGAGCTGGGCGGCTTGTATCACCCGACTTCGGGCATGAAAACCATGGTTGTTGAAAATACACGTTTTTACGATTAACCCTGAGGGAGAGAAAGTTATGAGCTTAGATGCTAAAGATGCAGTGATTGTTGATGCTGTGCGCTCCCCAATGGGGCGCTCAAAAGGCGGAGCTTTTCGCCATCTGCGAGCGGACGAAATGTCTGCACTTCTGGTGGATGCGCTATTGGATCGAAATCCGGAAATCAAAGCTGCTGAGGTCGAAGATCTTATTTGGGGCTGTGTGAACCAGACCAAGGAGCAGGGGTTCAACGTAGCTCGTGCCGTTGGTCTGTTGAGTCGTCTGCCTTACACCGTCGGAGCGCAAACAGTGAATCGTCTCTGTGGCTCATCAATGTCTGCGGTCCATAGTGCTGCTCAGGCAATACAGACCGGTAATGGTGATCTTTTTATGGTCGGTGGTGTTGAGCACATGGGGCACGTGGACATGATGCATGGTGTGGATATAACTCCAGCACTGAGCAAGCATGCGGCGAAAGCTTCAATGATGATGGGGCTGACTGCAGAAATGCTGGCTAAGCTTCATGGTATCAGTCGTGAACAGCAGGAAGTTTTTGCAGTGCGTTCCCATCAGCGTGCACATGCTGCAACAATTGAAGGGGGGTTTGCCAATGAAATCATCCCTATGGAAGGCTATAACGCGGATGGCTTCAAGCGCTTGATTGAGGTGGATGAAGTTATTCGTCCAGAAACGTCGTTAGAAGGTTTGGCACAATTACGCCCGGCGTTTGATCCAAAAAATGGAACCGTTACTGCGGGTACGTCTTCGGCTATTTCTGACGGAGCTTCGGCAATGGTGGTTATGTCCGCAGAGAAAGCACAGACGCTAGGCGTAAAGCCTAGAGCTAAGATTCGCTCGATGGCTGTAGCTGGTTGTGATCCTTCGATAATGGGATATGGGCCTGTACCCGCTTCCAAGAAAGCTCTAAAGCGAGCCGGATTGGCGGTGTCTGATCTCGATTTTGTTGAACTGAACGAAGCTTTTGCGGCGCAAGCGCTTCCTGTACTCAAGGATTTGAAACTTCTTGAGGTGATGGATGACAAGGTCAATCTGCATGGTGGTGCAATCGCTCTTGGTCATCCGCTGGGATGCTCGGGAACCCGTATTCTTGGCTCATTGCTAAACGTTATGGAGCAGCGTGATGGAACGTTTGGGCTCGCGACGATGTGTATTGGCATGGGGCAGGGGGTAGCCACGGTGATTGAGCGGCTCTAGTCTGCACTGACTTGTATTGATAATTGGAAAGGGCGCTTTGGTTAACCAAAGCGCCCTTTCTTTTTTTTATTAAAACAAGCGGAAAGTGCGATGATTATAGGCTAAACCTTAAGTGTAGGCTTTTTTGTGATTGTATTTGTCAGTAATTCAGGTGGATTTTGACATTGTTCGTTAGTCATGATTGAGAGAATCTATTGTTATAAATTAGCAGCTCTGAGAAACCACCAGAGCTATGACAGTTTTTGCGCCTCGCACGTTTTATTAGAAACGTAGTTGTAGAGTGATATTTCAGCAAAAACTATTTTGATCGAGCGCTTGACTGATTAACTGGTTGCGCTGACTAAAAATAAGACGGAGGCCCACATGCCTGAGTATAAAGCGCCCTTAAGAGACATGCGTTTTGCGATGAATGAATTGCTGAACATAAAGCAGCATTACGCAACGCTACCAGGTGGTGAAGAAGCAACACCAGAACTGATTGATGCCATTCTTGAAGAAGGGGCCAAGTTTGCTGAAAATGAGCTGGCACCTTTAAATCGAAGTGGTGATCAGGAAGGTTGTCGTTGGGAAGATGGAGAGGTCTTTACTCCAAGTGGCTTTAAAGAAGCTTACGATAAGTTTGTCGAGGGAGGTTGGCCTTCGTTATCCCATTCACCTGACCTGGGTGGTCAAGGGTTGCCAGAATCTCTGGGTATTGTCATTAATGAGCTCGTTGGAACGGCCAACTGGTCTTGGAGTATGTATCCAGGGCTGAGTCACGGAGCCATGAATACCCTTGAAGCTCATGGTACAGACGAGCAGCAGCAGCAATATCTTGTACCATTAATTGAAGGGCGCTGGACAGGAACCATGTGTTTGACAGAGCCTCATTGTGGCACTGATCTTGGTTTGTTACGCACTAAGGCTGAACCTAATGAAGATGGTAGTTATGCTATTAGTGGAACGAAGATTTTTATTTCCGCAGGTGAGCACGATATGGCGGAAAATATCATTCATATAGTTTTAGCTCGACTGCCTGATGCCCCTAAGGGAACCAAAGGGATTTCTTTATTTATTGTGCCAAAATATCACGTTAATGCTGATGGTAGTTTGGCTGAGCGTAATGGTGTTAGTTGCGGATCACTTGAGCACAAAATGGGAATTCACGGGAATTCCACCTGTGTGATGAATTTTGATCGGGCACAGGGCTATCTGATCGGTCCTGCCAATAAAGGCTTGAACTGCATGTTTACCTTTATGAATACTGCGCGCATTGGTACCGCGTTGCAGGGGTTAGCTCATGCTGAATTTGGATTTCAAAACTCATTGACCTACGCGCGTGAACGTTTGCAAATGAGATCGCTAACTGGCCCGAAAGCCGAAGATAAACCAGCCGATCCAATCATTGTTCATCCAGATGTGCGACGTATGCTGTTAACTCAGAAAGCCTTTGCTGAAGGCGGGCGCGCACTGGTTTATTTTGCAGCTCAGCAAGTGGATAAAGCTAATCATGGTGAAACTGAAGAGGAACGCCAGGCTGCTGAGCAGCTGTTGTCGTTCTTGACGCCTATTGCGAAAGCATTTTTGACTGAAACCGGTTTTGAATCTGCAAACCTCGGATTGCAGATCTTTGGTGGTCACGGCTACATTTCCGAGTGGGGGATGGAACAAAATGTTCGGGATAGCCGTATATCTATGCTGTATGAGGGTACCACCGGTATCCAGGCTTTAGATCTTTTAGGGCGTAAAGTGTTGATGACTCAGGGAGAAACGCTGAAATCATTTACCAAAATTGTACATAAGTTCTGCCAGTCTGAAATATACAACCCGCAAATGCAGCCATACATTGAGCCCTTGCAGGCGATCAATAAAGAATGGGGTGAATTGACCATGAAGATTGGTATGTCGGCCATGCAGAATCGAGATGAAGTTGGGGCTGCTTCTGTTGATTATCTGATGTACTCAGGCTATGCGGTACTTGCTTATTTCTGGGCTTTAGCTGCAAAAACTGCTCAGCAGTCTATCGCAGCCGGGACTGATGAAGAGGCGTTCTATCAGGCAAAAATATCCACTGCCAATTTCTATTTTAAGAGACTTCTACCTCGTACCCGTACTTTAGCGGAAACTATGGTGTCGGGTGCTGATTGCTTGATGGAGTTGGAAGAAGGGGCGTTTTCATTCTGACCCGGAGTAACATCCAAGATGTTTTACATCACCAAAGTACAACAGAAATAGAGTGCTAATCCATTTTATAAGCACCTGATTATTACCAGGTGCTTAACAGTGAACGAATAATACGTGCAGGTATTCAATTTTTGTACGTATGGAATTGAGGCTATGACGATGAGTGTAAATAACCATTTTGAACAGATGTTGAGTCGATTTAACCCCGCTGCAGCAGCAGATCTGGATGCTGTTTTCCAATACCAGATTGAAGATGCTGGTGCGTATCACCTGATTATAAAAGAGGGTCAGTGTGTACTGGAGACTGGCGAGCATAGCTCTCCAACCGTTTCTTTAACGTTAAGTGAAGAAACCTTTGCAGAAATTTTATCCGGTGAAACTGATGGTATGCAGGCTTTTATGTCAGGTCAGCTGAAAGCTGATGGTGATTTAATGCTGGCTACGCGCCTTCCTGAGTTGTTTCCAATTGCCTGAGTTTATTATTTCGAGAACATTAACGAGGCTATAGGCATACCCTGCTATAGGTATTGCCACGGGGCTGCTATTCTTCGAACACTAAAAAAGAACAATAGGTAGTGAAGATGAGTGCGTTAGAAAAACCGCAGTTTTCTGCTGCAAACGAAAGCTGTTACTTAGAGTCGATAAACCCTCACGGCACAAGCACTATTGTTGAGGTCCTGGAAAGGGCCTGCGTTCGCTTTGCCGGTAAGCCTGCGTTTACCAGTCTGGGGAGGACTCTTGATTACACGGAGTTGGAACAGCAATCAGCAGCCTTTGCATCATACCTGCAGCAGTCCGGTTTACAGCCCGGAGATCGCATTGCGGTTCAGTTGCCTAATTTGATTCAGTATCCGGTTGTTGTTTTCGGAGCATTGCGTGCAGGGTTGGTTGTTGTGAATACCAACCCCCTATATACAACCCATGAAATGAAGCATCAGTTTCAGGATTCCGGGGCGAAAGCCTTGGTTATTCTGGCGAATATGGCGAGTATGGCAGCAGAAATCCTTGCTGAGACTGAAATTCAACATGTGGTTATTACTCAGATCGCGGATTTCCACAGCCCTGTTAAGCGGGTCGTTCTTAATTCTGTTATTCGTTACGTTAAACGGATGGTACCTAAATATCGTATACCTGAAGCTATTTCTCTTCCTCAGGCATTAAAGCAGGGGCAGAAAGTTTCTTTTGATCGTCATCAACCTGAGGTAGATGATGTTGCCGTTTTGCAGTATACCGGCGGTACAACTGGTGTTGCTAAGGGGGCTATGCTCACTCATGGAAACCTGGTTGCAAATCAGCTGCAATTGATGAGTCATTTGAGTGCCAGTATTGATGAGGGGGAAGAGGTGTTTGTTGGCCCTCTGCCGCTTTACCATATTTATGCTTTTACCCTCCATTGCATGCTGCTGCTAGGAACTGGTAATCATAGTGTTTTGATTCCCAACCCCAGAGATATCCCTGGGTTTGTCAAAGAATTAAAACGTTGGAAATTTAGCGGTTTTGCTGGTTTGAATACTCTGTTTGTTGCTCTTTGTAAAAATGAAGGTTTCAAAGAGGTGGATTTCGGTTCTCTGAAGTTTACTGCATCGGGTGGAATGGCTTTGACAAGGGATGCAGCAGAGCAATGGTATAGCATTACAGGCTCACCGGTCATTGAGGGTTACGGCCTGACAGAAACTTCACCAGGGGTGACATTCAACATTCCGGGTGAGCAGCAAATAGGCTCTATTGGTAAACCACTTCCGTTGACTGAGGTAAAGGTAACTGATGAAGGGGGTAAATCATTGCCGGTAAATGAGGCTGGAGAGCTTTGTGTACGTGGTCCACAGGTAATGAAAGGATACTGGAACAGACCCGGAGAAACAGCAGAAGTCTTGACTGAAGATCGCTGGTTAAAAACCGGTGATATGGCAGTGATTCAAGAGGATGGATATCTTCGAATCGTGGATCGCAAAAAAGACCTGATAATAGTATCCGGTTTCAATGTTTATCCTAATGAAATTGAAGATGTCGTTTGCACGTTACCGGAAGTGACTGAATGCGCAGCAATTGGTGTTCCTGATGAGAAGAGCGGAGAGTCAATTCTGCTTTTTGTTGTTTCAGAGGAACCTAAGCTGACAGAAGAGGATGTACGAAACTATTGCCGCAAGCAGCTGACTGGATACAAGGTCCCGCGATCCGTTCAGTTCCGTGATGAGTTGCCCAAAACCAATGTTGGTAAGGTTCTCCGACGGGCGCTTAAGGAGGAGCATTCCGCGAGTCTTAATTCTCCAGACAAAGGTATGTCCAGTTAATGTTCATCCTTTAATATTTTGCGGGTTTTCAATAATTCCCTGTTCTCAGGATAATCCAATGGACAACCATTCCGATTCAGTCATCTCACACCCGGGAGTGAGCCGCAGCTTGTTGCATACCCGGTCTGTTTCTTGTCTGGGTTATCGTCGTAGTGATGGACAATGGGATATCGAAGGGCGAATGACTGATGTAAAAAGCTTCGATATGCGTAACCCTGATCGGGGAGGGCAGATAGCAGCTGGCGAGCCGTTGCACGATATTTCGTTGGTACTGACCATTGACCGATCTATGCAAATTAATGCTGTCGTCGCTCGAATTGATTATTCACCCTTTAATCCTTGCAACAGAATTACTGATTCCTTTCAAAAATTAGTAGGGTTGCGAATTTATCCTGGTTTTTCCCGTCAGGTAAAAGAGCTTTTTGCTGGAACAAGAGGCTGTACGCATTTATTGGAATTACTCCCTCCAATCTCAACAACTGCATACCAGACTGTTTGGCAGTCTGAAAATGGTTATGAAGGAGATAACCCTGAAATACATGGATTTCTGTTGAACAGTTGTCATGCATTAGCAGCTGACGGTGAAGTTGTTAGAACGCATTGGCCTGAGTATTCGGAATCTCAGAAACAATTGGATTGAGAGACAGGATTGATATGGCTGATGAAGCAAAAACACAGCTATACACCGGGAATGGGTTGAAGCGGATATAGATAAGAAAAAGGGGAGTTGAATTATGATGGAATTCATTGAGCAGGAGATCAGTGATCGAATTCTTAGCATTCGTATTAAACGACCCGATAAGCGTAACGCTTTGACGCTGGCGATGTATCAGGAGTTGGCTGCAATCTTGAAACAGGCTGGCGAGGATGTTGCCGTCAGGGTGGTTGTAATTTCTGGTTCTGAATCGTCTTTTTGTAGTGGAAATGATATCAACGATTTTTTGCAAGCGGGGCGGGATGCCAATGCCGTTCGTCCTGCCCGAGATTTTTTGCATCAGATCGCCGCATTTAAGAAGCCAATTGTTGCCGCCGTCAACGGTGTGGCCGTAGGTATTGGCACCACACTGTTGCTGCACTGTGATCTTGTGTATGCCGCAGATAATGCTCGATTTCAACTTCCATTTATTAATCTTGGGCTGGTCCCTGAAGGAGGTTCCAGTCTTTTGCTGCCTGCTATGCTGGGACATCAGAAGGCTGCGGAGCTTCTGCTGTTGGGAGATTCGTTTGATGCAGAGTATGCACTGTCACTAGGCTTGGTTAATGCCGTCCTTGAATCAGAAGATCTGGAGTCTCATGCTCGAAAGCAAGCGATGGTATTAGCGGCGAAGCCGCCAGCTGCGATGGTCGCTACAAAAAAACTACTCAAAACTCATCAGGGTAAACCTGTGACACAGGTGTTGGATGAGGAAATTGATATTTTCGCTCAACGGCTCCAATCCCCGGAAGCTATTGAAGCTTTTTCGGCATTTCAGCAACGGCGTCCCGCAGATTTCTCGAGCTTTGAATAATGCTTTGACGCCAATCGTTCTATTTAATACTACATCTTATTTGGTAATAGTGTATCAATCCTCTAGGACTATTGAATTCCTTAAATATGCTTGGTAATCAGCGAGTGTAAAAAATATTCAAAGAGTCTGTTGACTCTCTGAACGGGGGCTGTAGAATACGCCCCCACGTTGTCGCTGAAGGCGGCAATAGAAGTCCGGCAAAACCCAAGCAGCATCAGGTTTTGCAGCGGTTGATTGAAGATCTCACCGAGGTGAATGACTGAATCAACCGGCTGAAATAAACAGTTGACTTCGAGATTGGCGCGATTATAATTCACGCCCCGCTTCGAGAAGCGGTCCGCTCTTTAACAAATCGATCAAGTAATTCGTGTGGGCACTTATGGCTCTGTTTGCAGAAGATCTTATTCGTAAGATCAGCAAACATTGAAGTAAGTGACTCGTGAATTCATATGACTTACGTACATACGTTTAGTTAAGTTTTTACAGTATTTACTTT
>NZ_MIEQ01000072.1 GCF_001968815.1 Motiliproteus sp. MSK22-1 | reverse complement strand
GCCCCCGTCACCACTGATCAGAGCCACCTTGGTGATGCCCCGTTTTTGCATATCCAGGAAGACTTTAGAGGCCGCCATACGGTCGGTATGAGGGGTTTTGAAGGTCCACTTGTTGACCGGATCAATAATTTTGACCGACCCGGCCAGTGAAATAAACGGCACACCGGCTTTACTGATTTCAGGCATGGCCGCCAGGGTGCTGCCGGAGGTGGAGCCGCCGACAATCACATCCACCTTATCCCGTTTGATCAAACGCTTGGCAAAGCTCACGGCTTTTTTGGCGTTACCACCGGTATCGTAGTGGACCAGTTCGACGGTTTTCCCGTCCACACCGCCTTTGGCGTTAATCTCCTCGATATACATCTGCAGTGTTTTCAGCTCGGGATCGCCCAAAAAGGAGGCCGGACCGGTGACTGCCAGGAAAGTACCTATTTTAATACTGTCAGCCGCAGCCAGGGCCGGAGCACCAACAACCATTGCACTGATGGCAACTGCCGCCATACCAATTAAACGCTTACTCCGCTTTTTCATGATTAATATCCTAACTTGAGTGAGTATTTATTTTTGTATTACAACGCTCTAAACAGGAAATATAATTCAGATATGTCGTCTGAAGTCTTTTAGAAACAGCACCACCTAGTCGTTTATCTACTGGAATGTGTGATTTATAGTGCATCATCACATTCAGAAAGTGAAGATAACCCCCGGGAATTGTTCCACCCTACGGAATTATTCCTAGACATACTGTGAAATATAGTGCAGTAGCGGGATATGACGAACAAAAGAAGCTCTCGGATTGAGCTCGCAGAGAACATAATGGAGTTATTAGAAAGTTCCCTAACTGTCTTTTAGAAGGGTTATCTTGATCTTCGGCAGATCACTTTGTCTGTTTTATGGCAGTAAATCTTCATTATCCAAGATGTCTGCAAGACTATCGGCAGCTGCTCTTAATCTGGGAAACAGCTGATGCTCAATGGTCATGGAATCAACGGCTCCCTCAGGCCATACCATATTGATACAGGCTTTGACCCTTTGATCCCGGAAGACCGGAACGGCAATGGCACAAAGGTCATTTGCGGGAGCGGGCCAGCAATGGGCTTGCCGTTCACCATAACCTCGCAGCCGAACCTGCTCAACAACACTAGCGACCCAGGAGTCATCGGCAGCGAGTTTGCCCGGTTCACCACCCCCGGCAATCAGTCGCTCAAGAATTTCACCCCGTTCCGTATCAGAACAAAAGGCCAGGTATGCGTGACCAATCGCTGATCGCAGAATTTCTGCGCGAACACCGACCATTTCCGGATTAACTGCAATAACCTGCTTCTTACGTGTCCTTTCAACGACCTCCATCTTTAAGCCCTTGCGAACCGCAACATAAGAAGGCCAGAAAACATCGTCCTGCAAAGCATCCAGTATCGGCCCTGCGGCCTCCGCTAAAGCATCGGCTGACAGCAGGTGGTCACCCAGTCGTTGCAGGTGGTAAGACAAACGATAGCACTCATCACTGCGCCCCCGATAAACCCAGCCCATTTGCTGGAGTGTGTGAAGAATCCTGAGCAGCGTGCTTTTGGGAAGTCCTGTAACTCGATTGATCTCAGCCAGAGGGGCTGGTGAGCGGGTGCGTATGCATTCAACAACCTGAAGCCCCCGCGCAAGTACTCTGATTTGTTTTTCCATAATCTGCCTAACCGCCCCCTCAGATTTCCCATTTTGCTGGCCGTACAGGCTCTTCAGCACATTCAGGTAAAGTAGCTTTCTTCAACGACGGCAGACAATTGTTCTGCGGCTTTTTTCAGCCGAGGGTAGAGCATGGTTTCTATCTGTTCCGAAGCAACGGCTCCATCGGGCCAGACAATATTGATACAGGCTTTCACCCGCCCCTCAACAAACACCGGTACAGCAATTCCACAAAGAGCACCTGCCGGAGTCGGCCATGAGTGGGCATCCCGCTGGCCATATCCTCGCTCCAGAACCTCCCGGTGCACCTTAGCAATCCAAGCCTTGTCTTTTGCCAGTCGTCCCTGCTCACCACCAAACTGTACAAGACGCTCCAAAATCTCCTCACGCTCGGTATCCGAACAAAAAGCAAAGTAAGCATGCCCTACAGCGGATCTCAGGATTTCCGGCTCGACGCCAATCGCCTCCCGATTAATAACGATTGCTTGTTTCTTACGAGTGGTTTCAACGATCTCCATTCGTAATCCCTTACGCACAGCCACATCAGACGGCCAGAGCACATCAGTTTGTAAACTGTCCAGAATGGGGCCAGCCGCTTCAGCCAGCGCATCAGCAGCCATCAGATTATCGCCAAGATGATGAAGGTGATAGGAGAGTCGGTAACGTTCATCGCCAATGCCACGATAAACCCAGCCCTCCTCCTGCAGGGTATGAAGAATTCTTAATAGAGTCACCTTGGGCAAGGTGGTGCCCTTATGAAGCTCGGCCAGGGAAGCCGGTGACTGCGTCTGCAGGTACTCAATAACCTGAAGACCTCTAGCCAGCGCCCTAATTACATTTTCCATCGTTAAAGAACCTAAAAGAGTTTTCGGAACTACAGAAATCTAATGAAGCCGACACGGCAGAAAACCACTACCTTTCAATCTAGCAGACGATTCCACTAGGTGGAATAGAAATTCCCTCTTTGCATTGCAACCTTCAGAAGAGATGTTGCACTATAAAACACACAAACAGAATATGAGCAAGCGAAAAATACGCACTATAGTTCACAATTCTGGATTTATCTGCGCTATTTGTGACCTGGAAGAACAATACTGAATAGACCGGCAGCTCAACGAAGCCAGGCTAAGAAACATACACAGCAACACCCAACAACAACTAAAGAGGGAAACACTGTGAAAGATAACCTCACCACCGGCATCACTTCCACTTGCCGGGTTAATGTCGACCGCAATCGCACTATTGAATTTATGGGTGACGAAGGACGTGTCTACTCAACTCCAAACCTGCTTTACGATATTGAAATGGCCTGTCGAGACCTGCTGCTGGAATACTCTGATAAAGGAGAAGATTCTGTAGGCACCCGGGTCGAACTGGATCACATTGGTGCGACTCTGGAAGGAATGTGGGTTGATATAAAAGTCACAGTGGCAGAAGCAAAAGGTCGCGCAGTCAGCTTTGATGTGGTTGTGACCGATGCCTTGGAAAAAGTGGCATTTGGCAAACACAGTCGCTTCGTCGTTGATGTAGCCCAGACAGCAGAGCGTTTAAAAGCAAAGCTGAGCAAGTTCAATACTCTTTAACCTGATGGAATGAACCAGGTAATAGAATCGTAAAAGTAATGGGATTGCTGCTAACAACTTCACTCTCCAAAATTCAAATCATCGCCAATAAACCGTATTAAAAATGGCGTTGTTGAGGCTGCCAGCGGCAGCCACAGGAATAAAGGATAACCAGGCTATGCATGAACTTCGAATTCACGGCCGCGGCGGACAGGGAGCCGTACTGGCTTCCAAGATTCTGGCCAAAGCACTGGTAGAGGAAGGCAAATTTGTTACTGCCATTCCCGCTTTTGGCTTCGAGCGGCGTGGAGCCCCCGTAGCTGCATTCATGCGCTTCGACGAAAAGGAAATTCGTCGTATTAATAACATCTATACTCCTAATTCAGTGATCAGTATCGATCCTTCTGTAATCAACGCGGTCAATGTCTTTGAAGGTGTTCAGTCAGGAGGAACCTGGATCCACACCAGCAAAGAGTCTAAAGAATCACTGAAGATACCGGACAGTATCAGTACTCTGGGGCTCTGCGATGCTGTCAGTATCGCCATGGAAGTATTCCGACGTCCAATCACCAACACCATTATGTTGGGAGCATTCGCAAAAACAACCGGGGCCGTTTCGCTGGAATCGCTGAAAAAAGGGCTGGAGACGGCAAACTTCCGTGATGCGGGCCTTCATCAGAATATGCTTGCCATCGAACGAGGCTATGAGGAAACCCAGGTCTATCAGCTACAACCCCCTTTGGGTCAGAGTCAAAATCAAGGGCAGGAACAGCAATCGGCTCAGGAGGAACACTAATGTCTCGTTCAACGCCAAAGAACGGATCATCAACGGTTCAAGCTCCAAACCTGATTCCCTATCAATCGGTATACCCGGAGACCGTTCCCGATAACCTTTGTCCGGTTGCCAGTGACTGTACCCAGATGCTACCGGGAGACTGGAGAGCAGAACGACCAGTGGTTGACCGTGAAAAATGTGTTAAATGCGCCACCTGCTGGATCTACTGCCCGGTACAGTGCATCGTCGAAAAACCTGCCTGGTTTGATATCAACCTGGAAACCTGCAAGGGCTGCGGTATCTGCGCCCATGAGTGCCCCCACGGGGCTATCAGCATGATCGAAGAGGTAGGGAGATAATCAAATGACTGCGATTGAGAAAACTATCGATTCGACCCTGGAATCCGCCTGCCAATCCAAGACTCTTGTCTGTGATGGTAATGAAGCCGCCGCTTGGGGTGTTGCACTATCCCGACCCGATGTTATCGCGGTATATCCTATCACTCCTCAGTCCTCATTAGTCGAGTACGTATCTCAGTTTGTTGCCGAAGGCATAATCGATGCTGAACTGATGAATGTCGAAGGAGAGCACAGTGTACTCTCAGCCTTACAAGGTGCAGCCCTCGCCGGTGCTCGGACTTACACCGCAACCTGTGGCCCGGGTTTGGCGTTTATGTTTGAACCTTACATTCGTACCCCCGGTCTGCGACTCCCCATCGTTGCCAGCTTGGTAACCCGGGATACCCTGACACCTCAATGTGTCTGGGGTGGCCACCAGGATGCCATGCTGGTCAAAGAAGCAGGTTGGATTCAGATGTACTGTGAGACCGTTCAGGAAGTATTGGACACAACGGTCATGGCATATCGCATCGGAGAACATCCTGATGTGATGTTACCGGTAAACGTCAACAGTGACGGCAATTATCTTTCCTATGGCGTTACCGGTATCAGCTTACCTGCAGCACCGCTGGTGGACGCCTTCCTGGGTGAAAAGAACGTTAACTGGCATGCAGCCCTGGACCCCGAACGTCCCATGGCAATAGACCCGCTTACCGGCGGAGCCGGTGGCCCTGGACCGAAAATGTTCGTTAACTATCGTAAAGGACAGACTGATGCCATGCAGAATGCCTTGCGCGTTATAGAAGAAACCCATAAGGACTGGGGCGATCGTATCGGTCGACATTACTCACCGCTGGTAGAAGAGTACCGATTAGCAGATGCCGACTATGCCATAGTGACTATTGGCAGTATGACGGGGGCAGCCAAGGATGCAGTAGATGAGGCTCGTGATCGTGGCGAAGCTGTAGGGCTTATTAAGGTAAAAACCTTCCGCCCCTTCCCGGTCGCTGCTATCAACCGTGCGCTGAATAAAGTCAAAGCGATAGGAGTTGTAGACCGCTCGGTCAATTTTGGCTGGAACTGCGGGCCTCTGTATCAGGAAACCATAGCAGCCGCTCAAAAACTACAGCGCTTTATGCCATCGGCAAGCTTTATCGGCGGCCTGGCCGGAGCAGACATTACTGTCGAGCACTTTAGCGAAGTCATAGAAGATACCGCAAAGCTTCTCAAGGGACATAGCTACGATGAACCTGTCTGGATCAACCGTAACGACTAATTTCGGGGATAGAACATGCCACACTGTAAATACTTGATCATCGGCAGCTCTCACGCCGCTCTGGAAGCGGTCAGTGCGATTCGCATGCAGGATACAGAGGGCAGTCTCACTATGATCACCCGAGACTCCCACTTACCTTACTCACCCACTGTGCTGCCCTATGTGGTCTCTGGGCGCTCAAAAGCAGACAATGTCGCACTAAGAGATCAGAGCTATTTCGAACAGCATGCTGTTGAGTTTGTAACCAATCGCAGCTTGAGCAGTATAGAACCGGATTGCAACACTGCTGTACTGGACAACGGTGATCGCTGGCAGTACGAAAAATTGCTGCTGGCCACGGGAGCAAGCCCGATTATTCCTCCCATCCCCGGTCTGGATAAGGTCAAGCATCTGGTATTACGAACACTCGAAGATGCGGTTGCTTTGCGGGATGCCTCCCAAAAAGCAAAGAAAGCGATTGTGCTTGGCGCAGGACTGGTCGGTATGCACGGGGCTGAAAACCTGGCGGAAGCGGGTCTGGAAGTGACCATTATTGAGATGCAGACTCAGGTGTTACCCGGCTATTTTGATCCTCAGGCTGCGCAGATGATCCAATCAGCTTTCGATCAGCATGGCATTAACATGAAAATGGGGCATAAAGCGGTCAGTATTTCTCCACAAAGTAGCGATCAGCAAAACACAGGTTGTCGTGTTGAACTGGACAGTGGAGAGACCTTGGATGCCGACCTGCTGTTGGTGAGCACCGGGGTCCGTCCCATTTTCGACTACTGCTCCGGAAGTCATCTGCAAACCGACCAGGGAATACTGGTCGACAATCATATGAGTACCAATCAGAAAAATATATGGGCCGCTGGAGATGTAGCCCAGGCCAAAGACTTTTACAGCGATACTAAAGTCACTACCGGAATTTTACCCGATGCAGTAGAGCAGGGACGAATTGCTGGAATGGCTATGTCCGATGACCCCAGCCTGAAAAACTACAGTGGTGGTGTGCCAATCAACACCTATACCTTTTATGGCCAGCAAGCGATCTCGGTCGGGACAAGCGATTCATCATCCGGCCCCTTGAATGGCGAGCCGACAGACAAGCTGGAGATAGAGCTGACTGTTGATAGCGATAAAGGCTACTTCCAGAAAATCATTTTTAAAGACAACCGACTGCAGGGTATTTCCGGGATCAATGCTGCTCTTGACCCCGGCATCATGTGGCAACTGATTTTGCGCCGCATTGATCTTGGAGCCGTTAAAAAAGAATTTGTGGCCCAGCCACTTGAAACCGGTCGCCGGCTGATGTCTGGCACTTGGCGTTAATTGCTGTAGCCAATGAGTACTTAAGAGCTGACCGAACCTGAACGCTGACTATAAAAGTACTCCGTTAACAATGAAAGCACTCATTATCTGCCACAGCCGCCACTGAAGGAGAAAGTAAAGTGGGTATAGGTTATAACACAATCACCTTTAATCAGGATAAGTGCGACGGGTGCGGAGACTGCATGCTGGCCTGCGCCCAGGCCAAAGCAGGATCGGATGATATTGTTCATTCTCGCATTCAGATTCTAACCACCGATCAGCCGTCTGGAGACCCGCAGGCATCGGATAGCGGCGCGATTGAACTGGCCATGTGCCGTCAATGTGGTGACCCCAAATGTGTATCAAACTGTCCGGCAGCTGCTCTGACTAAAAACGCAACCACAGGAACTATTGATTGGCATGCCGATAAGTGTGTCAATTGCCTGCTCTGCACCGTTGGCTGTGCCTTTGGCGGTATTACCTACAATGCAGAAATTGGCCATGTAACCAAGTGTGATAGCTGTGATGGTAATCCCGCCTGCGTAAAAGTCTGCCCTAAGGGTGCGCTGGAATACAATACTTCCGGTAGCATCTATAACCGCATCAGCGATAAAGACGATTTATTTGTACCAGGCCTTTCTGCCTGCCAGGGCTGCAATTCAGAACTGTTAATTCGCCACACACTTCGAAATGTAGGCACTAATGTCGTTGTCGCAACCCCACCAGGCTGTATTCCAGGTATGGGAACGGTGGGATATAACGGTAAGACGGGGACAAAAGTACCCGTTTTTCACCCGCTACTGACAAACACAGCCTCTATGCTGGCCGGTATCAAAAAGCAATACAACCGGGTCGGACGCGATGTCACCATGCTCGCTCTGGCGGGAGATGGTGGTGTTGGTGATGTGGGCTTTCAGTCCCTCTCCGGTGCAGCAGAACGTAATGAACAGCAGTTATTTATGTGTGTTGATAACGAAGGCTACATGAATACCGGTATGCAAAGTTCTGGCAGTACTCCAGCAGGTTCCTGGACATCCACCACTCCAGTGGGTAAAGAAATGCAAGGGAAACGCACCGATGCCAAGAACATGGCTAAAATCATGATGATGCATAACTGCGAGTACGTGGCTACGGCATCGCTGGCGTTCATGGATGACTATTATGAAAAACTGGATAAGGCGATCGCTGCTTCCAAACACGGCTTTGCCTATCTTCACGTTTATGCCCCCTGCCCGACCGGTTGGCGCTTCCCGGCAGCAGACACCATTGAAGTCTGTCGCAAACAGGTCGAAAGTAATTTCGTCACACTTTGGGACTTTACCCCAGAGCAGGGACTGCGCTTCACTCGCAGTACAGATAATCCAATCAAGATGGCGGAATACCTGAAGCAAATTGGTAAATATCGCCACCTTAGCGAAGCCCAGGTTGAACACTTACAGCGAAGAGTTAACGATCAGGTCAGGAGCCTGAAAGCGTTTGAGCAACTGACTGAAGTTTCATAGAAGCCGACATAACTATCGTTTAAACATGGCCCAGGAAGGATATTAATAATAAGACGATATATACAAACAGGTCTCTGACAATACGCGTTTAGCCAGACCAATGGCTTCTGTACGATCTTAGCAACTCAATCGCACTATGAACAAAAATAACAGAGAGGCGACCCCAAATGAGTATCGGCAACAGTGTGACTGCCCCCGCTTTCACCAGTGACGGCTACATGTATCAACCGGAAATTGAAACCCTGCCCAGAGAGCAGCTGGCAGAACTTCAGCTGGACAGGCTTAAGAAAACGCTGCATCACGCTTACAGTAATGTCCCTCATTTCAAGCAGAGCTTTGATGATACCGGCGTCAACCCGGAGGAACTCCATTCCCTGGAGGATCTGGCAAAGTTCCCCTTTACCGTGAAGACAGACCTGAGAGATAACTATCCTTTCGGGATGTTTGCCGTGCCCAGAGATCAGGTTACCCGAGTCCATGCATCCAGCGGGACCACTGGCAAACCCACTGTAGTGGGCTATACCAGGGGAGACATTGATCGTTGGGCACAGTTAATGGCCCGTTCCATTGCCTGCGCCGGTGGCGTTCCCGGAGACATGTTGCATAACGCTTATGGCTATGGCCTGTTTACCGGCGGCTTAGGAGCCCACTATGGCGCAGAGAAGTTAGGCTGCACCGTCACTCCCATGTCCGGTGGTAACACTGAAAAACAAAACGTCGTACTCAGGGATTTCGGTGCCAATGTGCTCTGTGCCACCCCGTCCTTTGCGCTGAATCTGGCTGATCATGCCGAGCAGCAGGATATCGACCTGCGTTCAGGCCCTCTTCGCATCGGTATCTTCGGTGCAGAACCCTGGAGTGACGCCATGCGTGCAGAATTGGAACAACGACTGGATATCAAAGCTGTTGATATCTATGGCTTATCGGAAATAATGGGCCCCGGTGTTGCTATTGAATGTGTCGAGGAACAAGCGGGTCTGCACGGCTGGGAAGACCACTTTCTATTTGAAATCATCGATCCCGAAACAGAACAACCGCTCCCCATGGGTGAAACAGGTGAGTTGGTTATCACGACACTCACTAAAGAAGCGTTGCCCATGATCCGCTACCGCACAAGGGATATCACACGCCTCAGCACAGAACCTTGCAGCTGTGGTCGTACCCACGTTCGCATTCTTCGAGTGACGGGACGTAATGACGACATGATGATTATCCGTGGTGTTAACGTCTATCCGTCTCAAATAGAATCGGTGTTAGTGGGCTTCCCGAACATCGCCCCACACTACCAGCTGGTGATTCGTCGCGATGGCAACATGGACACATTGGATGCGGAGGTGGAAGCAAACCCCAACGCCCGTCCCGAGCAATACCCGGCCATAGCTGCGGAAGTGACCCACCATATCAAATCAATGGTGGGAATCAGCTGCAAAGTAAGTATTAAGGCTCCCGGTGAGATTCCACGTTCAGAAGGGAAAGCCGTTCGAGTCAAAGATCTACGCTGATCTTTAATTAAAAAATCTGTCGAGACCGGTTTTCGTCAGTCTATCGAATAAACAGCAGAGTTATTACCGGTGATACTCTGCTGTTCGTTTTACTGACGTCTTACTCAGAAACCACTGCCAGCTCTGCCAATCAAGCTCATTGACACCCGATACCAAATGATTCCCGGCTCTCATCGAGATAGATTGATGGTCGAAAAATACTGATCTTTATTCAGCGAAAAAGAGAGGTCTCCAGATTTTCCATCTCGATTGTCTTTGGTATGGAATACTTAGCATCAAACATTTCAGTTAGTATCAATTTTAACTACAATAGTTTGACTTCAATCTATAGCTTTTCCACCATCTATGAAAAATGCGGCCAGCAAAAAAATTGACTATGGCATCCTGCCCCAACTAATCGGATATCAGCTGCGATTAACGCAAGTTGCTGTATTTCGTGATTTTGCAGAGTCTGTCGGTGATAGCCAGATCACACCCAGTTTATTCGCTGCTTTAATGGTTATCGAAGCAAACCCCGGACTGAAACAGGCGGAACTGGCTCGTGCGGTACGCCTTGACCGTTCAACAGTGGTTTCGGCTATCGACAAACTGGAGCGAAAGAATTTGGTAGAACGCAAACCTGTTGCAGGGGATCGACGTACCAACTCACTGGTGCTGACCGATGAAGGAAAATCTCTGTTAGCGCAGCTAATACCTCAGATAGAGGCCCACGAAGATCGATTGGCTGCACAGTTGACCGACCAGGAACGAGCCGTTCTGATCAATCTTCTGAGTAAAATTTTCTCTGAAGATCGCTAATTAAAGATCCCAAGTACATCAGTGTTTCAAGATCTCCTGATGATAGCCGCTGCCGAAGTGTTTCAGTCTGGTCAGGAAGTGACGGAGAGTTGAAATTTGGATCAATCATTCCCCCAGTCATCGCAGGCTGATCAATACCCTAACCAGAAGAAGCGCTGTTTCTCGAAGTGCTTGTCAATGGTTATCGTGACAGGTATTCACCAGGCGTCATGCCGACTATTTTCATGAATTCTCGATTAAAATGAGCCTGATCATAAAACCCCGTCAAGTGGGAGATATCAGCCAATGTCAAAGTTGATTGCTTCAATACAGTGCGCACCTGATGCAGTCGTACAAGGCGTGAATATTTTTTGGGAGAGATGCCCACTTTCTGTTTGAATATTCGCTCAAGCTTACGCTCACTTAAATACGAACGACGAGCAATCTGCTGAATTGATAGTTGTCCCTGATGATCGTTAATGAGTTTTAACAAAGCCGGAACGGTGAATAGCTGTCTGTAATCCTGATGTAAAAGAGAGGTTAACCAGGACTCTGTCCGCCTGACTTTCCCGGCAAACGTTGGGATATCAGCAAGCTGGTCATGTAATAGAGACAAATGCCTTGACTGCAATTGATCGACACAGGTTAATTCATGCATCGGTATATCGAAGAACGGGAAAGCACCACCTGGACGAAACAGGATGCCGAACGCTTGAATATTTCCAGTTAAGGTAATTTTCCGTGAACAGAGTTGAACGCTCTCCAGACTCACTGATGGCTGATAATGCCCATACGTGCTTTCCAGTTTGTCTCCCCAATTAAACAGTAAACCTAAACCACCCTGTGAATGCATCAATTCGTGATGCTGTTCTCGCACATATTGATCTGGGCAGATAGCCCAAAACCACTCAATAAACGGTTGTAGTACAGGTGAAGGCCGCATTCTCTGCAGCCCTATTTCTGATAAATGCAGTGGTAGTGAGCGAGACATCAATTAAGCCTGTCGGAAAAATACAATACAGCCCTTGTCACCATATTTATTCTTATACCTTTTCATTCGGTACTTATCACTCAGCAGGTGACAACATGATTGCAAGGCTAGATTACGGAAAAATAAATGCAACCGCCATCAAAGAATTTGCAGCATTAAAAAAACAAACAGTAGCCATTGATAAAAAACTAAGAGCTTTGGTGGAGCTTCGAGTTTCACAAATCAATGGTTGTGTGTATTGCCTCGATTTACATGCCCGTGACGCCCGGGCTTTGGGTGAAGAACAACAAAGGCTCGATTGTATTGCTGCCTGGCACGAATATCCATTTTTTGATGATCGTGAGAAAGCGGCTCTGGCCTGGGCTGAAGCAGTGACTAATATTTCCCAAACTTATGCTCCTGATGAAGCTTATGAGCGAGTAAGACAGTATTTCAATGATGAAGAACTGGTTGATTTAACACTAATCATTACCTTCATGAATGCCTGGAACCGGCTGGCCATTAGCTTTCGACAGTTACCGGATAGGCCGTAAAGCACAGGTTGTGTTCAGTGGAGTGATTACGTATGAACATACTCGACTTGTTCACCAGCGTCTCTAAAGGTGAACCAAACGTACTACATGGTTATTCGTGTAAATGATTGTACATGCTCTGCTGGAAATTTTCCGAGGCAACCAATGAATGTGTAAGAACATTTTTATCTGACAAAAATTGGTAAACCAGTGAACAATTGGAGGAAAAACAGAGTGAAGAAAAACAGAATGCTGAAGGCATTGATAGTTGTTACAGCTAGCTGGTGTCTGTTAATGAAAGGAGTGGTCGCTGATGAAATCAAGATAAACGAGAATCTGACCCTATATTTTGAACATTCCGGAAGCGGTGATACAGCAATCATATTTATACCTGGCTGGATGATGTCAACAGATGTATTCGTACATCAACTATCACACTTCAAAGATTCAACCAAATATCGAGCGCTGAGTTATGATCCCCGTGGCCAGGGCAAATCATCAAAGCCAGTGGAAGGTCACACCTACCAGCAACATGCTAGAGATTTGGCTCAACTGATTGATAAACTCCAATTGAAAAAGGTTATTTTGGCGGGTTGGTCCTACGGAGTAACTGAGCAATTAGCCTATTTGAATCAGTTTGGTGCTGATAAACTCAAAGCCATGATTATGATTGATACGGGCCCCAAAATAACGGGCTCATCGCGCGACGAATGGGTTTGGTATTTAGACAATGACTCTGATGGCTATGCTCAGTGGTTCACCGAAGGAATAATAGAGGATCGTGAAAATGTAGTTACAGAATTTAGCAAATGGATGCTTGAAAAACCAACACCAGAGAATCTTATCTGGTTATCAGAAATCGCAAGCAAAACATCAAGTAGTGTCGCAGCAATCCAAAACGCCACTGGGTTTTATCTTGATTACAGTGAGGACCTTCTTGCATTAGAAGGGAAAACCCCACTGTTGTACATTGTGCGTAAAGAGATGGAAGACGCCGCAGATAAATGGATAAAATCAAATACCCCTTCTGCCACGGTTGCATATATGGGAAAACATTTGATGTTCTGGGAAAGACCGGATGAGTTCAATAAAATTCTCGATGATTTTCTTTCAAGTATCGATACCCAATAACAAATAAGTGGAAAGCCCTCTGCTGCAACTCTTTGTTCTGAAGGAAAATATGCACACATCACAGATATAGAATAATCCTGGGCTGGGAGCCTTTGGCAAATGATATGACGGATTTATTATCTGTTGAACTGCAACCTCTCAGCCCCCTCGAAAACAACAGAACGAGCACGCACAAGTCTCTGTTAGCTGATTAAAGATCTCAGTAAGAATAATAATCGATCACCTCTCTCACTTTCTTTAGCGCCACTTGAAGCGTGTCGATGTCAGCTGACCCAAGCGCCAGACGTATCGCATGGGGGATGTGATGGGTCGTTGCAAACGGTTCTGCCGTGGAAACAGAAATATTTGACTGCATAAGCGCCATTACAACCTGATCCGCCCGAACCTCTTCAGGTAAAGGAAGCCAGAGAAAGTACGACGCAGGGTTACTGACGTAATCCAATCCGTTAAGAATATCTCTAGCCATCGACTGCCTGATTATTGCGTCTTTACGTTTCTCGGATTCCAGATAGGTCACTGTCCCATCTTCGATCCATCTGCAGCTCATTGCAGTCATTAGAGCGGGTGTGTTCCAGGTTGTGGCTCTGATTATCCGCTCAATCATTGATATCCACTGCGAAGGTGCGGCGACAAATCCAACACGAAGTCCGGTAGCCACACTCTTCGAAAGCCCTGATACATATACGGTTGTCTCTGGAGCAAGCGCAGCCAAAGGAGCTGGCGGATCTTCTGCATGGAAAGCATAGGCAGCATCTTCAATAATCAGTAATTTATGCTGGCGGGCGATAGCAACAAGCCGTTGTCGGTACTCCATATCCAAAACCCACCCCATTGGATTATGGAGGGTTGGCATGGCATAAACGGCTCGAACAGATCGAGTCCGACACAGTTCCTCTAACGCGTCTAAATCCGGACCTTGATCGGACAGCGGTATAGCTGACAGCTCCAGTCGATGCACCTCAGCAAGAACTTTAAAACCTGGATAGATCAACGCATCAACAGCAACCACATCACCGGGTCGAAGTAGCGCCATGACGGTAGCGGCCAAGCCATGCTGGGCTCCACTGACAATCAGGACCTGGCTCCCATCAACAGACAGTCCCCTGGCTGCAAGGTGACGCGCCACGGTAGCCCTTTCGTGCTTACGACCGGCATGGGGCTGATAGTGCATCAGTGTTTCAAGATCTCCTGATGATGCCAGCTGGCGAAGGGCTTCCCGAAGTATTTCAGTCTGGTCAGGAAGAGACGGAGAGTTGAAATTTAGATCAATCATTCCCTCAGTCGTCGCAGGCTGATCGATACCGTGACCAGGAGGGAGCGCAGTTTCTCGAACAAAGGTCCCCCGACCTGCTTCCCCGCTGACCAACCCCATAGCTTCCAGCTCCGCATAAATTCTGGTAGCAGTGACCAGCGCTATCCCCTCATCAGCAGCGAGCTGTCGATGAGTGGATAACCGATGGCCTGGTGGTAAATTTCCTGCGCGGATATCGGCAGCAAACTTATCAACTAAGCGTTTATATCGGGCACGGGCCATATGGCAGTCAGCTCTCCAAAAGAGTGTCCAAAAGGATACGGCTATAGAAATGTATCCATGACAATAATTGTATTGTCATGATTTTGGAGAATAGAATGCTTTATAGCAACCACAATCAACACAAAAAACCTACGATTAAACAAATATAGGACACAGCCCCATGCATATCTCTATTCTGACCTTTGATGGCTTTAATGAACTCGACTCCCTCATTGCACTTGGCATTCTTAACCGCATTAAGAAACCAGACTGGCGTGTATCAATAGCCAGCCCGACGTCCCGGGTTGAATCGATGAATGGAGTGGTGATTGAAGGTCAGGAGTCCCTGAGTGAGGCCAGCTCGGCTGATGCCGTCATCATTGGTAGCGGTATGAAAACAAGAGAGATTGTTGCCGATAAATCCATCATGGAACAATTGCAACTTGATCCATCCCGGCAACTGCTCGGCGCCCAATGCTCCGGTACCCTGCTGCTGGCTAAGCTTGGGCTACTGAATGATCTTCCAGCTTGTACCGACCTTACAACCAAGCCCTGGGTTCAGGAAGCCGGTGTCGAAGTTCTGAATCAGCCTTTCTTTGCTGAGGGCAATATTGCAAGTGCCGGAGGCTGTCTTGCATCTCAATATCTGGCGACCTGGATAATTGCCCGGCTGGAGGGGAAAGAAGCAGCTCAAAACGCTATCCATTATGTTGCGCCCGTTGGGGAAAAAGAAGACTACGTAGCGCGGGCAATGAAACATGTCAGCCCATTTTTAACTGACAGTCCCTAAAAAACCTGAATTAACCCGGCGTGGTTTAAAACAGCCAGATTTAAAAAAACAGATACCTCGCCGAGTGGGTATTACTCACCGAGCGAGGTAATCGATAAAACAAGCAATCAACCAAAGCTCTGTAAGCACTGTCATAAGGCACGTAGTATTAATCGAATAAAGACTACAGAATGCGCTTAAGAATACGGTCTATCGCAGTCACTTTCAGGCGCTTCAACAGCTTCTGAACTTTTATCGGATATTCGCTGTTATGCTGTAGTTGATTGACCCCCGTCACCTTTCGCGTTTGCTGCTCGATATTGGCCAGCTCCTGCTGCCAGCCTACCTTGAGCAGCTGTTCCGGATCGTGGAACATTAAACCGTTTTCCAAATCCAGACTCCAGGCGCGCGGGTTAAGATTGTTACCCGTCAGCAGGTGAAGTTTCTCATCAACAACGATTCCTTTCAGATGGAAACTGTTGCTTCCATCCTGCCATAATCTTACTTCCAGCTTATCTGCAACAATAAATCGATGAAACTTACGGACAAAACGCTTAAGAAGTGTTTCATAAATATAGGGGACGATACCTATGGTACTGAACTTATCTTCATCTGAAATGTAAAAATCATTGGCCTGTTTATCACCCACAATGATCTTGACCTGAACACCACGCTTCAGCGCCCGCTTAAGCTCTACCTTTAAAGAATTCGGCAAATTAAAATAAGGTGTAAAAATTACCAGTTGCTGCTCCGCCATACGCAGCAAGTTGCGGATCTGCCGGTTCAGTAAATTGCCTCGGGCCCCTAAACCAACTAATGGGGTAACGGTTAACTGTCCTTTATGAAGGGCTTCAGGAATATATTTATACTGACTACGCCGTAACAGGGCTTTTTGTTGTTTTGCCCGATACCGAACCTGTTTTTTGTTAAGCTGCTGCTGGCCGGTCAGTAACATTGCCAGGCGACTATCAACAAATTGCTCATTCAGATAATTGACAAGACACTGAGCCAACTGGGAACTCTGAATGCAGTAATAACGGTCACAACGGTATTCATCTTTCTGGTACAGATAAACATTGTTTAAGCTGGCCCCGCTGTACAGAACAGTATCGTCAAAAACAAAGCCTTTTAGATGCAATACACCCAGCACCTCCTTGCTCTTGACGGTAACTCCATAGATCTCAACAAGTTCAGAGTATTCCTCCGCCAGCTTTTGGTAAAAACCTCGATTACCGCTGCATTGTTTTTCGCCAATAAGTCCTCGTTGCGCCCGATGAAAATCAACGAACACCTTTATGTCCAGACTCGGATTCTGTTGTTTGGCCTGAAACAGGGCATGCAGTATTTCACTCCCGGCTTCATCGTCCTGAATATAGAGCGCGGCAATACTGATGCGCTTTTTCGCGTTACGAATACAGTCCAGTATGGTTTGCTTAAATACTCTGCCGGTATGCAGAATTTTTATATCACCAGCATCCAGGGCAATGCCCGAGGGAAGCGGAATGGAAAGACTAGCCAAAAATTCGTTTCCTATTGCCAAAATTCAGTTTTCCAGCGTTATTCTTCGTAGCAATAGCCCTCCGAATAAGGCCACACAACATCCCACGAAAGACGATAGCGGTCAAGTCACAAGAAACAACAGTTTGATCGATATCTAATCCGTTTTTTCCTGGCCATGTTTTTATCCATCTGTCATAGCCCAGACCTAGAGGGGATAAAGAAAAACGATTCTTTTCCCTCATCAAATACAAATTTATGATCCGGATAACGACACCAAGGATACACCTGAGGAAAGTCTGGCTATGGCCCTTGAAGACAGTACAGATTCTAAATTACCGAATTCACTCTGGGCCAATACGGCGATCGAAGCTCCTGATACCCGGCCCTTAACAGGTCATCAAACGGCTGCCGTCGTAGTCATTGGCGGCGGCTTTACCGGACTGTCCGCTGCCTTACATCTGGCTGAAGCGGGAATATCAGTCACTGTTCTGGAAGCAGAAGATATAGGCTACGGAGGATCAGGAAGAAATGTCGGTCTGGTCAATGCCGGTCTTTGGCTTAATCCTGATGACATTGAGGCCAAACTGGGAAAAGAGTATGGTCAACGTCTGAATAAAACGCTGGGAGCAGCTCCCGATTTAGTCTTTTCGCTTATCAAACGCTTTGGTATTCAGTGCGAGGCCAATCGCAACGGCACCTTGCACCTGTCCCATTCGCAATCTGGAGACCGCTATTTAGCCCGAAAAACTGAACAATTAATCAAGCGCGGAGTACCCGTCAAACTGCTGAACGCAGCAACAACAGCTGAAAAGACAGGTACAGAAGCTTATCGAGGAGCCCTGTTCGATCCAAGAGCGGGAACAATTCAACCCTTGAGTTACGCCCGGGGACTCGCCACAACGGCCCAGTCTCTTGGGGCCAGAATTTACACCCGGTCCGCCGTCCTCAAGCTGGCAACAGAGACCACCGGTGACTGGAAAATCACGACTGAAACCGGTGAAATTAATGCCAGAAATGTAATTATTGCGACCAATGCCTATAGTAAAGAGCTGTGGAAGAACCTCAGACAGTCCTTCACACCACTTTACTACTTCCAATTTGCGACGAATCCGTTGAGCTCCGAAGCACTTAATAAGATCCTGCCACAAAAACAGGCCTGCTGGGATACACGACAGGTCATGTCTTCATTCAGACTTGATGACGAAGGCCGCCTGATTATCGGCAGTATCGGTGAATTCTCTGACAAGAGATCTCGGTTTTTGCAGGGCTGGGCAAGTCATCAATTACTTAAACTGTTTCCGAAAATCTTCGATAAAACCGAAACAAATCGCGAAACGTTTTGGCAACACGGCTGGTCCGGCAGAATAGCGTTCTCACCAGATCACCTCCCTCACCTTCACAATCCAGCACCAGGCCTCCTGGCCTGTATGGGCTACAGCGGTCGGGGTATAGGGCCAGGCACCGTTATGGGAAAAGCAATGGCGGATCACCTTCTGGGAACCCCTGTTGAAGATTTACCTCTCCCCTGCAGCCAGCCTTATCCAGTTTTTGGCCGCCGTATTCGAGAGCAATATTATGCTTACGGATCAGATCTTTATCACATTTATCAGCGTGTCATTTAGCAATCACTGGTCAGGAGTCTGACGCTCATTGCTAATGAACCTGCGAACAAATCCCTTAGGCTCGCTGAGAACATAATGGACTTATTCGAAGGGCCCCTATTTCAAAGGGTCCCTATAGAGATATCTACCTTCACCAAATAGTTAACAAATTTGAAGCCTCTACTGAGGAACAAGCCGTTGTTGCAACTAGCAAGTAGCAGATAGCAGATAGCAGATAGCAGATAGCAGATAGCAGATAGTATGACCTGCACAGCAAATCACAGCTTCAAACTTTCCGACCTTCTCGAAGGCAGCCCGGATTGAGTCGCTATCAGTCATATCTATACGCAATTCACCTGATTGACGACCCGCTGTAATCAACTCATGACGTTCATCCAGCTCTTTCGCCACAGCCTTGCTATAGACCTGGTCATGGGCACCATCGCCAACCTGTACTATTTACTCGCCATAAAACAGATTTACTGAGTATAATTTCCAAGAAACCTATGAATAAGTCCATTGTGTTCTCTGTGGGTCTGTTCATAGATTTCCTAAACAACTGCAGTTTGACACGTCAAGTGTTTTAGAGGACGAGTGTACGTAGAATGGCCACAGTTACTTTGAAAGGAAGTCCGGTACATACAAATGGTGAATTGCCGGGGGTTGGTGATCAGGCACCTGATTTTGTTCTGGTTAACAGCAGTTTAGATGATATCAGCCTGAAGAACTTTGCGGGTAAACGAAAGCTTATCAATATTATACCGAGCTTGGATACACCGCTTTGTGCGGAATCAGCAAGAATGTTTAATTACCGCGCGGGTCTGTTGGACAATGTCGCTGTTCTGGTAGTTTCTGCAGACCTGCCCTTTGCCCAACAACGATTTTGCTCAACTGAAGGTGTGGATAAACTGTCGGCTCTGTCAATGATGCGATCTAAAGACTTTGCCAGGGACTATGGTGTGCTGCTGACGGATGGCCCATTGGCAGGCTTAACCGCTCGAGCAGTACTTGTGCTTGATGAACAGGACCAGATCATATACACAGAGCTGGTGACAGAAATCACCAGTGAGCCAAATTATGCACAGGCCATCGCAGCGCTAAAACAGTAAACAAGAATCTAATCAAGAGATCCACAGCAACAACTGATAAAGTGTTTTATACAACGGTATAAAAGAGAAACAAATTATGACACCCCGCTCCAACTTGCTGAGTACAACCTCTAACGATGGCAATGAAATGTTTCTGACTCAGCATTTAGTGCGCTTCGGAGATGTAGATCCAGCCGGTATTGCCTATTTTCCCCGTATTCATAATTTTATCCATGAATCCTTCGAAAACCTCTGGGAGGAATATATTGGGGTTCGCTACTACCACCTGATACAGAATGAGCGGGTTGCATTCCCAATGGCTCATTCTGACGTAGATTTTAAACACCCCCTGCAATTTGGTGACCGACCGGTCGTCAAAGTCACTTGCTTTAAGCTCGGAAGAGCTTCTCTGGGGCTTCGCTATATTTTTGAAGTGAACGGCACTGTCTGTGTTGATGCCAGAACAACTACCGTCTGTATCAACGCGGATAGTTATAAGAGCATGGAGATACCCGCAGAGTACCGAGTTTATTTCCAACGTATTATGGCAGCGCTGGAGACACCCCAAGAGGGTTGAAGGGAGATGAAACACTAACCTGCAGGGGCTGCAAGCCAATCAGAAAAAAACTGTTGAAATCAGAACCACAACGACAAACCTGATCTTAACTCTTTTGTCTTAGTGATCTTAACCTTGCTGTGAAGAGTGAGACTGGGCTTCCTGTACCAGCTGTTTAATATTAGATCGACAGCGACCACAGTCCTTACCACAACCAAGGCGATCGTTAATTTCCCGTACTGAGCGTTTACCATCGGCTTCGGTTGCTTCACGCTGGATCTGAGAAGTGGTAACAGCGCGACAAATGCAGACGTACATAATGCTATATCTCCATCCTAGTTCGAAAGAGATAATACACCCAATAAGATTGATTCGCAATATCGTTTACATTACGAATTGATATGAATTAAGTTTCTTTTGATCTGAGAGACTTCCTGCAATGCCGCTAATCGGCCTCAGCATTCACTTTGGCAAACTCTACAGCAGCCAGAGCGCATATAGTTCCTCTCTTTGAAAAGGCCTAAGAACACAGGCGTTCATGCCAGCACCAAAGAACAGCTCCTGCTGCTCTTTCATGACATCAGCACTCAGTGCAATACGACTCTTCGAATGACTGACCTCTAGCCCATCCCATTTCCTTAGCAGTCAGAGCAGCATCGATCATTAGAAATAACAGCAAGAAGCCAGAGGAAGGCAGAAAACAAACTTTTATTGGAAGGAAGTCCGTTTGTATGGGTTATATGGACCCTCTTGTTTAACGATAACGCAAACCATTCAGGGGCTCTCTGGTAACAAGCCCCCCTAGGTACCTCTGGTGCCCGAAGGCAAACCTTTGAGTCTGCTTGATACTATCCCATCTGCGACTGGATATAGTTTTGAAGACCGATCTTCTGGATTAGTCCCAACTGCTTTTCAAGCCAGTAAGCATGGTCTTGCTCGGTATCTTCCAACAGTTTTTCCAGGATTTCACGGCTCTGATAATCCTGATGATCTTCACAGACCTTAATAGCCTCTTTCAGTGCCTTATCAACAGCATATTCGACATCCAGATCACTTTGCAGCATTGAGGGTACATCGCTGCCGATATTCAAGGGCTCCCGCTTGACCATATTTGGGACACCTTCAAGAAAAAGAATACGCTCTATCAATAACGATGCATGCCCCTTCTCATCATCAAACTCATGATCAATCCGCTCAAAAAGCTTATGCAGGCCCCAGTCATCATACATTCGCGAGTGAATAAAATACTGGTCCATAGCCGTCAGTTCTAATGCCAAAAGACCATTCAGCGTATCAATAACAGTGGTATTACCTTTCATCGTTTATCTCCCACGCAATTACATTTTCGATTGCAGGTAGTTTTCCACACCTGCATTGCTGATCAAATACTGCTGCGCTTCGATCCAATCAACGTGTTCTTCTTCATAGCCAAGAATGTCTTCCAATATATCCCGGCTGACATAGTCTCCGGCATTTTCGCAACAGGCAATAGCTTCCCGTAACAGCTTTAACTGTTCTATTTCAAACTCCAGATCCCCTTGCAGCATTTCTTCCGTGTTTTCACCAATACGCAGGTGCCCAAGGCTTTGCAGATTAGGCAAACCTTCCAAAAAAAGCACCCGCTCGATAAGTTCATCGGCCTGCTTCATATCCTTAATGGACTTCTTATAAGACTTGGAATTAAGTTCTTCCAGCCCCCAGTTCTTATACATTCGAGCATGTAGAAAAAACTGATTGATCGATGTGAGTTCAGTGGTAAGTACCTTATTAAGGTACCCGATAACCTGTTTGTCACCTTGCATTAGACTGCTCCTTTTATTGACGCAGAGGTGGGGATTGAATCCATGTATAAAAAGCCCCGGAGTAAGGTAAGGTTCAGAAAAACTTAAAATCAGTAACTCCGTAGCTTTCCAAGATCTAAAAATTCGCCCTAGCATAGCCCGGGGTATGACAAAGATCAAAACGCCTTTTCCCAGACAGGGCAAGTTATTCAAGTGTAGCCTTAAATAAATTTCAGGTTAGCGAACCTGCCAATAACTCCATTATGTTCTCAGCAGGCCCCTAGGGGCCTTCAGTGCGATCGGACCTCTGTGTTAACCCGGGCAGCATAACAACTTCATCGAGACTTCTGGGCTATACTGCTGTTAATAGCATTCAGGTTGTAGGCTATTGACCACCCGAAAGGGGGTATCCATCAGATGATATACACTGTTTCCGGTTGTTCTCACTGCACAGGTTACACAATTCCTTTCTCTTCTTTGTTTTTAATCCTGACTTTTTTTATCGGAAACTTATCCGCCGATGATTTAACTACCAGCAATAACCACATAACAGAAACAACTGACATTGAAGTACTGGCCACGGATTTCCCTCCCTATGAACTAAAAGAACCGGTAAACGGCCTGGAAGGTTTTGACGTAGAGGTACTGAAAGCAGCCTACCAACGGGTTGGTATTCAGGCTCGAGTACTTTTTGTTCCTTGGAAGCGGGTAGTTAAGTCAGTGGAATTAGGGGAAGTTGCAGCCATGCTGTCCTGTGTCGATGCAGAAAAACGCCGTTCATTTGTCGCTGTATCTGACCCGATCAGTGCGCTAACCCCGGTACTGGCTGTACACACCGGGTACTCCGGCCCTCCATTGCACTCACTGGAGGACACAAGAACTTTAAAAGGCATCGGCCTTCGTGGGTACGCCTTTAAAGATGAATTATCGAAACTGGCATTACCCCATATAGTGCTCGACTCCAATGAACAAGCACTGCTTTTTCTCATTATGGGAAGAGCTGACGTCTTTTATACCATCAAGGAGAATGCCGCCTACACTTCGAAAAAGCTTGGTATTACTGACAAGATTCGCTACTTCGAATTAAGCGACCAGCACATATCTCCTTTCCATCTCTGTTTCAGCAAACACTGGCCTGATTATGAGACGCTGCTGGAACTGTTTAACGATGGGCTAAAACTGATCCAGCTTGATGGAACCTACAAAGCAATTCATGACAGATATCGGTAATACCCGCAGCCTTTCATCCAGTTTTATACTCTAGATAAACGTTAAAGAGGATATATTTTCAGCAGTCGTTGTAGCTGCTCCGGATGCTGTTGAAGGTCTGACAACGAATACCCGCCCAATACGCTCAGAAACGCCTCCTGAGCCTCCGCCAATACCCCTTTCAAACGGCAACTGGCTACAATTGGGCAGGAAGGTTTAGCGCAGTTTACCGGCTCCAGCTTTTCTTCCATTGCCTCAACAACTTCTCGAATGGTGATTTTGGCGGCGGGACGCGCCAATCTGATCCCTCCCCCCTTTCCACGTACAGTTTCGATATAGCCCAGCTTGCCCAATTGGTGAACAATTTTCACCAGATGATTACGAGGAATATCAAAGTGCGTCGCAACCATCGTGATAGTAACCAGTTCAGCCGGTTTCTGAATCCCCAGAAAAATCAATGTCCTAAAAGCAAAATCTGTGTATTTGGTGAGCTGCATTAGTTTCTCGGTCAATTGCTGCGTTCTCTGTACTTTTCCAGGATTCCCCATAAGAACATCCTGAAAAACACTTTAAGATATATCTAATTTATACATTATATCACCATTATAATGTGCTTTATCAGGCCTATCTTATTAGAAAAATCCTGGACTTCCTGTAAAGATACATTTAACATCCATCTTTAAAGATACATACAAAATACATCTTAAGTTTTAACAAACAAGCGAAGACAAGGCTGGATCAAGCCTTCGTATGGAGGTTAAGCAATGAAACAAACCACTGAATTCCACCCTATCTCCAGAGATTGCGGCTGTGCAGCCCTTTATTCAAAGCATTGCCGCGATAATTCTGCAATCAAAAGTCAGCAGTGTAGGCAGCTAAGGCAGACTATTCACTTAAAGCATCAGCAAAACATTATTGAACCCTATGAATGGGATCTTTTTTCAGACTAGTGTCGGAGAACTCCTGATCTCGAGGATTGCGGAAGACAAACGAAGGAACCCTATAGAGGACCGAAGATGGCCACTTCTCTGATTTTTGAAAAGCAGCCGAAAAATCGTCTTGAGCTGATTTTCAGTAATGGATTCAGGCCATTGTTTATCTGTACTGCGCTATCAGCACTAATACTGCTGCTCTGGTGGATATCTTATCTGTACGGATATTTTCCAAGTCCATCAAGCCCTTTTACTCCTCTGGCCTGGCACAGTCATGAAATGCTGTTTGCTTTTATCGGTTCTGCCATTGGCGGTTTTCTACTGGCAGCAGTTGCTAAATGGAGTGGCCGCGCTCCTGTCAGCGGCCTTCCTCTGATACTGCTGGTCAGTTGCTGGATTGTTGGAAGAATCGCAATCAGTTTTGGGGCAGGTGTCAGTCCCGTTTTAATTCTCGTTGCTGATAGTAGTTACTGGCTGTTACTGACTATTTTAGTCGGTCGGGAAATACTGATCTCGCGTAATTATCGTAATCTGAAGGTTGTGTTGGTCCTATCATTGTTCACCCTGCTCAACTCGCTGTTCCACCTGAATTCTTTCACCACTCCTTTGACAGCAATTCCAGAACTTCAAAATTATGTCGGTAGGGCGGCATTAATGCTTGTCTGCCTGTTAATCAGCCTTATCGGCGGACGAATCATCCCCGCATTTACTGGAAACTGGCTAAAGCAACAGCAATTACAAGCGAACCCCAAAGCCCCCCAATCACTGCCGGCTCCCTTCGGCACAGCAGATATAACAGCGGTGATTGCAACGATCCTTTTAGCATTTTGTTGGACGCTATACCCAGAAGCCAAAGTAACCGCAGTCATCGCAGTTATTGCCTCTACGTTGCAGATTTTTAGACTGGCCCGTTGGCAAAGCCTGTCCACTCTTAAAGAACCAATGCTGCTCTCATTACATATCGGCTATGCCTGGATTGGGATCGGTTTTTTAATTATTGCTGTGAGCATTTTCAGCAGTACCGTACCCGTCGGTGCTGCAATACATGCGCTCAGTGTCGGAGCCATGGCGGGTTTAATTTTGGCAGTAGCTGCGCGGGCTGCCTTAGGCCACACCAACCGCTTGCTAAAAGCAGGCAAACTAATGACGGCAGCCTTTGTCGTTATTAACCTGGCAGCCCTGACTCGGATACTCGCCAGCCTGTTCCCCACCTGCTTACCCTTAGCTGCTGTTTTGTGGTTGCTTGCCTTTCTGTTATTTGCCCTGCGCTATCTACCCATTTTGCTGTCTCCAGCACCGCATCAGACTTTACCTAAATAACCTCTTTTTTTGGATTACACAGGATGAAACGAATACAACAGCTACAACAATTATCGAAGGAGCATCATCACGCCTTAGTAACGGCAAGCCGGTGCAAAGCCAGCAGTAACAGAGATTCCGATGAGCAGTGCGCAAACTTCTGGATAAAAACGCTCCAGTTTGCAAAAAAGGATTTAGCCCCCCACTTCAAAATAGAAGAAGAGGTGCTGGTTCCTGTTTTAACCCGAATTGGAGCAAAGGAGTTAAAAAGCCAGCTATTAACCGAACACCAGAAACTAAATGAAATCCTGTCAGACCAGAAAACCCCTCCGAGAGTTTTACTGAAGCATTTCGGGGAGTTGTTGTCGGGTCACGTCAGATTTGAAGAACGAGAACTCTTTGAAGTATTGCAGCATCAGCTACGACCTACAGAGCTTGAACAGCTTCGCGAGGCCATCGACCAACGTGCTCACAGCTGATAATAATTTATCCGGTTAAGTGCTACTGAATCCTTAAGTGTTACTGATCGATCTCATAACCGGTAAACTCAGCGCCGACTCGAGAAATAAAAATAACCGATGCGGCCATTTTCGTCACAGGATTAACAGGCTCTTGTATTTCGATGACTTCAAGACCACTCTGCCTGAATAGCTCAAACCAGGAACTCAGGGTTCTGAAATACCAAGGGGCCGGGTCGGTAAAGCCCTCCGCAAAACCCTTCCATGAGCCTTTTCTCCAGCCGTCTGTATAGTCTTCTGTACCACCGCCAAATACCGGATGAATTGTTTGCACAATAAAATACCCGCCTGGGTTCAACAGCTCGGGAACGGCCTGAAACAGATCCTCAACAGACTTCTTGCCAAGGAGGGAGAAATTACAGACCAGAGTATCGAAAGTAAGCTCCAATTTTTTATTTGCAATGTCTTCATAAGACATGACCTCAAACCTGCTGGAGCCGGAGAGCCGAGCTTTTTCGATCAACTCAGGCACCGCGTCCACCCCCATTACTGAAAGCTTTCTCTTGATTAATTCCCGCGATAGCCACCCTTCCCCACACCCCAGATCCAGCACCTGCTCACGGGCTACCGACACCACGGCCTCAACAATTGCCTGATTGGTCACGAGAACACGACTCTCTATCCGGTTTTCCCGAACAGACTGGACCCAGGGAGCTGAGTTTTTATTCCAGGATTGAATAATTTTTTCTTCACTCAAGTCCGTTATCATACCTCATTCATACCGTGGCTATGGGAACCCAATGATACATCACTATTTTTTGTGAAACTCTAACCAACTCTCATCACCCGAGCCAAGATGTTCAGGAGAAAACCAACGTTCTGGCAAACCTATATTATATCTTTCATCGTAGGTTTTAAAATATGAAGTTGATATTGGCCGACCATCTTTAAAGCTTGTTACTGTTCGGGTTGCTGATGAAAAAACCCCATCAACCCAGTGCCACTTATCCGAGTCGATAACAACTTGTTCATTGGGAGATATGCTATTAAACAACGAATAGATTACTGCGAATGTACTTTTTTCGATCCAAGCCTCCCCACTTCGAATACCAAGACGTATCAATTCATCTTCATTATTTGGCTCAAAGTATATTTTATAAATATCGTAGCCATTGTATTCCCCATCTCCCAGCATTCTGCAATCGTAATCGCGATCTCTACGCACCATCATTTCACCGATGGACAGATCCGAACCATAAATCCGCCCCGTCAAATCCTTTGACTCAAAGCTTAATACCTTATTAAGGGATGGCATATACAACCAGGTTTTATCCTGCATTCCATCATCAAAGTAATCGATAGAAAAAGACTCCATACCCTTTACTTCATCTGGTTCGAGCAACTGACTACGTATGTAACGGGTAACACCTTTATTCTTATGACTCATTGTATAGACTCGGTGTTTGACGTTATTATTCTGTCCTACCGTTCTAACTTTAACCATTCGCCAGCCATCATAACCTAAAAACCTTTTTTCAACTCCAAGCAGAACATCATGACAGTTAGCAACCGGCGGAATATTACCTGAGTAAGTTCCCACTGTATTATTGGCTCTAGCAAAAGATGAAAACAGATAAATCAACAAAAACAAGAAGTAATAAAAAAATCTAATTGAGAAGTTCATTCCCGCCTCTTTAATCAGAAAATATGAAATTTAATTTAAAACCTTATCATCTATTAAACTGTCATGATGCAAGAAGTAAAACTTTTTAAACTCTACTTTTAAAATTAGTTTCAATCAATTAGATGCTTATCACGAAAGATCTTATTTTATTATTAAAGATGAATGAATATAATTAAAAAAAATGGCAACTATAAAAATCAAACCCTATATTACTAATTACCTGTAATGCGATTCATTAATCATCAGGGAGAGTCAGATTAAATAAGGAGCCTGTGAATAGGCTCATTATGTACTCAGCGGGCTTTCAGGCTTTCTAAGAGTTATCAGAAGCAACAAACAGTTCAGCACAACCGGCACAGATCGATTGGTAAAACTGATCAGCCTCCGCTGCACTTCCAATTGCCCGTAGACAACCATGCACAAGCCCTTCACCCAGGGTTAAGTCCGCATCGCCCCCCACCCGCTTTATTCGCCTGGCATATTCAACAGCATCATCCTTGAGAGGATCAAATTCCACAGGATACAAACGCGCTGGAGGCAACCCCGAGAAATCTTCTGCCTCAAGAGGTAACAGATAACTTTGTTGCGTAGCGTTCAGTAATGTCATGTTATTCGGCTGATACATTCGCCAGCAGAACTCAATGGCCGCAGTATTCAATAAAGGTGCATTAGAACACTGTTGATGACTGGCCAGGGTACCTGTTCGAGCTAATCCGGGATAAATGAGTATCTGGCCCATTGCTGGCAAGAGACCTTCATCACGACATCTTAAGCTCAATGCCGCAATTAAATTAGCCCCGGCACTGTCTCCGACCAGCAACGGTGGAGTTTTCTCGGGGGCCTCTTCCAACATAGCCCGATAAACGGCATAGACATCTTCCAAGGCTGCTGGATATGGGTGTTCTGGCGCCAACCGATAATCAACAGAGACTAACTCTGATTGGCAGTCATAGGCCAGTTTTGCAGCAAAAAAATCGTGGCTATCCAGATTTCCCAAATACCATCCACCACCGTGAACAAAAAGAATACGCCGACTTGGCAATGTATGCCTCGACTGATAGCGACGCACGCTTACCTGCTCTTCATTCCAGTGCAGAAATTCATCCCTGTAATCAATATCAGGCGGATGGGTGATATCGAATTGTTGATTCATAGCGACATAGGCTTTGCGCTGAGAATCAATGCCCGCCTTAATCACTTCATCAGGGAAACAGTCCTCTGATATCTCCACAAATTTACGCATGGCTTCACTTAAGGGGTAGGTCTTTCTCATAGTCGTAACTAAACACCTGCAATAAAACGGTATTATTAAAAACACAGAAAGAACAATATCCGGCTGATCAGAAGCCGGATATTATTCCAGAGGGTCCTTAAGGAAGCTAAGAAACCTGCAAACAAATCACACCGGTATCAGGGGTCGCTGAAGACCTAATGAGCTTGTTCACAGGTATCCTGACTAATCTAACCAGTCCTTGACCAAATCCGAGTTTGCAGCAACCCATTCCTCTGCCATTTCAGCAGGGTCTTCCCCATCCTGAGCAATCTTATAAATCCATAAGCTGACATCAGATGCGGTCAGCGACACCTTACTCAAAAACTCGGCTACTTTTGGAGCCCTCTTCTCCAATGAACGAGAATAAGCGATATAAACTTCTGTAGTAGGAGCACCACAAGAGATAGCGCTATCCTCTAACCAATTCTCTGTGTCATTAAACTTATAGCAGCCATTCGGGTTGTATTGTGGATGCCCTTTCTTACTGTCTCCGGCATAACCGGTGAACTCAGGTTCTTCAAGCTTCCTCAAATCATAGGCATTATGAATCCACTCAGGAGTCCAATAATAGAAGAGTATCCCTTTCTTTTTTCGATAAGCGGTTTTCAGTTGCGCTTTTATAATCGAGTCGGACACCACTACCGGTTTGAAATACTTATCAAAACCGTAGCCTTTAGCTTTAACCTGATTGATTTTTACACCACTCCAGCCGGGGGCTCCAGGCCAGTATTCCCCTTTACCATCGCCATCGCTATCAAACAGTTTGGCGATTTCTGGGTTAGCCAGATCCTGAACGGTCTTGACGCCATATTTGTCTTGGATGTAGCCAGGAATATAAAATCCATCAGTTCCCAGATAAGGGTTATGGTTGGAGCGTACAGACTCTTTGCCACCCTTGGCAACAAACTTGGCCCATGGCTCCGTTTGCGATGATGTCCAGACATCCGGGTGTATGTCGATACTTCCTTTACCCTTATCCATAGACGCCCAGATAGCAGCCTGATCAGCAGCTATGATTTCAACATCAACATCCAGATGTCGCTCCATAACTGTCTTAAGCACATTTTCAATCGCCAGGGATGCATCCCAACTAACCTCACCAATAACAACCTTTTCTTTGGCGACTGCTCCCTGAGAGAGCCCCAGCCCCAGAGCTGCGGCCAGTGCCACTGTCTTAAGCGCTTTATTCATCATCATTTCCTCTTTTTATTATGTGCTTTCAATGGGAAAGCATTGGGAGCCGAACTGGCTCCAGCTCATTTGATTTACTTGCTGGAATTTTTTGCTGCTTTAACTGCTGTCCGGAGACTTGTTGACCGATGCCCCCTGTATCCAGCCGCAGCTGTTTTGAACTAACTGCCACGCTTTTGATGACCCTGAATGATGCGGTCGAGAATCATCGCGCAAAGTACGATGGCCAGACCGGCCAGCAGTCCCTTACCCGCTTCCAGATGCTGTAACGAGAAGAGCACGTCATAACCCAGTCCACCGGCACCAATTAACGCAGCAACCACTACCATGGATAAACTCATCATGATGCTCTGATTGATACCGGCCATGATGGATGGCACAGCCAGAGGTAATTCAGCCTTAAACAATATCTGCCGTGGACTGGCACCAAAGGCCAGCATGGCCTCTATCACCGAAGGACTGACCTGTTGTATACCCAGAGCTGTCAGACGAATCATTGGGGGCATTGCAAATACCACAGTAGCCAGCACTGCAGGGGGCTTACCGACCGAGAAAAAGGCAATCGCGGGAATCAGATAAACAAAACTGGGCATGGTCTGCATCAAATCCAGCATCGGATTAAGTACCGCGCTGAACCTGGGGCTCTTGGCTGCCACAATTCCCAGCGGCGCCCCGATGATCAGACAAATGAATACAGAAGCACCGACAAGAGCCATCGTGCTCATTGCCTTATCCCAAAACCCAAAGAACCCCAGATAGGCCAATGCCGAAGCAGTAAAGATGACAACTCTCCAACCTGCTGCTTTCCAGGCCAGCAGAATTAACAACAGTGCCATTACCGGCCAGGGCGTGCCGATAAACAGCAACTCCAGAAAGTCCAGCATGCCTCGAATAGCCCAGGTAATGGAGTCGAACAGGTCTTCAAAGGAAATGGTTAACCAGTCAACCGCAGCATCTATCGCGTGGGCCGTTTTAGAAGCAATTTTTCGGGAAGTAGGAAAAGTTTCGAGATAATCAACCACGCTGGCGGCGCTGAAACGGTAGACGGTCAGAGGATAAGTGGCCAGCACCAACAGCAAACCAACCAGAGTGCGTTTCGAGCTGATACCACAGGGTTGTCCCTGATTGATACGCCATTTGTTGAAATAATCATGATAGAGGCGGTTAGCGATAATGCCACCGATACCACGACAAAAAACGAGTATACCGACACCAAGTGCCAGACTGCTCTCAGGGTGAGTTTCACCTCCCCACAGGCTTTGACCTATGACGACCAGAGCAGTCACATCGGTTGCAGCCAGTAACCAGAACAACAGCCATATATTGCGACTCGCCGCCCAAAAAGGACCGAAGACTGCTGCCGCTAAATTCAAACTGTACTTCTGTCCCTGTGATATACGTTCAAATTGCTGAAGATAATAATCAGTCGAACTCACCAAAAAATCTTTCAATTGCTCTGTTTCTTTGTGATCTAACGTTTGGCTCATCAGATTATTCATTGCTCCCATCCCCCTGGATGCCACGCAGTAATTGACGCTTGGTAACGATACCAACAGGAGCCCCCCCATTAAGCACAACAGTGGGCTTCTCATGCTCGACTGCCAGATCAATCAAATGATCCAGATCTGCGTCCTCTGACGCAGTCGGGTAGTCATTGAGATCCAGGTCTTGTGGCCTGAGTTTTTTATCATCAAGATAATCTTCAACGGGCTGCATCACCGTATGGGCAAAAACCAGTTTAAGGCGGGAAATATCTTTAACAAATTCAGCCACGTAGTCGTCAGCAGGGGCAGTAATAATCTCTTCGGGAGTACCTATCTGTACGATGACACCATCCTTCATAATAGCGATGCGATGACCAATTCGAATGGCTTCATCAAGGTCGTGGGTAATAAAGAGAGTGGTTTTTTTCATCACCTGAGCCAATTCCAGAAATTGATCCTGAAGCTGACGGCGAATCAAAGGATCCAAAGCACTAAAAGGCTCATCCATTAACAGGATCTTAGGGTCAGCTGCCATGGCCCTCGCCAATCCGACCCGCTGCTGCATACCACCAGACAACTCCGTGGGCATACGATCTTCCCAACCGGTCAGATGTACCAGCGCTAACTTTTCTTCAGCAATCTTGAGTCGCTGTTGCTCATCAACATCACGCAGTTCCAGGCCAAGAGCAACATTTTCACGTACCGTTCGGTGAGGTAAAAGTGCCGTGTGCTGAAAGACCATACCGATTTTTTCAGCACGGATACGCCTGAGTTCTTTCTGGTTTAAGCCATTGATATTATCCTCCCCGACCAGGATATCCCCATCCGTAGGCTCAATAAGTCGGTTGATATGACGAACCAGGGTTGATTTTCCACTACCGGAAAGCCCCATTATGCAGAAGACCTCCCCTTCTCTGACCTGGAAGCTGGCATCAGCCACCCCCACGACACAGTCAAACTCTTGGTGTACTTCATCTTTAGTCATTCCCCGGCTTTTTATGGCAGCCAGGGCTTCATCCGCCCGCTCACCGAAAATTTTCCAGACATTCCGGCATTCAATCGCAGGGTTTTGAGTACTGTATTCGGTAGTTATTTTGCTACTAAGACTGGACATAACAGACCTCTCATTTCATTATTTTTATGCCTGCTTTTTGCAGGTTTGAGGGGCCTCTCTGCAGAGGCCCTGAGTCCGTTTCAGATTCTGTCTTTTAATCCCTCATTCTCCGGCCAGTATTCTTTAGCGATGTCCAGCACCCTGATCAGAAAATCATCCCGACGCTGTTCCAGCTCCTTCACCGACCGATCCGCCGCCTGGTAGTTACAGCCATCGACCATGCTATCGATTAATTCTTCAGTCAGTTCTGGCGCCACAAGCTTTGTCCATGGCAGCTTGAGAGCGGGTCCAAACTGCTCCAGCATATGGCGCATTCCGGCATCACCGCCGGCCAGATGGAAAGTCTGACAGGTACCCATCAGTGCCCAGCGCAGTCCACAGCCATACACCACTGCGGCATCAATTTCTTCCGTCGTGGCAATCCCGTCATTGACTAGCCAAAGAGCCTCCCGCCACAAAGCTTCCATCAGTCGATCAGCAATGAACCCTTCTATCTCATTGCGCACATGCAATGGACGCATTCCAATAGAGCGGTAGATATCACTGGCCCGGGAAATCGATTCAGCGGAGGTTTTTTCACCACCAACCACCTCCACTAAGGGCAGCAGATAAACTGGATTAAAAGGGTGCCCGACGACAACTCGCTCAGGGTGAATACAGTCTGCCTGTAACTTTGTCGGTAAGAGTCCTGAAGTGCTGGTAGCAATAATGGCATCAGGGCGAGCGGCACTATCGATCTGTGCCAATAGCTCACGTTTAAGGCTTTCCCGTTCAGGCGCACTTTCCTGAATAAAATCAGCGTCGGATACAGCCTCTTCCAGGGAAGCGGTGAACTCTAGTCGATCCATGCTTGCCCCCTCAGCCAAGCCAGAACGCACCAGCGCTGGCCAGGCATTGGCGATAGCATCCCGCATCCGTTGTTCGGCACCAGCACCAGGGTCGTATGCCACCACATCTAACCCTTTAGCCAGGCAGCGAGCAGCCCAGCCATTGCCAATCACACCGGTGCCGACAATAGCGACACGCTTAATCTCGGTGTTATTCATATCAGAGCCCTTAAAGTCAGTACTTTTTTTGATAGATTGAGCCGTCATGACTGTTCCCTAACCTCGCTTAATCAAGCCCAGTTTTTCCCGGGCTTCTGCGGGATTGAGTACTCTGGCACCCATATTGCTGACGATAGTGGCTGCCCTGTCAACCAATTGCCCATTGCTGGCAAAGACCCCCTTATCAAGGTAAATATTGTCCTCAAGTCCAACTCGCGCACCGCCACCCAGCAGAGCCGACTGAGCGACCCATGGCATCTGATTTCGTCCTAATGCGAAGGCCGTCCAGTTAGCATTAGCCGGTAGCATATCGACCATGCCCTTCAGGATGCCTACCTCCGGCGGAGCTCCCCAGGGAATGCCCTGACACAGCTGAAACATCGGGTCATCATCAATCAACCCTTCTTTCAGCATTTGCAGCGCAAACCAGAGATTACCGGTATCAAAAATCTCAAGCTCAGGCTTGACCCCCAACTCCTGAATTCGTTTGGCTCCGATACGCAACATGTCCGGGGTAGCCACGTAAACCAAGTTGTTATCGCCAAAATTGAGAGAACCGCAATCAAGCGTACAGATTTCCGGTAGCAGCTCTTCAATATGCGGTAAACGATCGCGACCTCCTACAAGATCAGTTTCATCGCCAAAGGCTGTCGGATTCTCATCCGGTCCTATATAGAGATCGCCCCCCATACCTGCGGTGAGATTAATCACCACATCAGTGTCCTGATCTCGAATACGGGCGACAACTTCCTGATAAAGGGAAACATCTCGAGAAGGAGCCCCCGTTTTCGGGTCCCGAACATGGATATGGGCAACAGCAGCACCTGCTTTTGCCGCCTCAATCGAAGCGTTGGCAATTTCTTCAGGAGTGACAGGGATGGCAGGGTGTTTGCCGACGGTGTCACCGGATCCGGTGACAGCACAGGTGATAATAACTTCGTTATTCATGAGATGAATCTCTTGCTGTTTTATTCTTTTTTTTTGGGGATCTTGGGCAGGGAGCCTGGATTCTCTCCGTGCAACTGACTAACAAGTTACTCTTCAAAAACGATTAAACTTTCTATATTTCGAATATATATTGACTAAATTCGACAACTTACCCTCAAATATGCCGATCGGTACTGTCTTAAATCTGGATATTCAGTGCTGTATAAGGTGATTTTCAATCCGGATGTACTCGACTGACCCAGACGGATCAATCTTCAATAAGCGCAACTTCAGTGATTGCAGAAAACATTGAAAAATGAGAGCGGAATAACGGTATTTATCTTAAATTAGATTTCAACTTTACAATTCAACGACTAACAGACTTTTGCGAAATAAGACTTCCTCTTCTACTATAACCCCTGTCTGAACAGGTTCAGATCACATGCACTGAAGTAAGGATGGTTTATAGGGATGTAGTGTTATGTGATTTATTGCATGAATGCACGTCAAGGAGATAGACATGTCATCGATAAATAAGAAAGTATCTATTGGTATCTTTTCACTTGTTCTAGGTCTTTCCGGTTGTGCAAGCAATCAGAAAGCCCCTCCCATTGAGCAAGGAAGTCCTGTTTTTGGTGCATCTGGAAACATCGTTAATATGGATCAACAGTGGTCCGTAGAAACTCAGCAATCATTCTATTTCACTTCTCAAGGATCCCGCATACTACCCTACTCCTGGTATCTGAATCTGGAACAAAGCACCACCACCGCGTTGTTTCGGGATAATGCCCATATGCAGTCGCTTAGGTATCTGCCGGCGGAAAAGAGCCCCTGGAATCCTGATGGCCTGGCGGTTGGATTTGCCAAGGATGTCGATTCCAAAACGGGTGAAGAGTGGATGGGGTTTAACTGCGCAGCCTGTCATACGGCAGAAGTCCGCTACCGAGGTCGTGGAATTCGAATTGATGGCGGCCCAACCCTCGCCGACTTTGAGAGCTTCAACCAGTCTCTGGTCGAAGCCATGAACGAAACCTATCGATCCAATAACAAGTTTTCCCGCTTCGCCAATGGAGTTCTTGGAAAAAAACACAGTGCCAATGCCGCAGAAGAGTTGCGCAACAACCTGCTTCAGCAGACAGAGGTATTAGCGACTCGAAATATGGTTAACCACCCTGATCCGGACCAACCTCATTATGGCTACGGACGCGTCGATGCCATCGGGGCAATATTTAATCAGATTCTTTCGAAATTTAACGATATGCCTAATAACGGCCACGCCTCCGATGCTCCGGTCAGTTACCCATTTCTGTGGGGAACTCATCAATCCGATGTGGTTCAGTGGACAGGATTCGCCCCCAATGGCCCAGCCAGTGTTGGCACTTTAATCCGTAATGGAGGCGAAGTGCTGGGAGTTTATGGTCAACTGGACATCCCCGAGCGGAAGTCAAAAATACGCTACCCTTCCTCATTAGCTATCAAAAACCTTGGAGAGCTGGAAAAATGGGTGGCAGAACTAAGGTCTCCTATTTGGCCATCAGAGTATTTTCCAGCTATTGATCCGATCACAGCGGCTAAAGGGCAACTCCACTATGACAACTATTGCGTTAGTTGCCACCAGGTAATGCCGCGGGCTGATCAGGGGCAAGACTATAAAGCTGTTCTGACTCCGGTGTTAGAAGTACGAACAGATCCTCAGGAAATCATAAATATGCTGAAAACACGGCCAGCAGGAAAGTTTGCAGGCCGTAAAGAGTTTGTTATTGCCGGCGATAAAATTCCGGCACAGACCACTGGCTTGTTTCCGCTGGTCAACTCAGTCATCGGAGCACTTCTTAAGCATCCCTGGCAAACCATTGAAGCAGCATTTATTGAAAACGAAAAAGCTCTGAGGAACAAAAACAACGGTCTTGTTCAGTCAACAGCTAGCACACCGGAGGATGACTCCGAACACGCCGATGCAGCAGCAGATGATGCCGATAGCGTGGGGGTACCACCATCCTTAGTCAATCATCTGAAAAAGTATCAACAGCAATTCAATACTCTGGCTCAATCTGTAGCAGAAGACTCGCCGTTAACCAGCAGTGCAGCCGTGTATAAGGCAAGGCCTTTAACCGGGATCTGGGCAACAGCCCCTTATCTACACAATGGCTCAGTGCCGAATTTATATGAGTTGCTGTTACCCGAAGAAAAAAGATCAAAGGTATTCTATCTAGGTAACCGCGAGTTTGATCCCAAAAATGTAGGCTATGTTTCAACGCCTTCTGTACTCGACAGAAAGATGTTCAAGTTCGATACAACCTTGACAGGAAACTCAAACAGTGGCCATGAGTATGGTACAAAACAGTTAAACAACGTTCAGCGAATGGAGCTACTTGAGTACCTGAAGACTCTTTAGCAATCTATTCCATACCAAGGAACCTAAGGTGAGAGATTAATCCCCGATTGATTCTCAATTCAGAAACCGGTGGGCAGCAGCCAGCCCGCCGGCCCTGAAAATCAGTCGATATCAGGCAGCATAATTGACCGATAATCCAAGCCCTTCTGCCTCCTGATAATATTCATTGAGCACATCTACCGGCAGTACACCAACAGGAAACTTAAATATAATGCTGGTGGGAGTTCTGCGCTCTAAATCACGAAAACGGCAAAGTGCCTCAACCGCTTCATCAAAACTCCTGACTTCACACTGTTGAAGTTGTTCAAACTTCATAATATATCCCTTTTTTAGTCTTTTATTCCTGAGGGGAATCTACTGACAGTGGCCCCCGTAAGAATGCCAACAGCGTTTTACCCTATTTGTGTGACAGTTTTGTGTCCCAAGAAAAATCTGAACCATCGAAGAACTACGACTCGGACCCTTTTTCTGGATCATTAGTTCCAGAGTTAACCAGCTTAACGATTTTCCGGGAAACCAGAGAGCAGTATTCAGCAGGACTATAGTGCAAACTCTACCGCTTTTTGGGCATGAATGGCGGTTGTATCAAAAAGCTTAACATCAGTGTCTTGCTGACTAATCAGCATACCGATTTCAGTGCAACCCAGTATCACCGCTTCTGCCCCCTGACTGGAGAGACTATCAACGATACGTAGATATTCGGCCTTTGAATTGGGTTGTATTTTTCCTAAACACAGCTCTTGATAAATGACATTATGGACGGTTTGCCGGTCTTCCGGGCTGGGTACATGAACCTTTAACCCGTATTTTTCAGTTAATCTGCCTTTATAAAAATCCTGCTCCATTGTGAAAGCAGTTCCCAGCAAACCTACTGATTTTATTCCTTCGCTTATAAGAACCTCGGCTGTTGCATCAGCAATGTGGAGCAACGGGATATCGATAACCGCTTCTATCTGTGGAGCCACTTTATGCATGGTATTCGTGCAAATCAGTAACACATCAGCTCCAGCAGACTGTACATTTTTGGCGGCTTCTGAAAGTATTTCAGCCGTGGCCTGCCAATCCCCCGCATGCTGTAACTTCTCAATGGGGTCAAAATCAACGCTGTACATTGCTATTTTTGCCGAATGCAATCCCCCCAGAGAATGCTTCACCCCCTCATTAATAGCACGGTAGTAACCAATTGAGCTTTCCCAGCTCATGCCTGCTAATAATCCAATTGTTTTCATACCTTTCCCCTGAAAATATTCACTGCTGGCACCGTTACAATCCTCCAGCCACCGCCCTGACACGAAAGACTGTAGTCACCAACCAACTCAGACAAATTTGAAGATCAGGGTTTTTATTTGGCCCGTTCCGGAAAATGACAACTATATGCCTGATCAGTTCGAATTTGGACTTAACATAGCGGCGACCTGCTGTTCACGTATTTTACGAATAACCCCTTCTCTTTCCATCGCTTCAAGTTCTTGTTGTATTTTCGGGACCAGTGCCTCATGCCTCTTGTGCAAATAATGAATCAATGGATGTTTTACCAGATACCCAGGCAAAGGTTCGCGCCCATCCAGCCCCATATCACGCACTGTTTTTATCCCGTTTAGCCGTGCTAATGCAATGACATCCAGATGACCCGCCTCCAGGAGAGTAAACAGTTCTTCATTTGAATTGGCAATCTTGGTATTCATGCCAACAGTTCCCTTTTCGGTGAACTTGACTCCCCTACGAATACCAATTCGGTAAGGTTTTATGCTGTCCCAGCCAGTGACCTGAAAATTCAACTGCTTTGCATAGACAACCCCTTCAAGATAATTGACTGGAACCGGAACTGGCCGCAAATTCTGATATTGCTCTTCAATTCCTCTGATGCGAAATAGTTCTCCATCGACTAACCCATTATTTGAAAGCAGAAGCGCCCTTTTAGCCGGATAAAATCGAACCTGTATTGAAACACCGATACGTCGATATGCCTCAACTAATACCTGAGCACTAATCAGAGAGTTTTGTGATTTTTCGATGGCGGAAAAAACCAGGAGCTTGGGGAGACGAATGGCAGGTTCAGCTGATGAAACGACTTCATCACCCTGAGATACCTGTGTTACCAACAAGAACGTAAGAGCAATGATCCATTGAAAGAACAAAAGTCCTCGCATGCCAACTACCACGCTAAACAGGCGTTATCGAAAATCCTCCACCATACAGTATTTCCTTCATTCACACCTTTATATTAGGACAAAACAAACTAGTCAGTGGTCAAACAACAACAAAGGCTAGCAATACCTTTAACAACCCCTTTGCAGAGCCATCCGCTGTAACTCCAGATCCTGCTTGCGATCAGTTCTCGGAGAAAGTCCAAAGCAGGACTTGTAACTGCGGGAAAAATGCTCTGGCGAGTGAAAACCACAAGCGATTCCAACCTCAACAACAGGCATCTGTGTTTGACGCAATAACTGACGAGCCCGTTCAAGCCGTAACTGCAGATAAAAGCGCGTAGGCGTACTGTTCAACTGTTTATGAAAGAGCCGTTGCAGACATCTCAATGGAAGCTGCACAACAGTCGCTAACTCACTAATATCCAGAGGCTCCTCCAGGTTTTGTTCCATCACTTCCACCACCTGTACTAACTGAGGATGATGGATATTCAGCCGTCTCCCGGCATCAAGACACTGGTGATCCTGAGTACCGCGAATTCGTTCATGAATAAATTGATCCGAGACTTTACGGGATAATTCAGCACCATGACGTTGGCGAATCATATGCAGCATCATGTCAATTGCCGCAGTGCCTCCTGAACAACTGAAACGATTCTCGTCAAACTCAAATAATTTTGTCGTTGTCCTTATCTTGGGAAAAGCCTCTTTAAAGGCAGCCAGGCTCTCCCAGTGCAGGGTAGTCCGGTGATTTTCCAACAACCCGGCGTGAGCCAGTGCATAACAACCGGTATCCATTGCCCCGATCACCATACCCTTTCGATCCAATTGTCTCAGGCGAGACAGAAGTTCAGGAGTCAGACTGGCCTCGGGTTCAAAACTGGCATCAACAATCAGGATAGAACAACGCTCCAAACCATCCAGACCTGTCTCCACGGCAACAGGAATACCGCTACTGGATATAACCGGCTCACCATCCTGAGAGAAAAAATGCCAGCTGTATAGATCTCCCCCAAAACGATTAGCGACCCGCAATGGTTCTAATGCACAAAACAGGGACAGCATTGCAAATTGAGGCAACAGCAAGAACCCGATATGTTCTGGTCCGTCCTTTACAGGACTCTGTTTGTTAAGTTGGCTGACACCCAAAGTTTACGCTCCCGGATATAACCACAGAAAGCTTCGTCGCGGCTGCAACGTCCTTCGCTCAAATTATCCTGTTTACCGGTACCCATGTGCCATATCCTGTCTCCTTGGGCCAGCTATTTCCCCTGCCAAACAGGAGTACGTTTTTCGCTGAACGCCAAAGGTCCTTCGATAGCATCCTGAGATCTTAGCATTTTTTGATAAACAGGCAGCTCACCACTACGCTGAAGCTGATATGACTCCTCAATACTGAGCTGCTCGGTCGCGCGAATAATCTCTTTAATCGCAGCGACAGACAAAGGAGCACTGTGCAGAAGTTGATGAGCCAATTGACGCGCCTGATCCATTAACTCGACAGGAGAGCAAACCCGATTCACCAGCCCCCAGCGAGCAGCTTCATGTGCATCCATGCGACGACCAGTCAACAACATTTCGGTGGCAATAGCGACAGGTAATCGGCGAGGTAAACGAAAAACACCTCCGCTATCGGGGATAATCCCCAACTGAGCTTCAGAAAGAAAAAATTGGGCATGGTCGACAGTGACAATCAGATCACAGGCAAGAGCCAGCTCAAAACCACCTCCGGCAGCAAAACCGTTAACGGCTGCTATCACGGGTTTATTCAGATCAAACAATTCAGTTAATCCGGCAAACCCACCGGGTCCAAAATCGGCATCAGGCGCTTCTCCTTCTGCTGCCGATTTCAGATCCCAGCCTGCTGAAAAGAATCGCTCACCCGCTCCGGTAATAATGGCCACACCGAGTGTCGGATCATCACGAAAATTAATAAAAATTTCTCCTAAAGCATGGCTGGTCGCTGCATCAATAGCATTCGCCTTAGGACGATCCAGGACTATTTCAAGAATGCCTTTTTCACGGCAGGTGCTGATATTGGAATATTGGCTCATCTGATAACTCCCGACTGAACAGGGTTGCTGGATGTCTGGCAACACCAGCCAGTACTGATGCCCAAACGCCTACCTTCTCGTTTACAAGTTTTTTGTTAGTGAGTTTTTGTGTTACTGAATACTTTTGTTACTGAGTGGTTCTGATCATCGCATCCACCGCTATCACCCCCTGTCCCGTTGGCAATACCATCAACGGATTGATATCCAACTCCAATAAATCCTGCCTGTGTTCAATGGCATAGGTCGCTACGGCCATAACAGCATCCAGTAGTGCTTCAATATCTCCCGGAGGTTTACCGCGATAGCCTGTCATCAATGCTTTACACTTCAAACGATCCAGCGCTCTTGCCACAGATTCCCTACTGGTCGGCAACAACAGTGTGACACTGTCCTCGATCAGGTTAACCAGTACACCGCCACTGCCAAGCGTCAGCGCCAACCCAAACTGGGGATCACGTTGAACCCCTACAATGAGTTCCGCCACCGGATCAGTGACCATCGGCTCTACCAGAAAACAATTGCAGCTTTTACCCTGTCGAGTGAGTGTCAGCTCCATCATTGCCATCGCCTCAGTGACAGCTTCAGTCGCTTGCAGGTTGAGTATCACAGCCCCCAACTCTGTCTTATGAACCAACTGATCACTCACAGCCTTAAGGGCCACAGGATACAGGGTTGTAATTGCCGGTCGGTCACCTGATCGAAGTAACTGCCCCTGAGGTACCGGCAAACCATAAGACGACAGCTGTTGCTTACTTTGCCACTCATCCATAAGACGACCGTTGGAAGCTGCTGGATTAACATCGGGTAAGGCTACATGACAAAATGACTGATTCATCGCATCCATTCGTCGCTGCTGATACCAGGCACTGTAAGACAAGGCTCGAATCCCCTCTTCCAACCCCTGCAACGGAGCGATTCCTGCTGAGATTAGTCGCTGACGAACTGCTGAACCCAATCGCTCAGGAAAAGTACTGATAACCGCCAGCATTCCTGATTCAGAGCTTAAGGAGTTGTTGATGCTGTGGTTAGTGGCCGTGGTAGCAGTGTTAATCAGTGCCTGGATGCTGGCATCCCAATCTTCTTCATCCTGAGTGCCAATGGGCGGACAGTCGATAATCAGTACGGTGGCATCAAATGAATCAGCTTGCATAACCCTGAAACAGCGGGTGAGTTCTGCTTCGTTACCCCAAATCGCCGTGTTGTAATCCAAAGGGTTCGCTACGGTGACAAAGTCATCCAACTGCTCTTGCAGGGTTTCAGTTTGTGTAAGACTCAGATCCGGCAGAACCAGTCCACAGACATTCGCCAGATCCGCCGCTAATGCAGCATCACCACCGGCGCAGGTCATTATCCCGATACGATTTCCGTTCAATGGGGCTGCGCAGCAAAACAGCTTAAGTGTTTCTGTCATTTCCGTCATGGATTTCACTCGGATAACACCCAGACGCTGAAACAAGGCATCGTAAAAAGTATCTGAACCGGCCAGAGACGAAGTGTGTGACGCCGTCAGTTTCGCCGCAACCTCTGAAACTCCCACTTTGATTGCAATGATGGGCTTACCCTTTTCCAACGCATACTGTGCTGCTCGACTAAATGCCGGAACATCATCCAGGCCTTCGATATAAAGACCTATACAGTCGACTCGATTATCCTCCACCAGTGCCTGAATATAATCCCCGATACCCAGAACGGCCTGATTACCAACACTGATAACATGCGCCAGCGGCAGGCTGCGCTCCAGCATAGTCATATTCAGGGCGATATTTCCGCTTTGAGAGATCACAGCCGCCCCATGGGCCACCCTTTCTCCCCCGAACGCTGAAGGCCAAAGAGTCACGCCATCAACAAAGTTAAGCACTCCATAACAATTGGGCCCCACTAAAGCCATATCACCGGCGGCTTCGACCAGGCATCGCTGAAGCTCAGATCCGGCGCCACCAACTTCAGCAAAACCTGCTGCATAGCACACACAACCACCCACGCCTTTTTTTGCTAATTCGGCAACAACCGCCACAGTCTGATTACTGTTGACAGCAACCAGAGCAGCATCGGGAATCTGAGGTAAATCATCCAGAGTGGCATAGCAAGACACACCACCGATGCTTTCATAAAATGGGTTCACCACAAAGAGCTCTCCCTGATAACCGATGGTTTCACAGGTTTTGATGGCTGTTGCCAACCCCCGACCACCGATAAACACCACACTACGGGGTAGCAGCATTCGTTGCAGGTTCTTGCGCTGTTGTTTATTCATGGGACAATTCCTGGAGCGACTGATCAGCCATTTTTCTCTCAAATGGCGCAGGCGTGCGGTTAAGCTTCCAACGGACGTAAGAGAGCTCGGGAAATAATATGACGCTGTATTTCACTGGTACCGTCCCAGATTCTCTCCACCCGGGCATCACGCCAGAAGCGCTCTATCGGCAGTTCTTCCATAAGCCCCATTCCACCAAAAATCTGAACTGCGTTGTCAGTCAATCGAGCCAGCATCTCTGTGCTGTATAGTTTGGCAATAGCTGCATCCTGATCAGTCATCGTCCCCTGACCCAGTTTCCAGGCCGCTTTCAGGGTAAGCTGTTCCGCAGCAGCCAGTTCCGTCGCCATATCTGCAAGTTTGAAAGAGGTTCCCTGAAACTTACCAATACTCTGACCGAACTGCTTACGATTAGCTGCCCAGTCCGTAGACATCTCCAGCACTCGTCTGCCACGACCGACTGACAGGGCAGCAACAGATAACCGAGTCGCCCCAAGCCACTCATTAGCGACATCAAAGCCCTTGTGCTCTTCCCCTAAAATTTGTGACTGATGAATCCGGCAATCAGTGAAATAGAGTTCACATTGGTGATAACCACGATGTGAAACACAATTGGAACCCCGACGAACCTCAAAGCCCTCAACATCCATATCCACCAAAAAGCTGGTTATTTTCTTTTTCGGGCCCCGAGCAGTCTGTTCCATACCTGTCGCTGCAAAAAGAATGGTGAAGTCCGACATATCTGCATGACTGATAAAGTGTTTACTGCCGTTAAGCACAAAGTACTCGCCGTCCCGCTCGGCTTTACAACTCATTGCGCGAACATCGGACCCTGCCCCGGGTTCTGTCATCGCCAGGCACTCTGTTCGCTCTCCACGAATCGTCGGCAGCAAATAACGCTCCACTTGCTCACCTTTGCAGGCCAGCAGAATATTGCTCGGACGGCCAACAAGTGACTGAAGAGCAAAACTGGTCCGCCCCAACTCCATCTCCATCAGTGCAATATCAAAATCACTCAGCCCTCCGCCACCCAGAGTATCCGGCATATTGGCGGCGTAAAAACCATGATTCAACGCCTTATCCCTGATATTTGCGGCCAGTTTATCGGTGACGACATTATTGCTTTCAACCTCGTCCTCGTACGGCATCAGTTCCTGCTCCACAAAGGCACGGGTACTGTCGATGATCATCTGTTGTTCGTTTGTCAGGCCAAAATCCATGGGGGTATCCCTCATTCTTATCTGAGTTTTCAGTTACAAAGGAAATCGTCTGCAAAGGAAATAGTTGCTGAAAACACAACTCTGCCTAAGAGAAATATTCTGCCAATTGTCAGCGCGGTAACGATCCCGGCAAGTAATGCCAACCCTGGCCACCAGCGCTATCAATCGTAATCAGGGGCTGATCGTCATGACTCGGCCAACCTGCTTCGGAACGGGTAATTCCTGATGGGTTTCAAGAATGGCCAGCAGTGCTTCCAATACCGGCGGTTGAATGGCACAGGCTGTTGCAGCGGCCATGTCCACATGCAGTAACATCTGCTCCGTAGTGCAGAGAAGATCACCACTCGCAGCGTGAAACATGCTGTGAAACAGATGCAGACGCTTTTTATCAACAGCCAGTATTTGGGTACTGTAAGTGAGAGGATCGCCATTACTGGCTTCTCGGTAGTAGTTGATATGGGTTTCCACGGTATAAAAAGAATTTTCAGAGGCGCGATAGTCTTCATCGATACCGATGTAACGAAACAGAGCATCGGAGGCTTCTCCAAAGGCATACAAATAAAAGGACTCGCTCATATGTCCGTTGTAATCCACCCAATCCGGCAACACATTGCCTTGATATAACCGTAACGGAGCTTCAACCTTAACTCCCGGACGCCATTGGGAGTATTGCTGCGCTTGATAACGCAGCCGTTCGGCATCGGCAAGCCCCAGGCCAGCACCGACCTGATGGTGTCGCTGCGACTTCATAAGATCAATCAGACAGGCATTACGCTGGGGGGATTCCAGATCACCGGTACTCCAGTTAAGAGCAGGCCCCATGGATAACAGGTTCTGAAGTTCGTTACGGGTCGCCTGCCCTTCCTTTTCTATCTGCTCCATTTCCTGATGCAATGCCCGCTGAAGTCGCAAGGAAAGGGGAGCAGATTGAGCAGATACCGAGGGCTGCATACCCAACTGCTGAAAAAAATCGCAGACCCTATCGATCCGTACTGCACTCAGATTTTGCCCAGTCAATTCAACCAGAGGCAACAAATGAAGCGGCTCCTGAGTAAGGCAGCGAACAGCGGGTACATTCCCCGGCAAAGCCACATTTTGCTCAACAGCGATTAATAGCTCAGGGAACGATTCAATCAGAGCGGTATCCAGTCGATAGTCAGGGTCGCAGATCAGCAGCAATGAGACCTGATCGAGCGCCTGTTGCAGTTGATCATGGATTACGTACCCTGAAGGCTTTGCATCAGCGGCTATTCCTGTACGGAGCAATTCGGGCCAGTAACCTCTGATAAGCGAATCCAGTCTGGTATGATCATCAGATGCATTCCAGTGATGAGGAATGATTCCCTGTGCAAGGCTTCGAGCTGACCAGCAAGCGGTCTGCTCCGGACTGCCTAGCAGACAGAAACGCAGTCTATTGTTCAGATTAGTTGGCAATTTACCGGGTATTGTCACGACAGCCCCCTGCTTGGATTCCGTTAACAGGAATCACTGAAAGTTGTTATTGTTGTTTTGTTAAGCACCATATTAAAGGAACAGGCTTCGACAAAACCTGATACAAAACGACAATAAGCTGATCTGAGGTGACACAGCAGCAGGCCCGGGAGGGCCCTAAAAATAATTTTGACCTCAACAAAAAACAGTTCAGGCCTGACGGTCCTTGCTCGGCGCCACTCCATACTGTGCTAAATAACAACGGCTGAAGTGAGCCGAGGAACTGAAGCCACAAGCCACGGAGATACTGGTTACACTTTGGCTGGTTTGTTGAAGCAATCTTCGCGCCTGCTCTAACCTTAGTGCGCGATAATAAGCCCCTGGCGTCGTTTTCAGATGCTTACGAAACAGGCGCTCCAGCTCTCTGTCGGATATGTGCACTTCTGCTGCAAGCTCCGGAATAGTCAGCGGTTGTTCCAATGTCCGTTGCATAATTTTAATCGCAGAGATCAACTTTAGATTTGTCGTTCCCAAACGGGCCTGTAATGAAAGGCGCTGAGGATGCTCAGCACTTCTCCGTTGGCTATAAATAAGCTCTTCCGAGACCGCTGCCGCCAAATCCTGACCGTGTTGACACTGAATCAGGTGAAGCATCATATCCAGTCCGGACAAGCCGCCGGAACAGGAAAAACGATTACGATCAATTTCAAAAATATCATCGACAACCTTCACTTTGGGAAACTCTTCCGCGAAACTGTTGAGATTCTCCCAGTGAATTGTCGCGCGATAATTATTCAGCAAACCGGCCACAGCCAAAATGTAGGACCCCGTGTCCTGGGCACCGATAATCGAGCCATGAGAAGCCTGTCGTCTTAACCAGCCTGTTAGCTGCGGCGTTACGTACAGCTGGGGATCATAACCGGCACATACAACCAGCATTTCCGTTTGCGGCACTTCATCAACAGCCGCGTCGGCAAGCAATGACATCCTGTCACTGGAAATCACCGGTTTGCCATCAAGAGACAAGTTTTTCCAAGTATAAAGTTCCTTTCCACTGATAGTATTAGCCCAACGTAACGGATCAACCAGTGAAGAAAAACCAATCAGCGAAAAACGAGGCAAGAGTAAAAAACTGATTTCCTGAGGGAGTTTAGTTGGATAATTGCCAAACATATCAGTCCTTAAGGTAGTCGAGATTAATCAATTTTTTATCGATAAACTACAACTATATCCCAGTTCAACCAGCAGGTCCTCTGCCGAGAAATATCGGTAGCCTCTCGACAGGCTCCGGCGTTTTCCAGCTCATTTCAAGCACGCCTGTTGATGTTAGAAAAACTAACATCAACAGGATATTACTCAATTGTTACCCTTCTTTTTCCGCTGCAATATGGGTACTGCAAGGTTAACAACTATAAAAGTAACGAAACTGATGCAGAGAGAACTCATGAAAATAAAAAAATCTTCAGGTCTCATTTCTTCTACTGTAAAGGCAGCCCTGTTTGCTGCATCTGCGTTAACTGCTATGCACGTAGCAGCTGCCAATAAGCCCGATAAGGTCACAGTCGCTTATTTCCTGGAGTGGCCCACCGCTAATCAGGCAGCGCAGTTAAACAAAACCTACGATTCAAAAATGGGGGTCGAGGTCGAGTGGCGCGCTTTTGATTCCGGTACTGCTATGTCCGCAGCCATGGCCTCCGGCGATGTGGATATTGCTTATTCTCAGGGTCTTGTACCCTTTACAGTTGCCACCTCTCAGGGCTTGCCAATCACCATGGTGGGCATCGCTGTCTCCTACGCCGAAAATGATAACTGCGTGGTTAATCGATCAACAGGTATCACTCAAGAAAACGCGAGCAGCCTGGAGGGTAAAAAGGTTGCTGTACCTTTTGGCACCGTGGCCCATTACAAGATGCTGCGGATAATGAGTCATCTCAAGGTAGACAGCACCAAAATCCATCTGCTGGATATGGCGCCTGCTGACAGTGCTGCCGCCATGGCGCGTGGTGATGTTGCTATGGCCTGTGGTTGGGGTGGCGCTCTTCGCCGCATGAAACAATACGGTTCCGTGCTGATGACCGCCAAACAACAGGAAGCCATCGGTATCCGTGTGTTCGATGTCATATCGGTGAATAACAGCTTTGCTGAACAATACCCCGAGCTGGTAACCGGTTTTTTACAGGTGACTGATGATGCAAATCGTGGATTTATTGAAAACCCAAAACCATTACAACCAACCATCGCCAAAGCTGCCGGCCTGTCCCTGGAAGATTCAAATCAGGTGCTGGCTCTGTTCGAATTCCCGTTAAAGGATGCACAGCTGTCCACCAACTGGCTGGGCGGTACGGTTCAGAGCTTCACCAAAGAAGTTGCGGACTTTTTTGTGTTGCACAAGCAAATACCAAAAGCACTGCCGGACTACAGCCAATACATCGATTCCCGTTTTTATGAAAAGGTCAATTAAGCCTGCCGGACGGGTATCCAGGTGATTTTATGGTAGATCCAATAGCCCTGATAGCACCAACGCTGGACAGGGCTGGTTTCTCGGATAGCTCAATCTTTTTCTGACAGGCTGTCTCCAGGCTGATCTCTATCCAATCAATACTCCACATACATAAGGGTATGACCATGTCTGATTTAGTGGTTAATAACGTATCCATGGTTTTTGATACACCCAGCGGTGATCAAGTTGAAGCCTTACAAAATGTATCTTTTAGTTTAAAACAAGGTGAACTGCTTTCTATTCTGGGGCCTTCAGGCTGCGGCAAGAGTACCCTGATGAATATTGTCGCCGGCTTTCTGGCACCGACGGCCGGGAAAGTATCGCTCGCATCGACTGAACTGCACGGTCCCGGATCCGACCGGGGAATGGTGTTCCAGCAGGGGGCACTATTTGAATGGCTATCGGTAGCGGAAAATGTAGGTTTTGGGCCGATGATGAAAGGTACTCCAAAAGAGCAGATAAAAAAGACGGTTACAGAACTGCTGCAAATTGTGGGCTTACAGGATTTTTATGACAAGCCGGTTTACGAGTTATCCGGCGGTATGCAGCAACGGGTTGCCTTGGCACGCTGTTTAGCCAATGACCCGGATGTAATTCTAATGGATGAGCCTCTGGGTGCACTCGATGCCCTCACCCGGGAGAAAATGCAAAGCCTGGTACTTAAGCTTTGGAAGGAAACCGGTAAGACCATCATCCTTATCACCCATAGTGTTGAAGAAGCGCTGTTTTTGGGAGAAAAACTATTTGTTATGGCACCTCGCCCCGGCCGCATAAAGCAACAATACGAGTTACCGTTTGCTGAAGCGGGATTAGTTGAGGACCCTCGCGAGATCAAAGCATCGACCGAATTTATCTCTAAACGTGAAGAGATACTCTCCATGATCTGGGATATGGAAGAGGAAATCATGGGCCAAGTCGAAATGGCAGGAGACTAAATTATGGTACTAATACAGCAGGTAAAACAAGTTATAGGTCTCTCCGAAGACGGCCTGACAAAACGCAAGACCGTCACTTTTGGAGATACTTCCGCCGTGGCCAATGGTCGTACCTGGAGCATACTTTCAGTCATTACGATGGCCGTAGTTTGGTATGTCGGAAGCGCTCTGGAATTTATCAATCCCATTTTTTGGCCTTCACCCCAGGCCGTCTGGGAACAGTTTATTAATATTTCCGGTGAGGGTTACCGCAACTTCTCTCTGCTGGAACATATCTGGGCGAGTCTCTACAGAATTCTGATAGGTTTCGCCCTTGGTTGCTTAGTCGGTGTTCCTCTTGGATTCGCAATGGGGTTATCAGAAGTGATCAAGGGCTGGTTCGACCCGGTGGTCGAGTTCTTTCGCCCAATCCCTCCCCTGGCATTTATTCCATTAGTGATTATCTGGTCCGGAATTGGCGAGCGCTCTAAAATCATGCTGCTATTTTTTGCCGCACTTTGGGTCATGGTAATCGCTGCTCGCGCGGGAGTTGGCAGCGTAAAGCTATCCAAAATACATGCGGCTTATTCTCTCGGAGCCAGCAAAAAACAAGTACTGCTACATGTTATTTTGCCAAACTCACTTCCCGAGATATTTACCGGAATGCGGGTAGCAATGGGTATTTGCTGGGGAACGGTAGTGGCAGCAGAACTGGTGGCAGCAGAATCCGGCGTTGGCTTCATGATTATGGCAGCCAGTAAATTCCTGGCCACAGACGTTGTCGTGTTAGGGGTCATTATTGTCGGCCTGATCGGCTACAGCATCGACATTCTGATGCGAAAGCTGGAGGCCAAACTTATCCCCTGGAAGGGGAAAACCTGATTTAAGGATATTTTTATCCCCCCTCTCATCAGCAAATCAATCCTGCATATTCTCGGCGGCTCCTGAATCAGCGATAGGCACCGAAAACAGCACATTTAGCCATTCCAGGGCTCGCTGAGAATATTATAGGCTTATTCGAAGGTTCCTTAACTCAAGCTCCTTCGCAGCAACTCTGTACTACACTGAATAAAACACTCCACAAGCAACTCCTAAAACAACAAAGAAAAGAGAGCCTTGTCAGCAATCTACAAACTGGTCCACTGGACTCCAGAGCGATTGGAGATCCGGGCAACTATCAAACAACAGACACGGAAAATAGAACCTCAATTTTGTTGTAGCTACAATTACCAGACCTCTGTATCAGTCTGCAAAAGCCTTATTAATACATTGGAGATTATATGATGGTTATTCGAGTACTTGCTGTTATCGCCCTGATGTTTTCCGGCCTCTCTACGGCTGCAACCAAAGTGACGATTTATGGGGATAATGGCTACCCTCCCTATTCCTATAACGAGTTTGGCAATGAGTTATCCGGTATCTATACCCAGATTCTCGAGCAAATTTTTTCCCGTATGCCTGATTACGAAGTTTCCCTGGAGGGCATAAGCTGGAAGGATGGACTAAAACTCGTCGAAAAAGGGAAAATCTTTGCTCTCTACCCCCCCTACAAACGTGCACAACGTCCATTTATGGAGTATGACGCGCCGATCCTGCAAGAAGAACAAACAGTCTTCTGTCGGAAATCCGTTCTGGAAACAAAACGAGACACCTGGCCGGATGATTACCTGGGGCTTAAAGTCGGTAACAACGCCGGTTATGCCGTTGGTGGGGACAAGTTCTGGGAACTGGTCAAGTCTGGCGACATAACGGTAGAAGAGGCGGAGAGCACAAGTGCGAACCTGCTAAAACTTATTGATGGTAAGTTGGACTGCTACATGAACGACGGTCTATCTATCGAATGGGAGCTGAAAAAACTGGCTAAGAAGGGTGAGTATGACGGTAGCAGCATCCAAAAAAGCGACGTGATCAGCTCAGAGAACGGCTATCTTGGCTTTGCGACTAACGGTGATGCATTCCCTTACAAGGATGACTTCAAAGCGAAATACTTAAAAATTCTCAAAGAACTAAAAGAAAGCGGCAAGATTGACAGAATTATTCGTCAGTACGTCCGTTAACTTCCAGTCGACTCAATCTTGCGGTTGGCTTCCAGCCGCTCTTTGATAACGACCTAATGACTGATCTGCAGCAATTTGCTGATGTAACCAGCTGGAAAACCGGGCGATTTTGGAATCACTAGCGTTACGGGCAGACTGAATCAGGTACCAGGCTCCCTGCTCCGGTACCTGAATTTCCGTGGGTTTGATTAACTTACCGCTCGCCAGATCACCACTGGCGAAAAAGGAGTGCACAATAGCAACACCTTCACCGGCAATCGCAGCTTCCAGCGTCAGCAAGTGATTGTCATGCTCACTGAGCACTTTTACCCGATCATCTTTGACACCAAGATATTGAAGCCAGTAATACAGATTATTGGGTGATTCAGTGATGGTCAAAAAAGGCTGGTCCAGCAGGTCATCCAAAGAACCGGATTCCACATCAAACAGGTCAGGGCTACAGACAGGAATAAGTGTACCTTTAAACAATCGCTGATAGATCAATCCAGGGGCTTTCTTTTCGGTATAGATGATACCAAGATCAGCCATATAGGGGTCAAAATCCCAGCCTTGATAGGAACTGGATAACTCAATGTGGATACCGGGAAAGAGTGTTCGAAAATCACCAATTCGAGGAACCAGCCAACGTGAAGCGATCCCCATATAGACCTGCACAATAAGATCACCCTGATCCGGCTCACCAAATATTTCCTGTGTACTGAATTCTATTTTATTTAGAGCCAAATGAATTTCGTTGAAATAGCGCTGCCCTTCGTCAGTTAAAGCAATACTGCGCCCCAGACGTTCAAACAAGGGCTTACCCAATTCCGTTTCCAGCTTTTTGATCTGGTGGCTGATAGCTGAATGGGTCACATTCATTTCCTGGGCAGCCTGCTGAAAACTCAGCAACCGTGCAGTTGCTTCAAACGCCCGTAGTGCATGTAATGGTGGGAAGTGACGCTTCATGGTTAACCTTTCTATCCCAATTGATAGAGCACTCAATCCCTAGGACAGGTCGCTCAGCAGCCAGTTTTTGAAAATCTGCGAGGCGGAGGACATTGATCCTTCATCCTTATAACAAAGATAATAGCTGTTATCCGTGCAGATACTGTCCATAAATGGAGCAACCAGCTGGCTGGCCAATACCCCTTCCTGCATCAATTCGTCGTACATCAAACAGACTCCAAATCCATTAGCAGCCATAGAAACCGCTGTTGCATGACTATCCATATACTGGCGCGGTTGCGATTTCAACGTTTCCAGATCCATAGTCTCCAGCCAAGAATCCCAACCTTGAGCCGTGCCTAAAACATCCAGTAAAGGCAGCGTCTCAAGATCTTCCGGCCGACGCAGCCTTTTGGCATATTCAGCAGTACAATAAGGTCGCAGGCGCGGATCAATCAAACGATGCGACTCTAACCCGGACCACTGACCAGTGCCATAACGAATTTCCAGCTCAGCGGTGGAAATATCAAAATCAGTTGCCCAGTTTGTGCCAAGTTGACGAATAGAGATCTGTGGATAAATGGCATTGAAGCGCTGCAACCGGGATGCTAACCAGAGCACACTAAAGGCCGTATTTACGTTTATTTCAATAACAGCATCATTCAACGGCGCGAATATCTGGGCGGCACCGTTGTTCAGCTGACGCAAAGAATCCTGTACCAGAGGCAAAAAAGCACGCCCTGAGTCGGTCAGCTGAATAGTGCGATTGATACGAACAAACAACCGTTGATCCAGATGGTGCTCCAACAGCTGCACCTGCTGACTCACGGCAGATTGACTCATGTTCAGTTCCTCGGCCGCCAGAGTAAAACTTAACCGTCGTCCTGCCGCTTCAAAAGTGCGTAGCCAGTTCAACTGAATATTGTTGGTTAACAGCTTATCCATCCTACGTAGATATCCTCCAACGAGCTCATATTAATAAATTCAAATTGGGTGTAGCTCTCGGCATCAGCCTATCTGTAATACTAACTTTCATAAGCACAGCTTATCGAAAAGCATCTTTTATATCGTTTGTGTTGGATAACAACCCTTCTTACCATCGAACCATGCCTTATTTCAAGAGGCGAGGTGGCAAAACCATCCTTTACATACGAGCAGGAAACAAAAAATGAAAAATAAGACAGACGTACTGATTATTGGTGGAGGCATTGCCGGCGTCAGCACTCTCTACCATCTGACCAAAATGGGTTGGAAGGATGTAATGCTGACGGAGAAACTGGAACTGACCTCTGGTTCAACATGGCATGCCGCAGGAAATCTGCCTCATTTCAGCAATAGCTACAATGTCATGAAGCTGCAGCAATACAGCATCGATCTATACAGTCGCCTGCAGGAAGAAACCGGTAGCCCTGTTGATCACCACCAGACAGGAGCCGTCCGCCTGGCTCACACCCAGGACCGAATGGACGAATTTCAGCGCGTTGCCGCCATGTCCGAGTTGGCAGGGTTAAATCTGGAAATTATTGACACTGAGCGCCTGAAAGAACTCTACCCCTATTTGGATACCCATGGTCTGCTGGGTGGCCTCTGGGACCCGGCCGATGGCCACATTGATCCCACCAGTGTAACCAACGCCATGGCGGCTGGAGCCCGGCAGGGTGGTGCAACCATTGTCCGCAACAACCCCGTTGAATCGATTGAACAGCTGGAAAACGGTCGCTGGAAAGTAACAACCGAAAAAGGGGTCATTGACGCCGGAATTATTGTCAATGCCGCCGGTTTCCGTGCAAACGAAGTCGCATCAATGGTGGGCCATCAGCTACCCATGGCATCAATGGAGCATCAGTTTATCGTTACCGAAAATATTCCGGAGCTGGAAGCCAGGGACGAGATGCTACCCATGTTAAGAGATCCTGACGTTTCATATTATCTGCGTCAGGAAGGCAAAGGGTTGATACTCGGGCCCTATGAAAAGGGCGGGATTCCATGGGCTGTCAACGGTGTCCCGGCAGCCTTTGGGCAAGAGTTGCTGCAACCCGACCTGGATCGAATCGAAGATATCATGTGTACCGCGATGGAACAGGTCAATTTAATAACCAATGCGGGTATAAAAACGGTCATTAATGGCCCGATAACCTATACGCCAGACGGTCACCCGCTGATCGGGCCGGTTAATGGGTATCAGAACTACTTTGTTTGTACCGGTTTTAATTTCGGTATTGTACAGGGTGGTGGAGCCGGACACTTTATGGCGCAGTGGATCGTTAACGGCCACCCTGAGCTGGATTTGTTTGAGCTGGATCCTCGCCGCTTTGGTGACTACGCTGATCACTCCTTCAGCGTTGCCAAAGCCACTGAAGTATATGCGAATGAATACCAGTTGGGATTTCCTAACGAATACGCGATGCGTCCGGCAGCACGGGGTAAAAAATCCGCTCCAGTCAATAAGCGATTTTCAGAGAAAAATGCGGTATTCGGTGCCTGGTACGGTTGGGAGCGTCCCAGTTGGTTTGCTCCTGAAGAAATGGCAGCTCAGGAAACACACAGTTTTCGACGCAGTAACTGGTTTGAACCCGTTGCAGCAGAGTGCCTTCATGTACAAAATCATGTCGGTGTACTGGACCTGTCCCCATTTACCAAATTTGAGCTGTCAGGAGCAGCAGCACATCAGTGGCTCGAGACTATCTCACCAAACCGTATACCAGAAAAAACCGGCGCTATCGCCCTGGCCCATCCGCTCACCGCAGAAGGCGGTGTTGCCTGGGAATTTTCCATCACTCGTCTTGGGGACGGAAGCTTTTATATGATGGCACCAGCGGCGGCTGAATTACTGGTAGAAGACTGGCTGACTCAACGTTTACCCACGGATAATTCCGTGCAGCTGAAAAACATTACGCAAGAATATGGCACCCTGGTTGTAGCCGGCCCGGATGCCCGTAAAGTCCTTAGCTGCCTGACCAGTACTGATCTCAGCAACAAGGCCTTCCCATGGTTTTCCGGGCAGGAGATCAATGTCGATGGTATTCCAGTCAGAGCATTACGGATGAATTTCGTCGGAGAACTGGGCTGGGAGCTTCATCATCCGATAGAACATCAACTGGCCCTTTATGATGCCCTGATGGAAGCTGGTAAAGGCTGGGACATTGCAGATTTTGGTATGCGTGCCATGGACTCCATGCGTTTGGAAAAAGGCTACCCGATGTGGAGTCATGACCTGATTACAGAGTTCAGCCTGTTAGAAGCAAACCTGGGCTACTTCGTTAAGTTAGACAAAGAAGACTTTGAAGGCAAGGCCGCTCTGGAACGGCAGAAATCTTCTCTGAAAACCCGTTTGGTATTGCTTGAATTAGAATCAACAGATGTGGACGCAATCCACATGGAGCCTGTCTACAACGGCGATAACATTGTCGGACAGGTTAGCTCAGGAGGTTTTGGCCACCGCACACAGAAGAGCCTGGCGCTGGCATATGTTGATATTGACTCATTAAAGGCAGATTTGTCCGTTAAGGTTCTGGGTAGCCGTTATCCGGTAACGGTCACTTCTGGCTGCGTCTATGACCCTGACAGTGAGCGGCTCAGATCAGATAACTGATCCCTGTCGATCACTCAGTGAGCGGGCACCCACGAGCCACGGCAATCTGTTTATCACCGTGCCCTCTTCGGGTAGCCGCTCGGAAAAAACAGTGAGCAGGCCGCTCTCTGTATATCAGAGCTCCTGAACTGCTTAGCTCCCAGTTACAGGAGTCTCTGATATTTAGAATACTGATGAAATATACCTCAGACCTTTCACCTGCATTGATCTCTTACATCTGTGTAAAAAACAAACAAATCACTGAATTCTGCTTGCTATTTAAAACAGTCACTCACATAATATGAAAAAGTAATTAATATTTTCATTATGGTGTTATTTAACATGAATATTTCACAAACCATTGACCCCCATGGGCTACTAGAATATTCGGTTGTCTATACAGACCGTTCACTAAACCACATGTCAGAGTCATTCCAAGGAGTGATGAAAGACATCTCCAAAACCCTCAAATCCGTATATAACGCTTACGGTGTAGCAATTGTACCCGGCAGTGGCACCTTTGGAATGGAGTCCGTCGCTCGACAGTTCGCTGCTGACAAAAAGTGTCTGGTTATCCGCAATGGCTGGTTTAGCTACCGCTGGACTCAGATTTTTGAGATGGGTCATATTCCCTCCTCCTGCACGGTGTTGAAGGCCCGGCAATTCGAAAGTGGCAATCAGGCAGCTTTCTCTCCTGCTCCTATCGAAGAGGTTGTCGCCAGAATTCAAGCAGAAAAACCTGATCTCGTATTTGCCCCTCATGTTGAAACCTCATCAGGCATGATGCTACCCAACGAGTACCTTCAGGCTGTAGCCGATGCTGTGCATTCAGTGGGCGGCCTTTTTGTTCTGGACTGCATAGCCTCAGGCACCATCTGGCTAGATATGCAGGAGACGGGGGTTGATGTGCTGATAAGCGCTCCTCAAAAAGGATGGAGTGGTTCACCCTGCTGCGCACTTGTTATGCTAAGTCCGCTTGCAAGGGATCGGGTCGAAGCAACCGAGAGCGATAGTTTCTGCTGTGATTTGAAGAAATGGCTGCAAATCATGGAAACCTACGAACAGGGAGGACATGCCTACCATGCGACAATGCCAACAGATGCCCTGACTCGCTTTCGCGATGTCATGAAAGAAACCGAAGATTACGGCTTCGAAAAAGTCCACTCAGAACAGCTGAAGTTAGGCCAGCAGATACGCTCACTACTAGTCAGCAAGGGCTTCAAAAGTGTAGCCGCCGAAGGGTATCAGGCCCCTGGCGTTGTAGTCAGCTATACCACTGACACGGATATCCAGAACGGTTCCAAGTTTATCGCCAAAGGGTTGCAAATAGCAGCAGGTGTTCCATTGCAATGCGATGAGCCTGAGGGATTCCGCACTTTTCGTATCGGCCTATTTGGACTGGATAAGCTGAACAATATCGATCGAACAGTGGAGAATTTCGAACAGGCCCTGAATCAAGTAACGAGTTCCTCTAAAGAACTCTAGCACCTAAAAAACCTGATCAATACCGAAACATTACTTGCCCAACCGCAAGAACAACTCGGTATTCCTCGTGACACCAGGATCAAACTCCGCCTGGATGTTACCAGATCACCTGTTCGAGTACAGAAAGACAAAGGTAAACCCGATGAAAATGATACCTAAATTGATGTTGGCAGATGCTCAGATCATTATGCAGGGCTGTATTCAGAAGGCCGAAGAAATTGATGTCGATATGGATATAGCGATTACAGATGATAGTGGCCATCTGCTCATGTTTCACAGAATGGACAATGGCCGTATCACCAGTATCGATATCTCTATTGGTAAATCCTTTACAGCAGCAGCGGCCCGCAAATCAACACGCGCCTATGGTGAAGTCAGTGTTCCGGGGAAACCGGCATTTGGTATCAATACCAGTAATCAGGGAAAGTTTTCTATTGTTGCCGGGGGACTGCCTTTATTTGTTAATGAACAGATCGTTGGTGGCATTGGTTGCAGCTCAGGCACACCGGATCAGGATGAAATAGTCGCTCAGGCGGGTGTAGATGCTTTTCTTACACATATTTCTTAATGCCGACGATGACCCTCAGCTATCAACCCTCTGATCACTTTTATTTTCGATTTTCACAACATACCCGGAGAAAAATAAAAAGTACAGTGGCTGCAATAAAGTCAATCTAATGTTAGCAAGCCTGCAAAACTTCCGTGGAGCACCCGCACAAGTCCAGCCTGAACAGCAGTTGTATCAACTTCATATATGCCGGAGTTGATACAACCTTAAATAACAATCCTTGCCTCCGCTTGTCTGATAACAAATTCGGTGATAGATTGGCGGCTTCAAGGGCCAGAAGCCTCAACCCGATACAATCAAGCCTTTCTCCAGGCATTAATCCCGCTCTCTGGTATCTGCTTTTTTAAACTCTTTAATCAAATTTTCAGGGATATTTGCGCCACTCCCGGCAAACACACCTTTAAACAACAGCCTTATAGGAAACACCGTGACCAAAGAAATCAAAAGAAGTAAACGTCTTCGAAAGAAACTATATGTTGGCGAATATGCAGTTATGGGATTTGAATTCAGCTGCGCGGTAAATCTGCAACAGGAATCAGATTTCAATCAATTCTTCGACGGTCTTGGTGAACTGATTGAAGCAAGAAACCTTCTTATTGAAGGTGGAGGCAGTGCAAACCATTTTGAAGGTTATGTTATGTCAAATACACGCTATGAGTCCGCGACCGAAGAGGACAGAAAAGCGATTGAAAGCTGGTTAACGTCTCAGGACAGTATTTCTGACACGGTTGTCGACAAACTATCGGACGCCTATTACGGCTACTAAACAACCTGTGAACAAGTCCCTTGGGACTTGCTTTCAAGTTCCTCGGGGACTGCATCGACTATGAAGTATTTACTTGCCTTGATATTGATGGCTGTGACGCATTCAGCCAGCGCGTTTTCCTACACACAGGAATTCACGGAGGCTGAGCTTCAGCAACAAATTGAAGCAATGATGCCTCTTAAAGCAAAGAGATCCTTCGTAACCCTTATCATTACCAAGCCCAGCTTAAACCTGCTGAAAACCTCAAATACGCTCAGCATCAAGGCTCATGTCAAAGCAACCACCTTTGCCACCCTCAGCGGTAGCGGTATGGCCCGGATAACGGGTTCAATTAGCTATGATCCAAATAGCGGAGCGTTTTTTTTAAGAAATCCAACGGTGAATTCCATCCATATCAACGGAGTTCCTGGAGAATACCAGCAAACGATAAAAGAGCTTGCGCAGATTACTCTCTCTAATGCGCTATCCAGCTATCCGGTGTATGTGCTTGACGATGACAACCTTAAACACCGATTGGCAAAATCCAGTCTCGAATCTATAACCGTGAAAGATAAGAAACTCATTGTAAAACTCAAGATTCTTTAAAAATCGCTGAGATATATTTACTATTTTTTTGCCTCTTAAACTCTGATAAATTCATAGCAAACAACCCAGATGATAAATATCAAATCAACCAACACCATTCTCTACTGTAGCAAATGGCAAGAAACCGTTAACTTTTATAAGATAAAGTTAGCGCTGGAAGTCAATGAATCCTTTGATTGGTTTGTTGAGTTTAAACTGAATGAAAATTCTTTTCTTAGCATTGCGGATCAGTCCAGGGCCTCAATCAACAGCTGTGATGGTACCGGCGTAACCATTACGATGAAAGTGGATAACATTGAAGAAGTTCATGCTTACCTGGTTGCACAGGAGTTAAACCCTACCCCGATCATTGACCACAAATGGGGTGCAAGAGTCATTCATGTTCTTGACCCGGAAGGCCACAGGCTTGAATATTGGTCCCCTGGTACAAAATGATCCGATAACAGGATAACAAGCGCTTCTTAACATTCCTCCTGAATAAAACAAGACTCCAGGAGGAAGCCAAAGGAAGCTAAGCTATTGAAAAAATTATTTTAATAGCTGGAGCTTTCACCTGCCGCTGATAGGTTATGTGCTTCAAAACCTTTTAATGCAGGTGCAAAGACACAGACTAAACGCATGGTTTTGGTTGCCGCCAGTATATGCTTATCATTCTCATCCAAGGCGTACATAACACCGGGGCGAATTTCAAAACGCTCTCCAGTATCCAGGTTTTCCACCCAGCCTTCACCTTCGATGCAGTAACAGGTTTCCATATGGTTTTTGTATTCAAGAACAGACTCTGTACCCGCTTCAATAACGGTGTCAGTTAACGAGTACCCCATGTTGTCACTTTCGATTAGAAATCGACGACTTCTCCCTGCGCCCCAAAAGATGTCCCTTTCAGAGTTCGCTACTGAAATTAGATCACGCACTATCATATTCGTCCCTACCATTTAAATTTATGCATGTATAAATTCACAATCAGTTCAAATAAACCATGTACTTTATATCAAACTTATTAAAGTAATTGTTTGAACTTTTATCACTAATAATAAACAAATATTTCAAAAATTAATTTTCGATAAACCAAAAAATATAATGATCAAAACGCTCCAAAAATCCACTAACAATTTGTCAGTACCGAATAGGAAATAGAAAAAAACCGGTTTCTTAAAAAAGGAACAGCAACATTTAATACAGATATAAAAAAGGATTTTATCAGACAATAAAATCCTGAATTCTGGTTGTGCGTCAAAACCCGTTAAGGCAAAGATCTGTTTGTTCTAGCCCCCCCAGAGCACACCGGGGATTTCTTCAAAGATTCCCGGGATAGACCAATTGCTGACGAATAGTCAGACAGCACTTCCTGAATATCAGTGTCTTGCATCAGTAACCCAGTTCCTATCAGGATACCATCATAGCCTGCTGCCATTAACACTCTGGCATCATAAGGTGTTCTTATTGCACTTGCGCTAATTAGCAGCTCAGGGTTGCTTTGCCTGCCAGCTTGATAAAGAGCCAAACTCTGAGACACCGTCCCATCATCACATTCCTTCTCCCGGATATCACGGTTACAAATGGCCAGTACCGTTCCCAGCGGGAAACTGAGCCCCTCCAGATCAGAGGCTTGATTTGTCTCTACAAAGGGTGTGAGTCCCATTCTCAGAGCCTCATCTATTAACATCATTAACTCTTGCCGACGAATCAGTTGAGCGGACAGAAGTACGCTATCAGCCCCCGCACCTAAACTCCTTCTTAACTCATGGCGACTGGTAATGAAGTCTTTTCTCAGTACCGGTATTTCCGCAATCCCGGCAATAGCCTCCAGCATCGCTATATTGCCGCCATGCCAGCGTCCAGTCGTTACCGATAAACAGGCAACGCCCCCTTGCTGATAAGACTCTGCAATTTCTTTGGGATCTCGCCCCTTCAGCAAATCACCTAACTCTGGAGAATAGGGTTTTATTTCCGCAATCATTGGGACGGCGGCATCTTGCAACGCCTTAACGAAAGAAGTCATCAGCACACCACCCCCTGAGCAATTTCCAAAGAGTAATCTCTTGCATTAATAAAGGCTTCTATCGCTTTACCCGTCCCCATAGCCTCCAGCGCCAGTTCACGTCCTTTTGAAATGTCATCAACAATCCCCGCAACCATCAGGGTAGCCCCGACATTCATAGCGACGGTTTCAAGTCTTTCTATCGGACCCTGCCCTTTCAGAACATTTTTGATAAGCTCTGCATTGGCTCTTGCATCTGCGCCGACCAGATTACAGAAGTCCCCTCCCTGACAGCCATCACTTAGCGCATTAACCGACCAGTTTGTCTGGCAACCACTTTCATCTAGCCAGGTAAAATGGTTTGTTCCCATCGACAGGATTTCATCAACACCCAGGGAAGAATGACTAAACAGAATATTCCCTAACCCTACCTGCGCAGCAGCCTCAGCGAGTGTTTTCATTAGCGCTAATGTTGAAGCCCCCGTGACTTGTCCAGCTAAATCAAACGGACAAAGAAGTGGTCCAAGACGGTTAATGAACTGCCCCACTGTTTTGAAATTCATCGGCATGCAAGACAGGGCCAAACGCCTGCAGATAGCCGGGTAGCAGGATTCCGGAACAAAACCAATTCCGGTTTCACTAACCATCTGATCGATATCTTCATGACGAGTCATAACCCGAAACCCCAGCGCTTCCAGAACATCCAAAGCTCCTGATCGGCTGGCATATGCACGAGATCCGCTTTTCAGCACCTGAGCACCACAGGCTGCAGCAACAAATGCAGAGGTTGTCGAGATATTAAAAGTGGATAGCCCACCGCCAGTACCGACAATATTCACCGGGTTTGATACTGAAGGTAAGGAGACTTTGCCATATACACTTTCTACATAACGAAGAAATGCAACAATGGCGTTCACTGATGAAGGCTGAGCACAGGATAACGCTGTCAGTGCTGCAACAATCTCAGGCTTCGGGCGAGCACCGCGGTCAACTTCTTGCCAGTAGGAAAGCATACGCTCAACGCCAGGATCATCGCCATTGATCAAATCAACAACTAGCTTTTCGTGTTCACTCATAACAAATTCCTATTGTTAATCTATGGCCCTGAGAGCTGCCAAATCATCTCCCTGCACCTGTTGCTATCACTTCAAACAAAACAGTGATCGATTATTTCAGCATCAGAAAGCGGAACAAGAGAGCCAAACCTGACAACACCCCAGGCTCGACTCGGTAATAGATACAGGTCTATGAATCGACTCCGCAAAGTATTAACGCTTCCCTGAGCGATGTTTGACAGTAGACTAACACTCTCAATATCACTGAATTTGATCACCCATAGAATTTCTTTTGTTTTCAACGAATTCATTAATCCGAGTCATCGAGTTGAAGTGATCGACATCAAGCTCTTCAGGCAATACGATAATATTGAACTGGTTTTCCAGAAATGCCACCAGCTTAAGCAGGCCCAGACTATCCAGCACTCCTGATTCAATCAGGTTCAAATCGGCGGGCAGCCCTGCGGCGGCCATATCTGGTGCAAACTCTTCACACAGAAAGCTTTCAACCGTTAACATAGCATTCATATTATTTCTCCTTCCTATTAATGTTCAGCCAAGGCTATTGGCTTTGAATTATGCAGACTATATGTGCCTGCTATTGTTTTACGACACAGCTTGCCATTGCTGTTTTTTTCCAACGGATACTGAGTCAGATGAAATCTGCGCGGTATTCCATAGGTGGGAAGCTTAGCCATCAGGCACTGGCGTAGCTTTAGACTGTTAAACTCAGGATCACAGCTAACTGCCGCTTCAAGCTGTGGCACTCCATCAATATCTTGCACAAAAGCAATCGCTTCACTGACTTCCGGACTTTCGAGAATGGATTGTTCAACATCCTGTAAATCAATTCGATAACCATTTATTTTGGCAGTCCAATCCGTACGCCCCAGAAAATGCATTAATCCATCTTCATCAATACGAACCTTATCCCTGGTACGAAAATACTGTTTGCCATCAAACCTTGTAAAAGCGTTATCAGTCAGCACCTTGTCACCATAGTGGCGCATCATGGTTGGACAATGCACCCAAAGCTCGCCCTCCCGGCAGGGGGCTTTCTGTTCATTAAGAATTTTCCATTGGGTATAGGGTAGTGGCTTGCCTATCGGTATCGTCGTTCCAATAAACGGAATAGGACAGCGGTAATAAAACGTATCATTGGTCTCGCTGCATCCGTAGATGTTGATATGTTCTGCATTTACAAAAATCTTACCTGCGGCATTAAGCAACTTGACTGACATCGGTTCTCCAGCAAACAATACGTGCTTCATTGCGGGAAAAGTCAGCTGCTCTGCACCATGCACCAGCAGCCGCAGGGAAGTAGGTGTTGAGTGCCAGAATGTCGGGGACTCATTTTTACATAACGTTTGTAGCGCCTGACTGTTGGCTGCTTCTTGGTTACGAGTAAGAACAAGTTTTGCACCTGCTTTAAAAGTGGCAAACAGATCGAGAAACGTTAAATCGAAAGCCAATGGAGCATGATTCAACAGCACATCCGTGTTATTTAAATCAAATTCCTCACACACCCATTCAGCGAAAGTAACAATCTGCGCGGCACCAATATAAACCGATTTGGGCTTGCCTGTTGATCCCGAAGTATGTAGCACGGCAGCCAGTGAATTTGGCGACGCTTTCAATACCGGAAGCGGTTTGTTAGAACCGGCTTGCTCTTGAATACTGTCGTTATTTAAAACAGGGATTCCAAGTTCAGCAGCAACCCCCTCTAACTTATCCAGACTATGAGCATCAGTAATGATTACATCCGGGGTTAATCCTTTCAGAATGGAGAGTATCCGCTGAAGCGGATTTTCCGGGGCGATAGGAGCATACGCAATCCCTGCGGCAAGTGAACCGATAATGGCTTCTACCGCACCAATTCCTTTCTCCATGATAACCGCAGCGACGGGCTCCTCCCCGGAGGTCACTATGAATTGCAGCTCGGAGGCTACTTGCAACGCCCGTCCTGCCAGTTGCTGATAGGATATGGTGTCGCCCTGACACTTTACAGCTGTCGCTTCAGGAATGACTGATTCGGTAACGAAACTGGCAAGATATTGTGCTGTATTCATACTGGTCTCCTCACAATCCCAGCATTGCAGCAATTCGACTGCGCTGGATATCAGAGGTGCCTGAATACAAGATGCCGCCGACAGAATCACGCAGCTGTTTTTCCAAGCCGATATCGGCCATGTAACCAGATCCACCAAAAGTGGAAATAGCATCAATAGCCGTGGCCATATTATTCTCACTGATAACCAGTTTGGCGATGGCAATATCTTCAGTTGACGATCCTTTAGACTGAACGGATTGAGCTGCCCGCATCAGCCAGTACTTACAGGTTTCAACTTTGATGTGCATATCTGCCAGCCGGTGAGAGACAGCCTGAAATTTTGATATTTTTTCGCCAAACTGGTTGCGGTTCCGCGCATGTTCGATACACATCCGCAAGCGCTTCTGCATCTCTCCAACCTGCCAGGCAAAAACACAGATCACTTCCCACTTCATGACGTAATCAAGCACAACAAACGCCATACCCTCACGGCCCAGCAAAGCTTCATCGGGCACAAAAACATCGTTCAGATAAACATCCGATAATGGCGACGTCTTTAGCCCCATTTTGTCCACGGATGGACCAATCACCACATCATCGGACTGGGTATTAACCAGAAAAGCGCTGAATCCACCCAATGTACCTTTATCAGGGTTACTGCATGCATAGACCACAATAACATCAGCAATGGGTGCGTTAGAGACAAAGATCTTGGTCCCATTCAACAACCACCCACCTTCAGTTTTAGTTGCTTTTGTGGTCATTGAAAAAGCGTCAGATCCGCTCCCCGGTTCAGTGATCGCATGAGCCCCTATACAGTCCCCACTGATAAGTGAAGACAGATACTTTTGTTTGATCTCTGCTGTACCAAACTGCTCAACCGAGAGACATGTACTGCACAAATGTGTACAAAGCGCAAAACCCAGCCCCCCGTCATGACAAAGGCTGCCAAGAGTCTGCATGATTCGAGCGGCTGCTACAGCCCCTAACCCTAATCCTCCGACTTCAATAGAATTGAGCATTCCAGTGAGTCCTGACTCTTGCAAGGCCTTCCATTTATCAGGATTGAAGCGCCCGGTTTTATCATCTTCGAGCCAATTGTTGTTAAATTTCTCTTGCCAGCTTGCTAATGCATCGATGAATTCATCTAAGTACTCATTATTGGAGGAGGCCATATCTACTTGGTTAAAGCTGTTCATCACACTGCCCTGTCGTTAACTTAGTTGGAGCAGCAAATACCAAGCTGCCATTTAAACCACCAAACCCGAGAGAATTGCTCATCACATAATCGCTGTTGAACGGCAAGGAAGAGCCAGATAAAGGGACCCTGAAAGAGTGACCAGCATCCGTTTTTTTAGTTGTCGGCATAGGAGGAACAAGACCATTCCTCAGCGCTAAAATAGATATCACCGCCTCCAGTGCTCCTGAACTGCCCAAGAGATGACCAACAGCCCCTTTTGTAGAACTGATGGAAACGGTCGCGTCTTCACCAAAAACGGACTTCAACGCCTCTAACTCAACGCCATCATTAGCCGGTGTCCCTGTCCCATGGCAATTAATGTAACCAATATCTCCGGTTGTAATACCCGAACCAACCAGAGCCTGTCTCATTGCTCGCACCAGACCATCAGAACGCGGCGCGGTAATATGGTATCCATCTGCAGAAAGACCACTGCCGGAAAGAATCGCCAGCGGATTCGCCCCGCGCTCCCGGGCGTACCCCAGATCCTCCAATACCAGCATTGCGGCACCATCTCCCATAACCATCCCTTTACGATCCACATCAAAAGGTCTGCAAACATCAGGGGATACAGCCCGCAATGCATTGAATCCGGCATAATCAGCTTCACGGACCATATCGCAACCTCCCACCAACATGATCGGAACGTCTCCCTGAGACACTCGTTGATATCCATAGGTAATACTGGCAATACCGCTGACACAGGCACAGGAGAAGGTTGAAACTGGCCCACCCAAATTGAGTGTTTCCGCCAACAGCATGGCCGCCGAACCGCACTGGCTGTTATGACGAATATGAGGTGATGAATCCCCTCCACTTTCTGCATAAACATCCATCAACCCGCCACTCGTGGTTGCTATGCTAATGCCCATCTGAGTGCGTTCCACGCAACCAACACCCGCCTGCTTCAATGCTTCTGTTGCAGCCAGAAGCCCATAGCCAGCACAAGGAAAGTGACGATAAGGTTCAAGATCCCCTCCCTCCCTGTCGACAATGGCATTAATCTCATCCTGCTGTTTCACAGGGTCAATAATGTAACTACGATCAGAGCGGAAGAGTGATGCGTCAAATGTAGGAGGCGGTGCCGGTGGAAATGACTCAGATAATAGATGCTGCCAAAGTGCTTCAACGCCCCTGGCATCTCGAGTAAGCGCTCCTATACCTGTAACTGCTACTGTTTTCATAACGTTTCCCTAAATCCTTCGGCACCCTTGGTTAGCCCGATCACCCCCCCACCACGACGTGTATCCAAGCAATTGATAATCCAATGATCAGGATCTTTTGTTTTTGATTTTCGGGGACTATTGAGTAAATAAACCAGATCAAGCAGCGCACTGGCACCCAGGCTCTCTCCATAAAGCTGTTTGCTGCCAGAGTCACACTGAAATGAACGGTCTTCAGAAAAGGAAGTCAGGACATCATTCTCTAAATCGCAGAGTTTTTTATTACGATGAGAACAACAAATAACACCTGAATTGGAGGGACGGCTTCTCCAGATGCTCATCATCGAATCAAGCAGCTGTCTTTTAAGGTCCTCGCCACTTCCCCCAAAAGTTTTTATGCCATCAATCGTCGCCAGTATATTACCGCCACGAGACTCCACATCTGCTCTACGTTCAAGAAGGAGCACTGAGATACTTTCAATAAAACTGTAACAACCGTTAAGTTCACGATTTACAGTCAGTACATGATCAGCCAGCAATGGGCTGAAAGATTCATAGGCGACCACCAAAACCCGCTTACAGCGGTCTGATTTAATCCAGTCTGCTGCGCACTGTATCGCATCAACCCCGGCAACTTCCGATGAAACAATCGCCACACTTGGGCCAAGAAGCTGATATTTAATCCCATTTATTGATAGCGGATAGCTGTGTGTCGACTTGGCAAATTCAATCGCATCAATTTTCCTAGGACCGTCTTTCCTGAGAGTAGTGTGAATGCCCTGGGTAGTACTCATGCATCCATATCCGGAACCAGATACAAAGCCGGAATCAGGTCCCGAAAAAACCTCAGGCTGAAGCCCGGAACTTTCTAACAATTGTTCTAACAACAACGAAACTCTGTAGGATAGTTTGGTATGACGCTTGGATTTTTTTCTATCCAAAGATGACAAATTTATTTCAGGTAAAAACCGTACATGATGTTCAGAACTTTCTCCGCCCTCCATCTTCTTGGTTGATAATGTATATACGTCACCTTCATCATTTGGTAATTCACAGAAGGCCTGCGTAACAACAATGTCATTATCTGAAGGCTGACTATTCATAACAAATTTTCTCTAGAATACGCTGCATAGCTATCCACCTGTAAATATCCCTATTCACTCATCCTTGAAACAATATAAACAATAAATTTAGCACCATTCATGTTCTAAACCTGACCAACAATATATTAGAATTAAAGAAATACTAGTATCAAGTTTGATACATATTAATCACAAACATGACAAGATATTGTGTTAAAACATCACAACAAGCCAAATGACTTTCTGTATATCTACGCCACAGAATAAATGATTAAAAATTACTAATAATTCAATAAATCACGAATCATCGAATATTTTGTGATACTTCGCTATATACATAACACTATGGAAACTAAGGTTACGATATGGATAACAATGCCAGTTTTAAGCGCTCCACCCAAGGCTTAAAAACATCCAAACATCAGCCATATCTCATTGAAAAACAAAGATTATTATAAAAACAATGTTTATTTAAAGATCTTCTCGCATCATTAATTATTCGTTATTCTTTTGGTATTTATCTACATCTACAGTTCATTGAATTTACACGAATTTAGCGATTTACTATTAGCATCCAAGAAAAGGAGGACGTAACAATGTTTAGAGATGAAAACATCCGGGATTACAATCCCGTCAGTACATCAAGTCATTACTCGCCTAATCAAGAAGCCCCACCAAACGCAGAATCAATTGCTGTATTCAAAGATGTTGAAAAAGAATATGTAATTGACAAATATAAATTCAAGGCCCTAAAAGGAGCCAGCTGCAAAATACCCAAAGGTGAAATGACATTTTTGTTTGGTCCTTCTGGAAGCGGTAAAACAACCTTTCTTAATCTCCTGGGGCTTTTAGACCAGCCAACAGCGGGTGAGATTTATTTGATGGGAGAAAAGGTTAGCGATTTTAATGATAACCGTGCTGCTGATTTTCGATCAAAAAACATTGGATTTATCTTTCAATCATTCAACCTGATCTCTGTCCTGTCAGTGTTGGAAAACGTCGAATTCCCTTTACTGCACGACAACATAAACAGATCTGAACGAAGAGAGAGAGCCGAACATTATCTGGAAGCCGTAGGTTTAGGTGAACTGATCAACCGAAATATCGGTGAAATCAGTGGAGGACAGCGTCAGCGCGTTGCAATCGCTCGAGCCCTGGTGACAAATCCAGCACTGGTTATTGCAGACGAGCCCACCGCAAACCTGGATATCAGAACGTCACAAGAGATTGTCGACTTAATGACGGATATGAAAAGTAAATTCAAGACAAGCTTTGTTATCTGCACCCATGACGAAACACTAATCAATGAAGGAAGCAGACTCATTCATATCGTAGACGGACTACTTCAAGATACTGGAGGTCTAAAATGATCTGGCAAATTGCTCTCAGAAACCTTATTAAGAATGGTCGTCGTACCATCATAACCATCACCGCCATCGGTATTGGCGGATTAGCAATGATGCTTTTTGGAGGCTTCGTAACCTCCATATTCTTTGGTGTACAAACCAGCAACATTCAGGATCAGGGCCAGCTTCAGGTATATAAGAAAGATTATCTGAAATTCGGTGCAGCTGACCCTGATAGCTATACCATCGATAATTACCATAATGCCATGGATGCAATCCTTGCCGACCCGGAACTCAAGCAGCAAATCTATGTAATCACCCCCCAGGTGCAACTTGCGGGCATTGCCGGAGTAGCAGCAACTGATAACAGCAAAACCTTTATCGGGCGTGGCGTCGTACAGGAAGATGCTGACAAAATGCGCAAGTGGGACGGCTGGAACGTTAAAGTGGAAACCCCCGCCACTGGTCTTGCCGGTTCAGGCTCAGAAGGCGCCATCGTGGGTAAAGGAATGGCACGCCTGTTAGGTTTGTGCAAACCGCTAAATATCCCAAACTGTGAAGATCCACCAAACCTGGTCAAACCGCTTTCAGATGAAGTCGTCGATTTCTCTGATCTTGTTGACAGTGATTTAGCTCAAAACTCCACCGAAGTCACAGAAAACCAAGGCCCACAAATAAACCTGCTTGCCGCCGCTGATGGCGCACCAAACATCGTCAGTGTATTTATTAAGGATATGCAGTCCCAGGCACAGCGTGCTATCGATAACGCGTTCTTGATGATGCACTTTGATACCGCCAGATCTCTGCTCTATGGTGAGGATCCTCGCGCAACCTCCCTGCTGATTCAACTAAACAACCCTAATAATGTCGATCAGGTGAAGGCTCGAATTCAGCAGATTATCGATAAAGAGCAGCTGAATCTGGAAGTCTTTACTTTCAGCGAAGTTGATCCAACCTTTAATCGAATTGTTGGAATGTTCTCGTTCATCTTCGGAGTTGTTTCCCTGTTCCTCGGCATTGTGATTATTTTCACAATCACCAATACCATTAACCTGACTGTCATGGAACGGGTCAATGAGATCGGAACTATTCGGGCCCTGGGCTTTCGTCGCGGTTTTGTCATGCGCATGTTTATCTCAGAAAGTGCTCTTATAGGTCTTTTCGGCGTAATAATGGCGATACTGCTGACATTGGTTATTGCCAACATTATCAACGCTTCTCAAATAAGCTGGACACCTCCAAGCAACGCTACACCTATTTTGATTAACCTGATGGTGCTGGAAAATCCACTACTACTGGCGGGGATTGTAGCCTTCCTGTTCTCTTTAGCGGTACTAGCTGCGATTTATCCGACACGGAAAGCTTCACGTATGAACATTGTCAGCTCACTTCATCACGCCTAATCAGTACCGGAGACGCATAATGTCATATTTTACCAAGCTAAAACGTTCCATTCTGGGCATGGGGATCTGCGTCGCGATGTGCAGTAGCGCTAGCGCACAGACAGCAACAGAAATTCTGGAAAAATCAGATTTCATTCGCAACCCCCAACAATCATTCGTAGTCGACGTTAATCTGAAGCAATACGAGAACGGGAAACTTATCGACAAGACATTAGTAAAAACTCATTCACGAATGAGCGATGAAGGCCAGTTTCTAACCATTGTCCATATTGACAAGCCTGTCGTAGATAAGGGCAAGCTGTTACTTAGAAACGATAATATCCTTTGGTTTTATGACAATAAATCCAAAGCTTCAGTCCGCATGTCGCCCCGACAAAGGCTGCTTGGCAATGCATCAAACGGAGATGTCATTACTTCAAACTTTGTAATGGACTATTTGCCAGCACTCACAAGCGAAGAAACTGTCTTCAGTGGTGACAAACAGGAACGTCTCAGCTGGAAACTGAAACTGGATTCCACTAATGATTTTGCACCCTACGACAGCGTTGATCTATGGGTTGATCAGGAAAACTACCGCCCGCTTAAGGCCAAGTTTTATGGTAGCAGTGGAAAATTACTGAAGGTCGCCTGGTATCGTGGCTGGAAAAAAGTACTGGGAGAAACCAGACCCACCGAAGTCGTGATCAGTGACGGTTTTAACACCAAAAAGGTCACGGTAATGACTATGAATAATCACGAGCCGTTTACGTTGCCACAGTCCTGGTTCAACAAAGAATGGCTTCCTCATTTTACTTCGGCGGGGGCGTAGTGATTGCAATGTCTGATGCAACTAATCGGTTTCGTACAGCGAAAGATCTTCGCATAAGTAATAAGATTAGTGTAACTACAGCGCTGTTGTCTCTGACAACAGCGCTGGCCCACGCCGATGATTTCCAAATGGTGCCCAGTATTCCAGACATGGAAACGAGCGAGCAGGAAGTTGTCACGTCAAATCCCTCCGGGAATAATGCACTACCCTTTGCCTCTGAGATAGAAGGACTGATACTCCACGGAAACCCTCGAGAAGAAAGTCCTTTTACCTCCGGGAGACTGTCTGCAAGATTACACGGACATAGCAAAATAAACGACGAGTTTGGAGTTCAACTCAACGCCCGTTTTCGTTTGGAGTTGAACGACCAGACCGAGTTCGATTTTGATAACGATGCCCGACTGGATACTCAGGAACTGGCACTAACCTATTCTCCCGACATCAGCTGGACATGGATACTTGGCCGCTACAATGTCAGAAATGGCGTAGCCAGTGGCTTTAACCCCACAGACTGGTTTAAAGATAACAGTCAAATTGTGGTAGAAACCTTTGATGTTGCTGACCGACGCAACGACCGTTTAGGGATCTTAAGTTTTCAAGGAGTATTTCTGACACCAGAAGCATTAATTAATTTTGGCTATCGGCCTGAGGTTTCTGATGGAAAAGAAAAATTAACCACAGATAAAGATATTTTCGGACTTAGCCTTGACCGTACTAACTCTGAGGATGCGCTTTGGGTGAAATACACACCATCCCGTTGGAAAAACCTGTCTTTAACCGGAACCGGGTTATACATAAAAGACAAACCAGCCTTCGGTCTTGAACTCAGTATGGCTGTTTCGGAATCTGTTGTTATCTATGGTGAATGGTCCGAACAAAAGCGGTTAAGTATACCTGCAGAAGCCATCGGCAGTGATGCCAGCATATACGGAAATACAGAACTTCAATACTACAGTCAGATCGCAACCGGTTTTACCTGGTCAGTCGGTGATAATTTTGTCGGTGATGAGGACATTTCATTAAGCCTTGAGTATCACTACAACGAAGCGGGTCTGGACAAAGACGACTTGTCCGCTTGGAAAGCCTCAACCACAGCAGGAAAAATAAGTGGCATAGCCAATAGACGCCAGGAACCTCTGGCAAGACATCAGTTATTTGCTCGAATCGGCTGGAATGATGTTATCGGTGACTCGGATCTGTCTCTGATTACGACCTATACACCATTGGACGAAAGTGGCTTCAGCCAGTTATCTCTCAGTATTCCAACCACTGATACAACAAAAATGAAGTTACAAAGCTATGTCTTTTTCGGAGGCGATGAAACTATCTATGGTGGTAATACTCAAGAGTATGGCGTAATGCTAACATTTACAAAATTTTGGGAATAACGATGAGATTGTTGCTTATAGATGATGACATAGAACTGGGTGAGTTAGTACAGGATTTCATGAAGCGCTTCGGACAGCAGATGGACATTGCTCAAACACCATCAGAAGGTTTTGAAGCATTAAAAAACAACACTTATGACATTATATTATTGGATATTATGCTGCCGGAAATGAATGGTTTTGAGCTTTGCCGGCAACTTCGTAAAAACGAATCTCCCGCCAGGGAAACTCCTATAATTATGCTGACGGCAAGAAGCGAGATGGTAAATCTTGTTGCTGGCCTGGAAGCCGGAGCCGACGATTATGTCATTAAACCTTTCGAACCGAGAGAACTATTAGCACGAGCAAATGCTATACAAAGACGTACACCAAAAATTGGAAAAGAATTGCCGGTGTTAAAACGAAATACACAGCTGATCCAGCTTGATGACAATACTCTTGAAATTGACACATCAGAAGCCAAAGTGATGATAAATGATACGGACATATCCTTAACACCGATGGAACTGGAAATACTTGCGACGCTTGCCTCAGCGCCGGGTGAAATAATGAGTCGAGAAGATATTAACGAAGCGTGCCAGCAAAGTATCTCCACTCAGTCAAAAAGCATTGATGCACTAATTTATCGAATCAGATTAAAAATCCGTGAGACAGCAGAAGTTAGTGATTTTATCTCTACCGTCAGAAATCAGGGTTATGTTTTACGTGGGAGAGCATTAGACTAAAGGCTCTGCGAACAGGTCCCTTTAGCTCCAATGAAAATAATGGACTTAGTCGCGGGTTGCCTAAAAAATTACCTTAAGGATAGATTTCATGATTAATTGGATTAGTCGCTCAGTTTTTTCCGCTCTACTTCTGAACACCATTGTATCAACCTGTGTTTTAGCCTTTGTGATGATCGCATCGTTCAAAGAAATCGCCGATGAGCACCCTAGGCGCTACCTGGCTAAAACGTTGTTTAGCCATATCACAGATGTAAATCAAAAAAGTGATTTAGAGGGCATGAAAATAGACGATGTCCCTTTAGTTTTAATTCCGGCAGAGGCCATCGACGACCCCAGATACGCGGATTATCAAGACCTGATTCAAGAAGCAAAATCAGATCAGGATGGCATCGCCATGCAGTCATACAACGATCACTATGTTGCCGCAGCCTGGAAAGACGATTACTACATAATTTTGCCCAAATTTGGTCATTCACTGTCTTCTCAGGCCCTACTACTCATCAGTGTTATTTTCGCAACGGTTCTGATTGTGTTAATTGCCAACTATTACATCATTCGCTTCCTGACTCGACCATTTTCCGAGCTGAAACAAGGCGCTAAAAATGTCGAAGAAGGGAATCTGAATTATCGTATCCCCCTGGCAAAAACCTATGGTGAATACCGAACGCTTGCTGAAGGATTTAATGAAATGCTGGAACAGCTGCAGCGAATCCACGAATCCAGACGCCATATGCTGCTGGCAATCCCCCATGAAGTCAGAACACCACTTGCCCGATTAAAGGTACGCAAAGATCTGGTCACGGATGAGAAGCTCAGGCTGGAAATTCTGGGAGACATCGATAACGTTGAGCGAATTTTGGATGCAATACTCTATACAGAGAGAACACGCACCAATATGGATGACGCTGACAGCTCCGAAATTGAAATTCTGCCATTCTTTAACGAGATTACCGCCGAGTATCAAGATAAGGCATCAGAGATCATCCTGGACGTACAAACCACCCAGCAACACTGTACCTGCCATCCGGTAATGCTTGCCGTGTTAATGAGGAATCTTATTGGAAACGCAATTTTTTATGGCAAAAATAATCCAGTCATAATCACAGTTTCCGACAATAGTAAGCAACTGAACAGTCCAGCAATGCAAATCTCTGTTGCTGATACTGGAGCTGGGATTGCAGAAGAAGAATTGCCCTACCTTACGGAACCATTCTGGAGAGCAGATAAATCACGTCGTCGCCAATCCGGAGGCTATGGTCTTGGACTTTATATCTGCTCTACGATTGTGGACAGTCTGAATGGATCATTAACAATAAACAGCAAACTTGATGTCGGCACCACCGTTATAGTCACGTTACCTAATGCTTTATAAACTCAAACCCTTTTCCGGAGCATAAAAATGATTACTGAAAGACACCTCAGGGCAACTGAATTCTTTGATACAGATACGATAGAAACGGTTCAATTTATTGAAAAGTATGCACCAGCTGATAATAATTCGCTCCGAGAAAGGGCCGTCAAACTTTATTATGCCGTGCGAGATAATATTTTTTACGATATCTACGGTGCAGATTTCTCAAAAGAGGGTTTAACTGCCAGCCAAATCTTACGAGGAGGTTCTGGCATGTGTATTCATAAATCTATAGTTTATACAACCTTACTTCGATCAATCGGAGTTCCTGCACGTTTATGGTTTGCAGATGTAAAAAATCATCTTTGTTCCGACAATATTCGACAGTATGTAGGAGGCGATACTTTCCATTATCACTGCTTAGTAGAATTGTGTCTTGATGGAAAAAACTGGATTAAATCGACGCCTGTTTTTAACGATAAACTCTGCGCCTTATATAAACTAACACCATTAGAGTTCGACGGTACTAAAGACAGTCTTCACCACCCGTATGACCTGACCGGACGCAAGCACATGGAATTCGTCAAGATACATGGGGATTTCGATGATCTTCCCTATCAATGGGTGGTTAGTGGAATACGAGACAAACACCCTAACTTGTTTTTGGATGCTCATAAGATGCGTAAAGGATCATTGGTCAGCGACGCAAGTAAAACAAAAAAATTTGATACTTCAATGAATTCAAGAGTTTCACTGGATGTAAACTCTAGTCTGTAAAAACAGAAATACTATTTAAAAACTTTCATTTAAATAGTATTTCAATTAAATACGTTTCTATCTGATATAGATTCCATGGCCGCTAATCATTTCAATAATGGTATATTTTTTCTTCTTCTGAGGACAAAAACAGTACAAAAAAAGCGACATAGAATATAAAGTGCATTGCAATGCCGCCTGTCTGAAGAGTCTCAATTATGAAGATTTAATTTATTTATTGTTAATCGGCACTTCCAGTCCCTCTCAGGTAACTCAGGAATCTAACCTGCCAGTTGCACCAAAGTATCAATATCTGATTCAGAGGAAGCCGACACTAAACGCTCGACTGCCGCTTCCGCGGAATGCAAACATCCTTCCATCGTATGGCCTTCCATATAATCACCAGCCACTTCTAACCCGGAAACACTGGCTACTCCATCAATAATAACGCGCTTCAACTGAGAAAAATGGGGGGCGTAGGCACATATTCCACCCAAATGGCGGGTAACATTTGCTGTCACTCGCTTCCCATTAATCGGAAGATGCTTGGAAAACTCACGTTCGGCTAATTTAATCAGATCCTCATCAGACAAACTCAGGCTTGCGCGGGCCGTTTTACCAGAAAGAGTAAATCTCACATGGTTCTTCTGGTACAGACGATTTGCAGAACAATGCCCAAGTGGAGAACCTGGGTCAAACATGATGGAGTTGACGTCGCCCTCAAAAATATCGCAATCATAAACGATATTAATCATCGCTAAAGGAAAATAACGTATCTCGGCTAATGCCTTCTGAGCGGGAGGAGGCAGTTGAACCAATCGATTCAACAGGTGAGCAGGAAGAGCAACAATAACTCTATTCGCATTAACTCGATGAATTTTTCCATTTTGGCTAAAGCAAAGCCCGGAGACAGCCCCATCTGTGACCTCTATTTTTTCAACTTTAGCACCAAATTTTATCTGCTTATGTTTTTGAAACTCATCATGAAAGCGCTGAATTGAGCCTCGTACGGCAAAATGCTTCCCTCGCCCGAAACCCGAAGTGAACAACGTTAGCAAAGAAGGATAAACCTCATCCGGTTCCGCCGCCCCCATTATGATCGAAAACAAGCGCACAGGACCTTCAGTCAGAGAACGAGAAAAGTAGGCGGACACAGGTTTGTCATCCCACTTTGCCTCTACTTCTTCAATCAGACCTTCCGAATAATTCAGCTTAGCAGCGTTCTTTTGCGAGTAAGCCAGGAAACGACGCAGTTGAAATGCACCGCGTAGTCCGAGTTTAAGAGCCAGTGATAGATTACCCGTGACCGTTCGATCCTTACTGAGTTTTACCTTTTTCCCTTTCATAACAATATGAAAATCAGGGTGCTGCATATCAAACTCTGAGATATTGAACTCCCTGAGTAAGCGATTAAAACGCGGCCATTCAGACGAAAAGTTCTTACCTCCAACTTCGAACCTATGTTCGCCGTCAGCAATGCACCTTGCTCGTCCACCAACAAAATCACTGGTTTCATAGATAACACTGTCAATACCTTGCTTAGCAAGATAATGAGCAGCTCCCATCCCTGAAACACCCGATCCAATAATATGTACTCGGTTATCCATGCTGCTCTCCTGCTTTATGTTTGGTCATTAGACGGACCGTATGCAAATCACAACGGCCAAAGTTGATGTCTCCCGTTTTCAACCAGGCACCTCTGGTAAAATGCTTAGTTCCAAAGTCCTCAGTCAGCTCATCCGCAACAATGTCAAACATGCAGTGACGGTCAATAGGTTGCTGCTGGTTAAAGCTAATCCCCATTAAAATATCTCTCAACCGGCCTGACTCCGAGCAATGATTAATGTATCTCTGCAGTTGCATAAAAGCTTCTACGAGATATAGCGGATGCGCCATTTCACGGCTGTCACTAAACAGATTTGCAGTGTTTACCGGCAATGAACTGCACATCATCTTGCCTGAAGCACACTTAACCGGCGTACTGATCATGACATTTTCCGAGCGGAGTTTATTGACCCGTGCGGCCGCACAGGGTTGTAGACTCTTGTCACCCTCAATACGCAGTATGGGACGTGAAACTTTCTTGAATAAAAATTCCACGATGGCCCGTTGCTTGCCGTTTTGAGTGACGATGATTTCAAATTTGTCACCCTCCTCAGAAGGTAGACGTTTTCCACTGAGCATAACCGGGGCGTTAAATAGACAGAACTTGAAGAAACTTGCTTCCATCACTGCAACATAGGATTCCGTTGCATCTTCAAGCATTCGTTCAGCATATTGGTGAGAAGCTTCCAATAGCATTAAGCCAGGAACATGATCGTGTTCATGATCAAAGAAAAATGTGTGGTCTTTATCAATTTTCAGACAGGATAATGATTCCTCTGATTTTCCTCCGATGGACTCGACCAGTTTGTTGCGTATATCCAAGCGGGATAATCGACTATCCATGTTTTTCATCCTCTTTAAGTTGGCGAAGAAAGCCCGTTAGCGCTCGACGTGGTGAGGTATTCATTTGAATTGCCCTCTCTGTCGCAGCGGTTGCTGCACTTCCGACAATGCACATATCAGCACCTTGCTGGAATGCAGCATCCAGATCTTTTTGGGTTTTAAGCCCAAAACCAATAGCCACGGGAAGTGCCGTTTCCTGACGAATTGCGAAAAGGGTTTCGGAGACAGCCTTTTGATCGGTTTGGACTGAACCACCGGATTTACCAAACTGAGAAACCAGATAGATAAATCCGCCGGACTGGCGAAGTACGTTTTTCCGTGTCTGAGAATCAGTGTTCGGGTAGACGGTCCCAACCACGCTCAGATCAATCTCAGCCGCAGCCTGATAAAACTCTTCTCTCAATCGAGGCGGTAACCCATGAGGAAGAATCGCAGCGCATCCTGACGTTTTTGCCGCTCTTAAAACCCCCGCCGCACCACGTGGTCTTACACTATGGCTGTAGTCCACCAGCAAAACAATTTTTAGCTGATCTGAAAATTCTTCTACTAGTGGTAAACAGCACTCCAGCTCAGTACCAACGTCAAGCGCTCTCTGGTGAGCCCGTTGAAGCACTTCCCCATCAGTGAAAGCATTTGGAAAAGGGACACAAAGTTCAACGACCTGGACACCTTCATCAACGCAGACCTGCAAAAGCTTTCTTGTATTATCGATTCCACCATCACCTGCCATTAAAAGAATACAAAGGGATCGACTGCTTATGTCAACAATACCGACTGCGGTATTTTCACCGTTCTGAACTGCTGCATTACTGAAAGACATTGGAGGCTCCTTGTTGCTGTATACCGCGCTGCAAGGCAATGGCTCTGACCCCTATTATTGATCCTGTTCGAGCAGCATTATCAATGTCAATGACATCAATTTCCGGATAGTCAAAAGTATCTGCCAAATTACAGATATTGAGTCCCCCGCCCAGCCATATGTGCCGACCAGAGAGCAAATCAATCGTCTCTCGCAGTACCCTGGGTGGTAATGACTGTCCGGTACTTCCAATGGCTTGCCGATCAACAAATCGATCAATCAAGAACACATTGACACCGGCTTTATCGTAATCATCCAGCCACCTTATTTCCGGACAATCTCCAGCATCTGTCACATGAAGTGTCTTTATCACCTTAAGGCCACGCTTGTTAAACTCCTGTACTTGCGATGGCGGCCCGAAACCATGTAGTTGCACCCATTCCACTCCAGTTGATTCACAGAGATTTGCAACATGTTCGATATCAGGTTTAACGCAAACGGCTACCGGCTTTACCCGGCGGCATCGAGTTGCCAGTGTCGTAAAGTGATCATCGTCAAGATTTCGTTTATGCCCAGATATCGACGTCCAGAGCCCAACAAATTTGACACCAACCGAATCCAGTAAGCTTATTTCTCTTACACTGGTCGCTCCGCATATCTTTAGATTCATAGTAAGTCCATCCAAATTGGAAATATAACGACCTAATAACTTTAAAAGGCTATTGATAAATACCGTACCAAAATCAACAAATAAAAGGGATGACTATTAGATATGAAAAAATAAACAGAGTCCCTTTACATCATTCATCTATGAACAGAATATTTCAGCAATCTATTTTTAGTATATAACTTCATGAAACACGAGCTTTCCAACAAAAAACAACCAACTGTCATCTTATGTGACTTATCGTATATTTTTTGTCACATTTCAAAAGCCATACAGTTATATTTAACATATCGCTATTTTTATACACTTGATGCTGTTTATTTAGATTGATAAATTGGCAGCCAGATCTAATATTCATTCAAAATACGTAATATTAAAAATATTGGATAATCATCTAAATAATAGAAATCAGTACTGCTGAAAATCGTACGTTAAAGAGGATAACTATCGATTTTTTACCCTTAATTTCCTGACCATAACCGTTTAAACAGATGGAGTTACATCATGAAACGACCAGCACTGCTTAAAACACTTTCTACCGCTATTGCCTCAACTTTTCTTTTTACGGCAGGCGCCCAGGCCACAACCACTCAATTAAACACTCAGGCATCCCCTCCCCCTGTGAAGAGCTGTCAGGATGTTCTTTTGGGAATTCAGAACCGGTATAACGGCTATGACAGCTGGCGTATAGTCAAGATGAAAATTACAGATGAAAACGGCAACGTTAAAAGGCGCACAATCACAGCCACTCACCAAAATTCTGGTATTAATCGTTACCTGCGTAGCCGCGTACTTGAACCTGCTGAGCTAAGAGACACTGAGGCTTTTGCGGTGGACTCCTTTGAAGACGGAAAAGCAGACAAGGTCTGGCTATACATGCCATCAACACAAAAAACGCTGGATGTTGAATCAAAAGACCTTAGTGGGCGGCTGTATGGTTCGGACATTGCCATTGGCGAAATGCTAATCAGATTAGCCCGCGACTATGACTGTAAAATGCTGGGTGAAGGGGAATATAAAGGTTACCCGGTTTATAAACTGTACGTGAATCCTAACAATGAAGATGAAGTCATTCGGCTAGGGTTGAGAGATGGCGAAGTCTGGGTTGAAAAGGATACCTTCCTTCCCGTTCATAGTACCTTCAACGCCGACGCACCCAACGAGCAACGCATCTTCGATACAGATGTATACCGTTGGATTAATGGTGTATTTGCCCCTGAAAAGTACAGTGTATCAACACGTAAAGACGGTCGTATTATCTCCACTTCATTGTTTCAGAACTACGGTGAACAGTTCAATATTGGCTTACCTAAAGACTGGTACAGCCCGGAAAGCCTGGGCTCGCTGACAACAAACTGGAGAGAGTTCAGAACTGAATCAATGAAAAACTAGAATTTCAAATAAATAACCTGCAGATAGACCCTTATGGATTATAGCTACTCGGTAATTCTTAAAGAAGATTATCGATTTTTAGTCGTTAGCTTTTGCAGGTTTAACAAACAGGAGCAGGGGTTCCACCTGCTCTATTCTCTATCTGGGTAATCGTCTCATGAAGAGTTCAAGCGCGATAAATCACGTTATTACCAGTGTACTAACAAGTATTTTTAACCATAGAATTAAATCTGCAATACTACTACTGATATTTACCGCACTATATGCAGGAAGCCAATTACCTAATTTACAACGTGATGGCCGAATTGAAGCTTTTATGAGATCAGATGATCCGGCGCTTCTCCACTATTACGAATTAAGAAAGCAATTCGGGCAAGACAACCGCATTGTTATTACAATTAGTGCTGATAATATATTCACAACTGAATTCATGAACCAACTCGGTAAATTCCATAGAGAAGTAGCCGATGGTGTTCCTTATGTTTCAGAGATATTCAGTCTCTATAACATCCCGTTCATTGAATATGATAACGGAAGCTTCTACCTTGAAGAACTCATGCGGAATGTCCTTAATAATGGAGAAAACCCTGCATCGTTACAGGAAAGAATAACTTCCACACCACTTTATAAAAACTTTGTTATAGATAAGGAAGGAAAGTCCGCTGCGATCATTGTTGAGCCCTATCGCTACGCTCCCAGTCCGAGTGATTGTATTGCTATTCCATCAGAGGGTATTTCATGCCCGGCCGAAGAGACCATCTCGGAAGAACGACAACCACTGGGCTCCCCACAATACATAGAGATGACTCATGCTGCTCAGCAAATAGCTGAGAAATATCAGCAGCAGGACTTCGATATTCATATTTCCGGCGCCCCTGTGGTCAGTAGCGAAATAGTCAGATTAATGTCAAAGGATATGCCGCGATTCACTCTTGCATCGGTGGCTATCGCCTTGCTGTTCATGGCAATCGTATTCCGCAGTACCATTATTTCAGCGGGTGCATTGATTGGCTTTCTGTCGAGTCTTTTTACCACACTGGCAAGTATGTCTCTGACTAACACCCCACTTACGCCGCCCACTCAACTTCTGATAGCTCTGGGCTTAGTCATTAACTTATGCGTCTATATCCACTTTATGAATACCTGTGTCAGGCTCTCCCGGCAAGACATTCCACGTCATGAAATATTCAAACAGGCAATAGGTTCAATTCATCATCCTATTTTCTTCAGTGTACTTACCAGCGCCGGTGGATTAATCGGTTTCACAACCTCTTCTCTTGCCCCCATTGCGGCATTGGGAGCTTTTGGAGCTGTCATTACCCTGGCCAGCTATGTCTTTGCTCTTTGCTGGGCTTCAGTTGCCTTCGCCCTGCTACCCAAACGGTTCTTCCTAAAAAAGCGCCGCTATTTCAACGGGATCGCCTACAGCCTTGCTCAATTATCTGGATTTGCCGCTCAGAACCCCAAGCGAGTCCTGATGGGGTTTGCAATTATCGCAATCGCTTCCGGTGCCACATTGGTTAAACTTAACTACTCGCATAACTCTCTACTCTGGTTATCTGAAAGCAATCCCATAAGACAGTCTACAGAATATATAGACGAGAAATTCCAGGGGACAGTTAATCTTGAAGTCACGGTGAAGCCCTCGGCCGAGCATGACATACGTAATAAGGAGATTCTTGAGGCGATAAGCCGTGCTGCCAAACGCACTTACCAGGAACTGGACATTCCAATTGGTCGTCATACCAGCGCAATATCTTTCATTGAGGAAACCAATCAGGCGGTACACGAGGGTAATCCTGCAGAGCGTCGCTTACCATCCCAGAGGGAAATCTGGGACGAGTTTTTATTGCTCGAAAGCGAAGGTAATGATGACATCATGAGGTACCTCACTCTCAATTATTCTCAGGGGCGGGTATCCTTTTTAGTACCCTGGCTTGAAGCGAAACGATACGCCGGGGTGGCAGAACAAGTAAAAAGCATTTTTGCTGAAGAGCTGAATACTCTTGCTACCGTTGAAGTAAGTGGCCTTATCACGTTATTGGCGCAAACTTCCAAAGCGGTACTGGACAATATGGGTTACAACTACCTGTATGCGTTCATTATCATTACCTTATTGATGTGCATGACGCTTGGCAGCTCTAAATTCGGTTTGCTAAGTATGATTCCGAATGTATTTCCCTTTATCGTCGTACTGGCAGTAATGGCTGTTTCAGGGATACCGATAGATACTTTCACCATATTGATTGGTGGCCTTCTCACCGGATTGATTGTTGATGATACTGTGCATCTGTTCTACAGCTACCGACAGCACATCCAGCTCACAAATGACCCCAGCCAGGCGATTAAATCTGCTGTCAATGATGTAGGCGGAGCATTGCTGATCACCACAGTGATAGTGGTCTGCAGTTTTTCTGTATTTCTCTTCTCCTCCATGAGTAATATTCGAGCATTTGGAGCACTTATGATGATCGGAACATCCCTTGCTCTGATCACTGACCTCCTGCTTGCACCCGCAATTATCAGTATCACTGGCTATAAACAGGATAAAGTCATTAATTATGCTTACAAACAAGCCTGATAATTTATCGACCAGCAGCCCGCTGACCAGTGGTAGCTCTTTGCGCTTTGCCTTGAAAACCCTTAACGAGGTTTCACCGGCAGAGTGCATAGAGCACTCAACAGCGTTGACAGTGAATGAAATAGCAGATCACTTCGCAAATAATTTCGCGACTTCGCCAGCGACGGCTAAAGATGGCCCGGAACCGGTGGTACGTTACAGGCATGAAGACTCGGACGTACTGCTGGGGTTTTACGGTTGTGAGAAACGCCTTAAACAGCTAATGCCATCAATACCTGATTACATTAACCCGATCACAGCAACCGAGCTGATAACCCAATCCATTGATCCACAAATAGTTTCCGGGCATCTTAACCCTCAGGTCGAGCGGGGAAATATTAATCTTCGCCAACTTCCTGTTTTACAAGCGACCCCTTCAGACGCGGGTCCTTACATAACCATGGGGTTTGTTTATGCTCGAGACGACAAAACCGGGCAGGAGTCTATTTCCGCCCATCGAATGCTATTAATAGACGACAACAGATTAGCGATATGGATGCTACCCTCCCGGCAGCTACGAGCCTTATATCAACAAGCAGCCAATCAGGAAAAACCGCTACCAGTGACCATCAACATTGGTGTTCCTCCGGCTGTAGCATTGGCTTCAACACTCTCTGGAAGCATGTTACCGGAGGGTGCCAACAAGCTGTCAATGGCAGGAGCCCTGGCTCGGCGTGCCATTAGAATGGCACAGGCAAGAACCCAGGAAACCCTGTGCCTTGCTGACAGCGAGATTGTCCTCGAAGGTGAAATTTGTCACTGCAGTGTACCAGAGTCAGCAAACGGCAATATTTCAATGCCTGAATTTCTGGGATATTTTGGCTCGGCTCAACAGCAGCTGCCCGTGGTCAAGGTTACAGGTATTAGCAGCCAGCAATCCCCACTCTTCCAGGCAACAATTGGCCCTGGTAAAGAACAGTCGATTATCCTGGGTATAGGAGGGGCACTGAATGCAGCCTTGGCTCTTGCTGAAAACAATAGGATAGATGTGGTTAACTTGCGGTATGCTCCCGCCGGAGGAGGAATGCTGTTGCTCTACGTCTCTATCAACCAGAACCACAGCGTTTCAGAGCAACAACTGACAACCCTTTCAAAGTCGCTAATACGGGCGAATCCTTTCACCAAGCTGGTTATTTACGTTGATCGAGACATCAACGTCGATTCGGATACAGAGGTGCTTTGGGCCATCCTGACCCGATCCCGACTGAGCCAGGATTGCCACAGCATGAATGATTTTTCGCCGTTACCAATGGACCCTTCACAAAAGGGTAATCACTGGCGGGGTAAGCAGGCAGGAGAGGCGCAGCGCACGTTTATTAATGCGACTGCACCTTTTGACAGAAAAACAGACTTCAAACGTAGTTTTTAGTTGTTAACTCTTACTTTATAAGGATAACGAATTAAACCGATTCATTCAGTTACACAGCGAAAGCAGCTAAAGCTCAGATACATGGCCAACGACAGCATAACCTCTACTTCTGACGGTCCGAATAAAATCAGCTTTCGCTCCTTTCGCTTTTATTTTGTTACGCAGACGATAAATCATCGCAACAATTCCACGGGAATAAATAGTGCTGTACCCGTTACAGCGTTCCAGTAACTTCTCCCTGCTAATAACTTCAGAAGGGTTTTTACATAGCGTCAGCAATATCTCAAACTCCATCGATGTAACATCAAGTAAGCGATCATTAATATGGGCCTGTGCTCTGGGAACATTAACTTTCAGAGTGTCGTCATTGATCCTGAAATAAAGTTCACCATCATCCTGGGGTACTTTAGCCACCTCCTCCTTAATATCGTTAAACCGACGACGAACGGCATTGATTCTAGCAACCAACTCACGGGGTTCAAAAGGTTTGCCCACATAATCATCAGCCCCTGTTTCCAGTCCGACCACTACATCTACCAGCTCCTTACAAGCTGAAAGCATTATCACTGGAACATCACAAAACGGCTGCTCTAAGGCCCTGATCATCCTGCAAAGTTCTAAACCATTTATTCGGGGTAACATGACATCAAGCAGCAATATGTCGTATTGGCGTTCCTTGAGCATTTTAAGGCCTTCTTCGGGTGTATGTGCTACATCAAGCTCAATAGCGTACATACCAAGAACCGGCTTCATAGTATCAGCAAGACCTACATCATCATCTACCAGCAAGACTTTCACAAACTGCTCCTTACCTGGTCTTCATATCACCAGGCTTAATGTTGTTAAATGCTTCTAAATCCAGTTGAAACCAACAAGAAACTGCTGAGCCGACTCGGTGAATAGGACATATCTTCCTCCAACTTGTCTATGCATACCTAAAATCACGGCTTTAATTATTATTTGGCGCCACAGAGATCTCAGAAAGAACATTGTTCTGACTCTCCATTTGAAATCGCTCTTATTCTTGAGACATTGTCAATGCTTCAGTATTCATACATTCCATTAGTTCATCCAATCCGTTCATCCATCGACAACACTCAACGACCAACACAGGTTAGCCATAGAGGTCTGTTTACCATAAAAATACATAAAGAACACTTGCCCCTTTGTCGGGCCTGAATAAAGGAAATCAATCTATTTCATCGGAAGTTGCGAGCGCTCTGGCACGCTAAAGAAGGGCACGATTGTACCCAGTAAGCCACTTCATCCCGAAGCTGATTGATCACGCCCGTCATCAAAATCCTCTGATGTATATTCGTTCACGGACCACCTAGTCTCTAATGTCCACACAGAGTAAAACAAGCCCGAACGCATCGACGATTATCAGCCAGTTGCCATAAAGCCAAAGACTTAAACAATCGATTGCGCACAACACTCAAAACGGTGTGAACAGCTCCACCGAAGATAGGATAAAATCTAAGGAGGATTGCTACTTCTTATATAACATTTGGATAGTAAGCGCCAACTTTTCGGTATCCTTGCATGGATTGCAGCTCTGCATGGCTAGAGGAAAGATAAAGACGATCTTCCTTCACTTATTGACAGAAAGCGCCTTTTTCACTTGCGCTGAATCGTATTCATCTACAACAGTCATAATATTGGTTCTGGAGTAACAATCTTCGCAAAACAAACTGAAAACGCCATCACTGAAAAAGATATGATATACAAAATCCTCACCCATACCTGAAGAGCCTGTCGGGAAAACTTCACAAGGCGTCTGCTTCTTGATAGAAGCCATAAGGTCAATCGCCATTTGTCCGGCTCGATTATGATCACGTCCCTCCTGAAAGTCTCTCTCAATACCGTTAACCAGGCGCTTACCCGAAAGCCAGTCTGCAAGATACTTTCCATGCTCCTCCGGTGCTCCTCCGTGAGGACGATAAAAAGTGCAAACAACTTCCCCGCCCAAAGATTCCATCTCATGAATGTGTGTAAAGCATCTGATTCCCATAACATCTCACATAAGCTATAGACTCGCCCCTGACAGCATTTACCATACCATGACCGATAGGGAACCGGTGAATAAGTCAATTGTGCGCTCTATGGGCTGTCAGGGGCCGAAAGGGCTTGTTCAAAGGATCCTTAAACAGAGAGAGTACTGCTATCCATTCCTTCTGCATTCTGCACTCGATAAAACGAAAATATCAGATAATATTTACATTTTTTTGAACATTATTTTTATTCGCCAATTTTATCCATAGCTCTAAACCTAATCTCTTTAAATACAACCCGTTAAGCTTTACTTTTCTTTCCTGAACTCTTACTCCAAATTCTCATATTTTTGGCCGACTCATAGTAACGGCAAGATATATAAACTAAAAACTGATAAGATGTAGAGAAATTTTCTCATACGGACTCCTTCACTATGGCGGCGAAACCAAAGAAAACAGCAGCGACCGAAACACATCAATCCATCGAAGAACAAACGGCAGCTTTTCTCAAAGCTGGTGGAAAAATCGAGCAGATTGATCGCGGTATTACAGGTCAGCAGAATATTGCAGGCCCTCGTCATATCGTCTTAGGAAAGCCTTCTTCAGATAATGCACGTTGATCGTCACTAAACTGTAGTTACTGTCGACAAGATCGATACCAGTCAAGAACCTGCACAATCCCAAAGAATCCAGCCCTCCAGGCGACATCCCAAATGCCTTGGGCTGTGATATTCAGAGCGGTTGGTGATCAGGGCTGAAGTTAAAGACATGCTGGTTGTTTGGAAGTGCCGTTAATCGGAGGGCAGCTAAACAGCCGATTCTGCCTGTTGTTCCGGATTTTGAATTCCCAGTATGCTGAATATCTGGTTTTGGGCTGCAACTAATATGGCTTGCCGCTCATTTTCCAGATTTATGGTTTTTGATATTGCCAGTGCACCGATCAGACAGGACAATATGGCACGAGACTTATCAGGTATTGATTCAGCATCTATATTCAATGGTGAATTTTTTAATCGAGTTAATGCCCTGAGCCTGTTTTCAAACAGTTTAACCAGTGTAAGATACGACTGCTCATAGAGTTTTTTAACTTCTACATTCGAATTACCAATATCATTGGATAAGAATGCTTCAGAGCTCGGTGTATTTTCTTTATTTAAATTATCCAGATTTAAATACCCCGTCACCAACGCCATAAGGTTCTTAATAGAAAACGGCTCCTTGATCAAACGCCTTGCGCTACTGCGTTTGAGTGCAGCAACAAAACTTTCTTTGTATAGGGCTTCCTTTGAATCAAAGTGCGCATAAAAAGCACCATGGGTCATTTTTGCAAGCTTCATGACCTGGGCAATAGAAACCTTATCAAAACCATAACGACAGAAAAGATTTGTTGCCGACTTTAAGATTCGTTCTTTGGTCTTAGCTTTATGAGTGGCTGAATAAGGCATCCTAAGGAACCTCGATAGAGTAAATATTATCTTGATCATATGTTAGAACGTTATAGCATCATTTTCACCATAAACTACTGTTGTAACTAAGCTATGACACATACACGTATCGTTATAACCGGCATGGGAATAGTCAGCCCGTTAGGCTGTGGTGTAGATAAAGTCTGGAAGCGCCTTACCGCGGCTAAATCAGGCATAGGAGCGATTGACCGCTTTGATGTATCAGAGCTGCCGGTAAAAATCGCAGGCCTGGTACCCGATAGAGAACAGGATTCTGAAGCTGGACTGGAGCTGGATGAAGTATTACCCCTGAAGGACCGTAAGAAGCTCGATCTTTTTACCATTTATGCCTTGGCTGCCAGTCAGGAGGCTCTGACCCAAGCCAACTGGTTCCCTGTAACAGAAGCGGAGCAGGCTGCTACCGCGACGATAATAGCAACCGGCATCGGTGGCTTTCCGACTATCACCAAAGCGCAACAAACGCTTGTAAGTCGCGGCCACAAGAAAATATCACCCTTTGTTGTCCCAGCATTTCTGGCAAACCTGGCTGCGGGTAACGTCTCAATAAAATATGGCTTCAAAGGACCTATCGGAACACCAGTGACCGCTTGTGCAGCAGGTATTCAGGCAATTGGTGACGGCTTGAGAATAATTCGTTCCGGCGAGGCCAGAGTCGCACTGGTTGGGGGAGCAGAAGCCTGCGTTGATCCTTTGTCACTGGCAGGATTCAATGCATTAAAGGCTCTTTCAACCCGCAACGAAAGTCCCAGAGAGGCATCACGACCATTTGATCAGGATCGTGACGGGTTTGTAATGGGCGAAGGTGCTGGCTTATTGGTCATTGAAGAGCTGGAACACGCACTGGCACGAGGCGCAAGCCCCTTGGCAGAGATCACCGGCTATGGCACCAGCGCTGACGCTCACCATATCACCTCGGGCCCTGAAGATGGATCAGGAGGTGCAAGATCAATGGGAACTGCGCTGGCCATGGCAAATATCACCGCAAACAAATTGAACTACATTAATGCTCATGCCACATCAACCCCCGTCGGAGACGGTGCTGAAATTGCTGCTTTAAGAAACCTGCTGGGCGATGACCTGTGCAAGGTGGCAATCTCCTCAACCAAATCAGCAACCGGCCATCTGCTGGGTGCCGCCGGGGGAATTGAATCTATTTTTACAGCCCAGGCCGTTATCAATGATTTAATGCCGCCCACCATTAACCTGGATAACCCGGATGCGACAATGGCTGATTTGGATCTTGTTCCGAATCGTGCAAGAGCCACAGAAGTTGAACATGCACTCTGTAATGGGTTGGGTTTTGGAGGCGTAAATGCGTCCCTGATCATAAGCAAATACAGCAATCTGAGCTAACCAACAGAAAACAAAGAACAGAGAGCACTGCAAACAGGATAGAACCCTCCGTTATAGTGCCCTCTGTTTCTGCGCACTTGTCTATCCCCTCTGTGTTTTTCTATCTCTTCCCTATCTCTACTTAACAACCCCAGTAATGGATAAATCATATCTCTGAGCCTGCTGACCAGGATAATCGCAGCCCACAAAAGCACTATAATGCACAATACAACAAAAATAGTTATACTCGCCACTGTAGTTTAAGTACTAAAATACATATTCAATGTGATATTTGTTAGTCCAAATGCTAAGGAATCTCTGAAATTGTCCAAAAGATTCTCCGAAATAACCGCATTTTATAACCAGAGCACTCAACTCAGATGGAGTGTTGATTATGGAGCCAGACATGAATATCAACCAGTTTGAAAAACTGATCGCTGTCGTCACTTCATACCTTTCTGAAGATACGCTAAATCGGTCCATGGCGAAGCAGCTGAACACACAATTTCCAGCTGAAGGTGAGCACTTTCTAAAAATTAAACAGGCCTGCCAGCAAGCTATTTCCGAAGGTTGGATGTGCCAGCATGAGGCTGGAGGCATCCGCTATGGCAGGGTTATAAAGCCAGGACAGAAGACCCATAATTTCAGCGTCGATGTCGTCATGATGAAAGATCTAAAAGGACCACATCATTGTCACCCGCTAGGGGAAATCAATATGATTATGCCAATAACACCCGGTGCACGCTTTGATGGCCACAGTGCCGGTTGGTGGGTATACCCTCCGGGTAGCTCGCATCATCCAACCGTAACCGAAGGTGAGGCTCTTGTTCTTTACCTGCTCCCCCAGGGAAGCATCGAATTCAGCCGCTAATAATACTAAATGCCAATGGACTGGTATTTATTTTTCACCTCCTCTGTAACTCTACACCCAAGGCACTATATTGCCGAATATCCAGCGATACAATTCGTTCCCACCACACAACAAGTATATATCTATTTGTTATTAATGAATATCTAAAAACCCTCATTGATATATATCACTTTTAGTTGCAATATAATTCATAAGGAACTATATTGCATATCAATAATCATACGTAAAACATAGTCAGGACTCTGTCCTGCGCCTTTCTACAAACAGCAGGCTGCTAATAACGCTGCTAATAACACAACAGCGAGGAAGAGGTGATGATCAATTTTCGGACTCAGCCAGACAGTTATCGACATTGGCAGCTCACTGTGAACGGTTCTGTTGCCCATCTAACCCTGTCTGTGGATGAACAGGGTGGCTTATTTGACGGCTATGAGCTGAAAATGAACTCCTATGATCTGGGTGTTGATATTGAGCTTTATGATGCAGTCCAGAGATTGCGTTTTGAATATCCGCAAGTCGGTGCTGTAGTCATCAGTTCCAGCAACAATCGAATTTTTTGTTCCGGTGCCAATATTCGAATGCTGGCAGGGTCTTCTCATGCCCATAAGGTGAACTTTTGTAAATTCACCAATGAAACCCGCAACTCAATTGAGGATGCCAGTGAAAACTCCGGGCAGCGTTATATCTGCGCTATTAATGGGACAGCAGCAGGAGGAGGCTACGAACTGGCGCTGGCCACCGACTACATTATGCTGATCGATGACGGTAGCTCCACCGTATCTTTGCCGGAAGTCCCGCTGCTTGCCGTACTTCCAGGAACCGGAGGACTAACCCGACTGGTCGATAAGCGCAAAGTAAGGCGTGATCGATCCGATATTTTCTGTACCACCGAAGAGGGTATTGGCGGCCAGAAAGCCGTGGATTGGCGATTGGTGGATGAAGTAATCCCGGGGTCTCAGTTTACCCGGCAGGTAAAGCAACGAGCAGAAGAATTCAGTCAGCAGGCTAATCGCAGCCCAGACGCCAAGGGGATCTGTTTAACCCCCCTGGAACGCAGCATTGAAGCCGATACAATTCGCTATCCCGACCTCAACGTAACGTTGAACAGAGAAAAGTCCCTGGCAACCCTGACCCTCAAGGGGCCAGAATCAGAATGTTTAGGTGAAAACCATCCGCACAGGAACAGTTTGTTCGAGGATATTCAAACACAGGGCGATAAATTCTGGCCGTTAGCGCTGGCCCGCCAACTCGATGATGCGCTGTTACATTTAAGAAGCAACGAACCCGAACTGGGGACATTAATCTTCCGTACCGAAGGCGAAGTACAGGCGGTATTTGGCTATGACCAGCTACTGAGAGAGTCAACCGATTATTGGTTGGTACGAGAGATAATGCTCTATTGGAAGCGGACCCTTAAGCGCATTGATATGACCTCCCGATCCAGCTTTGCACTGGTCGATCAAGGCAGTTGCTTTAGCGGATTTCTCGCTGAGTTGCTGTTCAGTGTCGACCGCAGTTATATGCTGGAGGGCCAGTACGAAGATGATCCAAGACCCTCAGCAAAAATCCGTTTGAGCCCGACAAATTTTGGCCCCCTCCCCATGCCGAATGGACTATCACGGCTGGAGACCCGCTTTCTGGGAGAACCTGACAGCCTTGAGCTGGTTGCCAACCTCATTGCAGAAGATCTCGATGCAGAAGCAGCTCAACAAGCGGGACTGATTACCGAGGCTCTGGATGATATCGATTGGGATGATGAAATCCGTATGGTCATTGAAGAACGAGCCAGTTTTTCACCCGATGCCCTTACGGGCATGGAAGCAAACTTACGCTTTGCTGGCCCGGAAACCATGGAAACAAAAATATTTGGCCGTTTAAGTGCTTGGCAGAACTGGATCTTCCAGCGTCCAAATGCTGTAGGAGAAAAAGGCGCTTTAAGACTTTACGGCAGTGGAGGAAGACCAGAATACAACAAGGAGCGGGTATAGCGGTCAGGGGAACCTGACACAGAGAATCAGACTGAAAACTCCGCACCAGCGCCGACACTATCAGATGAGAACGGGACCATGAATAAACCATCCATTGAAGTAAACTACGACGAGTTGATTCCCAACAACGTAAATCTTTCTGAGGACAGAGCGTTAAAAAAAGCCCTGGAAGCATGGCACCCGGGTTATATCGATTGGTGGAAAAACATGGGACCGGAGGGGTTCCAGGAAGCACAGGTGTATCTACGCACAGCGGTGGGTGTAGATCCCGCAGGCTGGGCAACCTTCGATTATGTAAAAATGCCGGAATATCGGTGGGGCATCCTGCTGGCACCAAAAGAAGAAGGCAGAACCATTCCATTCGGAAAACATAAAGGCGAACCCGTCTGGCAGGAAGTGCCAGCAGAATACCGATCAATGCTGCGCCGGCTGATTGTTATACAGGCCGATACCGAACCGGCTTCAGTAGAACAGCAGCGTCACCTGGGCGCTACCTGCCCTTCACTCTATGATCTTCGCAATCTGTTTCAGGTAAATGTAGAAGAGGGTCGTCATCTATGGGCCATGGTTTACCTGTTACAAAAGTACTTCGGCAAAGATGGCCGGGAAGAAGCAAAAGCACTACTTAATCGTCGCTCAGGCAGTGAAGACAGACCACGTATTCTAGGAGCATTTAATGAAGATACACCGGACTGGCTGTCATTCTTTATGTTTACTTTTTTTACCGACAGAGACGGTAAAATGCAGCTTGCCTCCTTAGCCCAATCTGGATTTGATCCCCTCTCCCGTTCCTGTCGTTTTATGCTGATGGAAGAAGCCCATCATATGTTTGTAGGAGAATCAGGTGTCGGTCGTATTATTCAGCGGACCTGTGAAGCGATGAAAGCAGCGGGAATATCTGACCCTAACGAAATAGACGCGATTCGCAAGCTCGGTGTAATTGACCTCCCTACCCTACAGAAAAAAGCTAACTTCCATATAACCGTTTCCCGTGATCTGTTCGGTGCAGAAGTCTCAACTAACGGAGCTAACGCCTTTAACGCCGGTTTAAAAGGTCGCTATAAGGAAACCCGCATCGAAGACGATCATCAACTGGAAAATGATACCTATCCGGTGCTAAAACTGGAGGGGGATCAATTTGTCATACGAGACACCCCGGCACTAACAGCGATTAATGCCCGATTGCTGGACGACTACATAAAAGACTGCCAGGCTGGTCTGAATCGCTGGAACAAGATCATTGCTAAACTGGGTGTCACGTTTGAATTCAGTCAGCCTCACCCGGCATTTAATCGCCAGGTTGGAGAGTTTTCAGAGTTATCGGTCAGCCCGGACGGAAAGTTGATGAGCAAAGAATCATGGCAACAGCAGCAGGATCAATGGCTGCCATCGGAGTCCGATCTGGCTTATATAAACAGTCTGATGAAAGCAGTCACTGAGCCCGGTGAATATGCAGGCTGGATAGCGCCACCAAAAGAAGGCATTAATAAACAGGGTGGCGACTTTGAGTATGTTTGCATAGATCCGGAATAGACCCGAATGAATAAGGAACATCAATGAGTGCTGAAGCGACTATAGATTTACGAGAAGCGGCCAGTTACCAATATTGGGCAGATGATATTGTACGGTATGCTGATCTTGACCGACTCAATCATGTTAATAATGTCGCCTTTGCAACCTATTGCGAAACAGGTCGCGTAGATTTCCTTGAAAACCTGTGGCCCGGCTGTACAGAAGGCTCTGGTACAGGCTGGGTAATCGCCGAGTTCAAACTCAAATACCTTGCCGCTGCCTACTATCCCAATCAGGTTCGCATTGGCTGTAAAGTCCTGCATATAGGTAATAGCTCGGTTATTCTCGGTCAGGGGCTGTTTATTAATGACTCTTGTTTCGCCACGGCGGAATCTGTACTGGTATGGGCGGACACCCGCAAAGAAAAATCCCTTGTCATGGAAGACGCCCTAAAGCTCAAGTTAAGGGAATTTAGCTGAATAGAGAAGCTGTCATTTAAAACCGACGGTGACCGGAACAGCACATCGATTGTGGAGACCCTCCACATTCGATACGCTGTTATATTTCGATGCAACACTATATTAGCAATCCCGCAAATAAATTCATTATACTCTATACGGAATTAAGCATAAGCTCCTTAGTAAGCGTAGGCCAGATCTCCGGCTAATTCGATTGCGGCAGATCGAGCCTGCTGAACCGACTGTTGGTGTCGGTAATCAGCATACTCCTGATATTCTGCTCGTATTTCAAAAAAATGATCCACTCCCAGATATTTGCCCAGCACTTCAATATGCGGTCCGAGGTGGTTCATCGACTCTCTGATTCCTCCGGGTTCAAAACCAAACTCGCCACAGGATGACACCAGTACCAATGTTTTTCCCGACATGATGGGTTCAAGAGGAAAATCTCCTCGCTCTAAATCAAAGGTGAACGTCTTATGAATACGAATCACCTGGTCAAACCAGGCCTTCAACGCAGCAGGCATACCGTAGTTATACATGGGAGTCGACATTAAAATGATCTCGGCCTGATTTAGTTCGTCAATCAACGTATCAGATAATCTGAGTAGCTGCTGCTGAGAGTCAGTGCGATTATTCTCATCTGTAAAGACTGCAGCGATCCAATCCTGACTGACAAAATCAGGAGGACTTTGCCCAAGGTCTCGATAAATTACCGGATCCTCAGGTCGTTGCTTCTGCCACTGCTGAATAAATTCCCCAGCCAATGCTTTAGAGATCGAATTATACTCAGTAACGGGGTTATCAACAGGGCGTGCACTGCTGTCAAGGTGTAATATCGTAGGCATATCATTTCCTCAAGGTTTACTGGAATCTGTATCAACATGCCGATATGGTGCGTTCCCTCAAGAAGATTGACAAAGGATCATTTTAAACCTATAGATGAGAAATACTTACTCATAGAGATTACTATGTTTGCCCATCTCCCCCCGTTAAACAGCATCCGAGTATTTGATGCCGCAGCCCGGTTAAAAAGCTTTAAGGCAGCAGCATCCGAACTTAACGTCACCCCCACCGCTGTATCACATCAGATCCGTGGTCTGGAAGACAGACTAGGTTCTCTGCTGTTTGAACGAAAGACCCGGGCGATTGAACTCACGGAGGAAGGAGAAAAGCTCGCTCAAGCTGCACACTTGGCCCTACAACAGCTATCAATAGTATTTGAAGAAATATCAGATACCCATACAACACTTACACTCAGCACTACAGCCTCTTTTGCAGCAATGTGGTTGGTCCCCAGACTGGAAAATTTTCATCAGCAGAACCCCCAGATCAAGGTCGTTGTTCAAACCGGAGAACAGTTGCAGAACCCGGAAAAGGATCGACGCATTGATCTGGTCATTCGCTATGGTCAACTCGACGGCGAACAAGCAAACAAAATCAAACTGGTAACCGAAACCTTTGGAACCTTCGCCACCCCCAGGTATTTGGAAAGTATTACCAGAATCGATGAAGCCTGCTTGATAGAAACCAGGTGGCAAAACACTAATTTGCCTGTCATTTCCTGGGATCGATACCTGGAAGAACAGCACAAGACAGGCCGAATACGCCAATTTGATCAGGAGCATCATGTCATCCAGGCAGCACTGGCAGGACAGGGTATTGCTTTGGTCAGTTCACTACTGGTACAGACAGCTCTCAAAGAGGGGTGGTTAACCGAATATGACAGCAGACACAGCATCTCAGGGCTGACCTACTATCTGATGATCCCATCTCACAGTATGCAGAGTAACAAAGTCAGGCTGTTTCAGAACTGGCTCATCGATGAGCTGGCTGTTCACGCTGCTGAAAGTACAGCCTCTGGCTGATCTTCCGAAAATTAAGCAAGCCCCCTGCCCCCGTAATCCCTTCCGCAAATAACAAGGCTCCACCATTTCACAGGGTAATAACTGACCAAATACTGATCTGTTACTGACAAACTCCAACTATTAAAAATCGCCATGCGCTTTACAATTTGTGTTAGTTTTATCAAAAATTACACATTATAAACATCTGGTAACATTTAACAGGAACGCTCCATGGCCCCGAACAATTCCAATGACAATGCGGCCCTGATGCTGATCCCTTCAAAATTTAGTCAACCCGAATGCCCTTGTCACACCCAGCCCAGAGAGCGGTTACATCTTCGTTTGGAGCAGCTATCTGCATTCAGCTTATTGCTGATTCACTCTCCAGCAGGGTACGGTAAAACCACTTTCGCCAACCAATGGCTTAGAACTAAAGAACTGGATACTGCCTGGTATAGTCTGGATCCATCAGACAATGAAGAAATTCGCTTTGCTGGTTATCTGTTATCCAGCCTGAATCAGGCTTACCCCAACAGCTGTGAAGCAACACTGGCTATTGCACAACAAACCTCACTGGCTCAACAGACCTCGTTTGAGAATCTGGAGCAATTATTTGTTCGGCTTTTTTCTGAACTGCCACCACGGGATACTCCCTTAATACTGGTTCTTGATGACTATCACCTGATCGAAAATCCTAGCATCCACGGAGCCCTGCGCTTCTTTATCAAGCATATGCCCCGCTGGCTGAAGCTCGTGATTACCAGCCGCACACTACCACCATTGGGTATAGCATCGCTGCGTGTGCAGGGAAAGCTGCAGGAAGTAAATGCGACTGATCTGGCATTTGATGATACTGAAGCCCTGGCGTTGTTAAACCAGCGGCTCCCCTTCAAAGCAGATATTAAACAGGTTGAACGAATCAATCAGCAGATCGAAGGATGGGCATCAGCGCTACAGCTGATTGCACTATCGGCCACTGATGACAGCAGCTTTGAGCGTCTGCATGAAGAGTTCTCCAGAGGTTACAGCCATGTGTTGGATTATCTGGCAGAAGAAGTATTAAGCCAAACCCCCGAAAATGTGCGCCAGTTCTTATTCCGTACCAGTATTCTGGAACGCTTCGACGAACGACTGGCCAGTGCCGTGACCGGATTGGAATTTCCGCGACCACTGCTGGAGCAAGTTGAACGCTCTGGTCTTTTTCTGCTACCTCAGGACAATGCCCGTAACTGGTATCGTTATCACCCTCTGTTCGCCGGTTTTCTGCAACATCAGCTGAAGATAAGCCTGCCGGACGAAGAAACAGCGCTTCATACAGTAGCCAGCGATACCTGGCTTGAATTGGGTTTTCCACACGAAGCAGTACGCCATGCTCTTGCAGCCTCAGATAGTGAAAGAATCACTAACCTGTTGCGAAAAGAAGGCTGGAATTTTTACCAGCAGGGCCAGCTGCGTATTCTTCAACAGTGCCTGAATGCGCTCAGCTCCGAACACATCGCACAGGACCCGGTACTGACATTACTTCAGGCCTGGGCGGCTCAGGGTCGATTTGGCTTTGAGCAGGTAGAACCGGTACTACTGGCGGCAGAACAGCATCTGCCCTCACAACTCTCTCCCGAAGAATGGCGGGCCACCCACGGCGAATTTGATACCCTCAGAGCTCAGGTCGCGATAAATCAGGGGCGTGTTGAAGACGCCGAGCAACTGGCACAACAAGCTTTGGAGCAGTTACCGGAAGAAAAACATCGGGCACGAATACAAGCCCTGACCATTCTCGGTGAAGCCGGTTTCTGTCAAGGTCGACTTTCCAAAGCACAGACTCGTATGCAGGAAGCGGAACAGTTGGCTCGCAGTCGGGGAGTAACTCAAACCGTAATCTGGAGCCTTTGCCAACAATCGGAGAACTGTATTGCACAGGGTTTTCTGCAAAAGGCTTTCAACCTCCAGGACAAAGCCTTGCAGTATGCCCAGGAACGACACCTGGAGGAGTTGCCATTACTGGAGTTTATTCATCGTATTCGTGCTCAGGTACTCTGGGAATGGCATCACCTGGATGCCGCCAATCAGGCCTGCAAAAAAGGGCTTGAAGCCTTGGAAGGACAGGATCAACGCTGGCAATTACAATGCGTGGTACTGGAAGCAAAAATTGCTCAGAGCCGGGGTGAACTGGACATTTGCAGGGCAAGGATCGAACAGGTGCAACAGCTGCTCAAAGGCTCCAGCTACCACAGTGACTGGCTGGCCAATGCTCACGCAACACTGATGACCTATTGGGAAAGTTGTAATGATCAGGAATCAATCAGAGGCTGGTTGGAAGACGCACCTCCACTCCCCCTTGCTACCAATCACTTCGCCCAGTGCCATGCCAGAAACTGGGCCCGTGCTCAGACCTGTTTGGGTAATACTACAGATGCCATCGAAAAAATCCTGGCCATTCAACAGGTCGCAGTCCGATGTCAACTGGTCACCGATCAGAACCGTAATCATATCTATCTGGCTCGGGCTTACTGGCAACAGGAAGACCGGCAAGAGGCCCTGGATCACCTTCATCAGGCGCTTAAACTAGCAACGACTACAGGATTTATCGGCAGCTTTCTACGTCTGGGAAAACCATTGATTGTGATGCTTAAAGCACTGAAAAAAGAACGCGATCTGGAACTCATGGAATCCAGCCGTACTGATCGATTACTGCAGCTGCTGCAACATCAAAAAGACTTCAGCAAAGCACTGAGAATAACCCTGGATGAATCCTTAATTGAAGATATTCTGAAGCAGCCAGATATCCCGGAACTGATTCGTGCCACACCACTGACTCGAAAAGAATGGCAGGTTCTTAGCCTGATACACGCAGGTCTCAGTAACGATCAAATAGCCCAACAGCAGGGAGTTGCCACCAGTACGATCAAAACTCATATTCGCAGCCTTTACCAAAAGCTCAATATCAGTCAGCGCCAGGAAGCCATTAAACTGGCAGATCGCATGCTTAGTCATATCCAAGGGGAGTAGTACTCCCCCACCTCATCCCCCCCGGGGTACGCCCCAAAAAAATTCCTGTTGGAGGATTTTTCCTTTTTCTATTTGGGAGAAGCTATAAGCATCACAAGATAGATCAATCAACCGGGCCGCCGCAGCAGTAATCTGTTTTACAAGCGTCAGATTCAGATCAGGCAAGTGTCAGACTCAGATCAGCAATGACAGTCGGCAGCCCACTGTTTTAGAGTATTGAAGATGCAGGAAATGAACCTCGACTGGTGGCGTGGCGCACTAATTTATCAAATTTACCCCCGTAGTTTTATGGACTCCAATCAGGATGGAATTGGCGACCTTCCAGGTATAACCGCCAAGCTGGATTATATTTCCAGTCTTAACGTCGATGCTATCTGGCTTTCACCCTTCTTCACTTCTCCAATGAAAGACTTTGGTTACGACGTTTCCAACTATCGGGATGTCGCCCCCATGTTCGGTACTCTCGAGGATTTTGACCGATTGCTGGCAGGAGCCCATGAACGCAACATTAAGGTGATCATTGATCAGGTGTTAAGCCATACCTCTGACCAGCACCCTTGGTTTGAAGAGAGCCGCCAGAGTAGCGACAACCCAAAATCTGACTGGTTTGTCTGGGCCGACTCCTTACCCGACGGAACTCCCCCCAACAACTGGCTCTCGGTATTTGGAGGTTCAGCCTGGACCTGGGACAGCCGACGCCGTCAGTATTATCTGCATAATTTTTTAGCCAGTCAGCCAGACCTTAACTTCCATAATCCAGCAGTTGTGGAACAGCTATTGTCGGATGTTGAATTCTGGCTGAAAAGAGGTGTTGATGGCTTCCGCCTGGATACCGCTAACTTTTATTACCACGATCAGCAACTGCGCAACAACCCTGCCAACGAAAAGGTTAGCAATGGCAGTATTGGTGTACGTCTGGATAATCCCTACGCCTACCAGTCCCATGTCTATGATAAATCCAGACCGGAAAATCTGGGGTTTCTACGGAAGCTGAGAACATTATTGGATCAATACCCAGGTACCACCACCGTAGGTGAAGTAGGATGCGATCGCTCCTTGGAAACCATGGCAGATTACACTGCAGGCGGTGATAAGCTACACATGGCCTATTCCTTCGACTTACTCACCGAGCAAAAGGATGCAACCTTTATCCGCCATACCATCGAATCCATTGAGTCCCAGCTGCGCGATGGCTGGCCCTGTTGGTCGATTGGTAATCATGATGTACAACGAGTCGCCAGCCGCTGGGCTCAAGGCAGCCCCAGTGATAAGCAGTCTATACTGATGATGGCACTGCAACTCTCCCTGCGAGGCAGCTTCTGCATCTATCAGGGAGAAGAACTAGGCCTTACTGAAGCTGAGCTTGAACTGGAAGAACTGCAGGATCCCTATGGCATTGCTTTCTGGCCTGAATTCAAAGGGCGTGACGGTTGCAGAACGCCACATCCCTGGCAGGAAGACCAGCTCAATGCAGGATTTTCAGAGGTGAAACCCTGGTTACCGGTACCAGCAGAACACTATAAGGCATCGGTATCCCATCAGGATACGGACCCACATTCAGTGCTAAACGCCTATCGTAGCTTCGCTGCCTGGCGCCGTGGCTTCCCCACGCTGATAAAGGGAGATATTCAGTTTCTTGATGCTCCGGAAAATTGCCTGATGTTCTTACGCACGACTGGAGAACAAAAAATGCTGGTTGCCATAAACCTGACGGACAGCCCCCGGTCGTTATCATTGCCAGCGGGATTTCATGCCGAACAGCAAATTTTAGATCAGTTTCAGGCTAAAATTGCCGATCACCAGTTTCACCTGCAAGCGCTGGATGCTGGTTTCGCCCTGTTGACCCCAGCCGAGCAGGAGTAATCAAATGGCCAGTGTTGTCTTAAAAAATATCTGCAAAAGTTATGATCAGATTCCAGTCTCAAAAAATATTGATCTGGAGATCGAAAAAGGAGAATTCGTTGCCTTTGTCGGCCCTTCCGGTTGTGGAAAATCAACACTGCTGCGTTTGATTGCCGGACTTGAAGAAATAACCGACGGAGACCTGTATATCGGTGACACCCGAGTGAATGATCTTCCTCCAAAAGATCGTTCAGTCGGAATGGTATTCCAGTCCTACGCTCTCTACCCTCACATGAATGTGGCGGAAAACATGGCGTTCAGTTTAAAACTGCAAAAAACTGATAAAACAGAAGCTCAACGCCGGGTACTGGCGGCAGCGGAGACACTTCAACTGAGTGCCCTGCTGGACAGGAAACCCAAAGATCTTTCCGGCGGGCAGCGCCAGCGCGTTGCTATCGGACGAACCATGGTCCGTGAGCCTCAGGTACTGCTGTTTGATGAACCGCTCTCTAATCTCGATGCATCCTTAAGGGTCAAAATGCGCATAGAGATCGCCAAACTCCACAAACGCCTTGAAGCAACAATGATCTACGTCACCCATGATCAGGTCGAAGCCATGACCCTGGCGGACAAAATCGTCGTGTTGGATGGAGGCCGTGTTTCTCAGGTAGGCAGCCCCTTGGAACTTTACCACTACCCGGCAAACCGCTTTGTCGCAGGATTTATCGGGTCCCCACAGATGAATTTTATCGATGCTCAGGTTCTTTCCGTGAGTGAATCAGCTGTCGAGCTGACATTGCCGGGCAGCAAACAAATAACCATCCCCGTTGATGGCAGTAACCTGGTAGTCGGGGAACTGGTCTCTCTGGGGGTCAGACCAGAACACTTTGTGGGCCCAGAACAAGCGGATTGCTGCTTGGAATCGCGGGTTAATCTGGCAGAACATCTGGGCAATGAAACGCAGATATATCTGGATATGGAAGGTGCGCCGGACGGCCTGACTGTTCGCCAGCCCGGCAGCATTCCAGCGAAAGAGGACAGCAGCTTTACCTTAGGAATAAACGCAGACTCCTGTCATCTATTTCAACAGAACGGCGAGGCCTGCAGGCGGTTATTTCCTGAACCGAGCCTGAACTATTAGTGATTTAAGAGCCTGAACCATTAGTAATTAAAGGGCCTGAAGGAGTTTTTCAGATCAATCCACCCGAGCCTCAGACCTTAACTTATAAGGGCTGAGGCATATACCGAAAGCTGCAGATTCCATCCCAGGCAACCTAGCTAATAAGCTGACAAACTCTATTCTCCAGGAGTTGAATCAGCTCCTTATCCATATACTCGTAATTATCCGGAATGCCCAAAGATATAAGATTTTGGTTTTTCAGATATTTCTTAAACTTGTCTCTCAATTTCTTCTTATGGACCGGTTCCATCACAAAAATATAATCAGCCCATTCTACATCTTCAGTGCTGATACGAATTTCGGCGTCGTTGTTTAACCCTGCAGACCGGACTTCCCAACCCTTATGATTACAGAATACTGCCTCAGCGGTAGGGCTTCTGAGTTTGTTTTGACTACATACAAATAAGATTTTCTTCATTGAAGCACATCCCTATGATCAAATACTCTGGCTCTGTCGCAACAGAAACTCGCTGATTTCTCTTCTTAATTTTAAATCAGAAGTCGTTTTAGCAGATTCATTCGCCTCACTCGCAAGAGCCAGCATTTTCTTTGCCAACTGTTTGGTTAGTCATGCAGCCACTTATAATAAGCAATATAAGTGGCACTAGCAGATGACGAAGGCTCATTGCACCAAAATCCCGTTAATCCTCTCCTGTATTTAGTCGATCCTGATTAACAGAAGGACATCAGAGACCGACAATAAATATTAATCATCCATATTGCTCACAGATAAATTTAAATATTATTTCTCTAGCACTAAATTTTAATTAAATCATTTTTTGTTTTTAAGTACAATTTTTTTTCAACATCTTCGATGACAATATATTCCTTATCATTTTCTAATTTTAAAGGATGTGTCACGTTGCATAAATCATCTATAGGGCACCTGACAAACTCAATATGTATTCCATCTTTTTTTTCAGTTACGTTTGCACCAGGACAGTAATATAAGGTTTCAAGAATAGTAGAATACACTATTTTAGTTGATCCATTATCTTGCCTTTCTATGCTTTCGATACTTAATTCATCATGGCTATAGCTATTACTCATAACCTCTCCCTTACATCCTGTAACAATAGTAAATATGGCTATTAGAGTAAAAATTAATCTTAAATCCATCATTACTTACCAGAAGTTTGAGTACTAGAAGCCGGGTTCTTTGTCAACTTTTTTGGAGATAATATTGAAGTGGGATCTTTTTTCTCTAATTCTTCACTAGACTTTCCAAGCTCTCTAGGAGTTTCAAAACCAAAGTAATCATCAGAGTCAACATCTTCACCGATAACACTTTCAACAATATCGCTTGCCCATGCCGAACAGGTATTAGTATATGTCCATCCCACATTTGCTCTCATAAGCGCATTGAAGTGTTTAGATTGAGCATCTGATAATTTATAATATCTGCTTGCTTTGGGCCTGCTCCTTGATTCCATACCTACTCTAATGTCTGATTTATCTCCATTGTCTAGCGTTTTTGGGTGAGCATCAGGCCATAACCCGTATACCGTTGTTTTCCCACCTCTTCTGATAGAAATCCATGCATGGCCAGATGTAAACCCAGCTTCATCGCCAGAAACATTTGAATGAATTCCCAATATCATATCAGACATATATAACATCCTGTTCTAAGTAATTGATTTAATTCCATATATCATTAGAAAAAAGTACGCCAATATAAATTTGAGAGAAAGCCTAACAAACTCTTCCAGACCAAGCAAATTAAGCAAGGATTGGATTTTCATCTCAAAAGCTTTCTTTTCCCGTGGACAGGCCTGCTGATCCAGTTTATGCATAATTCCGCCACGGCTAGTTTTATGGAAGCCGTATATTCAACAAGATCACTATCCTCTGCAGTTGTTACCCACTGGCATCGCAAAAAAAGTGTCAATAGTGGAATCCGCACGCTATTGTACTAGAATACAAGATATTGGAAATATATCGAATATATTTTCTTTAATGTAAAGCAATAGTAATTATTTAAACTTAATTCATGTTTTCTGAGATCTGGTTTTCTGTTTTTAAATAAAAACACGCACTCAAAAAACATTAAATAATCTAATTAAACCACTCCACTCAAGTAACTGGTTGTTTCTGATTATTTGGATATTACGAATCTAAGACATGGTTAAAACAACATGAAATATTTTAAATCAATTATTTTTTTTCTATTTTTTCATTCAGTTATTTCACATGCTAACAATAAGATCGACATTTCTGCAATTGAAAAATCATCTTACGCAACGATTAGCGAACGTGTTCTTAGAATAGCATATAACCGTATGGGAATTGAGATGACAGTAATCGACCTTCCTGCTGAAAGAGCCATACACGATGCAAACGCAGGAGTTGTAGACGGAGAATTATATCGAATTAAGGATGTTCACTTAAAATATAAAAACCTGATTATGATTCCCGTCCCCATTGGCATAATGGAAGGCATTGCAATAACAAAAAACAAAAGCCTTAACCTTACAAAGTGGGATGATTTAAAAGACCATCGTGTTTGTATTCGCAATGGTGTAAAGTTTTCAGAAGCGGGGACTCGTAATTTTAGTGTTCGGTCAGTTAATTCAAACTATCAGCTTTTTGGAATGCTCACTAAAAACAGGTGCGACGTTATTATAATCGCACATCTTACCAGTATCCCTTTGACCGTAGATTTTTCCAAAAAAGAGAAAATCAAACTCTATAAACATATTCTTCAAGTATACCCTCTCTACCATTACCTTCATAAAAAGAACTCTCACTTGGTCCCAAAGCTGGTTGAGGTATTAAAGAAAATGGAAGACGAAGGCGTTATAGCAGATGTGCGAGCTCAGTACATATCTGAAATCTCATCACAATAAAAGTATACGTTTTAAATTTAAAATAAACAGGATCAAAACATAGCTGTTATTATCCTTATTTGATCTTATGTAGAAAAAATTAATCATCGCGGTTAGAGGAACCGCAATCCCGGCAAAATACCTCATACAGCCCCCCCTTCTTGGTCCGTTATATTTAATACCGTTGGGAATAATGCAATTCCAGTACTCGCGGCGACAAACGGTTGGATGCCAGCTGCTCTGTGTTGATACACATTGCCGCAGCCAAGGAGCCATAACGCAAGCAGACCTGTATTCCCCGGTTATTCAAGTAACTATACAAAAAGCCACTGAAAAACGCATCGCCAGCGCCGTTGCTGTCCAGCAGTTCAAATCCATCGGCGATATCCTGCTGATACCAGTTACATTGACTGTCCAGCGCTTCTGAGCCTGCTTTACCATGGGTACAGACCACCAGGTCCTTTCCAGAGGCTATTTGCTCACACATAAACTCCCGATAGTTAGGCAAACAGTCACTTGAAACAAAGACCACATCGGCAGCTTCTATAAAATCCTGGTGATATTGATTGGCACCATCATAATCATGCAGGTCTATCCAAAGAGGTTTACCCATTTCCCTGGCCTTGGCCAGCGCTGGTCGGGTGTAATCAAGAATACTGATTGCGGCGATATCACATTCCACCAGCGCTTCCTCGACCCGGGTCCAATCCAGATGGTCTGGATTGGCAGGAGGGTTGGTAAAAATAGATATACGTTCACCTTTAACAGACATCAGGTTGGTATGTTGCTCACTCCCCTGCTCTGTTCGCGTCACCAGACAACGGACATTGGCGCTATCCAGACAGGATAAAATTTCAGCGGCTTCCCGGTCATGCCCGAGAATTGTATGGACGGTCACATCAAAATCCAGTTGAGCCAGATTCAATGCCTTTCCCGCACCCGTTCCACCCAAGGCACAGTAACTCTTCTGCGCCCAAACTGTTTGAGGTGTCGGTTGCAGAAACTCCTCTAAATGGATAATCCTGTCGTAGGATGTACCACCTACAATCAGTACTTTCTTTTGCTTTGCTCGATTCATTGTCAGCCAACCATCTGTAAAAAGTAAAAACCAGACGATAAGACAACAGGAGCTAGGATTCTTCCTCCTGATCGAGGTTAACCGAAGGAGGAGCCGAGAGGAGGGCTTCTGTTTCCTCAGAAGAAAGCTTCTCTCGGGTAAGGGAATCTATGAATAAGTCCAGTGTGTTCTCGATTCATAGGTTCTAAGGCAAAATGAGATAAGCAAAATAACCAGTTAAGGGATATTTCCACAGGGAGCGTCAAACTCTAAGGCGTCATTTTTAAAGCTTGAAACTAAAAGCTCTGCAGGCAACGCACCATTATTACGCCCTAGTAACTGTAGTTAAGATACCCCGGTTCCATAAACCCCCAGAGATTACGGCTGACCGATCCAGAAGCAGCACTTTCACCATTAATAGAGACAGCGGTTTTTGCAGGCCGATTAGTGCTGAAATATGCGTAATTCAAATAGCCTGGCTCCAGATGGCCTAAAGAGTTAATAACCAATGAACCTGGAGCAGCTATCATTCCAGCCAATCGAATAACAGGCAACACCTCTGTCCCCGGCACATAGTTATAATTTAGATAGCCGGGTTCCATATACCCGCTAATCCCATCCCTATCAACGGCTAACGCAGAACCCGCAAAGATCGAACCAACGAGCATTGACCCTATCAGTCCCGTTACCATGGTATGAGTAGCAGCAAGTAAACTGAGTCGAGTTTTCATAAGGACCTCCAGAAAGTCCGGTGCCAAGCTCACCAGCAAGGTTTCACTGAAAGGCAGTGTTGTTCTTGCAGCAGGCTCAGCAGTGACAACCACTCCTTTAAACGAGATCACCGGGATTGAGGAAGTAAAGCAGATTGACAGGTCAGAACCTCGGAGTCACCGACAGTAGTGATCCATCCATTGCCTCAGTCTTTACCCCAGAAAGCGCAACGATGAATAAAGGAAGTTCGTAGCCATTAGACGGGAGATAAAATGATTTGTTACGGATAAAACAACGACCGCATGATACGGTCGCTGGCTAAGTGGTCAATCCAACCAAGGAATGATCCATATTGGAAAGCTAAGGAGCCTTCAAATACGTCCATTATATTTTCAGCAAGCCCTCTGGGGCCCGAGGGACTTGTTCGCAGGCTCCCTAAAGCACAGCTATCCTTTAACTCCTCCTGCCGTCAGTCCACCCACCAACCATTTTTGGCAGTAGAGAAAACAAAGGGTTATTGGGAAACCAGACAGAACAGCCGCAGCAGCAAAGTCCCCCCACAGATAATTTTGCGGGTAAAGATACTGCTGGGCTCCTACTGCCAGTGTCAAATGATCAACGTCTAACAATAGCACCGAGGCAATCGGATACTCTGTAATCGTACCGATAAAGGCAAGAATAAATACGACCGCTAGAATGGGTACACTGAGAGGCAACAGAATATAGATGAAAGCCTGCCAGGTTGTCGCGCCATCTACAATAGCAGCTTCTTCCAGCGATGAGTCGATAGTTTCGAAGTAACCTTTAATGGTCCAGATATGCAATGCCATCCCTCCCAACGAAGCAAGAATCACGGCACCATGACTATTAATACCCAACCAACTGAAGTGCTTTCCTAACTCATCGAACAATGCATAAATAGCCACCAGTGATAACACCGCCGGAAACATCTGGAATACCAGCATCGACTTCAGGATCACGCCCTTATAAGCGAAACGCATCCGGGCAAAAGCATAAGCACTGGTTGTCGATAACATCAAGATAAGTAGCGACGAAATCAATGCAACCTTGATTGAATTCCACAGCCATAACAACACGGGAAACGGCGGTTGTACGACACTGCCATCCTCCAGCGTATAGGGAATCCCCAGCGCCAGAGACCAGTGTTCCAGAGTTGGATTATCCGGAAACAGACTTCCGGTCGCAAAGTTACCCTCACGAAAAGAAATAGAAACCACCATCAATAGCGGAAACAGAATCAATCCTATAAAACAAAGCAGTCCCAGGTGGCTGGCCCAGACCCGGTAGCGGATCGATTTTGGTTGTACCATAGCCATAACAATGCCTCCTATATCTTGATCTTGCTGAGTTTCAGATTAATCAGCGCAAGGGCACCAACCATCAAAAAAATGACCGTGGCAATCGCAGCTGCCAAGCCAAAATTCTGACCTGAGTCCTGGAAAGCAATACGATAGGTATAACTGACCAATAGATCCGTGGTTCCCGCAGGTGTCGTCGCACCGATAATATCGGGTGACCCACCGGTCAGCAGAGATATCAGGACGAAATTATTGAAATTAAAGGCAAAACTGGCTATCAGTAACGGAACCAGCGGTTTGATCACCAGAGGCAGAGTGATTCGAAGCAGGTTATCCACCGGCCCGGCTCCATCCATGGTCGAAGCCTCATAAAGATCACCGGGAATCGACTGCAATAAGCCCATGCACAACAGCAATATATACGGGTACCCCAGCCAGGTATTGACGATCAGAATCATACTCTTGGCCATCAGAGGATCACTGAACCAGGTTGGCTCAATTCCAAACAGCTGCCCCAATACCAGATTAATTTCACCAAAGTTCTGATTAAACAATCCTTTAAATACCAAAATGGAAATAAATGCCGGAACCGCATAGGGCAAAATCAACATCGTCCGGTAGAAGCCCTTGCCACGCAGCTGTTCCCATTGCAGCAGGTTAGCCAGTAGTAATCCAACAACCAGGGTAAACAACACTGATAAGGCAGAGAACAACAGCGTCCAAACAAATATCTGCAGGAACGGCTCGCGGATATTCGGATCTGTCACCACCCGGGTAAAGTTCTGCCAGCCCACAGCAACGGTAAATCCAGGCGACAAGGCTTCACCAGCCGATGTCTGATAAAAACCAGTATCAAAATTGGGCCTGATCTGCTCACCATTTTGCTGATTAATCAAAGTATTTCCATCACCACGGACATAGACTGGGGTTACCGCTGCAAACTGTCTCAAACCACTAAGACGAAGCTCCCCTCCCTGTGGCAGATTGAGACGGAGTTTTGCCAATGCAGCTTTAAGTTTGATGATTTGACGAATTTTCAGAGGCTCCGGCAGCGCAGTCGATCCCTTGTAAAGCGTCAAAGACTGAACCTCATCACCCAGGCTAAAGCTCTCGGTACTGAATTGCTGACCAGGCACATCCGGACGATAAACCTGGATACGGTACTGGCCGTTGCTTTCGAACAACTGGAACTGATATTTACCGGCAGAGCTGACGTAGGTTTGGCTGAGATGAAACTCCTGTACTCGCTCAAGAGAAAGCAGATTGCTGGCACTGTAGTTAGTAAAGCCAATCCCCACGGTGTAAAGCAGCGGGAAAATGACAAAAATCCCCATTCCTGCCAAAGAAGGATAGATATAACGGTGAGCATAGGCTTTTTTACTGAAAAAAATGTAACTCGCCGATGCGATCAGCACCAGTAGCAACAATGCAAAAGCAATCTGCTGCTGAGCATAAAGGGCAACCACCAAATAAAGCGCAAACAGATTAACCAGCAGAACGGCTGTCAGTTTGACTAAACGGTGCGAAAATAATATGTGTAGCTGAGATTGAGGCATAGGGAGGGCTTGGGTCGACATTACAGGGCCCTTTCATTATCTAGGAATACAATAGTAGGATCGACCCTAAACTCAGGGTCGATGATCAAAAATAGAGAGTGCTTAGTTTTTAACAATGCGCTTTGCGGCATCATCCAGAGCTTCTTGAACGCCCTGACGACCGGAAGTGATATTCTTTAATGCAGGTTCCATCGCTGCCCAGAAGGCTCCCATTTGCGGAACATTTGGCATCGGCTTGCCAATAGCGGCATTTTCAAAAGTCGCTTCAATTTTAGGATCTGCGGCCAGTTCCTTCATTAAAGCTTTATTAGCCACCGCTCCCAGAGGTACATCCTTATTGATTGTCTTCAGTCCGTCCACAGACAGCATGTATTGCTCAAGAAACTCCACCGCCAGATCCTGATTCGGACTGGAAGCATTCAATGCCGCTGCCAGAACACCGGTGAAAGGACGCCCGACATTGCCATCAATACTGGGGATCTTGGCAACGCCAAAATCAATACCGCTTTTGTTAAAGTTACTCCAGGACCAGGGACCATTAATAACCATCGCCACCTCGCCTTTGTTGAAGGCCGCGTCCATGACACCATAGTCGGCACCTTCTGGCATCACCCCCTCATCAATCAGGCGCTTGATCATGTTAGCCCCCTTAACAGAACCTTCATTATTAACGCCGGTATCAGCTACATCGTAGCTGGCACCGTTATTTTTAAAGGCATAGCCGTCGTTGGCAGCAAACAGCCCCCAGGAGAAGTAGGTATTGTTGTAATCCCACAAAATGGCCTTCTTTCCCTGCTTTTCCAAAGACATATTGAGTTCAAATATCTCTTCAAAAGTCTTTGGTGGATTCTTAACCAGGGCCTTGTTGTAAATAAGGCCAACGGCTTCTAATGCAATTGGATAGCCGTAGATTTTGTTATCGTATGTCACTGCATCCCAGGTAAAACCTGCAACGGTATTCTTGAATTCAGCGCTGGGATCTATAGCTGATATCAAACCACTTTGAGCCCACTCACCAAAACGATCATGGGCCCAGATAAAGATATCTGGACCGTTGCCGGTAGCTGCAGCTTGCTGGAATTTATCCGTTGCCTTATCCGGGTGAGAAACTTCCACCGGTATGCCTGTTTCCTCAGTAAAGCGCTTGCCCACCTCGGCCAGGCCATTGTAACCCTTGTCGCCGTTGATCCAGACAACCAGCTTGCCTTCTTCAATCCCAGCCTGACTTGGCATTACCATTCCCATTGTCGTAACGGCAGCAATCAGCGCAGTACCTAAGAGCTTCTTCATATCTCTGTCCTACCTTATTAGGCTTGTTATTCTGTTCATTCAAAACACAAAGACGTTCAACACGGGGGAATTCGGTCATGGGTCAGTATGTACATACTATCCTTTCCCCAATAACTTTCTTCGGTGTAAACGACGTTTATTTTTCTAACTATTTGCTTTACTGGATTCACCATCATGTGCAGATCACTGTCCTGACCAGACTGCTTTCTCAACCAGGCAGCTATCTCAATCAGGTCAAAGTGTCGCCTTACCCATAGTCTGAAAAAGCGCAATCTAAAACATCCTCCTCCCTACAAAAAGCAGGGGCGTAGAAAGAGGGCGTAAGGGGCGTAAAAGCCCCGTTTCAGAGGCTTATGAATGTCTTGTTCAGGGGGATAAAAGCGCAATGGCAATTGGTTAGGATGAAGTTTCCAGCTGGCGCCGACATCAGAAAGCGTTTAAAACAACAACATCAACAGGTAACAACATGATCCTCGATCCCTTTCCCCTGACCTATGCATATTGGAGTTGTATCCAGCCATTCAACGCGGAGGAGTCACAGAAAACTCCCCGGGAGAGTCTGCAAATCCGGGCTTTTAAAGCGATCAGATATCAAAGTAATGATTACCGCCATATTGATGGTCTATCGATGGTAGGGTTACTGACGGTATTACTGTTAGCAGTACTCTTATCAACTTCATTGCCCCTGCAAGCTGCTCCAGTACCAGCTTCTCAGCAACCGACCCACACTCTGGACATTGAAGGCCATGACAATGAAGGCAACAGCATCGCAGGTAGCTTTTCCCTCACGGCTGAAGAACGCCAGACAACCCACATTGGCACTCTGTCTCCAGGCACCTACCAGCTGCTGATATCTCCGCTCAGTGTTGCCGTAGCCCGCCATCAGAGTAACAGTATTTCACCGCAGCCATTTCGCCCGTTCAGACAGCACAGGTTATCCATTTCGGAGCCTGCTCTGCTGCAACTGCAGATTACCTCAGCAGGTTCTTATCAACTGACTACAACAACTGACAGCAAAAATGATCAGACGCTGCTGATCCGTTTAACCAAAACACCGCAAAAGCCCCCATCGATATCATTGACCAATTGCCCTATCTGGGACGGAGGAGCCGTCACCGTCAAGGTAGCCCCCACCTTTAAGGATGGTGACTGGCTACGGGATGCTTATTCAGGTCAAGAAGTTCAGGTTTCGAATGGGACAATCCAAATAACCCCCAGTGCGGCCAGCCAGGGTCTGCTGTTACTGGAATCAGCCGATTCCTCCTCCAGTAAATTAAACCTGTCACCGACACCAGCAACCTCCAAGGAAAGAAGAACACCTCAGAACTTGTCGCAGTCAGCTCTGTTTGACTGGAACAATGCCACTGTGTATTTCGCCATGACGGATCGATTCTACAATGGAAATACCAGCAATGATCAGAGCTACGGTCGGCAACCGGACGGAGATCAGGAGATTGGTACCTTCCACGGTGGAGACTTGGCGGGTATGACCCTTAAGCTGGATTACCTGCAACAATTGGGTGTTAATGCACTTTGGATCACGGCCCCGTACGAGCAAGTTCATGGCTGGGTTGGAGGTGGTGATGACGGCGACTTCAAGCACTATGCCTACCACGGTTATTATGTCCTGGACTATACCCGCCTGGATGCCAATATGGGTACAGAACAGGAGCTAAAAAAACTCATCGATGGTGCCCACCAAAGAGGGATCAGAGTACTGTTCGATATAGTGATGAATCATGCCGGATACTCCACTCTCGCTGATATGCAGGACTATCGGTTCGGCTCAATCAATAAGGGTATGGAACGGTACCTTCCTGAACGCTGGCAACAATGGCAACCTGAAAGTCACGAGAGTTATCACGACTACCATGCACTGATCAACTACAACAGTGATGACTGGTTGCAATGGTGGGGACCACAATGGATACGGGCTGGAATTGCGGGCTATGAAAGTGGACCAAGCGCAGCTGTTGATCCGATCAGGGGTTCCCTGGCGTTCCTGCCTGATTTTAAGACAGAGTCTACCCAATTTGTATCCCTTCCACCTTTTCTGAAACACAAGCCCGATACCCTGGCTAAAGACCTTCCCTCAAGCACTCCACGACAGTACCTGATCCATTGGCTGACGCAATGGGTTGAGGACTATGGCATTGACGGGTTTAGGATTGATACAGCCAAACATGTCGAGCAGGAAGCCTGGGCTGAGTTAAAAATGGCCGCTATTTCAGCATTACAAACCTGGCGTAAAAAGCAAACAGTGCCCCAATTCAAAGAGCCCTTCTGGATGGTCGGAGAGGTTTTTGGCCACGGCTTTAGTCGGGATAACTATTTTAATAACGGATTCGATGCGCTGATTAATTTTGAGTTTCAGGACAAAGCACAGGCAGGTGTTAAATGCTTCAATAGCATGGATACTCTGTATCAACAGTACGCACAGGCACTGAATGACAATAAACCGGGCTTTAATATGCTCAGTTACCTCAGTTCTCAGGATACCGCTCTGTTTGTTAACAAACAGGGTAACCAACTGGACCAGCAGTTTCGGGCAGCCGCCCCTTTACTCCTGCTACCGGGAGCGATACAGATATACTACGGAGACGAAAGCGCCCGCCCGTCAGGCCCCACAGGGTCTGACCCACTTCAGGGGACTCGTTCAGACATGAACTGGAGTGATCTTAATAAACCGGCTTATAAAGCATTGCTCAAACACTGGCAAATACTAAGTACGTTCAGGCAGGCACATATTGCCATCGGCGCAGGTCAGCACCAGAAACTGGCAGACAGCCCCTACAGCTTTGCTCGTATCAAGGGAAATGATCGAGTCGTCATTGCATTTGCAGGAAACCCTGAGCCTTTCTAGTGGAAAGCAGGTTCAGACTAAATCTATTGCACCTCCAGGGAGCAGAAGTGCAATAGATAGACGGACAGATTAATCGTTTCAGGATTGACTAGTTTTTTAACAATTCCAGAAAGTACTGCCTGATTTCAGCAATACCCAAGCGCTGGGATTCCTCAACCAGCTTTAAAGCTCGATCAAGATTTCCCTCCGACACGGCCATAGCGACTGCTTTTTTATAAAAGGCTTTCGTTTCAGGTAAGATCGTTGTTGGATTCGTTCCCGACTCAGTATCTGCCCTCTCGGCAACTCCGACCTGGTTTTGCCCCTTATCCCCCATAGCATCCATTAAATTTTGCTGACTTCGACCAGGGACATACTCAGCAGCGACCTTGTTCTGCTCTTCAATCACCGACAGCTTTATCGTTCCGACCCCAGTGTGGTCAACCACTGGATCGGCAATCGCCGGTGGTTGATTACCCTGAGCAATAGCAAACGCTTTGGCCGGGTGTACCAGCGTCGTCTGTCCCGACATCTGAGCCTTAGTGGTATAAATAATCATATAGGTCTCATTATAGAGATTCCCTGGATAGCTTCGGTCAACGCGGAATTTGCCATCAATGCTGTCACCTTTAAAACCTCGAGCAGCAACGTACTTAAAGCGATCGTTCCCTAAGATTCGAGTCACTGCAAACTTTCCATCCAACATCATTACCGTCGGTTCAAACAGCGTTTTTCCGATGAGACTCTGCAACTCTATTCGAAATGAGCTGCTATTTACCGGTAATTTGAACGCAGAAAAATAACTCCGACCGGAAGGAAAATGATAAACGGGGGAAGTGCTGTTTATTTGCAGACGAATATTCGCGTCAACAGCCAGAGGCCGATACGGTAATTGCCGCAACGAATCACAACAAGATGGAGCGTTACCCGGTTGACGCAAGCTCTCAGCTCGGTTTTCACCCTCAGCTTCAGTGACTCGGGTCTTACCTGTCCTGGCATCATCAGCATGAGCGGGTAACAACTCGTTAAATCCATTGAGACTGCAACCAGTTACAGCCAGCGTAAAAACGCCGGTAAGAACTATCCCGGCGGGTTTTGACAATAGCCGGGTTAAAATAAAGCCAGTCCAGTTACTTGTGTTCATATCTATACCCTCTGTAAGAAAGCACAAAACCCCGAGGTAGGGGAATACCTCGGGGTCCTGGGCTGAGATCCTTTCAGCCACTACTAGTCTGTCGTTTGGAACAGATTTTGATGTTCATTCGAATCAGATCACCACCAGGCTTCCATTTGTACGCCATAGGTGAAACCATCATCAGCATCATCATCCAGAATATCGGAAGCAGGATGGTAATCTTCATGATCCCATTGTGCATAGGTTACAAAAGCACGAATAACGGGACGGGCCCAGAAGCTGGAACCAGCGGACCATTGCTGAGCAACTGTGAGCTTCAGCAAATCATTATCTTTGTTGCCATTACCGGCGTCAAAGTCGACAGTATCGTAGCCAATTTCCAACGCTGTGCTGTGATTTTCAGACCATTTGTAAACCGGACGAATACCGGCAGAAATCCAGGTAGAGCCACTGTCGTTGCCTCGGTCTATATCCTGAAAAATAACAGAGTACATACCTTCGACATTGTCACCGATTTTGACCACGCCCTGATCGATCAGACGAACCATTTCACTGTCAGCCAGACTGACATTAGATCCCTGATTATGACCCACCCAACCGGTCATGGAGTCAGTGGCGTATTGCAGTGTCAGCTTGTTAAAACCACCAAAGAAATTGCCCTGCGTATGCTCTGCAGTCAACATGTATCCAGTGTCTGGAGCATTATCCGTCAGAGACTGTCCATCAGCCGTGCTGGAAAAGCCGTAATCCAGCCCCAATTCAAGGCTGCCATCTTTATTGGTATTGATACCCGCTATGCGGACGTCTAAAACATCATTACGAAGCTCATCAGTAACGTTGCTTTCACTCTTAACAATATCCCCACCGGCCTCACTGGTACGCAACCATGCCAGGGATAATTTACCCACACCCAGATCTATGTCTTCAATACCCGCTCCTGGGCCGGATACATCCCAGTAGTAGAAGTCGTTAATATGAATATCGTGACGCTGATAGAAACGCTTACCGGCCCAGAGAGTCGCTTCAGGCAAAGACTCTAACACCCCTTTGGCTTTGACATTAAACTCTCGAATGGAAAGACCATCACCGCCGTTAGCAGGCTCCCAGTCCTGATCCTGACTGGCGCTACCGGCAAAATTTGTATCCAGATAGAAGGAAGCCCCATCGGCTTTGTAAAGCTCTTGGCCCAGCTTGATCTCGGTATAGGTTTCACACTCATTACCGAGCCGATATTTTGCGCCAGCACCATTCGCTTGAAAGCAGGCCTGATCACCACCGCTGGAGGTTGCACCGATTCCGGAGCGGGCATATCCGTGGAAGTCTACTGCCGCCGCCTGACCTGCCGCCAGTGCAGCCATAAGGCCGGATGCCAGAGGTAGCCAACCTCTGATCTGTTTGTTGTTGTTTTGAAACATCTCTCTTTCCTTCTCAAGGAGGTTGCGTAATTTCAGCCGTTGGTTTTGCTATACAACGTCGATCTCTATACGTTTTCCCTACAGCGTTTTTCCTTACAACCACGCATCGGATTTTGCTTTGTGCTGGAGTACTGCAAGCCTCAAAGCCAGCAAACCGGTGATTGGTGGTGTACACATGATCGGAAATGAAAGCAGCCAGAACATCCTCCACTGCGCGGTTTTTTAGGGGCGCACTAAAGGGGGGGAGAGATTGAACAACAGGGGGATGAGAATAAAAGAGATGGCCGATCAGTTATAAAAACCACAGCCCGGCCGGGCTGTGGTAGTGCAGGCTCGGTGAACAGGCAGAGATACCGGCCTCAGGGTTTTAGAAACTATTGAACCTTATCACCTGTTTTACGGGGAAGAAATGCATGTCGCTGCCAGATCACATAGTTAGCTCTAAAGGAAGAGAGATCATCCCACACCTTTTTGAAAAAGGGGTCCTGTGATTCTTCATTGACCACCTGCTGCCATGCATCTTCAAACAGAGCCAGCATTTCAGCATTCCAATAAAGATTGGTCACCCCCCGCTCATTTTCATTTTTTTGCATTGCCTGGTACTGAATCGCTTCTCCCTGAGCCAGAGTATTAGTCATCGCAGCTTTGCAGAGAGCCTCCATTGTTGCCTGCTGGCTAACATGCATACCACGCCAGCTTTCCTTATTAACCAGCAACTCAATGACACTGGCCTGTTGATGCCAGCCAGGAAAATAGTTGTATTTAGCTATTTTATGAAAACCTAACATTTGATCGATTGCGGGCTGAGAAAATTCAGTAGCGTCAATAGCTCCTCGCTCCAGAGCAGGAAAGACTTCAGCCCCCGGAATCAAAGATACTGAAGCACCAAGCTTACTGAAAACCTTACCTCCAAGGCCATAAAAACGCATATTCAAGCCTTTAATATCCTCTGGCTTGTTAATCTGCCGTTTAAACCAGCCTCCACTTTCCGGCGCCAGGATAGCGCAGGGAATGACTTTTACCGAGTAGCCTGCCTGATCATACATCTGCTGATACAGTTTCAGTCCGTTGCCATAATACATCCAGGCCATAAACTCACCACTTTCAGGCCCAAAGGGCACGGAAGAAAAGATATTGGCGGCAGGTATCTTTCCTGCCCAATAGCCGGAGATAGCAAACCCGGCATTCACCTTACCGGTTGATACAGAATCAAGAATTTCAAAAGGTGCTACCAGCTTTCCCGGTTCATAGGTTTTTACCTTTATCGAACCATTGCTGATCAGCTGAGCCTGATCGGCAACCCAAACAATAGAGCTCTTTACCGCCGGCAAGGCAGAAGGGAATGCCAAAGGTACTTTCAGTAAGACGGGCTTGATCTTATGACTGGAGTCCTCCCCGTCGGCAGCCTGGGCGGAAGAGAAAACGAAGACCTTCATTAAACTGAGAATAACAACCAGAATCCACTGCCGTACTACATTTTTCTCTTTCATTATCAAATCCTTGAATAATTATTTTTATGAGAACCTAACTGGCTATGACACCTTTTAGGTTAGGACTGAATCAGACAGATCGCCAACAGAACGGCATCAGACTATAAAAAGGCAGCAGTTTTAATCAGCGAATGAGAGTGTTATTGTATATAAAATAATCGATTCACAGGGAGTAAAGTAACGATGGAAATCTCTTCCCTCTCGCTTTCTTCTCCAACTACGCTGTCTAACGCCAGCCTGCACCAGGAAATAGCTCTGCGTGTACTGAAGGACTCAATTGATCTTCAAGGCCAGCTTGCCCTTTCACTACTGCCCCAACCACCACAGCTGGATCCAAGCTCGTCACTAGGTCAAAACATCGATATTCACGTCTGATTCCTACGAGCTTGAATATTCATACAAATCAAGCGCTATTTAATCAGAATTTTACCAAAGCTTGCCGCATCCCCATTAAAACGATCTGCGTCAACATTTCCGGTGATACCCTCAACGGTGCCCGTCTGAGACCACTGCCAGAAGGTCCAGTCAGACCAACCTTTCGGTACGGTAGGCTGGTCAACCTCATATTCTGCCAACCATAAAGGATAGTCGCCAAATTCAGTTATATATTCATTGGCAAAATCAAGCCCTGTATAAATGATCGGTTTAACACCGTAGTGTGCTTCCAAACCATTGAGATAGGCTTTGAGGTTATCGATTAAATTTGCTTGATCGTTATCATGCAGCTTCTCTATGTCCACCACTGGCGGGAGGTCACCCTGTTGCAAACTCACCATATCAGTATAATTTTTAAGCTGTGCAGCAGGATCATCATCAGTCTCATAAAAATGGTAGGCTCCCACCGTTAAACCAGCGGTGTGGGCAGCGGAAAAATTAGACTTGAAGTCAGGGTCCTGATAGGTAATTCCCTCCGTTGCACGAACAAAAACATAACGGGCTCCCGCCGCCTTAACCTTTTCGAAATCAACGGTTCCCTGGTACTTGGATACATCAATACCGGTAATTTTCGCTGCCTGCTCTACCTTATCGACTTTTGATTCTTTCTTTTCAGCGGGCTGTATCAGTGATGCTGTCTTTCCTGGAGTATGCTGCTCTGACGCTTTCGCTGAAGTCTTATCAATGGCAGCAGGATTGTCCGCTCCGCAACTGCTTAGCAGGAACGCCAGAACAACTATTGAACTAAAAACAAGTGAAGATTTCATAGGCCTGAACCCAAGATTTAAAAAATAACGGGGGTCAAAATACGCAGCATTAACAACTAATGAAATCAAAATGGAAATAAACGTTACCGGCTGTTCCCATCCTGTTTATCGTTAACCTCTCTGCCCATTTCGACTTCTTAAGATCTGTAACTTACTGCACCGGTTCAGGAGGCAACAAAAGCCGTTTAATCATTGAACTGACTGCCGTCATCTGAATCGACTCCTTTTTATAAAAACCCGAACCCGTGTAACCCCAAAAATCCCAACAGCCTTTCGGGTTGTATGGCGAAACATTCAACTCATCGCGAGATCGTATCTGTGGATACAGGACAATGATCTGGTTTGTATCGGCGACTTCGTTGTAACCCGACAGATCACGAAAGAAAACTTTATTGGTATCAAACTCCGCCGCGGATTGCCTGCAGCCATGAAAGGCAACATGTACCCGACAGGACTTGGTCTCACAATCATTGGGAACATAGGCATACGCCGTTTCTGCAAGACTGGAAATGCTGAACTGACTCTCTGGAACAAACTCCGACTGATCGAAAGCAAGCATAGTGCCGGTCAAAACATCGGCATTATCCTTAAGGTTTCCATATATATGCTGAAGAATTTCTCGCGCCTGATCATAGCCGTCACAGTTATTGATGAAGGGCGCCCCGTGAACATCACAGCCTCTGTTGATATTGTCCGAAATAAAGGCATGCTGTGCTCCGGGATGCAGATCAAACCTGATTGCCGAGTCAGGCACTCCTGCGGCAAGATAAAAACCTTTGGCCTGATTCACAACCCCAGTGACAACGGTTTCATCCAACCCGCCACTAAACAGATAAACCCGGTCATTAACCAGACCGGAAAAATCATCAATCAGGCCATCAGCCGCGAATGCCTGGGCCCGGGCTGCCAACGCCTCCCCATCAGGTAACATTATCGATTCGCACCAGCCAACAAAGGGCCAAAACGCCCATTTGCAAGGATTCATGCAAGTCGTGGTTGCCGTAACCACATAAGGCTGAAATGGATTTAGATCCGCCCCAGCGGTACTATCGCTACCCGCACAAAAATAAGGACCACCGGCAACAATGCCCACCCCCGTCAGTTCTGTTGAATAGGCCACATGAAACTGTGAGGCCATATAGCCACCGGAAGAAATACCGGAAACAGAGGTTTGCTCTGGATCGGCTCCGTAACCTGGAAGAAGAGAAGCGGCAAACACCGGTGCAGAAACACAGAGTGCCAGCACCAATAACCCGGCTTGAAAAATATGCATATCGGTTATCTATACCTTGCTTAAATCCGTTTAAGAAATGGCCATGTACCACTCCAGACAAGAAAACCTGCAAAGCGAATCCTGGTCGACTGGTTACAGAGGGCAAGCTCCCATTGCTCTCTGCTTGTCCTCAGACTGCTTCGCGCTGACGATCAATAAGCTGATTGACTTTGTAGGACATATATAGGCTATTTAAAAAGAATGTCAAAATCGGGCCCGCGTAGCATTTATCGCCCTTTTCAACTCCCGCCAATCGATTCAAGCGATTACGGAAAGAATAAGCCCATACGATAAAAATAATAAGGTTTACCAAAGACACAATATTGGAAAACACAGTCAGACCTGAACCCGCTTCCGCGCCGTAAAAGCCAATCATAAAATTCACAATGATACCAACAATAAAAAACAGAATCGGTGAAGCATAAATCCAGAAAGATATCGGATTTTCCGGAACCAGACGATTGAGTATTTTTGTCCGGGAATATATCCAGTAAAGTGAGTATATAGACAATGTCACCATTGAAAGTAACAAAACCCACCAGGTAGAAAATCGCGGGAAAGCCGTTATCTGTTCCCCCCCTGTCAGCGATCTTTCCAATGTAGCTTCTGGTGCAGCGTAAGCATTTTCCGAGTCGGTATATTCCATCCGAATAACTCCTTTAAGTGTTTGCTGAATATCTGATTAATTAAAACGGAAGATTATGACAGTTCCACCACTGTCTATCTCCTCGACCAAACAGCCTATCTCATCGACCAAACAGCACAGGGATAACAAAGGAAGCTAACAGTAACTGGAGAAGGGGGATTCTGGTAGTGAAAACAGCATCCCTTCTGACGTCAACGCTTAATGCTATTGCAGCGCTGCACTCTGACTGATATTCGCTCCCTGTGCGCTTGATGCAATTGATATTGCACTAAAAATTTCACCGGGTCCAGAGAACCGATAAATATGCAATGACGTTCTCAGCGAGCCATTTAAGGGCCAATTAACCTGTTCGTTGGTTTTTTAGGAAGCCCCTTATCATCGAAAAGACTGATTAATGAAAGCTGAGTAATTTCGGGCACCAAATAAGATTTAGGGGACCGCTGTAACATAGATGTCACAAAACGGACTTATAGTGGGTTCCAACAACGTAGCGACTTAGAACCTCGTAACAATCACAACTTAGAACGCACCAACAAACATTGTTCCCGTTTAGGAGGCTCAGATGAAAGCCAAAAAAATATTCACCAACAAACTGCTCAGCAAAAAAGTCTTAACCGCTCTGACGCTGGTTGCTGGCAGCCTTGCTACTTCCGTGCAAGCAGCTGACCTGCTCGATAGCAACCTTCCTACATACCAGAAGGTAAACGGTGTTTCCGGTAACCTTTCAAGTGTCGGTTCGGACACCCTGGCTAATCTGATGACCCTTTGGGCTGAAGAGTTCAAGCGTCATTACCCTAACGTCAACATTCAGATTCAGGCAGCGGGTTCTTCTACCGCGCCTCCAGCATTGACCGAAGGTACCTCCAACATGGGGCCGATGAGTCGCAAGATGAAAGACAAGGAGCTGGAGTCCTTTGAAAACAAGTTCGGTTACAAGCCCACCGCTATCCCGGTAGCAATCGATGCCTTGGCGGTCTATGTTCATAAAGACAACCCGGTTAAAGGCATGAGCATTGCTGATGTAGACGCGGTTTTCTCCTCTACCCGTAAATGTAACGGTCCAAAGGACATAAGCCGCTGGAGTGACCTGAACGTAGGTGGCAACCTGGGTAAGCAGGACATTCAGCTCTACGGTCGCAACTCGGTATCAGGAACCTACGGCTATTTTAAAAAGAAAGGCCTTTGTAAGGGCGACTACAAGAGCAATGTAAACGAACAACCAGGTTCCGCTTCTGTTGTTCAGTCCGTGAGCGCTTCCATCAACGGCATTGGTTACTCGGGTATCGGCTACAAAACCTCTAGCGTTCGCGCTGTGCCACTGGCCAAGAAGCCTGGAGCACCTTTTGTCGAAGCAACGCCGGAAAATGCGGTTAAGGGCAAGTACCCACTCTCTCGCTTTCTCTATGTTTACGTTAACAAGGCCCCTAACAAGGAGCTTTCCCCGCTGGATCGCGAGTTTGTCAAGCTAGTACTGTCCAAGGCGGGTCAGCAGGTGGTTATTAAGGATGGCTACATTCCTCTTCCATCAAAAGTTGTTGAAAAGACCCTGGCAGCCATTGGCATAAACAGCGCAGTTGCCTCTCGCTAAGCCATGCTCAGCCTGATCAGGAAAGGGGGCCTTCAGCCCCCTTTTCGTTTTTGCGTAAACGGCTAACACTCGCTCACTTATAACATTCGCTTACTTATAAAGAGCACGGTGAGAATGCATGGAAGATGTCAGTTTTTTTATCAAAATAGATCTATCTGTTATCAGATAATTACCCAGGCCGGCTGTAACTTTTATTTCATTCTAATGACAGTTTTGTAACACGACTGTCATATTTGGCGATTATCTTTCTCGTATGGATACTAATACACATACCCTAGCCCCCGAACTTGACTTCGATACCCCTGCTCTAGCGAGGCATCGAAAGTTTCGTGCACTTAAAGAACGCATGACTACCTCGGCCGTTGGTGCCGGTGGTATGTGCGTAATCGTCGCTATCATGCTGATCTTCATCTATCTGCTTTATGAGGTAGTTCCTCTTTTCAAAGCAGCAGAGATCAGCCAGTGGGAGCAATTTGGTAAACCTGTACAGGCTTACACGCTGGAAGGCTCTAATACCCCGGCCGTTTACCTGACTCTTGAAGAGCAGAATGAAGTTGCCTTAAAAATTGATACTGTAGGCAATGCTTTGTTTTTCGACGCAGCCACCGGCCACATAAGAAAGCAGGTGGAAATAAACAGACCGGCAAACACTGAAGTCAGTAGTTTTGCTCTGGATTCTGAATCCAGTCGGGTATTTGCTCTGGGTTTGGATAACGGCCAGATTGTCGTTGCGAAGCACAATTACAAAATAAGTTACCCGGATGATATTCGAACCATAGCACCATCCATTTCTTACCCCTATGGTGAAACACCCATGGAAATCGGGGCTGACTTCGGCGAAATAAAGCATCTTGCTGTTCGCAATGGGGATGATGGGCTGGTACTGGTAGGCAGCAACAAGGATCAGAAACTGGGCTTGCTCATTCTCAGCAAGGAAGAGAACTTCATGACTGAGGAGGTTGAACTCAGTTCAGAGTTCTATAAGCTCCCCAGCCTTACCTCAGAACCGGTAAAACTGCTTATCGCACCGGATATGCGTTGGATTTACGCCCTGGATCAGGCAGGAAACCTAAGCTTATTTGATATTAAAGATCCACAGAACCCTCAGTTACAGGCCGTCCATAAGACAACCACTGGTCAAATCACCGATGTTGGCTTCCTGCTTGGCGGAACCTCTCTGATGATTGCCGATGATCAGGGCCGGGTAACTCAGTGGTTCCTGGTTCGAGATCAAGACAATCAATGGGATCTGAAAAAAGTCCGTAGTTTTAACAATGATTCATCCCAGGGGTCTCCGACAACACCGCTAAGCACCTTAGCAATGGAGCATCGCCGCAAGGGATTTGCCACTGCCGACAACCAGGGCGTGGTTACACTGTACAGTGCCACTGCAGGAAATCAGGTGCTAAGCCAACAGTTAACCAATGAAAATATCCGCTCAATGGCGTTTTCACCACGAGCAAATGCACTCCTGACTGAAGATGATCAAGGAACCCTAAGCTTCTGGCAGGTTGATAACAAGCATCCTGAGGTTTCCTGGGCAGCTCTTTGGCAGGAGATCTGGTACGAAGGCTACGATAAGCCGGATTTTGTCTGGCAATCCTCTGCTGCAACCAACGATTTCGAACCTAAATACAGCTTGATGCCTCTTGCCTTCGGCACTCTAAAGGCTGCAATTTATGCCATGCTGATGGCAACTCCTTTAGCCATATGTGGTGCTATCTATACCGCCTACTTTATGGCACCTGCCCTGAGACGCAAGATCAAGCCCTTCATTGAATTAATGGAAGCGTTGCCTACCGTCATTTTGGGTTTTCTGGCAGGTCTCTGGCTGGCACCATTCGTAGAAACGAACCTTGCCAGCATATTTACCTTACTGCTGGTGGTACCGATTGGCACCTTGGTATTTGCATACTTCTGGTCTCAAATTCCCGACGACTCTTCCTGGCAGTTGCCTGACGGGTGGGATGCGGCACTACTGATACCCGTCATTATTCTTTTGGTTTGGCTGTCGATGCCATTAAGTACAGGAATCGAAAACCTATTTTTTGATGGAGACCTGCGAACCTACACAACCAGAGAACTGGGGATAACCTACGATCAACGGAATGCTTTAGTCGTTGGATTAGCAATGGGCTTTGCAGTCATTCCAACAATATTCTCAATCACTGAAGATGCTATTTTCAGCGTCCCGAGACACCTTACTGAAGGCTCGCTGGCGCTGGGTGCCACTCCTTGGCAAACGCTGACCCGGGTCGTTCTTCCTACAGCCAGCCCCGGGATATTCTCTGCCTTGATGATCGGTATGGGACGTGCAGTGGGTGAAACCATGATCGTACTGATGGCAACCGGCAACACCCCCATTATGGACATCAATATTTTTGAAGGTATGAGAACTCTGGCAGCGAATATTGCCGTGGAAATGCCCGAATCAGAGGTGGGAAGCTCACATTTCCGAATCCTCTTCCTGGCCGCTCTGGTGCTATTCATGTTTACCTTTGTAGTAAACACCCTGGCCGAAGTCGTTCGACAACACCTCCGACAAAAATACGGTTCCCTTTAGGGCAGCGAGAGAATCACGATGAAAATCAGTGTAAATAAATGGTTCGCGAGCGGGTCCCCCTGGATCTTTCTAAACGCGGCAGCAGTAGCGATCAGCGTCATAATGGTCGCAGGCCTGCTGATATTGATAGCAGTACGGGGTCTTGGTCATTTTTGGCCTGCCGATATTATCGAAGCAGAGCATATTGGAAAAACCCAGACAACAAGGGTTATCGGTGAAATTGCCGACCATAGAGAGGTATCCACGGATCAGCTAAGAGATGCCGGCTACAGTTTTCCGGCGGAACAGGAAACGGCTTCTCGACTGCTGCTAAAAGTCGGCAACAGAGATGTTGGTGGTGCCGATTTTCGCTGGGTACTGGAAAGGGAACTTCGTAATAGCCGCTATCCGGAAACCTTGTTTGCCGCAGAACGAACGGAATGGGGCAATTTCTACGGCTACCTTAAGGAAGTCAAGGAAGGTGAGACAACCGTCGCCTCATTAACATCAGCCAATCACCAGGATCTATGGAACGCCCTCCAGGAGCGGATTGCCCGAGCCAGACAGCTCCATGAACAAATCTACGAAATAGAAAAACATGAAATCGGCACAATCAATCATGGCCTTGAACGCCTGCGACTAAAATCCCGTTCCCTGGAACTTAAGGGCGAATTGACGGCTGCCCATCAGGCTGAACTGGCCGCAGACCGGGCTGTATTTGACCAGCAGTATAAAGGCCTGCAAGCGCGCCTCTCGGAGCTTTACCGGGCCTTTGAACGAGACAGTATGATTGCAGAAGCAATGGATGGAAGTCTGGTCGAAGTTAAAATAAGTAAAGTAGTTCGAGCCTACCTGCCAAACAGCATGAATGTGGTGGATAAAATAGGCTTCTACTGTGCCAAGTTATGGGAGTTTGTGAGCGACGAGCCCCGCGAAGCGAATACAGAGGGTGGAGTATTTCCTGCTATTTTCGGAACCGTCATGATGGTTTTATTAATGTCCGTTCTGGTAACACCTTTTGGCGTTATCGCAGCCGTCTATTTACGTGAATATGCCAAACAGGGATTAGTCACACGAATCATCCGTATTGCCGTTAACAATCTCGCCGGTGTACCCTCGATCGTTTACGGTGTCTTTGGTCTTGGTTTTTTCATTTATTTCCTGGGTGGCAATATCGATCAGTTGTTTTTCCCCGAAGCCTTGCCCGCTCCAACCTTTGGTACCCCGGGGCTGCTATGGGCTTCTCTAACCCTGGCATTACTCACCGTTCCAGTGGTTATTGTCGCCACCGAAGAGGGCCTGTCCCGAATTCCCCGTTCTCTTCGCGAGGGCAGCCTGGCACTGGGGGCAACTAAAGCAGAAACGCTTTGGAGAGTTGTGCTACCGATGTCCAGCCCTGCGATTATGACCGGTGTCATTCTGGCGGTAGCGCGGGCAGCGGGCGAAGTAGCTCCCTTGATGCTGGTAGGGGTCGTTAAACTGGCTCCATCACTGCCTTTGGATGGCAACTACCCATTCCTGCATTTAGATCAGAAATTTATGCACCTGGGATTCCACATCTACGATGTTGGCTTCCAGAGTCCTAACGTCGAAGCGGCCCGCCCACTGGTGTATGCCACCGCATTATTGTTAGTTGCAGTTATTGCGCTATTGAATTTCCTGGCAGTTACCATTCGTAACCGCCTGAGAGAAAAATACAAAGCTCTTGAGAACTAGATCTATGGAACTTGCACGTCAACCCAATTTCAGCCTGGATACACTTTCTCGACAGGGGGAGTTACTAGACCTCAGCAAAGAGCCATTGGCACTTGAGGTCAACGACCTGAACCTTTTTTACGGGGAAAAACAGGCCCTACATAACATTAAAATGCAGATCCCCAAAAACCGGGTAACAGCATTTATCGGCCCCAGCGGATGCGGAAAGTCGACACTGCTGAGAAGCTTCAATCGGATGAATGATCTGGTGGACAGCTGCCGAATAGATGGTGCTATTCAACTGGGTGAAGAAAACATCTATGACCGTAAGGTAGATGTGGCAGATCTTCGCCGAAGGGTCGGTATGGTATTCCAGAAGCCGAATCCGTTTCCTAAAAGCATTTACGAAAATGTTGCCTATGGGCTGCGGATACAGGGCATCAAGAAAAAGCGCCTGATAGATGAGACTGTTGAGTGGGCGTTAAAATCCGCCGCGTTGTGGGACGAAGTAAAAGATCGGTTGCACGAAAGTGCGCTGGGAATGTCGGGCGGTCAGCAACAGCGTCTCGTTATAGCCCGCACCATTGCGGTGAAACCAGGGGTATTATTGCTCGATGAACCCGCTTCAGCCCTTGATCCCATATCTACATTAAAGATCGAAGAGTTGATTCACTCTCTGAAGGAACGTTTTACTATTGTTATTGTTACCCACAATATGCAGCAGGCGGCTCGGGTTTCCGACTATACCGCATTTATGTACATGGGTAATCTGGTGGAGTTTGGTACCACTGACCAGCTCTTTACCAATCCACAGAAAAAACAGACCGAAGATTATATTACGGGCCGATACGGCTGATTCAGTGGCCTATGCTTTTCTCTGATGTTCTGCTGTTCAATCAATACAGCCAGATCGTGGAAAGCTGAGCCTTCGCCGTTAACCAAACCTAGAGAATACTATGGAATTTAATAAAGACGCCCATTCCGATCATATCTCCCAGCAATTTAATGCTGAACTGGAACAGATAAAGACCCACTTGATGGCCATGGGCGGGTTAGTTGAGAAACAACTGACCGATGCCCTCAATGCCATGATTGAGGGAGACTCCAGCCTGGCGGAACGGGCCAGACAAACGGATAAACAAATCAATCAGATGGATCTGACCATTGATGAGGAATGCACTCGAATTATTGCTCGTCGACAACCGGCGGCAAGCGATCTTCGACTCGTCGTCGCCATCAGCAAAGCGGTTAGCGACCTGGAACGCATTGGTGACGAGTCCTGCCGTATTGCCCGCCATACCATCAAGCTGGTGGAAGACGGAGAGTCTCCCAAGGGCTATACAGAAACTCGTCATATTGGTAACCATGTCAGTGAGATGGTCCGTGACTCTCTGACCGCATTTGCCCGATACGACACTGATCTCGCCTACCAGGTCGCTAAAGAAGATGAGGCTGTTGACGAAGAATACAAGTTTGCCATGCGTTCATTGGTAACTTATATGATGGAAGACCCTCGCAGTATTGCCCGAACGATGAACATAATCTGGATTCTGAGAAGCATGGAACGTATTGGTGATCATGCCCGTAACATTGCTCAACACCTGATCTATCTGGTCAAGGGTGTCAACGTCAGCCACAGTTCACCTGAACAGATTCAAAAGAGCCTGAAAGAGATTGGGTAAAAAGAACTGAGAACAGTACGGAATAATAGAGGCCGTGCAACATAGAAAGCCATACAACATGGAAAGTCATAAAAAAAGCTCGTACAGGATCGGAAATAACAACCTAATCCGATAAAAATGCTCTCGGTGGCTGGCTGAATGGGGTTTAGCTCTCGCTGTCATCGTTTTGTCATTTTTGTACTCTTTAATGATTCGCTCTCTAATTGTTCAACCTCTATTCACTTAGCTCAAAGACAGGGTCAAACCAAGGAGACCGCTAGATGACCATCAAACGCATACTCATTGTCGATGATGAAGCGCCAATCAGGGAGATGCTTCGCTTGGCGTTGGAAATGGCCGACTACCAATGCTTTGAAGCAGAAAATGCTCAGCAGGCCCATGCGCTGGTGATTGACGAGCAGCCTGATCTGATCCTACTGGATTGGATGATGCCTGGGACAAGCGGTATTGAATTGGCACGTCGGCTGAAAAAAGACAGCTTGACCGCTGATGTTCCTATCATAATGTTGACCGCAAAAAGTGAAGAAGACCAAAAAGTACTGGGCCTCGAAGCAGGAGCCGATGACTATATCACTAAGCCATTCTCCCCCAGAGAACTTGTTGCAAGACTTAAGGCCGTGCTTCGCAGAACTTCACCTTTGTCAGAAAAACAAAGCCTGAGCGTCAATGATCTGACCCTTGATCCCATTTCACACCGGGTAACAGATGGAGACCAGGCCCTGGAGGTCGGGCCTACCGAATTTAAACTGTTACTGTTTTTCATGACCAATCAGGAGCGTGCCTTTACCCGAGGTCAGCTGCTGGACCACGTCTGGGGGGGTAATGTTTATATTGACGAGCGCACGGTTGATGTCCATATCCGCCGACTGCGTAAAGCCTTAGGCGAAGTGTACGCACCGCTTATACAGACAGTACGGGGAACCGGCTATCGTTTTTCACAAAATGTTGCGAGAAGCTAACTTTTGAACCCAATGCTTTCTTATTACCTTAAATCGCTGACTCTCAGTCTGATTGCAGGTGCGCTGCTGGGCAGCCTGTTTGGCTCTATTGCCTGGGGAATGGTTCTGATTCTGGTGGGCGTGCTGGGTTGGCATTATCATCAGCTTCATCGACTCAGCAGCTGGCTGGGCAGAAACTCAGACCAGGAAGTCCCCGAGGGATCAGGACTTTGGAGCAAGATTTTTGACGATATTTATCGTGAACAAAAACGCCATAGAGAGTCTCAGGCGCAGCTGAAAGCCATTCTCAAGCGGGTACAAAAATCCACCACAGCCCTTAAAGAAGGGGTTGTCATGCTGGATGCACAGGGAAATCTGGATTGGTGGAACGCGGCCGCAAAGCGTATGTTGGGATTCAAACGCCCCCAGGATCAACGCCAGCCCATCATAAATCTGATCAGAGACCCTAATTTTATTCGTTACTTTCGTAACCGCAGTTATTCGACCCCACTGGAGCTAACTTCACCGCTGGATCAGGAAATATCTCTACAGTTTACCATCACCGAATTCGCCCGAAACGATCGTCTGCTGATTGTTCGTGATGTCACTCGCATACATAAACTGGAAGCCATGCGTCGCGATTTTCTCGGTAACGTTTCTCATGAGCTGAAAACACCTCTGACGGTTGTTCAGGGCTACCTGGAAACCTTTTTGGAACAACGCCAACAGCTCCCCTCCCCCATAGAGAAAGGTATGGATCAGATGCTGAGCCAGGCGAAGCGCATGGGCAACTTAGTCAACGATTTGCTGATGCTATCACGACTCGAAACAGGCACTCAGGTGGAGGAAGAAACCCAGATCGATCTGCAACAGTTGCTGACTGAAATTCGATCAGATGCGCAGCAACTGGCCCAGCGGCAGGGTAAACAGCTCGAAATTCAATTGAATATTGAACCGCCAGGCTGGTTAATCGGATCAGAGAAGGAGGTTCTCAGCGCTCTTTCCAACCTCGTATACAATGCCGTAAGGTACACCCCAGACGGTGGGCTGATAGAACTCAACTGGTGGACCGATCAGCGGGGGGGCCACTTCGCTGTTAAGGACAATGGCATTGGCATAGACCCCAGCCACTTCTCCCGTTTAACCGAACGGTTTTATCGCGTTGATTATAGTCGTTCGACCGCCAGCGGCGGCACTGGATTGGGCCTTGCCATCGTAAAACACGTATTACTTCGCCACGATGCGCATATGGATATTCAAAGTACTCCAGGAAAAGGAAGTACCTTCAGTTGCCACTTCCCGACACGTACAATATCCAGTGACATTCAGCGCAGGCAGGCAGACCGTTAACCGCCCCCTTAGCTCCGCCCTGGCAAGGGCATGACCCCTGTTTGTTGTCATGGCCTGATGGATTAGCGTAACTTTTTAATCAGAACGGTTCAGATAATCTCCGGTAAATGATCTTTCAGAAAATTAATAAATAGCCGTACTTTAACAGGTACATAGTCCATTTTTTGGTAGTAACAGTAGACCTGAAAGGGGTCACTGTGCTGCTCTGGCAGGACGGGCACCAGCTGACGACGAACTAATTCGTCCCGAATAATCACTTCCGGAATATATGCAACCCCCTGATGTTGAGCCGCTGCCTGAATAATCACCTCTGTATTATTAGTCCGTAGCGCACCAGACACCATGACTTGCTGACCCGATGCGAACGCCCATGTGCCCTTCCCCTCCAATCCATACACCAGGCATTGATGGCTGGCTAGCTCTTCAATTCCCCCGGGTCCACCCTGCCGTTGCAGATATAATTCGGATGCATACAGACTGTTCCTGTATTCACATAAGGGGACCCCTACCATTTCTGCAGAGTTGAAACCTTGCAACTGTCGGCATACGGACAAGTCTGCATCGAACAGGGGTAACTGCTCATAAACAACCGACTGAAGAATCAATTCAATAGACTCATACTGGCGCCTGAATTCCGAGACAAGCGGCATCAGAACACGACTCAAAACCGGCTGTGGTGCTGCAATCACTAACTGCCCTTTTGGTTCTTGCCCCAGATCCGTTGTTTCATCAAGCAGGGTTTGCCACTGTCGACTAAGACAGCGAATCTGACCGTAGAAGCGCTCCCCCGCCTCCGTCAGTGAAATTCTTCTGGTCGTACGCCGCAACAGCTGAACATCAAGATGCCGTTCCAATTCAGCTAAGCGCTTACTTACAACAGACGGACTGATTGACATCTGACGAGCAGCGGCAGCCAAAGATCCTTGATCCACCACTGACTTGAATAACAAAGACCGATCAAATACGTCCACATTCGTTCCTATATGAGAATAGTGCAATCTCAAATCATATGATTATCTACAAATTATAATCAAATAAGATTCAGCCTGGTTCAACTAAGCCTGACTTTACCCACTCTTGGAGAAATCTTGATGCCTGTAATTGAAATCGTAAGCTGGAACGCCAAAGACAATACTGCTGATAAAGACATGATTGCTGCCCTGAATAATTTGGTTCCTGACCTTAAGAATCTTCCGGGCTTTCTTGAACAATCAACAGGAAAAGATGCTAACGGACGCTGGGTGGATGTCTATTACTGGGATTCAGTTGAGAACGCCCATGCATCCAATGAACTGATGGCTAATAAAAGCTCTCTGACAGCACTGATGGCATTGCTGGAACCCGACAGCGTGACGATACAGGTTATTGAACCGTTACAGACATCAGTCAATAGCTAAGGAGCCGGTGAACAAATCCCCATGGCTCGCAGAGAACATAATGGACTTATTCGAAGGCTCCCTATCTTTAGCTGACTGTAATAGAAACCTCCTGAACAAGGCGCCAAAACCACAGGCGCCACCCAACGGATAAGGGTCTTAGCTCTACTACAGATCATATTTCAAAAAAAAGCTATCGGAAATATCGACATCAATGCTGTTCCACTTAAAAGATAACCTATCTACAGGCTGGTATCAGGCGCCTTATCTTCTGATTCTGCGTTAGCATCTAATGCTTCAACAACATGCTGTTCTAGAACGGCATGCTGCTCCAGTGATCGCAGAATAATTCTAAACTGCTCAAGCGACATATCGAAAGCAGGCGCTATTGAGTATTGTGGTGAAGCAAGATGACTACTCCCCTGATCTTCAACAATGGCCAATCCGGCAGGGATAACAGAGCCTTTAGGCAATTTGTAGTATCCGGCCTCTTTACTGGGTGTTCTGCCCGCATTGATAAAAGGGCTGACCGTTGTGGGTCTGTCATTAATACTCAGCCATTTAACGCCATTCTTCAGGGTGATCTCAATATTTGCGGGCCTGGGTCTCCCGTTGGACAAAACGTAGCCCTGCGCTGGCATATCTAACGAAGCATCATTATTCTCAACGCAGAGGGTACGCCAGAGGTTGGCAGGGACATGTCCTTCAAAGTACTTTTCCAGTGGCCCCTTTGAAATCAATACGTCCCTTAACAATTTAACGGTCACAGTTCTCTCCTTTCCGCTTTAATTTTGAATCCTTTCTCTTGAGTCGTTAAAAATCGAATCATTGAAAGTCTGATGAGTTGCAAGCTCCTGATCGAAAGATAATCGATTCAGAAACCCGGCTTCAATCATGACAGGAGCAGAGTTTATTGAACAGACCCGATTGTTCTGATAAATTAAATTAGCTTCGATTAATAGAGTCCGGCAGACCTGTTTTTCGGTAGACAGACTTCATAAGCAACCCCAACTGGAGAGCACTCATGATTGTAATCAACACTTTCCGGGCAGTAAGCAAGTAACACGCTTAAAATCCTGCTGCCCGGTGACTGAACCGGGGCACTCCAACGCCCCCTTGATGAATTGTTTTTCTAGGCGCTTTGTAAGCGTCAGGGGTTCTAATGACTATTTCTTTTTCCCTAACTCAACTGGGCTGGAAACCTTATTTCCAACAACAACTGACACTTGAAGAGTCCGAGACCTATACCGTTGGTCGTGTTATCGGGCAGCATCGATCAAACCTTGAGATACTCACGGAACAGGGTAAACAAACATTACCTCTGATCTCTGCAATGCCGGTATTGACCGTCGGTGACTGGGTATTGCTGGAGGACAGCGGTCAGATTTACAGGTCGCTGGAGCGTTTGTCTTTATTTTCGCGAAAGGCATCCGGAAATAAAGTTGTCAGACAGCTTATTGCTGCCAATGTTGATACTGTATTTATCGTTTGTTCACTGAACAGTAACTTTAATCTCAATCGGATTGAACGTTATTTGGCACTGGCAAATGAAGCAGCAGTTGAACCAGTGGTGGTATTAACAAAATCAGATTGTTGCGAAAACCCAGTCTCCTATGTAGAACAGGTTCAATCTCTCGACTCTTTGTTAATGGTTGAAGCAATCAATAGCCTTGACCCAACCAGTGTCGAAGTACTTGAATCCTGGTGCAGCATCGGTAGGACCGTAGCTTTTCTGGGCTCGTCCGGTGTTGGTAAATCAACCCTGGTTAATACTCTGCTGGGGTTGGCAACGCAGGAGACCGGATCAATTCGTGAGGAAGACAGCAAAGGCCGTCACACCACAACTGCTCGCTCACTTCATCTGATGCCGATGGGTGGATTGTTGCTGGATACTCCTGGTATGAGGGAGCTACAGCTTACGGATTGTGAGAAGGGTGTTGAAGAAACCTTCGCTGAAATCAGTGAACTGGCAAGCCAGTGTCGATTCACCGACTGTCATCATCAGAACGAGCCCGGCTGTGCTATTCAGGCGGCTGTTGGCAGTAAAATGCTGGATAAACGTCGGTTGGATAACTACCTCAAGTTGATGCGAGAACAAGCGTTGAACTCGGCAAGCCTGGCAGAAAAGCGCGCCAGAGATCGAAACTTGGGCCATTATTATCGTTCGGTTCTATCAGAATCAAGGCAACGCAAAAAAGGCTAAAGCGCCTCTTAGTATGTGTGTCTGATAATAACAATTGGGATCAGCGAGCGGCCGGAAGCTGTCGCTGTTCCCATTAACTACTATTCAGTTTTCAAGACTTTCCAGGCGCTTTTTAAAGCGCCTGCCAAAGATTCCTGCCGCCTGAAGCTCGTTCAAGCCAGACTGATGACTTGTAGCCAACACATAGACCAACCTGTCTACTTGTGTCAAACTCTTTCCAACAGCTTTATCAGAGAGCAACCAAAACAATGCCAACCCTAATCCTTGATAAGCGAACTCAACTGATTGAAACAGCGCTAAGTTTATTCTATGAGCGAGGTATTCATGCCGTAGGTATCAATGAGGTACTCAAAACATCAGGGATAGCCAAAAAAACACTCTATAGCTATTTCTCCAGTAAGGAGGAGTTGATTGCAGCAACGGTAGAATATCGCAGCAGACTATTTCTCAATTGGCTGCAAAGTCAGATAGCTGAGGTAGATCCAGGAAGAGCAAGTATTGAGAGAATTTTTTCCTCACTGGATGACTGGATCAACGAACGTGTCGAATTATTAAGCCCCTTTAAAGGCTGTTTTTTTATCAACACCAGTGCTGAATATAACCGTCATGACTGCAATATCTATGGTCAATGCAGGACCCACAAACAACAGGTTTGCGAGTTACTGCTGCAACAATGCCGGATTATTCAAAGCGAAGAAAAAGCGGCCCAATCTCTCAACACAAGCCTTTCCCTGCTGGTAGAAGGAGCCATTGTCCGGGCCCATGTTATGGGAGATAAGCAAGCGGCACAGCAAGCATGGACTACAGCACAGGTATTGATAGCAGCCCCGTAGCCAGTCTCCGAAACCCCATAGAAAAACACACAATCATATGAATATTAAGGCATTTTCTAAAGTCACAGAACTTTCCCCTTATACTATCCGATATTACGAAAAAGCAGGCCTGCTAAGAAGTATAAAACGAAATTCGAGTGGGCATCGTGCCTTTACAGAATCAGATGTTGCATGGGCCAGGTTTATCAAGCGGCTAAAAGAGACAGGGATGACTATTGAAAATATCCGCAAATATGCGGAGCTACGAGAGAAAGGTGAGCATACCTCCGAGCAAAGAATGCGTATGCTGGAGGAGCACGCCATAACATTGAAAAATAAAATTGCGCTGGAAAATAATCATCTGCAAAAACTTGAAGAGAAAATCGACTATTACGCAGGACTTATCCACACCGATTTGAAAGCTTGACTTAGAGCACACTCTAACCTGTACGGTTACATCACAGCATCAGCTGGATAACTGACAGGAGAGGTTTTAATGAAAAATCAACGATTTGAATCAGGCCTTAAAAAGCTGACTGAAGTCGACGGTGAGGCAGGACAAAAGGTGATTGATAGCTTGGCATCAATAGCTCCAGATTTAGCAAAATATACGATAGAGTTTCCATTTGGTGATATCTACCAACGTCCGGGGCTTGATCTAAAAAGCAGAGAACTGATTACAGTAGCAGCATTAACAGCTTTAGGTCATTGCCACCCTCAACTGAATGTACATATCAATGGAGCATTAAATGTGGGCTGCGAACCTGAAGAAATTGTAGAAGTCATTATTCAAATGGCGGTTTACGCAGGTTTTCCAGCATCCCTTAATGGGATGTTTGTCGCTAAAGAAGTATTTATCGAGCGCAATATTATCGAAGCGCCATAACGCGGCACAAACACCGTTACAGGAACAGTTGTAAAAACAAACAGCCAGAAAACAAAGCTAGCCTGAGGCCATCGAAGCTGATGAGAAGCACCTCAGGCATTGTATTTATAACGTAAACATTGATCCGCTATGATGCGGCACTATGACTTACTCTGGACCTATTTTCACAATCCATAGCACCCTGCTACCGGGATCGAGAGGATCTGGATTCCAGGAGTCGGCACAGTATTCATGCCGCCCGGGAGTCAAGCTCTGCTCAATTTCACGACAACCTTGAGACTTTAGTTTCACTACAAGTTCATTTTTTTCATCGATAGACATATTAATAAAAACACGAGCGCCCGAAGCACTGCTGTTCATGGTATCCCTCCTGGATAAAATACCGGAACACCCTCGGTCCAGAAAACCGGGGTTAACCCATCAGGGACCAATCTACCAGAAGTACAGCGTAGCTAAAGCGGACTTGGATGCTATTTATGAGGAAGATCAATTCGGCTTGTGAGTAAGATCAATTCAGACTGAATATCAATGGATTACAGCTTTACCGGGGCCCGCAAAACTTCTTCTTTGATTCATAAGATAGTCGATAAGGGCCACAAGTTGGCGTGGGAACCTTCGAATAAGTCCATTGTGTTCTCAGCGAACCCTAGAGCAGTGCTCTTACTCTAAAACGATACTGTAGCGCTCTGTCATTTCTTTATTTTTGCGATAACCACACTCGGACTCACCAGACCCCAGGTGCTGGAAACCGGAATTTAACAGTACTTTTCCGGAAGCAGGATTTCGACGGAGGTGATGGGCATGAATATGGTTAAGTTTTAACGTGCCGAAGCCAAACTCCACCACTTTTTTACTGGCTTCAGTACAAAACCCCCTACCCCAATATTCAGTCCCAACCCAATAACCCAGTTCCCCGCTCTGATCACTGATACTCATAATGGAAATGCTGCCGATCAGCTCTCTGGTATCTAGTAACGTTATCGCAAATGATGCAAGCTCCCCCCGCTGCCACTTTGAGTTCTGCTCTGATATCCAGCGGTTAGCCAGGCCTGTTGGATATGGGTGGGGGATATTTGCCGTTACATCAGCGATTTTCTTATCACCGGCTAGTAATTCAACTCTCGTTGCATCATCGGCCACAAAGGGTCTTAAGAGCAGTCGCTCTGTTTTCAGTATCGGTTGAGCTTTCATGGTTCAATCCTTAAACGTCACTATATTCGGCTAGTCTGGCCATTTGATCCCGAAGCGGTATCGCAGTTACGAATCCTATACCTATCGACCAATTTCACTGTATCCAGTCTCTATTATATTTGCCCGCTGGAGAGAGGAAAGAGTGTTAGGAACAAGCTAACCCGGATTCACAAGGCAGTAAGCAGTATTCCGGGTTAACGAGTTCAAACTATATTCCACGTACAGAGTATATAGATACCTGCAGCCAACAAAAAAGCTATATCTCTATCATTTCAAAGTACTTTATCTGAGGAGGCGACACCATAAAAGCCCCCAGTCTAGCGAGAACACCATTACCTTCAATGTGTTTTATGTAGGACTGATGGTTTTCGATCTCGATCCATTCTTCATCCAAAAGCATCTCGGTGTTTTCTTTGTCAAACAATACATTGACTTTCATACAGCCTTTAAAGCTTCTGACGTTAGGCAAATTCTCCTCTAAAAAAGGTAGCAGTGACCGAAACTGATCTGGCTTGATTTGACAATTTAGGGTAACTCTTACGCCCATAGTATTCTCCTGAATTTGAATAGCGACATTCACTGTAACGATCAGGTCAGGCAGAACTACTCAATAACGGTCAAAAATGCCGTTAACCAATCATTTACACACTTTTAGTTGCTTTGGTGTTGAACCGTATCGGTTCTTAAACGCTTTGATAAAATGTGACACATTCTCATATCCAACTTTCATGGCAATCTCTGTCACTGATAACTCATTGTATTGCAGGAGTTCTTTTGAATAGGATAACCTTTTTTCCTGTAGCCATTGTTTAGGAGGCATCTTGTAAGTGCTCTTGAACTCACGGTTAAAGCTGGAAAGGCTTCTTCCGGATATCTGAGCTAAGTCACTGACTGACATACGTAAAATATCTGGCTTATTCAGTAAGCGAGAGAGGTTTCGCTTTGGGGATGATATATTCGGTTGGCAAAGCAATGCTTTCATAAACCCACTTTGGTCGTAAAAATACATCAGATAACCAGAACCAAGATTTGGTCCACTCACGAAAAAAAAGGCGGAACCTGTCGGTTTTACCCTAATCCAGCAAAAAGCACCTTTCAATCTTTCGATAAGCACAACATAAATGGATCAACTCGGCAGCATTATCACTTTTACATCTGTTTAGCGATGATAAGATATCCGACTAAAGGCACAGGGAATTGAGGCATAAACTCATTGGGTTTTCAACAGGCCCTACGGGGCCTTCAGAGTGATCAGATCTCTGTGTTAACGATTTTAAACGGTAAACAGAAACGGAGGAATCGATGATAAAAAAAAGTCTCACTATTGCTGTGATCATAAGTGGCATCAGTTTGACCGGTTCATTATGGGCGGCCAAATTTGATCCCTCAGAATCTCTGGCTAATTATCAGCCCTCCCTGACTGAAAAGTTTAAGCAACAGCTAAAAAACGCAGATATCAAAGCAGGAGCTGATTTTTTTGATCGTAAATGTGCGACCTGTCACGATGCGGCCAAGGACGGTATTCATAACAAAGGACCACTGCTGTGGAACCTGTTCGGTCGCCAGGCCGGCAGTGAGCAAGGGTTTGAGTATTCCGAAGCAATGACCAAATCACAGCATATCTGGGACTTTGCCAGTTTGAATTATTACCTGACGCGAACTGATCGGGCAGTACCTGGCCGGAGTATGAATTTTCGCGGTATACGCAAAGAGAAACAACGGGCAGACTTACTGATCTATTTAAGACAGTTCAACGACACACCGCCTGAATTACCCTAGAGCCTTGTAAACATCTCTCTTGAGCCTCAGGACCAGAACATAATGGATCCTGAGCTTGACCTTATTTTGTGTATTCCATTAATTCAACAGGTGCGCCGTTAACTTCAATAAAGGCAACCCTTAAGCCTTCACTTGGAGAATTAGGCTGAATAATGACTTTTTTGCCAGCTAATTCTGCGTCAAGATCATCTACTTCAAACGCCACATGGGGGACTGTTTTTACTAACTCGGGGTATGGAGCACCATCCCAGTATCGCTGCCACTGGATACCGTAAAGATTATTTTTATGGTCAGAAACCGTCATTTTCAAATGAGGCAAATCGATCTCGCCATCAAAACTTCCTGTAACGGGAATACCTACATGATTAAACTTCATTATCTACAGCCCCTGACTATTGAAAATTGTACTTCGGCACAACGACCACTCCCTGATTACTGAGGCAGCTCGCTGTATAACCACTGACTGAAAACCTTAAACGCAGTCTTGGTTTCCGAGTCTTCTGGATAGGTCAGATAGTATCCACGGTTACAGCTATACCCTTGAGAATAGGCTAATGCTAAATCGCCAGAGTTCAAGGCATCAGTAATAAAGGGCCGATCTATCAAACAGATTCGATCACCAGTCTGAATGGCCTCGAGGGACTGAGCGGCATTCTGCACGGAAACGCCTTTAAGTTTGCATTTTTTCGTATACCCCGCCTCGATAAACCATGACTGCCAAAGCCCTCCCATTGAAGAATTGTGTACTAGCGACTGCTCGGTTAACTGCTCAAGATCAAACTCACCACCGTTCGCTTTCAACAAAGAAGGACGGCAGACCGCAACCAAATCCATCTCAAAAAGTAATTTTGCGACAGTCTGAGGCCATTGCCCGTTTCCTAATCGGATGGCTGCATCAATATGATCCACTCGAAAATCGACTAACTCAGATGTAGCCACCAAAGAAAGATCAATCTCCGGATGGCGGGCATAGAACCCATCCAGGCGTGGCAGTAGCCAGCGGGTCGCAAAGGACGGTGCTGCTGAAATTCTTAAACTATTATTCTGTTGCTTTTGTAATGCCCGATATATGGCGTGATGCAGCTCTTGAAAAGGATTACCAATATCAGAATACAGTTGTTCCCCGCGGCTCGTTAGCTGAACGCGCTTATCCAGACGATCGAAAAGTTGATAACCCAGCAGCTTTTCTAGATTTCGAATTTGATGGCTTACCGCCGATGCTGTGACATGCAGATGATCCGCAGCAATCTGGAAACTACTGAACTCGGCAGCCGCCGCAAAGGTGTTAAGACTGTTAAGAGGTAATTGAGGGCGCTTCACAGATGAGTTTTCCTCGTCCGTAAGAGGAATTTATGTCCTTTGTCAGACATTCTTTTTCTCCGTAAATTAGATTCATCAGTCATTTACGGAGTAACAATCATGTTGGCAGAAAATCACAACAATAGCGAACCAATCATCAACAATATTGATTATGACTACTATCTCCAACGTGCGAGGCATATCAGGTCAAGAAAATGGTGGCAGTGGATCAAGCGCTTGGAGAGAAAACTCACATCAGGGTCATGAAATGAGAAAGCCTCATGTGTAGTGGTTTATAACTAATGACCCCAACCCAGCTTAAAGGTCTGTCAAGACATCTGCCATTTGAGCCTGATCATATGGCATCACTTGATCAGGAGCATTAGGTGTTGCAGGCCTTCACCGCAGAAAGATACAATTTGCGCTCCGATATATGGCCACGCGCAGGCATTATGCAAAACCTCTACGATCAAGCAAAGCAGTGCCTGACACTGGCAGCCCCAGCAGATAAAGTCGCTTTTACCGCCGAAGCAGCCGGCCTATGGAACGCTGGTCAACTGATATGGACTGAAGGGGAGCCCCCGGAATTGCTTAATGACCCGGGAAGGCTGGATAAGCCAGCAGTGGTTATGCCACGGGATTTACCCAAGCGAAAGCCCAAGTCAGAAGAAGGACGAGCGGCACTGATTCACTCTTTGGCCCACATTGAGTTGACGGCGATTAATCTTGCCTGGGACACAATCTATCGTTATCGGGATATGCCCAAGGAATATTATGATGACTGGGTAAAGTGTGCCAACGAAGAGGCAGGCCATTTTATATTGCTGCGTGACCGACTTCGTGAAATGGGTTACGACTACGGCAGTTTTCCGGTTCACAATGAGCTATGGAAAATGGCCGTCACTACAGCCGATGATCTTATGGACAGAATGGGGATTGTCCATCGCGCCTTTGAGGCAAGAGCACTCGATGTAGTCCCGAAGACCCTGCAACGGTTTGAACATCTCAATGACCGAACAATGGTAAAAGCCCTGACTATCATCTGCAATGATGAGGTAGGTCATGTCAGTTCCGGTACTCGCTGGTTCCATTATCGCTGCGCCCAAAGACAGTTGGACCCCGATACCACCTTCTTTATGCTGCTGGAAAAATACATGAAGAAGCCGCTATCCGGCCCTTTCAACCACGATGTACGACTGCAGTCAGGTTTCAGTGAAAACGAGCTGCGTTATCTGGAAGAAAATGCCAAACAACGATAGCCCGACAAACCCAATAGCCAGCTAGCCAGGCAAACACAACAAGCCCGGCTACTGACTGAGCACGGTGATCAGCCTATTGCAATTGGCTGCGAAGTTGATCGGCAAATAAACGGGCTTCCGTATAGCGGGCCAGGCTTTCCATTGCGCGCTCACAGGAACGGAATACACAAACCCCTTGGTCCATTAGTTTTTCAGCCATCGCATCATAAAGACCACCACCATCCACAACACCAATTATCGGTTTCTGCTGCTCGCGGACCAACGCAGGCAGCAACTGCGCGACACTGAGCTCGGAATCCAGATCAAAACCCGGACGACTGCATTGCGCCAGCGTTCTCATCATCGGCGATAATGGGTCTAACCCCACCACAACAGCATCCACATTTGATGCTTCCGCAAAAGCCTGAGTACATTGCACGTGAGCTTCATCGTCCGCCCCCGGATTGATATCAATGGGGTTTCTGACCTCCATCAGAGCATCGAGGCGCTTTGCAACCAGAATATTCTCAAGTTGCTTAGCGGTGGAAGGCTCAATGAGAGACATTTCCAGGGAGAACCGACCTGATGCAATACTGTCTGCCATTCCCACTGTTTCGAATCCTGCACCACTGACACCGGCTACGCGGCGACCACCCACTACCCTGTTGTGCATACAGCTTGCAATATAAAAAAGATCATCAAATTCAGTAAAATCTTTGGCAACCATCACCCCTGCTTGCTTCAGTATGGATTCACACAGTGAGTAGTCACCGGCCTCGGAAGCCGTATGTCCTAAAGCAGAGGATTTACCAGCATTTGTCCGACCGGCCTTGTAGACAATAACCTGCTTGCCTTTAAGCACTGCACGCCGGGCAGCATCGGCAAATGCAAGACCATCCAGATCATTGAATCCTTCTATGTAAACGCCAATAGTGTCTATTGTCTCCTGATCGACATAGTAACTCAGCATATCCCCATGACTGATATCACTCTGATTACCCAATGCTGTCATGTAGGCGGGATCAAGCCAGGGGTTTTTACTCAGCCGGGTCACCATAAAGGCACCACTTTGACTGATCAGGGCCGAATGGCGCTGTGCTTTCTTTTGAGGTTTCGGGAGGCGCTCCCGGGGGATAAACCAGGAGTCATAGCCTCCCGGATGAGAGACCACCCCCAGACAGTTGCCCCCCAGAAAGACAGGGCCACCGTTTTTCTGTAAATGAGCAGCATTGATACGTTTTTTCATTGCCGCCGCAGGTTCATAACTGTTTTGAGTTTCACCGAGGCCACCGGGGACCAGCATAACCGATTCAGCGGCATCGCTGGCAATCACTTCATCCACCAGATCAAAGACTCCCTCGGCTCCGATGGCAACGATAAACAAGTCTAATTTATGGGTCAGTGCATCCAGATTATCAACACAGTTTACACCATCAATCTCTCCCCCACCGGGGCGAACAATGGTCATCCTGGCAGCATCATAGCCACTACCCAGCAGGTTTTTAAGAATGATGCGACCAAAGTTCATTTTGCTCGCAGATACCCCAATGATCCCGATTGACTCAGGGTGTAACAGTTTACCAATTTTCTCAATGGGTCTTGCAGCAAGACCGTCAGCAGGCTCCGAAAAACGGCAATGTCCATCCAGTGGAATCATCAGCCCATCCGTAAAAATTAATGGATTTATCGCTAAACAATCAATAACGTAAGAGGCCTTGGGATTGTCTGGAGAAAAATAATTTGCCAAGGCAATCATCCCGGAGAAACAGCTCAATAGCTGTTCATCGGTCACCAGCCCGGCCAGCTGTTTGTAACAAAAACTACGCTTGAACAACTCAAAAAAGGCGGATGCGTCAGTTAAGGTTGTTGATGCGCAAACCTTAGCCTCATCTTTTGCGAAGCTTGTCGCAAACTGCTCTTGATTAACCCCGCCTAACCCGGCGCTGATAATCATGCCAAATTCTCGTGTATTTCGAATCTCGACAAACATAGACTGAGTCAATATAGCTTCAGGTAAACGCTCAGGCCGAGTTAAGGATTGCAACCCCAGACCTGTACACAACTGCGAAAGCTCGTTGATTGAAAGGGAATCGCGCTGCTCAGAAGCCGCCTTTGCCAATAGACCACCAGCCTCCTCAAAATCGAAAGACAGTGAAGACTCAGTAAACGCTGAAGTTGGATTATTCATGATTCTTGATTTCCATAATGTCATTCGAATTGAGAAGCCCGTTTCAAGGCCTCGACAAACAGGCAGTATTATTCATAAAACTAATCTTACAGGAATAAAAACCACCTGAATTTAACAGAACTCACAACAAATATGATTTATAGTGCACCACGAGAAATAAAGACTGTAAACCGATAACCGCAACGCTGTTCCGATAGACGGAATAGTCCCAAAACGATAATGGATACTGCCTGAGCTACCGCTTAAGTCCATTAATCAGTGGCTTAGCCCACGATAAGCCCCACAAAAAGAGCAATAACCGAACATTTAGATTGATTTTAAATTGTTTGATATCAAACAATTTATTGATATAGTCAATTTAACGTTTTAGTCGAAAGTAAACAACGTGAATAACAAGTACGCAGCTTGAATAACACAGGGTTTTGAGACCAAAAAGGCTAAGAGAATTTTAAAGAGGCAGCTATGGACATCAGACAACGAGTTGAACGACTGTTGAGCCGAATGCACGACACCCCTCAGTACCCGACTCAGGGAGCCGTGCTCTTTGTCGATCTTGAACGGCAGAGCCATCAAAAAGCCTATCTTTCAACCAAGGTCGTTTCCACTTTTCTCGCGGGACGCGGCGGCAACATGTTCTTACTCTATAACCTGTTGCAGGAAGACAAGGACGCACTGGATCCAGAAGTACCGCTAATTTTTGGTACCGGAATACTAACCAGCAACATGCCTGCGGGGACTCGCGGAAATGTCACCAGCCGCTCACCGGAAAGCCATGCCATTCTCGACAGCAATGCGGGAGACTATTTCCCTACATTTCTCAAACGCCACGGCTATGATCATCTGGTTGTCTACGGAAAAAACAGCCAGTGGACATTATTGAATATCAGCCAGGACCAGGTCAGTTTTCTGGACGCCACGCCATATCTGGGCATGGATAACATAGAACTGACAGAGACCATAGAACAGGACTTCGACTGCACAGAGCAAAAAGACATGGCCATGGCTCGTATTACCAGTGCTGGTGAAAATCGGGTTTTGTGCAGTGGCATTATGGGCGGAATTAAGGCCATCTGGGCTCGCGGTGGCGCAGGAGCCAAGATGGGGGCCTTAAACCTCAAAGCCGTAATGATCAAAGGTAAGCTACCTAACTTTGACTTAAGCAAAGATTACAAACTTCAGAATAAGGAAATTGGTAAGAAAATACTCAGTACCAGCGTCATTCAAAACGCTCTGAAGACCGTGGGCACTCCGTTCCTTTATAAGCCCAGTCGAGTTTTGGGTGCCATGGGCACCAAAAACAACCAGGAAACCACCTGGCACGATACATTAGATGCCGATAATTTTGATCCTTATCGACCAGGAATGAGCCGCTGCTATCAGTGCCCTGTGCGTTGCCGTGCCGACAATGACATGTTACCGGGAGGCAAAGGAGGCTGGGGAGCCAGTGCGTTAACAGGTATTGCCGGCAATGCAAGCTACGACAAGGAGCAGAGCCAGCTAGATCATCACAAAAAGAGAACCTACAACGGCATCAATGATGATGGCGTGTTCGATAAATACGATAAAGGGGAAGGTCCTGAGTACATTATCGTCGGCAAATTTGGCCCTAATATCGGCATCAAGAGCCCAGAGCAAGTATTGCGCCTGAACAATATACTTAATGATCTGGCGCTGGATGCTTCCAGTACCGGCGCTTCAATTGCCTGGGCAATGGAGCTCTATCAGCGCGGTATTATCAATAAAAAAGATACCGGCGGCCTGGATTTAATCTGGGGAAATTACCCTGTCGTTGAGCAACTGTTATTTATGACAGCTAAGCGAGAAGGGTTTGGAGACACCATCGCTGACTCAGCCAAGGCCGTTGAAAACGGAAAATACCCGGTAGAAGCACTCCAGTACCGTATGGCTGTTAAAGGACTGTTCCAGTCTGATCCCCATGACTCAAGAATTCTCAAAGCCTTTGCACTGGGGTTGGCTGTTGCAACCCGGGGTATGGATCATTTACGTAATCGAGTCACACTGGAAATAAACGCACGCATAAATGACGATGCAAAATTCAAGACCGAACTCTACGGCGGCGTGGTTGCTCCAGAACCGAACGGTTACCAGGGTAAAGAATATGCGGTACGCCGCTGTGAAGATACTTACGCAGTAGGTGACTCTATTGGAATGTGTCGTTTCAACACCAAGTTATTCAATTCGCCATCACTACCGGATCTGACTGATTTTGCTGAACATCTGAACGAAATGACAGGTCTGAATTTCGATCTGGATTCACTCTACGAAAGCGGTCGCAGCATCACCGGCCTTGAGCGAATGCTCAATTTCCGCCTGGGTTTGAGAGGCAAGGACGATACCCTGCCCCGCCGCTGGTTCGATGAGCCAATTACCGTAGGCCCGTTCAAAGGTGAGAAGATCGATCGTGAAGAGTTTGAAGCCATGAAAACTCGCTTCTACAAGATTACCGGACTCAATACTGAAGGCGTACCGGCTCTCGACTGGCATAGGCGTCTTTCAAACCTGGCAACCGGCTACGCTGTAAAAGTGGACTTACCTGAAGCGATACCCGGTGCCCCGGAGCAGTCTCTCATTATTGATGAGCCAGTAAGCAATGTCGTAGAACTTCGGCAGGCCCTGCTGCGCAAACTGCCAGAAGCCAGGGAACAACTGGAAAATGAGACCATTAATATAGCCATCAATGGTGACATGGTGTTGTCGGGCGAGCAGACAACACCGGTACCCAGCGGCAGTGAAGTCACCCTGGTCCCGATTATTTCTGGCGGCTGATCCAGGATCTGTTTCGGCAGTATTTGTCTGTGACCTAACTTCAATCAAGGGCGGTGAGAATTTTGGTTGTATGGAAACCATTTGGAATGCATTATAATTCTTTTATGTATTATATTTCATAATCGGCAGTATTTGGGAGAATCCATATGACTACCATTCTTGACTTCATGACTGAAAAACATCGTGCTTGTGATGACGCTTTCGCCGCTGCTGAAGAGGCGGTTTCACTCAATGAATGGCAAACAGCAACAGAGCAATGGCGCTTGTTCAGCGATGAACTGAAAAGCCACCTGGAGATGGAAGAATTGGTTTTATTTCCAAGATTTGAAGAGGCTACCGGTAACAGCAATGGCCCGACCAACATGATGCGCATGGAACATCAACAGATGCTTGCCCTCAGCCACCAGATAGAGTCAGCCCTATCAGCCGAGCAGGATGAGGAGTTTCTGGGTCTGTCAGAAACACTCATGGTATTGATGCAACAACATAATATGAAAGAAGAGCAAGTGCTTTATCCAATGGCTGACCAATCAATCCCTCAGGCTGGGGAGACTATTGAAGCAATGAATAAGATCTAATTGCTGGTGCGCGATCTATCAGACTTATCAACCTGCTTATCAGGCCGTCCACTCACAACAGCAAGCAGGATAAAAGGGATCGGTTAAGGTTGTGAGGCGGCCAGTGTCATAGCAGCAAATGAAGCACCGAAACACTGTGCGGGGAGAATATTGCAGATGAAGATGACCGGACTATCATTCGATAACATTCCTCCCTTATCGGTCCCTTTTCGATTTTTTTTTACCGCTCCGTTGTTTGGCATACTTGCTGGTGTGCTGATTATGATTGTCGATGACTTATGGATCAGTCGCTGGCACCCGGCACTGCTCGGCTTTACTCATTTGCTCACCTTAGGTGTGATGGCGATGGTAATGCTTGGAGCATTATTCCAATTAATGCCTGTTATCAGTAGTCAGCCGGTCCCGGGAGCCCGTCATATTGCCCCCTGGGTTCATCTATTGCTTTCGGCAGGAACCCTGAGTCTGGTCGCCGGTTTTATGGCCCCAATGAGCACTGTGATTCTAACCGCTGGGATTATCCTACTGATATTGGGCTTTGTAACATTTTTAGGCCCTTTGCTTCTGGGGCTGATACGCGTAGGTCAGGGAGGAGACAGTATCCACAGTATTCGACTGGCTATCGGCGCGCTGATCATTGCATTGATCATAGGCGGGTCCAGAGCATTATCCTACGCTTTTCCCGAAACCTGGACAGCTCTGGCAGGGTTCGCCAACTACCATATAGGCTGGGGATTAGGTGGCTGGGTGGTATTACTGGTAATGGGAGTCAGCTTTCAGGTCATACCCATGTTTCACGTGGCTCCCAACTTTCGCAGGAGTGTCAGCCTTGGGCTGACTTCACTGTTGTTTCTCAGTCTGCTGATTATCAGTATTGCCCCGGCGGGATCAGCATTGCTAAAAGCCGCGATGCTGGCAGCCATTGCTCTGATCATCACCTACTCGCTGTATACCTTGAACCTGATACGTCAGCGTAAACGCCGAATATCTGATCCTACCATTCACTTTTGGCAGCTCGGATTAAGCGCTCTGGTCATTGCCTGTCTGGTATTAAGCGCTCTCCTGTTTGGCAAAGACAGTTTTTCTGGTTTAGAAGGAAAACTACAGATTCTCTCAGGCCTTCTATTTGGTTACGGTTTTGCAATATCAATCATTGAAGGAATGCTGCAAAAAATCATCCCTTTTCTTATTTATATGCATTTACAACGCGACTGTATGAAGAACCCTCAAGCGTTTGCCTCTCTACCTAATATGAAAACCCTTATTCCAACCAAGGTTTCCCGTCGTCAATTTCAACTCCACCTCAGTGCTCTGGTACTGGTTTCAGCCAGCCTGTTTTTGCCTGTTCCTGCCTGGTTATCAGGGGCCGCGATAGTGGTTGATTTCAGCTGGCTGCTGTACGCATTGCTAAAGGCACAGAGGGTCTACAGCCATACACGACAATCGATCAATGTCTGCGCTTAACCCACAAGGAGATCAAAATGAAGCATCTGGAGCATCTGGTTTATAAAATAATCAAAGCTATTCCACTAACAGCCTTGCTCTGTTCATTACTGTTAGTCGGGATTTCTGCCCATGCGGCAACGCTCAGATTAGCCACCACCACCAGTACTTATAACTCAGGGCTTCTCGACTACCTGATCCCTGATTTTGAACAGCACCAAGGCACCCAGGTGCAGGTAATCGCGGTCGGTACGGGAAAAGCATTACGAATGGGACAGAGTGGTGACGTAGATTTAGTATTGGTTCATGCTCCGAAAGCGGAAATACAGTTTGTTGCCCAGGGCCATGGTGTTGACCGTATCGGAATAATGTACAACGACTTTGTCATTATTGGCCCCCCAAGCGATCCGGCCCAGGTTAAAAACCTCAAGAATGCGACAGAAGCACTCTCTCGTATCGCTGCAAGCCAATCTCTATTTGTCTCTCGCGGAGATGACTCCGGTACCCACAAGAAAGAACGGAGTCTGTGGAAGGATATAACCCGGCCAAGAGAAAGCATCTGGTATCGGGAAGCCGGTCAGGGAATGGGCAAGGTGTTACAAATCAGCAACGAACTGGATGCCTACACCCTGGTAGACCGGGGTACCTGGTTAGCCTACAAGAACAAGCTAAACCTCAAATTGCTGGTCGAGGGTGATAAACGCTTACATAACCCCTATTCTGTTATCCGCGTAAACCCAGAGAAATATGCAGACCTTAATCATAAGGATGCTATGGCATTCAGTCGCTGGTTAGCTTCTGCCGAAGTACAGCAAAAAATCGCGGAATTTAAAGTAGCTGGCGAGCAGCTGTTTGTACCTTCGGCTGATTAATCCATCTGCTGATCAACCCCGGGAGTAACAGATCATGGGAGACCTGACCCAAACCTCACTGGAGGCCCTGTTATTGCTCGTAACGGGCGATACCGAGCTGTGGTCGATAATTCGCGTTTCCTTCAGTACAACTCTCAAGGCAATTTTGTTAGCAACACCCGTGGCTTTTCTGATCAGCTTTATTCTCAGTATTGCCAGGTTTCCCGGTCGCTGGTTCCTGATCTCCCTGTTTAATACGCTGCTGGGTGTGCCTACCGTTATTGTCGGTTTATTGCTGTATCTGCTGCTATCCCGAAGCGGCCCATTTGGAGATCTCAGGCTATTATTTACTGAACCCGCGATGATTCTAGGGCAAATACTAATCGCCCTGCCATTGTTGGTTGCTATGGGTCTGGCTGCATTTGAAGGAGCTGATCGCAGAGCCTGGGAAACCACCCGAACCCTCGGTGCAGGTCCTGTCAGAGCAATGCTGACATTGATGTACGAAGTCCGTTTTGGTCTCGCTGCTGCAGGTACTGCCGCTTACGGGCGAATTATTTCAGAGGTCGGATGTGCAATGATGGTTGGCGGAAATATTCTCAACTATACCCGCACCATCCCCACAGCCATCGCTCTGGAAACCAGCAAAGGGGAGTTTGCTCAGGGTATAGCGCTGGGAATGGTATTGCTGCTTTTAGCATTAGGGCTGAATTTCGGAGTCAGTATAATGCAACGTCGTGGAGAGATTTACTGATGAAATCCAATCTGTTTCTGCAATCCGTCTCACCTGTAAAGACCGCAGATGACCTCCCTTTGCTGAAGGTGCGTGGTCTGACAAAAAGATACGGCCAAAAGCAGATCCTTGATATCGACAAGCTGGACCTTTACGCTGGCCAGGCCGTCTTGCTCAGCGGAAAAAATGGAGCAGGCAAGAGTACCCTGATGAAAATTCTTGCCGGTATCGAACGCTACAACGAAGGCTCGCTGTATTATAAAGAAGATCGAAATAAGGAAGATCAAGCGAGACACCAGCGTTTTTTACAATTTAGTTTTTTACGAAAAAAACTATCACTCAGCAACGGTATTATTTACCTTCATCAACACCCTTTTCTGTTTGATATCAGCGTCAGGGATAATCTGGCTTACGGCTTAAAATGCCAGAGAATGGCTAAAAAACAACAGGCTCAGATTGTACAAAAAGCCCTGAACTGGTCAGGACTTGAGCATCTGGCTGACCGAAATGCTAAAACCCTTTCCGGTGGTGAAATGCAGCGTATAGCGCTTGCCCGTGCCTGGGTCCTTGACCCTAAGCTACTGCTATTGGACGAACCCACCGCCAATATGGACACGGAATCCCGGGAACAGACCTCCTTTCTCATTCGTCGACTTATCAACCAAGGAACAGGAGTGGTTATATGCTCCCACGAAACAAAGCCCGATAACCGCTTAATCGACAGAGTACTGCACCTGGACAACGGAAAACTGATTGAATCCAGTCGTGCTGAATTAAATCAAACCCGGTCTCCAGATAACGAGACCTCGCTGCCCAAAACCAGAGCTGCGATAAAGCCCTGTAAAGACCTGTTATAAGCCAGAGACAGTTTTTATAAGTCACTGCATATAAACACTTCTCTAAGCTACTGATCCCTGCGACGGCTTAAGAACACAAATCAAGCACTATAATTCCACCTTTTAACAACTAAAAGCTGTAAACCCAGATACCCAAACTCGTCCCCATTGAATTACCGACTGAAAATATGACACCCTATCAATTTATGCACTATATTTCACATTCGTTACTTGATAGGATAAACAAATCTGCTAAGCAAAAAAACCACCTGACAGCTGCTGGAGACACTGAACAATGGGCACAACATGCAACTTTAACCCAGGAGATATCATCGAACAGGCCGGTGAGTGTTATCAGATACTGGAAAACCACGGAAACGGTGGAATAGTCCGGAACTTCCCTTCTGAAGAAACAACCGGATTTGAAATGGCATGGGAAGTTGATGGAACAATCGCCCGTCGCATGGGACAAGCAAGCTTACCTGCTCCCAGCCCCTGCTCTACAGGAGGAAGCTGTCCTACCTATGAGATAAAACCAAAGGCTGTTGATGATGGGAATATTATCGCCCGGCAGTCTTAATCCGTTTCTGCCAGCACATTAACGAGCTCTGGCAATGATTCTCCCAGAGCCTCTTTCCTGCATGTCCCTGGAGCTGCGCCCTAACACCTCTGGGTAATAGCACATATAGCCGCTGCTGCAATGATTCTGGCTCTTGCGTAACCCTTGAGCAAACTCCAGCATTTGGCCGGACCCACTGTTCGGGCCTATTTGCTCCATTTTATCAATTGACCGCCTGACCAGTTGTACGCTCTTTTGTTTACGCTGCAACGGCGCATCCCGACCGGCTATTTTTACCGATTCAACACCGCTGCTCTGTAGTGCCGGTATTGCGCAGATTCCGCAGGGGCCATAAGGGTACCCCTCTTCGGTGACAGAAAATCCGCAACCGAACCGATACCAGAGCCACAGTTGATAGCGCTCGTCGTTATGAGAAAGTGACTTAACCTCATTCTCCGTCAACGCCGATCCATCGACACGCTGGTAATCATAACGATAGCTGTCCATACAGATGGCTCCTCCCAGTTGCCGGGGTAAGTGAATACTGTGGCAAACCCCCTCTTCAAAAACACAACCATCATTGAGAATAAAAGCCTCAAATTCGACCTCTGGAATATCCTTTCGTAACCGGGCAATCTCTTTTAGGGTCATATCCCTCGGCAAGATAATCCGCGTGGCACCCAGCTCTTGGTAAAACATCGCTGTTTGAACATTCCTGCAACTTGCAATTGAACTCAAATGAATACCAAACTGAAACCCTTCTCGGGCAATAAGATCCAGTAACACCGGATCTGCGACAATCACCGCATCCCCCCCTAACTCGGCAAAATTCTCTGCCAGACTTAACAGGCATTCCAGCTGTTCAACAGTGTAGTGCTGCGCATTCATTACCAGAGAAAGATGTTTTCCAAGATCATGCGTCGCCTTGATCGCGATCTCAAGATCTGATGCCTGAGAAAGATTGCTGAAAGCTCGGCGGCTTACCGCAGAAGTACCAAACCGCTCCATCCACTTTGTCGGAACAACGCTGCAATAAAACTCATCCGCTCCGGAGCTGACCAACGGGGTTATTTCCTTCAGCTCACTAATGGGTGCGACAATTTTCATTCCAGTCCCCTGCAAACACCAAACGTTTAATCCGCCCTTGCTGGATTGCCTCCAGGATCTTCAGCTCCATAGGTTGCGAATAGCGATAAAACTGCGTGTTACCACGCTGAAATCCTAACAAAGCTTCCGCAGTTTTTTGCCGTGACTCTTTTTGCTCCAGACTGTTTGAATCTGAAGAGCGTTGATGATCTCTCTCAAGCAGAGTCACGTAGTCCAGGCACTCCTTCTTGCAGGCATGGCCCGCAACAAACTTACTTGCATCTTCCTGGCCTAACGAGCCAATCCGGCACATTCGTCCTTTCACCACGTAGCCGTAAGGCAAATACACAGACAAATCCATATCGCCCACATCAAACTGGTCCGATTGAGTAAACGGTGGTACATCCATTTCAATCTGATCAACACCAAATCGATCTAACAAATGCTGGAAAGGCTTTGACCGGCCACTATGGGGATGCAATCGGGTCCACTGGGCCGAGGGTAATCGTGGATCTTTGATCATTTTATAAAGCAACCGGCCTAACAGCGGTTTCAACCCTCTGTAGTCCGTCGTTAGCAGCCTTAACGTCCCCCAGTCGTTGACAATAACCTCGGTTCCTTCAGGCAGCATACCCAGCAGTAAGCGTAATCGCTTGATACCACTATCAGTCAGTAACGGTGTCTGTAGACTGAAATCAATACCAAGGTTTTTTGTGCAGGCAATGGCTTCAGCCATCTGAACAGGTGTGGGCAGCAAGCGTTCACAGAATTCATTTCCCAGATATACACGTTTAACACAGAGTTCAGCGCTGAGAGGCTCTATTGGAGCCGATTCCCAATTCAACAGTTTCAGGGATTCATCAAGACCAGGCTCGGGTCCCAGAACCACTAGCTTTTCTAACAGTTTCAGCTCCGTGAGGGCCAGTGCAACCTGTGGCAAAGCAATGGCAGGGCGGTTTTCCTGAATGTCTATCGAGTCATAATTCTGTATTCCCATGGTCTCTTTCTCACCTCTGTGGCCTGATCACCTTTCTCTCATACCCGTTTCAGCTTGATTGGCTATCACCTGTAACCCAGTTCAGACGACGCGAAGGAGGAATCAGATCGAAATGCTGTGGTATTCCCCGATAGGTTGCTTGCTCCCTAAGCCACAATCGCAACCCTGTCAGATCGCGGCCCCTTAACCGAATATAGCGGGCAACCTGCATACTGATGTAGGCGGTTGCAACGCTGGCCCCTGCTACCGGACTATCAGCCACTCGGACACAGGCTCCGTATTCAGCCTGATGTGAATCCATTTGCGAGAACTCATCGGGACCACAACGAACATCGCCTGTTACCCGAATGACTCCAGGATAACGTGACGGATAAACGGCCGCTCCCACAGCCGGGGCAGCGGCAACAAGAATCACTCCTGCTGCTAACGCCCGCTGGCAGGCGTTAGCCAGAGGTTCCCGATCAGCCTTTATGCCGAAACTCATATTGACTACCTGGGCACCTCGATCCACCAGCCAGTCTAATCCCGCTGCTGCCTGAATGGCAGAAGTTGCAAGCTGGTCAACAAAAACCTGTGCAACCAAAAACCGGGCCTCAGGTATTCGTTCAGCAATAATATTGGTTAGCGCCGAACCATGCCCCAGACAATCCCATCGGGCTGGCTGTACGGCAGAGCCTTTAACAAAAGCCTGGGAAGCAACAACTCTGGACGTCAGTGAGTTGTCCACTCCAGAATCCAGCATACCAACCAATACCGGGGCTCGATGCACCTTTTTTAGTATCCGGACTGGCACTGCGTTATCTGTCCCTCTGGTCCGGCGCTATGGATTCGATCAAAACAGCTGTCATCAATCACATCTCCTCTCAAGGGCCTTATCTGACCGACCTGTATTTTTACTCTGACACTCTCCAGGACCATTAATCAAGCGGGGTTACAACTGGTTACAATTCCGCACAAATCCCTACATTTTGCAGTCATATTATTTACACCTTCTCGCTACTCTTGCTTCTATCAGCCCTTCGAGGTGAATAACTGCTCCTGGTAATCGAAGGTCATCGCTTAGTTCAGCCGAATTCAGCTAAGGGGTCGATTTGATTCAACGGGTTCGGCAGCAGATAAGGAAATTTATATGAATCGTGAATACAATCTTATTATTGGCAGACAGGCTGTTGCCGGCGCCGAAGGAACGTTTAACGTACTAAACCCTGCTACAGAACAACCCGTGGCCGCAAGCCCACAGGCCTCCTTAGAGCAACTGAACCAGGCTGTTGAAGCGGCACAAACAGCATTTGAAAGCTGGAAACTCAGTACCCATGCTGAGCGCCAGCGGATGATCAACAAGATTGCTGATCAGCTGGAAAAAAGAGCGGACGAACTGGCTGCTATTATTGTTCAAGAGCAGGGTAAACCCATGTTTCTTGCCAAGGCAGAAGTCGGAGGAGCTATTGCCTGGACCAGAGCAACAGCGGCACTGGAAGTGCCGGTGGAAGTTATTGAAGATAGCGACAGCAAACGAATCGAAATGCACCGCAAACCACTCGGTGTTGTCGGCTCCATCACCCCTTGGAACTGGCCCTTAATGATCGCGGTCTGGCACATAATGCCAGCCCTGCGTGCAGGTAATACAGTGGTCTGCAAACCCTCTGAACTAACCCCTCTTAATACCCTGATACTGGGTGAAATCATCAATGAGGTCGCTCCAGCCGGTTTAGTGAATATCATCACCGGTGAATCCAGGTTAGGCAGCGCCATGACGGCACACCCGGATATTCAGAAAATAGTTTTCACCGGCTCTATTCCTACCGGTCAAGCAATCATGGCCAATGCCGCTCCGACCTTAAAACGCCTGACGCTGGAACTGGGTGGCAATGATGCAGGTATCGTACTACCGGATGCTGATCTGGATGCTATCGCAATGCCTATCTTCCAAACCTCATTTCTCAACATGGGGCAGACCTGTGCAGCACTAAAGCGCCTCTATGTGCATGAATCACAATATGATGCGCTCTGCGAAAGACTGGTCGCTATTGCAGAGCAACAGAATGTAGGCAATGGCGCAGAAGAAGGTGTCACCTTTGGGCCTGTTCAAAACTCAAAACAGCTCAATATAGTCAACGAATTAGTTGAAGATGCCCGTGATAACGGAGCCCAGATTCTAACAGGTGGAGCCCCGGCGGAAGGTTCTGGGTATTTCTATCCACCGACGATCGTTGCTGAGATTAGCGATGGCGTCCGCCTGGTAGATGAAGAACAGTTCGGCCCGGTATTACCGGTGATACGCTACAGTGATGTGGAAGATGCCGTCCGCCGAGCCAATGCCAACAGCAATGGACTCGGAGGATCGGTTTGGTCCAGCGATATAGAACAGGCACAACGTATCGCCGCTCGTCTGGAATGCGGTACTGCCTGGATCAATAATCACGCAGAAATCCTGCCCCATGCACCTTTTGGTGGCTGCAAGATGTCCGGCTTCGGTGTTGAGTTCGGCCTTGAAGGACTGCTGGAATACACCAGCCCTCAGGTCATCAATATTAATAAGGGATAACTGGATCAAATTAACCTGACTCGGTTAATTGGCCTGTACTATCTGTCCAGGTTTAAAGAAAAAAAACGCTGCTGACATAACGTTTATAGAACACCTTGATGGAACAGACCTGATTAAACAGCTTTACCTGCACTATACCTGCGCTATCGACTTCCGTTTCAGCCGGCAGTCATTACCAGATAATAGTCATTGGCTGATTCTCGTGGCATTAGGAGTCTCTTCGGCTCCTTTTTTTATTGGCAACCTTAAGCCGGTAACGGCAAAACGCCTTCTTCCAGAAACTGGCTTGCCGGAAAGTACACCGGTTTTCCCCGACTTTGTTTAAATACCACCCCTTCTGCACTGCATTCACAAAACCAGTGATCCATGTTGGCCGGTCTTTTTTGTGAAAAAGACTCCGGGGTATAGATCGCAACACATACACCTTCTTCCATGGATCGTGCAGATAAGTACTCAAACAACCCAACACCCGCCTCTCGCATATCACTTCCCAGGCGCTGACAAACAGAGTAATTGCTCAAGTGAGTCAATTGATCCCGATACTGATCAAAAGGAGGGGCCTGCAGCTGAATACCCTGCTTAGTCTTATAGCGCACTGAAAATAATGTATGTTCAGATCGTATAGTCGTCTTTGGAGCTTCTCCTTCCATGGAGTTGATGTGGACCAGTCGATAGAAAGCAGATTCAGCAAGTGTTACCTCAACCGAACATCCCCCGTAAAACAAACTGGGTTCATGTTGTTGCCCAAAGCGTGATCCCCAGGGTAAAGGGGGATAGCGAAATGGTGTCTTGAGAAGGTAATGCAGGGACTGAGATTTTCCGGGGTAAGGTGGCTTGGACTGTTCCAACAGCTCTTCCAGCACAAACTGCTCTTCCATCGTATCAACGTAGCTTCTTGTTGCGACTTGCTCCTGACTCTCAACTAACCGAAACAGACAGCCGGAGAGCGGTTTGATGTGATTTTCCCCCTTGCAGTCAGCCCATACAGTCATCAGAGCTTACCCCGCACAGCGTCCAGATAATGCATCACCCGAATCAGTCCTTCAACAGTCTGAAGCTGTTCTGCCGGTATTCCTCCGGTTAACCTGTTGGGGCTGCGCATAAAATGCCTGATCCAATCCTGATCACCGCCAGAAAGTGCATAAAGAGCCCGGGCTGATCTAATCAGGTAAAGCGCTATTTCGCCATGTTTAGAAGCCGGATCAAGACTCATTGCTTTTTTTAGCCGGGTAACCCCTGATCGATGGAGGCCGATAATGGCCCCCACTTCCGCCTGGTTTAATCCCAATTGCCGGGAAGCATTAAAGAGTGCTTTAGCTAACACCTCCTTTGGATCTGGATGATGTTCTAATTGTGCAGACATACCAGCCCTCCATTATGATCTGTTGCTCAGGGAACCGACGAACAGCTCCCTTGGGCTTACCCATAAAGATCTATTTACTACTTTTAATAAATAAATTGTAGCATATAGGTCATGTTTAAAAAGATGCAATATGATCATATTGAAACTCATTTGAACTGTTTAAGCCTTTTTTGCACTCTCTTTAATCAGTTCTTATTTAAGCACTTTCTATTTAAGCGACTCAGGCATACTGAATAACCTCACTGATCGGTCGACGTGGTTTCTGGGGCCAGTTACCTGATGTCGGGTAACCAACAGTCACCATAATGACCGGCACCTCTACAGCAGATAACTGGAATTCTCTGGCCACCCCCCGGGGATCAAAACCACTCATCGATCCCGTTGCTAATCCCATGCCCTGCGCGGCAAACATCAATGTCATCGCAGCCAACGAAGCTGAACGGATCGCCTCATCACGTTGCAGTTCCGGATTATCCGTATGAGTTTGCTTTGCAGCGTCTATCCAGCCTTCAGCGACTGACTGATCCAGAAACCCCGCATCAACTGAAGGCTTCAGCGCTTGTGGCAGCTGTTTATAGGCTTCCAGTATTCCACAGATAATAAAGGTTACCGGCGCTTCGACAACTTTCTGCTGTCCGTAACAAACCCCTTTCAAACGCTCTTTAGCCTCTGGAGAACGTACAGCGATAAACTTCCAGTTCTGGAAATTATAAGCAGAAGGCGCACGGGTTGCCTGACTGATCAATTCTTCAATATCACTGTCAGTCAACTGCTGACTTGTGTCGTAATAATTAATGGAGACACGAGATTCAATCAGGGACTTAATAGGATTAGCCATTAGACACTCCAACAAGGGCTCTGGATATATACAGGCTGGAAACAGCTTAGCACTATCTCCAACACCACCAATTAGATCAAACTGAAATATTGAGGCTGACAACTCAATGAATTTATCTTCAATTCAAGATAAAATACAAATTACGCCAACATATATCTTGATGTCAAGATAAATTCATTTATTGAATCGTAACAATTGCTGTTCAACAGACGGAATAACAATGACTACAAGTCAGCAAGCAGATGCTGTCGAGGAGAATAGAGTGAAAACTGACGCAGTCGATACCATTCTTGAACAGTGGCACAAAGAACGCCCGGATCTGGATGTCAGTCCGATGGGACCCATTGGACGTATCAAGCGCAGCGCTGTGCTGATCCAGAAGGAGTTGGACAAGACATTTTCTGACTTTGGGCTAAACAGCTGGGAGTTTGACGTGCTGGCTACGTTAAGACGATCAGGAAGCCCCTATTGCCTGGCTCCAACAACCCTTTTCTCTGCCTTGATGATCACATCAGGCACCATGACACACCGGCTGAAACAATTACAGGCACGCGGTCTGATCGCAAGGTCAGCGAACCCGGATGATGCGCGCAGCATGCTGGTTCAGTTAACCGCAGAAGGTGTTAAGCTGATTGACCGGGCAGTCGAAGCTCATGTGGAAAATGAGCGACGAATTCTGGCATCCATCAGCCCTGCCGATCTGGCGGAACTAAACTTACGCCTATCAGAGTTATTGCTGGAATTGGAAGGTTAAAACGAAGCGCAGAAAATGAAAAACTGAAATATTCCCCAACCAGATACCGTTCACTGTTTTATCAACTGTCCCTGTTGCAGGCAAAAGCAGTGATCAGCACCCTCTAATGTTGAAGATCGATGACTGATCAGTATTCGTGTACGTCCGGAAAATAACTCATCTACAGCGGCAATCACCTGCGCTTCTGTCGCTTCGTCCACAGCAGATGTGGCTTCATCCAGAATTAACACAAGCGGGTCTTGCAACAAAGCCCTGGCAATGGCTAACCGTTGTTTTTGGCCCCCGGACAGCTGCGTACCACGTTCACCCAGCAACGTATCCAACCCTAAGGGTAATGAGTCCACCCATTGAGACAATTGAACCCGTTCAATCACTGTTCTCACCGCCTGATTATCGGCAGCTGGACAGGCATAGCGAATATTCTCGTCTATAGACCCTCGAAACAGGGTAATATCCTGACTGACCAACGCAATTCGACTGCGCAGATCCGCTGGATTGAATTCTTTTAAATCAATACCATCCAGTAGCACCCGCCCTTCAGCAGGATCATAATAGCGCATAATCAGATCAACCAGAGTCGATTTACCGGCCCCAGAAGCCCCTTTTAACGCGACTTTGGCTCCAGCGGGGAATACTCCACTGGCTGCCTGAAAAATCTGAGAGGCTGTTTTTTCACCATAGCTGAATGCAACTTGCTCAAAGCAGATCTCACCTTCAGCCTTTAAATCCTTTAAGGGAATAGCTTTTTCCGGTGGATCAATCGCCGGTTCTGCCCGTTGCAAATCCATCACCCGGTCCAGACTGACGGACATTTTCTGGATGCCAACATAAAGCCCGAGAAGACTCTGAACCGGCCCGGTAGCCATTCCCAGATAGGTGGAAAAGGCAATCAATGAACCAAGATGCCACTGCCCTTCTATCACCCAGTAACCACCAATCAGAAAAGCAGATGCCCGCGTGATTGAGGTCAAAGTCCCGGGTATCGCCTGGGTAAAAAATTCGATCACCTGCAATTTCAACAGGTCTGTCAGATAGTGATCCCCTAAACGATTCAGTCGCCTCGCCTCACGCCCTTCCTGGGCAACCGCCTGGATAAATTTCATCGCTGGCAACGTTTCTACCAGAAAGGAACTCAGGTCTGCTGACCGTTCTCTCAGAACCCGCGTTCTATGCTCGACTTTTCGTCGCATCCACCGTAACCAGAGCACCTCCAGAGGTAGCAGAACTAATATCAGCAACGATAGCTTCCAGGAAAGCACCACCATCAAGACCGAGGCACCCAGCAGCCCGATAATGCTGCTGACCGCAGCAAATAAACTATCAACCGCAAAGCGCTGAATCTGTGCGACATCGCCATCCAGACGAGAAAGAATATCGCCAATACGACGTCCCCCGTAGAACCTGGGAGACAGGGTTTGCAAATGAGAATAGAGATGTTCACGAAGCGCAAAGAGAATACGACCGGATAACCGCGTATGTAGATAGCGATTAATTCCAGCCAGCCCTGTCGCCAACATACCTAACAGAATCATGGAAATGACTATAAGGACAAGCGCATCATAGTCCCTGGCAATCAGTCCATCATCTATCAGCAATTTAGTCAGCCAGGGCTGCAACAAAACCAGCGAAGAAGCCAGAAGAGACAAAAATAACAACCCGGCAATGGCCTTTCCATGAGGTTTAACAAAGGTGTACAGCCAGGCAAAAGCATAATTGAACTTACCTCGCTCAATTGCGACACGCTCATGCCCGACTTCTTTATCGATGCTAATGGCGGAACCTAACCAGCTCAGCATGGTTTTTATTGTTTCCTCATAGTTCTGATTATTTAAGCCGGTAGTGCAACACCTAGTGAGGCAATCTGGCGACTCTCAAATCAGCCGTGGACATATCTCCGGGAAGCTGGATACTGCCGATTTTTTCAAGGCTCTCATGGTCATGAATCGAGATATCACTGGACGTTCCACCGATATACAATCGTTGCCCGTCTCCGGATATATTGATGTTGTAATAAGTGTGATCCAGATCCTTTACCCCTAACACCTTCTTATTTTTCACATCATGTTTGGAAATGGTGTTGAAGGCACCGTAGACGATGTTCTTATCATTGGGATCAGCCACCAGATTAAAAATAATAAACTCAAAGGGTGCGAACTCCATTCGCTGGTTTTTACCTGTGGCCAGATCCACACGGTTCATTCCCCACCACCAGGCCGCAGTTTCAAAATTCATCGTATCATCAGCAAACTCTGCCGTTACATAGGGCAAAATATACTCATTAGCCTGTTCCCCCAGATTAAACATCGCAAACGCGTCGGGGGTCAGCCAGCGAGGGCGATCCTCACTCTGTAAGGCACTGACCATGCGAATCTCACCCGTTTTAGGATTAATTGCCTTGAGGTCTCCCCCACCGAGAAAGACTTCCCCATTAGCGGCAGCTGCTATGGTTGTAATCCTTCGGTCAACCGGAAATGTACGCACAGGCCTGGCGTTCAACCCATCTTCAGTATTAAAGACGGCCAGCACAGGCGACATCACTTTAAATTCATCCTTCAATCGACGAACCGGATTCTGCACTGTATAAAGTTCTGCACCGTCACTGCTGACCGCGATGGACACGAAGGTCTTAACCTTGACATCAGCAGTAGACTGAATGGCTGAAAAAACCTGTTCGCAGGTTTCAATATTCAAGCCGTAGACATTCTCCATACCGTTGCTGAGAATGTATGCAGTACGATTATCCGGTGACAGGGAAATCTGCCCACCAAAGCTCCCCGGAATATCACAGCTGCGGGTAATATGATGACTTTCCATATCAATAACATGCAGATTATTGGGCCGGGTTACTGTAAGAAGGTATTCGTGGCTCTCCCCTTTGGCTGACTCTGTGCCAGACACCGATCCCGAGGCATCCGCATGATGTTGCGTAGACGAACAGCCTGAAGCAAGTACAGAGATCGCCAGCGCCCCTGCCAGAACTAAACCAAGGCGTCGTTTTTCTATTAGATTGCTCTGATTCACCGATCTATACCTCACTTATCTTCTTCCGGGAAAATACCGTCAAGTTTGCGCCAGTCCTGATTAGCCTTGGCAACATCACTACTCCAATCGGGATGAGTACTCATCGTATCGGGCACCTGAGCAGGCCACCAGCAGGCGTCAGCACAGCCGTAAAGATCTGACTCCATCGGCTGACAAAGAGAGCCCAATCCACCAAATGGATCTACCTCCCAGCCAGGATCCGTCACCCCCGTACAGCCCACAACGGTTTGCATCGCCACCACTTCATCCAACTCTTCGCTACCCGTAGCCTGATCCAGCATCTTGGCTTTCTTATTAATAGATTTGAGATGTTTCATGACTAAGAACTCCTCCTGGGAGTAACGTAAGCATCAAAAAATTCAGGATTTTCGATCATGATCCGGCTATAGATTTCAATGCCAAAATCAATCCAGTCCCGCATCAGATCACAGTAGTGATAGGCCGGTGCAGCTGGATCACCAAATTTGGCATAACTCTCGTGATAACAGCCACCAGAGCAGAGGTTTCGAATACGACAAGTTTCACAACCGGTATCGGCTCGTTCCAGCCGGGCCTCAATAAACTGAGACAGGGCCGGCTTATCAATACCCTGATCAACATCCCCGAACAACGGTAGTTCCGAGCCTGTAAACCGATGGCATAAATTGAGCCCACCTTCCGTATCAACAGCCAGCAAGGCAACGCCAGCACCACAGGGAAGCGATTTTTTATTCCCTTCATGAAGATCTGTCATCAACTGGTGCATGTTGCCAAAGCCGGTATTTTGATGAGCCAATGCACCTTGCAGGTAGCGACGACCTAAACGCTTCATCCCTTCAAAGACTTCATGCAGCTCATCTACGGTTAAGTTGAACTCTGCCATATCACCAGAGGTGACCGGAGCAAAACCCACTTCATGAAACCCAAGATCATGGTAAAGGTGTTGGTAGATTGCCTCGACGTCAGTAATTGCGCGAGTCAGGGTGACACGAACACCAACAGGCCGGGCAGAATAACGGGGAAGCAGCATTTTGACTTTGCTGTTAACCACATCGTAGGTCCCCTGTCCTCCGACGGTGATACGATTTTTATCATGGATTGCTTTGGGACCATCCATACTGATGGTGAGCCCGATACCATTGGTATTGAAGTAATCCACCAACTCTTCAGTCAACAGGGTTCCATTGGTGGTCAGGGTAAAATCAACACGACCTTTCACCGATTGAAACCGCTGCTGACAATATTCCACCGTCTGCCGGATCAGCGGCATATTACTCAGCGGCTCTCCCCCAAAGAATACAATGTTGTACTTGTCCTGATCTGGCGATTCCTCTAGCAACATTTCGACGGACTTCACTGCTGTTTCAAAGGCCATCTTTTGACCCTTTGAAGGAATCTCCAGATCCTCCTTGTAGCAATAGGTACAACTTAAGTTACAGCCTGTATTTACGTTCAAGATGACTGTATTGAGTGGAAACTGATCGACCTTAACGGGATCGGCATTAATCTGCGCCGTTCCTCCGTCGGTGACAATTTTCAGCGCTTTTAGCTCTTCAATCGCCTCAGCCAGTTGATCCGTTGAATAACGATTCTGAAAACGTTTTTCAACGGTTTCAATAGTCGAATGAGTATCTTCTGTCAGTAGCCGGATTAGCTCCCCGCTTAATGGGTCCAGTTCAAACAAGCCACTGGTGGGAACGTGAAACAGGACCTGACCCCGTTCGACATCCACCAGATGGAGATTTGGTTTAACCAGCGATAGTACAGCGCCCATCAGTTATCTCCTCTTTGTTACGAAGTAAGTTACAGAATAAATTACTGAAAAAGTTACTGAATAACTGGAAACATGAAGGTAGGCACTGTGACCAATAAATGATTATCACCACTGACCTGTTGATTTCCGTCCTTCACAGTGGCAACCACGGCTAACTGTCCGACGTTATTCGTGGACATTTTCCGTGCAGGATTAGGTCCCGCATCTCCGGGGATAAACACTCCTGTAACCGAGTTGATCGTTCCGGCAAACAGCAGATCTTTATCGTGCTCCGCCACTTCGTCAAAAGCTTTTAGCGACCAGTGAGCGGGCATATAGCCCAAGCGCAAATCATCTTCGGTACCAGGCTGGCCATCGTTACCCGCTGCATAGCCAACAGCACGATAAGCTACTTTTTGTTTCGCCAGTTTTCCGCCATTCCCACCGACTCGGGCAATAGACTCTGTGGGGGTTACTTCAACCCGCGCCAGCCGGTCATAAACGGCCAGATAGCCCCCGTTCGCACTACCAATACTTACAGGGTGCTTGCCCAGACTCGCCCCCTCAGTTGCTTCAGCGAGAACAGAGACCCGATCTGCGCTACGTGAAAGAATTTTAAGGACCTTGAGGTCATGCCCAAGGGCAATCTTTCCGTATAGACGAGATCCGATAATGTTAATAACGCTGCGTTCCCCTTGCTTGAGGTAGCTGGGAGAAATCGACAGAATATGTGATCGATCAGGACTTTCTCTGACAGCCCGAACAGCCCCACCCAGCTCGTTGGCAGACCGGAGAAACATGCGTCCCTCCATCGCCAGGCCATCTTCCGACGCGGCAAAAACCTGACGCATCTTGATTCCATTAATCGTGACGTTGGATCGCCACTCATAACCGGTATAGACCAATGCCCGCCCGGTTCCTGATAATGGGCTGCCATCAGCATATTTTCCGCGGATATCAAGATTGTAATAATCACTATCAAGTGCTGTGACGGTGAACCGGGCCTCATATTCCCCTTTTTCCGGCAACCAGCCTACGGCCCGCCAACTGCCGGTTAATGGCTGTTTTTTGACAGTCTTCCAGTCCGACCATTGCGTTGAATTCAACGGATAGGAGTTTGCCAGTTCAGGAACAATTTCATTAATGGTTTGCTCAAACCAGTCGTGGTCCCGGGCGCCTGCCAACAGCTCAATAGTTGGAAATTGTGCCATATGAAAATGCACCAGTTTCTCCCACTCTGGCTCAGATCGTCGTTGTAATGCCACCCGGGCACCAGAGTGACAAACAGAGCATTTACCGGCTATCGCCTGATTTTCAAGGCTCTCAACCGCATTACGATTCTGCTCAAGCACATATCGCACTCCCTCCGTCTCAGCGGGAGCCAGCCCTTGCGTATCTGACAGGTATTTAATCAGGGTTCGTTTTTCCTGAGGCGATATTTTAAGGCCACGGATTGCTTGCATCCGCTGTAGCGTCATTTCCCAGCCTTCAGGGGTTTTACGCTGCTGGCTGATTCGACTGAAAGGTGCCTGCCGATCCCCGGTTTCACTGTGACAGCTCAGGCAGCGATCCCGGATAATCTGTTGCGCATCCCCAGCGCTGGAAACTGTGGCCATTGTCAATAAGCCAGAAAGTGCAGCCAACTGCGCCCACGCCAGCGCACCTCCCTTGAGCAACACACTGCGGCTAGTCCTGTTAGGTTTGTTGATATTCAAGGTCGATCACCCTCATCTTATTCTTAGAATTTGACAATTTGAAAGCTGACAAAAATGCCATGGCGATAAAGACATCTACGGTCCCTGGTATCAGCTCAGGTTCGGCAGAATGCAGAATCAAGCTACTCCTGTGCTGTAAATAAAGTACCGGCGATTTGTTCTGAGTTGTGCGCAGATGTAACGGAATGTAAACAATACGGAGAACCCGGCTTGTTTACGACTGAGTGAAACTCAATCGAGTTTGATAATAGAAAACACCACATTAACCATGCAAATAAAAATAACGTATTAATTTACAATACAAATGGCACAACATATTCTGATATCCAATTATTTACGGATGCTCCGATGAAAAACCTGCCGATGGATTTGTTACGTACCTTTGTCACGATTAGCGATCTAGGGGGATTTACACACGCAGGTGAATTGTTGGGGCGTTCTCAGCCGGCAATCAGTTTGCAGGTTAAACGTCTTGAGGAAATGCTGGACGTTCAACTGTTCAACCGCAGTAGTGGACTTCAGCTCACTGAAGAAGGGCAGCTTCTGTACAACTTTGCTCGAAAGATTCTGGAGATGAACGATACCCTGGTGTCACGACTGACCTCCCCCGCCATCAGCGGTTCTGTAAGACTGGGTATACCCAATGATTTTGAGGTATCATTCGTGCCCGTAATGTTGTCAAAGTTTATCCGCTCTTACCCCAATATTACGCTGGACGTCAGTTCTGACCTTAGCATCAACCTGCGCCAAGATTTTAAGAAAGGCTCCTACGATCTAGTGATGTCGATGGACGAATATCCAGAGCATACTTTTGCTGAGGGTGATTTTATTGTCGAGCGACTATCCTGGGTTACCGGCCCGTCATTTAGTCTCCACAAAGACCAAACAGTGCCACTTGTAGTGTATCCAAAGGGCTGCATTTATCGCCAGCACATTATCGAGGCATTAAATAATGCCAGTATTCCATGGCGAGTGCTGTACTGTTCATCAAGCCTATTAGGGATTCAGTCTACTATTGAAGCGGGGCTGGGCATTAGTGCGCTGGCCCATAACGCCGTGCCAAAAGCTTTACTACAACATGAAAGCTATCAAGAACTACCTGAATTGGGCAATGTCACCATTGGTTTCAATTATGACGACAATAATCTGGCACCTGCCGTTGAGCTATTGCTCGAACATTTACGACGCGGACTGATGCAAAATGGAGACTATACCCCTCAATTTAAACACCACCCTTGATCATCAACAGAAGGCTGTTGCTCCGTGCCACCGCCAGAAGTTCTGCAAAGGTGGCACGGCATGGCAAACTAAAAGATCAGTCCAGCAAGCTCGGCAAAAACAGACTCAGCTCCGGGATAAAAGTAACGATGAATACCATCGGCAAGTGCCCCAGTAGCAGAAACTTCATCGTCGGAGTGATATAGCGGTTTAATGGCAACTTAGTCACCCCTCCTGCCATGTATAACAATTTGGATTTGTTTTAGTAGTGGATCTGATATTTGTCACCGTTACCGGTCCAACATCCCCGGAACGATGTATGACTACTCAGCTTAATAATCAGCACCGATTAAGGCATCGATACCTGTAAAGCAGGCAGCCACCCATGGTGCACCTCAACGACCGAGGTGCACTGAGAATTCATACTGCGGGATTCATCCCTTAATGATGTTGTACTCAGGACCGAAGGGAAATCTTGTAATGTTTTCTGCACCGCTATCGCCCACAACCAGGATGTCGTGCTCACGGTAACCACCGGCACCGGGCCTGCCTTCCGGCAACATCAACATGGGTTCGATAGACACCACCATACCGGGTTCAAGAACGGTATCTACGTCTTCACGTAACTCCAGACCGGCTTCACGGCCGTAGTAGTGGCTCAGAGTGCCAAAAGAGTGACCGTAACCAAAAGTGCGGTATTGCAATACGTCATGCTCAAGGAAGATCTCATTCAGTTCGGCAGCGATATCACAGCAACGGGCACCGGGACGGACCAGTTCCAGCCCACGACGATGGACCTTGCAGTTGATTTCCCACAGCGCCAGATGGCGATCTGAAGCATATTCACTGAACAGCGTGCGCTCCAAGGCTGTATAGTAACCGGCGATCATCGGAAAGGTGTTTAGACTGAGAATGTCACCCGCTTCTACTTTGCGTGAAGTAACAGGGTTGTGAGCACCATCAGTGTTGATACCAGACTGGAACCAAACCCAGGTATCCATCAGCTCAGCATGAGGGAAGGTACCGGCAATTTCGCGCACCATTGCCTGAGTACCAGCTAGAGCGACCTCGTATTCGGGCACACCCACAGCAATTGCATCACGGATTGCTGAACCACCGATATCGGCAACACGAGCGCCCTGCTTGATTAATTCAATCTCTTCAGCGGACTTGATCATGCGCATTTTCATGGTTGGCACGGCAATATCCACAAACTCAGCTAAGGGCAGAATTCTTTTCATCTTTTCCAGGTTCTGCAGGGGCATATGGTCAAACTCGACCCCTATCTTGCCGCCATCCTTAACTAACTGTTTCACCGCATAGAAGAAATTCTCTTTTTGCCAATCAGTGTATACAACATTATCGCCCATTTGGTTTCGACGATATGGCTGACCGCCATCAATATTAGCGGTAACAGTGGTATAGGAATCCTGGGTAACCACCAAACCATAGTCACGACCAAATCGACAATAAACAAAATCACTGTAGTAATTGATGTTGTGATAGGAAGTAAACAGTACAGCCTGTAAATCATTATCAGCCATGTGACTGCGAAGCTTTTCCAGTCGTGAGCTCATCTCCTGTTTGGAAAAAGTACCTCGAACTTTTTCACCGTTAGGAATGGCAAGCGTCTGCGGCATCTGCATGGAGGTATCCTCTTATTAATTACCTGTCAGGCTTTTATTTTCGAATTCAACCCTGCTTGATTAGGGCAGATTTCAGGAAGGTGATCAGGCTTGGTCGCTTGGGACAGACATACGCTGATCAACTGCAGAAGATGCTAACGCTCGCCAAAAGATAAATGAAATAAATAGTTCCAATAAGGACATTTGCAATGCAAATATTCATTAACGACGATATACATTGACGCCTTGTGTGATGGGAGTCCGGTTGATCTGATATCCGTCCTATTAATCAAATCACTCAGCCTGTGTTATGTACCTAAACATTTCTTTCTGCAAAGTCAGCGCTCTCAGGCATTGACTTTGTCATATGCAGAACAAGGACAAGATATCTATGCGGAGCCCTCCCTCATGTTCGATAAATTTTATCAATTAGCAGCCATGCTAAATCTGATTTAAACCCGCCGCGTTTCAGGACATATTTCATGACAGAGCCCTTATCGGAGTAACGATTCTGTCATTGAACGGCGTACCTCATTACAGCACTACTCATAATAAAAACAGCATATTACATATACCTTAGGCCATCTCACCAGAATCCCAACTGTACCTCTTATTACAACTTTCGATAAGAAACGTCGACAGGCGGTTGTAAAAGGCAAATAATAGGCGCTCCGAGTGCTTAATGACGATGAGCAATCGACTGTTAATTGCTGAACTTCCTACTGACAACATAACGAGAGACCCGAAAAATGTTTTCATCGCTCCAACCCACTGCAGGAGATCCCCTGCTGGCCCTGATGACCGCCTACAAAGCCGATTCACGTCCCGAGAAAATTGATCTTGGTGTCGGAGTCTACAAAGACGAAAACGGGCACACCCCCGTATTGGCAACGGTTAAAAAAGCAGAAGCGATTCTGTTGGAAACTCAGGACAGCAAGAGCTATATCGGCACAGCCGGTGCTCCAGCATTGGGAAAGGCAATTGAGCAATTGCTGCTACCTGCATCTTATCCAGGACGTAAAGAACTTTTAGAAAGCGGACGTGTAGCAACGGTTCAGACTCCGGGAGGAACAGGGGCACTGCGAATTGCAGCAGATTTTATTCATCGATCACTGCCTAATGCAAAAATCTGGGTCAGCGCACCGACCTGGGCGAATCACTTTAACGTTTTTCAATCAGCGGGTCTGGAAGTCAAAGAATACCGCTACTATGATCAGCCGACTCAAAGCCTGGACTTTGCTGGCATGATGGCCGCATTAGAAGCGGTTCCCGCGGGAGATGTGGTTTTGTTACACGCCTGCTGTCACAACCCCACCGGACTCGACCTGACTGCCGGGCAGTGGGAACAGGTTGCAACCTTACTCAAAGAACGTGGAATCATGCCGTTCGTTGACGCAGCCTACATAGGGTTTGCAGAAAGCCTGGAAGAAGATACCAAAGGTATTAACATTCTGGCGGATCACTGCCCGGATATGTTAGTGGCCGCCTCCTGTTCAAAGAATTTTGGTCTCTACAACGAACGTATCGGCTCCCTGACATTGATCGCGGCCAATGAAAGAGATGCTCAGGCAGGATTCAGCCAGATCAATTATTGTATCCGCGGTAACTATTCCATGCCGCCAAACCATGGTGCAGCAATTGTCAGTACGATTCTGAACAGCCCGGATCTGCGAGCAGAGTGGGAAGATGAATTGGCAGCCATGCGCTCTCGAATTCTGGAAATGCGCCTTCAGTTTGTTGAGACTCTGAGCAAACTAGGCGTGAAACAAGACTTCGGCTTCATCGCCAAACAGCGTGGAATGTTCTCGTTCTCAAGCCTGAGCCCCGAGATTGTCAAGAAACTTCAGGTTGAAGACGCTATTTATATTGTTGGTTCAGGTCGCATCAACGTTGCCGGCATGACTCCAAGCAACATCGATCGTCTATGCCAGGCAATTGCCCGTTTGCTGGATTAAGTCCTTTTTCAGGATTATCCCCGGTTTCGCTGGATTACATCCAATAAAGAACCGGGCCTAACGCCTCAAATAGGCCAGCCCTCTCTCGATTAACGAGAGAGGGCCATTCAGCAGCACTGCTTAAAATCAAAAAATCGTTCCAATACCCGAACATTGCCGAAAAGTAATATCCAGATCCCTTAAATGGTCCGCCTGATATTTGACATCGAAAAGAGGCTAAAGGACTTACTCACAGGGCCTGACACTCCCATTTAGCCTTCAGAGAGACAATAATGACTAAGCAGGATAGCGTGGAAACACTACTGGCACGAGCTGGACACTATCTGGACAAAACAACCGGTGCGGTGGTACCTCCGATTCAACCGTCCACGACCTTCGCAAGGGATGAACAGGGAGATCTTTACGACGGCAATCGCATCTACGCCCGGGACCACAGTTTAAACACAGAGCTGGCTGAAGCTGTGCTCAGTCAACTTGAATCTGGAGCCTCCTGCAAACTGTTCGCTTCAGGTATGGCCGCAGCAACCGCCCTGGTTCAAACTTTACGCCCAGGCGATCGAATAGTCGCACCACAGGCTATGTACTGGTCACTGCGCGCCTGGCTTATCAGCTTCTGTGACGACTGGGGCATCGATCTGGCTTTTTATAACCCCGGTAATCAAGAAAGTATGCATTCGGTGGTAAAAGCCGCACCGACACAGTTACTCTGGGTCGAGACACCGGCCAATCCCACCTGGGAGATAGTTGATATCAACCGCGCTTCCGCTTTAGCCCACGAGGTTGGTGCTCAGTTGATTGTAGACTCAACCGTATCCACGCCCCTGTTAACCAAGCCCATTGAGCGGGGTGCAGACTTTGTTTTTCACTCTGCAACCAAATACATCAACGGTCATAGTGATGTAGTTGCGGGCGCTCTGATCGCAGCCAGAGAAGATGCTCGCTGGGAACGGCTTTGCAAACTACGTGCGCAGCAGGGCGGAATTCTCAGTCCTTTCGATAGCTGGCTGTTACTCAGAGGTATGCGAACCATGCACCTTCGAGTGGAACGCTCTTGTGACAACGCGATGAAATTTGCACAACATTTTGAAAATTATCCGAGCATCTCAGAGGTTATCTATCCTGGATTGACCTCCCATCCACACCACCAGATCGCCGCTGAACAAATGACAGGCGGATTTGGCGGTATGCTTTCCATCCGATTTGAGGGAGGAAAAGCAAGAGCTGCCAGCATCATGGGACGACTAACAGGCTTTTTACGGGCAACCTCATTGGGTGGAGTCGAAAGCCTTGTCGAGCATCGCGCAGTGGTGGAAGGGGAAGGAACACCTGTACCCGATGACCTGCTTCGTTTTTCCATAGGGGTCGAAAACATCAAGGATCTGATTGAGGATCTTGAACAGGCCATCAACACCAGTCAAAAATAACGGCCAGCCCAGAGCAAGCCAAATAAAGTCTAAGCAGAATCAAGTGCTCAAGGGGGATTTCATCAGCAGATCCCCTTCTCTTACATTTAAAGACAATACCGGGTCGCTATCTCCATTCATTCACAATTCACTACATCCACCTACAACTGACCACAACCTTGCGCAAACCACTGACAACTTCCGACAATCACTTACAACTCTCCACAACTACCTACAACTCTCTACAAAGCTCACAAACACTGTTTTTTTCAGCAAGTTACTCTAGGCAGAACAAACCGTTAACCACTCCATAAATGATCATTAAGCCAACATGTTTTTGTAACGACGGCAGGTATTTTTTAGAACGGATTGTTTATCCAAAGACAATGATCCAAAGGTACTGGGTTAACGGAATCTAAAAAAACAAAAAGACCTAAACGGATAGCTTCTATGAAAAAAACCATCATAAGCCAGACATCGGCTGTAGTGCTGGCAGGCATCATTACGACAGTGCCAGGCACAGCATATGCCTATAACCTGATCAACGAAAACGGTACTGAACTGAATTTTGATCTGGAAGTAATTGCTGGTTACTTCAGCAGTGAGGAAACCTACGGTAATACAGAAACAGAACCCAAATGGACAGAAGGTTATGCCAAGTATGGCTTCTCTGGTCAACGGACGTTGAACCATGACAGCACTCTGTTTGGTGCTGCAAATATTGTGAGTTCATTTTCCGGGGGCGATGGCGATGCTGCGGGGCTGACCACAGGAGACGAAAAAGAAACGGACATTGAAGATCTGTATATCGGTTATCGCAACCAGATGTTTGAAGTTTCGCTGGGTCGACAGAACCTGTCATTTGGTGACGGCTTTATCCTCAATGGTGATTCGTTAAATATGGGTGAAGGACTTGATGGCATCCAACCAGGGTTTAGTGCCAACCGAGGTGGGGCATACTGGTTAGCGGCCCGAAAAGCCTTTGATAAGACCGCAATATTACGCCTAGGTGCTGACTCAGGCTTAGGCTCCGATATATTCTGGTTCGAATCCGATAACCCTGCGCAGGCCAGTGCCGAAATGGCAGGTATCAACGTTGAATATGTAACTGACGAAGGCACCTTTGCCGGTATGTACTTAAAGGGCTTGGGAGTCGATAAAAGCGAAGCAGATTTTTTTGGATATCAAGGCCGTGATGGTCAAGAAACATTCAGCCTACGCTATCAAGGTAATGCCGGTGTTGAAAGCCTGTTTCTTTCCGCTGAAATCGTAACTCAGGAAGATGGAATAAGCGGCGATAATTCAGACGCCTGGTATCTGGAGGCAGGCTGGACATTTGCTGATACTCTTTGGTCACCCAGTGTTAACTATCGATACACCAGCTACGACACCGGTTATGACCCTTTATTCTTCGGCTTCAACCGGGGCTATGGTACCTGGTTTCAGGGTGAAGTTGCCGCAAATTATGCCGGTCCATTCGGTACCGATTCTGATATTCACTATCTTGGCTTGACGACTCACCCCAGTGAAACTCTTACCCTCGGTGCTTCATACTTCGACTTTAAGGATACTAATGCCGGAACAGGGACAAATGATGCCAGCGAGATCAATGTCTGGGCGGAGTGGGTAGCCATGGATCACTTGATTATCAGCCCACTGGTCGGCTTTTATACCCCGGATGCATCAACCAGCAGCCAGGGTAATGACGACACCAATACTTACTTTCAGATACTGGCAATCATACCGTTTTGATCATCGTGCTCGTTCTGGCCAATGAAGTCTTAAGGCTAGGACTTTTGTTATCGCAGTGATATGTTAACGTTGTGCAGAACTTTTGACTCTATAGCAAACATAGTCCCCCTTGCTATGTTCGCTATAGCCATCGGCAAAAGCTGTATCCGAAACGATATAAAAATAAACAATATAAGAAAACATGCATGAAAAATGGAGCTACTCAGGACGCCCATATACTGATTGTCGAAGATGACTTTGCCTCCCGATCTCTGTTGGTCAGTTATTTCGAAAAGGCAGGCTATCAGGTCAGCGAAACCGATCAGGCCGACAACCTGCTTTCCATGGTTGAACAGCAGCAAGTTAATTTAGTGCTGCTGGACATCAATCTGCCCGGAAAAGATGGCCTGACATTAACCCGTGAACTACGCGCCAATTCCAAGGTTGGTATTATTCTGGTTACCAGTAAAGACGACGAAATTGATCGCATTGTCGGTTTGGAAATGGGTGCCGATGACTATGTAACCAAGCCCTTTAACCCCCGGGAATTATTGGTCCGTGCCAAGAATCTGCTATGGCGGATTGAGGACAGTACCCCGCCCCGAAAGACCACGGAAAACCGACTGATATGCCGTTTTGAAGGCTGGGAACTGGATCATAACAAACGGCTCCTGACCGCACCGGATCTGGTCACTGAAAGATTACCCGAGGGTGAATTTAAATTGCTGCAAGCCTTGATCAGCAGTCCGGGCCAGGTTCTCAGCCGGGACCAGTTGATGGACGCGATTCGCGATCGCGAGTGGATACCCAGAGACCGCTCGGTCGACGTACTGGTGGGGCGTATCCGCCGTAAACTCAGAGACAGCCCCTCAGACCCCCACTTTATTTTGACCGCCCATGGTGCTGGTTATCTTTTCGCGGGAGAAATAACCCTTTAATGGAATCATAACCAAGACTCAAAGATCCGTAGGGTGGAATTATCAGTATGACTAAACTGTCTTTATGACCAAACAACTTGCATGACGGAACTATCTGGCTATCAACTTATCAGCCCCGTTCATAGCGGACGGTCTTACCGTATCAGTCGGGGGATACGCATAGAAGATAAACGACCGGTCATTTTCAAAACACTTAGCCCCGAAGCGATTACCGCCGAGAATTTAAGTCGTTTCAGACATGAGTATGATGTTCTCTCAACACTTCAACTAGACGGAATTCCCCGCCCCTTGGCACAGGAGCAGGATGGGGCAGGCCTGACCACCGTATTCATTGATCAGGGCGGCACTCCATTAACGGTATTGTTGCAACAGCAGGCCTACAGCTGGCAGCAGTGGCTGCCAGTTGCTATCAAAATCAGTGAAGCACTGGGGCAACTGCATGAAGCAGGCCTTATCCACAAACAACTCAATCCATACAACATTCTGATCAATACGGAAACAGATTCGGTTGAAATCATAGATTTTTGCTTCTCAACGCGACTGAGTAGAGAACAGGCAGACTGGAATAGCCCCCTGCTACGCCCAAAGAGCTTGCCTTATATTGCGCCAGAACAGACGGGGCGAATCAATCGCACTATTGATTATCGAACCGATTTCTACAGTTTTGGGGCAACACTCTACGAAATGTTTACTGGCCAGCCTCCGTTTCGTGGTAACGATGACTCAGAACTTGTGCACAGCCATATCGCTAAAACTCCGACACCCCCCCATCAGATACATCCAGCCCTGCCAGAGGCGTTATCACAGATTATCCTGAAACTACTCGCCAAGGACCCGGCTCAGCGCTATCTCTCCAGTTTTGGCCTGACTCAAGATCTACAGTACTGCCTGACCTGCTGGCAGGAAACCGCTGCAGTACCCGCATTTCCCATCGCAGCGGCGGATGTTTCTGAGCGTTTTGACATTCCCCAGAAGCTCTACGGTCGAACGGAAACCATCGAGCAGATGAAGCGGATACTGGAGCGCAGAATTTCAGGTTCTCAGCAATCCCGATGGCCTCAAGAGATGGTCTTGATCAGTGGTTATGCCGGGGTTGGAAAATCAAGTCTGGTACATGAGATCAGGCAAACCATCAATTTGAATGATGGCCGGTTTATCAGTGGTAAGTTTGATCAGTTCAGGCGTCATCATCCCTACTCTGCGCTCTTCCAGTCAATGCACAGTTTAGTCTGCCAGTTGCTGACCGAATCCGATGAACAGATTGCCCATTGGCGCAATCAACTGGTCAGCGCTCTGGGAGCACAGGCGCAGGTGCTGCTACAGATGATTCCAGAGCTGGAACTGATCATCGGCAAACAGTCTCCCGCTCCGATCCTTCCGACTACCGAGGACCGCAGCCGCTTTTCCCGCCTTTTCCAGATATTGCTGCGCACATTTGCCACAGCAGAACAGCCCCTGGTGCTGTTTCTTGATGATCTGCACTGGGCCGACCAGGCATCCATCAGGCTGATAGAATCTCTTACCCAGAATGCAGACCTGCCCGCTTTATTGTTAATCGCCAGCTACCGAGATCATGAGGTACCTCCAGGCCACCCTCTCAGACTGGCAATCGCCAAGTTACGGAGTTCACCGGTTCAGCTGACAGAAATAGTTCTTGAACCACTGCCCGCCAGACACAATGCTCAGTTAGTCGCTGACACGCTGGGTTGCCGACCCGAACACTGTGCCGGGCTGGCACAGATTTGCCTTGAAAAGACCCAGGGAAACCCTTTCTTTCTCAAACAGTTTCTTATTTCCCTTCACGAGAACGGATTGATTTATTTTCGAGATCAACGATGGAACTGGGATGAGGCAGCAATTATTGATCAGGACATGACCGATAACGTTGTTGATCTGTTACTCCACAAAATTCAGCGACTGTCATCTCAGGCCCAAAAGGCCATTCGTTTTGCCGCCTGTATTGGTAGCCCATTTGACTTACGCACACTGTCAATAGTTCTCGACCAAAGCCCACAGGAGGCAGCGACAGATCTTTGGCCGGCATTATCAGAAGGATTGATACTGCGTTCAGATGATCACTACCACCTCAGCTATAACGCCGACGGTGGCCACCCGGTTTACCGCTTTGTTCATGACCGGGTACAACAAGCGGCATACTCTCTGGTTCCTCCTGATCAGCGGGAAGCATTACATCTGCAAATTGGCTTGTTGATGCAGAGAAATCTAAATAATGAGGAGAGAGAAAACCGCACCTTTGAAATTGCCAATCATCTCAATGTTGCCCAATCGCTGATGACCAGCGAAGCACAAAAACTGCTATTGGCACAGCTTAATCTGGAGGCGGGCACTCGCGCCCGTGATGCGGCAGCTGTTGATGCAGCATTTGAATACCTGCAGACAGGGCTGCAACAATTACCGGAAGACAGCTGGAATACAGCCTATCAACTGACCCTATCGCTCCATAATGCAGCTGTCGAAGCCGCTTATATTAAAGCCGACTATCAAGCAATGGAGCCACTGATCGAGCAGGTTCTGAACCAGGCGCTACACTTACTCGACCAGATCCGTGTGTATGAAATTCGTATCCAGTCTCAGGTCGCCAGAAATCAATTCGAGGATGCAGTTAGTACCGCTCTCAGAGTATTGAAATTGCTGGGGGTTTCATTGCCAGAAAAACCAACCCGGGTTCAAACCTGGGCAGGACTGCTACGCACACAATGGCTGTTAAAGCGCTTCTCCGCTGAGAACATACTCGCAATTAAACCAATGGACGACCTCACCCGACTGTCAGCCATATCCATACTGGTCAGTATGTTCGGGGCAATAAAGTTCTCCAGCTCTTCCCTGCGCCCTCTGGTGATGGCAAAAGAGGTCGAGCTATGTTTAAGGCATGGACTGACCCCCGTTTCCTCCCAGGCTTTTGCTGGCTATGGAGGTATTTTATGCGGTCAACTCAATGCCATCAGCCAGGGCTATCGACTGGGTCGTATCGCCATGCAGCTAGACCAGCAGATATCCTCCCGATTGACTCATCATCGAACCTTATCACTGTTTAATACCTATATCAGACACTGGAAGGAACCACTGCAACACTGCACAGATTCCCTGTTGCAGGGCTATCATCTGGCAACGGACTGCGGCGATGTAGAATGGGGAGCCTACTGCCTTGCTGCCCATATCCAGTTTGCCTTCCTGCAAGGCCAGCACCTGCCTGCACTGCAGGAAAAGTTTGATGAACATGTTCACTGGCTGCGCCAATCCGGACAGAAACAATCCATACAATATTCGCTATTTGCCTTGCAGGTCATTGATAATCTTCGTAATACACGTCCTCACCCGACCTGGCTTGATGGACAGTATTATCAGGAAGACTTCATGCTGGCAGAGCATCAGGCAGAAAATCATAAGACGGCTATTTGTCTGCATCACTTTTATAAAGCACTGCTAAGCTACCTGTTTGATGATTTTCAAACCGCTGCCAGGCATTGTGAACAGGGAGTTGAGTTCCTTCCTTATATCAGTGGTACCTATACCTACAGTTTTTTCTTGTTTTTAAACGCACTGTCTTTGCTGGAACTTGCGACTTCTGCCCCAGCGGCAGAAAAGGCGCGAAACCTTAAAAAAGTTTCCAGAATATTGCAGCGCACCCAACGCTGGGCAACTCACAGCCCTTCTAATCACAATCATAATGAAACCCTGATTCGGGCCGAAGTATGCCGCATCCGCCAGCAATACAACCAGGCAATGGAATTGTATGACCAGTCTATTAAATTGGCTAAGGTCAACAACTTTCCCTTAGTCGAGGCAATCGCCAATGAACGGGCAGGACGATTCTATCTGGATTGGGGGCGTAAAACGGTTGCCAGCAGCTATCTAACGGAAGCCAAATCATGCTATCGCAACTACGGAGCTGAAGCCAAGCTGGCTCAGATGGACAATAGCTATTCAGGCATCTTCATAGCCCCGACAGCTCCTGCTCCACAGGCGTCTCCCAACTTGACGGATCAGCGCCCCTTATACAGCAATCAGGCGATTGATATAGCCTCCGTAATCAAAGCCTCTCAAGCCATCTCCGATGAGATTGTACTGGAACGCTTGTTAGGCCGTCTGATGAAACTGGTAATCGAAAATGCTGGAGCACAACGGGCAGTTCTGGTTCTGAAAAAACAAGAGCACTTTTTTGTCGAAGTTGAGGCCAGAATTGATAAAGACGCTCAGTTTTTCAGCGGAAAAGAACTCGACAACAGTGAAGACCTTCCTGTTAGCATCATCCACTACGTAGCCCGAACCCAGCAGAATGTGGTTCTCGGAGATTCTCAAAGCCCTGAAAGTGCTAAAAGCAAGCACAGCACCGAAACACAGAATCTCAATAAGCAGCCCAGTCATCATGAAATACAAAATCACGAAATGTTTATGCAGGACAGCTATCTGCAGCAAAAGCACCCTCTTTCACTGTTATGCAGCCCAATCCTCTATCACGGAGCGTTAAGCGCCGTACTCTATCTGGAGAATAACGAAAGCCGCGACGTATTTGATCAACATCGCCTGCAAACCCTTCAGTTCCTGCTATCCCAGGCAGCTATTTCTATTGAAAATGCCAAACTTTATTCAAGCCTTGAGCAATCTGAACAGGAATTCCGCTCGCTATTTGAAAATGCGGTAGAAGGCATTTTCCGCTCCAGCCCAGAGGGACGCTTTATTTCCGCGAACCCTGCGCTAGCAACAATGCTGGGTTATCGGTCACCCGGAGAGTTTCTCGATGCCATTGAAGACATCGGCAACCAGTGCTTTACAGACCAGAATGATCTGAAGCAATTCAGATCCATACTAAGCGCTCAGAATCAGGTGCTTAATTTCGAAACTCGCTGGTTACGACGCAAAGGTCCACCCATCTACGTTTCCGTTTCAGCTCGCCGTATTCTCAACGACCAGGGCGAACTGATCTACTATGAAGGGTCATTGACTGATGTAACCGAGCGCCGGGCAAAAGAACAGGCCGAGCGCGCTCAAAAGTCTGCTCAATTAGCCCGTGAAAAAGCAGAGGCGGCCAGTCAGGCAAAATCTCAGTTTCTGGCAACAATGAGCCATGAAATCCGAACCCCCATGAACGGTGTACTTGGCATGGCTCAGCTACTGAAGCAGGGCCAATTAACAACCGAGCAAAAACAACAGGTCGAGACAATTTATCAGTCCGGACAGTCACTGCTGTCGATTCTCAATGATGTACTTGATTTCACCAAGGTAGAAGCCGGGCAGTTGGAACTGGAGCAGTTACCCTTTTCACTGCTTTCCCTGATAAATCAAATCCAGGCGATTCTTAAACCACTGGTTGTCGAAAAAAACCTGAAACTCAACGTTGAGACAGATCCGACACTGGATATCAGCCTGCTAGGTGATCGTCGCAGCCTCAGCCAGATTCTGATGAATCTCTGTACAAATGCCGTGAAATTTACTGAACAGGGAGAAATTACTTTAAGAGTCAGCCAGCGGGAAACCACAGGTCATAAGGTTAGCCTTCGTTTTGAAGTGCAGGATATGGGGATCGGGATTCCCGAGTCGGCAAAGGGACGTATTTTTCAGCATTTTTCCCAGGCCGACTCCTCTATTACCCGTCGATATGGAGGTACCGGGTTGGGGCTCTCGATTTGTAAAAAGCTGGTGGACCTGCATCAAGGGTCCATTGGATTTGACAGCGAGATCGGTCAGGGAAGCCTGTTCTGGTTCCAGATCAACTACCCACTTACCAGTCCAGAGAGTACCCACCACACCAGCACGCTGGAATCACCGGCACCCTCAATAGACACTTCTTTCAGCCCCTTAACATCCAAGCCCGCTGACCACAGTCAGAGCGCTCCCTTGCAGATCTTATTGGTAGAAGATACTGAAATAAACCAACGGGTTGCACAAGGGCTACTGGAATGTGACGGGCATCAGGTAACGATTGCCGGTGATGGTTACAGTGCCCTGTTGATGCATAAGGATCACAATTACGACCTGATACTGATGGACATCCATTTGCCCGACATGGATGGAATGGAAACCACCAAGAGAATACGCCAGCACACGGATCTGAAAAAAGCTCAGGTTCCGGTTATCGCTTTAACCGCCAGTATGACTGCGGCTGAAATCAATCAGTATCAGGCTGCGGGAATAAATACCGTAATAGGAAAACCTCTGCTGTTATCAGAGCTGCGCAGAACACTGGATGGCTTTGAGTCATCTAGTAACCTTATCCCGACAACTGACACTTTCAGTTCCGAGAATAATGATTCGACCCTACCATTGCTCGATAAAACACTATTGCAGCAGCATCAACAGACGCTCGGTGATGAAAAATTTCAAGAGCTGATTGGCTACCTTAATCAACAATGCGAAGAATTGCTTGAGGGATTAGCGACAGCACTCGAAATACGAGATCCAGCAACCTTAGCCAACACTGCTCACAAACTATCAGGCGCCTGTGCTAATTTCGGCCTGACAGCCGTGTGTGACGCCAGTAAGAATATTGAAAAATTCAGTCATCAGGAAGACCCACAACAACTGGCAGATCGCATTGAAAAAGCACAGGCTCTATATAATCGTAGCTGGCAGCTGCTGCGCTAAAGATCCTACGATACACGCAGTCTCTGGTTAGCAACTACAAACTAACCGATATAAATAAACAGAATTAGATTCCGTCAATCTCTCTGATCATCTCTCGCATCCTTTCGGGTATCGGTGCCTTACAGTTTCGCTGATAATCAACACAGACAATAATACCGTGGCCCTCAGCTGCAATTTTCTGATGTTGTTCGCTGTACACCACATGCTCCATAACAAATCGATCTTCCTTAACCTCAGTGACCCTGACCGCTGCGATAACCGTATCCGGGTAAGTCAGTGGTATTCGATATGTACAGTCCGTGGACTTCAGTATCGGTCCAATACCTGTTTCTTTCATGACATCAGAGTAGTTACAACGATCCATATAGAGCATACGAATGCTTTCAAAATAACCTAAATACACCAGATTATTGACGTGCTGAAAAGAGTCCATGTCACCCCAGACCACAGGAATACTCATACGAGTATGGTAGTCATTTAGCAGTTCACTCATCGTTTACCCTCCTACAAAGTCTCGACAGACTAACTTTATCTTTACGTAAACGTCAATATTATTGAAAACAACTTTTGGACTAATAAGGGCAGATACAGGGTGTTAATATGCCAAGTTATTAGTATTCTTATCGGTCAACGAATGCAGCAACCGAATTAAAGAAACTGTTGCCATTTCCAGCTATTTTTAAGGAAATCACAGGTGAAAAAACACATCGCCCCAGCGTTAGCCCTAGCTTTTGTTACAATCACAACGATACCTGCTGCAGTGGCAGAAACCGGTGAGCAGATCTTCGGCATGCTCTGTTCCGCCTGTCACAAAGTACCTGATAATGATGCAGCCAACAGCCTGTCAGAACATGCGGGGATGGAGGAGTCGATGCTCCCGATCGAAACAGGCCAAACGACTTACAATGCCCCACCTATCGTTGAAGTTAAAAAACGCTACCTCCGTGAATACCCGCAACGTGAGCAATTTGTAGCCCATATTAAAGCCTGGGTACTAAGCCCGGCAGCCGATAAAGCACTGTTGCCTGAAATACTTCGCCACTCCGCATTGATGCCGGAACTGGGGTTAGCTGAAGATCAAGCGGAGAAAGTTGCAGAGTTTATTTACCAGGCTGATTTTTAGAACAGCTCAGACTCAGTAACGCCCACAGCCGGAAGGCAGATCCGAACCGATACCCAACATTAACTGCAGGTCTTGATCTAAGTAACGGGACAGGATTTGTTGATAAGTACCATCATTCAGCATAGAGTTAAAAACCTCGCGCCAAGGTTGCAGTATTTCCTCAGAAGTATCGTTGGAAGCAACAATATAAACACAGTGACGACTCTGCTCTTCCCCAATGACAAACTCTTTTGGGTCTAACTCAGGATGAGATTTAAAAGCACCATTCAACAAAATTGATGAAGTAAACCATCCTTCGATTCGCCCGATACGAAGCATATTAATATTGGCTGTATCTCTGGTCTGTTCAAGATAATTAGTCACTCCACCTGCTTTTAGCCGGGCCAAGGGAGCCGATCCCGCCAGCACTCCAATAAGCCCTCCCTCACGGGCAAGCCCATGGGTAAGCTTACGGCTACCGGCACGAGTCACATAAAAGAAACTGTCATCCAGATAATGAATCGCCCACTTAAGCAACCCTTCCCTGCTTTCAACCCTCGCCACCGGTGTCATCAGCAGGTTCTTTCGGGTAATGGCATTCTGAAAGGCCCGTTTAAATGGCATTAAGGTTATTTCACCTGAATGACCGATCCGCTGAGCAGCCTCCTGCAACAACTCTACTCCCAGGCCCGTGATCTGATCATTTTCCTGGAACGCATAGGGAGACAGTTCAGCCCCAAGCAAAGTCACCTTATCTTCCGCGAAGACCGATGTAGACACAATCAACAGCCAGGCAATAAGCTGTTTACAGAAAAAGCTATGGGGAGCCAATAGACGGCAAAAGCATTCTACCGAAAGACGATAGGACATATTTTTCTCGACCATACAAAAGAGCATAGCTGCGAACGCACTGAGAAGTATGATCTTGCCTTAGATTGAATGATGAGTGTTAGCGTTTTTTATGCCAGCAACAAAAACACTACTTTAAGCACTTCTCAGGTGAGAATGCCTTCCGTAAACGAAACCCTGTGTTACTCTCAATAAGAGATTGGCATACCCACTCTTCACCTCCACATGAGATTAATTAATATGGTCGACTTATTGCTTTGGATAGGCATCGTTTTATGTGTGAGCCAATCAGCCTGCTTTTCCGGCCTTAATCTGGCGTTTTTCAGTCTTAGTCGTTTACAGCTTGAGATCGAATCCAGTCAAGGCGACAAGACGGCAAAGCAGATTCTATCAATGCGCGAGGATTCCAACTTTCTGCTCACGACCATACTCTGGGGTAATGTGGGCGTTAACGTCTTGTTGACGCTGCTTACAGATTCAGTCCTGGCGGGAATCGGCGCATTTTTTTTCTCAACGGTGGTAATCACACTCTTTGGTGAAATTGGTCCCCAGGCCTACTTTTCACGCCATGCTAAAAACATGGCTTCTCGCCTGGCACCGTTGATGCGTTTTTACCAACGACTGCTGTACCCGGTAGCGAAACCCTGTGCAGTAATATTAGATCTTTGGCTGGGGAAGGAAGGTGTACACTTTTTGCGAGAGCGCGAGCTGCGGGCGATGATTCACAGACACATTGAATCAGAGGATGCTGAAGTTGAAGCTGTCGAAGGAATAGGCGCACTGAATTTTCTCGCCATTGATGACCTTCCGGTCAGCAGTGAAGGCGAGCTTATCTCTCCTCACAGCATCATCGAACTGCCGATACAAAAGGGACGGGCAAAGTTTCCAGAAATTGAGCGAACCCCCTCGGACCCCTTTCTACAGCGGATTCATCAATCAGGGCGCTCCTGGGTAATACTCGTCGATAACAATGATCTACCCAACCTGATCGTGGATGCGGATGGGTTACTACGGGCAGCTTTATTTAACTTGGAGCAACCATTCGACCCCTACCGCTATTGCCATCCACCTCTCTTGATTACAGATGATCGAAAGCCATTAGGAGAAGCAATTCTTCAGCTCAAACTCGCCCACAGTGAAGACGTCAGCCACGACAAAGCCCTGGGACGGGATGTCATATTGGTCTGGACCGATAGCCAACGGAAAATCATAACGGGGTCAGATCTGCTGGGAAGACTACTCAAAGGGATAAACCGCTATTCTGATAAGGATGCACCTGATTCAGCCCCAAAAACCTGTTGATGATCAAATGACATAATGCCGCTCTTACACTTGGGAAAACAGAGTCGGAGAGCAAATATTGCTAATCTACTACTCAAGGAAATAAATCCCTCTCTGACCCTGGTTTTTATGACTGTTTAGCTTTCAAGTACCTCTGTAATGGAAAAAACGGAATGGCATGAAAAGACAAAAAAATAACTCCAACTAACATCAATATATCTTGAAAGAGATTTGCCTCCACAAAAGCACCCGTTCGCACAAGTATCGAGCTTAAAATCAGCCAACATACGCTAACCACACAAATGTAAAACAGGGTAAAGTTCTTGTATTCTTTGCTCCAACCAATTTTGGCTGAGCATCCTTGGCAGATATAGATATCATTATCTGAAGCAAAGAAAACCGACTTTCCGGTTATTTTTTTAGAACAATCAGGACAATTAAGACTCAAGAGAAATCTCCCTTTTCATATGCTTTGGTTTAATATATTAGTATTTCATACATACAAGCTTTTCCGGTCTTACTATTTAGCCGCCATCCTAGGAACGTTGATAAGGTCTTACTGCATTAGCCTGAAAACGTCTTGCCGCTAAATGGATAAGCTCATCAGTTCCGTAGAAGCCCGATAATAGATAGCTGTCATAACCAAAAATATCACTTCTACTGGAATAGCTGTAATCTATATTGCTACTTACAACGGTCAGTATCGACGTGTCTTGTAGCGCTATTGCGACATCGATTTCACTTCCACTATATGTTATTACCGAATTGTCATATGCACCCGCATAGCGTATTTTGCCAGCATTAATATTGATATTGGCGAATCACGTGAAGCTATCTCAAACTCAACAAAACCACCATCAAGGTTAGCTAATGCATTATCATTTATATGTATAATTGCATCGATATCACCGCCCAGAAAATTAAATTCACTTTCTTCATTGAGTATAAATCCAGAATAATCTTGTGAACCACTAAGCCAATCAACCTTAGAATTACTTTCTATTTTAGGATAATCCCAATACGACGAATTACTGAAGGGGCGAATATTATTATCCCAATCAACCTCTACATCAATATCATAAGGGATACCACAGGGTCTGACCCTATTGGTCCATTTAACAATCCTCTCTACGGAACTGGACTAGCGATAATTTGCCCAGTGTTTCTCAAACTATCGAATAAAGGGAAAACAACAGGCTGAACGATCATCTCTACACCAGGAGATTGAGTTGAACTTCCTATCGGGGGAATATCCTGAACAACTGAACCGGATCTAACTGCATTAAACGCTGATGTTGTAAAAGTAAATTGAATAACTCCACCACCTCTACGCGCACCGAAGATTGATGTAACAAACAGCGGTGACAAGGGCGTTGAAAGTTCCTTGTCACCGGCATGTTTTATTCTGGAGAGCATTCTGACGAGGGCCTGACCCTATTGAGCTTTATTCATACATAGTTGCAGCAGACAATATGTCTGAAAAATTACTCCATGTAGGGTTCTTATCATCGAAGGTTTCCCCCACATTTGTGTAATAACCATCCATATCTTCAACCCATGCAGACATAGCTTCCAAAAATGCTTCCAGAGTTACGTTTTCCCAGCTATCCTTGTTTAGTTGATAGTCTCTTAACATTTTCCCAATGAAGTCTGCCAAGTCTTGTGATGATGCGACATCTTTAGAGTGTTCTCTGAAACTCATGACTAACTACCTCCTCCACGAACTCTTATCGTTACGCCATCATTCTTTGTTGTGAATTTGTATGACTCTTTTGCAATTTCATCGGTTGTTGCTCCCCTTGTTTTAATCTTTACCCCTGCTCTCTGAGCAGCATACAATCGTCGATTATCCAAGCTATACAACTTTCCATCTTTTTTGAATATTCTAATAACAGGCAGAGAGTCTGGTGATACTCTGCCAGACCGAAGACCAGCAACTAGGTCATCTACGCTACCTCCATCTCTAAAGTTTTTTCCAATAGAGTTCTGGGTAAACCTAATAGAACTGGAGCTTCGAAACTTAATAGCTCCACTAATTTTCCCTGCTGACTCTAGTAAATTACAAAACTTACTGCATAGCTTTTCAAATTTATCTTTGTTCTTTACTAAAATCTTTAATATTGCTCCCCCGGTAAGAGTCGCTAACACACTGAGTCCGGCACTTACGGCATCAATCTCCCCATCACTTGTTGCAAATGAATAGAAATCAAATCCAGTACTAGCAACATTGGCTGTCGCTAATATTCTCTGAATATTACTCGCAGCACCTATACTCCCAAGCGAGAAGTTCCCCGTCGGATCGGTGTAACTCACCGGATCAGCATTAGCATAAAGATACTTATGCAATGTAATCGGATCTTGGCTATTCCCCATCCAGCTATCCTGTTGGGTAAACCGCCCGCTGTTCTGATCGTAGTACCTGGCCCTCAGATAATACTGGTTCAGGCTGGAGTCCAACTGCTCGCCGGTAAACAGATAACTATTCTCCGTCGTCCCTGTCTGGTTCAGTGTTTCCCCAAAGGCTTCATAGTCGTAGCCATCGGTTTGTGTGCCACTGGTATCGGTCAGTACCCGGGTGGAGCCTAGTCCATCGTAGTGATAGAAGCTGAAGGCGCCATTGCGGTCCTGGCTGAGCAGGTCATCGCCGTAGCGGTAGGCGGTGCTGTTGCTGCCGTCGGTTTCCCACAGGACTTGAGCGTAGTCGCGGTTGCTGTCGACGCTGAAGTTGGTGATAGTGCCTGCTTCGCTTTTAGCGATGCGGATACCATCGGGGTTGTAGTGGTAGTCGGTAAGGGTGCCGTCTTTATCGATCTGGATCAGCTTGTTTTTGCTGTTG
>NZ_MIEQ01000071.1 GCF_001968815.1 Motiliproteus sp. MSK22-1 | reverse complement strand
TTATAGTTGCCGTTGATGGCATCGGTGATCTGTTCGTTGGTTAAACGGTAGAGATCATCGTAGCTGTAGTCGGTCACACGACCGCTGGACTCGCTGATCTGTTCCCGTCGACCGCTGGCTCCCAGGCTGTAGTCATAGGACTGCATCAAGGCGCCACTGCCATTGTAGTGAGCAACACGGGTCAGGCGGTTGAGGTTATCGTAGTCGTAGGTGGTACTGGTGCCGTTGCCGTAGCTGACGGAGGTGCGGTTACCCACCAGATCGTAGCCATAGCTGGTGGTACCGCTGGCATCAGTGACTGTGATCAGTCGATTAAGACTGTCGTAACCGAAGCTCTGATCCAGCTGCACAGTGCCTTGACTGTCGGTGAAGGTTAATCCGATACGGTTACCCGCTTCGTCGTAGCGGTAGTGCAGTTCGCTACTATCGGGTTTGAGTGCAGCCAGAGAAGAAGGAAGATTAGAAAAAATTAATGGTTTAAAGAGCATTGCAAGCCGTGCTTAGCTAGCTTAGCAAAAAATAATATTAGACGCACTTGTAGGGATTCAGTTAGTCGACCATTTTATTGTGGGCGGTGATCAGTTACTGAGTTTTAAAGAGAAGGGATTGATGTAATCAATAGCGGTGACAAGGGCGTTGAAAGTTCCTTGTCACCGGCATGTTTTATTCTGGAGAGCATTCTGACGAGGGTCTGACCCTATTGGTCTCTCGACAAATCAAAGTCAGGGAGGCTTACCACAGTTATCAGCTACAGCAGAATTACCCTGATCGTACACCCATCGGGGAGATTCAACTTAAAGGCCATTGGTTGATTCAGGCGGGGTTTACGATTGATACACCAGTGCATATTCGAGTGATGGAGGGTTGTATGGTATTGACCACTGATAAGCGACCCGTCGGCTGATCGGATAGTAAAAAGCCCAGCTGGGTCGCAGGGCTTTTTTATTCTGGAGAAGGTCTGACCCTATTGGGCTAGCCGTAATTCTGCATCAAGACGCCACTGCCGTTGTAATGAGCGTCGCGCGTCAGGCGATTGAGGTTATCATAGTCGTAAGTGGTACTGGTGCCGTTGCCATAGCTGACGGAGATGCGGTTACCCACCACCGTTTCTCAGCTAGCCTAAATACTCATCCAAAACGATCCACTCACCATCCTGTGTATCTCTGCGCCACATTAAATTCATAGGTATAGAGAAATCAAATCTTGTATTACTATTTATTACCGGGCCACTTAAAAGAATTGACTTAGTTGCTTCGGAATAACTATCCCCAACTAAAGTAACGGCTTCACAAAATGAAGCTACAAGTTTATTCGGATACTTCAACAGTTCCTTATCTGCAACTTCTGCGGCATCTTTAACTGATGAAGCTAAAACGATAAATTCAGTATCATACCCGTCAGGTCCTTCTTCATCATTGCCATACCTTAAAACTGAATAAATATGCATAAGTGACCCTACTATTCTCTAAGATATCTTAAATATTGTTCTCGAGTTATTGGATGCCCATGAATGGTGTCGCTTGTTTCATCATATTCAAGCCTCTGCCAACGAACATCTCGCCCTCTATTCGCACCGATAACATGAGGATGCTCAACAACTTTATACGAGGGATTTCTTGCAGTTGGAATACCTTTTGACCAAGCATCAAGCTCGAACTTTCTTACGTCCTGAGCATTAGACATGTAATACTTAGCAAACCCTGTCTCTGTACCTTTTCGAATTTGCTTTTTGTTAAGCCCACGCCTAGCTATATGCTTACCGTTTCCATAAACCTGCCAGTTCGGTTTTTGATAACAGTTGTGAGTTAGTACTTTTGCATTGCCAACGTAGTACGTATGGTCATTAGCAATACTTAAATTATAAACAGTGCTACTTCTACTATATGAAGTTAAACCAGTCACAGAAATTTCAGATTTATCCAAGCTGTGGAGTAAATCATCGGTTGATAACTTATCTGCATCGATCCAAGATTTACTGGATTTTAAGAAAAATGGATGATCTGATGTGACAGTAATTTTCTCACCAGATTCGAGTTCAATATCAACAAGATTCTTTACCCCGTCTCCTTGAATTAGATGAATTACTTTCTGCAAAGAGTTCTTACCATTCTCTTCATTGTAAGCCCAAACAAGATCGCCAATTTCAATTAATGAGATTGGTTTCAATCCGGATTCGGTATAGACAAGAGTCTCTTCCGAAAAACTATTCCTGCATTTGAAGAGTCTTGCTGGTAGCACTCTTGAAGCCAAGTAAGTGAATGCTAATTCATTCAGTGTCATGTCACCCTTCGCCAACGAAATCAGCATAGATACGTTTGAGTATGCATTGTAAGACTTCAAGCTTAGCCGGGTCATTGTGCTCATGGTGGACATCATTCCACCGATGGAGAAATTACCAGTAGGGTCCGTATACATCACCGGATCAGCATTAGCATAAAGATACTTATGCAACGTCACCGGATCTTGGTTATTCCCCATCCAGCTATCCTGTTGGGTAAACCGCCCAACCCCCTGATCGTAGTAACGTGCTCTGAGGTAGTACTGGTTGAGAGAAGCATCCAACTGCTCGCCCGTAAACAGATAACTATTCTCTGTTGTTCCTGTCTGGTTCAGTGTTTCTCCAAAGGCTTCATAGTCGTAGCCGTCGGTTTGTGTGCCACTGGTATCGGTCAGTATCCGGGTGGAGCCTAGTCCATCGTAGTGATAGAAGCTGAAGGCGCCATTGCGGTCCTGGCTGAGCAGGTCATCGCCGTAGCGGTAGGCGGTGCTGTTGCTGCCGTCTGTTTCCCACAGGACTTGAGCGTAGTCGCGGTTGCTGTCGACGCTGAAGTTGGTGATAGTGCCTGCTTCGCTTTTAGCGATGCGGATACCATCGGGGTTGTAGTGGTAGTCGGTAAGGGTGCCGTCTTTATCGATCTGGATCAGCTTGTTTTTGCTGTTG
>NZ_MIEQ01000070.1 GCF_001968815.1 Motiliproteus sp. MSK22-1 | reverse complement strand
TTCCCTCGCTGACAGTCATGGTAACTGTAGCTGTTGATTGCTGACCATCAGCATCTTCAATGGTGTAGGTAAACGTATCGGTACCGTTAAAATTAGCCGCCGGGGTGTAATTAAAGGTGCCGTCATTGTTGTAACTGACCGTACCACCGTTGGTACTGCTGTTGTCATAGCTAACAACCGTTGTCGGCGTGTCACCCAGGTCATCATTACTGAGCACATTACCGGTGGTCACCGGCGTGTCTTCCTGGGTGCTGTAGCTGTCAGCAACTGCCGACGGATCGTTGTTAACTGAACCTACGACAATCGTTACCGTTGCTGAAGATTGCTGCCCATCTGTATCTTGTATCGTATAGGTAAATGAATCGCTACCGACAAACCCAGAAGGAGGTGTGTAGTCAAAAGTGCCATTCCCGTTATAACTTACCGTACCGCCATTAGCGCTGGAGCTACTGGAATTCACAATCACAGTGGGCACATCACCCAAATTATCATTCGATAAAACACTGCCAGTTGTTATAGCGGTCTCAGCTTGCGTGCTAAAACTATCACTTCTTGCTAGAGGATCTATATTTGCATCAACTAGAGGAATATCATCATCTATAATCGTACCAATAGCAGAAACCCCGCCCACAGATAGAGAAAGGGTTTCTGAATCCTCAACCAAACTATCTTCAATCGTAGGAATTGATACGGTAAAACTGCTGACACCGGCAGGAACAAGAACGTTTCCACCACTTAAAACAACGCCATCACTAAAGACAGGAGTTCCGTAGTCGCTGTTTGATGCGCTAATTGGTGAAAGGCTAAAGCTAAAAGAAGTCACATCCGAAGGTGCTTTACTCAGGGTTACAAGATGAACTAAATCCACATCACCTTCTACCTCAGTGTCATTTCTAACACTGACAACGGTTGGGGTTGTTTCTATGCCATAGGTTTCCGTATCAGTGGCTGTAACTTCCCCGTTAACATCACCAGTACTGGTAGTAACACTAGCCTCAATAGTTTTATCCGGATCGGCAGCCAGATCAGATCCCGGCACGCTAATGCTAAATCTGAGATTTTCATCTACTGGCCCGGTAAAACTTCTACCGTTTATTACAAGAGTAACGATATCACCCTCTTGTACATCACCACCAACTGAACCAGCAACAGAAATATCGCCAGCCGCCTCCGATACGCTAACGATATCATCTGCTGTTATGTTGGCATCCAGGATAATAGAAGCTTCAGGCGCCGTAATATCTGCGCCATAATCTTCTGTGTCAGTAGCAGTTAACGAGTTACCGGCAGGATCTGTTGCAGTAACACTCGCTTCAATAGTGCTATCGCTGTCAGCAGCCAGATCGGCCCCTGATACAGTTATTTTAAAACGCAAGCCTTCGTCAACCAACCCTGTATAAGTGTTACCGTTGATAGTTAAAGTAACAACGTCGCCAACCTGCACATCACCACCAACAGATCCGCTAATAGGAATATTAGTTAATGACTCTTCCTGGCTGATAATATCATCTGCGGTGATGTTGGCGTCGAGAATAATGGTTGCAATTGGAGCTTCAGTATCAACTCCATAGGTTTCCGTATCAGTAGCCGTTGCTTCTCCGTTTACGCTACCTGTAGTTGTTGTAACGGATGCCTCAATCAGGCTATCAGCATCAGCAACTAAGTCGATACCCGGGACATCTATACTGAAACGAAGATCAGAATCGACCAGTCCTTCGAAAGTGCTCCCATTCACAAAAAGCGTAACAACATCACCTTCTTCAACATCTGCGCCAACACTACCACTAATCGCGATAACACCCGCCTCTTCAGCTGCATTTACAACACCGTCAAAAGCAATATTTGAGTCGAGAACAATCTCTGCTTCAGGTTGTACCAAATCAGTGGCATAGCTTTCAACGTCACTGGCAGAAGCTTCACCATTAATACTTCCAGTAGTAGTTACAACACTTGCATCTATAGTTTGATCAGTGTCAGCAACCAAGTCCGCAGCAGGAACCTCTATATTAAAAGACCCGCCATCTACAGGCCCTGTGAAGGTGTTACCGTTGATAACTAATGTAACAGTATCGCCATCTACTACGTCACCTCCAACAACACCCGTGATAACGACATTACCACCAGACTCTTCGATGCTGATCACGTCATCAGCTGTTATATCATCATCCAAAGAGATATCAGCCGTTGGCACAAAGGTATCAACGCTATAGCCTTCAGTATCTGCCGCTGTTGCTTCGCCGCTTTGATTTCCAGTAGTTGTTGTAACGCTGGCTTCAACAATTTTGTCCGAATCACCAGCCAAATCAACACCTGGAACTTCGATGCTAAATACACCATCAAGAACAAGGCCAGTATGAGTGTTGCCATTAACAATGAGCGACACAACATCACCGTCGGTCACATCACCACCAACAACACCGGTAATGAGCACCACCCCTTCAGACTCTGCAGCGTTAACAATATCATCAGCGGTTATATTCGCATCCAACTCAATACTCGCTGTGGCGGGCGCGCTTAACGTATTTGCAGCCTGGGCAGCCTGTCCCAATTCTCCAGTGGTCTCCGTATCAAAACCAGATTCCGCTAATAATTGCTGGCCGGTACGAGCAATTTCTACAAACGAAGTGGTGCCGGCACCTCCTTGCTGGCCGGCGGCTGCAGCTTCAAACAATTCCGTCGGATCTGCTCCGGCCTCTATCGCCTGCTGTAACGCTTCGATATCCAGATCAGTTTCAGATAACGCTGTAGTTAAAACCGACGAGGGAGCATCGGGGCTGCTCGGTGTAACAACACCAACGCTATTGGATTCCATGATCATCGGACTTTGCTCGGTCGCTACTCGAACAGCCCCATCATCCATCGTCAGGACAGTCTCCCCGGCAAGTATCTGATCACCTGCAACGACTGTACGAGGGTGGCCTTGTTCGTCAACGACAACGACCTTTCCGTTGGCTCCAGTTACTTCAACTCCTTGCTGAACACTATTACCTTCCATAAAAACACCCTTTTTAACGCTGCCAGGAGATACGATCAAAAACTCGCTCAAAATATTTTCAGAAACTAACACAAGTGTTTAAATACCACCAACTCTGTTCGGATAAACCATGACTTAGGTCATTTTTTACAGGCTCCGTCAGTCGAAAATTGACCCAATGGTACTGGCACTCATGAGAGGTATGATGTAACTTCCCTGCCACTTAACCAGCAGAAACGTGCCTGATACAAACCTATTGACGGATACCACTGTGAAAAACTTACTGATTACCATTTTTTTTGTTCTTTCGTTTCCTTTATCAGCCAATGCCAACCAAGACACCGATCACAAGGTGAGGTTGCTAACAGATATGGGTGAAATCATTGTTCAACTGCATCCAGAAAAAGCCCCCAAGACTGTTGAAAATTTCGAATCTTACGTAAAAAAAGGCTTTTATGACGGCCTGATATTTCATCGTGTAATTGGAAATTTCATGATACAGGGCGGCGGATTTGAACCGGGCATGGTTGAAAGAAAACCAGGTGCAACCATTCAGAATGAAGCAGACAATATGCTAAGCAACCTTACCGGAACTATAGCGATGGCCCGCCGCCAGGACCCACATAGCGCTTCTGCCCAGTTTTTCATCAATGTTAACGACAACACTCCTTTGGATCATCGATCCAAATCAGCACAAGGCTGGGGCTACGCAGTATTCGGCAAAGTAGTCGAGGGCATGGACGTGGTAGAAAAAATAAAGACAACTCCCACCACATCTGTCGGCCACTTTCGCAATGTACCGGTAAAGGATGTTATTATCCTAAAAGCTGAAATGATGCAGTAATGACATACTGAATTCTGAACAATACTCAATCAATAATCCTCAATGCAGTTTATTTTACTCACTCGCCTTTACTTCATCGGCTAATCAAAAACTATTAGCACGTCAAGGCAGGAATTTATTTAGGAAACAGCACCATGATCGTCTTACACACCAATATGGGTGATATCGCCCTGGAACTCGACGCCGAAAAAGCGCCAAAAACCACCAGCGCTTTTTGTGAGTATGTAGAAAAAGGCTTCTATGACGGCGTTATTTTTCACCGGGTCATCAACAACTTCATGATTCAGGGTGGCGGTTTTGAGCCCGGAATGGTGCAAAAAGAAACTGGCGACGCAATTGAAAATGAAGCCGACAACGGGCTGAGCAACAAATCCGGAACGATCGCCATGGCCCGCACAATGGATCCACATAGCGCCAGCGCCCAGTTTTTTATAAACGTCAAGGACAACACTTTTCTTGATCATACTGCCAAGACGACCGAGGGCTGGGGCTACACAGTGTTCGGCAAGGTTGTCGACGGAATGGATGTCGTTGACAAAATCAAGACTGTTTCCACCACCAGTCGCGCTGGCCACCAAGATGTACCTGTCGATGACGTAATTATCACTTCAGCTGAAGTGGTTGAAAGCAAACCAGCCAAATAGGCCATGTCAGTTCTGTTTATCGCAGACCTGCATCTGCAGGACCAACGCCCGGAACTAACCCGGGCGTTATTACGTTTTCTGGAACACCACAGCTCCAGCGCCGATTCACTATATATTCTTGGTGATCTTTTTGAAGTATGGGTAGGTGATGACCACGAAACAGAAACTATAAACTCAGTTGCCGATGGCTTAAAAAAACTGACGGACAAAGGAGTTCCTGTTTTTATCCAGCACGGTAATCGCGACTTTCTGATCGGGCAGTCCTTTATGGAAAGATGCGGCTCTTCAATGCTACCTGAATCCCAAACGATACAGCCCTATGACACCCCGCTACTGTTAATGCATGGAGATCAGCTCTGCCTTGATGATACTGACTACCAGGCATTCCGAAAACTGGTCAGATCGGCCGAGTGGCAAAGCCAATTTTTGTCACAGACACTACCAGAACGATTAACTATCGCTGACGATCTCCGATTAAAGAGCCAGGAACTTGCCCGCCAGAAAGACATGGAAATAATGGATGTATCACCTTCGGAGGTCGATCGCGTAATGACAAACTCAGAGGTCAACGTGCTTATTCATGGCCACACTCATCGACCAAACATACACCACCTGCGAGAAGGAAAAACGCGCATAGTCCTTGGAGACTGGGGGCCACAGCTTTGGTTCCTTGAATGGAAAAACGACGACACCTACAAACTCCACCACCAACCGATAAGCTAGAAAAACCCTCAGGAAAAATCCCGCCTCCAGCGCACCATCAACACCCCTATAACACTCAAGCTCATACAAAAACCCCAACAAATCTTTCAGTTAGGACTATGCTATAGTTAACCGAACAGCGTAACTCAAACCGAACAACATTGTCGGCCGAAGTGTCATTCTCCCGACACCTCACTGGACCACTAGTTGCGCAACAGGAAGGAGCCTGAAACTAACCCGGCTCACCGATGGCAATCGGTCAACACCTGCAGCCAATACCTTCTCTACAAATAACAACCTTTACCAGCACATTAAGCGGACAAAACAATGACTCCCGAAGAGCTAACTAACGGAATTGATCAGCTTGTTTCGTTACCTGACGCTGTCATAAGAGCTAACGAACTGCTTGAATCAGACCAGGCAGGGGCTGATGAAATAGGCGAGGTAATAGGCCACGACCCCGCCCTGTCAGCCAAACTGCTCAGACTGGTTAACAGCGCTTTTTACAGCTTTCCTTCACAGATCGACACCGTATCAAGAGCAATAACACTTATTGGCATTAACGAACTCCGATCTCTGATATTTGCGTCATCTGCTACTCAGGTATTTAATGATATTGCTCCGGAACTCGTTGACATGAATACCTTTTGGCATCGAAGCGTATACTGCGGACTGGTGGCCAAAAAATTCTCAACTCTTTGCGGAAAGGGAAAAGGCGAAGCTCAGTTTTTAACAGGACTACTACACGATATCGGCCACCTAATCCTCTACATTCGAGCGCCAGATAAAGCCCAAACCATTCTTGAAGAAACCAGCAAATCTAAACGCGCACTGTTTGAAGTTGAACAACAGATGCTGGGGTTTAACAGCGCAGACATTGGCGCAGCCCTGCTGGAAAACTGGCGCCTTCCAAAAAGCTTATGGATTCCAGTAAAACATCAACACTTCCCCGATAAAGCAACCGAATACAAAGAAGAAACCGCTATCCTGAATCTATCGCTAAGCCTGACCGATTGCCTGGAGCCTGAAATAAAAACCAGCGAAGCTTTGGATATTGAAAAACTTCCACCAGCTCAATTAAATGACACCAACCTGACCAGTGAGGAGCTGGGCTTGATCGCGATGGACGCCAATATTGAGAGTTTTGAAGTTCTCAGCATAATTAATCCTTTAGCAACAACACTTTATTAAACCGTTACTAAAAAACAAACACCTGCAACCAGCCTCCGAACCGGCAATTTGAGTATTTTTTGCACCATAAACACACTATATAATCACTATAAACCAAGAAAATATTCTTTATTATCAAAATATTAAAGAAGGCATTACCACAAAGTATTAGCATTGGAATTGTCGACAATACTTAACTTAGAGGTGAATTTCAGCTAGAATACCCGCCGCCATATCACTAATAACCAGAGTCCGATATATGCCACAAGCAACACCGAGACTCCGGGTAAACAAAGAGGGTTAAATCGTGCTTGAAGCTTATCGCAAACATGTAGAAGAAAGGGCTGCACAAGGAATACCCCCCAAGCCTTTAGACGCTGACCAGACAACAGCCCTCGTTGATCTTCTTAAGAATCCTCCGGCAGGTGAAGAAGAGTATATCCTTGACCTGTTGACCAACCGCGTTCCAGCCGGTGTCGATCAGGCTGCATATGTTAAAGCGGGATTTCTGGCGGCGATTACTAAGGGTGAAGCAGAATCCCCTCTCATCAACAAAGTTAAAGCTGTCGAGTTACTGGGCACCATGCTCGGTGGTTATAACATTGCCCCCATTATTGATTGCCTGGAAGACGACACTCTAGCTCCGACCGCAGTCAAGGCATTATCCCACACACTACTGATGTTCGATGCCTTCCATGACGTAAAAGAAAAGTCTGATGCAGGCAACACCTACGCCAAGCAAATAATTCAATCCTGGGCTGATGCGGAATGGTTTACCAGCAAACCCGAGCTGGAAGAAAAAATCACCGTTACAGTATTCAAGGTTCCCGGAGAAACCAATACTGACGACCTCTCACCTGCCCCTGACGCGTTTACTCGCCCAGACATTCCTTTACACGCAAACGCCATGCTTAAAATGGAGCGCGAAGGAATCATTCCACAAGAGGATGGTGTAGTTGGCCCTCTTGCCCAAATAGAGGAAGTAAAAGCCAAGGGGCACCCTGTTGCCTATGTAGGCGATGTTGTTGGTACCGGTTCTTCACGCAAATCTGCTACCAACTCTGTTTTGTGGTTCTTTGGCAATGATATTCCCCATGTTCCTAACAAAAGAGCCGGTGGCTATTGCTTTGGTGGCAAAATAGCCCCTATCTTCTTTAACACAATGGAAGATGCTGGCGCACTGCCAATCGAGATGGACACATCAAAAATGAACATGGGAGACGTAGTTGACGTCTTTCCATACGAAGGCGTCGCCAAAAACGCTGAAACCGGCGAAGTACTGTGCGAATTTAGCCTGAAAACCCCTGTTCTGCTTGACGAAGTACGCGCAGGAGGCCGCATCCCCCTGATTATTGGCCGCGGCCTGACCGAAAAAGCCCGCGAAGCTCTGGGAATGGCTCCTACCGACTTATTCCGTACGCCCGAACAGCCAGCCGATTCAGGAAAGGGTTACTCTCTGGCACAAAAGATGGTTGGTAAAGCTTGCGGCGTAGATGGCATTCGCCCTGGCGCCTATTGTGAGCCGAAAATGACGACTGTTGGCTCTCAAGACACCACTGGCCCCATGACTCGCGACGAATTGAAAGACCTCGCCTGCCTTGGTTTTTCCGCAGACCTGACAATGCAGTCCTTCTGTCACACTGCCGCCTATCCCAAGCCCATAGACGTTAACACTCATCACACGCTTCCTGACTTTATTATGAATCGCGGCGGCGTATCCCTGCGCCCTGGTGATGGCGTCATACACTCTTGGCTGAACCGCATGCTACTTCCAGACACTGTCGGTACCGGCGGAGATTCACACACTCGCTTTCCAATTGGCATTTCTTTCCCTGCCGGCTCTGGCTTAGTCGCTTTTGCAGCCGCAACAGGTGTTATGCCTCTGGATATGCCTGAATCTGTTTTGGTTCGCTTCAAGGGCGACAAGCTGCAACCCGGCGTCACTCTACGAGATCTGGTTAACGCCATTCCTTATTATGCAATTAAACAAGGATTGCTGACCGTTGCCAAAGCAGGCAAAAAGAACATCTTCTCGGGACGCATTCTGGAAATTGAAGGCCTGCCTGACCTGAAAGTAGAACAGGCCTTCGAACTATCCGATTCTGCCGCCGAACGATCTGCAGCAGCATGCTCAATCAAACTGGACGAAGCTCCAATCCGCGAATATCTGAACTCAAATATCACCATGCTTAAATGGATGATTTCAGAGGGCTACGGAGACGAGCGTACCATTCGTCGTCGGATCTCAAAAATGGAAGAGTGGCTAGCCAATCCAGAACTGATGTCAGGTGACGAGGATGCAGAATACGCAGCTGTGATCGAGATTGATCTGGCTGACGTCAAAGAACCCATTCTGGCATGCCCTAATGACCCTGATGACGTGAAACTATTGTCCGAAGTATCCGGCGAAAAAATCGACGAAGTGTTCATCGGCTCTTGCATGACCAACATTGGCCACTTCCGCGCAGCCGGTAAGCTTCTGGAAGCCGCCGGCAAAACAACACCAACCCGCCTATGGATAGCACCACCCACCAAGATGGATGCAGCACAGCTGACTGAAGAAGGCTATTACAATATCTTCGGCAAGGCTGGTGCTCGGATGGAAATGCCAGGATGTTCACTATGCATGGGCAACCAGGCAAGAGTTGCTGACAAGGCGACCGTGGTATCCACGTCTACACGTAACTTTCCGAACCGTTTGGGCACCGGAGCAAACGTCTACCTATCCTCTGCTGAGCTGGCCTCCGTTGCAGCACTCACCGGGACGCTTCCAACGGTTGCAGAGTACATGGAATACGTATCGACGCTGGACACCATGGCCAGCGATGTATACCGCTACCTGAACTTCGACCAAATCGAAAATTACCAGAATAAAGCCGCAACGGTTATACCAACCGTTGAAGCCTGATTCTGTATGCTAAGGTGAGCTAAAAAGAAACAAAGCCTCGCGTCCTCAGCGGGGCTTTTTTTTACAACGTCGATAGAGACCAGCCCAAAAAGCCACGGAAACTTTTTGATTACTCCGGCTTCTTGCTTGATCGGCCCTTTTCACCAGATTCCCACTTTGACCTGATACTCCGAGAGCGGCTTCACCTTGTTGTTTCAAAACGTTAACATATAAAACCAGACCATATAGCCAAGCTGTAAAAACACTATGAGCGATATAAATACTGAAACCCAACGCCCTTTTCTGGCACTGGCTTCCAAACTCCTGGTTGGAGAAAAACCATGCCCTGTCCGTTTTCTTTACAAAACGGTACCTGCGAATCTACGTGATACAGGCTGGCGCATGTATAGTGGCTACGAAGACGAGTCCTTTCTGGCTGATAAAAAGAACATGATGCCTTACCCGGTAGAAACTCTACTCAAAATGAATACCAGCCTGGAAAAACTGCTGGATAGCAAACCAGGGACGGTTTGGGAACGAATCCCTGGTAGCGACTGGCAGGAAGTACACGACTACGAAATCCCCACAGAAGGCGATGAAGTTGAAGCAATAACAGAAACCAAAACTGTTGACGAGCTGATTAACAACCCATAATCAGATGCCGATACTGAACCGTTATCAGGAACTCCAAAAACAGTCCGTGCTTGAACCAGATGCTGCTCAACTAAGAGCCGTAGAGCATCTGGGAAAGCTGGAGCAGCAACTTGATACCCATTCATCTTATCGAGAAACGCGCATACCAAGCACCACCTTGTCAGCAAAAGGACTTTATATCTGGGGCGACGTAGGAAGAGGAAAAACGCTGCTGATGGATCTGTTTTATAACGAATTACAGACCCAACGAAAGCTAAGAATGCACTTCCATCGCTTTATGAAAAGAATCCATAGCGATTTATTTGGCCTGTCTGGAACACGCAATCCCTTAGAGCAAGTAGCAAACCAGCTCGCTAACGAAACAGATATATTATGCTTTGACGAGTTTTTTGTTAGCGATATAGCTGATGCAATGATTCTAGGCCACCTGACCAAGGCCCTGTTTGAGAGAAAGGTTATATTTGTCACCACCTCCAACCAACACCCAGACCAGCTTTATGCTGATGGCGTGCAACGTGACCGGTTCTTACCAGCCATCCAGCAGCTAAAAAACAACAACCATATTTTCAATCTTAACGGAGACAAAGACTATAGACTGAACGCTCGCACTCTAAAGCCTATATATTTGGTTGGAACCAATCAGAACACAGAACCTCAACTGCACAAACACTACCAACAACTCACCGCAAACCCAGCTCCTTTAAAGCAATCACTGTTGATTGAAGGCCGCATAATAGCGTGCAAGGGAAATGACAAAGGTACCGCTTGGTTTGATTTCTCGGCGCTTTGCGAAGGCCCACGAAGTCAAAATGATTATATTCATCTCGCCAAAAGCTTCCACACCATAATAATCAGTAATATTCCGAAACTTGGAGGCGGCCATCAATTACAGCAAATAGCTCGCGGCACCGAGGACGTTATTAGTAATCCCACGGGGAACAGACAGCTTTTTAACGACGATCGAACACGGCGATTCATAACACTTATCGATGAACTCTACGATCACTCGGTAAATATTATCGCAAGCTTGAATGAACCACTGACCAATCTATATCAGGGCGGACACCTTGAATTCGAATTCCACCGCACACAAAGCCGCTTAATGGAAATGCAGGGTAACGATTATATTAACAGGCCCCATCGTCCCGACTAAAAAACAGCCAGCCTGTCAACAGGTCGATTTAAGCTCCTGGCGATACCTATCCGCCATCAAATCATTAAAACAACAGAATATAACCTTCTCTACCCCTACCTCGCCAGACAGGGCCTTCCGAACAGTTGAAACAGCCAACGGAACCGCCAGTTCAGAAGGATAGCCATAAACACCGCAACTGATTGCCGGGAACGCTATACTGTGCAACCCATAATCTTCCGCCAGCCGAAGGGATTCTATATAGCAGGAGACAAGCAACTCAGCCTCTCCTTCGCTACCACCGTGCCACACCGGACCGACCGTATGTATCACAAACTGAGCAGCCAGATCGTAACCATGAGTTATTTTCGCCTGACCTGTTCTACACCCAGCCAATCCACGACACTCGTTTACCAAGCCGGGCCCTGCGGCCCTGTGTATCGCTCCGTCTACTCCACCGCCACCCAGCAGCGAATTATTTGCAGCGTTGACAATCACATCAACATCCAAACGGGTAATATCACCCGTTACAACCTCTATTTTGACCATGAATCCTCCAAAGCCTCAACAGAACCCAGTTAAAAACCCCCGTCCAAATGAAAAGATATCTATTTTTCATTCACTTATCTTAGCCACAAAGCCCCTAAATATATACTCACGAGGTATATAAATCAGCCCCTAAATCTGGCATAGTACGTCCGTTTTGAAAGTCGCAGCCGGTCCACTGTTTTACACCTGAAACAACGCCGCTACGAATGGGTGACAACGATAATTTTAATACCCTTGTCCACCTTACTCCGGGCCCGATTACGGGGCACACCAAATAAAATTATTAATTCTGCTGCAGGATTCGAGCATGACTGGGACCTTACCACAGGCTTTGATGCGCAATTTCCTTGGAAATTCGCCGGTCTGGTATAAACAAACCATAGCCGCATTTCTGATTATCAATCCGATTCTTCTTATGATCGCCGGACCTACCTTCACAGGCTGGATGCTGATTTTCGAGTTTATTTTCACTTTGGCAATGGCACTTAAATGCTACCCACTGCAACCTGGCGGCTTGCTAGCAATCGAGGCAGTTGTTATTGGGCTGACTCACCCAGAACAGATTTACCATGAAGTGTCAGCCAACTTACCCGTAATTCTATTACTGATGTTTATGGTTGCCGGCATCTACTTTATGAAGGGGATGCTGCTGTACGTGTTTACCAAATTGCTGTTAAACGTGCGCGACAAGGTAAAAATTGCATTATTGTTCTCTTTTATGGGGGCGTTTCTTTCAGCATTTCTTGACGCACTAACGGTTACCGCCGTTCTGATTAGCGCTGGTGTTGGATTCTACTCGGTTTACCATAAAGTAGCCTCCGGAAAAGATTACGGCCATGATCACGACCATACATCTGACGACCATCTCGGTGATGATCACCGCTCGGAGCTGGACCAGTTTCGGGCATTTCTTCGCAGCCTGCTGATGCATGGAGCTGTTGGTACAGCACTTGGTGGTGTCTGCACCCTGGTTGGTGAACCTCAGAATCTCCTGATCGGTGAAAAAATGGGCTGGCACTTTGTCGAGTTTTTTGTTCGCACTGCCCCTATCTCTATGCCTGTATTGCTTTGCGGTCTATTGACTGTAATATTTCTGGAAAAGAAAAAGCTGTTTGGTTACGGTGAGCTTATCCCCGAGAACGTATTCCGCATCCTGCAAGAGTTCGACCAGGCCGAAGAGGCAAAAAGAACCAAACGCGATAAAATGGCCATTTATGTACAGTTTGCTGTAGCCATCTTTTTAATCCTGGCACTGGCACTGCACCTGGCTGAAGTCGGCATCATCGGATTAACCGTTATCGTACTGGCGACCAGTTTCAACGGTATTGTAGAAGAGCATCAGATTGGTAAAGCGTTTGAAGAAGCACTGCCATTTACCGCGTTGCTGGTAGTATTCTTCTGTATCGTCTCTGTTATTCACGACCAACACCTCTTCCAACCGATTATTGAATCAGTACTGGCAATGGATATTGGCGTACAGCCGGCGATGTTCTTTATCGCTAACGGTGTTCTTTCCGCCATCAGTGATAATGTTTTTGTTGCAACGGTTTACATTAACGAAGTAGCAGCAGCATTCCACTCAGGCGCAATAAGCCGCGAGCATTTTGAACACCTTGCTATTGCGATTAACACTGGCACCAACCTTCCAAGTGTTGCAACTCCTAATGGCCAGGCAGCCTTTCTGTTCCTGCTAACCTCAGCCGTCGCTCCCCTTATTCGTCTTTCCTATATGCGCATGGTCGTCATGGCTCTGCCATATACGATTGTACTCAGTGTTGTCGGATTAATTTCAGTACTGATATTCCTGTAACACAACGGCTAACAACCGTACGCTCAAAACTCAAAAGGCAGGCTATTAACCTGCCTTTTCATTTTATGACCTTTTCTCTGTGTGAGCTTTTCAGTATTTATTACGTTGTCAGAGCGAGATTCACTGGCTACCTCATACTGACAACACTAATCCCCGCATTACAACGAACGCCAAAGACTACCACCACTTTTTTTATCGATACGCTTAAGCATTGCTTCATGCTCTTGCAGCTCTGTGTTATCAGCCATCTTTACGGCGAGATTGTATTTTCCCTGAAGCACTCTTTTAATACCCGAGACCTCTTCACCAGCCTCACCCTGCCCCAGACTGAGACTGGTTTGCCCGCCTGTCATAAACAGATAAACATCTGCCAGAATTTCAGAATCCAGCAATGCCCCATGAAGCTCCCTATGGGCGTTATCGATACCATAACGCCGACAAAGGGCATCCAGACTGTTCCTCTGACCAGGATGCATCTGACGAGCCATTGCCAGCGTATCTAATACGCTGCAATAGTCTTCAAGTTTGCCAAGTTCAGGTCCAATCAGTGCAAACTCATGGTTTAAAAAACCCACATCAAAAGGCGCGTTATGTATAACCAGTTGCGCCCCTCTTACAAACTCCTGAAATTCCCGGGCAATATCGGCAAACAGCGGCTTATCCATCAAAAAATCGTTGGTAATACCGTGAACTTCAATAGCTTCTGCATCAATTTGACGCCGTGGATTAATGTATCGATGATAGGTTTTACCCGTCAGTTTGCGGTTGATCATCTCAACACAACCCACCTCGATAATCCGATGCCCCTCTGAAGGCTCAATACCGGTGGTTTCTGTATCTAAAACAATCTGTCTCATAACTTGATTCTCTTACCCCAATCATCACAATTTGACGCCTGTCTCTATTCAACAGAGCCATTGCCCGTAGACTCAGCTGCCAAGCGTCGAAAATTGTCTTAATATCAACCCAACTGACGCTATCATATCATAGCTGTACCTTCTACAATGACGACCGTCCCACTCTATCCACTTTAAGCGAAGGCTGTTACTTTTGAAAAAAATCAACGTCTATACGGATGGGTCTTGCCTCGGCAATCCAGGACCAGGCGGTTACGGTGCACTTCTTATATTCAATCAGCACAAAAAGGAAATTAGCCAGGGTTACCGTCTTACGACCAACAATAGAATGGAACTCATGGCAGCTGTTGAAGCACTGGCCTCTCTAAGCGAACCCTGCCAAGTCACACTCACTACCGACAGCCAGTATGTTCGTCAGGGAATAACTCAATGGATAGATGGCTGGAAACGCAAAGGCTGGAAAACAGCCAATAGAACTCCGGTAAAAAACGTTGATTTATGGAAGCGCCTGGATGATCTAAACAACCAACATAAAGTGGACTGGCGCTGGGTAAAAGGTCATAGCGGCCATCCGGAAAATGAGCGCGTAGACGATTTGGCGCGCGCCGCAGCCGAGTCCAACAACCTGCTTGAAGACGTTGGATTTAACGGCTGAGATCAGTCAATGGATGCTGACATAAAGCGATTACGCAACATCTCTCTGGCATCCATACCGTTGGTATGCATAAAGTCGATAAATGCCTGAGCCGCCGGAGACAGCTTCTTCTCTTCGTGATGCACCATACACCAACTACGAACGATCGGAAAAGACTCCACATCAAGCTCCGTAAGTAACCCGGTAGCAAGCTCTAAAGCAACACTATGGCGGGATAATATTGATATACCCAATCCCGCCATCAACCCCTGCTTGATTGTCTCACTGCTACCCAGCTCCATAATATCCTCTAACACAACATCATGCTCTCTCAGATGATCTTCGATCGCCTTTCTCGAACCCGAACCCTCTTCACGAGTCAGGAAGCAATAATCTGCGAACGCATCAATAGGAAGCCCTCGCTCCCCGACTAAGGGATGCTCAGGCGTAGCCAGAGGAATCATGGGATTATCAAGAAACGGGTAAGATACCAGTTTCATATCCTGAGGCACCTGAGCCATCAACACCAGATCATCCTCATTATTTGCTAACCGTCGCAACACCTGATCACGGTTGCGTACGATCAGACGAATTTTTATCTCAGGATACTCTCGCTGAAACATACCGAGAAGATGAGGTGCAAAATACATGGCACTTGTAACCACAGCTATTCTCAGGGTCCCATGCATAACCCCTTTCATCCGTGTAAGCGCCATTTCAAGATTATCCAGGCGCGAAAATATATCCTTACATGCCAGCTGTAACTCTGTACCCGCCGCGGTAAGATGAAGTTTCTTCCCAATACTCTCAAATAGCGGCAACCCGATATGCTCCTCCAATTGCTTTAACTGAATGCTTACCGCTGGCTGCGTTAAATGCATCTCTTCAGCGGCCCGGGTATAACTCATATGCCGAGCCACACATCCAAACAGCATCAGTTGGCGAAGTGTCATTTTCATGAAAATGCTTACTCGACTGAATTATTTAGGAAACCATAACCCCTTGAGCACTTGCACTCAACAGCAGATAACAGGCGTTGTATACCTGCGGCAAACACAAACAGGGTAAACCGGAACCCGAAGAATTATAGGGACTGCCGCCCTCAGTGGATACGCTTCAATAGAATCCCTTTGACACAAACCTTAAATCGAACAAAAACTCGAAAAAAAAGGGCCTGAAAAGGCCCTTTAAACTAAATAAACTTGAGATCAGGGCTTAACCCACGAATTTAATCATCACCCCTGCTGCAACAGCAGAACCAATAACCCCCGCAACATTAGGCCCCATCGCATGCATTAACAAGAAGTTCTGAGAGTTTGCCTCTAAACCAAGCTTATTCGATACTCTAGCAGCCATAGGGACTGCGGAAACCCCCGCAGAGCCTATCAACGGATTAATGGGGGTAGAACTGAGCCTGTTCATCCCTTTGGCCATAAGCACACCACAAGCAGTACCAATACCGAATGCAACCATACCGAGCATAAGAATCCCCAACGTATTCAAGTCCAGGAACTTATCGGCGCTCAGCTTAGACCCAACTGACAGCCCAAGGAATATGGTAACGATGTTGATCAGTGCGTTTTGGGAAGTATCACTGAGACGCTCAACAACGCCACACTCTCTCATCAAATTACCAAAGCAGAACATTCCCAGCAGCGGTGCCGCATCAGGTAACAACATAGCAACAAGAATCAGCAACAATAGCGGAAAGAAGATTTTTTCATTCTTTGACACTGGTCGAAGCTGAGTCATTGCCAGTTTGCGCTCATCTTCCGTCGTTAACCAACGCATGATAGGCGGCTGAATCATCGGCACCAAGGCCATGTACGAGTATGCCGCCACAGCAATGGCACCCAGGAGGTGCGGAGCAAGCAAACTAGCAACATAAATCGCTGTAGGACCATCCGCCCCACCAATAATACCGATTGCTGCAGCATCCTGAATAGAAAAGTCCATTACTCCAAGCGCAGTTAAACCCACTGCGCCCAGCACTGTGGCGAAAATACCAAACTGAGCCGCAGCACCAAGGAACAACGTCTTAGGGTTAGCCAGTAGCGGACCAAAATCAGTCATCGCACCAACTCCCATAAAGATCAGTAATGGAGCAGCCCCACTGGCTATTGATACCAGATAGAAGTTATACAACATCCCATTATTGAAGCCTGCATCAATAGCCAACTGAGTGATTTCAAGATGCTTTGCCTGAGAAGTCAGCGCATAAGCCTCTTTGATCGCCTTAGGGTCAGCGCTGGAAATTCCCAGTATATTGGCAAGTTGCTCCAACACTTCGGGGCCCCCCAGATGGACTGCGTTTTCAACAGCAGACAAGGCAAGCCCGGCTTCTGGAATGTTAGCCATAATACCGCCGAATCCGATAGGGACCAGCAACAAGGGTTCAAAATTCTTTTTGATAGCCAGAAACAGCAGCAGAAGGCCGACGGCAATCATCACCGCCTGCCCCCACTGGATCTGATAGATTCCAGAGCTAACAAAAAGATTAAGTAACTTATCCATTGGATACTGCCTCTACGCCAGGGTGAGCAGGGTATCCCCCACTTTCACCGCATCGCCTTCTTTAACTTCCACGGATCCAACAGTACCCGCTCGTGCAGCGCGAATATCGGTCTCCATTTTCATTGCTTCAAGAATGACCAACACATCACCTTCTTGAACTACCTGACCGGGTGATACTTCAACTTTCCAGATATTACCGGCAAGAGGTGCGCTAACTGGCTCTCCTCCAGCGGGCCCCGCTGCTGGCACAGGAGCAGAAGCCGCTGCAGACGCTGGGGCAGCGACAACAGGAGCCACCGCAGATATATCACCACCTTCCGATACCTGGACAACATAGCTCTGTCCGCTGACCGTAACCGTATAGACCTCTTCACCACCAGCAGCCTCTGAAGCCTGAGGAGCAGGCGCAGACGCGGCCTGAGCACTTTCCAGTGTTGGAACCGGCTCAAAGGCGCTTGCATCACCACGGTTTTCCAAAAACTTCAGCCCGATTTGCGGAAACAGAGCGTAAGTCAGCACATCATCAACTTCACGCTCTCCGCTCTCAATACGAAAGTCTTTATCTTTAGCCAGACCGCGTAACTCTTCAGTCAACTTGTCCAGCTCAGGCTCAAGTAAATCAGCGGGTCGACAGGTAATAGCCTCGGCACCGTCAAGAACACGCGCCTGTAACTCCTTGTTAAATTCCGCAGGAGCTACTCCGTATTCACCTTTCAAGATACCTGCAGTTTCTTTAGAGATACTCTTATAGCGCTCTCCCGTCAGAACATTCAGTACGGCCTGGGTGCCGACAATCTGTGAAGTCGGTGTTACCAGAGGAATCATGCCCAAATCTTTTCGTACTCGCGGGATTTCAGCTAACACATCATCCAGGCGATCCCCTGCCCCCTGATCTTTCAGCTGACTTTCCATATTCGTCAACATGCCTCCCGGTACTTGAGCTACCAGAATTCGCGAATCAACACCTTTCAGCGCGCCTTCCCACTTTGCGTACTTCTTTCTTACCTCACGGAAGTAGGCAGCTATCTCTTCGAGTAACTCAATGTCCAGGCCGGTGTCCCGGTCCGTACCTTCAAAGATAGAAACAACAGACTCTGTTGGTGAATGCCCGTAGGTCATAGACATGGATGAGATGGAAGTATCTACGTTATCAATCCCCGCTTCGACAGCTTTCAGAATCGATGTGGTAGAAAGCCCGGTTGTGGCATGACACTGCATATGCACAGGAATTTCCAGCTCAGCCTTTAAGCGACTGACCAGCTCGAATGCAACATAAGGTTTCAGCAGGCCAGCCATATCCTTAATACAGACTGAATGTGCGCCCATATCCTGAATACGCTTTGCCATGTCCACCCACATATCAACAGTGTGAACTTCACTGATGGTGTAGGAGATAGTTCCCTGAGCATGCTTGCCATTATCCAAAACAGCCTTGATCGCCGTCTCAAGATTCCGAACATCGTTCATCGCGTCAAAAACACGAAAAACATCGACACCATTAGCTGCCGCGCGCTCGACAAACTTCCTGACCACATCGTCCGCATAGTGCCGGTAACCAAGAATATTCTGACCACGGAATAACATCTGCTGCGGAGTGTTGGGCATGGCAGCCTTTAATTGGCGAATGCGATCCCAGGGATCCTCTCCCAGATAACGAATACAGGAATCAAAGGTGGCACCGCCCCAGGTTTCTACGGACCAGAAGCCGACCTGATCCAGCTTGCCAGCAATAGGTAGCATATCGGCAAGACGTAAACGGGTTGCGAATAAGGACTGGTGCGCATCGCGCAACACAACGTCGGTTATACCAAGAGGTTTCTTTGCATCAGTCATGGTGATTTGCCTTCATCATCTCAAAGCGAATTATAATTTTTTATTTCTTATGTTGAGCGCGATACTGGTGAATCGCTGCGGTGATCACAGCCGTAATCTGGCTTTGATCTGTTGTCGGCCCGGCTGCCGCAGGTATTGCCTTTGAAGCCGCAGGTTGAGGCTGAACGTCAGGTGCATACTTGGTCACAACCTTGGACATCAGGTTTGTAACGAGCACAAGTAAGGTAAGGAATACAAAAACGAACCCCATACCAAACACCATCAGCGTAACGCCTTCAGTAACCAAATCTGAAGAAGCCATCAAAGATACTCCGTGCATATATTAATCTGCAATTTCAACTTCCACTTTTCGTTACCTAAAGCCGACGAAAAATGAACCACTTAAACAGGCGAACTACGATAACCTGCCTTATTCATAAAACATAATTAATATTATTGATAGATACCATAAGCTTTTACTTATGATACATATCACTGGTCGGATGAAATCCTAATTTCACTGTTCGTTGCAGCCGGTTAACTGTTCGTTGCAGCCGGTAAATAGCTGCAACAAACGATACTCAGTCGTCAATTTCAGGCGTATCCAGAACACTCTTGATCTCTCCGGATGACTTTCGACCCGCCTGTTGCAGAGGCTTGTGTATCAACGGGAACACCAACCGACGTCGCCAATTCATTCCTACCGGCGTTAAGGTCACCGACTCCTTGGTTGCAATGACTACAAAAAAAGCGCCGTTGGCCACCCGGTAAGCAGCTCCCCAGCGCTCCATAAATTCTAACTTTCGCATCCACTTCTGGCTTTTAAAAGGCGGTCGATAGAATCCGGACACAGTGGTTTCCTGCTTTAGCTCAAGCAAAGTCAACCAATCATGCAATCGTCGCTGGCGAATAAAATGCGAACACCAGGGAATATCCTTATTACGACTGGATATCTGTTTATAGGCTCCCCAGAAGCTTGCCGGGTTAAAACCAACCACGACTAACTTACCACCTGGGCGAAGCACTCTGGCGGCCTCTCGCAAAACCTGATGGGGACTCTGGGCAAAATCCAGAGCATGATGAAGCATCACCGCATCAATGCACTCACTGGCAAATGGCAATTCGCTGGCGTTGCCAACAACACCAGCCTCAGACATACCCAGATTAACGGATGGCAACATCTCAAACTTATGGCTGGCACTGGACTGTCGAAGCAGTTGTAATCGAGGGACAAGTCCGATCTGAAGCAAATGATAGCCGAACACGCCTCCTACTAACTTATCCAGCACTTCCTGTTCTGCGGTTAAAAGCTGCTCACCGAGATCACTGGAAAACCAATCCCGGATATCTTCCATCATTTCTGTTAAAGGTAGTAGATTTGTATTCCCGTTCACTGCATAAACCATCCTGTCAGTCTATAACAATAGGCACAGCAGCCACCCAGGCCAAATGATCCTTACTGAGAGAAACCGCGGCAAATCTAAAATAGCATTTGTCCGACAAACTCCTGGCCAATACGGGTGTCACTGAATTATCCTTTGGAACAGCAAGGTCTCTGAAACTCACCGAGTTATTCAGAATGATAACCAAGCCCGGATAGTATAGGGTATTTTGCATTACATAAAGGACCCAGAAGGAAAACTCGATGCTTACAGTCAACGCAATTCCTGCTTTCCAGGATAACTATATATGGATGCTTAGCATTGCAGACAATAACAAAGTGTTTGTTATCGACCCGGGTGACGCAACGCCGGTGCTTGAGAAGCTAAAAGAAAACGATCTCAAGCTCGAAGGAATACTTATCACCCACCACCATGCTGATCATACAGGCGGCGTAGATACGTTGAGAAAATTCTCAGACATCCCGGTCTATGGACCCTCTGAGTCCCCCTATGCCGGAATCACTCATCCGCTAAAGGACGGCGACAGCTGTAAAGTTCTGGGCCATTCACTTTCTGTCAAAGCAGTACCAGGACATACGCTGGACCACATTTGTTATTATTACGATGGAACACAGGCGGAACAGGCCGTACCCCAAGCGCATAAACCACAACTGTTCTGCGGTGATACGCTCTTTCTTGCGGGCTGTGGCCGGCTTTTTGAAGGCAGTGCCAAGCAGATGATGGCTGCCATGCGCTTTTTCAAACAGCTGCCGGATAATACGGAAGTATACTGTACACACGAATACTCGATGGCCAATCTGGCCTTTGCTAAAGCGGTGGAGCCGCAGAACGAAGCAGTTCAAGCAACCATAAATCGTTGTAAATCACTCCGGGAACAACGCATTCCGACCATCCCAACCAATATTCAGCAGGAAAAACTAATCAATCCATTTTTGAGAACGGCGTCGGAAAGCGTTCAACTGGCGGCGAACCATCATGCCGGACGAACCTTAAACAACGAACAGGAAGTTTTTGCCGTCATTCGTCAATGGAAAGATGAGTTTAGGGGATAAGTCCAGCTTTTAAGGAAGGCATAATGTGCCGGGCCTGCACAACAATACTTGACCTCTTCTTCATGGCCGCCTAGAATCTTGTGCTTTTGGAATTTCGGTGCTCAGCTTTCCGAATGCATTTCCATCCTGGGAGTTTGGCGGCCACTATGCAGAAAACTAAAGCGGTTCTGGCTATGGATAACGCCTCCGATTTCGGCAAGTCATTTGCCACTATCACCTTTGCTATTCTGCTGGCAGGCTGTCAAAGCCTTTCAGAAGTTCCTACGACCCCTTCTCCGACAACCCAGACTGCCAAGCAATCTCCAGACAGACTACCTGATTCCTCTGATAACGAAAACGATCGATTGTTTTCTCTGAGGGACACAGCTCGAACGCCATTTGTATTTGAAGATGCACAAACAGATCCAACGTTGGAAACTGATCCTGGGAAGCAGCCGGATTCAACCCTATCAGCACCGGCCATTGCAGAGTCATCAGCCGGCAGCCATGGCCATATAAAACAGACACCTCCTTCCTCCGATCTCTGGCAACTGACCCGTGAGCATTTTGGTCTCAATCTGGACATTGAGGATCCAAGGATTGATGCGCAGATTAAATTGTACACAAAACATCCGCGCTATCTTGCACGAGTTACAGCACGAGCCGAGCGCTACTATTATTACGTCATCCATCAGGTTATTGAGCGAGGCATCCCCGCAGAGATCGCCCTGCTACCCATTATAGAAAGCGCCTACGACCCTTTCGCTTACTCTCATGGCCGGGCAGCCGGCCCGTGGCAATTCATCCCAGGTACCGCTAAACATTTTGGCCTCAAGAAAAGCTGGTGGTATGACGGACGTAGAGATATTCAGGCTTCAACTGATGCAGCTCTGACCTACCTTACGCAGTTGAACAAACGCTTTGACGGGGATTGGCAGCTGGCCCTTGCAGGTTACAACGCTGGAGGAGGCACTGTATCCAAGGCTATGCGCAAAAACAGGAAGGCCAACAAAGCCACCGATTTTTGGTCATTGCGATTACCCAAAGAAACCAGCGCTTATGTCCCAAAGCTGATTGCGCTGGCTAAGATATTCAGCTCGCCCGAAACCTACGGTGTGACACTGAAACCGATTCCTGATCGCCCTTACTTTACTGCGGTCGAGACCCATGCACAGATTGATCTGGCCCAGGCTGCAGAATTAGCACAGATTTCCGTCGACGAGCTTTATCTGTTGAACCCTGGATTCAATCAGTGGGCAACAGATCCCAACGGACCACATCAGCTTCTGATACCGTCAGAACAGGCTGACATCTTCAAAACCAAACTGGCCCAACTCCCAAAGAACAAACGAGTAAGCTGGAACCGTTATAAGGTCCGTTCCGGTGATAGCCTGATATCCATAGCAAAGAAAAACAATACAACGATTGATAGCCTTCGGACGGCCAACAACCTGCGTGGCAGCTTGATTCGAGCAGGACAAGTTCTATTGATCCCGACGGCTTCCGCTGATCCAAAAGCCTATGCCCTCAGCAGCAATCAGCGACAACAGAAGAAGAGCAAACGAATTGCGCTTCGATCAGGAAGGCAAAAGCAAAACTACACTGTTCAAAGTGGTGACAGCTTTTGGACAATTTCCCGTCGATTTGGAGTGAGTGTTCGAGAACTGGCAAGCTGGAACCAGATGGCTCCGGGAGACCCTCTACGAATCGGAAAGCAACTCTCGATCTGGCAAAACACAGAGTCGAAGGAAAAAGACGGCCGAAATATTGTTCGTAAAATCGGCTATCGAGTCCGTAGCGGGGATTCACTTTCACGCATAGCCAGCCGCTTTAATATAAAGATAAAGGACATCAAACGCTGGAATACTTTAAAGTCGTCTAAATATCTACAACCGGGTCAACGACTGACGCTCTATGTTGATGTGACTAAATCCCGTTAAACCTGATAGTCCGGATGGTTAACAAAACTATACTTTTTCAACAGCATACGGGGAACCTATTCCTGGTTTCCCTACCTAATCACTGAGCTTCTGCAACTGGCGTTAGACCCTGAATGCGATCAAGGAAAAGCCAGACTCAAAAAGCCAGACAGTAAGAAGCTTCAAAAAGATCAGCACAAAGTATTCATGTGACTCCCTCAGAAGAATAAAGGATCCTTCAGAGAATCGCTGTTAAGCACAGTTTCTATAGACATAGGATAAGAACACCTTAGCAATTGTACATTAGAATTATGCTGCTACTATTACGCTGGTAATATAAAGGCATTATGATTTTCAACCAGTTACTTGAGAAAGGCTTCTCTATGCCACGTATCATAGTTACTTTTTTGTTAGCTTTAGCCGTATATCCTGTCTGGGCTTCACCTGAGGTTATTAGCGCCCACGCGGTCGCCTTGAGAGGCACACCAAAATACCAACCAGATTTTCAAAACTTTGACTACGTAAACCCCGACGCCCCCAAAGGGGGGACTTTACGCCTGCATTCCATAGGGACCTTTGATAACTTTAATCGTTTCGCTCAACGTGGTGATGCAGCGACAGCCTCTGATCAGCTGTACGATACCCTTTTTGTGACATCCGACGATGAGATTGGAGTTTACTATCCACTCATTGCAGAAAAGGTTGATTTTGCAGACGATTATTCTTTTGTTACCTTCAGTCTTAATCCCGATGCCAGATTTCAAGATCAAACCCCTATTACAGCTGATGATGTGAAGTTCACTTTCGAGAAATTCTCAACTGAAGGTGTCGTCCAATTTAAGCGCTATTATTCATTCGTCAAAGACGTCGAAGTCTTAAGTCGACATCAGGTTAAGTTCTCATTGGAAGGTGCAAATAAGGAGCAAATGCTGTCATTGTTTACCTTGACCATCTTGCCCCAACATTACTGGGAATCCCGTAACTTTAAGGAACCACTAAAAGAAATTCCTATTGGCAGCAGCGGCATAACCGTTAAAGATTATAAATTTGGCCAGTATATAATCTATGAGCACTTAGATAATTACTGGGCCAAGGACTTACCCGTCAACAAAGGCCGGAATAACTTCAAATATATTCGATATGATTATTATCGAGACGCTATCGTGGCATTCGAAGCCTTTAAATCCGGAGAGTTTGATTTTTGGCAAGAAAGCGAGGCCAAAAACTGGGCCACCGCATACGACTTCCCCGCCTTTACCGATAAAAAGGTTTTGAAAGAACAGCTTCCTCACAGTATTCCACAACGGACTGATGGTTTTATCTTTAATTCAAAACGCCCTCAGTTTTCAGACCAGCGTGTTCGTGAAGCCTTAGCTTATATGATTGACTTTGAATGGATGAATAAGGCTCTGTTTTACAATCAATACACAAGAACCGAGAGTTATTTTACCAACACTGAATTTGCCGCAACAGGCCTGCCAGACGATGATGAACTTGAAATCCTGACCCCGCTTAAAGGAAAGATTCCGGAGCAGGTTTTTACCAAGGAGTTTAAATTACCAACAACCAAGGGCGACGGAAACATCCGAAATAACATGCGCCAGGCTCTTCGTTTACTTAAGAGTGCAGGTTGGGAACTTAAAGACCGCAAACTGGTTAATAGCAAGACAGGGAAACCCTTTGAGTTCGAACTGCTTTCTTACCGCCCGTTGACAGAGCGGATTGCCGCCCCCTTTAAGAGCAACCTGGCTAAAATAGGCATCACCCTAAACCTTCGTCAGGTTGACAGTACCCAGTTTATCAATCGCGTTCGTGAACACGATTTCGATATGGTTTCATTTCGCTATAGCGCTAACCCATACCCATCATCCAGTCTTAAAATAATCTGGCGCTCTGACTTTGTGGATTCCACCTGGAATATCGCCAACGTGACAGATCCTGCTATCGACGCCCTGATTGATGGTATAAACACCCACCAGGAAAACCCCAGAAAACTGCAAGCTTATGGACGAGCGCTTGATCGCACACTGTTATGGAACTTTTATATCATTCCGCAGTGGCATCTTAGCGCGTTCCGTATAGCCTATTGGGATAAGTTTAGCCGACCGGAGTCCAGACCGCTGTACTCTCTGGGAATAGATACCTGGTGGCAAAACAACAAAAAGCCTGGAGCGGACCAATAATCAATGGCAGCCTACGTAGTTCGCAGATTATTGCTTATGATCCCAACCCTGTGGATCATCATCACAATCAATTTCTTCATCATACAAACAGCTCCCGGTGGCCCTGTCGAGCAGGCAATGGCCCAGGCAATGGGGCTTGAAGGAGAAGTTTTAGATCGAGTCACCAACGCCAATAAGGCTGAAGTGCAAACCGAAGAGTCCAACGATAGCGGCTATCGCGGAGCTCGTGGGCTCGATCCGGAAGTCATTGCTGATATTGAAAAGCGCTTTGGCTTTGACAAACCTTTGTCGGAACGATACTGGAATATGATCATCGAATACCTGACTTTTGACTTCGGTGACAGCTTATTTAAAAGTGGCTCGGTGATAGACCTTATTATAGAACGAATGCCTGTATCGATTTCACTGGGACTTTGGTCCACATTGCTGATTTATCTTATATCTATACCTCTTGGCATTTCTAAAGCACTTCGAAATGGTCATCAGTTTGACCGCTGGACCAGCACCATACTTTCTATCGCTTATGCTATACCCGGATTTTTGTTCGCGATTTTACTGGTCATCCTTTTTGCAGGAGGCACCTATTTCGATATATTCCCATTAAGGGGGATCGTTTCTGACAACTGGTCTGAACTTTCACTAATGGACAAGATACTCGATTATGCATGGCACATGGCATTACCCGTAACAGCCAGTGTCATAGGAGGCTTCGCCGCCCTGACTTTATTGACAAAAAACTCCTTTCTGGACGAAATCAATAAGCAGTATGTAATGACAGCCAAAGCAAAGGGCCTTACCGATAGGGAAGTTCTTTACAAGCACGTTTTTAGAAACGCGATGCTGATAATTATTTCTGGCTTCCCTGCTGCATTTATCTCAATATTTTTTACCGGCTCGCTACTGATAGAGGTTATCTTTTCACTGGAGGGTATTGGCCTGTTAGGATTTGAAGCCATTACTCAACGGGACTATCCCGTGGTATTCAGCACTCTATACATTTTTACCTTACTTGGTTTGATCATGGCGCTGATAACCGACCTGACCTACACCTGGGTTGATCCCAGAATTGATTTCGAAAGTCGCTGATACAAGAGTGCGGGGAACGAATGAAGCCGCACCCATGAGCAGCAGACTTTCTGACTGCTGTAATTGTCAATATGATGGCTGAGATAGAATGAAGTTGAACCAAAAAGATCTGCGCCGCTGGCAAAAATTCAAATCACACCGGTTAGGTGTCGCATCACTGATCATCTTTTCAATACTCTTTGTCATCTGTCTGTTTGCCGACTTTGTTGCTAACGACAAGCCATTGCTGGTGCAATACAATGACAGTTATTTTTTCCCTGTACTGGAAAGTTACTCTGAAACAGAGTTTGGTGGAGAGTTCGAAACAGAAGCAGACTATCGGGATCCTTATGTAAAAGAACTTATTGAAGCCAACGGCTGGCTTATCTGGCCCCCTATTCCCTACAGTTTTAAAACCATAATCTACAACCTCCCCAGCCCCGCCCCAAGCCCTCCCTCACCAGATAACTGGTTGGGTACTGATGATCAGGGCAGAGATGTTTTAGCTCGGGTTATTTATGGATTCAGAATCTCTGTTTTATTTGGTTTTTCCTTAACAATTGTATCTGCCGTGATTGGTGTGATGGCAGGGGCAATACAGGGCTACTATGGAGGCTGGGTCGATCTGCTGTTCCAGCGATTCATAGAAATCTGGTCAAGCATGCCAACTCTGTTCATGTTGATAATATTGGCCAGTATTATACAGCCCACCTTCTGGATATTATTGGGCTTCACCTTGTTATTTGCCTGGGTTAGCTACGTTGGTGCCGTGCGGGCAGAATTTCTGCGCGGTCGAAACTTCGAATATGTCCTGGCCGCTCGGGCTATGGGAATGAGTGATCGCCGGCTGATGTTCAAGCATATATTGCCAAACGCCATGGTAGCGACGATGACATTTATGCCTTTTACTCTTTCTGGCTCTGTTGTCACTCTCACGTCTCTGGATTTTCTTGGCTTTGGCCTTCCTCCCGGCTCTCCATCGCTGGGAGAACTGCTTGCTCAGGGCAAGGCTAATTTGCAAGCCCCATGGCTCGGTATCACTGCATTTGTTGTGCTCGCGCTGCTAATGGGACTGCTTATTTTTATTGGCGAGGCTGTTCGGGATGCCTTTGACCCTCGGAGTGAATACTGATGAACCAGCTTTTATCAAATAGCTCAAACATTGCCAGCTCATCTGAATAACGGATCTATATGCAGCCTCTTCTAAGTATTAAAGACCTTACACTCGGATTTAAGCAGAACGGCACCGTCAATCAGGTAGTCAACAGAATTAGTTTTGATCTTCACAAAGGTCAGATTTTGGGTCTTGTGGGAGAAAGCGGCTCAGGTAAGTCCGTCACTGCTCTAAGCATAATTAGGCTGCTAAATTCGCCTCCTCTCACCTATCTTGGAGGAGACATTCAGTGGAACGGCGAAAGCTTGTTTTCTGCCACAGAGAAGCGAATGCAGCAGATCAGAGGGCATGAAATCAGTGTTATTTTTCAGGAACCACTAACCTCATTAAATCCACTGCATAAAATCCACAGACAAATTTCTGAGACGATTGAAAGACACCAGGGACTTTCACAGCAAAAATGTATTGATTTGGCATTATACTGGCTTAAGCGGGTCGGAATTCGTGACCCGGAACGGAAACTGAATACCTACCCTCACCAACTGTCCGGAGGTGAGCGCCAGCGTGTTATGATTGCGATGGCTCTGGTTAATAAACCCAAATTATTGATTGCCGATGAACCAACAACTGCGCTGGATGTGACTATCCAGGCACAGATATTAGACCTTATCAAAGAACTGCAGGCAGAAATCGGCATGTCTGTGCTATTCATCACCCATGATCTCCACATTGTCAGAAAACTAGCCAATCAGGTCGTAGTCATGGAGAAAGGTGACCTGGTTGAGCAAGGGAGTACTAAGGCTGTTTTTGAAAACCCTCAGCATCCCTACACCCAAAAACTGATAGCTTCCGAACCTCACGGAAACCCTGCTGAATTCACTCCCACAGAAGAACCTATTTTGCAAGTTAACAATCTGCGCTGCTGGTTCCCGATAAAAAAGGGTCTTTTTCAACGCACTGTCGATCACGTTAAAGCAGTTGATGACATCTCTCTTGCAATAATGCCCGGAGAATCGGTTGGAGTTGTGGGGGAAAGCGGATCAGGGAAGTCGACCCTTGGAAAAAGTATCTTGAGCCTGGAAAAAAGTACCGGAGAAATTTGGTACAAAGGTCTGCGTATTGACCTTCTGGACCAAAAAGCGACGAAACCCCTACGGAAAGAAATTCAAATTATTTTTCAGGACCCCTACGGTTCACTAAGCCCTAGAATGACTATTGCTGAAATCATCGGCGAAGGCATGGATATCCACGATATCGGCACCGCAGCTGAACGCGAAGAAAAAATAGTCAATGCCATGATGGAAGTCGAACTCAACCCTGACTGGAGAACACGATATCCAAACGAATTCTCCGGCGGACAACGCCAGCGAATAGCCATTGCCCGTGCCTTGGTTCTCAAGCCAAAACTGCTGATACTTGATGAACCTACCTCTTCCTTAGACCGGACTATCCAACAACAGGTAATAGAGCTACTGCTACGACTACAACAAAGCCACAATCTCAGCTATTTGTTTATCAGTCATGATCTGCGGGTTGTTAAGGCACTCTGTCACAGGATGGTTGTAATGCAAGCGGGCAAAGTAGTCGAAGATGGTAACTGCGAAGATCTTTATCAAAAACCGACCCATCCCTATACCGAGCAATTACTAAAAACAGCGTTCTATTAAAGAGGTAAGCAAAGGCCTCTGGTATCAGCCCCACCGAGAGACCTTCTACCAGACTTACCCTCAAAGGATAAATTATTCCCACACACATTTTCCAATAGTAAGCACTTTCTCTGATAGCACACACCGACATGAAAGAAAGAAACTTTTCTCTTTTTTATCCGTTAAGTTCGAGCTAATTCATGACTTTTAGCGGCAATATCGAAACAATTTTGAGACACTTCCGGTTTTCTGGTAACTTTGCAGTCGACTTGCTGCATTGCGATAATGAATAAGCAAACGTAGCGCAAATAACTTTGAAAACATTCAACCTACAAGTAATTCTTAACCTAGAACACATCTAACCAAGGAGCGACGAGTGGAAGCACGCCCAGCTACAAAACCGCAAAATCCTAATTTTTCATCAGGCCCCTGCAGTAAGCGCCCTGGCTATTCAGTAACAAATTTAGACATTTCAACATTAGGCCGCTCTCATCGCTCCAGCCTCGGAAAAGCAGCGCTGGAAAAAGCAATTAACGATACCAAAGAGCTACTGGACTTACCCCAAGGTTACCGTGTTGGAATAGTACCGGCTTCGGATACTGGCGCGGTCGAAATGGCTCTTTGGAGTTTACTCGGCGCACGACCTGTAGATGTGTGTTCATGGGAGTCTTTTGGTGCAGGCTGGCACACAGACATAACCAAACAACTAAAATTGGAGGCCAACCACCTCAGCGCCGAATACGGCAAGCTACCAGACTTTTCCCAAACCAATCCAGATCACGATATCGTCTTCACCTGGAACGGAACAACATCCGGGGTAAAAGTATCCAACGCCGACTGGATTTCCGACCAGCGCCAGGGGCTTACTATCTGTGATGCCACCTCTGCTGTATTTGCCATGGAACTTCCCTGGGAGAAGCTGGATGTAATCACCTTTAGCTGGCAAAAAGTCCTGGGAGGCGAAGGCGCTCACGGAGTTCTTATTCTAAGCCCTCGTGCAGTTGAACGTCTCGAATCCTACACGCCTGAATGGCCACTTCCAAAAATCTTCCGGCTCACCAAGGCAGGCAAACTGATCGAGGGCATTTTTAAAGGAGCAACGATTAATACTCCGTCAATGCTCTGTGTTGCCGATTATCAGGATGCCTTAAACTGGGTTGGTGAAATAGGTGGTGTGAGTAAAGCCATTGAAATCAGTAAGAACAACCTTAAAGCGGTAGAGGCTTTCGTAGAGAGTAACGACTGGATCCATTTCCTTGCAGAAAATCCGGCTGAGCGCTCCAATACCAGTGTTTGTCTGACACTGGATCTCGAACCAGATCAGGTTAAGGCTTTGGTAAAGCTTCTCGATAATGAAGGGGTCGCATATGACATTGGGGCTTACCGGGACGCCCCTGCCGGTCTAAGACTCTGGTGTGGTGCAACAGTTTCCACAGCTGACGTTGAAGCATTGCTACCTTGGCTTGGTTGGGGTTACCAGCAAGTTAAAAATGCTTAACAGGAATCTGAATAAAGACACTCGACGGATCTTATAAAACTCTGTTGAGATGACTTTACAAGCAGCCCAACTGATTAACAGCGGGGACACTCCCCGCTAAACTGGAATCAACCAACATGTATCAAATAAGGACTTATAACGCAATTTCTGTCAAAGGTCTGGACCGCTTCCCCCGAGATCGCTATGAGATCGCCAGCGAACTACCCAATCCCGATGCCTTTCTTCTTCGCAGCGAAAAGCTACACGGGGTCGAGTTTCCAAAATCCCTACAAGCCATCGCCCGGGCTGGAGCTGGTGTAAATAATGTCCCCCTTGAACGGGCCAGCGAAGAAGGCGTAGTTGTATTTAATGCGCCGGGGGCTAACGCTAATGCTGTAAAAGAGCTGGTTCTTGCTGGACTCCTGCTTGGTGCTCGAGATATTTATCAGGGTATGGCGTTTGTCGACACCCTTGAACCTCAAGCTGGCCTGGATCCCTTGCTGGAAAAAGAGAAGAAACGTTTTGCCGGCTCTGAACTTATGGGGAAAACCCTGGGAGTCGTTGGCCTTGGCAACATCGGTTCTCTCGTGGCCAACATGGGTCTGTCACTGGGCATGAAAGTCATCGGCTACGACCCTGCGATATCGGTCGAAGCAGCCTGGCGTCTTTCCAGTCAGGTTCAGAAAATGGATAACCTCGTCAGCCTGTTTTCAAAATGTGATTATATCAGTCTCCATTTACCCGCCCTGGAATCGACTCAAGGGCTGATTAATGACAACCTGCTGGCAAACGTCAAACAACACTGTGTGTTACTGAACTTCGCTCGGGGGGAAATTGTTGATCGTCCGGCAGTCATTAAGGCCCTTGATGACAATCGCCTGCACCGCTACGTTTCTGACTTTCCCGCCAATGACACTCTGGGGCACCCAAAGATGCTTCAAATGCCGCATATTGGCGCAAGCACTGCGGAGGCAGAGGAAAACTGTGCCGTTATGGCAGCTGACCAATTAATGGAGTTTCTTGAGAATGGCAATATACGCAATTCTGTAAACTTCCCTCACATTGAGCTGGGGCGAACCACAGACTATCGCTTAACGATAACTAATCGTAATGTCCCAAAAGTACTGGGACGTATTACCGCCATCTTCGCCGAATACGACTTAAACATTGTCGATATGCTGAACAAAAGTCGCAATGATATTGCCTACAACATCATTGATCTTGAACAGCAGCCGAGCGATGAGGTTATCAATGCGCTAAAAGCCGTCGAAGAGGTCATTAATCTGCGGGTAATTTCCTGATCCTGCAACAGCTTAGCCCCTCCCTCTGCAACGGTATCCGGGATAGACTGCCAAGGACGGCGACCCAACATATCCATGTCTTTAACCATACATTTTCACCCGCTATTCTGCTTGTCTTTTAGTCAATATGTAGCAAATATCAATTAAAGGGCAGACGTCTATAATTTCTTGATTTGACATATATCAATGCAGTTCCAAATTGATATACTCCTGCCATAAAGTATTACATTAGCAAGATTTGAAGGACATTAAAGCATGAGCAGAAGTAATGGTTCTTGCGGTAATAGCAATCACCTCCACCTGATAAAGTCAGAACAGGATTGCAAACATTGCCAAAGTGAGAAGCTCTGCCTGGCCTTTGGGCTCGGCCAGGAAGCTGTCAGCGAGTTCAAGGGTATCATTAAAGAACGAGGCCCTTACGCAGCTGGTGACACCATCTACCGACAGCAGGATCAATTTCGATCTCTGTATTCAATCCAGTCTGGATCAATTAAAACGGAAACGGTTACTGCCGATGGGCGACAGTCTGTCATGGGGTTCTACCTGATCGGTGATCTACTGGGAATCGATGCCATAGGCGGGAAAACTTACCCTAATGATGCCATAGCCATGGAAACAACCTGGGTCTGCGAAATCCCTTATAAGAGCCTGCTGAATCTCTTTTCTGGTCAACCCTACCTTCAACAGCAATTTATCAATCGTCTGGGTGGGAAAATTCACGCTGATGAATACAGCGGTAAGGTGATTAGAAATGAGTCTGCGACACGCCGAGTGATGCACTTTCTCTACCAATTATACTGGCATCAAGCCCGTGACAAGGGTCCCACCAGCCGACTGCATCTGCCCATGAGTAAACAGGATTTGGCTAGTTTTCTGGGACTTACCCCTGAGTCATTCAGCCGGACATTAACTCAGCTGCAAAAACAAGGACATATCGAGAAAGAGTCGCATAAAGTCATTGTCCTGCTGAAGACTCCACCATCAGCTGAATCCGGGCACATCGAAATACTGGATATCAAATAATCACTCAGACAAAGAGCAGATTTGAAAATCTGCTCTTTGTCTCTTGTTTTCAAGACACCATTCAGATCTCTGCAGCCAATCTGGTTCCCTGATTGATCGCTCGTTTTGCGTCTAATTCAGAAGCAACATCAGCGCCACCAATCAAATGGACGGGGACACCCTGGATTTGCGCAGCCAGCTCTTTATTGGGTTCCTGGCCGGTACAGAGCACGACGGTGTCCACATCCAGAATCCGTTGTTCCCCATTAACCAACAGGTGCAACCCCTGGTCATCAACCTTCTGGTACTCGCAACCAGATAACATCTGAACGCCTTTCTTGATTAAATCAGTGCGATGAATCCACCCCGTTGTTTTTCCGAGATTCTTCCCAACTTTGGAGGATTTTCGCTGCAGCAGATACACTTCCCTTGCCGCACTTTCAAAACGAGGCTTTACTCCCTCTATCCCAGCACGTGCCTGCATTGACATATCAACGCCCCACTCAGCCATAAAGGCTTCTATGTTCAGGCTGGTTGATTCACCCTTATGAACAAGCACTTCACTTATATCAAACCCAATACCGCCGGCACCAACCACAGCCACTTTGGCCCCGGCTTTAGCACCGTTCATCAGTTCCAGATAAGTCAGCACCTTTGGATGATCCACCCCCTCAAAGTCTGGTATACGCGGAGTAATACCGGTAGCCAAAACAACTTCATCAAAGCCCCCTGCCTGCAGCTGCTCACCGGTAACCCAGGTGTCTAACTTCAACTCAACTCCAGTCAGCTCGATCTGTCGTTTGAAATATCGTAAAGTCTCGTAAAATTCCTCTTTTCCTGGAATCCGTTTGGCTATATTGAATTGCCCACCCACTTCACTTGCCCCGTCAAACAAGGTGACTTGATGACCTCTACGCGCAGCCGTCGTAGCAAAGGCCAGACCAGCCGGCCCTGCCCCAACCACGGCAATATTCTTGGGGTTATCTGTACTGCTGATGACTAACTCAGATTCTTGACAAGCTCTGGGATTGACCAGGCAGCTTGTTAATTTTCCGACAAAAACATGATCCAAGCAGGCCTGATTACAGCCGATACAGGTATTAATTTCGTCAGCACGCTGATTTTCCGCCTTAATGACAAACTCAGGGTCTGCCAAAAACGGCCTTGCCATTGAAACCATATCAGCATCTCCCCGAGCCAACACGGACTCGGCAACATCTGGCATATTGATTCGATTGGAAGTGATGGTCGGAATAGTCAGCTCAGCCTTGATTCTTGCAGTTGCCCAGGTAAAAGCAGCCCGAGGAACCTTAGTTGCGATAGTTGGAATTCGCGCCTCATGCCAACCAATACCAGTATTGATAATGGTAGCTCCCGCTTTTTCTATGGCTTTTCCAAGTTCTACGACTTCCTCAAAAGTACTGCCTCCTTCCACCAGATCAAGCACTGACAGGCGATAGATCAAAATAAACTTTGCTCCAACAGACTCTCTAACTCGCCTGACCACTTCTACCGGGAAGCGAATGCGGTTCTGATATCTCCCGCCCCAATCATCATCTCGCTTATTGGTTCGCTCAACGATGAACTGATTAAGTAAATAGCCTTCGGAACCCATGATTTCAACACCGTCATACCCCGCCTCTTTAGCCAGAGATGCACAATTAACAAAATCCTGGATCTGCCGTTCAATTTCCTCTTCATTCAGCTCTTTGGGTTTAAATGGATTAATCGGTGCCTGAACCGCAGAGGGCGCGACAAGTTTAGGGTTATAGGCATAGCGACCCGTGTGCAAGATCTGCATACAAATCTTACCGTCTGCTTCATGCACGGCATCAGTTACAATCTTATGATTGGCTACATCTTCTGCACTGGCCATTAACGCAGCACCACCATGGACAGCACCTTCTTGATTAGGACCGATACCACCGGTAACAATAAGACCAACACCGCCCTTGGCTCGTTCAGAATAGAAAGAAGCCATCCGCTGAAACCCATTTGGAGTTTCTTCCAATCCCAAATGCATGGATCCCATCAGTACCCGGTTTTTCAGACTGGTAAAACCGAGATCAAGTGGCTTAAGCAGATGTGGATAGAGCTCATGTTGGCGGCTAGCATTCATGTTTATCTCTCTTCATTCTAAAAAATACAATTTATTATATGAGCCTCTATCCTGCGCCCGTCAGGCAACAGGATGGCTTCCTCAGGTAATCCGATTTCCTGTTTCCGGGATCAGGCTTTGTTTTTTTCGGGAGCCAGCAATGGAGGCTTAACTGCTCGTAAAGATTCAAACTCAGGTTTTTTACCGGACATTTTGGCAGCAAAGGTCTGCATCATATCCGTCGGCTGGAACATCCCTGCCTGCCAGGTGGCCATGTAATTAAGGCTATCCGCCAGGGAGTGATCACGAGAATAATTGATCATCTGCTTACAACCCGAAACCGCCAGTGGCGATCGACTGGCGATCTGCCGAGCAATATTCATCACCCCATCGATCATCGATGACTGATCTTCATACACTGTATTCACCAATCCGCAACCCAAAGCCTCGGTCGCGGGAAGTTTTCGAGCGGTATAGGCGAGTTCTCGCGCCAGGCCGGTTGGAATCAGTTGTGGTAACCGTTGCAAGGTACCTAGATCTGCTGTCATACCCAGTTCGGTCTCCTTGATAACAAAGTAACTGTCTGCCGTGCAGTAACGCATATCACTCGCGCAGATAAGGTCCAACGCCCCTCCAATACATCCCCCTTGAATTGCCGTGATAACTGGCAAGCGGATATCTTCCAGAACACTGAAACAGTCTTGTAGCTGTATAACCAACCTGCGCATAGCTTCCGCCCGGCGACCCGCCTCTCCGCTGAACATTTCAGGATCAGGCTTAGTGAAGACCTCAAGATCCATCCCTGCACTGAAATGCTTGCCGGAAGAAGAAATAATCAGAACGCGAGCGTCTGCAGCCACATCCAAAGATCGAATGGCTTCTGGAAACTCTTGCCAGAAAGCCCGGTTCATCGAATTATGGGATTCAGGTCTACTCAGTTGTAGATGAGCAATATGATCCTCGACCACTAAGTTGAATGTTTCGTATGTCATATCCCCTCCCTAATGGGGTTGTTTGGCGCCACTGTCACAACTAAAGCAAGGCAACTGAAGATCTGGAAACAGACTAGTAAAACCATATCTAGACACTGTCAAGATAAAGATCTATTTTGACAGTGTCAAGATAGCTTGTTAAATTTCTCCCTATGCCTACACCAAAAAGTAACTACCATCATGGAGATCTTCGTCAGTCACTACTGATGAATGCCACAGATATCATCAAAGAAGGTGGAGTCGAAGCGCTATCCATGCGCAGACTCGCAGACCGCACCGGCGTTTCCAGAACAGCTCCGTATCACCATTTCAAAGATAAAAATGAGTTGCTTTGTGCCATTGCTGAACTAGGGTTTCTGCAACAGGAACAGTCCATACAGAACATCCCCTCGGAGCTGACCTCTCAAAACGGCATGCTTTTATTTGAGAAGTACGTGCTCGCCTATATCCAGTTTGCAGATCAGCACCCTGAGACCTACGACCTGATGTTTGGAAAAGAGATCTGGAAAATTGGTGAGCCAACGGAACGCTTAAAAGAAGTATCCAAAGCCAGTTTCAGACAATGGATGTCTTGGGTAGAAGAACTGCAGCAACAGGCTGTGCTACCCGATACCGAATCATCACTACGGGTAGCGCAAACCTGCTGGGCAACCCTGCACGGTCTTTGTCGTCTGATGAATGACGGCATATACCTTGATCGTAAAGACCTGGAGGAAATGGGTCGTACTGCGGTTTCGATGCTGATAAGCAAGCATATCAATAGCTAGCAATGTCGACTTTTAAAAGTATATCCCAGCTCAGCTGAGCTTACTGATAGACGAAATGACCTGAAATCCCGACATATCTGCTTTATTTAATTTAACCGTCCCCGACGAGCTGATTAACTCAGAGTTGGGTACTCCTGTTTATTTGGTCTAAAGTATTACTTAATATCCTGAAAGAAAAATAGAGGCCTCTCTATTGATCCATAGAGAAAGTACAGCTATGGATAGCAAGCCTGATGATTGGACCCTTCTGATTGTAGACGACAATTCGGAAAATATCCGAGTGCTGGGAAACATTCTTCGCCATCACGGCTACCAGATAGCTATAGCGTCCAGCGGACATGAAGCCTTACAGCGCTTACCCTGGATAAAACCAGATCTGATTCTGCTGGATATCATGATGCCCGACTATGATGGGTTCGAGACCTGCAGGCGCCTGAAGGCCTGGAATCAGACCCGGGATATACCGATCATCTTCGTTTCGGCAATTGATGACACTGATCAGATTGTTCGTGGTTTCCATCTTGGAGCCGTTGATTACGTCACCAAACCTTTTATTAAGGAAATCCTGCTGGCCCGAGTAGAAACTCACCTGCAATTATCACAGGCAAGGCAGTATCTGGGTTTACTAAATCTGGAATTACGCCGTGATTTGGAAAAGCAACGGACCCTGGGAGAGCAAGATCCGCTGACAGGACTCGCTAATCGCCGAATACTTGAACCCAGGCTGAAAAGCGAGTTGGCTCGTATGGCTCGCCAGGGCCAACCAGTGAGTGTTGCTATGATTGATTTGGACTGCTTTAAACAAATCAATGATAACTTTGGACACCAGGTCGGAGATGAACTGCTCATTCTGGTCGCGCAGAAGTTACGCGAAAACCTGAGAGAAACAGACATCGCCATTCGTTATGGTGGTGATGAATTCTGTTTGATTTTCCCCGAGACTCCCCTGACGGCAATAAAAAGAAGCTTAAACCGTATACAGCAATTGCTTTCAAATCTCAGCCACTACAGAGAAAGCCAGCCTGTTACCGCGAGTATCGGAGCGGTACAGGCATTTCCCAAAGAATGCTGGCAGGCACTTTTAGGCCGTGCCGATCAAGCGATGTATCGAGCAAAGCAAGAAGGTAGAAATCAGGTTTATTACGAAACAGAGAACACCCATCTGATCAAAAGGTAATAAGCCAACGGGATACAGGATACCAGTGAACCAATATGATGATTACAAATGCGGTTCTACTCAATATTGGACAAAAATTCCTGAAATCCACTCTGACGGCTCCAAGGAACCTACTAACAGGCCCCTTGGGCCTCAAAGGACCTGTTGAGAACATAAGGGACTTATTCGCAGGTTCCCTTATGGTATTTGCTATGTTTGTTTCTTTCGCTCTGGCATCTGAATCTCAGATTAACAACACTACCTCCCCTTTTAATCCGGGTACCAATCCCCCTTATCCCTATCATTCCAACCCCTACAGTTATGAATCCCTGGCAAATAGAAACTTCGAAGGGGTAACGCTTAATATACTCGTCCATGAGAAACCAAACATGGGCGAGCCAGTAGAGCGCCATGCCCGCCAATTTGAACAACTGACAGGCGCTAAACTGATACTTCACCATGTCCCCTTTGGCGAACTCTACCCACGGGTATTGTGGGGGTTACGTAACCACTGGTATGACATCATTTTTTTTGGCTCGCTTTGGCTGCCGGACACCGCTCCCTACCTGCTGCCCATGCCAGACAAAATGCTGAACTCAGCACAACACAAAGACATTATTCCCTACCACCAACAGATAGCCATCTGGGAAGGAAAGGTTCTACAGGTGCCAATCGATGGTGATCGACATTTCTTCCAGTATCGATTGGATGTCTTTCAGGATAGCAAACTAAAGGCCCTGTACCAGCAACGCTTCGGCATACCTTTGTTGGTTCCTCGAACCTGGAAAGAGGTTAATCAGGTCGCATCATTTTTCCATGGCAAGACGTTAGTATCAGGAGAGCAGATAAACGGCTTGGTAGAAATCACCAAAAAAGATGATCTGATGTTCTCAAACTATATAAAACGAGCAGCTCCCTATGCCAAACACCCTGCAGTAAAAGGAGGATTCTATTTCGATCTGGAAACAATGGAGCCATTAATCAACACCCCGGGGTTTGTAGAAGCATTAAAGGACTTTACCGAGTCCCAACACTTTTACCCACCGGGTGGTAATGAGTTTGGCTTAGCCGATGTCAATCAATCATTCGGAAAAGGCTCCTCCGTTTTTACTGATAGTTGGGATGACTCGTTTATATATGCGATGGAGAAAAACTCCCCGATACACAACAAGGTATCCGCCTTAATATCTCCAGGGTCTCGTGAAGTATGGAACCGTAAGACTCAGCAATGGGATTATTTTCCAGCTATTAACTATGCTCCCTACATAGCATGGGGATGGACTTCAGCAGTCGCCTCTAGCACAGCATACCCCGAAGCTTCTTTCGATTTTCTCGGATTTTTCGGCAATACCAGAAATCATAACAGTGATCTTTTAATAGGACGGTTTGGAGTCAATCCTTTTAGAAACAGCGACCTAAATACTGATTTCTGGATAAAAGGCGCGGACTGGAAACCTGAGATAACCCGTGCTTATATCGCCACATTTGAACAACAGAAAGCCATTAAGAATAGAGTATTTGATCTACGGATTATCAGTGCAGGTCTGTATATGAAGGCCTTGTCCATCGGCGTAAAACGAGCGCTGATGGGAAAAAGCAGTGCCCAACAGGCACTCGACGACGTTGCTCATAAATGGCGAAAACTGAATGAGACGATCGGTATCGAAAAACAGCGGCGAGCCTACCGTAATGTTGTCCGACTCGAAGACAGTATTCAGTAGCCAGGTAACACTGAATGAGGAGCAGGAAGCTCCGAAGACCAGCCCACAGTAATACAACCTGCAAGCAGGCAGAGCAAAACGTATCCTTCGGACAGCACCAATGAAGATAGTCAGTAGTATCCGCAACTACCGCAAAAACCATCCACTGTCCGCCAGACTGTTAGCATACATTTTGCTAATCAGCTCTGCTCTGACGCTATTTGGTACTGGCCTGCAGGTTTATAACGACTACCGAAACGATGTCAGTCAAATTCACGCAGATATACAAACAATTGAAAAGAGTTTTCTACTGCCTCTGGCAACCGGCGTCTGGAATCTTGATCGTGAACAGGTAACCTTACAGCTGCAAGGAGCACTTAAATTAAGGGACATGATACACGCAGAAGTGCGCGAGAATCGTAAGGGCAAGCTCCATGTGCTGGTACAGCAGGGTAGCTATGAAGCTAACGACAGCATTACCGTAACCTTTCCGCTGAATTACGAAAGTAGCGGTTTTTCCGCTCAGGTGGGTGAGCTTCAGGCAACATTCAGCATGAAAGGCGTTTATGCCAGATTACAGGAAAAAGTGGTTCTGATATTAGTCACACAGTTTATCAAGACGTTTATCGTATCATTTTGCATACTGATAATAATTCATCTGTTAATCACTCGGCATTTAGCACAATTGGCCAACCTGGCGTCCGCCATCGACTTTAACGACCTGGACAATCACTGGCAGCTTAACCGTCACAAAAGGCAGGGAGCCCGCCGGGATGAGCTTGACCGATTAGTCGATTCATTTAACCGTATGCGCAATGATCTGAGAGTCCACTTGGAGCAACGAGCAGCAGCCGAAGAAAAATTACGCGACTATCAGGAAGAGCTGGAGTCCGTCGTTTCAGAACGCACTCAGGCATTGAAAAAGAATATGCATCAGCTGGAACAGGAAATTAAGACTAGAATTGCTTCAGAGCAACGGGCAGATAAAGCGAACAAAGCCAAAAGTGAGTTTCTTGCGAATATGAGCCACGAGATTCGCACCCCCATGAATGCCGTTCTCGGATTTGCACAGATATTAGCGGACGGGGAAACTGATCCAGAAAAAGCACGGCACCTCGCATCAATTAGCAGCAGTGGCAAAACTCTCTTGTATTTAATCAACGATATTCTGGACCTGTCCAAAATAGAAGCAAATAAACTGGATTTAGAACTGGGACCGGTTTCTCTTCCAATGCTTTTTCAGGAAATAGAAACCATGTTCGCCAATCAAGTAGCAACTAATGGCTTGGACTTTCCGATACAAATCCAACCAGGACTCCCTGCTAATTTATTAATGGATGAGAACAGAACGCGCCAGATACTGATCAACCTTATCAGCAATGCCGTCAAATTCACCTCAAAAGGACAGATATCCTTGCAGGCCGAATACCAACGGACTCCTTCAGACCACAATCAGCTCAATCTAACGATAACAGTTGCCGACACGGGAGTAGGAATTCCAAAAAACCAGCAGCAATCTATTTTCGGTGCTTTTCAACAACGTAGCGGACAGAACTCAGCCCTGTACGGGGGGACAGGACTGGGCTTGACCATCACCCAGCGCTTGGTCAGACTGATGGGTGGTGAGATTTCAGTAGAGAGCATACCGGAACAGGGGGCAACGTTTAGCGTATGGCTACCGAACATCAGAGCGCTCTCTCACAGAGTAACTCTACCCGCCTCAGACACATCTCTGGACTTTGAGCGAGTAATATTCGCTCCGGGAAAAGTGCTTATATGTGATGACATAGCACTCAACCGCGAGCTACTGAAAAATTTCCTGCGGCCCTGGAATCTGAGCACACAGATGGCCTCCAACGGACAGGAAGCGCTGTTGGCGGTCCGTAGGGATAAACCGGACTTGATACTGATGGATATGAAAATGCCCGTTATGGACGGTTATGCCGCTTGTAAAGCTCTGAAATCCGATCCTGCCCTGAAGGATATCCCGATCATCACTGTGACAGCTTCTGCAATGTCAGACGAAGAAGAGGAACTCAAAGAATATTGTGACGGTTTTTTACGTAAACCCATAAACCGTGCAGAGCTTATTTCCGAGTGCATGCGTTTCTTACCTAACCGCTACCGCCCGTTAACAGAATTCACCAATGAAGCAGATTCAAGAGTGATTTTCAGTCGTGACGCGCTCAAAACACCTGCTGAATTATTTCCCATCCTGCTAACGAAGCTGGCCCTGACGCGCCAGCTAATCAGAAAAATGATAATCCAGGATATCGAATATTTTGCTGAAGACATGATGACGCTAGCCAAAAACAACCGGAACACTGCACTGCTGCACTGGAGTCAGGATCTGCTGGAAGCTTCCCGATCGTTTGACAGCCAGCTGATCACCCGTTTACTGGAACAGTTTATCCAAACTATCGAAAAAACCTCCTGTTAACATATCTCTGCCGACTTTACCCCAGATCCACAAAATCTGATTGACCTCAGAGCAACCCAACACAGAGCTTTACAAAGTCCTGAGATGTAAGAATCCCGACTAACTGGCCCCGCTCAATGACGGGCAAACAGCTGTGTTTATTGTCTAAAAAATACTGCCCTGCAACTTTCAAATCCATGGATGGGTCAGCAACCTGAAAATTTGTTTGCATAATCTCCCGAACACTGTGCCGCTTCTCTTCATCTTCCAAACCACTCACTCCGACCTGATCCACCAGTTTAATAACTTCAGCCAGTACAACTCGCTGCGTTAACAACCCTACTAGAACGCCTCCTTCACCAACCACAGGCAAATGACGCACGTTCAGTTTTTTTAGAGCAGACCGAGCCTCTCTTAAATTAGCGCTTTCCGATATATAGACTACGTCTGAGGTCATTATTTCTGCGACTATAGGCATCCTGATATTTCCTTTTCAGTCATTATCGAAGCTGGTAAGTACGACTTGGACGGCAAGCAGGACTTAACCAATCGTTTCTACTACCCGTTGATTCTAGCTTAAATTTAATAACTTCCTTGCAGTTTCAATATTATACAAAGCTGTAGCAATTCTCACTTACGGCGCTAGGATAGACGCATGATATTCAGCTAGAATAACATCATGCAAAAAAGGAGTCCTTACAAAAGATAAGCTTACAAGGGAAGATTAATTCAAACACCCCAGTCGGGTTGAGACTCCTCTGCAGCTTGGTCACTCTCATAGGTATTGGTATGGAAATTATCAACCGATCAGTAACGACAGATAGCAAAGAATTCGAATCACCCAATACACCTCCCTCTTATCCAGATAACTGGTATACACAAGAGACTGAAGACGTTTTCAAGGTACTTCAATCAGCTGAAAGTGGTCTCTCATCAGAAGAAGCTCAGGTCCGACTGAAAATTCATGGTAAAAACAGGCTGCCGGAAGCTAAAACACGAGGGCCATTTTTACGCTTTTGTTATCAGTTCCATAATGTCCTGATATATGTGCTTATCAGCGCAGGGATTGTCACTGCAACCCTAGGTCACTGGGTCGATTCCGGTGTGATATTTGGAGTGGTCGTTGTCAATGCAATTATCGGTTTTATCCAGGAAGGTAAAGCGGAAAATGCCCTAAAGGCGATACGGCAGATGCTTTCCCCAACAGCAATGGTCATACGCGCAGGACGGCATTCCACGATAAGAGCCGAGGAGCTGGTACCTGGAGATATCGTCATGCTTCAGTCAGGCGACAGGGTACCTGCTGATCTACGACTATTTCGTGTCAAAGGACTACAGATTCAAGAGTCAGCCCTAACCGGAGAATCTGTAGCCGTAGAAAAAACCACATCCCCCGTCAAACCCGACAGCGTTATCGGCGATCGCATTGATATGGCCTTTTCAGGCACTCTGGTTACCCACGGCCAGGGAGTTGGAGTCGTTGTCACTACCGGCGCTCAGACTGAGCTGGGACACATTAGCGAGTTAGTGGCAGACGTAGAACTGGTAACAACACCGTTACTGCGGCAAATGGCTCAATTTGGTCGGTGGTTAACCGCCGGTATACTCCTGTTAGCCGCTGCAAACTTCGCATTTGGTGTTCTAATTCGAGAATACTCAATGACCGAAATGTTCCTGGCATCGGTTGGGCTGGCTGTAGCAGCGATACCGGAAGGATTACCAGCGATAATGACCATAACACTGGCCATTGGCGTTCAGAGAATGGCCCGTCGAAACGCCGTTATCCGCAGATTACCGGCTGTCGAGACTCTGGGGGCGGTAACCGTTATCTGTTCTGATAAAACAGGCACCTTAACCCGCAATGAAATGACAGTACGAACGGTTAGCACCGCTGAAAGTCTATTTGAGCTGGCGGGGACGGGTTACGACCCCCACGGTGCAATATCTCTGGAACAACAAGAAGTACCGCCAGAACAGCATCCGCTGTTAATAGAGATACTGCGAGCTTCGCTGCTCTGCAATGAAGCATCACTGGAAAACGCCGACAGCAGCTGGTTAGTACATGGTGACCCGATGGAAGGGGCTTTACTAGTCGCTGGAGTGAAGGCGGGCCTGGACATAGAAACAGAACTAAAACAATACCCTCGCTCAGATTTAATTCCCTTCGAATCTGAACATCGGTTTATGGCCACATTACACCACAGTCACAGGGGTGAAGCCTTTATTTATCTCAAGGGAGCACCTGAGCAGGTGATAGAACTATGCAACAACCAACGGTCTGTTGATGGAGACAGCCCTTTGGATAAGGATTTCTGGCTTGCAAAAATAGAGGCCCTGGCCAACCAGGGTCAGCGAGTGCTGGCTATTGCAGTAAGAACGGTCGAGAGTTCCCAACGGGAGTTGACGTTCAACGATGTGAAAAGCGGTCTGACTATGCTCGGTCTGTTCGGTCTTATAGACCCACCTCGCCAAGAAGCAATCAACGCAATTAAAAAATGTAAACGCGCCGGAATACGAGTGAAAATGATCACAGGAGATCATGCATTAACAGCCCGAGCTATTGCTCGACAAATCAACTTGCACAATGTTGATGAGGTTCTGACCGGCCAGGACCTGGACTCAATGGATGAAAACGAGTTACAGGAAGAAGTGCAACGTGTTGATGTTTTCGCCCGAGTGAACCCAGAGCATAAATTGCTACTGGTAAACCTGATGCAAAAGCAGAAAGATATCGTTGCGATGACCGGTGATGGCGTTAATGATGCCCCGGCATTAAAGCGCGCCGATATTGGTACAGCCATGGGCCAAAATGGCACAGAAGCAGCCAAGGAAGCGGCTGAAATGATATTAGCCGATGACAACTTTGCCTCTATCAGCTACGCCGTAGAAGAAGGACGCACGGTTTATGACAATCTAACAAAAGCAATTCTTTTTATACTGCCAACCAATGGCGGCCAAGCCTTAACGATTCTTGCCGCAATTTTATTCGGATTCCATCAATTACCATTAACGCCCGTACAGATTCTCTGGGTTAACATGATAACCGCTGTTACTCTGGCACTGGCATTGGCTTTTGAACCACCTGAACAAAATGTCATGCACCGCCCACCACGTGATGCCAGCAAAGCTATATTAACCCCACATCTGATTTGGAGAATAGCATTTGTATCTGTCATTTTGATGGCAGGAACCTTTGGCTTGTTTCTTTGGGAAATGGAACAAGCGGCATCCATTGAGCATGCACGAACCGTCGCAGTTAACACGCTGGTAATGTGTGAAATTTTCTACCTGTTCAACTCTCGTTATATTACTGATTCAGTACTTAACAGGGCGGGATTTCTGGAGAATAAATATGTACTGATAGCCATTGCCATTCTTATAGTGTTCCAATTAATTTTTACCTACTTCCCCCCCATGCAAGCACTGTTCGGGACCACCGCAATCGGATGGGAAGTTTGGCTGCGTATTACGATCATCGCTTCCAGTGTTTTATTTCTTGTCGAAATTGAAAAACTTATTATACGCCGTTTGTTGCCCGTTCAATCGAATGAATAACCTTTTCGATCCTTATTATCCGGAACTTCAGCGTCATAATTAAGTGACGCTGAAGTTCGCCGTTTAAGGAACCGCCGCTTCCACCGATAGGTTTAGTTATCTTTTCCCCATATCAGCCAATAACTCTGAAATCAGTTCTTGATGTTCGCCGTGAAAATTATAAGCGGCATAAGCCTTCATATTAATCACCGGGGCATCCGCTACTGGATGCAAAAACCCTTGATCAATACCAACGGAGACTACGTTCTCGGGCAAATAGGCAGCCCCTCCGCAATTTTCCAGAAGGTTTAACGCAATTCGTCCACTGTTAACCCGAACGGGTGCCAATGGCCTCTGTGGGAAGTGACTTTCATGCAAAGTAGCGAAAGTAGTCCCCCACTCAACACGAACATAACCTTCAGATACCGCCTCATCTGCGCAAATACCGGCGCGGGTGGATACCAATACCATAGGAATGCTCATCACTTCATTAACAACAACCCCCTGAAGCTTGGGTACTTCGTACATAAATCCCACATCGATCAACCCCTGGTCCAACTTTTCAATCACTCGAAGAGGTGTACTCTCTTCGGCCCTTAACCCTAAAGTAGGCATTTCCCGGTAAATGCTTTGTAGCCAATCCTGAAGAAAAATATCCCACAGGCTTGCGACCCCGGCGATAACCAGGCGCCGCTGATGACTTTCACTTAAGGCAGTGTCCTCATAGGCCCTCTCCCAAGCCTCAATTATAAAACGGGCATGGCGTTCCATCCTCTCACCGGCAGGCGTTAATCCTATCTGATGGTGGCTGCGAAGGAATAACTTCAAACCGAGGTTTTCTTCCAGCTGCCGAATCCTGGCACTAATCGTAGAAGGAGACACACAAAGATTTTGTGCCGCTTTACCGAAGTTGCGGGTTCGGCTTACCTCCAAAAAGGTTTTCAGCAATAGAGTGTCCATATCAACCTTCGATATTATTGTTCATGACGGCTATTATTTTTCGTTTTTCAGGATAACAGAAATCCCCTACTATCCCCCTCTACAAATTTCGTTATAACCTTATATCATTTGTCCTGCCTCTATCCGCAGGCCAACCTCTCAGTCCCAGCTGTAGCCCAGATGAGCCAAACATGAACAGACTTCTACAACGATGGTTCCCTTTTTTTTGCTGGGGAGGTGATCTTAATCGGCAAAAGCTTACAGATGATCTTATCGCAGGTTTAACCGGTGCAGTTATTGTTTTACCCCAAGGTGTTGCTTACGCATTTATCGCGGGTCTGCCACCTGAATATGGTCTCTACACCGCTATTATCACACCGATAATAGCAGCTCTGTTTGGCTCATCAATGCACCTTATATCAGGACCAACAGCAGCCATCTCTATTGTTGTGATGAGTGTTGCCAGCGGAATAGGCGATCTCAGTGAAAGTGCCTATATTGGGGCCGTTTTGACGATCACCTTGCTGGCCGGATTGATGCAGCTGGGGCTCGGCCTGTTTCGTATGGGTACGCTGATCAATTTTATTTCGCACACCGTGGTTATTGGATTTACAGCAGGAGCAGCTATCCTGATTGCCACCAGTCAGTTAAAACATCTGTTGGGAATATCAATCCCAGGCGGTATCTCTTTTCTCGAAGGATTACACCAACTACTGGAAAAAGCAGCGCTGACCAATTACTACTCTCTGGCCATAGGCGCAGCAACCCTGCTCTCCGCTTTATTGGTGAGAAAATTTAATCGAAAACTGCCCCATCTTCTGATTGGAATGGCGGTTGGCAGCTTAACCTGCCTGGTTCTGGACGGTGCAGACAACGGTGTAGCATTAGTAGGCGCCCTGCCTGGCACATTGCCTCCACTGTCTATTCCCGATCTGTCTCTGGATACGCTACAGGCGCTCACGTCAGGCGCTTTCGCTGTAGCCTTGCTGGGACTCATCGAAGCGGTTTCCATTGCCCGTTCAATCGCCATTCGTTCACAGCAGCAGATCAATGGTAATCAAGAATTTATCGGCCAGGGACTGTCGAATGTTATCGGTAGTTTCTTTTCTTGTTATGCAGGTTCAGGCTCCTTTACACGCTCCGGTGCCAATTATGATGCGGGAGCAAAAACACCGATGGCTGCTATCTTCGCAGCTGTTATTCTGGCTCTGATTATAGTTCTCGCGCCAGGAATGACTGCCTACCTGCCACTACCGGCCATGGCTGGCGCCATCTTGCTCATTGCCTGGAACCTGATTGACTTTCACCACATAAAGCAAATTATCCAAGCCCAGAAAAGTGAAGCAACTGTATTATTCGTCACCTTTCTCTCCACTTTGTTAATTGAGCTTGAATTCGCCATATATATCGGTGTTTTCCTGTCGCTGGCGATTTATCTCAGGCGTACGTCCAGGCCGACAATCGTTGAAGTTGCCCCAATCCCGCATAATCCGCGTCGCCAAATCAAAAACGTTGCCCGCTTTGGTCTGGAACAGTGTCCACAGCTGCAAATTATTCGGATTGATGGCTCATTGTTTTTCGGAGCGACAGATCATATTCAGCAAACCATCAGAAAACTGACTGATAAAGAAAGAGGTGTTAAGTTTCTCCTGATCATAGGTAAAGGGATCAACTTTGTAGACATAGCCGGTGCTGAAATGCTGATCCAGGAAGGTAAACGTCTCAAAGACAGAGGCGGAGCAATGATGCTGAGCTCATTGAAGGGAAATGTTAAAGATGAGATTAAAGGTATTGGCTATCTCGAACGGATCGGTAAGGATATATTTTTCGACTCGCCAGAAGAAGCAATCTCGGCTACTTTTCCAAAGCTGGATCCCAACCGCTGCCAAACCTGTGAACGACGAATATTTAATGAGTGCCCAGCCCGTTGAGCAATAATTTCCTTCCTGAATTCAGGCCTGCTTATTTCAAGCGGGCTTACAATAAACACAGCCTCCTGGCAGAACTCCACTCACCTACTCGTGAATCAAAAGCGGACTATGCAGAAATATATCAAACCTGCTATTGGCCGGTAACTAAACAAACTGCCCTGCACAGAATCCGGATGACCAGGCCCACTGGAAATTATACCCCCCCAGCCAACCGGTCACATCCATCACTTCTCCAATAAAATAGAGCCCTGGAACATTTTTCGCTTCCATGGTCTTGGAGGACAGCCCATCGGTATTAACCCCTCCCCGGGTAACTTCAGCCGTTCGATATCCTTCCGTACCGGATGGCTTGATCTTCCAGCAACTGAATTGTTCACTGACCGCCTTCAAGCGCTTCTCATCAAATTGGTTGATCGGGCCATCGCAATCCCAAAGGTCACAAAGCACCTGAGCCAAGCGTTTGGTAAGCATCTCACCCAGAATATTGCGCAATTCGGCTTTTGGGTGCTGCTTACGCTGTTCCAATAGCCAGTCATATAAATTAATTTTAGGAAATAAGTTAATACTGAATGTTTGCCCCGGGCTCCAGTAGTTTGAAATCTGCAGGATAACGGGCCCACTCATGCCTCGGTGTGTAAACAGCAGGTTTTCTCTAAATGAGGCACCATTGCACTGAGCTTCAACCTCTATGGCGATTCCCGATAAGCTGCTGAATCGGTTGAGTTCCTTGGGCTGCAAGGTAAACGGAACCAATGCCGCCTGAGGTTCAACTAATTCCAGACTAAACTGTTGTGCGATTCTGTAGCCTAAATCTGTAGCACCAGCATTTGGGAACGATAAGCCTCCCGTTGCAAGCACCAGAGATTGACAACGAATGCTCCCCTGATTTGATTGAAGTTCATACCCCCCAGACTGGAGTTTCTGTACTGAGCTGATTTGCGTACGGGTCTGCACCTTAACCTGAGCCCAATCACATTCGGTCAGCAACATGCGAACAATCTGCTTGCTGCTATCATTACAAAACAGCTGCCCCCATTCACGTTCGTGATAATCGATACCATGGCGGTCCACCAGATCGATGAAATCCTGTTGGGTAAAACGCTTTAGAGCAGAAATGACAAAATGAGGGTTATTGCAGACAAAGTTTTCTGGTGAAACCGACCTATTGGTAAAATTGCAGCGCCCGCCACCGGACATCAGAATTTTTTTCCCGGGCTTGTTTGCGTGATCCAGCACCAGCACCTGACGTCCTCGATAGCCAGCCTGGGCAGCGCACATCAACCCTGCCGCCCCTGCTCCCACCACTACCACATCAGTATGCACCATTTACAAAATCCCCTCAGCCCGTTCGCCTAAAAGGCGGTGATTATATGTTATTGGACGCACCTTGTTCAGAATCAATACTCAAAATTTCCAATAATCCCCCCGCCTGTGATCATTTTTTTAGTAGAAATTCAGACAATCAACCCAAACAGAGCACCAGAACAGGACGGGCAGAATACAGGACATCCAAAAAAAGCCTGAACGGTAGATGACAGGCAAAAAAAACCCCGCAATCAAGCGGGGTAACAAAGTGCAATGCCTGTTAAGGCGAGTGTTACGACAGCTAGCGCTGAAGTGAAGGGAATTGGAGAAGCATATGTCATCAACAAGTCAAATGACCAACGAGGATCTGCCATACCATCTTAATCAAAACAATCAAAAACGTGCGGGAATAACAACAGCCGTAAAACAAGTTCTATTGAGCATCCCATGAGTACAGCGGCTTTTGATTTGTCTTTATCCTACAACCCACTGTAAAATTTGCCTAATTTATAGCTTTTATCTTCGGTATTGATTGGATGAATATAGATCGTGTCGACCTGAATTTACTGGTCTACCTCGACGTTCTGTTGCGCGAACGCAATGTAACGAAAGCAGCTAACCTGCTGGGTATCAGCCAACCAGCCATGAGCAATGGCCTGCGACGTCTTCGGGATTTATTGGAAGACCCCCTGCTTGTCCGAACCAGTGAAGGAATGACCCCGACGGAAAGAGCCAACGTCCTGCAACCAGCGATCAGGGATGCGTTGTCCCGTTTGGAAAAAGCACTGCAACCACAAACCCCATTCGAAGCAAAATCCTCCGACAGGGTCTTTCGGATCATGGCCAGCGATTACGCTGAGTCGACTCTGATTCCTCATCTTCTGCGCAGATTACGGGAAGAATCCCCAAACACCACTTTGGATATCATGACACCTAGCGACGTTAATTTTCTCGATGTTGAACAAGGCAAAGTGGATATGGTTATCAATCGATTCGACTCAATTCCTCAATCTTTCCACCAAAAAACCGTCTGGGAAGACAATTTTTGTTGCCTTATCAGTGCCAACAATCCGGTTTTAAATGACTTTGATTTAGCAGCCTTTCTGAACTCTCATCATGTCTGGGTCAGTAAAACCGGCTGGGGAGTCGGGGTCGGCATCAATCCTGACGATGTTCAGCGCCTGGGCTGGGTAGACGAGGCCTTAAACCGCATTGGGAAGAAACGCCGCATAAGAGTCTTTACTCGCCATTATCAGACGGCAATGCTATTGGCTGAACAACAGGACCTGATTGTCACCATCCCCAACAGGGCCGCTAAACTTCAGATCAATAATCCTGCCGTTGTTATTAAGCCCCCACCTTTTGAAATTCCACCAATAAAACTGAAAATGGCCTGGAGTCCTCTTTTACAGCACAACCCCGGCCACCAATGGTTACGCAGACTCATCGCAGAGGTTGCCGACGAAGTGAGGGGATAACCTCAGTCAGTCTATAGCCTGTAAATATATGACCAATGGAGGATATTCATTGGGGAAATAGTGATTATAAGAACGATAAACTGGATTAACCCAGAATCAGCACATTAAAATAGACTAATAGAGCCAATTTATTCTTCATTAGATACTAAACGTTCCGGCGTGTAATTCCGGACATCTGTTTTGAGGCAAAGAATTATGACAACACACACTCAGGTTGGTGGCATGCAGGTAGCTACCATTCTTCAGAATCTAATCAACAACGACATCATTCCAGGAACAGGTGTCAATACTGAAGACTTCTGGGTGGGATTTGAAACTATCGTCAACGATCTGGCCCCGAAAAACAGAGCATTGTTAGCCAAGCGGGAAGACCTGCAGGCTAAGATTGATGCCTGGCATCAACAGAACGGCGCGGGGGATTTTACTGCTTATAAGAATTTTTTAAAGGAAATCAATTATCTGGTTCCGGAAGGGCCTGACTTTACTATCGCGACTGCCAGTGTTGAACCCGAAATTGCCACTCAGGCGGGCCCTCAACTGGTGGTCCCGATCATGAATGCCCGCTTTGCTCTGAATGCAGCGAATGCCCGCTGGGGGAGCCTCTATGATGCACTTTACGGTACAGACGTATTACCCGAATCAGGAGGAGCAGAAAAGACCACCAGCTTCAATCCGGTCCGTGGTGCCAAAGTTATTGAATACGCACGCAACTTTCTTAACGAAGCGGTCCCACTGGCTAATGGCTCACACAAAGATGCCACCAACTACAGTATCCATGATGGAAAACTCAGCATCACTCTGACTGACGGTAATAAAACAACCCTGTCAGACAAAGAGGCATTCGTTGGCTATCAGGGGGAGTCATCAGAACCTTCAGCCATTTTGCTCAAACACAACAACCTGCATCTGGAAATTCAGATCGATGCTAATAACCCTATCGGAAAAACTGACAAAGCGAACATCAAGGATATTGTCGTAGAAGCAGCCCTCACCACGATCATGGATTGCGAGGACTCCGTCGCTGCAGTTGATGCTGAAGATAAAGCACTGGCCTACAGCAACTGGCTTGGACTCATGAAAGGCTCGCTGGAAGAAGTGATGATCAAGGGCGATAAGCAAATCGTCAGAAAACTCAATCCCGACAGAGTATACAAAACAGCGGATGGTTCAGAGAAGACACTTAAAGGACGCAGCATGCTGTTTATCCGCAATGTTGGTCACCTGATGACAAATCCAGCCATCATTGATAGAGAAGGCAACGAAATTCCAGAAGGCATCATGGATGCAGTGGTCACTTCGCTGATTGCCATTCACGATCTGAAGGGAAATGGCACACTCAACGGCAAGCACATCCGTAATTCAAACGCAGCCAGCATCAACATAGTTAAGCCTAAAATGCATGGCCCAGAAGAAGTTGCATTCACTTGTGAGCTATTCACTCGTGTCGAGGAAGTTCTCAGCCTGCCTGAGAATACGATTAAAGTAGGCATTATGGATGAAGAGCGTCGCACCTCTGTCAACCTCAAAGAATGTATCCGCGCGGCCAGTGAACGAGTTGTTTTCATTAACACTGGCTTTTTAGACCGAACCGGAGATGAAATCCATACCAGCATGCATGCAGGACCTTTTGCTCCCAAGGGTCAGCTTAAAACCCTGTCCTGGATTCTGGCTTATGAGGATCAGAACGTTGATCTTGGACTCGCCTGTGGTCTGCCTGGCAAGGCGCAAATCGGGAAAGGAATGTGGCCTGTTCCAGATAATATGGCAGACATGATGGATGCAAAGATAGGCCATCCAAAGGCTGGGGCAAATACTGCCTGGGTACCCTCTCCTACGGCCGCGACCTTACATGCACTTCACTACCACAAGGTCAGTGTACCAAGCATTCAGAATAAGCTGAAAAGCCGCCCTCGGGCAAACGTAGACGATATTCTTACCATCCCTCTGATGGGCAGCCAGAAGCCCACTGAAAAAGAAATTCAAAGAGAACTCGACAACAATGCTCAGGGTATTCTGGGATATGTTGTCCGTTGGGTTGATCAAGGGGTAGGCTGTTCAAAAGTACCTGATATCAACAACGTAGGCCTAATGGAAGATCGAGCTACTTTACGTATTTCCAGCCAGCATATTGCCAATTGGTTACACCACGGAATATGCACGGAGGAACAGGTGATGGAAACCATGAAGCGTATGGCTGCCATAGTCGATGATCAAAACGCAGCTGACTCCGCCTATATCAACATGGCTCCGACATTTGACGGTGTAGCATTCCAGGCCGCTTGCGATCTTGTCTTCAAAGGAAAAGCCCAGCCTAGTGGGTATACCGAGCCACTTCTGCATGCCCACCGCCAGACAGTCAAAGGACTCTCATAGCCTTAGCTTCCAGATTGAAAATCAACAGTAAAAAAAGCTCCTCTCCGGGAGCTTTTTTTAGCCCATGACATCAACTAAACATGCACTAGCCTATTTGTAAGCCTTCAACCCTTCAATATCTTTAACACAGATTTCACGGCCTTTTACTCTAACAATTCCTTTCTGAGTAAGACTACTCATCACTCGAGAGAAAGTTTCAGGTTTAATTGACAGCTTTGAAGCAATAACCTGTTTGGGGGTGTTAAGGACAATAATGTAACCATCCTGCGAGTTTTCCGGCAACAGGTCTACCAGATAGCCAGCCACCCTGAAACCCGCTGTCTCCTGAGTAAGGCTGATCATTTCATTGAGTCGTTCATCCACTCGAATGCAGAGCTTTCCGAGGAAGCGGATACAGAATTCTGTATTCTCCTGTATCAACTGAATACAACTATTCCTGCTGATACAGTATAAGGTCGTATTATTGATAGCCTGAGCGGACAAAGGATAAGCCTGTTCAGGCATAAACATGACTTGCTCAGCCATTGTTTTACCGGGTGTTACGATTTCCACAACCTTCTGTTTGCCATCCACCCCAATGATTGAGAGCTTTATCTGGCCTTCTGCCAACAGAAAAAAACTATCAGCATGATCATGCTGATGGTACAAATAGTCATCTGCCTGTAGATCGAATTGACGAACAGAATCTATCAGTATATCCAGTTGACTGTCCGTTAGAACTTCAAATAACTCATGTCGCTTAAAATAGGTCAAAGCTACTGAGCGTTGCAGCTCAGATAACCTTGATCCGGCGGCAGACGCCCACACACCCCTTTCACGCTTCGTCAAATTAGAACCCTCACCTACATATGCCTGACAACATTGTCAGACATTGAGTTTTCGCCAACCATCGACCGGGTTAAAAACCACAAGTCATTCACTCGGTTGCTGAACTATGCACAAATATAGCTACGCCATCAAATATAGCAACGGAATAAGCAACCTAGCAATATGATTCCCGTATCAGAGATTAGTGCAATAAATAAAGGGCCCACCGACATATTGGAAAATGGCAGTCTTGGTCTGGTCGTTTTGGAGGGGGTTGAATTTATCCAATGAAGCCGGACAACACCTAAAGCGTAGATACGATTAACAAACGACTATCCTTGATCGCCTGCCACAATCTTTTCACAACAAAAAAAGGGCGGTATCACTCCGCCCTTTTCCCTACCATCAACCGGTTATCGACCGGTTATCGACCCGGTTGCCGGTGTTAGCTATTAGCTAAACTGGTTCATGGTATTATCTTTACCGGCCGCTTTCAGTGCAGCTTCACCAGCAAAGTATTCTTTGTGATCATCACCCATGTCAGAACCTGACATATTCTGATGCTTAACACAGGCAATACCCTGACGGATCTCTTTACGCTGCACACCAGCAACATAGCCCAACATCCCCTGCTCACCGAAGTACTCTTTAGCCAGGTTGTCAGTAGACAACGCAGCAGTGTGGTAAGTCGGCAGAGTGATCAAGTGATGGAAGATACCCGCTTCACGAGCAGCATCAGCCTGGAAGGTACGGATCTTATCGTCAGCCAATTGAGCCAATTCGGTTTCATCGTACTCAACGCTCATCAATTGATCACGATTGTACGCAGATACGTCCTTACCTTCTGCAACCATGGCATCAAATACCTGCTGACGGAAGTTCAGAGTCCAGTTAAAGGAAGGACTGTTGTTGTAAACCAGTTTAGCGTTAGGCACAACTTCACGGATACGGTTAACCATGCCACCTATCTGACCTACGTGAGGCTTCTCCGTCTCAATCCAGATCATATCCGCACCATTCTGCAGAGAAGTGATGCAGTCCAGCACACAACGGTCTTCACCGGTTCCAGGACGGAATTGGAACAGGTTAGAAGGCAGGCGCTTAGGACGCAGTAGCTTGCCATTTCGGTTAAGAACAACATCACCGTTATTCATGTCCTCTGGAGTCACTTCTTCACAATCCAGGAAGCTGTTGTACTGATCGCCCAGGTCACCTGGCTCCTTAGTAACAGCAATCTGCTTAGTCAGACCAGCGCCCAGAGAGTCAGTACGTGCAACGATAACACCATTGTCTATTCCCAGCTCAAGGAAGGCATAACGAACTGCACGGATCTTGGCGAGAAAGTCTTCATGGGGAACTGTTACTTTACCGTCCTGATGACCACATTGCTTCTCATCAGAAACCTGGTTTTCAATCTGAATACAGCAGGCTCCCGCTTCAATCATCTGCTTCGCCATCAGGTAAGTAGCTTCTGCATTACCGAACCCAGCGTCTATATCAGCAACGATTGGCACAACGTGAGTTTCAAAGTTGTCAATCTTGTCCTGAACAGCAGCTTTCGCTTCAGCAGTTTCAGCAGCATCCAATTCGCGGAACAAGCCACCAAGTTCACGAGCATCAGCCTGACGCAAGAACGTGTATAGCTCATTGATCAGACCAGCGACAGAGGTTTTCTCATGCATGGACTGATCCGGCAGAGGACCGAACTCAGAGCGCAGTGCCGCAACCATCCAGCCAGAAAGGTACAGATACTTTTTCTTGGTGGTACCGAAGTGCTTCTTGATAGCAATCAGCTTCTGCTGGCCGATGAAACCGTGCCAGCAGCCCAGGGACTGGGTGTACTGAGAAGAGTCTGCATCGTATGCATCCATATCTGCACGCATGATATCAGCCGTATACTTAGCAATATCCAAACCGGTTTTAAAACGGTTCTGAGCCTTCATACGAGCAGCTGACTCAGGGTTGATAGCATTCCATGAGCTGCCTGCTGCTTCACGCAGCGTAGCCATTGCATCGATGTCTTGGTTGTACTGTGACATGTTGAATCCTCACATCTCTAATCAGGTTTTTGTTGTCCCGGCACTCTGTGTTGGTGATGAAACTTTTCTGAGCGCTTTCTTATGGAGCTGCTACCTATACTAGAGATTAGTTTTTCATAATTGAAATAAATGGCAATTATGTTTGCTATTTATACGATGAATATAGCTTATACCCAAGGTGCCCGTTCTACAATTGAAACAACTCACAAGCACCACAATGATACTCCCTATCCATTTGTATTATATTGATATTTTTAGATAACTCCCAATCAGAATGAAGAGTTTCAGCGTTGATTTTCCTGATCAGATCAATTCCGGGTACTGTTTGGCAGCACCTCTAATATCGATTTGACACCCCTGCTGCACCCACAACTTAAACTAAAGACTAATAGGGTTTTTGAGATCCCTTTGAACGGATCAAATTTATCGACGTCAATCTGGTACATCCGCAAGATCAAAACGGCCAGCCCATATGACTGTCCTCTCCTCGAGATGGTGGGATTGAGCATAAATATGGGCTGCAGAAAGAAATTATCAAAATGCCATGACATTCAAAGCATCAAAGCAAGCGAGAAGCGCCACGCAGACAAACTCTATTACCCCAGAGCTGGAGTAACAGCAGGCATGCAGGCCGACAAACAGCCATGCGATATGAGTCTAATATAGGAAAACAAACGAACAATTTGCCAGGAATAGAGAGCGGATAAGGCACTCGTCGTCAAAAAAAAACGACAAATGAATACGAGAGGGAACCTGTCATCAGGATCCCTCTGCAAAGACAAACCTGAACTCTAAGCCGGGCTCAGGCCTGCTTTATCGCAGTATGCTGGGTAGAGCTAACTTACAGAGCTTCTACTTGATCAGCTTGAGGGCCTTTCTGGCCTTCTACTTCAACGAAACTAACGGACTGGCCGTCGTGAAGAGTTTTGCGGCCTTCACCGAGAATAGAACGGAAGTGTACAAACAGGTCTTTTCCGTTTTCCCGCTCGATGAAACCATAACCTTTTTCATCGTTGAACCACTTAACTGTTCCAGTCTGCTTGTCGGACATATTCTTTATTTCTCATAAAAAGTAATTAGAGAGCCGAGGAGCTATAGCATCTCCGATGTCGGCCCGATTTTACATGTAGCAGGCGAAGGCAAGAGAGTTGGAGCAGAGGTTATTCGAAGGAAACGTCTACAAAAACACAAATCGCGCAACCATTTACACAGCAATTACCTTACAGCACTCCCGCCACAGTTACAAGTCACTTTAAGTTAGGGGAAACTGCACTTAGTTGTGCAGTTAGAAGGACTTAAGCCACCTGTCTGCTATTATATGCATAAGTATAAATTGAGAAATATCACCAGTGGCGATTGTGTACCAAGGACTGTTTCAATTTGCCTCTTATTGGAGCCACCTTTATGAAGGTATCACAAAAAATTGCTTTGGTTGCCTCTGCCATTGTAATCCTCGCATTTACTACTTTCTCCTGGATTCAATATCACTCAGTACGTGATGCCCTCTATGAAAAAACACAGAATAGTATTGATGAAGCCTCAGTTGTGTTATCTCATCAAATCACCAACTGGCTGAATGGAAAATTAGCATTAATCGATATTATGGCTGAATCAATAGCAGCCAATTACAGCGCTGAGACTATCCAGCGAACGTTTGATGCCCCGATATTGAAAAAGGAATTCCTTCTGATTTTTGGAGGACTGGATACCGATGGAAACAGAATAACCAATGATCCAAGCTGGAACCCTGAAAACTGGGATGCACGAAAACGCCCTTGGTACCCCTATGCCAGATCCCACAAAAGAGCGGTACTTACAGATCCTTATGCAGATGCAGCAACTAATGAAATTTTGATATCAGCGGTAGCCAATATCTATGATAAAAGCTCATTTAAAGGGGCCTTTGGTGGTGATCTCAGTCTAAAAACCGTATCTGATGCGGTCAATACACTGAACTTCAACAATACGGGTTATGCATTTTTACTTAACGCTGATGGCAATATAATCAGCCACCCAAATGCCAAATTAAACGGTAAGCAATTAAATAGCCTGTTTGAAGGAGTAAGCCCTCAGCTTAATAGTGAGCTTCAGGAACTAAAAGTGGATGGAAAAAAAGTGCTGACCGCCTATCGGCCATTAGAAAACCTCTTCGGCAGCGAATGGTTAATCGGCGTTGTCCTGAAAAAGAATAAGGTAATGGCCGAAGCAAATGCTTTTGGTCTCAATGCCATCATCGGGGCGATTATCAGCGCTCTGATATGCTCCGCTATTATCTACGCGACCATGGGGCGCCTATTATTGCCATTGAAACAGCTTCGTGGCTCTCTTTTTGAAATAAACAGTGGAGACGGAGACCTGACTAAGCGTCTTGACTCAAGTTCAAAAGACGAATTTGGTCAGGCATCAGCCGACTTCAATGAGTTTTTAACTTACCTGCAAACGCTGATCACTGACATTAAAGCAGTATCCCGAGACATTCGAAGTAACACGGCCCAAACTTCGGATTCAGCGGCGGCTTCTGCGGCCAGCCTTCAACAACAGCTCCACGAGCTTGATCAACTGGCAACGGCCATGAATGAAATGGAGTCTACTGCCCACAATGTCGCTGAAAATGCCCAGCAGGCAGCCGAGTCAGCCCGTATAGCAGATGCAGCTGCAGATCAGGGTGCGCAGGTGGTATCCAGGACCACATCATCCATTGAAAAACTGTCATCGGATATGGATACCGCAGTAACTACAGTCAATGAGTTGGCGGAATACAGTAACAATATTGAGTCAATACTCACCGTCATCACCGGTATTGCCGAGCAAACAAATCTACTGGCGCTCAATGCCGCAATTGAGGCAGCCAGAGCCGGGGAACAAGGTAGAGGATTTGCTGTAGTTGCCGATGAGGTCCGCGCTCTTGCATCCCGGACTCAGGAATCAACTGAAGAAATTCAGCGCATGATCGAGCAACTGCAAAATGGCGTCCGCAAAGCGGAACAAACTATTAATCAAAGTCGTGAAACAGCCAGCGAAACAAACCAGGTTGCGGCTGAGGCAGACCAGGCGTTGGCGAAGATTCGTACCAATATTCGAGAAATCAATGAAATGTCATTACAGATAGCCACCGCTGCCGAACAACAAAGCGCAACCACAAAAGAGATCAATCGAAATACCACGAATATTCGCGATATCAGTCAATCTGTTTCTCATAGTGCCCACGCACAATCTTCACTTTGTGAAAATATGGTGGAACTGACACACAAGCAGGACAAATCGCTATCACAGTTTAAAGTTTAAAGCCCTCACCCTCTCATAAGCCGCACAGCCTCAGTTTATGAGAGGGATTATTATCAATGAGATTTTTTTGTCAATAATGACATCGTTCACCATCCGTTGTGATTCAATAACTGCAGTTTTTTGTATTTACAGCGGTTCACAAGGCACATCTTAAAGGACCGGCTGGTTTGATAAATTTGCTGTCTTCTAATTCAGTTTTCCTTCTGGTATTCATCCCTGTCTATTGACCCACAGCAAAGCCCGTGAATAATAGGCGACGATACAAACACTCGCGATTGTTTAGGGTATAGATACATGCAAAGTGCCAAAGAGCCATATAAGCATTCCGGCAAAACCAATATCAGCTGGCTAGCAACGGTTGTCGTGCTGTTCACTGCTCTGTATTTCCAGCTTTCTTTTGCAGGATTCGAAGCTCTTCTATCCTACAAGGTCTTTGCGTTCTTTACGGTCGGTGCCGCTCTAGCGGCGATTTTTCTGGACCTCCCAGCCTTTATACTGCGAAGTTATATCACCGCCCGGGTATTAAAGAACGCCTCTGACGAGACCACAGAGCATTTGGAGAATGGCGCAGGAGCCCTGGGCACATTTATTAAGGCAGGCCAGGTTATTATTGCTTTTGTTGCGACCAAATACGGATATAGCTGGTTCCTTCTTAACTAAGGAGCCAGCCAAGCCCTCATAGCTGAAAAACGACAGCTGGACTGGTCATTGCTAAATCACTTGAGTTGTTTGTGATGGGATCAGCTCTCAGACTTTAGTTGATTCCTCTTTTGTCACAGCCACCACCCTTGCAGTAATAACCATGGTTAATAACACAGACAGCGCAAATGCATATAAGCCATAGTGCATTTCTACGTTCGCAATAGCACCCAGCTTTACGGAAACCACTAATATTGCCACAACAAAAACATCCAGCATTGACCATTTTCCATATAAATGCATCCAACGAAGGTAGCGATGGCGGTTTGAACCCTCATGCTGTGGATTTTCCAGAATTTGAAATAGCACGCCAAGTTTCAGGACAGGTAATATCAAGCTGAACACGGAGATCAACAAGAACAGAAAATAGCGCTGTTCAAGAAAAAGCTGAACTACACCGGAGAAAATCGAGAAGGTGTTTTCAACAAGGTAAAACTTTTCTATGGTGACTATAGGGGAAATGACTCCAACAACAAATAACAACAATGCCAGTACTAACATTGCCTGTAGGAATAACCGTTGAGTTCTATTCATATGGATTAGTCATCCAGAAAAGTCATACTTAATGTGATCAGTTGGCAAACTGCTCACGCAGAATGCGTTCATCAAGATTGTGCTCGGGGTCATACAGTACCGTACTCCAAAGGCTCCGATCTTCAAAAACCTTTACCCGCAGGACATCGCGAATCTCTGTAGAATCAGCAGACGCTCCAACAGGGCGCTTTACCGGGTCCAACACTTCCATTTCGACCGTGGCCTGATGCGGCAAAATGGCTCCCCGCCAACGGCGAGGGCGGTAAGCGCTGATTGCCGTCAGCGCCAGAACCCCACTACCCAGCGGTAATATTGGTCCATAAGCAGACATATTATAAGCGGTACTTCCAGCGGTGGTTGCTACCAGGACGCCATCACACACCATCTCTTCAATCCTCTCAACCCCATCTATACTGACTCTTATGTGTGCAGCCTGCCCGGTTTCCCGAAACAATGAAACCTCATTAAAAGCCAAAGAATGGTGCTTTTCACCACGACTACAGATAGCCTCCATTCGTAACGGATGCAACTCAATGGCCTCCGCTCTGGTCAAACGCTCCATCAGGTCATCAGCCCTGAATTCATTCATCAGAAAGCCGACGGAGCCACGATTCATTCCATACACCGGTTTTTTCAACTTTAAGTACCGGTGTAAGGTCCGCAGCATAAAACCGTCACCACCCAAGGCGATAATAACATCGGCCTCATCCGGCTCAACATGAGGGTAGATTCTGCTGAGGATATCCAGTGCCCCCTGGGCAGAGGCTGACTTACCTGCAACAAAAGCAATCTTATTTTCACTCACTCTCAAATCACCTGTGAAAAATGCAATATCTGTTTATAGCGGAGCCTGTTTACTGGGCTGCACTTTATACGACCCACCGCTTTTCGCCAAGCAGCCAGTTCCAGATCCATTTTTGAATCCCGAAAGTATTGCAGCCTGTTAACGACTTATGGCAACAATCAATTGTGATTAAAAAACAGCTCCAATATCTGTGGATCATCAAAATGGCGAACGCCTGTGAGACTCACCGCGTGATTTCCCCACAAACGCATCGAGCCTGCTGCTTCCACCCCCATTGGCCACAGTAAATAGCGCTCCGGTCTGGCTGAGTCAGGAACTAATCCTTTAGCATCGAACAGGCTGCTTGATCTCCCAGGCCGGTTTCGGTCCTTCAACTGGGTTAACTGCAGATATGGCAGCATCTGATATTCGACCGCTTCCGTCTGCTGCTTGAAACGGCTGACTCCTATTATGTAATGGTTGGCAGCCTGAACCTGAATCAAAATACGATTAACAGGATGTTCCGGCATCCCCTCTGTCAAGATAAGAGGAAGCTCTTCATCCCACTCACCAAGGTCCTCGCCGTAGGCATCTTTTGTTCTCGCAGAAACGGGATACAGCTTGTGGTAACAACCACAAGAGTGGATGCTGTCATAAGCGAGTACAGAGCCATCAGTATTCAGTGTTACTCGCCAGATCAGACCGTCCAGCTTCCCAGCGTGAAGATCCCAGGAACTTTCGGCTGAACGGGCAGGAAACCAGATCATATAGTTGAGTTGCAGAAGCAGCTCCCCGTAAAAACGAGTATAGGATGGATACTGATAGCTGACCGGGTTACTTGTGTCTACCATGACGGCGTTCTGACTGGACACAATCTGCCCAACTCTGTCAGCACGATCATTAGTAAAGACTTTCCACGCAGGCGCAAAATTCTTAAAGAGCGTGTCCAATTGTGGAGCACTCACTACCGGAATATTCAGTGCGTTGGACTGAGCCCCGTCACGGAGAATAAGGCTAACTTCTTTTCTGCTTAACCTGGGCCGCGCTGGAGGGCGGTAGATAACGCTGGGCGCAGCATCCATCTGATATTGGTTAAAATTCTGTTTTACCTCGGCCTGTTCAATCTTCAGCGCCCTCAGTACCGGTATCCGAGTCAGGGGAAACAACCCCAGCACTCTCATTCCATAAAGGTAGTTATCAGGCACCTTGACTTCATCATCCAGCCATAAAAAGAAATCCTGTGCAGTTCGATCCTGCCGAGCCAATGCCTCTATGCAGACTTCGATCTGCTGTTGATCAAACAGGCTAAATTGCCGGGACAGATTATTCAGCTCAATACGCCTTGCCCTGCTTCCCAAATCGAACAGTTGGCGGTACCACTGCTCCTTTTGTTTATCGGTCAGGCTTTTAGAATTAAAACTGGCGAGAAATCGATTTGATCTCAGATAAGGATAACTATGAATACGGTGCCCAAGAGCCTGTCGACTTCCCTGTTGATCAATACGCTGCTGCATTTCTGACAAAAGCGTACGGCAATAGTCATCACGATCTAATCCCGACAGGCGACTGTAGGAAGTGGGCGTCAGGCTACAGGCAGCTCCTGCCAGCGCAAGCACAACGATAAAAAGCGACCTGGAAAAAATCATGACGGGTCGCCCTCCTTCTTAATTTGACTGGATGCTTATCTACCCTTCGACATCACAAACTGAAACAGAGTTTCGACCTTCCCGCTTTGCCTGATAAAGCGCATCATCAGCACGCTTCATCAGATGATGAACAGTGTCCCCTTCCTCTCCTAGCTCAGCAATCCCCATACTTACAGTAATACCAAACTGTTGGTCTTCATAAGAGATACTGATATCCGCAATTTTTTTCCGCAATCGTTCGGCAACACTATAAGCACCATGCTGTTCAGTGTCAGGCAACAGGATAGCAAACTCTTCTCCACCAATACGGCCAAGAACATCCACCTCCCGAAGTACATCATTGCAAACTGCAACCAATTCGATCAACGTAATGTCACCACTGTCATGGCCGTAACTGTCATTGATCTGCTTAAAATGATCGACATCCAACATTATAAGAGAAAGAGGGGTCGAGCTGCGCCGGCTCAATGCATATGAGCTATTTGCCAGCTCCATAAAGCGCCGACGATTAAATACATCCGTCAAGGAATCCCGGTTAGCCAACTGCTGAAGGTTGGCATTGGCTTTTCGCAACTGTTCAGTCATGTACTGGAGTTTTAGTTGAAGCTGCACGCGAGCACAGACAACAGCAGGAAGGATAGGTTTTGATATGTAGTCTACGGCCCCGAGTCTCAAACCTTTTTCTTCATCTTCTCCGTCGCTGCGGGCTGTTATGAATAAAAACGGGATATTAGCAGTTACCGGATTCTGCTTAAGCATCCTGCCCACCTCATAGCCACTTATTTCTGGCATTTCCACATCAAGCAAGATCAGCGCTGGAGAGACTTCTTCAGCCTTGCTCAGCGCTTCTCTTCCATCCGTTACAAAAAACACTTCCGCCATATCGGATAACAGATCGGCTAACAAACGTATCGTGGTAATAGAGTCATCTACAATAAGTATACGTTGCCTGGGCACACCTTCACTCATCGGCTCATTCAATGTCATTGGTCGTTCCAACCTGGTCTGTGTTTTCGGCTTCATTGACACCCAGCCACCCTATTAAGGCATCAATATGAGCCAAAGCTTTTTGATACTCCAATGCATCAACAGTATCTACGAGTTGCTGCCATTGAGGTATGCTGCAACCTTCAACTAGGGGTTTTATCTGTATCAGGCACTTATCGGCATCCAAACTGCCACTCTCAAGATATTCCCTCAAAGTTTTTAACCGGGGTATCAGTTCAGCTCGATTAACGACTGCGATAGCATCATCCCCGTTGGTTTTATGACTAGACTGGCTAGGCGAATGATGGGATACGTCACTACTGCCTGTCTCAGCACCTCCATTCGTTTCTTTAACCTTCTGATTATTATTGCGCTCACCAAAAACAGAGCTAAGCCCTGTTATGACTTCCCTTAGGTCATCTACAAAGTGATTAACAAGATCGGTCCCAACATCATCACCTGAACAGAGTGCCTGGTTCAGGGCCACTGCTGAAATCTGCAATTTTGGTGCAGCAATTACTGGCGCTAATCCTTTCATGTTATGAACAATGAGCTTGGCAGGCTCTGAGTTTCCGGCTAGCAGGGTATTTTTGATATCATCTGCGGTAGTCTGGTGTTCGCGGTAAAAGTTATCCAAAACTCTTAAATATATTTCTGCATTTCCCTCTAACCGGTCCATTCCTGCCTGAATATCGATGCCGAGTATTGCTTCAGGTAACCCTGCCACTGAAGAGCTCCTACCAGTGGCATCAGACACCTCCTCACGGGGTTTAGAATCCTTTTGATCCAATAAACCCGATGCCTTGGCAACATCCGTGACCACTACTGAATCATCGATACTGCTCCTTTGTCCATCTGTTGCTCCCTTTTCCTCAACCCCGCCTGTTTCAGACATCCTGCTTTTATCGGCCTTGGTCTTGTGGGCGCTGGTTTCACTGAAACCCATTTCAGGTGCGCGGGAAACTTCGCCACAGGCGACAGGTAACCATTGAGCGAGAATTGTTCTTAATTTCTTCGGATCAACCGGTTTAGAAAAATGCCCGTTCATCCCAACATCCAGACATTTTTGCCGATCCTCGGCCATCACGTGAGCAGTCATCGCCAAGATGGGGAGTTCTTCAGCTGTTTTCTTCTTGCGAATTTGCCATGTCGCCTCAAAACCATCCATTTCTGGCATTTGAAGGTCCATAAGCACAACATCATAATCACTATTTTCAACGGCGCTTACCGCTTCATAGCCATTGTTGGCGATTTCAACATCCAACCCCATCCCTTCGAGCAATGTCTGAGCAATATACTGATTGATCGGATTATCTTCTACCAACAGCACATGGCCATTCAGGTCCTGCTTTTTGGGCGATGCATTCGCACTGTTGTCCTCTGGATCAGCCTCTAACCGAAGAGCCTCACCCTCCACCAACATCCCATTAACCACGTCAAACAAATGTGAGCGATTAACAGGTTTTGTGAGAATTGCCTGCAATCCCACTTGATCCGCATGTTGTAACACTTCTTCACGATCAAAAGCAGTCACCATCACGATGGTGACATTATTCATCAGTTTTGGATCACCCTTAATCTGTAATGAAGCTTCAATCCCATCCATTTCCGGCATCTGCCAGTCCATAAACACCATGCGGTATTGCTGATCAGCATCCTCATCAGCTACCCGGGTTAATTCATGTAACGCAGCCACTCCACTGTTGACCGTAGTCACTTCCAATCCAAAAGATTCAAGATGAGTCCGTAAAATCATTCTGGATATTTCGTTGTCATCGACCACCAGAACACGATTTCCCTGAGCTTTGTGAGGTAGTACATTCGGCTCATGTTGCTTATCTTGTCTAGGGAAAACAGCATTGAAACTGAACTGACTTCCTTTGCCGTAGACACTCTCCACTTGCAAAGTGCCTCCCATCAACTCAACCAACTGCTTACTGATATGCAGGCCAAGTCCAGTACCACCATATCGTCTCGTCGTTGAGCTATCCGCTTGACTGAAAGCTTTAAAGACTTCGTCAACCTGCTTTGGATTCATGCCTATTCCGGTGTCACGAACCAAAAAAAGCAGATTCAAGTTTTTATCCGTAGGTTTAAATTGAGGCTGCACCGCAACAAGAATGCTACCTTGTTCTGTGAATTTTATGGCGTTACCAACAAGATTAACCAGCACCTGATTCAACCGGAGGGCGTCGCCCACCAGATCAGTCGGGACCAAAGGGGAAACATCAAATAAGATCTCCAGCCCTTTTTGCCCGGCCCTGACTCCCAGCAGGTTTGATAGTTGCTCCAACACCTGCTCAAGATTAAACGGAGCAAGCTCTAAGCTCATTTTTCCAGCTTCTATTTTGGATACATCCAAAATGTCATCGATGATGCCCAGCAGATTTTGAGCACTACTTTGCATGTTATTAAGATGCTCTCTTTGCTGAGGAGTCAATTGACTTTGACTGAGCAAATGCCCCATTCCTACAACGGCATTCATGGGAGTACGGATTTCATGACTCATATTGGCGAGAAAGTTGGACTTCGCCTGATTGGCTCTCTCAGCGACTTTCGATGCTTCAGCCAACTCGATTGTGCGCTCCATCACTAACCTGTTAACTCTGATATTCTGGAGAGAAAGAAAGCCAACTATCGAAAAAACGGCAAAAACCAGAGCACTCCCACCAACCTGCACCACACTGCCTAAGGTGGTATCTACACCACCGAGATAGTCGGGCATCACATCCCAATAATAATCCCAGTGCGCATCGCCACTTCGGGTCGGGTAATAAAAAGTATCAACAGCTCCTCTTTCAGCGGTTTCTGAACCAATAATAGCCCGGCTGTTATTCCTGACCGGTAGACCACTTCCTTCAGCATTACTCCGTTCCAGAATACGCAGTACTAAGCCATCAGGGATATGCAGAGTGTCTAAATCCATAACGAAGTCGGTTAGATTCACTACTGACAACAACACACCTTGCCGGCCGCCATTGGGGGCAGTAATAGCTAACGTTATTTGTCGCCCTCCGTTTTGATCAAAAAACATCGGTCCAACGGCTACTGCTTCCGGGCGACGCAGCGCTGCTTCAACGACAGCAGATGTCGACTGCTGAGCCATAAGGTTATTACCAACGGCTACCACCCCGCCAACATCCGTACTGAAAAGAACCGGAAAACGACTGTTAAGACTGTTTCCAGGGTCCTGCTGTATTGCAAATGCGAGAGTCGTCAGGGGGATCACGGACTCCATCTCGACCCCTTCGGTTAGTTCAATAGCATTAAGATATTCTTCTTCGGAGATGTTTCTAGAGCCATAAAAAAGGGAAGCGAGCCCCCTCAGCTGAGTATGGAACAACGATAACCAATAAAGACTGGTATCTGTAATTTGCTTTGTATCGTTACCGGCTTTCTCCAACCAACTGTCTGAAGCCTGTTTTTTAAGGTTCATCCCCCATTGATTGACTCCATACAACGACGCGACTAATGCCAGCATAAAGCAGACAACTTTTACTGTTACCCGTCTTTTAGTCATTGCTGGTAACCCATAAAGGATTCCGTTAGGAACGACAATCTGATCATCTGAAACCTGTTCGTCTGGAAATAATCATCAATGGCACCCTTTTCCGGCTCAGTCGTTGTCATTCAGTCACTCCTCATTCAATCGCACATTAGTCGAATAGGTGGCCCTGAAGCCACTAGGAGCGAGGGATGTACTGCGATCAAAGGAGTTTATGTTTTGCTGGTCAATGACATAGATTTTTGGTCCGACCTGTTTATGGTACGGTTTACCTTCCAGGATACGAATTGCCTGATCAACAGCAATACGTCCCTGAATGACCGCAGAATCAGTTGGTGCCGCTAGAATATGTCCGCGTTTAATACCCCGATAGACATCCGGGGTAAAGTAATAAGCCACTACTTTGACTTGCTTTTGGGAACCTCTGAGTCGGAGCACTTTAACAGCCGCAGCAGCTGTTACCGCTGTACCTGCTATGTAGTCAAGGTCAGGATGGGCTTCTAATACTTCTTCCAACAAAGCGGTCTGCGCTCGCTTTCCCGTATCCCCATAGCGGGTTGCCAGCAGTTCCACAGAACCATTTGCAATTGCCTTTTTAAACCCACTATCACCAACTTTTACCCAGCCGGCATCTTTCGGTCCGGGAAACCACGCTATCTTAGCAACAGGGCCACCTTTTGGATGGCGCTGAGCGATATACTCTCCTGCCCGATATCCCATTTCTTCAAAAGACACGAGGGAACGTGCCGAAAGCACATCCGAAGACATTCCGTTAATTACATCAATGACAGGGATCCCTGCATCGCGTATCTCTTTCACAAGATCATTTAATCCATCAAATGAAATAGCACCGATAATAACCCCATCAGTTCCCGACGCAACGCACTCTCTGATCTGCCGGATCTGTGTAGCCAAATTATCATAGCCACCAGCCTGGAATAGCCTCATCCGGGCTCCCAGCCGCTTAACCTCAGTGGCCACTCCGAAATTGACAGCTAACCAATAGGAATCTTTCATATGCGGAAAGGATACACATAGCTTCCAAGGCTTTTCTGTTCCGCTCACCGGAGTGTAATCAACGGCAAGTTTTGTCACTGCCGTATTAGTCTCATTTTTTATAGGGATCTCAACAGGAAAGGGGTACCAGGGATTCTCCGCCCAGGCATGGCTGGACAGACCGACCGAAAACCCCATCAGTAAAACAGCCTGGGCTGCAAGTTTCTGCAGCCCAGGGTTCCGCTTCCTCAAAACCTTAGATTCCCTCAAAGCCTTGTATACATAATGCAAGGCTCCGTTGGAATTTCTCAGATCACTGAGGTTGGTGAAAGAATCTGTCATTCTGGTTTTTCCGGGTAGCCAAACCCTCCCGCATATGCCACTTCAGTCGCAACCAGTTCTTTGTACAGTTCGGGGCGACGATCTTTCAGGTAGTGGGTATTCTCAGGATGAGTGGGGCCATAGTCACCAGGTATGCAGTCTGCGACCAATAGCGTCTCTTCATTTCGCGCCGCGACGACCATTTGTCCATGAGGATCAGCCACCATACTGTTCCCTAAATAACTGGCCTGGACTTTGCCATCCACAGTTTCTTCATTGCAATGATTGCTGTAAGCAATGAACATCTCATTTTCATAAGCATGGGAAGGAAGAAGCGTTTTCGAAATATCTGGATAGGGCTTCTTCGTGCGGCTGCCATCAGACAGGGTCGCCCACTCGTCTGCAGCAGTTGGTATCACCACTAGCTTGGCTCCTTTCAGTGCCAGAATTCGAGCTAATTCAAAAAACTCTCCCTCATAGCAATTAAGCACGCCAACAGGAAACCCATTCACCAAGCTGACGGTATAGGGCTCACCTTCTTCAGGATAAACATACCCGAATGACCAGACCTTTCTTTCATCAGGTCCCCACAGGTGAGTTTTACGGTAGTTCTTTAGTAGTCGACCGTCTCTGTCAAACAATGCCATGGCGTCGTAAAAACGAGTTTCCCCGGCGACCTGAGCTTTTTCAGGATAAGGGCATATGATGGCGATTTCTTTTTCTTTGGCCACTTCGGCGACTTTGCGCATCCAGGGCCCATCCACTTCCATTGCCAAATCATGGCCTGTTTCCGGCGTCAGGTCGTAGCCACTGATAAATAACTCAGGGAAGCTGATCAACTGGGCATCAAAGCGTTTTGCTGCATCCACAGCTTGAATCAAGGTTTCAAAGTTGTGGCCTATTGCTTGTTCAGTACCAGCGGGGCCTTTTCCTTGATAAATAGCCAATCTTATACCTTCACCTTTTTCAGGTGCACTGGCCTTAATATAGGTCGAATAGATCATATCAATTCCTTAAAATCAAAAACCGTCGGCACTCTGCGCCGACTCCTTGATTGAAAGCCGGGCTATTCGCTCAGCTTTCACCCTGCACGCATATACGGACAACAAATGAGCATCCGTTTAAAACACCTTTACTTGCCAAAAAATCTATACAGCAATTTCTTCGGCGACTTGATATTAACAAACGTGCTGAGCGCGTCCTTTTACCGTCTCTGAAGGATCTGCCATATCACTCGTCGTATAGCCATCGGTACTTGCTGTTATTTGCGTTTCCTTAACAGGTCTTTCTGCACGATCTTTAGTGAGGTTTGTCAGATAACTGACTGATTCCTTGAGGCCCAGTATCAGCATTTCTGCCATATCACGGCTTAGGTTTTCACGCACCACTATCCGCATCACAGTCACATCTTCTGCATTTGCCGGCATGGTGTAGGCTGGCACAATCCAACCACTGTTTTTCAGCTCGTGTGAGAGCTCTGGCAGAGTAAATTTGATATCGGCCGGAAGGTCGTCTGCGAACTTGAATGCCACAACAGGAAAACGGTCCGTACGGCTAACCGGTTCAAACAGCTGCTTTAGCGTCTCGTCTTGTTGCAGCTGCTCCACCAGATAGCCCGCATTGTCCATACAGTTTTTCATCACCGTGCCATACCCTTTCCGGCCCAGTCGAAGCAAATTGTAATATTGCAGTAACACCATACTGCTGGCCCGGGAGAAGTTTAGGCTATAGTTATGCATTTCCCCGCCCAGATAGTTGATATCAAAAAACAACTCTTCGGGTACGACTGTCGGATTACGGAATAGCACGGTGCCAAGGCCAGGGTAAACCAAACCATATTTGTGGTTTGACACATTAATGGAAGCAACTCTTGGCAGCCTGAAATCCCAGAGTTCCGCATTCTCTTCTGTTTCGGTGAAAGGCAAAACAAAGCCACCGCTGGCACCATCCACATGAATCGGTATATCCCAACCATTCCTGGTAAGCATCGCATCAATGCCAGCAACGTCATCCATATCACCGGTGAAGGTTGTACAAACGACACAACCGACGGCGCTGACCAGTTCTCCAATTTTGCGGTCGCCTGCTTCTTCCTCGGTATACTCACACTGAGCCATTACTTCCGGGTCGTCGACGATACGACGCTCAAGAATCGCCTCAACGTCATCGGCAGTTACTCGATATTTTCCTGGCTCCATATATACAAACTTAACGTTTACATCGAAGTATCGGGCAAATTTATCCCAACAGGTGTGAACATCTGTACCGAAAATCAGATAAGGCTGGTCTTTGGCTGACCGATTTGGATTTGCTTTATTGCGCTTACGCCAGTTCCATTTATGGGCGAGAAGGCCAAGCATGATTGCTTCAGATGAGCCAATTGTTGCGGTTCCCATAAACGGAGGGTTTTCACTGTTAAGATCAGAATCCTCAGGAATTTCCGCATGAAAAAGATCTGCAAGCATGTTAACTACGCGGTTATGAATCACCGCGGTCTGAGGATACTCATCAAAATCAATGAAATTCTTGTTGATGGAGTCTTCAGCCAGCTGTTTGGCTTCATCATCCATCCAGGTCGTTACAAAAGAAGCCAAATTCAACGATGGATTACCATCCAGATCCAACTCATCGCGAATCAACCGATAAACAACATCAGCAGGACGGGAAACATCTGGAATTTTGTGAGTGGGAATCTCTTCATCAAAGTCCCGCTGGCAGTAAGTCGGAGAAAGAGATCTTCTGATCTGGGTCGATTTATCCTTTGTTGGCATATTCTGTTCCTTAGATCATTTTTATCATTAAGTTAATTATTATTACTCTTTACTCAAGGGTATTAGGGATTGTCCAATGCCACCCCAAGCATTCTTACACATCTGCAACCATCCGATTGTTTGAATAAACAGCTGTAAATCTCAAGCTATAAGTCTATGAAATATCGGAAAATATCTCTACTTTCCGGGGAGATCACAGAATCCTTATAACCAGCGTCTGACCTTGCGCTTATAAGCTAAGTATTCCTCTCCAAATTTTTTTTCCAAATACCGTTCTTCTTTCCTGATCGCCAGGTAATAAACGGCTACTGATGAGGGAACACAGCTAATGACAACCCAGAAGCTATCCAGAAAAACTCCGATTCCAATAGAAATAAGGCTGAAAGCAATATAAATAGGATTACGCGAATAAGCAAAAACACCTGATGAGACTATCTGTGTCGTTGGCTTCCAGGGCTCAATACTTGTTGAAGCACGCTTAAGCGACAATCCAGCCAAAAGAATAATAGCGAGACCCAATATAACAGCAGCCAAGCCGCTGTAGTTAAAGCCCGGAGAAAATCCGATAGCGAAAGGAACAACACGGTGCAACCCATATGCCATGGCTATAAAAACCAAGAAAACAAGAGGTGGAGGAAACTTTACCGCGGCTCCGCGCTTATCCTTATTTTTATCCATAACTCCCCGGTAACAGGACGACTCACAATTTTTCTATCTAACCTGCATGACTATCCAGAAGCACACAAGGGCTTCTCCAGAAGTACACAAGCAACCGCCTAAAGGCACACAACTAACCATCTAAAAGTACACAACTAACCGCCTGGAAGTACTCGAATGATTATCGGCATTCAATCTATCGCCATTAAAAATATGGCTGATATTTAAGGTCCGAGTAGTGCCTGGTATCACCCACGTGAGTACTACAGGAATCAATACTGCTCTGCTTGTTAGAATGACCATTCTGAAAGCAGATCTATCGGAGCCTCAATTGAGTACCTACAAAAGCTAAGGAGAACATATGTGGAGATCAGCCAAATATCAAGTATTTTATTCACCGCCCACTTTTGACAAAAAGCATTTAAAGACTTATTTTAATTAAACTTTTTCTTCTAGTAGAATGGCTACAGCTGTAACTTCAGCCTTGTTCACCGATAGATCCTAGTTTTGGAATAAGGCTACAGCGTGGTTAAATTTGCCAACTGTTCAGGGAACAGCAAAGCCAGTGCGATTGCTGAGGGCAAAGTATAAAAGTAGCAAAGCATTATTAAGCGAATAAGGGGTGGGGCTTTTTTCAGCCCCATCAGCCGGTCAATGATAAGCTGTCCCTTGCAAATGATAGCGGCACTAACCAACAGCACCATCGAAACATCCGGCTCTGCCGATTCTGCGATAAAGGCACTAGCCAAGGTCAACAGAATCAATAACAGCCAACAACCAGTCAGCCGGCCTGTCTCAGTATTTTTATTGATGCCCATAGTGTTATCTCAAAACGTAAAGCAGGGGGAAGATGATGATCCAGGCAAGATCAATCATATGCCAGTAACATGCAGCACTTTCCAGCCCTTCATGATTAATAGCGTTATAGCTTCCAAGAAATGTCCGAAACGCCACCCATCCGATGGTGCACATACCCATCAACACATGAAGCAGGTGATTAAATGTCAGGTAGTAGTAGAGCGTAAAAAACAGATCGGTTCGAGAGCTCAGCCCTGCTTCCAGATTCCAAAAATACTCCCAGGTCTTAACACCGCAATAACAGGCCGCCAAAGCTAAGGTCCAACCCAGCCATTTCAAACAATCAGACGAATTATTGGTTCTGATGGCGGCCATCGCCCGAGCAACACAATAGCTACTGGTAATTAACGCCAGGGTATTTAATGTCCCGGCCAACATGTTCAAACGACCAGGCCCTTGTGAAAATAACTCAGGATTGTGAGAGCGAACAACCAAATAGACCAGGAAGAACAATGCGAACTCAGTAAGTTCAGCAGCAATCAAGATCCATACTCCGATATTCCCCGGGACACTCTCCTGGGCTGCGTCATTGTTTTCCAATACTGCCGTTATGGGCAGCAGTGTGCCTCCAGTTGCTCCAGAATCATTCCTCAGAGTATGGTTTAGCCCTGACATAATTAAACTCTCTACGCACAAATTCGCTGGCTAAAAATAGGACTGTATAAGTCGATCCATCGCTTTCAGGGTTTCACGATCATCGCTCAAAGGCTGGGCTAACGAGACCAGACAGGCCTCCCGAGCGCTTAAGGATGACTGCATCAGTTTCGCCGCATAAATCAACAGCCGCGTCGATGCCCCCTCCTCCAGATCGTGATCCTTGAGGCGGCGAAGATCTGCTCCCAGTGCGATTAGCTGTTGAGCACGGGGTCGGTCAATACCGCTTTCAGTGCACACTATTTCCTCTTCCAGGGAAGCGCAGGGATAATCAAACTCCAAAGCAACAAACCGTTGTCGGGTACTCGGTTTTAATCCTTTTAGTAAATTCTGGTAACCCGGATTGTAAGAAATCACCAGCATAAATTCCGGGTGCGCCTCAATCAGCTCTCCTGTTCGATCCACAGGAAGCAGGCGGCGGTGATCCGTCAACGGATGTAACACCACCGTTGTATCTTTGCGGGCCTCAACAATTTCATCCAAATAACAGATCCCCCCTTCTCGCACCGCACGTGTCAGAGGACCATCCTGCCAATGAGTACCATCACCGGCAATAAGGTGCCTTCCTATCAGGTCCGTAGCCGTTAGATCATCATGACAGGCTACGGTATACAAAGACCTTCCCAGTTGGTTTGCCATATGTTCAACAAAGCGGGTTTTCCCGCAACCAGTAGGGCCTTTTATTAATACTGGCAAATGGTTATCCGCTGCACTTTTGAAAATTTCTACCTCTTGTCCTTGAGGCTTGTAACTGGAAAGCTGTAGCATAATCGGTACCTAATGATTCTCCGGTCGTTGTTTTGTTACGCAATCGCCGCCCGTGGACAGCCGCAAGCAAATCCCTAACCCCTGTTTGTTAAATTCAAATAAAGCTTCGGAAGCAGCTGCGGTAATCGCTGTATATCGCTAACCAAAGCAAATCCTTGATCGCCAAAAAGATACGGGAGGTAATCACTCCCCCGCTCGTCTATCGTGATACAAAATGGCCTGAGCCCCTGACCCTTGGCTTCAAGAATCGCCTGACGTGTATCTTCAATACCGTAGCGACCTTCGTAGCGATCAATATCATTAGGCTTTCCATCCGATAAAATAAGTAACAGGCGTTGCGCTGAAGATTGAAATTTGAGTATTTCTGTTGACTGACGAATTGCAGCCCCCATACGCGTATAAAAACCGGGCTGGATCGCCATTAATCGCCCCCGCACCTGATCTGCGTATGGCTCCGTAAAGTTTTTTAACAACTGGTACCTGACCTGCTTGTTTTTAATGGATGAGAAGCCATAAATGGAAAATGGATCACCACAGACTGACAAGGCTTCCGCCAGCAACAGCAAGCTGTCACGAATCAGATCGACCACCCTTAGCTCAGAAGTGACACCTGATTCGGTAGACATGGAAAGATCTGCCAACACCAGAGTGGATAAATCTCGAAAGCTTCGGTTGTTGGCCAGATAAAGATTTTCTCCTTCAAGCGGGTGCTGCGATTGAGCTTTTAAAGACATCCAGGCGTCCAGGTCAATCTCTTCGCCAAAGGGCTGGCGCCTTTGCAGCTGAGATTGCGGGCGAAGCAACGTAAAGTACCGCTGCAGTTTTTGGGCATCTGCTCTGAGGTAATCAGGCAATGGGACAGGAGGCGCATCATCAGCAAGCATGGGCTGCAACAGGCAATAATCTTTTTTGAAACGGGCTCTGCGAAAATCCCATTCAGGAAGGAGTATCCCCTGGCCTACAGGTAAATCATCGTTTTGAGACGCAGGCAGGTCCAAATCAAACTTAACTTTCCCAGCACCTGATCTACGCTGTCGTGACAACCTGATAATATCCAGATCATCAGCCGCACTCTGCAAATCCTGATCCAGTTCCTCTTCCTGACTTCGGTCCAGATCCGCCTGCTCCGCCCAGCTGAAAAGAGATTCCAGTTTAAACACCAGCAAACCATCCGTTTGCTTAGTATCATCAAACCGTTCTGCAGCTTTGCGAATTGTCTTCAGTTCGCCGGATTGCTCCACTGATCCATTGGGCTGATCAAGATCAAGAGGGTCTTCCGTATCAAGATCAAGACCTCGAAGTGGTTCTGGATAAATCCACAAGGCTACCGGAACGGGATCTCCTACACCCTGAGGCAGTCTTTCTATACTCCCGGGTTCTAGTATTGCCTGTTGAATTGCCAGTTCCCGAGCCTGTAGCTTTTCCGGGAGAGTTTTGACGTCAGGACGCTGATCAACAATTGTCGCTGCCAGTTTCTGATACCTTTTAACCAGTCCTGGACGCTTTGTCAGCAACCGTTGTGTTGCCCGTTGATTATCTCCAAACCAATGGCTAATCCTGGGTAGTTCCGCAGCCAATGCAGCCAACCAGAAGTAGAGGTTTTCATTCATCTCTTTTGTCGGCAGACAGGCAAGAACTGGCGGAAGCCGGAGACTTCTATCATCCTGCCAGCAGACAGAATAACGCTGATGACTGCCTGCAACACGCTGAACCCAGCGGCGATGACTGTTAAATCCGCGCAGATCTGCGGCCTCGACCAGCTTACCAGCAGCCCCGCCCATCCCACGGTAATAAGCCGAAAGTTGATGTTGGAACTGTTCCAGATTTACTGCCGCCCCAGAGAACTCATCTGCAGCCTGACGACAAATCAGTTTATGCCAGAATTCTCCGATCAGCTCTTCCATGGTTTTTCCCTAACAGTCGAACTTAATATCATGTGACTTACCTGCAATAGAAACTGCAACAGCAAGATTAAGCGGGGGGCTGGTGCAGCCCCCCCCTTTTCGATAATCCTGAAAATAATCAATCAAATCCAGGCTCAGCTCGCACCACCGCACGAACCACAGCAAACACCGGCTTCCGGATTATGGGCGGGATACCGGTCCAGGCTGTTATTTTGTTTTTCAATTTCAGAGCCTGAGCCAACAAAAAAGCTTACAAAATACCCAAGCAGTCCTGTCGCGAAGATCACCCCAAACACAAGTCGCGCCCAATACATCGGAATCAGCTTCTGCTGAGTGACCATAAACCCGAGAGCCTGACCATCTTCAGGAATTCGCTGCAAAGCAACCTGCCATGCTCCTGCGACTGTCAGCGCAAGCGTAATACCCAACATCCCGACGCACATGCACCAGAAGGCATAACTCTCAAGTCGTTGTGCAGACCGCGGATTACCCTGGGGCCGACCACGCATAATCGGCATAGCGTAGGAAGTAATCGTCATTACAATCATTGCGTACGCACCGAAAAAGGCCAAATGCCCATGAGCAGCGGTAAGTTGTGTACCATGTGTAAAGTAATTAACGGGAGCCAGGGTATGAAGAAACCCCCACACTCCTGCACCAAGAAACCCCATCACGGCAGTCCCCAGCGCCCAGATAACGGCAATTTTATTGCCATGATTATGTCGGCGTTCGCGCACCATCTTGAAAGCGAACAACACCATCATAAAGAAAGGTACAGGCTCCAGCGCTGAGAATAACGACCCCAACCACAACCAGTACTCTCCCGGGCCTATCCAAAAATAGTGATGCCCCATTCCTATCAATCCGGAGATCAGTGCCATGGCGATTATCACGTACAGCCACTTTTCAATGACTTCACGATCCACCCCGGTTACTTTGATCAGAGTAAACGCAAGGATCGATCCAAGAATCAACTCCCAGACACCTTCCACCCAGAGATGGACCACCCACCACCAGAAGAATTTATCGAGAACCAGATTAGAAGGGTTATAAAACGAAAATAGAAAAAAGACCGCCAGCCCAATCAAGCCGGTTATCAAAACCATATTTATTACGGTTTTTCGGCCCTTGAGAATGGTCATTCCTATGTTGTAAACATAAGCCAGACAGACAACAACAATCCCCAATTTTGTAATCGTTGGCTGTTCAAGAAACTCTCGACCCATGGTTGGTAACAATTCGTTATGGGTCAATTTAGCCAGTTCAGCATAGGGTACAAACAGATATCCAAGGATCGTAGCGACACCAGCTGCTGCAAATACCCAAAACATCAGACGGGCAAGCCCGGGACTGTGTAATTCTATATTGGCTTCTTCAGGGACCAGATAGTAGGAAGCCCCCATAAAACCAAACAATATCCACACCAGTAAAAGATTGGTATGAACCATTCGAGCTACATTAAAGGGGATATAGGGGAACAGAAAGTCCCCTACGATATACTGCAATCCCATTATCAGACCAAAAGCGATCTGCCCGGCAAAAAGCGCCAGTGCGAAAATAAAGTAGGGCTTAGCCACCAGTTGTGATTGAAACTTCATCGCGAAATACTCCTATAAGACTCTATTGACAGAGCCCCTACCCCTGTTTGTTAGGTGGCCAGTTATTGTCATTGACCCGCGACGTCCAAATCAGGAAATCCGACAAATTTATCACCTCTTCTTTAGTCAAATTAAACTGTGGCATCTGACGACGCCCCTCCACCTTAAGGGGCTGTGCAGCCATCCATGCCTGCATAAACCCTTTAAACCCCTCCTCATTGGCATTACCCCGTCGATCGAAAACATTGGCTAACTCTGGTGCGAAATATGCCCCTTCCCCCATCAGGCTGTGGCACCCGATGCAATCATTGTTTTCCCAAACCTCCTTACCCTTAACGACACTGTCAGTAATATTTTCCCTATGGTCCCGCTCCGGCAGCTCCAGCATGGTGTCAAAGGTCAACCCCAGCAGTAACAGGAAAGTTGCAAATCCACCGCCATAGTAGATATTTCGGGCCATACTCTTGGTAAATTGCTCAGCCATAGAATGCTGCTCCTCTCAATCGATCAATAATCTAGTTAAGATGCTCCCCCTCCAGTACTGCAAAGGACTTCGTTAAGTATCTGATCTGTAATGGTGTACATGGCATGCTCCAACATTTTTAAATCTATATATGTCAACTTACATTTGTTTATTAACAAATATCATGCCATAGTTTAAATACATGTTTTTATTAAATTTTTATTTTAGTGGTATCTTTATGACAACACCATCATGATGTCATAAAGATATCTTTGAGGTCATTATGACAACATTCTTTGATACATTAACCTCCATCGTTGAGGACCTCTCCCGTGACCTGCCTGCTGATAAAAGATATCGGAGACTTCTGGATGCAATGCTGAAAATCTTTCCCTGTGATGCGGCCGCATTACTTAAACTGGAAAACAATACTCTTTCACCGCTGGCTATTGACGGACTGAGCCAAGACACAATGGGGCGCCGCTTCGCTGTAGAAGAGCACCCCCGACTGGCTCGTTTGCTCCATTCCAGGCAGCCTGTCCGGTTTGCAGCAGACTCTGATCTACCGGACCCGTATGACGGACTTGTCGAAACAGAAGACCACCTGCTCCATGTACATGACTGTATGGGCTTCTCTCTTTACATGGACGATACCCCTTGGGGAGTACTGACTCTGGACGCGATGCAACCGGGCACTTTTGATGAGATGGACCCGATTGAATTAAGGACTTTTATCAGCCTGACAGAAGCCACTGTTAAGGCTGCCCATCGAATGGACGAGCTTGCAGCCAAGGCTAAACACCAGCAACTGGTTGCCCAAACACTCATCAGCGAAGGAAGTTCAAGGGAAATTATTGGTAGAAGCGCATCAATGAAACGTCTGAAAGAAGAGCTTTCAATTGCTGCTCAATCCCACTTAACGGTGCTGGTCCTGGGAGAAACGGGGGTAGGCAAAGAGCTGGTAGCACGCTCAGTGCATCGACAATCTTCCCGTGCAAAACAGCCAATGGTTTATATAAACTGCGCAGCCTTGCCAGACAATATTGCTGAAAGCGAACTCTTTGGCCACGTCAAGGGCGCATTTTCCGGCGCCATTGCAGACCGGGCAGGCAAGTTTGAAATTGCTGATGGTGGAACACTGTTTCTCGATGAAGTGGGAGAACTGTCCCTGGCAATCCAGGCAAAAATGCTTCGTGCTTTACAAAATGGCGAAATCCAGCGAGTTGGAAGTGATCGTCATATACAGGTCGACGTACGTATCGTTGCAGCCACCAACCGAGATCTGCACAAAGAAGTGTTGCAACACCGGTTTCGTGCAGATCTTTATCATCGTCTCAGCGTCTACCCGATTCAGGTTCCCCCACTTAGAGAAAGAGGCAGGGATGTCATCCTTCTGGCTGGTTATTTACTGGAATCAAACCAGCGTCGACTCGGCGTACAGGGGCTAAGGCTGGCTGATGATGCCAGACAATCGCTGCTGAGTTATAACTGGCCAGGCAATGTCCGAGAACTGGAGCACTTGCTCAGTCGTGCGGCTCTAAAAGCCATTGCCAGTCAAGATCGAAACGCACGAACCATTACAATTAAATCGGTTCATCTGAATATCGAAAGCGATCAGGACCCTAAACCCTTATCAACAGCCGAAATAGAAATTCAATCTGCATTATCCCGAACCACTAAACCAATCAGGCTGAAGGCAGCAATTGATCAGTTTCAAAGTCGGCTAATTCGTCAGACTCTACAGCAACACGACAATAATCAAGCCGCCGCTGCCCGGGAATTGGGCATTAATCGAAGCAACTTTTACCGACTACTTAATCGCTTGAACCTTAGCGAAGAGTAGATCCTGGCTTGTTTATCGCTTTCCACTCTTAGTGGTTTGCCCTTGTAGCGCTGCTGTTAACAAATAATCGCGTCAAAAAAACTTTCAAGCGCTGGAGTCTATGGATTGAGAGAGGGATTGGTCTTTGCCTGCTGGGGCTAGGAGGAAGACTGGCACTGGGTATCTAGTTTTCACCTGACTATACAGCTAGAAACACTTTCAGGTGTACAGTAGTGGAAGTCCAGATAGTAGAACTCTCGTTCAGGTACGGTGTTATTTTTTATGTAGTCGTAAAGAAGCTCCGTACCTATGCGTCCCATCTCAAAGGGTCGCTGGCCAATATTGACGGTAGAAAGATTTTGTTTCAAAGCTTGAAGTTGAATATCTTCAGTATCGGCTGAAACAATAACGACTTGTTGCGAAATTATTTTCTTCTTATGGGGTAATATTTTAGGAATATATTCAGGAGAGAATTGGGCAAACCCAGCCACGGCAATAAACACTGATGTTCTTTTTTGTTCTAATATGATACCCAACTGAAAAAGAGCAGACTTCCTCTTCCCCATGGTATACAGAGGACAGCGTATATTCTCGATCCAGCCATTTTCGCCATTTAGCCTTCGATTTCCATCATTTCCAGATAAGGCGAAACGCACACCTCTAATACGTTCATTTAAATTAGGCGTACTCTTATGCCCTGACTGAATACATATTTCGGTATAACCCGCAGTTTTAAATTTCTTTGCATAGTTACCCAAGGCCATACCATAGTCAAAATTATCAGTACCTACATACGCAAGACGATATTCACTATGCTCCGGCAATAAATCAGAATCGAACGTTATAACGGGGATGCCCTGACTTTTCACCCGCTTTAATATGCGGTTAACCAAGTATGCCGAGTCAGTGGTAGAGACCAGAATCCCATCTACTCCGTCCTCAACAACCGATCTGATAACATCTGCCTGACCTCTAATATCTTGATAATCTGCAGGTCCATCATAGAAACAGGTTACGTCTTTATGGCTACCTGAAAACTGCTGACAGCCTTTAAAGGACTGCTGGTAAAAACTATCATTTTTTGTTTTTCCGATAACAGCAATCTTTATTTCAGCTGACACAATTCTATTAAATGAAAAGAATAAAATAAATAAACACAGTACAAGATAAAAAAGTCTCATTACTGTTTTCCATTTAATAATATTGATTGCCATTAATCCCTTCCTGAAGACAAATTCTATATAGCAAACATAAGCTATAGTTTAGCATGTATATTATATAAAATCGTCCGAAATTTACCGTAACAAGGGACCAGTAGAAGGGATGTAGAAGCCTCTGAGTTGAAGCCAACGCTCCAACTCAGCCGATTGATTTTTAATTTCCTTGAGCAGACTTCAGGGAACCTATGAATAAGTCCATTGGGTTCTCTGTTCACAGGTTCCTTAGATAGGCTTTGTCAGCCTCCATCATTTCCTTAATTACCTGATGACTCCAACAGTGCTCCAAGTAAGCAGCCAGTTTAGGCCATTTATCCGCATCAACTTCCTGATCCACGTAACTGGCATTGATGAAGTGCGTTGCTATGCTGATATCAGCCAGTCCGAACTGGCCAAACAGAAAACCACTCTCTGGAACCTGAGTCTCCAGATAGGATGCCATTTCAGGAAAACGTTGCTCTTTAATCACACTGACAAGCTCCCTATCTGGCTGTTCATTTTTAAGCATCGGCTTTACTGCCACTTCCCAGAATAATCGACTACAAGACGCAGCAACAACGCTATCAGCATACTCCTCCAGCCAACGGCACTTCGCTCTGTCTCCAATGGTTTCCGGTAGTAGCGGATATTGAGGCGCCTTTTCTTCAAGATACTGACAAATGACTGAAGAATCAGAAATTGTTAAATCACCATCAACCAATGCCGGTACTTTTCCTAACGGACTTATAGTCAGAAACTCCGGCGTCTGGGTTCCGGGCATGGTCGGAACCAGTTCATAATCCAGATTTTTAAGCTTCAAGGCGATTAGCACTTTTCGCGAAAAAGGTGACAGGGGGACTCCGTATATTTTCATATTGATTCCTCTGTTTTTTGTATAGCCAATTAGTTATCTAAGCCAGCCTGACTGTGCCGGGACCTGAATTCCGGTGTTGTACAGGTGAGTCAGAAACATACAAATTAGTAACTTTAATTTTAAAAGTGACACCATAGTACACCGGTAACTTGCATAATAAAAGTATCTATTTTGAGAAGCTATTTAGTGTTACGCTTAGGCCATGAGTTCAAAGATCCAAACAGCAACTGCACAGCCAACGAAAGAGTCAGATCATAAGCGATCCCCCTGCCCGGTGGCTTGCACACTGGATACTCTTGGCGACAAATGGACCTTGCTTATCATTCGCGATTTGTTTTTTGGTAAATCTACCTTTGGAGACTTCCAGAAATCACCAGAACGCATTCCGACGAATATCCTCGCAGACAGGTTAAAACGCCTTGAGCAGACAGGAATCATATTTAAGGAACAATATATGCGTAGACCACCAAGGTACGCTTACCGTCTGACTGATAAAGGCCATGATCTGGGTACTGTATTAAAAGCAATGTCGGAGTGGGCCACTAAACATATTGCAGGTACCTGGAACGTTGATAGCTCAACATCTCCTCCCCAGATTCGTTCCTCATAAAACCCGCCCCAATAATACTTTAACCAAAAACCGATTAACCAAGTGCTCTTCAATCAAGTGCTCCTTATAGAGCACTCTAAGCTGGAAAGCTATGCGGAACCAGCGCCGGACTGGGCCAGCAAACTGGCGGTCAGTTGCTCCTCATAATGGAAATGAATCATGATCTGATACTAACCGGGATTGGCATCCAGGCAGCAACAGCGCTTCACCGAACCTGTGGAAGATCAATGTCGACACAAAAAAGTCCTTGAACAACAAGGACAAGAGGTTACCATGGTGCATCCACGGTGGGGTTTGCCTGCCTTTCTTAAGCAACATCAAAAAGGCTACCCGGGATACAAACACTCTTTGGAGGAGCCCTGTGTACAAACTGCTAATTGCCGACGACCACCCTCTTTTTCGTGAAGCCATCGCTGATGTCATTCGTAATCGCTTTCCTCAGGCAGAGCTTTTTGAAGCTCAGGATCTGCTATCCTGCTTGTCCATCGCTGAGCAGCATGACGAGCTGGATATGGTTTTGCTGGACCTCAAAATGCCAGGCATGGACGGTCTTAACGGACTATTGCAACTTCGCAATCAGTCCCCGACTATACCCGTGGTTATTGTTTCAGCAGAAGAGGACAAGAGTACTATTCTACAGGCAATGACTTATGGAGCCGTTGGATTTATTATCAAATCCCTTCCACGGGCAGAAATGTCTGACGCTTTGGAGCAGGTTATCGAAGGTCAGGTATACCTGCCTTCTGACGTCATACGTACTGATGTTGCCGCTCCTATTATCAGTTCCACCCCTGAAACGGAAGAGATGGTCTCTACAGAACAGCTCCGTTCCCTGACTCGTAAACAACTGCTGGTTCTGGAAAGGATGAATCAGGGAGAGTCCAATAAACAAATCGCCTATCACCTGAATATCGCAGAGACAACAGTAAAAGCTCACGTCTCCGCAGTGCTTCGTAAGCTTAATGTACACAACCGTATACAGGCCGTCCTCTGTACAGGCAGCGTTAATTTTGACGAGCTGATAAAGCGATAGAACAGACAGCAACAAAGTGCCCGCTGAAAACTACCTCTTGAATTTCTACCTGTCAGCAGAAGATTTTGGACTCAATAAATGATGAACAACCGCTTTCAGTTTTGCCGGACGTACGGGCTTATTAAGTAACCGATAACCACGCGCCCGGACCTGCTGTTTCAGCTCATTGCTGTAGTTGGCGGTAATCATCAGAACCGGAACGCTCAGTAAAAGCTCTCTCTCAAGATAAGCAACGGCGTCAATCCCATTTTGGCCATTATCCAAATGGTAATCAGCTATAATCAAGTCGGCTGTTGCAGCCAAATTGCCGCAAACTATTTCATCCACGTTCAGTGCGGTTGTCACTTGGCAGCCCCAGCCTGCCATCAAGGTTGCCATGGCTTCACAAATAGAAGGATCATTGTCGAGTACCAAAACACGACAGCCATATAATTCCTCCGCCCCAGGCTGGACTGTTCCAGGAGGATTACCTGGGCTGCTTGCAATCGGACTAACCCTTCCATAAGGTACCTCGACAGAGAAACAGGATCCTTTCCCCGGTTCAGATCGAACCATAATCTGGTGTTTGAGCACCCCGGCCATTTTATCAACAATGGCCAGTCCCAAGCCGAGCCCTTTATCCCGCTGTGACTTATCTATTTGTGGGCGCCCTGACGGTGAGTACCCATTTGACTGTTTGACTCGATTGGGTTTGAGCTTTTGAATCTCATCTTGAGGTAATCGATTAAACTCTTCGAATATTGCCCCCAATTTGCTCTGATCGATGCCAATCCCCGTATCCCACACCTGAATAGACAGAAATCCCTGCCTGCGACGACAGCCGAGTAATACCTTTCCTTGACTGGTATAGCGAAAAGCATTGCTCAAAAAGTTTCTCAGTATTCGCGCCAAAAGCTGAGAGTCAGTGTGAATGACTGCACTGGACGGAACAAAATCAAACTCAATATCGTAATCATTAGCCAGCGTGGCATATTCATTCGCCAGATTGGAAAGCAGATCCTGAGCCTGGAATGCAAGCAAGTCAGGTTTTACCACCCCAGCATCCAGTTTTGATATATCAACCAGAGATACCAATAAAGACTCCATATCCTCCAGTGAAAAGCTCAACGCATCCACTAATTTTCTGGGTTTGTCCTTAAGGGGTTGCTCAAGTAAGGATGCTGAGAACAACCTCGCAGCATTCATCGGCTGTAATAAATCATGACTGGCTGCGGCAAGAAATTTTGTTTTACTGTAGTTCGCCTGTTCAGCTTCTTTTTTAGCCTGAAGCAACTGTCGATTGAGCGCTTTCAGCTGCTTATTAACAGCCTGTAGCTCCGCCGTCCTCTCTTCAACTCTTAATTCCAGGTGCTGATAAGCACTCTTCAATTCCTCGGAAATAAGGCGCTGTTCGGTAATGTCTTGCACCAGCACATAAAATCCCTGTACTTCCCCTCCGGCATCAAAATGAGGAACGTAGGATTTCACTACAAATCGCTCAACTCCACCTGCTGTAGGATCTGCAATTTCAAACTTTACTGCTTCCCCCTTCAGAGCCCGGTTTATATAAGGAGCGAGAACCGCTAACTGTTCTGTCGAAAGCACTTCTTCCAGATGGCTTCCGACAATGGCATGTCGATCCCAGCCATACCAGCTTTCGTAAGCTCGATTGGTAAACTCGTAAACGCGACTCTTGTTTACATAGGCAATCAGTGCCGGTACCGCATCGGTAATTAGACGAATGCGATGCTCACTGGCGGCCAACGCCTGAGCAGAAAGGCTGCGTTCAGTAATATCCGTATAGGTATTGACGAACTCTCCAGTCGCGATGCTATGGGTTTTTACCTCAATCACCTGTCCACTGGAAAGCTGCTGTTCCTGGTCATGGCAGGGCAATCCTAAAGGATCTCGACTGCCTGGATTCAAATCAACAACTTCTGACTGTGCCATTAGCTCAGTGTAATCCAGGCCTATTCTAAGAGCCCCGGTATCAATATTGATCAACTCTGCAAAGCGCTGATTCCAAATTTGCAGCTGGTTATTTTGATTGACTAAAACCACCCCCTGAGACAAGTTGTCCAGTGTACTTAGCAAAACTCTGGACTTCTTGGCCAATGCCTCTTCGCGCAACGCTCGTTCATTTTCAATCAAAGCCGTAATATCTTTGTAGAGCACCACTAATCCACCATCATTAGTCTGGTGCTCACTCATCTGGACCCAACCAGCACTCCGTAGTCGAAAAACACGACCATCTCCCAGAAGTGAATATTTTTCCCAACTCTCCGTCCCATTAAGACATTCGTAATAGCCTTCAATCAAACCGGACTCACGTGAGTAATCAAGAATCTGCTGCTGATGCATGCCGGGTCGTATAGTAAAATCAGACCCTTTCCAGAAGTTTTCAAACTTTGAGTTATAGATCAGCAAACGCCGATCACGGTCATAAAGAACGAAAGCGTCAGAAACGCTTTCAATGGCATCCATTAAATACTGATGAGCTGTTTCAGCTTCATTCGTGGCACGCTTCAGCGCCTGATTACTCTGCTTTATCTCGGCCAGAGCAGCATTAAGCGCTTCTGTCCTCTCACGTACCTGCTCTGCCAATGACACAGAGTACTCGAAGCTGTCGTAAGCACCTATGTGGTTACTGGGACCTGACTCAACACGTTCAACCAGAGCCTTATTAATACTTTTAAGGCGACGATTCTCTTCCCGTAAGGATACCAGTTGGGCAATGAGCTGCTCTCGCCCAACATCAGTATCAGCGTTCAGAAAAATCTGCTCTTTGGCAAATTCAGCCTCATTCAAACCTTACTCCCCCCAAAGCAACCCCGGTAAATGTCTGATTAAGATGCATTCCATCAAACTGTTCACCGTAAGTATTAAATCCGATCACCCGGTTCTGACTGAGAATGCTGGACAGTTCATTAACCAAGCCATGATGCTCAATTTCCAAACGTCTGAAAATACAGTCGTACCCAATAATCAGCTTCGGATCTCCAAGCCGGCTGCGTAGCTGTAAAAAAAGACTTTCCAATTCTTCCATCAACCCCTGGGGCTTGGACCGTGTCAAAACGACCCCGGTCTCCACCGCGCAATAGAATGAGAGACTGAGATCTTCATTTACTTTTTGAATCGCCCTTGGGTAATAGCGCTCTCCAATGCGCACACTCAATGGATTTAATGCAAATACCAGAGAATTTAGCTCTTCGATGTTCAGCCCCAGCGTTTCAGCATATTCCTGAGCAGCAGGGACTGCATTAAACTCAACTACACGGCGGTTTTTATTGTCTGCTTCAGTGATAACCAGCTTTTCTGGAGTATCAACCAAATGATGGATACTGAAAACTTCAAAATCACAGCGAGTGTTAACCATAATCAGAATGGCAGCGTCAGAATGAAAATGGCCATCGTAATAGACATGGGTATCTTTCAGGTGCAAGTCATCACCAGCACTACCACCAAGCAAAGGAATACTGCCGAGATTGGCTTTGAGGACACTTAAAAGCTGCTCCTCACGAATAGACAGCCCATCCAGAAGTGACAATACAAAAGTATGCCCCTTAATGGGTGCTACCTGTTGCCGGTTTACGTCATCTATCAACTTATGGACCAACCGCTGCGCATCGGCAAAGGTAAAGCAGGTAAGGTTTTTTACCAGGGCACTCTGTATTGAGAAATAATCAGCACAAAAGCCTATCCCGGTAATACTTCCAGAACTGTATCCAAGAGGAGTGATTTCCCCCGCAGTCGTACAACCCACCACCGGCGTATCACCAAAATAACGCCCCAGTTCAGTAGATAAGGCTTCCAGATCATAATCCGTAGAGCAGAAAAAAAGTACTATGCTCAGGCGATCCTGATTCAGAGCGGTAAACAGCACTTTCGCAGCCCGAGCTGGATCTTTATCATGAGATACGGCGGTAATCACAGGATCAGGATTGATTGAATTAATTGCGAGCAAGTTAAGCTCCTTCTGTCCAGGCTAATCAATGCCATCGCCTATGTGTACGAACAACACTCATAGAAGGTCTGCGAATCAGTCCACTAAATTTTATCCAGGCTGGTGCCAGGGACTCGTTTGTAGATGACTTGGCTACTTTATTCTAGGAATCAGTCAGGGGATAGCAAATACTACTTGTGTACCTATTTATAGGTACTTCATATGATCAATCGGAGAGGATAGGAACTGATTATAACAATCAGTTCCTATAGAGGGCTTGTATAAAGCACCCAGAATATAAAGGATGCTAAGCAGAAACTGTAAAACGTTCAGACATTTGCTTCAAATGATCAGAAAGCTGCGCCAGCTCTTCACTGGACCTAGCGATCTGTTCAGCACCAACAGCACTCTGTTCTGATATTTTACTGATGTTTACAATGTTCATATTGATTTCTTCAGCAACCGCAGACTGTTCTTCAGAAGCACTTGCAACCTGCGCGGTCATAACATCGATACGAGACACTGACTCTGTAATTTCATCCAAAGAGCTTTGCGCCCGTTTGGCTTGATCAACCACCAGTTCAGCAGCCGCTTTACTCTCCATCATTGCTGTTGCGGCTGCTTGAGATCCAGACTGAAGATTTTGAATCAGATCATTAATCTCACGGGTAGATTCATGCGTTCGAGTGGAGAGATTTCTCACCTCATCTGCGACTACGGCAAAACCACGTCCCTGCTCCCCTGCTCTTGCTGCTTCGATTGCCGCATTGAGCGCCAGCAAATTGGTTTGTTCTGCAATACCGGTAATCACTTCAATAATGGCTGAAATATTGCCACTCTGAGTTTCGAGGGTATGAGTCAAGGACTCCGCATGCAGCAATTTGTTGGAAAGATCTGTTACGGAACTCATAGCCTGGTGAACTATATTCTTACCATTATCTGCGGCTAATGATGCATTATGAGACGCTGTCGCAGCGTCAGAAATATTCTCGGCAACATCATGCACCGTCGCCGACATTTCGGTCATGGCAGTGGCAACCAGACGGGTTTCATCCTTCTGAGACTCCATCCCGGCCTGTGTTTGATTAGTTGTTACCGACAGTTCAGTGGATGCACTTGCAACCTGCGAGGTTGCAGCAGATATCTCATGAAGCACTTCATTAAAACTGTCCAGCATGCCGTCAAAAGCTTTACCCATCTCTGCAATTTCATCAGAGCCTGACAAATTCGATCTGTTGGTTAAGTCCCGTGTTTTGGTAACCTGAACCATCTGGTCCCGTAACGATACGACCGGAAGCACAATGGCACGGCTGATAAGAACAACCATTACCAGCATCAGCACAATAATCCCGGTGGTATTTCTGGCGATAACCCAAACCTCATCCCAGAAGGCTTTATCTATATCGTCCGTATAGACACCTGTACCAACGACCCATCCCCATTGGGGAAACGATTTAACATAAGTAAGCTTGCCAATCAGTTCGGTCTCTCCCGGGCGGTCCCAAAAATAGTCAACATAACCATCACCACTGGACTGACTGACTTTTACCATCTCAGCAAAGAGCGGCTTCCCGTTAGGATCTTTAACAGCTTTAACACTGGTACCTTCCAGTTCTGGTTTAAAAGGATGCATAATCATCGTATGCTGCTGGTCCAGCACAAAAAAATACTCCAGACCGGCATAACGCAGGGCTCTTAAGGCGGCAATAGCTTCGTTCCGGGCCTGATCTTCTGAGATCTTCCCTTCAGAAACCAGACCCGCTTCGCGCTCTAATACCGAATAAGCGATATCTACATAATACTGAAGTTGCTGAGCCTTAGACTTATTCAGATCCTTCCATAGCTCCGTTAGCGACAATGCTTGGCTACTCATAATACCCACGAGAGCAACGGCTACCACTAGCATCAGTTTGCTTCGTACTTTGAGCTGACTTACCAAGTTATTCATCTACTCTTACTCCTTAATAGAACAGTAGCAACCGTAACCATTTTTTTACGATTGCCGGTCTTTATATCTGCATCCAACAATACAACCAACTGAAAAAAACTGACTACAACCAACATAAGACTGAAAGGCGGTATCAGCCCTCATCGTAGATGACTCGCTTCAGCAATCAGCACGCTAATTTAGCATAATATGATTAAGATCAAGTGACATTGATTTCGGTTATTGCCTGGCTGATTCAGGACTGCTTATTCCACATAGAAGATGGCATTTTATTAGAACTAAAAGAAATAACCTAATAACAACAGAAAAAAGTGCAACCAATGAAAGGACACCGACATACGCCAATTGAGAATGCAGACAACAGTATAGATAAGGAAAGTCTTACTCAAAAAAAACCCCGCAAATGCCGTTGAACAGATGCGGGGTTAAAGCACAACGAATAGGCTTGAGTCTGAAATCCAGGGGTTAAGTTTAGTACGGGGCTGCAAAAGCCAGTGAGCACATGGAACTAGACAGTGCTTGACTTAGCTTTAGCTTCGTTATCAGCCGCCACTTTGTTGAATGTGTTTTCGTCCAGCTCTTCTTCACTTTTGGCAACCAGCAGCGTCACCATCATATCCCCACATACGTTTACCGTTGTGCGGGCCATATCTAAAATACGATCAATGCCCGCAATAATAGCGAGACCTTCTAAAGGTAAACCAACGGTGGTAAGCACCAAAGACAGCATGATCAAACCCGCTCCCGGTACGCCCGCTGTTCCGATTGACGCCAATGTGGCAGTCAGAATAATGGTTACATAATCAGCAAACTCCAAGTCGACCCCAAAAGCCTGGGCAATAAAGAGTGCCGTTACTCCTTGATAGAGAGCGGTACCGTCCATGTTGATGGTCGCCCCCAGGGGTAAAACAAAGCTGGAAATTCCCTTTGACACACCCAACTCTTCCCGAGCGCTCTTAATCGTCGCAGGTAGTGTTCCTGAGCTGCTCGTAGTGGTAAATGCCACTGCAGCCGGATTAATCAACCCTTTCAGATAACGCAGTGGGTTCAATCGACCTAATACGCTGATCAAACCGGTGTAGAAAACCAGCACATGTATCAGACAGCCGATATAGACGACACTGATCACTTTAATCAGGGGTAACAGGATATCCAGTCCATATTTTCCTGAAACCCAGGCCATTAGACCAAATACACCAAATGGCGCCAGATACATCACCATTTCAGTTAACTTGTACATAGCCTCAGCCAAGCTCTCGAAAACACGTACAGCGGGCTTTCCTTTCTCTCCACAGAAGTTAAGAGCCAAACCGAGACCCAATGCAAAAACGATTATCTGTAAAATGTTCCCTGCTGCCAAAGCTCCAACGGGGTTCTTTGGGATCATATTCAGCAGAGTCTGGACCAGCGTCGGTGCTTCTTTACCGGCAGCAGCTGCTTCTGTCAGCTCCATGTTCAAACCGACGCCAGGTGCCAGCAAAGTCGCAAGACTTAGTCCGATAGTGATAGCTACCGCTGTAGTCCCGAGATAGAAGGCTACGGACTTCAGCCCGACTCGACCCATTTTCCGGGTATCTTCCATGGAGGTAACCCCCACGATCAAAGAGCAAAAAACCAACGGCACAATAAGCATCTTTATTGCGTTTATAAACAGGGTACCTATGGGTTTCAGCATCTCTGCATCTGGCCCCATAAGGGTACCGACAATAGCGCCCAACACCATTCCTATAAGTATTTTTTTCCAAAGGGCAAGCCCTCTCCAAAGTCCGGGGCGGCCTGTTTCAGGCATGGTTTGGTCAAGAGTCTGTTGCATGACTTTTTCCTTTTATGATTGTAATGGGAAGTAGTAAGTTGTTTTTCAGGAAAGGGGATCCTTCCTGTTAATCTTGGTTAAAGATGACGATTGCGGGGGCGGATCATGGTTTCGGGTCTCATCAACTGAGCCAGTGTCTGCTCGTCAAGAAGCTGCTCTTGCCGAATAAGCCCGAGTACACTCTGACCACTTTCCAAGGCGCTCTTGGCGATTCGTGTCGCGTTTTCATAGCCGATATAGGGCACAAGGGCGGTCACAATTCCAATACTGTTATCAACCAGATCCTGACAACGCTCGACATTGGCAGTAATCCCCCTGATACAACGATTCTCAAGCATCGTCATTGCCTGAGTCAGCATACGGATGGACTCCAGCACGTTGTAAGCAATCAGTGGTTCCATCGCATTCAACTGCAATTGTCCCGCCTCTGCGGCCATGGTCACCGCCATATCATTACCCACGACCTGATAAGCCACCTGATTTACCGCTTCAGGAATAACCGGGTTAACTTTTCCTGGCATAATGGAACTCCCCGGTTGTTGCGCTGGCAGGTTAATCTCCCCAAGCCCACACCGGGGTCCCATGCTCAACAAGCGCAAATCATTAGAGATTTTCGATAGTTTGATTGCCAACCGCTTGAGCATGCTGGAAAACAGGACAAATGCGCCCATATCAGAGCTGGCTTCAACCAGATCGGTTGCCTGCTTAAACTCAAAGCCACTGATGTTGGATAACTCGTCTACAGCCAGAGCGGCATATTCGGGCTCGGTATTGATTCCGGTGCCTATTGCGGTGCCTCCCAGGTTAATTTCTTTCAATAGTTCAGCTAACCCGGCAACCCTTTCAATATCTTCACCCAGCGTTGTAGCAAACGACTGAAACTCCTGTCCCAACGTCATCGGTACAGCGTCCTGGAGCTGGGTTCGCCCCATTTTTAAAATCGAGGCAAATTCCAGTCCTTTGCTTTCAAATGCAGCTTGCAGGGAAGACAGGGCCTGTACCAGATCTCCATGTTTTAACAGTATTGATAGCCGAACGGCCGTTGGATAAGCATCATTCGTCGACTGAGACATGTTGACGTCATTGTTGGGATGCAGATAGCTATAATCACCTTTTGCGCGCCCAAACTGTTCAAGGGCCAGGTTCGCAATAACTTCATTGGCATTCATATTCGTGGAGGTGCCAGCCCCTCCCTGGATCATGTCCACGACAAACTGGTGGTGGAATTTACCATCCAGAATTAAAGAAACTGCGGCTTCAATAGCCTTTTCCTTTGACTCTTCCAAATGCCCTAGCTGTCTATTCGCCCTGGCGCAAGCCAGTTTTACCATCGCCAACGCACGCACAAGCTGGGGAAAGTGGTTGAGACTGACGCCACTCAGATCAAAGTTTTCACATGCCCTTTGCGTCTGAATCCCGTAATAGGCACCTGAAGGAACCCAGGCAGTGCCTAACAGGTCTTTTTCCCGCCTAAATTTGGACTCTGCTGAAACCGGAGAGCTATCGCTCATCTATAAAACCTCTATGCTCTTTTAATTTATGTATTGGTTATTTATCTAACAGTTAGCTGTTAGGGGATCTGTTCGCAGGTTCTTTAGCTTTACCCTCAATGACTTCCACAGGATAAGTAATCAGAACAGAGCAATAGTGGTGCCAGCTTGTAAAAAAAAGGCTACTTGATTGTTATTAAAGATTTTTTTGATATTTTTCTGGAAAACTTAACGATTGGAAGTGTTATAACCAGAGGAATAACCACTAAGACAAAAAATGATATAGTTGTTATATATCATCAACTTATAGCAACGATAGGTTGGTTATAGCTAGTCAAATAGTTATAGAGGTTTTGGCCAGGTATCGAATTCCTTTCGATCGATCAGGTATAGTTAAATCAGTCCAGAGCAGGATAATAATGATCCAGGCAATAAATATGAGATACTTCAAAAAAAATAAATCAGTATGTTGCAGCTGATCGAGCTGGATTAAGTAAGTAAATAAACAACATAAGCCCAGACAAAAATGGAAGGGATATTGAATGTCGAAAGGAAGAATTAGCATTAAAGAGAATGAAATTTCTCTGTTTATTAAAAACAAATTAAAGAGTAGTCACTCAATCAGTGAACTTCAAAAATTTTACTGTTTGCTGGTTGGAAGCGACATTCAAGGAAATGATTCTACTTGCTATTTACTCGTATACGATAGTGAAATATGGCTTATTCCTGAAATAACGACTGGATCAGAAGATCTTCGTCAGTGGTTTAACCAGTTGAAAAAAGAAGATAAAATCGTTATCGCTAGTCTGGATTACCTACCATTTAGTTGGCGTTCCATAATGCTGGTGATTCCAGGTTTAGAAGCAAACTTAAAGGTTTTGAATAGATCTGAGATCAGTAAGATCGAAGCGGATATCTCTCCAATTAATAACATGACTATTGAAGAAGCTTTTTAGGAAAATCAATAAGGACGTTTTATGTCTAGTTATGAACAATGTGACGCAAATTTTTCTATTGTGGCAGCGACAGCTGCTTTAAATCAGTCCAGATCAGGATAATAATGATCCAGGCAATGCAGGCATAATGAATGTGAGGTATTAGGGAGTTGTTGCTCTAAAGCTTCGGGAATCCAGTCCCATTTATTCAGCTTTGAATGGTTTTGAATCTTCCTGCAGTTACTGCACTGAACAACAAAACCATGTAAATTGTAATGCTCCTGTCCCAGCCGCACAGAGCTGTCTTTAACGTCCCTTTCGATCACACAATGATTCGTCAGCACCAGCCCAACTCTTCCATGTATCGGGTAAGCAGTTTGATGAAATAACCGAAATTTATCGCAAGACGAGCATTGATAGTCCTGAACGAAAACTGAATTATTTCTTAATGCGTTAGTATAAGAATTTCGATAGTAGATTTTTAAATCACCAGATATGGCCGAGAGGACACTCTTTCCCAACCCATAGCGTTCTTCTATATGCTTTGCCCCATTTTCAGTTGCAAACTGCAGATAATACTGGTTATAACCGGCAATATTCAAAAACTCATCCAACAGATAAATACTATCGGTACTACAATCTATTCCATCGATATCCAAATGGCTAATTCTTGTTGCAAAATCAGGTTCAATAATCATTCGTATATATCCTATAAAACCGAACGATTAAAAGTCCACAGTCGGCTCGTAATATCCTATTACTCAGCATAGCTTCAATATTCAGATTTTCTTTTTTTTCAACCGTTTGCTTAAAGCTGGTTGGGAAATTCCCAACAGGCGGGCCGCTAAGGACTGGTTTCCCTGAGCCCGACTCATTGCCTCATCAACCAATAGTTCTGACGCCTCTTGTAAACTCGGCAATGGTAAATCCGGATTAAACACACCTGGCTGAGAGAAGCCTGCTTCCACTTCTGTATCAACAGTCTGCAATGCTCGTCGGAACACATCCATTGATAACATCCGTGACCGATGCCGACTCATAGCGTCATAAGCCAGTGCCCGCAGCTCACGAACATTACCGGGAAACGGATAATTCATAAGCAAAACGGGCAGCTCTTTCGGAACCGTAGGTTTACTTTTATTCAGCTCATCGGCAGCCTCTTGCAGGAAAAAATCAAGCAGTAGCGGAATATCTCCCTTGCGTTGACGTAGCGGTGGGATTTCGGCCTGATGAATATTGAGTCGATAAAAAAGGTCTTTCCTAAACTCACCTCTTTTTTGTTTCTCAGCAAGGTTCTGGTGGGTAGCGACGACTATTCGAGCATACATTCTTTTCGGGCGGTCACTGCCTAACGGGTAATACTCACCCTCTTGCAGCAATCTCAATAGCTTTACCTGAGATGCTTGGCTCAGGTCCCCTATTTCATCAAGAAACAGGGTACCGCCTGTGGCCTGCTCCACCATCCCGGCTCGGGATCGGCTTGCACCCGTGAAAGCCCCCTGATGATGACCAAACAGCGTATCAGAAAAATGCTCATCATCGAGCCCGGCCACATTTACACTGACCAGAGGCCCTCCATCCCCCGAGCTACGGGTCATGCTGAGTTCATGTACCGCTTTTGCGATCAACTCCTTACCGACACCACTTTCACCACTAATCAGTACAGGTTGAGAGCTTGATGCTATCGATTCCAGGTACTGAAAAACGGACCGCATACCTTTGTCGGTAGTGATTATGTTTGCAAATACCTCAGGTTGTTCGACCCGGTCATTGAGAAATCTACGTTTTAGTTCTTGATTTTCCTGCCGCATTTCCTGCATTCGAACAGCACGTCTGATACCTTCAACCAAACGCCCCTCTTCGGTTGTCTTGACAAAATAGTCAAAGGCCCCGAGACGCAGGCAATCAACAGCAGTCTCCAGTTGATTGAGACCACTGATTATAATCACTCCTATTTCCGGGTACTCTTCAACGATCTGCTTTAGAAGATCTTCTCCGGACAAATATGGCATCGTCAGATCCAGCAGAACCAAACCAATATTTTCCTCGCCAAGAAGACCCATAACCTCCCGACTGTCCTGGCAGCGATAAAGGTGATCAATGCCGGCTTTGCGCTCAAGCAGCATACTGAGACTTCTTAAAAATGAAGTCTCATCATCGACTAACAGTACTCCGAAATCAGGGTAACCATTGTTCTTCATAAGCAGGCCATTATCTGACTTAAGCTGAAGAGGACTTTTTTCGAGTAGTAACACTTCATAAATTTAGCGATTCTTCATGGGGGTTAACACCGACATCGGCAGGCAGGCTCAGGGTAACACGCGTTCCCTCTCCCAGCCGGGAGTCAAATTCCAGTGTGCCTCCATGCTCTTGAATAATCGAAGCAGAAACAGATAACCCTAAGCCGGTGCCGCCTGATTCTCTCTTTGTGGTAAAAAACGGGTCCTGTAATCGAGACAGATGCTGTGGTTCTATTCCGCAACCTTCGTCCATCACTTCCAGAATGACTGCATTGTTAGCGGATCGGTAAAACGTCCTTACCCGAACCCCCTGATCTCTGTTTTGTAGCGACTGGCAGGCATTAACAATAAGATTAATAACCACCTGTTCAATTCGCTGGGCATTTCCTCTGACCCTGGGTAGCTGTTCGGCAAACTGTACGTCGAACTGTTCGGTAGCCTTACGGATGCTATTGTCTACCAGACGAATGGAAGCTTTTACCACCTCATTAAGATTCACCGATTCACTGAGATCAGCTGGCCCCTGGCGGGCAAAATCCCGTAAATCATCGACAATTCTCTTAATTCGGTTACTGCCGTCCAGCATGTCATCCAACATGGCCGGAATTTCTTCTCTCATCCGGGAATACTTCAACCCTCCAATAAAAAACTCACCCTGCTTTTGATAATGAGCATCGAGAATTTCCTCAGCATCCTTGCAGGCATCTTTAAGCAATGGCAGATTCAACAGCAACAGGCTGCTGGGGTTGTTGATTTCGTGAGCGACTCCAGAAACCAGAACACCCAGGGAAGTCATCTTATCTGCCTGAATCAGTTGCTGTTGTTGCATTCTTAATTCTTCCGTTCGCCGGGAAACTTGCTGACTCAATGCTCGATTCCAAATCATTATTCCGCCAAGAATCAGAACCAGTAAAACGGAAATTCCAGCAGCAATCTGCCCCAGTTGCTTCCAGGGTAAGCCACTGATTTCCAGGGGGCCAAACCATTTATCGTAAATCTGTTGCTGACGTCCGGTATTTTTGAGAATTGCCAGACCTTCGCCTATTTGCGCGAGCAGTTCCTCATTTCCCTTTTTAACAGCGTGGCCATAGCGCTGCGCTACAAACGGTTTTCCTAGCGGGACAATATTAGAAAGTCCCAGCTCACGGCTAAGATACAGGCTAGGCAGATTTGCCACCAAGGCGTAATCGTGCTGGCCTGAAGCCAACAAGCGCAGAGCATCGGCATGAGTATCCACAAGAATGAGTTCAGCTCCCACATCATTCTGCACCATCTGGTCATGCATAATTCCCAACCGCTGAACGATAACCGACTTGTCACGAAGATCCTTTAGCCCGGATACTGAAGCTGCTCCCTTACGGCCAAAAACTGACTGATGAACAATCGCATGGGGAGGAGCAAAGGAAAATAACTTACTCCTTTCTTCCGAGTAGGCCATTCCCTGAAGAGCATCCAGCTCACCATTCTCCAGACCTATTCGCATCTGATCCCATCCAGCCAATACAAACTCAACCTTCATGCCCATTACTTCAGCTATCGCTTGAGTCAATTCAACGTTGTAACCACTGGGCTGTCCGTTCTCATCGATAAATTCGTAGGGCGGGTAATTATGATCCCCTCCTATTCGAATCGTGCGGTTTAAAGAACTATCCGGGCTTTCTTGAGCAAAAGCGACACTAGAAACAACCATGTTGAGCATCAACCATATCCAGCATAAGCATCTAAAACAGGCGGTTAACCGGATCATCAGCTTTGTTTTCCAGACAATGGGTCAGAAGCTGAAGCGATTTCGGGCATTGAATAGCGTTCTGATAAGGTCGTCCACACCTTTTCAGCGCTGGCTGACAAGGGTCTGTTACAGCGATATAGATTAATGCTCAAGGGTATTTCCCATCGTTGATCTCCACATTGCACCAGATAGCCTTGTCGCAATTCATCATCAACTATAAAACCGGGAACCCAGGCCACTCCCATACCCTGCATAGCCATCAACTTCAAACTGTCTGCCAAAGGAGATTCAAAACAGGGAGAAAGAGCTGATTGAGGAAAGGTTCTGGAAATCAGCTGGCCAACCCTTCGTCCCAAATAGATGTCCTGAGGATAAGTTAAATAGGGAATATCCTTTTTATCATCAGTATCCAACAGGTATCGAGGTTCACCATTATCGTTAGTCTGACAAACAGGAATCAGCTTATCCTTTCTTAACGACAAGTGCTGAAAACGCTGCCCTTCAAGAGACACATCATGAAAAGCAAGGAGAAAGTCACAGATTCCATTCTTGAGAGCTTGTACACTGTCATCAACATTAGCCACAAGTTGACGGCTTCTGATACCCCGCAAGCTTTCACCCGAGTCCTGAACAAACTTGGGAAAGAATGACAAGGAAAGACTATGGGAAAGGGCAAAATCAATAACCGCTTCGGTACGCTGATTAAGCGCCTGCATGTGAGTGATTGAGCCTTTTAACTGCTCAATCAGATTTCGAGCGGTAATTCGAAACAACTTTCCAGCAGGAGTCAGCTGTACCGGTTGCTGAGAACGGTCAATCAGCTCACAACCAACCACATCCTCCAACGAGCGTATACGACGACTGAAAGCTGGCTGAGTGACAAACCGTTCTTCGGCAGATCGAGAAAAGCTCTGAGTATCTGCCAGAGACAAAAAATCCTCCAGCCACTTGGTTTCAATATTCATGGCCCCGCAACGCCAAAACCTGACAGCACGTCCTCACCCCTTTTTATAGCTTACAACGACAATTCTGTAACATCTGTATTCCACAGCCTGTAGTCCTGATAACACAGTTATAAACTCTTACCTGTATCTTCCATATTCTAACGCTCAGGCCTGTGGCTGAAAGACCTGTTTCGGGACTATTCCTGATTAGCCTAACATATACTAACAGTGCATAAGGCTGCCAAAACTCCAAAACTCAGCACTTTCTTCGAACTGATGCTGCTTGCGCATGACATAGACCCAAACGGCATTGGTCTCTCCTGCCGGTATTGTCTATCGTTCAAATACAGTACTCATCACCCCATACCCGTTAGCCGTGCTGGCACCCAGGTTGCCAAGCAGCGTTACCTGTTTAGATTGACGGATCACACCATGAACATACAGAAATACCCGGCCCACTCTTCGACCTTAGGCCCAGATTTTCTTCAGCAAATAGCACCAGTAGATATAACATCAATAGATATAGCTTCAATAGATATAGCTTCAATAGAAGCAACGCCGATAACAACCACATCAAAACTAATAGGTATTCTTGGCGGAATGGGACCTTTAGCAACAATGGATTTCGCTAATAAGATACTTTCCCTGACACCGGCACAGTGTGATCAGGAACATTTGCCTCTGTTGATACACTCCGTGCCACAGATCCCTGATAGAACTGCATTTTTGATGCAGAAAGCAGAATCTCCATTACCCTCATTGAAACAAGGATTAAATACACTGATATCTGCAGGTGCTGGCTGCATTGTCATTCCCTGTAACACAGCACATTTCTGGTATCCCCAATTGGCAGCAGTCAGTCCTGTTGAAATACTGCATATAGCCCGAATAGCATCAAAAAAGCTGAGTGATCAAAAAGTTAAAACAGCAGCTTTGCTAGCGACTGATGGCACCCTGAAAGCCGGTTTTTACAGAGAGGTGTTGGAATCTCAGGGGATAACCTGCCTTTCCCCCGGACAACGTATCCAACAGCAGGTAATGGAGGGAATCTACAAAGTTAAATCCGGACAGGTCGTCAGCGGCGCCAAGCTACTACTGGACAGCGCCAATATGATGCTGGATAAAGGGGCTGAACAGATTATTCTGGGCTGTACGGAAATACCTATAGCACTCGACAGTATTAAATCGCCGATTAAAGAACACTCTCTCGACGCAACTCTGGCCCTTGCCGAAGCCTGCATTGAATGGCATCAACAAGACAACAAACAGGCGCTGTGAATAAATCCATTGTGTTCTCTGTGGGCTCTAGAGCGACCAGATGCCAGGAAGACAGCACAGCAAAATAACGAGTCCTTTTCAAGCTTTCTGACACTGCTGGCGAGCTAAATAGCAGGGAATTATAAGATGACCGTTAGAGGTGAATTTCCCTTTGATTTAGAGTTAATAAATTTCATCAATTTAACTGTAATTTATATTGCACCAGCGTCCCACCGGCACTAAAATCGCCGCAATTCAGCAAGCTTCACCAACAACCCTTTCACGGTTAAATTCTCTGAAGAAATGCTATCACCCGGAAACACTGTACCAGACGGAAACATACTACCAGGTGATTTTTTGTCGACGATTGTATTTGTATAAATGAGGCTCTCATGGAAATGATGACTTTTATCGGACTCGCTGCAGCATGCTGTACCACAGCAGCCTTTATACCTCAGGTTATACAAATACTTAAAACAGGGAATGTTGATGGTATATCTCTGAGTATGTACTCAATATTTACGATGGGCGTAGCTCTCTGGCTCACCTATGCCGTTATCATTGGCGATCTGCCCATGCTGCTGGCCAATATCGTTACGCTACTACTGGCCGGCTGTGTGTTAGTCATGACATTGAAGAAACGCTCCCAGAGAAATCGTTCCTAGGTTTCGGAGCCCCCCCCTGAAAACGTAAAGGCAAGACTGAGTAGTCTTGCCTTTTTCATTTACTGAATAAAACCTGTTTAACCTTAGCTCTATCCCGATACATTTATGGTGACTGCAACCGCATTGATTCAGCTACTTTACGGTTAAAACAGAACACTCCGCTCGTTGCGAGACCTTCTGGGAAACACTACCGAATAACAAGCCTTTAAGATTACTGAGGCCGCGACGGCCCATAACAATCATGTCAGCGCCCTCTTCTTTTGCAACCTCCAGAATACAGTTTGCATAATCACCCGACTGGATAACAGATGACACATTTTTTACACCCGACTCAGTCGCTTTAGTCCGGGCACTCTTGACGATCTGCTCGCCCAGTACAGCAATGACCCGCTCCTCTGCGACAACTTCAGCAACCGGCAAATCCCGAGATGAAGCCCCCGCTACCCCAGTTAAAGCGCGACCATTGCCTGCCATATGCTCAACTTCGACCAAATGTCTTAGCTCCTCTGCAGGATGATCGTGAGTCAATACATGGACAACTGTTAACTTGGCATCAAACTTCAAAGCAAGTTCAATGGCAATGTTCAAGGCTGAGATCGCATGGTCTGAACCATCATCAGCAACAACAATATTAGATATCGACATTTTTGTTACATTCTCTCCAGCAATTATAATCCGATGGCAGAAACTTTAAGCGCTTGGCGAATACCATCGTCTTGCACAGTTAAGATCAATGAACTATTGCGCAGAAAGCCTGCCCGCTTTTCAAATAAAGTATAGCTAAAAATGCCAAATCGTAGTTCTCTGGAACTGAACATAATCAAGCTCATCCAATCCTCGAAAATTCATCAGCTATAGAACGGGGAGTAGCCACTGGAAACCAAGTATAAACAGCTGCCATTCGCTCAGACAGACAGCCGTTTTATTGACGTCCTGCATTGTCTTGATCATCGAAACTAAGGCTGGGTAAATCAGCTTTAGCAATGCAAATCAAGACAATACCGCAACAGAAAAAGAAAAATGTAGATGCCAGATAGCTCGCGGTGATTACATTTTCCATCCCTAATTCGCGGGAATAAATAATCAGCATAACTAAACAGAACAGCGAGATAACCTCGCTGACTATACCCATTACCAAAGACGCTTTTTGCAGAAAGCCCTTTTTCTTCATGGAAACCACGCAGTATCTAGATAAGGAAAGTAGCTGGGATCATACCATGCTAACGCACGACAACATTCAGAATAGGTGGAGCAAATTTGACTTATGTCGCCTCCCCAGCCGATTAGTGAATCTCAGCTTAACGATCCGGGAATACTGAAAGAGACAAATCAATCAATGTATCAGATATTCCCCCAAACGAATTAAGCACCAAAAGCCTCATCCCTTCGTTCCCATTGCCCGTACCAGCTTTTGAATCCAGCGCCATCTGCTAATCAACAATGCGGCAAAAATAAGAAAGCAGCCCAAAGCCTGCAGCCCCTGCATCCTTTCCCCAAACCAGATCAAAGCTAGTATTGCGGTCCAGATCGGCTCTAAAACCATGATTAACGCAGCGTGACTGGCGGGAGTTAATCCTTGACCATAGGTTTGCAGAAAAAAACGCAGGCTCGTGGCTATCAACGCACTCGCTAACAGCCAGCCCCAGATAGAAGTCGAAAAAGAGCTGGGCCACTCTTCCATAAATGCAGACACAGTTAGAGAAACGATACCTACAACTATCAATTGAACAGCTGTCAACATAATGGCAGGCATAGAAACAGCAGCGCGAGAAACCAGCGAAAAATGTACAGCAAATAACACCGCAGCACTCAAGAAATAGATCTGTCCAATTTCAAATTGAAAGCCACCTTCTAATGACAAACATGCCAAACCCGCAACCGCCAAAGGTATAGCAGACCAGGTACTGAGCGGTGGACGCTCACCAAAAAATAACCGCCCAACAAGTGGGACCATTACCGCTCCCAGACTGGTAATAAACGCCCCTTCTCCCATGTGGGTACCATGATGCAATCCGAGGATCCAAAAGAGCATAGCTACAGCCATCACCAAGCCTAGCTGTACACAATGTTTTATATTAGTGACGCTGGACAGTAGCGACCAATATCGATAACCAGCGAACAGGAGAACAATACCTGCCAACGAAAACCGAATGCCGATAAATAACCAGGGTGGCATCCCATCCAAAGTCTCTTTGGAGAAAATCCAACCGGATGCAGCGATGAATGTAACTAAAACCAGAGCCAGCTCTGCCCTTAATTGAGGGGATAGAAATGATGGAGATATTCGCTCGGAGAGAATAATAAATGCCTTTATTTCTGCTGCTCGATAATCTTTCGTTGGTTCTCAAAACGCTCATCCAACAGGTTTTGAACGTTCCTGGCATCATCCATCAGTTGTTTGACCTCTGTTGGAGAATAGTTCTGACCCTTAGACTGCGAACCTGAACCCGTCGTTATATTAGTCTTTCCCCGCTGATCAAAAGCTGAAGACGAGCCAGCTGCCAAATTGACAGCCCTGTTCTGGATAACGTTAGTATCAGGATCAATCAGTAACAGTTGAGCCTCCTGACCAACAGGGGGAGGAGTCGAGGAAAGCTGTGTCACGCCATTTTCATCGACCCATTTATAAATTTTGTCCTTGGTTTTAGATCCACGAGCATTTTCAGAGTCATCACTCTTATTGGTCATACCTTTTTGAGTATCAAGAGAGATATCTGGCAGCTGCAAGGAAAAATTTCGTACTTCCTCAACAATATTCGCAAAAGATAGCTTCCGGTAATCAAAAGCTAAGGTTCCGGTCTGCCAATAAACCAGATAGTTACCCGCCCCAAGAACCACCAAAACCAGTAAAACCACCTTAAAAATAAACATTTTCATAGTTCTGGACAGACACTGCCACCTGTAGCTCAAAAACGGTTAGTAACCAGATCCATTCATTGACCAATATTTCGAACCTCTGTCAGCTCATCCTTTTCATGAGTTTGTATATATATTGCCTTTGGCTCTGAACCTGTAGTTGAATACAGCACCACATGAGTTTCAGTAACCTGAATTCCGTCATCTCCAGATTTTATATACACGCCACCCGGGTAACGACCAGAAGTAGAATACCAATCAGAGTTATGCTCACGTAGCCACTGATTGAGATCAGTATACGCTTTATCGTTGGAAGTAAGGCGTAATACTTTTTCCCTGTCGTCACTAAGAACCACACTCACTTCAGGCTCTAGTTGAATATCCAGTGATTGGCTGCAACCGGCCAATACGATTAGTGATAAGATAATGAAAATCCTGCTCATTTTATTACTCATAACAGCTTTCTTAGAAATATTAGCGCCTGTACTCAGGCCGCTTATTCAGGTTAATCAACTCGCAAGCATTCCATAAGGCATCTTTATAATCAAACGGTTAAAAAATTACCGGTAGAACAAACCTGCAAGCGCGACAGACAGTAATTTAGGGCAGGTTTATCAGGACATCCATGATCAGAGTCATGTAGTGCATCCGTACATGTTCTCGATTTATCACTATTCACAACGATTCAACTTCACCTGATTACAGATCCTCAGTTCATGAGCAACAAGAAGTCAGGTTTATAGTGGTGCCTTTTTTGAGGATGCCTGAACACATACAGCACCCACACGCAGTTTCCCTCATAGTCATAACTTTTTCACATTTTTGAAGGGGTCCCTGAAACGGTACCAAGATGTCTTTCCATGTTGGGATACCCTGTATTCCTACCATTTGCAAGGAATAATAAAATCAACATGATAAGGAAAAAGTGCTATGAAAAAATAATAAGCTTCATCATAAACCTAGAAGACCAAATCCGTTTCAAATACAGAATATAAATGTTGCCCGTATGCCGTTGATCGTCAGAGAAAATATACCTAAGTGGCATTCGGATCTGCCCCAATTGACAATCACACCGTTTTATCTACAGTCTCCACCTTTAACTCGTAAGTTGTGAACTTAGTTCCCAGAAGTTCGCTCTCGTATACGCGTTTAGACATCTTCCGTAAGAACTTATATTCTGGTCGAGTATGAAGGAGATGAATAAAAACCGTTGTGTGGCCAAGCTCTTTAGCCCAAGTCAATATATCAGGAAAAACCGTCTTTCCCAGACCCCAATACCTATCCTCTATGACCACAGCAATCTCATACTTCCCATCTTCAAGCTGTATTCCGCACCACCCGGCTAGCTGTTTATCAACCCTAATAGCCCTGACCCTGCAGCCTGGAGAGGCATCCACATTAATCTTGGCCTGTATCCACTCCTTTACCTTATTAGAGTCAAACAACTCGTGATCAATTAGATGATCTCTTGTGGTTTGTTTATTTAACAAAGGTAAAAATTCTATAGGCTCTATTTCGCTGAGCTTTACGTATTCTAAGCAGTACATATAATGTTGACGTTTAACCCCCAATGCTTCAAGTGGTGTTGCGAAACGTCCGGCAGCCTTGATTTGATAATGATTGCACCTTCAACTTTTATTGGTATTGACCCACCTTTTGCAACCTAATCCTTCTGGTCCAGGCCAAACGTACCTGCCAGAGTCCGCTCTCCGTATCAGGTCTCCTTTAACACCTGTCGCCAGGAAGGTGACAACAGATTCAAAGTCTGGGTTAAAATGCAGCTGTAAGGCGTATGGCATGACAAGCCCCTGATTGCCTCCGGACAATTTCAGCTTATTCTGAATTACCACTCTCACCAGCTTGCGATTTCATCAGGGAATTACCTCATTACTAATGTATCTTCTGACCGATCCGTACAACTTTCATTGTGTTGGTACCGCCATGAACATTGACGTAATCCCCCTTGGTAATAATGACCAGATCTCCGTCTGTCACTACTTTATCGGTAATCAGTTGGTTGATTGCCTGCTGATTAACCTCATGATTGGGCATTTCAGATGGGTCGAAAGGCATTGGTTGTACCCCTCGGAATAGTGCAACACGTCGTTGCGTAGAAGCATTGGGGGTAAGTGCAAAAATAGGCAGGCCAGAACTGATTCTCGACATCAGTAAAGGAGTTTTTCCCGTTTCAGTCATACTGATAATTGCTCTTACACCCTTAAGATGATTAGCCGCATACATTGCTGCCAAACCGATGGATTCATCGATATGGGTGAATTCCTGGTACATACGGTGTTTTGACTGCCTGGTCTGAGCCTGTCTTTCCGCCCCAAGGATAACCCGAACCATCGCCTCAACAGTCTGAACCGGGTATTTACCCGCCGCTGTTTCAGCTGATAACATAACCGCGTCCGTTCCATCAAGCACCGCATTGGCCACATCAAATACTTCAGCACGGGTGGGCATCGGACTCTGAATCATGGATTCCATCATCTGAGTGGCCGTAATGACTACTTTATTAAGAGTCCTCGCCCGCTTGATGATATGCTTTTGGACACCGATCAACTCCGCATCACCGATTTCCACCCCCAGATCACCTCGCGCAACCATCACTGCATCGGAAGCCCGAATAATATCATCCAGCACGTCGGTATCTGCCACCGACTCAGCTCGCTCTATTTTGGCGATCAATCCTGCTTTGCTGCCCGTCGGCTCCAGGATGTCCCTTGCATAGTTCATATCCTCAGCGCTACGAGGAAAAGAAACAGCCAGATAATCCACACCTATTTCTGCCGCAGCCACAATGTCCCGCTTATCTTTGTCCGTCAGGGCACTGGCTGACAGTCCGCCCCCTTTACGATTGATCCCCTTGTTGTTTGACAGCACACCTCCTATTTTCACCTGGCAATGTATCTGCGGGCCCTGAACTGACTTAACTTCCAGCTCCAAGCGCCCGTCATCAAGCAACAAAATATCTCCCGGACAACTATCATCGACCAGCTCTTTGTACTCGATTCCAACTGACTCTTTGGTACCGGCGCCCATATCCATATCAGCATCAAGAATAAAACTTTGTCCAGCCTCCAGTTCGACTTTTCCTTCAGTGAATCGGGAAATACGAATCTTTGGACCTTGAAGGTCTCCCAGAACGGCAACGAACCGTCCTTCCTTCCGGGCACACTCTCGCACCCAGACAGCTCGTTGTTTATGGTCCTCTATTGTTCCGTGAGAAAAATTAAGTCTCACAACATCAACACCGGAACGAATCAGCTGTCCGATCATTTCCGGAGTGTTGCAGGAGGGGCCTAGAGTCGCAATAACTTTGGTTCTTCTCATTCTAATCACTCTGTTCAATAACTCCGAATAATAGGTTTTGGCACGGGGCCGCAGGTAATGCTGATATAGTGGGTTCGATGGACATGACTACTGTCTTCATTCTGCTATTTATAGGCGACAAGTATCAGGTTATAGAAGACAGACTATGGATATTAGCCCCTGGCCAACGCCCAAACAGCAGCAATATTACGGGCTCTCTCCCGTATATTCACTTCAGCCTTTTGCAATGCATCGTCAATAGCCATAACTCCGGGAACGACGCTAAACACCGCATCAATACCCTGTTCGTAGATCGAGCCTGAATTTCCTTCAACGGAGCCAGCCAAGGCTATGACAGGACACTTATACAGTTTAGCTCGCTTGGCCACACCAACGGGGGTTTTTCCTCGAATACTTTGACTGTCGATACGTCCTTCACCGGTAATAACCAAATCGGTATCAGCGAGCTGACTGTCGATGTCCACAGCATCAAGAACAATATCGATACCACTTTTCAGCTCCGCGTTGGTAAATGCCAGAAACCCAGCCCCCAGACCACCCGCAGCCCCGGCACCAGGGATCTGAGAAACGTTCAGATCTGTTGTCTGTCGAATCAAGTCAGAAAAATGCGCTAAATTGGCATCCAATTGCGACACCATTTGTGAGTCAGCACCTTTTTGCGGGCCAAACACGGCTGAGGCTCCCTGAGGTCCAATCAAGGGATTGTCAACATCACAAGCCACCTCAAATTTAACCTGGCTCAATCTAGGATCTAGCGCACTGGTATCAATAGCAGCCAACCGACTCAGAGCCCCACCTCCCGGTGGCAATTCCTCTCCGGCGGCATCTGATAACTTCAGTCCCAATGCCTGCATCATACCAGCTCCAGCATCATTAGTGGCACTCCCCCCCAAGCCTACAATGATATGCCTGATACCCTGGTTCATTGCTGCCATAATCAACTCACCAGTACCATAACTGGTTGCCAGCAAGGGGTTTCTATCTTCTTTAGCTACTCGCTCAAGACCTGATGCTGCCGCCATTTCAATCACTGCAGTCTGACCCCTGCCTAATGTCCCCCACTGGGCTTTAACAGCCTCTCCCATCGGTCCAGTGACACTTTCATGATGCAAAATACCTTTGGTGGCAGACACCAGCGAATCGGTCGTTCCTTCCCCACCATCCGCTACCGGCAAACAAACATAGGAGGCGTTCGGAAACACCTCACGAAACCCGCTTTCGATCGCAAAAGCTACTTGTTCTGCCGCAAGGCTTTCCTTAAACGAATCCGGTGCAATCAGTATTTTCATAACGGCTCTTTTATTAATATCTATTTTTTGCAGCTGTTCTTTTGTAGCAACCAGCTAACCATAAATTACTTAAGTAACAGATATTTAAGTAACATCTGTTGCTAATGAGTTAACAGCATAGCCGATTGCCGACACAACCCGTTGCTGACATAAAAGCTACCGAACCCCATGTAAAGCTAGCAACTGCTGCATTCTATTGACCGCCAACTCAGGGTTCTTAAGTACCCCAGCCCTATCCGCCAATCGAAAGACTTCAGAATAGTGAGAAATTGACCGGGCTGACTGCATGCCACCCGCCATAATAAAATGCTCCTGGTGACCATTAAGCCAAGCAATAAATACAACACCAGCCTTATAGTACTGAGTGGGAGATTCAAAGATTTTGCGGGACAAAGCAATGGTTGGTTCCATCAATGCACGATATTGACCAGCATCCCCTTGGGCCAACTGCTCAAGGGCTCGGGCTGCGACAGGTGCTATCGGATCAAAGATACCCAGCAACCCATGGGAGAAGTGTTCACCATCCCCTTCAACCAGCTCTGGATAATTAAAGTCATCACCTGTGAACATTTTGACATTGACTGGTAAACGTCTACGCAGTTCAAACTCGTATTCCTTCTCTAACAATGAAAGCTTGATTCCATCAATTTTGTCTTCGTTTTCTTTTATGATCGTCATGACTGTATCCATGTTCTTCGATACATCATCACTTCCCCAGTAACCACTCAGCATCGGATCAAACATCGAGCCTAACCAATGCAGAATGACAGGATAACGACACCCCTGAATGAGTTCGTTATATAGCACAATGTAGTCATCAGAGCACTTAGCCACATGAGCCAAAGCTCGCGAGGCCATCAAGATGATGCGTCCACCGGCCCCTTCAATCGCATCGATCTGCTCAATATAGGCACGTTTTACATCATCCAGCGTAATACCAGCAAAATCTACCAACTGGTCAGTGCCTGCTCCTGAGGCCAGATCAGCCCCCTCAATTCCTTTGGCAAGTTCCAGACTACGTTTAACCAATTCCAGGGAGGTAGGCCAATCCACCCCCATGCCTCGCTGAGAGGTGTCCATTGCTTCAGCAACCTTAAACCCCATCCGCCACAGGTGTTCCCGGTAGCCCAAAGTAGCATCCCAATCAATCGCAGAAGCCCCCCCCCAGGGATGACGTTCTGCTAAGGGATCAACTACCACGTGAGCAGCTGCATAGACGGCTCGATTAAAAGGAAGCTTCGGTACATAGTTACCGTAACCTGAAGATTTAAAATTGTAACGTTCCAATTTATTTTTTGTGTTAGGTAATAAAATATGCACCTTTTGTTATTCCTCTGAATTTATTGAAACAACCGCTGAAGGCATTGTAACTGAAGGGTATTAAGCTAAATTGCTTATCTATAGGTTTAAGATAGAATAGCTCAGTTGTGGGCTTGGCTTGATTTTGCTAAGCTTGAACACCGTTAGAACGTTACAACAACACTCTTTGATTTTCAAGTGGAACGATTCAGCGCAGTCAACATTACTTTACCAGGGGTCGTCGTGAGCCAAAAGAACCTAACTATCTCTGATGTGGCAAAAACCGCAGGTGTATCTAAATCGACCGTGTCTTTAGCACTACAGGACAGTCCAAAAATCAAGCCTGAAACCCGCAAGAAAGTAATGAAGGCTGCAAAGAAAATTGGTTACGTCTACAACCGAGCAGCAGCCAACCTTCGTCGTCGTTCATCAGAAATGATTGGTATGGTTATTAATGACCTGACTAATCCTTTTTTCGCCGAGCTGGCTGTATCTCTGGAACGCAGTTTCACTGATTCCGGCTATGTGGTGATGATGGCGAATACCTCAGAAGATACCCATCAACAGGACAAAGTCATACGCACCTTTTGTGAACATGGTGCAGCAGGAATTCTAATCTGTCCCGTCTTTGGCACAACACAAAGTGATTTGGATCCGCATATATCCAGAGGCGTTCCGGTTGTCAGTGTCATGAGACCCATTGATGGAGGAGAGTGCGATTACATTGCCCCGGATAACATCAACGGCACTTTAGCAGTAACACAACACCTGCTGGAGCAAGGCATGACACGCCTGGTATTTCTAGGGGGCCTCCCCCACACTCCTGTTTATCAGCAACGTCTCAATGGCTTTACTGCTGCCGTCCAAAAAGCCGGGATAAAAGCTGAAAACATTGAGGTAATTCCCTGTGCACCCACCCAGGAAGCTGCCAGCATCGCTATCGAAAAGCGCATCAAGCAGGGCGAACCGCCTCAAGGGATTGTTTGTTACAGTGATATTGTGGCGTTTGGGGCCTGCTTCGGACTGGATAGAGCAGGCCTTAAAGTTGGTCAGAATATCGCCGTAACCGGATTTGATGATGTAATGGCCTGTAGTGCCTTCAGCCCACCACTGACCAGTGTTCACGTTTTTACCGATCAACTGGCAAAACTGGCTGCAGACAGTCTGATGCAGCGTCTGAAAAATACTGATCGACCCTTTTCCAATCAGTCTGTTTTACCTAAAGTCATAGTAAGAGAGTCCTCTCGACTAGCTGTCGAAAATTAGGGAATAAAAAAGACGCTGAAGCAAAGCAGACCTTTAATGCTATATCAGCACCACAGAGGCTATTCCTATCGCAATGAATCGAAAGTGTAGTATTTCCATTTATATTCAAATTCCATAAGTGTTCAAAAATCACCAACAAACAGAAGATAACGGTATAAATAATCAGAGCCGAATCATATCCGCCGCTTTTTCTGCAATCATAATCGTCGGTGCATTGGTGTTTGAGCTGACGATCCGTGGCATCACTGAAGAATCTACAACCCTTAACCCTTCTATCCCCCTGACCCGTAAATCAGGCCCCACGACACTACGCTCATCATTGGCACCACCCATTTTACAGGCTCCCACAGGATGATAGTCGGTCTTTGAGTATCGGCGTGCGTAAGCCATTATCTGTTCATCGGTTTTTAATTCTGAACCAGGCATGGTTTCCTGTTTTATAAAGGGTTTAAAGGCAGGTTGAGACATAATTTCCCTAGCCAGTTTAAAGCCTTCAACTGACATCTTCCGATCATATTCCTCTGCCCAGTAATTTGGGTCAATCAGCGGGGTATCTGCCGGATTTGAGGTACGCAAGCGAACAGTTCCACGGCTCTTAGGTCGTAACAGGGCCGAATTCAACGTAACCCCATTGCGGATCTTTTTCAGGCCGTGCTCCAGACCGGATCCCGGTAGAAAATGGAATTGGATATCAGGAGATCTAGCCTCTGGATCAGCGTACCAGAAGCCACCACCATCACAGAGGTTGGAAGCGACAGGACCCGTATTAAACAACAGATATTGCAATCCCGCCCACGCATTCATATGTAAGGGTTTATAGCGGTCAAAACTGTAATCACCACTGCATTCGCTGACCAGAAAGACATCCATATGATCGTGGAAATTCTCACCAACAGAAGGAAGGTTATGAACGACATCAATCCCTAATGAGCGCAGGTGATCAGCAGGACCAATCCCTGATAACTGTAACAGCTTTGGTGACCCTACGGCTCCGGATGTCACCAGCACCTCCTGAGAAGCCATTGCCTGATAGACGTCTTTGCTGCCTCGCTTTGAATACTCAACACCAACGGCACGATTATTTTTTACCAGCACCCTGGTTACCACCGCTTTGGTGATAATGGTCAGATTCGATCGTTTCATTACCGGCTTTATATAACAGACGGCGGCACTACTGCGTTTTCCGTTACGGTTAGTCACCTGGTAATAGCCAAAACCATCCTGAGTCTCACCATTAAAGTCTGATGAGTAGGGAAATCCTGCCTGCTGAGCTGCACGAACAAATGTACTGGTAAGCCTATGGGGTACGGGATCGGAAATTTTCAGAGGCCCATCTGCGCCATGGTAACGATTATTCAGTCGTATATTGTCTTCCGCTCTACAGAAATAAGGCAGTACCTCTTCAAAAGACCAGCCCTCACAACCCTCTTCGTTTGCCCATTCATCGTAATCCAGTGCGTGACCTCGAGTATATACCTGAGCATTAATAGAGCTACCACCCCCCATGACTCGGCCCTGTGGATACCAGACTTCACGATCGTCCAAGTGCTTCTGCGGCACTGTCGAATAGCCCCAGGTGGCTGACTCTCCGGTCAGCTTGGCAAACCCAGCTGGCATATGGATCAACGGGTTGGAGTCAGGATTTCCAGCCTCCAGAAGTAACACCTGAACATCGGGGTTTTCACTCAACCGATTGGCCAGTACACAGCCTGCAGGGCCACCACCAGTAATTATGTAGTCGTACATTATAGAAATTCCTTAATACAGGATATGCTTGCTCTCGACCTGTCTTTTATAGGCTAATATTTGTCCGCTATAGGCTATTAATTATCCGCTATAAGCTATTAATTAGCGGCTATCGCCTGTTAATTAACGGATATCGCCTGTTAATGGGTGGCTACAACCGATTAATAGAAAGTCCACCGTCCAATTCAATGGCACTGCCGCTGGCAAAAGCCATATCACCGACAGCAAAAGGCAACAGGGCGCGACCAATATCATCTGGAATGCCCCAGCGCCTGGCTGGCACCAAACCGTCAGCGATCCGTTTGTCATATTTTCCAGACACTGCTTCCGTCATACCGGTTTGAATAATGCCGGGGCGCAACTCAAAAACGCCGATATTGTCTGCAGCAAAGCGCAAGGCAAAGCTTTTGGTCATCATCGCCAGAGCAGCCTTTGACATGCAGTAATCGGCCCTTTCCGGTGAGACCATCAAAGCGCTGACTGATGAGACGGAAATAATCGACCGATAATGGTCAGAAGGATTATCCAGCATCCACCGGGCTACCGCCTGGGAAAGAAATAGGGTCCCCCGCAAATTAACCCCAATCACATGGTCAAAGGACTCAGTAGTCAGATCTAGCAAATCTCCTCGAACCAGGGTCCCAACTCCAGCATTGTTTACCAGACAATCCAAGCCACCACCCCAGCATACGACTTGCTCAACCAGCGTTTGATGACTACTCACATCTCCGAGATCACTGGAAATATATTTAGCTCTGGCACCCAGAGTTTCACATTGAGCGATAATCTCAGTACATTTATCGGAGGAACTGCGAGCCGTAAAAGCAATATCAAATCCTGCCGCAGCAAGCCTGGTAACAATGGCCAATCCGATACCCTGGCGACCACCCGTCACTAAGGCCACTGGACGAGATTCTGTCTTAGTCTTTAGTTCATTTGAGGACGTCATTACTGCAACTCCGTAATCTTAATATGCTCAGCAACCCGCAAGGCCTGAGCAGCGATAGTTAGTGCCGGATTGACTGCTGCTGAAGTTGGCAGAAAGGAAGCATCCATCACAAAAAGATTCTTATGGTCATAGCTACGACAATAAGAATCCAAAGGTGCGCTGCCAGGATCATTACCTATTCGTACGGTACCGCACTGATGGGACGGGGTTCGACGATCAAAGGGCTGGCTGAGAAGGATAGGAAAACCTGCCGCCCGCATCAGCCTCTTCGCCTTCTTTAACAATTTGCGATGGGCGGTCATGTTGCTGCGACGCCAATCCAGAACAATACGGTCTGAACTATCAATCATCACTCGGCTATCCGGATTGGGAAGATCCTCACTCATCACATACCAATCAACCGAATGGCGCGCCACCCAATCCATGGCAAATTGTGGAGCAGCTTTTAGGTTGGCTTTCAGCATCGTGCCATCTATTTTCCCCAGCAGCTGGATATTGCCGAGTGGCCCTCCACCACTGCCATCCGAAAGGTAAAAATCGTTGATGCCCAGCGTTTTCTGATATACCGCGCTGTTACGCCTAAAAGGATTCAGAGCCAATAGCGCAGTACAATTATGATTCATAAAGTTTCGTCCCACCTGGCCAGAACTGTTAGCCAGTCCCTCGGGATTTTTATCATTACGGGATCGCAGTAAAATCGCGGCGCTGTTGATAGCTCCCGCAGAAAGCACAAATAAGGCAGCACTGATTCTGAGTACCTGACCTGAATGCACCAGTTCAACTGACTGAATTTGCTTTCCATCAGCACCGGTGTGGAAACGGCGAACACAAGCATCTGTCATCAAGGTCACATTTGGATAATCAAGTACCGGGTTCAAAGCTGCCGACTCCGCATCCATTTTTCCCGTCCCCGTATCTGGAAAAGCATCCCAGGGAGTTTTAGCCCGATCCATCCAACGGTCAATATCCAATGCCAGAGGTAGACTAAAGGGTTTAGCACCGGCTTTTGCTAGCTTGTCTCTAACCCGCGCTATGGAAGGTTCATCAGCTACCGGTTCTCCAATATATCCCTTGGCACCGGAAGGCTCACAACAGTCCTGCCCTTCCTTTCCTCTGACTTGATACAAGGTTTCTGCCTGATGATAAAAGGGCGCTAACTCCTGATAGTTAAATGGCCAGGCTGGTGATATACCTTCTTCAAACGCCAGCTCACCAAAATCCTCTTCCCGATAGCGCAACATAACGGCACCATAGAATTTGGAATTACCACCAACATAGTAATAGTTACCTGGGTTAAAGCATTGTCCGTTGCCATCCAGCCACTGCTCATCAGGACGGAATTTCTCATCAACAAAGATAGCCTTGCTGTCCCGTGCTGCACAGCTGTCTTCTAATGACTGTCCACGTTCAATCAACAATATGCGGGCACCAGTTTCCGCCAAACGATTCAACAGTGTAGCGCCACCAATACCCGAGCCGACAATGACAATATCGTATTCATTTTGAGTAGTATTTCGTTTCACAACTTCAACCTGCAAAATCCGAAAAAGCCGTTTAAATTCTTATGAAATGCATTCGCTTTATTGAATACCTGCGCCTCATTGAATACGTTCACCTGAAGCCTTATCAAAAGCAACATTGCGTGAAACATCAAAGGCAAAGCGTGCATTTTCACCCGCAGCAGCTTTTGCGCGATTTCTCATCCTGCCAACCACTTCCTGACCACCAAGTAAGGTAACGACATACATATCGGCTCCTGTAGGTTCAGTCAGATCCACCAACAGATTCGCCTCATGGACTGTTCCTTCAGTGTGATTGGCACTTTCTGGATCGGTAATAGTTTCTGGGCGCAGGCCAACTGTTATCTCCTGATCCAGATACTTGCTGATCGCCATTTCATCCCGCCCCACAGGCAACAGAAGTGGCTCGCCTGCATTTTTGGTCTCAATCTGATAACTCAGTCGACCTTCAACTTTGATAACTTTGGCAGGAACCAGATTCATAGAAGGAGACCCCATAAATCCAGCAACAAAAGTATTGACCGGGTTATCATAGATTTCTTCGGGGGTTCCGAATTGTTGTACGACACCCCCATTCATTACGGCAATTTTTGTGGCCAGTGTCATGGCTTCAATCTGGTCATGGGTGACATAGACAATAGTGGCGTCCAGGCGCTGATGCAGTAATTTGATTTCGGTTCGCATGTCTACTCGCAATTTGGCATCAAGATTGGACAAGGGTTCGTCGAACAGAAACACCTGAGGATCACGAACCAACGCTCGACCCATAGCGACCCGTTGACGCTGGCCGCCGGAGAGCTGTGAGGGTTTTCGATTTAGCAAGGGCTCAATTTGCAGCATTTTTGACACTCGCGACACCGCCGTTTCACGCTCTGGCTTTGAAACTTTACGCATCTCCAAACCGAAACTTATGTTTTGCGCTACAGTCATGTTGGGATACAAAGCGTAGGACTGGAACACCATGGCGATATCCCGCTTAGATGGGTGAACCCCTTTCATTTGTTTACCATTGATCCAGATATCACCATCTGTAATCTCATCCAACCCGGCAATCATGTTTAGCAAGGTTGATTTACCGCAGCCCGAGGGCCCCACCAATACCAGAAAGTCACCCTGACTAATTTCAATATTGATTCGTTTTAGTACTTCTACGTCATGGTAATGTTTGATGACGTTATCGATATTTAAAAAACCCATAACTGTTACCTATATTGCTGTAATTATTCTTGTGATCGTCTTAACCTTTCACCGAACCGGCCATCAAACCGCGCACGAAATAACGCCCGGCAACCACATACACCAGTAGAGTCGGTAAGGCGGCTGTAATAGCTGCAGCCATATGGACGTTGTATTCCTTAACCCCGGTAGAACTATTAACCAGGTTATTCAACGCGACGGTTATGGGTGCACTTTCACCAGAGGCAAAAGAAGCGCCGAAGAGAAAGTCATTCCAGATATTGGTGAACTGCCAGATCACGGTAACAACAATAATCGGACCAGAATTTGGTAATAAAATACGCCAGAAGATCGTAAAGAATTTGGCCCCATCCATGATCGCTGCCCGAACCAACTCATCAGGGAATGCCTCATAGAAGTTACGAAAGAACAGCGTGGTAAAACCAAGACCATAGACCACGTGGACCATTACCAAGCCAGAAGTCGTATTCGCCAGTCCCAGTATTCCCAGCACCTGTGACATGGGCAACAGGACAATCTGAAATGGAATAAAACAGGCAAATAACATCATTCCAAAGACGATATTGTGACCCTTAAATCGCCATTTGGTCAGTACATAACCATTAAAGGCTCCCAGCAGTGTGCCTATCGCCACTGCCGGTACAGTCATCTTAATGCTGTTCCAGAAATAACCGTTGATTCCATTACAATCAAGTCCCAGGCAAGCCGTCCCCCAGGCTTTGACCCAAGGCTCAAAGGTAATTTCTAACGGCAGCGCCATCATGTTACCAAGGCGCACTTCTTCCAATGATTTCAATGATGTCACAACCATGACAAACAGAGGCGCCAAATAAATAACCGCGATAACGATCAACAGTGTGTAAATCAGCGCACGCCAATAGATAGCCGAACGCAAGGCATTGTCTTGAGATAGACGGTCTTGAGATGGACGGTCTTGAGATCGAGCGCTCATTTGCGGCCTCCTTTCAATTCGGAATAAAGATAAGGCACGATGATGGCTGCGATAATTGCCAGCATAAATACCGCGCTACTGGCACCAACGCCGATTTGGTTGCGGGTAAAGGAGTATGAATACATAAATGTCGCCGGTAGCTCCGTCGCATTGCCAGGACCTCCCCCGGTGAGAGCAATGACCAGATCAAAGCTTTTGATGGCCAGGTGAACCAACACCACAAAGGCACTCATAAATACAGGCCCCAATTGGGGAATAATAATACGAGTATAAATCCGCCAAGCGGGTGCACCATCAATTTGTGCAGCTTTGAGAATTTCGTTATCAATACCTCGAAGTCCCGCCAAAAACATAGCCATCACAAACCCAGAAGCCTGCCAGACACCAGCAATCACTACGGTATAAATGGCCATTTCAGAATCGATCAACCAATCAAATTTGAAGCTCTCAAAACCCCATTCGTGCATGGTGCGCTCCAGACCCAGGCCTGGATTTAAAAACCATTTCCAAGCGGTTCCAGTAACGATGAAACTCAATGCCATAGGGTAGAGATAAAGGGTTCGTAACCCGCCTTCAACACGGATCTTCTGATCCAATAAAATGGCCAACATCAGACCGATTAACATACAAAGCACTATGTACAAGCTGCCGAAGATAAAAAGGTTGTCCAGGGCAATTTGCCACGTCAGGGTATTCCAGAGACGTTCCCATTGGTCTAATCCAACCCATTCGTAGTTGGGTAACATTCTTGAAGCACTGAAGGACAGATAAACCGTCCACAAAATAAAGCCATACACAAACAGCAAAATAACTGTAAAAGAGGGTGCCAGGACCAGCTTGGGCAGTTGATCCTGCATCCAGCCAATAGCCTTATCGGAGCGCTTCTCGTCAGCTAAATAGCTCGGGGTCCGATCTACGAGCTGTTTCATAACACTCTCCTATTCACATAAATACACAAAACTACAGATCTAAAAGTCAAAAAAATCGAAAGAACCCCACTCCCTCCTACTCAACGTTGTTAGAAGACCAGGCTGCAAGCAAAGGGAGTGGTATCATTTAGGATGCATTCTTTACTGAGGCCGCGAGTTGCTTAACAGCATCAGCAGCAGACATATCACCATTAAAGTGAGCGGTAATAACATCGTAGAAGGCATTCTTAACCGCAGCTGGAGCGGCATGACCGTGAGCCAGACTGCCTACCAGACTATCGCTGGCTACCGCTTCTTTCAGGTCTCCAATGGCTTTCTTGCCACAGGCATCAAAAGCTTCATCTGAGACATCAGTACGAGCAGGAACAGAACCCTTAACGGTGTTGAAGGCAATCTGGAATTCAGGGGACAATACTGCCTTAGCCATTTTGACCTGAGCATCCTGACGATCCCGACCTACTTCAAACATGGCAAATTGATCAGCATTGAAGGTCACTGTGCCTTGAGTACCCGGCGTGCGGAAACAAACGAAATCGTCGCCAGGGGTCTTGCCGGCATTAAGAAATTCACCCTTAGCCCAGTCACCCATCATCTGAAAAGCCGCTTCGCCGTTAATCACCATGGCAGAGGCCAGATTCCAATCCCGGCCCGGGTAATTATCATCCACCAGACCACGGAGCTGACGCATTCGTTCAAATACCTCTTTCATGGTGTCGGAAGACAGCGCATTCTGATCCAGGTCCACCAATGCTTTACGGTAAAAGTCGATACCGCCGGTCGCCATCACTACACCATCAAAAACGGTAGCATCCTGCCAGGCTTGGCCACCGTGGGCCAAAGGTACGTACCCTGCGGCTTTTACCTTTCGCATGGCATGAATAAAATCGTTCCAATTTTCAGGAACAGCAATACCAACTTTATCCAGTACCGCCTTATTACCCCAGACCCAATTGGTGGAATGAACGTTAACCGGAGCAGAGATCCACTGGCCGTTAATCTTGGCAAATTTCTGTAAAGCTTTAGGAACAACCTGATCCCAGCCTTCTGCACGGGCCAAATCATTCAGATCAGCGGTAACTCCTTGCTCACCCCAATCAAGAATATCGAACCCCAGCATCTGCACAGCTGTCGGAGCGTTTCCTGACATAACACGGGAACGCAAAACCGTCATAGCACTACTACCACCACCGCCGGCAACAGGCATATCCTTCCAATCAACCCCTTGAGACTCTAGCGTGCTCTTCAAGGTACCAAGAGCCTTAGCCTCACCTCCAGACGTCCACCAATGTAAAACTTCCACTTCTGATGCCTGAACGCCAGAGACCAACCCGGCACTGGTTACAGCAGCCAGTGAAGCACTGCGTAAAATGGCACCAAATGTCTTTTTAATAGTTATTTTTGCGGTCATTTGAGATTCCTCTCATCGTTTAGGTTAAGGCACCCTTTGATGCCATTGATTGCGGCCAGCACAAAATCGTAACGTTCCAATTTCTAGATGTGACAAATAAAATTGATCACACAAAGATCAAGTTGCTTCGGCTCTAACTAAGGTAATTTCAGCAGCATCATTGATGTCGGCAACCAGCATTTATTTTTGGCTATTTATTTTGGCTATTTATTTTTTGGTAACCACCAGCCGGTACGGGGTCCCATGTGCATTTGAATCGTTTTTAGTTCGGTAAATTCCTCAATACCAAATCGCCCCAGCTCGCGACCTTGCCCACTCTCTTTGTATCCACCAAAAGGCAGCTCCGGGTAGCCATTCATCCAGGTATTTATCCAAACGGTACCCGCTTTGACCTTACGACCAATAGCCAAACAATTTTCGATATTGGCACTCCAGACGCCAGCGGAGAGCCCGTACAGGCAGTCGTTTGCAATTTCTATTGCCTGGTCCAGATCCTTAAATGTCAGAACACTCAATACCGGTCCAAAGATCTCTTCATGGGCGACTTCCATATCTGGTGAAACTGCAGACAAAATGGTGGGTTGCATGTAAAGTCCCGCGGTTTCCAATTGCTCACCACCCAGAGTCACTTTTGCTCCTGCTTCTCGGGCACCTTGAACAAAGCCTTTGATTGTCTGCATATGAGTTTCAGAGATAATCGCACCGACTTTAGTTTCTTCACACAATGGATCACCCACAGGTACCTGGCGGGAACGTTCAATAACCGCTTGCTCAAACTTTTCCGCAATGGATTCATGTACAAGAATTCGGGAACCGCTGTTGCAACATTCACCCGCATTAAAATAGACACCGAAAACCACTGCATCAACAGCAGCGTCCCAATCACAATCAGGGAAGATAATCTGCGGGTTCTTACCCCCGAGCTCCAACGCCACCTTTTTTAGAGTCTGTGCTGCAGAAGCACTCAATGCCTTACCCACCGCTGATGAACCGGTAAATGTCACCATGTCGATTTCTTTGTGGCTGGTCATGGTGGAGCCTATCTCAGAACCTTTACCCACCAAAATATTGGCGGCACCCGCAGGTAATCCAGCTTCTTTTAACAACTCTGCCAATAACACCGTAGTACCAGATGTCAATTCACTGGGTTTGACTACAGCCGTGCATCCGGCTGCGAGAGCAAAGGGTAGTTTTTGACTTACGATCAGAAACGGAAAATTCCAAGGAGTAATCACGCTGACCACACCAATAGGTTCACGCACAACCATTGCCAGCATGTCTTCACCGAGGGTGTTATGACTGTCACCATGAAGACCTCGAGCGCAGACGGCTGCATAGCGCCACAGTTCAGCAGCCCACTCAATTTCGTCCCGCGCCTGGCTGATCGGTTTACCGGATTCCATAAGCTCCAGTAAGGCAAATTCTTCTTGCCGTTCCATCACCAGATCCGCGACTTTATGAAGAATCGCCCCTCGTTGGGCGCCTGTCATCTTAGGCCATTCTCCGTGATCAAAGGCTTTGCGAGCAGCATTAATAGCGTCTTCCGTGTCTGCAATCGTGGCCCTGGCATAGTCTCCGGCTAAAACCCCATAAGCAGGACTGGTACGGGTAACACGACCGCCATCAGAGGCGTCGCGCCATTCTCCGTCAATAAACAGCTGGCCAACAAAAGGCTCGCTCGGCACCTTAGTCACACGAGGACCCTCTACCCAGTGTAAGCCTGCTGATGAAGGGGACTGATTTGCCATGCTATTTATTCTCCGTTGAAATTAGGTTGACGCTTTTCACGAAAGGCACTTACGCCCTCTTTAGCATCATTTGTTAACGCACTGAGCCCACTGGCCATTGATTCGATAATCATGCCTGTATTTTCGCCGCTTCCAGCATCTATCATCTGTTTCGACAACTGCACAGATACCGGCGCTCGTGTGGCAATCTGTTGTGCCATAAAGCGAGCTTGCTGCAAAGCCTTCCCGGCATCAGCCACTTCGTTAACCAATCCGTGAACATAAGCACGATGACTACTGAAGACACGTCCGGTTAATACCATTTCTTTAATCAAACTTGAGTTAATAACGTTGCCTAATCGATAAGAACCAGACCAGCCAGGGCAAGTGGCGATCCCTGTTTCGGGTAATCCAAAATGGGCCTGCTCATCAGCAATACGCAGGTCTGCTGCCATCGCCAACTCAAACCCGCCCCCCAGTGCCGGCCCTTGTATGACTGCGATCACGGGTTGGCGTAAACCGGCCAACGCATCGAAAACCCTATGCCCGCGCTTTACCCAAGTGCGCCACATATCCAGAGGACTGTATTGAGCCCAGGCATGAATATCCGCACCAACACAAAATGCCCGCTCCCCCCCTGTGCGAAGAATCACTACCCGGGTCAAGCTATCTTCATCCAGCTTCAAAACCACGTCATAAAGGGCATCCAACATTTCTACCGTCAGAGCGTTAAGTTTCTCTGGACGATCAACAAGGATTTCCGCTATATGATTTTCGCAGTTAACAGTCACTTGCCCTGTGTTCATAGAGCAACTCCTTCTGTAAATCTGGAGCTTTCTGCACAGCGACCGAGTAAAGGATCTGGAGCTTGTTCAAGAATGAGACCAAACGTTTGCGGGAAAAAAAGCGCTTTATCCATCAACTTCAGTTGAGCAGATACAACCAGAGGAAAACCTGCCTGGGCCAAAACATCGCGCTCCAAATCGATTCCTGGAGCGACCTCAACAACTTCCAGGCCTTGTGCAGTAAGCTTCATCACGCAACGCTCAGTCACATAGAGCACCTCCTGATCTCGCTCTATCCCCTTGGCTCCAGAAAAGGTCACGTGTTCAACTTCTTTCACCAGCTTTTGGAACTTTCCTTCCTGAATGACTTCAATACGTCCATCTTCCAGTAAGTACTTAGCACCAGCTGTAAAAAAGCCACTGAAGACAATTTTCCTGGCATGGGCTGTAATATCCACAAAACCACCACAGCCCGCAGTCAGATAGGGTTTTTTCCCCAGCTTGGACACGTTAACGTTTCCAACTTCATCGATCTCCATAAAAGACAGGAAACTTTGATCAAATCCTCCTCCCTGAAAGTAGGTAAACTGCTGAGGACTGGGCAAGATGCTGTCGGCATTAGCCGAACAACCAAATTCAAATCCCAGCAACGGGACCCCTCCTACCGCCCCCTGCTCGACGACCCATGTCACTTTAGTGTCGTGTCCTTCTTCCAACAGAATTCGGGGAACATTGGCTGAGATACCGAAGCCGAGATTCACCGCCTGGCCGACTGCCAACTCTTGGGATACCCGGCGCGCTATAATTTTTTCTGGTGAAAACTCAGCCGTTTCGAAACTGCTGTCAGGACGTAAAACCTCCCCTGATATAGCCGGATCGTAGGGTGTTTGAGTCGTCTGCATTTGCTCTGGATCGACAACAATGTAGTCCACAAGATTGTTAGGAATGTGCACTTGATAGGGACGTTGACTACCATTACGCACGACTTGTTTAACCTGAGCAATGACGATACCACCGCTATTACGCACACAAAGGGCTTGTTCCAATCCACCGAGATAAGCACCTTCCTGCTCAAAAGAAAGATTGCCTTTTTCATCTGCGGAAGTGGCCCTAATAATAGCGACATTAGGACAAATGGCCGGGAAGAACAGGTAATCAGAACCATCAAACTCAACATGACGAACAATAGGCTCGGCTTGCGCTCGTTCGTTCATAGCGCAGCCTTGTCGCTTGGGGTCGACAAAAGTATCCAATCCAACCGATGTCATAACACCAGGACGTCTGGCTGCCGCTTCCCGATGAATATCGAAGAGAATCCCGCTAGGTACGTTGTAGGCGGGGATTCGATTCTCAGAGACCAATTTCCAGATATCCGGCATTTCCATGCTGGAAGGTCCGCTAGGGTAAGAACCAGCGATAACTTTAGCCAACAACCCCTCTTTAGCGATGTGATCAATCCCTTTAATGCCATACATATCACCAGCAGCGATGGGATGAATCGTTGTAATGGATTTTGGTTCGCCTTCATTATTAAAACGCTCACCAATTGCTTTTAACATCCGGTCCGGACACCCCAAGCCGCTCGATGATGACACCGTAACAATGTCACCATCGTCGATCAGTTGGGCTGCCTGCTCAAATGAGATTACCTTGGACATTTTCGACCTCTCTCACGGCTCTCTCTAAGCAATGCCGCCTTGAGAAAGTTGTTATAAAGAATGGAATAGACGGACCTGTTGGTTAAATCACGACTACAAGAAAGATGTATTGCGATTGCTAAAATGTATTACGATTTCGAAAGGCTTTTACGACACCTATAATGTTTATGACTCTAAAGATATTTACGTCTCCGAAAACGTTTTTACGATGCCAAAAGGGTTTAGGTACCCGGCGGGATATCCGGATAGTTAACCTCAACACGTCGACCTTCAGCGGCCGATTTCGACACAGCAAGAGCAACAGCCAACGACTTAATACCATCCACACCCGTTACAGCCGCCTCTCCTCCGTCTTCAATAGCAGTGGCAAACTTAGCCAGAGAGTGGACATATAGATTGTGATGGTCGATATCAAGGAATCGGCGCCCCTGGTCGGTTACCACTTCAACTTCGCCCACGGGCTTCTGAGTCATGACTCCGCGGGCAAAAATACTGCCTTTAGTGCCGTGCACTTCCAGACCCGTACCGGCATGAGGTACCACAAAAGATTCGTGGGACTGAACCAAGGCTCCGTTAGGCATCCGCATGATGGTCATAGAACCATCTTCCAGCCCAGAGGCCATCCCCCCATTTTGGGCGTAGGCCATCACATCGACAGGGTCTTCTCCCAGAAGGTAGCGTACGGTGTCTGCATCATGAACTACGATATCGAGAATCACACCACCACCAGCCTGGGGTTTGTTTATTCGCCAGGTTTGCAAGTTACCAGGTAGCTCAACTGCGTGGAATATTCGCATTCCTACCACGTTACCAATAACGCCAGATTCGATCTGCTGACGAATAGCTTGATGGGTAGCTGCATTACGCAGATGATGATTGGTTCCCATCACCACACCTGCCTTACGGCAAGCGATGACCATCTCTACTGCATCATTCAGCTCAACAGCCAGGGGCTTTTCACAAAGTACATGCTTGCCCGCGGCGGCAGCAGCCAAAACCTGGTCCTTGTGAAGTTCATTGGTTGTAGAAACATAAACGGCATTGACTTCTTCATCAGCCAACAGAGCCTCAACTAAGTCATAGGCCTTGCCTATCTGGTTTGCATCGGCGTAGGCCTGACCTCGTGCCAAGTCGCTACTCATCACCGCGACAACATCATGACCTCGCTGAGCCCTGACCGCATCGATCATCCATTGCTTTGCAATGGTGCTGGCTCCGATAAAACCCCAACCAGTTTTCATAAACCTTACCCCGCTGAGCATCTGAATTTTGGTAATCCAAGATTTAGTTGTAATTTTAGAACGTTCCAAATTGGAACGTTCTAATTATTTTCAAAAACACTCAGAATAGTCAAGTACTTTCTCATAAATACATCGCTATCTCTGTTCAAGTACAAGTAAATCATTATCTTCTGAGAAAGAACGATCCTTTCCAATCGACTCTTTAGGTTGCAATTATAACGTTCCAATTTATAATAGCCATTTTCACTAAAACAATCCGCTATCTGACGGAAAACTATTGCAGGAACACCGCTTGGCTGTTCCCGTATGAAACGAGCCACAAACACTGGAAAAATAATTATGATCAGCCATATGGTATTGCTTAAATGCCGAAATGACGTACCTGAACAACAGTTAACAGCCATGTTTGATGCCCTGGCAGCTCTGGTCAACAAAATCCCCGGTTTGGAATCCTACTGCGGAGGCGAAAACAACAGTCCTGAAGGAATCGCCCGGGGTTATACTCACGCGTTCTATATGCAATTTGCCGACGCTCAGTCGCGGGACAACTATCTCCCCCACCCGGATCACGAAGTCGTTAAAAAACTGATTGCAGCAGTGTTAGAGGACTGCAACGAACCCGTACTGGTAATCGATTTCTAACGGCAGCCCAGCTCGGAAAAATCCTGGAGGTAAGTCAGTGGACATCATCGGCATTCATCATTTAGCCATCATCTGTTCGAATTACGGAAGATCTAAACACTTTTATACCGAAGTCGTTCCAGGCAGCATTATCCGGGAAACTTATCGAACAGAGCGAGATTCATATAAGCTGGACCTGGCCCTGCCCGATGGTACTCAGATCGAATTGTTTTCTTTCCCAAATCCTCCAGCACGGCCTTCCCGACCTGAAGCCCAGGGACTTCGACATATTGCATTTAAGGTCAGCGATATCGATCAGGCTGTGGCCGAGCTGGTGAAAAAAGGGATCGTTGTAGAACCTGTCAGACTGGATGAGTTGACAGGCAAGCGCTTCACTTTTTTTCCAGACCCGGATCAATTACCTATAGAGCTTTACGAAAAATAGAAAACCAGAAGTGGTAAGTACCAGAGATATTTTGTCAGACCTTTAACTCCGTCTGCGAAGCCGCTGCAACCGACAGAGTTAAAGTTTCTTGATTGTTTACGACTAAAGAACCTGCCAACAGGAACAGGCCGACTAAATCCAATCGGCCTGGCCTAATAGAAACTTACTGACAAAGAGGTGACTTTTACGAGATAAGCATTACCACTTCATTTCCCCCTTATTTACCTTGGCGCCTATATCCAATGCAATCTCCAGTTTTGCATCTGGGTATGCCTGCTGCATAAGCTTAATCAAAGATTCTGAGGTCTCTGTCTTCTCCAGAGCTTTCTCATAAACTTTTAAATAGTCCAGGCTATAGGTGATCTGAGAAGCATCCTGAGGAGCATTTACAGCAGCATGGCCCGAAACCACGGTATCCGGATTAAGAGCGATCATTCTGTCCAGCACTCCAGCCCAGGCTTCACGCTCTTCTTTGCTTTGAGTATCCGCAGTCCACAGGTGCAAACCGGCAAAAACATTAACACCACCAACGATAGCCTTAAGGGCTGGTATCCAGACAAAACTACGCTGGGGCTGTTCGCCGTTCAGGCCCACTACTTCAAGTTTATGTCCTTCTAAATCAAGGCTATTGCCCGGTAACACTGCAGGAATAACAGGAGATAACGGAGCTTCCATTCCCATTTTTGGCCCCCAAAACGCCACTTTCTTATCAACTGTCTTTTTAATCCAGGAAACAGTTGGAGAACTGGCATACACTTTAACATCTGGAAATTCCTGCTTGATAATCTCCAGACCAAAATAGTAGTCAGGGTCTCCGTGGCTGATATAGACCGCTATCAGGTTCTTGCGGCTGTCCAGAATTTCGGCCACAAGACGGTGAGCATGGGCACGGGTAAACTGAGCATCAATCAGTATTGCGTCCCGCTTACCCGTAAGTAACACCGAGTTAACATGAAAACTCGCCGCATCAGAGTTATACACCTTCATCTCCAGAGCAGCACCATCTTGCTCATCGGCAATAGCAGGGCCCACTGAAAATAAAATGATTACGGCATGTAATAAGAGTGCTCTAAGCTTGATCATAACAATTTTCCTCAAGTGAATTTTCAGTCAGTCTAGTTTCTTGTTTCGATCTAATAAACGGGGCAAAATAGACTTCTTTGTTTCAAAAAAGTGAACATATGGACCGATTGGCAGCTATGCGAGTGTTTTCAGAAGTCGCTCTTAGGGGTAGTTTTACCGCTGCGGCAGATAATCTTGAGATGTCTCGCGCTAAAGTTACACGCCACGTAAAAGAGCTTGAGAGCTGGTTGGGCTGTCGCCTGTTACAACGTTCAACTCGACGAATCTCTTTGACTGAGGCAGGAGAGGCCTGTCTGTTACGCTGCCGGAAAATGCTGGAGCTTTCCGAAGATCTCCAAGGCTCAATAGGCCAAAAAGATGGCCCCCCTCATGGACAGTTAAGGGTAACCACCAGTATGTCCTTTGGCTCGGCCCATCTCGCCAGTGCAGTAGCAAGCTACCTGGATCTATATCCCGATGTTTCCATTGATTTGCTGATAGAAGATCGTAGCGTTAACCTGATTGAAAACCGTATCGATCTGGCTATCCGTATCGCCGGTGAATTAGATCCAAATATGGTTGCTCGGCGTATCGCCCCTTGTCACTCTGTAGTCTGTGCCTCCCCAGACTATCTTCAACGCAAAGGCACTCCGTTAGTCCCTGCAGACATTACGGATCACAACTGTTTAACCTATTCCAATTTCGGTAAAGGGCAATGGCGTTTTAAGAAACAAGGCACCGAGATTGATGTACCCGTTAGTGGAAATCTAAGCGCGAATGAAGTGATGGTGCTTAACCGGGCTACAATTGCCGGAGCAGGAATCGCATTACAACCCACCTATCTGGCAGGCCCTCTCATTCGAGAAGGAAAGTTGACAAGATTGCTACCTGACTGGGAACCTTCGGGACTGACCATATGGGGAGCCTATGTATCGCGTCACCATATGCCAGCAACACTGCGTACGTTCCTAGATTTTCTGGTGAAACGTTTTGGAGGAACACCGGATTGGGACAAGGACTATCAGCCAAGAGGATTTCCGGTAGATTAATGTCCGTTCTTCTGAGTCTTCAGACAATCACGGCTTCTCTATATCATGCCAGTAAACAGAGGGGATAAGGCGAGTTTCCTCAGACAAGGAGGAGTTGTCGATATCAAAGCGGCGGCGGGACGCTACATGAGTATCTTCAAGAATCCGTCGAATACTGGGGTGATTATTAAAATACTGCATAAAAGAGCCATCAGCGTAGGCTGCTTCCAGCCCTTTTTCAATCTGATCGGCTAACAGGGGGTTATTTTTGCTGACAAAAAAGAACATTGCAAAGGGATAGACTAACAGCAGGTTATCTTCAACGGTTAAATTGGGGTTAGCCCCCTTCCACTCAGCGACCTCGGCATTGGCTTCATTGATCCCCCGCAGAAAACAATCAAAACGACCATTTTCCAGCATAGGAAATAGCGATTGATAAGTGGCTTCATAGACATCAAAGCCCGCATCTTTCAAAATACCGACATCGGCCCAACCCAATCCTTGGCCAATACTTATTTTTCGCCAGTCATCCAAGCGTCTGATGGCGGAAAACAAAGGTTGATTATCGGCATGAATGATACAGATACGATACCCTAACAATCCTCGCATCAAAGGAATACGGATCGGAATCATGTTTTTTTCCAATTCCCGGGAAGTTCCCATCCAACCAACAGATAAACGATCACTACGTATTTCAGCCACCATTCGCGACTGAGTCATAACAAGCTCTGACTCAACCAGCCTGTATTCTGCCTCCGAATGCTCCAGCGCCAACTTCAATAAATCGATCTGATAGCTCCAACGTACATTATCAGCCGGGCGTGGATAAGACACCGTGACAGGCTGCCCTTGCGCCAAAGACAAAAAAGTAATCAGGAAAAGAAAACTGAGAAATTTGAGACCCATAAGCCACCCGTCTTATTGGAACCCTAGGATATTCCCTTAAAAATATCACTGATACAACTATGTAAACTGAGAATAAACAGATTGAGTATAAACAAGATCGAATATAAACCGACTGAACACAAATGGGTTGAGCAATAAATCATTACCGCTCCCCCCCCCCCCCTGAACTCACCTCTTAGACTTACCCTTAAAAACCGAGTACCGACCAGCTACCATTGAAGCCTAACAACTTCACCTGTATCCAGAGCCTGCTGGGCAGCGTCCGCCAGTTGCTGAGCACGGTGGCCATCCTCGAATGATGGCGAAACGGGCTCTCCTGCAGAGACGGCATCGATAAATGCACCGAGCTGTAAATCGTAAGCAGCACCGTAACGATCGATAAAGAAATTTAACAAGGGTCCCTTAACTGCTGTGCTCTGTTCCGTATAACGACTGACAGAAGTTGCAGTCTGATTATTGGATTGCACCATTCCCGCAGATCCAAAAGCTTCGATACGCTGGTCATAACCGTAGCTTGCTCGACGGGAAGCGTTAATGTGAACCAGTTTACCGCTCGCTGTTTTCAACAACACCATCGCACTGTCAATATCACCGATTTCTTCCACAGCCGGATCAATCAAAGCGCTGCCGATTACATGCAGCTCTACCGGTTCTTCTCCAAGAATAAAGCGCGCAATATCAAAATCATGGATTAGCATATCCCGAAAAATTCCACCAGAAACCTTAAGATATTCCAGAGGCGCCAGCCCGGGGTCACGGCTGGTAATGATCAATTGCTCCAGTTCACCAATATCGCCGGCCCTAACAGCTTGCTTGACCTCATTATGACTGGGGTCAAAACGTCGGTTAAAACCGATCTGAATAGGCACATCACAATCTTTAATTTCTTCCCAGCAACGATTTACTCTGTCAGTATCCAAATCAATAGGCTTTTCACAAAGAATAGCCTTGCCTGCTTTGGCCGCTTTGATCAATAGATCCACATGTGTGTCAGTGCTCGTGGCAATAAGTACGGCATTCACCTGATCATCATTCAATGCCTGCTCAACAGACTCGGCTACCTGAGCCTGATGTTTCGCCGCTGTTTCTGTCGCAGAAGGTTGGTACAGATCATAGACATAAAGCAGTTCAGCGTTAGGATGAGCAGCAATATTGTCAGCATGCATTTTGCCTATGCGGCCAGCACCAAATAGCGCAAATCGAATCATTTTCGTTCTCCGTAGCCACCCTGCCAACCAGGGCAAAAACTGTCTGGAAAGGTAATAAAAGTATTTAGGACGCTCTATTTTTATCTGCGTCGATAATCCATTCGTGATCTGGGTCGTTATTAAAAATCCATGTTCTCTTGGGTCCGGCCATCACATTGAGGTAATACAGATCGTAACCGTGAGGGGTTCCTACCGGGTGATAACCTTCGGGTACCATCACCACATTGTGATTTTCAACAGCCATGGTTTCATCCAGTCTGCGGTCATCGGTATACACCCTCTGAAAAGCGAACCCCTGCGGAGGATTGATACGATGATAGTAGGTTTCCTCCAGGCGTGTTTCCTCAGGCACTGAATCCTGGTCATGCTTATGAGGCGGATAACTGGACCAGTTCCCATCGGGCGTGATCACCTCACACACCAATAGTTTTTCTGCCGCAAAATTACCAAATAAAATATTGCATACATGACGCTGATTGGTGCCAATACCACGAGTCTCATACTGACAGTCTTCAGGCTTGATAATCCGCGCTGGAAACTTGCCTTCTGCCGGAGCCTTACAAACGGCCAGCTCCATTTCGGTGGTTGCAACCATTCGATAGCTATCCTTCGGTGGGACATAAACACTGTAAGGAGCCTGCTGGTGAAAGACACTCATCCGGTCACCAAGACCATGCCATTCTTCTTTATTTGTTTTTATATCCCCTTTTCCGGTAACCAGAACCAAACAAACTTCCTGATCACCGGTTTGCTGTTCCAACACCTGACCGGGTTTAAGCTGATAGACCTCAAACCCCACGTATTCCCAACCTGCTGATTCTGGAGTAATACGCTGAATACACCCTGATGCATCCGGGGCTGACGGTCTCGATAACAATTCTGCCATGTTCGTTAACCTTGTTATTCTGCCGAGACATTCAGGCGATTGCTCAGGCAGTAAGTGCTTTTTGTTTGTCCAGCCGGTAGGCCAGACCTATCGATAATGATTGCGCAAGGCAAAGCGATGAAGTCAGTGATCTGAACGAGTGCACTTCTGCCTCTTTAATGGTGAAGCAGACAGAAGCGATTGACGCCAGAGGACTCAACTGACTATCTGTAATCACAATTAACGGTATACCTTTTTCCGCTGCAGCTTTTGCAACATTTTGCGTTTCCTGAGCGTAAGGATGAAAGCTGACGGCGATAACTGCGTCATTACTACTCATGGAACCTGCCTGTTCTCGGTACATTCCGCCAACCCCATCAACCAAAAATGCTCTTCGGTCAATATGGCAAAGTGCGTAGGAGAAATAGCTAGCCACAACATAGGCTCTTCGTACACCAACAATATGAGTTGCCTCAGCTTGAGCAAGAATGTCCACCGCCCGCTCCAGATCCTCTCCCGAAATCGTATTCTTAAGGTGATCTAAAGCATTGGCATTAGCGGCTGAAAATTGTCCTAACAACTGAGTGGGCGACTCTTCCCCCTCTTCACCTAACTCTTCTCTGGCTATACGAATTCTTTCAGTGTAACTGGGTGACTCTTTCAACAGCTTTTGCTGGAACAGGCGTTGCATTTCGGTAAAGCCGGTATAACCAAATGCATTAGCAAACCGCACCAGGGTCGATGGATGCACACCCGCGTCTTTCGAAATAACGGCAACAGTACCAAATGCAATTTCATTTGGATGATCCAACAGGTACTGAGCGACCTGCCTCAAACGCTTGCTAAGCCCTGGGTGGGCATCAGCAATAGCCGATTTTAAATCGTTAAGATTTTCCGGTGCTTTATCCAAAACTCTACCCTCATTCTGATAACAAGCTCCCTTTTACTCTTTTATAAACGCGTCAGAATCAAAATGGAACAAATTTTCCATTTTTGCCTGATTCAATCTCATTTTCCTTTAAATTAAGCGCAACGGTTTAACGTCATGAGGTTACAAGCGCCCGTCTTTGTTGTTGCTACCTGTACTCTATGTAAGTCGTTCCCTGAGGAGAAAATTGGTAGCTGCAGTAAAGGCGATAGCCTTCACTGCAGCCAGCTCTGTGGCAATAACTGACAACAGTTATAACTACCGCCATTTATAGCTACCGAACCTCTCCCGCCAGCTTTTCTACCAGTTCAATGTTGTCCTTATTGATAAAACCAGGACCGGAATTAATGTTGTTGCTCGGAATGATGCCGTATCGACTGTACAGAGTCAGCGCCATTACAGGAATGTATCCTTGCAGGTAGGGCTGCTGATCAATAGCAAAATTGATCGTACCGGCTTTTATTGCTTTGGCAATTTCATTACTCAAATCAAACGTAGAAAAATAAATTTTGCCAGAAAGGCGCATCTTATCCAGCGCACGGATTGTTGGATGGGCGGAGGTTGGTCCCAGCGTCAACACGGCCTGAGTGTTAGGATTTTTCCGCAGATAAGCCTGTACTTTTTTCTCAATACCCGTGGGGTCGGTTTGAGAATCGATCATACTGCCATCCAGATCAACACCGATTGCGTCTGCAAAACCTTTACAGCGCTCAACGGAAGCAGGGTTGGTTATATAGTGATTTACACATAGAAAGCTTGTAACCCCGGCTTTTTTGGCCTGTTTGCCAGCACCGTATCCTGCGTCGTACTCTGGCTGCCCTACGTGTAATAATGCTCCCAGGTCTTCACTCTGCTGGTGAGTACCCGAGTTAATCGTGATAACAGGAATGCCCTTTTTCTTCGCCTTAAACAATGGACCTTTCAATACATCATAATCGGCAATGGTTACGATGATACCGTCTGGATTAGTTGCAACCGCTTGCTCGACAATTCTGGCCATATCCGCCAAGTCGCCAGTCGGTGGGTTTCGGTATTCCACTTTGGAACCAACATGGTCTCCCGCTTCCTTAATCGCATTCTTGATGGTATTCCACCATGAATCTGAATCAGGAGCATGACTGATCATTACAATTCGCTCATCAGCAGCCTGAGCCACTACCGGCGCCATGATGGCACCTGCTGTAGCAATACCTGCCAGTACGATCGCAGACGTGGTTTTTATTATCTTTTTCACTTGTTCTCCTCCAGCATTGAGGTGAGACAGGAATAGCCATCAGATGCACATCTTTCCTGTTTAGATTTGACAAATAAATGTTTATTCTTGTTTTTGTCTTTATGGAATTTTTATTCCATTTTTACAATTTCCCCTTTATGCCATCTGATGTCAACTCTTTTTACGCACAAACTTCAATTCACCAGTATTCACATACAAGCAAATGACGAACAGACAAAACATTTTGTGATTTTTATTCCACGTGTTGTTTTTTTGGAATATTTGTTCTATCTTGATTTACGGGTTATCGATCAGCTCTTTCAAATCCTTTCGTACTAAGCTGAAACCAGGCCTTAGAGAAGTAGGAAAGACATGAAGTAGGAAGAGGTGTACTCGATGAGCGACGACCAGAATACAAAACAATTACAATCAAGGTTAAAGATCATGTCTACGACAACCACACTAGACAACGACTCAAAAGCGACCGATGAGCGCGTACGCAGCGTCTCTCTGACCCGGACGCTCCTCAATCGTCCCGAGCTGGGCTCCGCCTCGGGCGTTCTGCTGGTGTTTATCTTCTTCGCCCTGGTAGCCGGTGACTCCGGTATGTTCAATGCTGACGGAATCATGAACTGGACCACCGTTTCCGCCCAACTTGGGATTATCGCCATTGGCGCCTGTCTGTTGATGATCGCCGGGGAATTTGATCTGTCCATCGGCTCAATGATTGGCTTTGCCGGCATGATGATCGCCATCCCTGCCACCTATTGGGGCTGGCCGGTCTGGTTAAGTATTCTGTTCGCCTTTACCGGTGCCATGGCCATCGGCGCCTTGATTGGTTACACCGTGGTCCGAACCGGCCTGCCCTCCTTTATCGTCTCGCTGGCCTTTCTGTTTATTCTTCGCGGTCTCACCATCGCCCTTTCTATTCTGTTCACCAATAAAACCATTATCAGTGGCGTCAGTGATCTGGCCGAGAACGACTGGCTGGCCCCCATGTTTGGTGGTCAGATCGGCCAGGGACTCTGTCAATGGCTGGCCGATGCCGGTTTGCTGGAAGCCTATGCCGATGGAACACCCATTGTTGAAGGTATTCCCATGGTGGTCATCTGGTGGATTGTACTGGCAATTGTTTGCAGCTGGGTTTTACTGCGCACCTCATTTGGTAACTGGATCTTCGCTACCGGTGGAGATGACAAAGCGGCCAGGAATGTCGGTGTCCCGGTGGATCGGGTCAAAATCATGCTGTTTGTTTTTACCGCCTTCTGCGCCACCGTTTACGCCGCCTGTCAGGTGCTTGAGTTTGGCTCCGCCGCTGCGGACCGGGGTCTGCTTAAGGAATTTGAAGCCATTATCGCCGCCGTTATCGGTGGTGCCCTGCTCACTGGCGGCTACGGTACCGTGATTGGTGCTTGTTTCGGCGCGCTGATCTTCGGTGTGGTGCAGATGGGTATTTTCTTTACCGGAATCGATTCCGACTGGTTCCGGGTCTTCCTGGGGGTCATGCTGCTGATGGCCGTGTTGTTCAACAATTACGTCCGTAAGCGTGTGACTGAAACGCGCTAACTGACTGAGCTGACAAAGGAAGGAGAAAAACCATGAGCGAATACATTCTAGAGCTAAAAAAAGTCAGCCGTTTTTTCGGTTCAGTCATCGCCCTGAAAGATATCGACATGCAGGTCAAAGCCGGCGAAGTTCATTGCCTGCTGGGTGACAACGGTGCCGGTAAATCAACCCTGATCAAAACCCTGGCCGGTGTCCACAAGCCCAGCGAAGGTGAGTTTTACTATGAAGGTAAGCCGGTAATATTCAACTCCCCTCGCGATGCGCTCGACGCGGGGATCGCAACAGTTTATCAGGATCTGGCACTGGTCCCGCTGATGAGTGTGACCCGTAACTTTTTTATGGGCAGAGAATTAACCAAAAAATGGGGGCCTTTCAGGGTCTTTGACACCAGGCGTGCCAACGAAATCGCCCGTGCCGGTCTGGCAGATATGGGAATTGATGTGAGAGATCCGGAGCATGCCATCGGCACCATGTCCGGCGGTGAGAAACAATGCCTGGCCATTGCCCGAGCC
>NZ_MIEQ01000069.1 GCF_001968815.1 Motiliproteus sp. MSK22-1 | reverse complement strand
TTCACCCGTAAGGGTTAACAGGGAGACATCAATATCGTTAGCGGCCCCGCTCAGTTGCAAGAAACCGGTTCCGGTGACTGCCAGGGTACCGGTGACAAAGTCATAGGTGGCGCTGGTAATCACTGGAGCTGCAACGTTGGAGACGGTGACTCCGTTACCCGTGGTATCTGCCACATTGGCAGCAGAATCGGCCCCGGCCGCCCAGTCTTCAGCCGCCGCCAGGTTATAAGTGGTGGCACTGGTGGAACTGGTTCCGTTCTTATTGAGTATCTGATTGACCGCTCCTTGGTCGGTAGCGGACAGGGTGACAGTAAAGGCGGTGCTGGAGGTGATTTCCACATCGCTGGAATTGGTCAGGGTATAGGTACTGCCCCCTTCGCCGGTCAACGTCAGCATGGACACATCAATATCGTTATTGGCGCCATTCTTTTTAAACAGATTGGTTCCGGTGACCACCAGAGTGCCGGCGCTGGCATCATAGGTGGAAGAGGTTACCGTTGGTGTTGCTACATTGGAGACGGTAACGGCGTTACCTGTCAGGTCAGCTATTACGCTGCTGGCAGGAGCGCCGGTTATCCAGTCTTCGGCGGCAGCGATATTGTAGGCAGTAGCATCGCCGGAAAGGTTGCCATCTTTATGCAGCAGTCCCTGCACATTCAGTTGATCGCTTGCCGACAGAGACAGAGTGGCGCCGGTATCAGAGCTGATCTCAACATCCGCGGTATCTGTTAGCGTGTAAGTGGCTCCACCGGCTCCAGTAATAGTCAGCAGGGAGGCGTCCAGATCGTTGCTTGCCCCGGCAAGGGGTACCAGATTGGTGCCGGTTAACACCAACTGGCCGGTGCTCCAATCATAGGCGGCCGAGGTGAGCATCGGTACGGCGTAGTTGGAAACGGTGATGCCGTTGCCGGTGGTATCGGCAGAATCACCGATGCTGGTGGCGGTAATAAAGTCATCGGCAGCGGCGAGGTTATAGGTTGTACCACCGGCGGCCACTGTCCCGTCCTGGTTGAGCAACGTCTCCACATTGAAGAGGTCGGTCCCCGATAGGGTGAAGGAGAACGTGGTGGCGTTGGTAATCTCTACATCGGTTGCTGTGGTCAGGGTGTAACTGGCGCCGCCTTCGCCGGTAATCGTGAGATCGGACAGGTCCACATCATTAGTGGCTCCGGCGTTGGCTACGAAGTTGGTGCCGGTCACCGTCATCTGGTTGCTGTTAAAGTCGTATACCGACGAGGTGATGGTGGGCATTGCAACAACGTTGACGGTTGAGGCGACTGCCAATGCAGCAGTATCGTCACCGCCATTGGCGGTGCCACCACTGTCCTGCAGGCTGGTGAGGGTAATCACCCGGTTGCCGCTGGTGGGCGTTGGGCTGTTGTTCTGATAGCTGGCATTGTCGATCAGGGTCTGAGTTGTCGCGCTGGACAGGGTTCCTCCGGACAGCGACAGGGTGGCGGTGGTGCCGACCACACTAACACTGTAGCTGAGGCTGTTACCGGCGGTGCTGCCGCTGGTGCCGTGGGTCAGCACAATGGCGGTGCCGTCCAGGTTCAGCACTTCATCAGTGCCATCATTGACATTGGTAACCGTGAGGGTGAGAGCGCTAAGGGTCTGCCCGGCCTCGACGGTACTGATACTGGTACCGTTGAACAGGCTGGCGGCAGCGCCTCCTTCGGTAAAGGTGGGGTTGCTGCCATTGGCGGTCAGGGTCGGCTCGTCATTGGTTTGGACAACGGTCACTGTCGACGCAACTGCCAGTGACCCGGTGTTGTCACCACCATTAGCGGTGCCGCCTGGATACTGGTGAGGGTGACCACCCGGTTACTGGTCGAGGGGGCGTTACTGTTGTTCTGATAGCTGGCGTTGTCGATCATCGTTTGCATGGCGGCGGTGGAGAGATTACCACCAGTCATCGTGACCGTGGCGGTGGTACCGATGACCATGACACTGTAGTTGAGACTGTTGCCAGCGGTGGAGCCGTTAGTGCCGTGAGTCAGCACAATGGTGGTGCCGTCAATGTTGATTTGTTCATTACTGCCGTTGGTAACATTGGTGATGGTAAAGGAGAGACCGGTAATATTCTGCCCGCTCTCAATGGTATCTACACTGGTACCGCTGAACAGACTGGCGGCGGCACCACCCTCGGTGTAGGTGGGGTTGCTGGCGTTGGCAGTCATTGTCGGTTCGTCATTGACGCCAACAATAGTTACCGTCGAAGCGACTGCCAGCGAAGCGGTATCGTCGCCGCCGTTGGCCGTGCCGCCACTGTCCTGCAGGCTGGTTATAGTAATCACCCGGTTGCTGGTGGAGGGAGTGTTGCTGTTGTTCTGGTAGCTGACGTTATCCACCAGGGTCTGGGTGGCTGCAGTCGAG
>NZ_MIEQ01000068.1 GCF_001968815.1 Motiliproteus sp. MSK22-1 | reverse complement strand
ATCGTTTGCATGGCGGCGGTGGAGAGATTACCACCAGTCATCGTGACCGTGGCGGTGGTACCGATGACCATGACACTGTAGTTGAGACTGTTGCCAGCGGTGGAGCCGTTAGTGCCGTGAGTCAGCACAATGGTGGTGCCGTCAATGTTGATGCGTTCATTACTGCCGTTGGTAACATTGGTGATGGTAAAGGAGAGACCGGTAATATTCTGCCCGCTCTCAATGGTATCTACGCTGGTACCGCTGAACAGGCTGGCGGCGGCACCACCCTCGGTGTAGGTGGGGTTGCTGGCGTTGGCGGTCATTGTCGGTTCGTCGTTAACGCCAACCACGGTCACCGTTGAAGCGACTGCCAGCGAAGCGGTATCGTCGCCGCCGTTGGCCGTGCCGCCACTGTCCTGCAGGCTGGTTATAGTAATCACCCGGTTGCTGGTGGAGGGAGTGTTGCTGTTGTTCTGGTAGCTGACGTTATCCACCAGGGTCTGGGTGGCTGCAGTCGAG
>NZ_MIEQ01000067.1 GCF_001968815.1 Motiliproteus sp. MSK22-1 | reverse complement strand
CTGGGTTTTACTGCGCACCTCATTTGGTAACTGGATCTTCGCTACCGGTGGAGATGACAAAGCGGCCAGGAATGTCGGTGTCCCGGTGGATCGGGTCAAAATCATGCTGTTTGTTTTTACCGCCTTCTGCGCCACCGTTTACGCCGCCTGTCAGGTGCTGGAGTTTGGCTCCGCCGCTGCGGACCGGGGTCTGCTTAAGGAATTTGAAGCCATTATCGCCGCCGTTATTGGTGGTGCCCTGCTCACTGGCGGCTACGGTACCGTGATTGGTGCTTGTTTCGGCGCGCTGATCTTCGGCGTGGTGCAGATGGGTATTTTCTTTACCGGAATCGATTCCGACTGGTTCCGGGTCTTCCTGGGGGTCATGCTGCTGATGGCCGTGTTGTTCAACAATTACGTCCGTAAGCGTGTGACTGAAACGCGCTAACTGACTGAACTGACAACCTGACAAAGGAAGGAGAAAAACCATGAGCGAATACATTCTAGAGCTAAAAAAAGTCAGCCGTTTTTTCGGTTCAGTCATCGCCCTGAAAGATATCGACATGCAGGTCAAAGCCGGCGAAGTTCATTGCCTGCTGGGTGACAACGGTGCCGGTAAATCAACCCTGATCAAAACCCTGGCCGGTGTCCACAAGCCCAGCGAAGGTGAGTTTTACTATGAAGGTAAGCCGGTGATATTCAACTCCCCTCGCGATGCGCTCGACGCGGGGATCGCAACAGTTTATCAGGATCTGGCACTGGTCCCGCTGATGAGTGTGACCCGTAACTTTTTTATGGGCAGAGAATTGACCAAAAAATGGGGGCCTTTCAGGGTCTTTGACACCAGGCGTGCCAACGAAATCGCCCGTGCCGGTCTGGCAGATATGGGAATTGATGTGAGAGATCCGGAGCATGCCATCGGCACCATGTCCGGCGGTGAGAAACAATGCCTGGCCATTGCCCGAGCC
>NZ_MIEQ01000066.1 GCF_001968815.1 Motiliproteus sp. MSK22-1 | reverse complement strand
GGGACTGGCCACTTTGCTTCCACGTATCAAGATGCTGTTTCCAGGTCTCTCGAAGGGCTTTCAGTTCATTGGCAGTCATTATGATCTCCTTAATTCAGAGATCATGACCTTAGCTGGCGAGCAGCCCTGGTAACAGGTGGGGTTTATTTACCGCTTACGTTTACTCACGGTTTCTGCCAGTGGTTATTACGACTGGCGTACTCGTGACCCAAGTCAGCGGCATCAAGCTAATGCGCGTTTAAGTCGCAAGATTTATCAGTTGTATCAAGCGAGTGATGGCGTATACGGCAGTCCTCGTATCTGGGAAGAGCTTCAATATGATGGTGAAGTCTGCAGCCTTAATCGCGTAGCACGGCTCATGAAAGCGAATAACCTGGCAGGCATTCCTACGATTAAGCGTTGGCGTAAAAAACAGTCAGGGCAACGCCCTGATTCAGTATTAAATCATCTTGAGCGGATTTAAAGTCACGCTCAAGATG
>NZ_MIEQ01000065.1 GCF_001968815.1 Motiliproteus sp. MSK22-1 | reverse complement strand
TTCGACCAGCCTCAGCTGAGGGAGCAAGTCCCATCACCAAAGCCGGCGTACCTTCTCCCGAAGTTACGGTACTATTTTGCCTAGTTCCTTCACCCGAGTTCTCTCAAGCGCCTTGGTATTCTCTACCTGACCACCTGTGTCGGTTTGGGGTACGGTCTCATATAAGCTGGAGCTTAGAGGATTTTCCTGGAAGTATGGTATTGATCACTTCATCCAAAAGAGGACTCGTCATCAGGTCTCAGCCTTAAGGAGCCGGATTTGCCTGGCTCCTCAGCCTACACCCTTAAACACGGACAACCAACGCCGTGCTGATCTAACC
>NZ_MIEQ01000064.1 GCF_001968815.1 Motiliproteus sp. MSK22-1 | reverse complement strand
CACTGACAGTCAGGGGGCTCAGGCCAGCGCTACGGTCACCGTGCGACTGACCGATGCGCCGGATACCCCCACCTTCACTTCAGCCAGCACCGTCTCAGCAATTGAGAACAGCACCGTTGTGACGACCCTGGCAGCCACCGATGAAGATCTGAACCCCACGCTCAGCTATGGCTTAGTGAACTCGGGTGACAGTGCGCTGTTCAGTCTTAACAGTCAAACCGGACAGCTGAGTTTTATCAATGCCCCGGACTTTGAGACCCCTGACGATAGTGATGGTGACAATCACTATGCCTTGCAGGTTAGCGTTACGGATGAGACCGGACTCAGCACCACTCAGGCACTGACCGTAAAGCTGACCAACGAAGTTGAAACCGGTGATGATACCGATAATGACGGTATCCCGGATACCGATGAAGGCGGTGGCACGGTGGATACCGATAACGATGGCCTGCCGGACAACGAAGACCCGGACTCTGATAATGACGGTCAGAACGATGCCGAGGAAGTCAATCAGGATACCGACAATGACGGTATCAACGACAACCTGGACCCTGATGATGACAATGACTCTATCGATTCAGCAGTAGAGGCCCTGGTTCCCACCTTAACCACCGGGGGAATGGCCGGAGATGGTAATGGCGATGGTGTGGTCGATACACGGCAGAATTCGGTATCCTCCACCGCCCTGGTGCGGGCTGATAAAACCGATGATAACGGCAACCCTGTCAGCTCTTTTGTCACCCTGGTCACCGACTCTCAGGCAGGTAAGGCCGCCAATGGAAACTCCACCTCAAGACTGAACAGTTTTACTCAGCAGGCCGCGCCCGACGATGTCCCGACTGAAATCGAAATGCCCTTTGGCTTAATCAGCTTTGTTTCTCAGGCAGAAGAGCTGGGAGCCACTGAAACCTTCAGTCTGTATCTGGACGCCGATATCCCCGTAAACGGCTACTGGAAACAGAACAGCGAGGGAGAGTGGGTCAATATTGCCACGGCAATTGTGGCCGAAGGCAATAAGACCCGGATTGATTTCGAGATAACCGATGGCGGTGAGTTTGATGAAGACGGTGAAGCCAATGGTATTATCATAGATCCCGGTGCCCCGGGTATGATCACGACGACCACCTGTGAATGGGACCTGTTTCGGGACGATGCCGACGCCGATGCGATGCCGGACACAATCGAAACCCTGCTCGGTTACGACTCAGCCGTCAAAGACAATGACGTGTTTAGCATTGATGAGCTGTGGATACGGCAAATCTCACGGGATCTGATCGGTGAGGAAATCAACGACCAGGACCTGAGTGACTGGAGTGCAGGACTGGATGCCGGGATGAGCAAGCAGGAGATGCTGGAAAGCTTCACCCAAACCGAACGTTACGATGCCACCAGCACCCTGGTTCGACTCTACCACGCGGTACTGGATCGCAGTCCAGAGAAATGTGGATTTGACTACTGGCAACAGCAACTGAACAACGGTCTGTCGACCCTTGAGTTGAGCGCCAATATGCTCGCCTCCGCAGAGTTTTTAACGGATCATTCAAACTTGGAGAACAGTGGTTACCTGGATCTGCTGTAT
>NZ_MIEQ01000063.1 GCF_001968815.1 Motiliproteus sp. MSK22-1 | reverse complement strand
GTCTCAGCAATTGAGAACAGCACCGTTGTGACGACCCTGGCAGCCACCGATGAAGATCTGAACCCCACACTCAGCTATGGCTTACTGAACTCGGGTGACAGTGCGCTGTTCAGTCTTAACAGTCAAACCGGACAGCTGAGTTTTATCAATGCCCCGGACTTTGAGACCCCTGACGATAGTGATGGTGACAATCACTATGCCTTGCAGGTTAGCGTTACGGATGAGACCGGACTCAGCACCACTCAGGCACTGACCGTAAAGCTGACCAACGAAGTTGAAACCGGTGATGATACCGATAATGACGGTATCCCGGATACCGATGAAGGCGGTGGCACGGTGGATACCGATAACGATGGCCTGCCGGACAATGAAGACCCGGATTCTGACAATGACGGTCAGAATGATGCCGAGGAAGTCAATCAGGATACCGACAATGACGGTATCAACGACAACCTGGACCCTGATGATGACAATGACTCTATCGATTCAGCAGTAGAGGCCCTGGTTCCCACCTTAACCACCGGGGGAATGGCCGGAGATGGTAATGGCGATGGTGTGGTCGATACACGGCAGAATTCGGTATCCTCCACCGCCCTGGTGCGGGCTGATAAAACCGATGATAACGGCAACCCTGTCAGCTCTTTTGTCACCCTGGTCACCGACTCTCAGGCAGGTAAGGCCGCCAATGGCAACTCCACCTCAAGACTGAACAGTTTTACTCAGCAGGCCGCGCCCGACGATGTCCCGACTGAAATCGAAATGCCCTTTGGCTTAATCAGCTTTGTTTCTCAGGCAGAAGAGCTGGGAGCCACTGAAACCTTCAGTCTGTATCTGGACGCCGATATCCCCGTAAACGGCTACTGGAAACAGAACAGCGAGGGAGAGTGGGTCAATATTGCCACGGCAATTGTGGCCGAAGGCAACAAGACCCGGATTGATTTCGAGATAACCGATGGCGGTGAGTTTGATGAAGACGGTGAAGCCAATGGTATTATCATAGATCCCGGTGCCCCGGGTATGATCACGACCACCACCTGTGAATGGGACCTGTTTCGGGACGATGCCGACGCCGATGCGATGCCGGACACAATCGAAACCCTGCTCGGTTACGATGCTGCGGTCAAAGACAACGATGTGTTTAGTATTGACGAGCTGTGGATACGACAAATTTCACGGGATCTGATTGGCGAGGAAATCAGCGACCAGGACCTGAGTGACTGGAGTGCGGGGCTGGATGCCGGGATTAGCAAGCAGGAGATGCTGGAAAGCTTCACCCAAACCGAACGTTACGATGCCACCAGCACACTGGTTCGGTTATACCATGCGGTGCTGGATCGCAGTCCAGAGAAATGTGGATTTGACTACTGGCAACAGCAACTGAACAACGGTCTGTCGACCCTTGAGTTGAGCGCCAATATGCTCGCCTCCGCAGAGTTTTTAACGGATCATTCAAACTTGGAGAACAGTGGTTACCTGGATCTGCTGTAT
>NZ_MIEQ01000062.1 GCF_001968815.1 Motiliproteus sp. MSK22-1 | reverse complement strand
ACCCTGGAACGATCAGCCCTCCTGATCAAAAGCTGTTGTTGGGTTACGTTGCGCTAACCCAACTTACCCTTGGCTTTAGCTGAGTCCTAGTTTACAGAAAACCGACTACCCTAGAATAACAAACCCACCCAATGCAAGGTGGGTTCCTCAATCGCTTACGAAGTAAAGATCTTTACGAACGATGCAAAAACACAGGACAAAAACGGGATACTGTTCATCAATAGAGGTTAGGCTGTGATCACCACTTTCATCGACAAAAACCAAGTAGTCACTATAGAGTACTGGAGCCATATTATTCATCGTTGTTCTGTAGCCCTCTACTATCGGTGATTGAATCATGGTTCCTTTTATCCATATTTCGACGCGATAGAAAACAGAGTATCATCACATTGACGAAAAATCAAAATACAAAGCTAATAGATAATGTTCAAATTAAAAATTATAAGTGGTAATATGTCTTCGTTCCCTTTTTCAAGGGTTGAACCACTAATAGATAAAGTTCTACTTTGTTCCCCGCTTCGGCGGGGCCTCTATTAAGGCTTTATTCTCAAGAATCGCTATAGATCCCACCCCCCATCCGAACTATAACAATCTGCGTTTTCCCCACAGAGAGGCAACACCTCTATCCAACGTAAGCAGACATTGTCACTCTTTAGCTGCTCTATAGCAGCCTGCCACTGGTTCGGTATTCGCTTACTAGCTTGGTGCCAGTCCTTTTCGCTGAGATTAAGGGTGCTCATGGCCCAGGCCTTGGCTCCCTTGTACTCCTCACCCAATGCCAACGGCTGCAATTCGCCGTCTGCGGCAATCGCCAGAGCAACAGCAACATTGTCTTCAGTTAAACGAGTGGGGATACGGACATCCTCATCCCAACCACTGTTATCTTCCGCCGCTTGGCGGCAATAACCCTTTTTCAGTTTCAACACATTCAGTGAGGCCATACCACGCTTGGTTCGCTCTTCTCCCCGTGCGGTAAAGGATGCATCTTGCAACAGGTCTGGAATCTCTGATTGAGCGGCACTACCGTACACCCCTTCGATCAGCTCACGGGCATCAGCAGGCATGGCAATGCCCCGCTTCCTCCCCAACAATCGAGCGGTTAGCCATAATTGGCCGGTATTTGGATAAACGTAAGCCGTACCCGGCAACAACCGAGCCAGCCACTTCTCGTCTTCGATCATGCCCGGTGGCGGTGAGAGAATATACATAACGGGTGCTTCGCGTCGATCAGTACAACTCTCTTTCAAGCGCTGCCCTTGTACGTTCCGCACGTGACGATGAAGTCGACCCGCGCGTTGAATCAGCAGATCTATCGGAGCCAAGTCAGAGATCATCAGGTCAAAATCCAAATCCAGTGATTGCTCAACCACCTGAGTAGCGATGAGCACCTGGCCTTGGCGTTCATCTACTGTGGAATTTTCCCCGAATAGATCCAGAGTGCGATTTTCTATCCGCTGTCGGTCCTGCATAGTGAAGCGACTATGAAACAGCATTATCTTTTCAGCAGGAATTCGACCGCCCTGCACCAAAAGCTCGAAAGCACGCCGGGCATCGTTAACTGTATTTCTAACCCAACAGACACAATGCCCTTCTGCTGATGCGTTTACTACCTTATCGAGCGCATCCTGTTCGCTATCGAAGCGCTCCACAGCCACCTTTCGAGCCACCTCCTTTCGAGTTTCAACAAAATCCTCATCCAAACGGTCCGCACTGATGCGAGTTGCCAGCGGGTAAGCCTGGCTGATTAATGAATTTTCAGGCTGCGATAGCCCTCGTTGATATGCAGCTGCCAATCCGCTACGCATTGATTGAGAGAGAGTTGCCGAAAGCAATATCACTGACCCACCTTGTCCGGCTTGAGCTTCAATCAAAGTTTCCAGCAGGCTTTGCATATAACTATCATAGGCATGGACCTCATCAACAAGCAGCACCTTACGCGCTAGTCCAAGCATACGTAGTGATTGATGTCGAGCCGGTAGAACACCAAGCAACGCCTGGTCTAATGTCCCTACACCAACATCCGCCAACAACGCCTTCTTACGATTGTCAGCTAACCAGGCAGAGCAAAAAGCACTCGCACTAGGCTCATCACCTGCATATGAACTATCCGCAGATTGGCCGACCATTCCAATAGAATCAGTAAAGGCTTTGCTATGCTGACAAGCACCGTGAGCCAGCACCAACGAAGGCAGTGCCTCTTCAACATATAAAGCCCTATAGGCCTTAGCCAAACGACGGTACATCGCATTAGCCGTCGCCATAGTCGGCAGTCCCACATAGAGACCATCTGCCAGTTCCTGAGACATCAACCGATGAGACAGTATCAACGCAGCTTCCGTTTTTCCTGCACCTGTCACATCTTCCAGCATGAATAATTGGGGTTGCTTCGGCAATGACACTGACAAGGCGTACTGTTGCAAAGGTGTGAGATGGTGGATAAATGGAAATAATTGTTGAACATTGTTGAATGGAGCTACCGATTGCCGACATTGGTAGGATGCGGCCAGCCCCTGAACAGCATTAGGTAATGCTCGTTGCTTCCAATAATCACAAAGCCCCTCTCGCTGAGTCCTATAGCAAAAGTGAGTCTGATCTGAGCCAAGCCAATCTGCCAGCACCGCGACACCGGATAATTGCCACGACTGAGCTTTGATACGCTTATACAACATTTTGTCGATTAAAGGAGATAAATCTATTTCTGCCAACAACAGACTATATACCTGTTCCATAAACATCTCTGCCGCCTGCTTATCCTGGTCGGTAAAAAAGTTGTCTAGCAGCCCTACTCTCTTGGGTGGAACACCATGATGGCCGGTTACAATTTCCAACCAGGGCTTAAGATAGCGAACTGAACAGTCTAGGCTGCTCCTTGCCAACCAACGTTCACACAACAGCTCACACCAAAGTGCATAGCCCAAGCTATCGTGTCGCTCACTATATTCGTAACGATTATCCCGCCTGACTAGATAGTCTGTCTGACCCGTCACCTGCCCCTGAAAAGCAATCGCAAACTTCCCAATATCATGCATAGCCAGACAAAAACTGAACCACTGCTGAAGCCACTGTGGATCAACACCAAGCTGGGAGGCTAAAGACTGACAACGCTTTTGCTCAGGATTGAGCAGCTGCCAGCCAACCGCTGCCACATCCAGACAATGGTAAGGAAGAAGATGATAGGAAGGAGTATCGAGACCTTTCGGGCTCGCTTTGCCCCAATACCGGTAGAAGAGCTGATCAACCATCCTGGCCCCTGATCTGGCGTCAAAAGTTCTACAACAAGTCTTTATCCCCTAAAAGGATGTGGTTGATCCTAACGTTCTTATTTCATTAGCGCAATATAATACAATCTTCTTTTAAACATTTGTTTACCTGGTTCGACTGTCTATCGAGACGATTGTGTACCCGGGATGCGGTAGCACTCGGGTGGAGACCTGTTTGTAATCGTACTGATACAAATTTCATGATTTGAGGATAGCTGCGCCAGCTTATTCAGGTAAACAGGTCCTAAGCGGACACCTTCAGTAACAGGATTCACGTACTCAACAAAGGAACCATCTTCCCATCGATAAACATAGTGCTGCTTTAGGTCATAATTTTTTTATTCTCAGGAACTTCATCTAACCGATAATTACTAATAAAAACTGGACGATTAAGTACTTTATTGTAATAAATCTGTATCTGTTCAGGTGGTGGTGTCGTTATAGCGGGATAGTTAACTCTACGAAATTTATTTTCGATTTACCAGGCGACAATTTCAGAATAAACATCCCTCTCATCAGAAGATCGAACTAAAAACAATTCATTATCCAAATAAATTACCTTATTAACATTGGCCAAAAAGTCGAAGAAATCAAAGCATCTGTCTAATAAAACCCAGTGCCTACTGCTGATACGATAAACAGCACATTTATTTTCCTCTGTTTCATAATTAAATCTGCCAAAATATAATTGATCGTCGGAAACCCAAAACAAACTCTCTCGGATCAACTTGATGTTCTTGTTCTCATCCTCCATCGGAAGCACAGGATAGTTTATAGCTGCCGTCAAACCATTGAGGGTCTCAATAATGCCGATACCTTTAATTTCTGGCTCTGTAATTTCATAACGTTGAGCCACATACTTTCCTGTTGGTGATGGGTAAAGCCGACGGGAATCATTAACATGGGGAATTTTTTTAAAACTTCCTGATTCAGTCGATAGAATCCAGGCATGCTCGTCTTCATATTCTCTCTTAAAAAGCAGATGAGTGCTATCAAGCCAACGCATAGTTATGTGCCAGTCAACTGCTGAAAATAATCAATTTGATCTATTCTACTACTTGAGCATGCACTTAATAATGCACATAAAATCAGTAAAGGAATATTCCTTATTTTCATTATATAACCGTCATTGACTATTCTTTATTTAAGGGACCTTCCCGGTTACTTCTTTATATAAAATTGACATAGTATGATAAACAATCTTGCAGTTCTTTTGAGTGGCCATTTTTTCTATTGCTTTAATATCTCTTATAACCTCAGCCACCTCGCTACTGGTCGTATCATGACAAAGAATTACCAAGGAACCCGACTTACTGGGCCGCGAGGCTAATTGATCTATTAGCGCTTTTGGATAAGGGTCTGGAACATTATCTGCCCTTGATTTAACACCTGAAGTTTCTGCCTCCCAGCTTTGTGCCGATATTTTTCCAGAAGAAGATCCACCCCAAAGGTGAAGGCCCAGCCCCGACAGCGCTAGCTTAAGCTGCGAAAAATTCATCACAGCCTTATTAATCACAGGGTTCTTTTTACTAAGGCCCGGCTGTTCTTTAATAATTCCTCTGGAGATCCTATTGAGCTGCTTAGATGAACCTTGAACACCAAGCTTCTTCAGGTGCGCTTTCAACTCAGACACCAGACCGGTGGGGCATGTAAAACTGTCAACGATCTCTTTATCCCCACATCTGTGGGGAACACTCTAGAGCAGCGCGCGAACAAGCGCCCCATTCCGGTTCATCCCCACATCTGTGGGGAACACTACACCAAACTCCATTAAAGAACCAAAAAAACCGGTTCATCCCCACATCTGTGGGGAACACGATTTTTTGAGAGAGAAATACGGGCAGCGTCACGGTTCATCCCCACATCTGTGGGGAACACTTGAAGCGACTGAACACCATTCGTAACCAGCGCGGTTCATCCCCACATCTGTGGGGAACACTCTAAAACTATATATTTGTTTTAGAAAAGAAAATACAGCCTTCCAAAATCTACCAACAGTTTCCGTCTTTTTAATAAGCAACAAAGCGTCGATTAACATCCGCAATTCACTCTGCGCCACCTGGTCCTTTATGCCTGCGCCTGCACAGTTCTTGAGCAAGAACTTAACTTCTTCTATTTCATGACAACAACGACTCCCTGAAGAGCAGCATTAGCACCATCCTTTATCCGTATGTATTTTTCCAAAACGCGCATACCCAACGTCACATACTGAACAATTTGGAAGATCACCCGGCTCTATTCCATCCCATGGCTCGTTATTAAAACGGGATTCTTTTTTCAATATATCCCGTTTGGCTATCGCGATCTGTCTCTTACAGTTTGGACATATAATCCGAGCCCCTTTGGGATACCTGACACTCTCCTTTTGAGTTATTACGAAATCCTTTATTCGATCTAAATCACTCATTGAACTGCTCTACTCTGTAGCAAATATTTTCGTTGTGCTCTCTATGGCCTATATAGCCCCCCTTTGGGAGCTTTCTAAGGCCGAAAAGACTTATTCGCAGATCCCTTAACAAGGTTAGACATTTGGACTTTTTTTTGGTTCTGTATGTCTCATTCAATCAATGCTGACGAATCTCAAGCACTACAAATTCACTTTTTCATCGTCTGCTGGACAGATTCAGGGGGCTCCCCACGTCTGTGGGGAACACTTATTGGTCTGGAAGGCATCCTCTATCAGAGCCGGTTCATCCCCACGTCTGTGGGGAACACCCGGTAATTTCTCAAGAACATCACTAAAGGAGCGGTTCATCCCCACGTCTGTGGGGAACACCCATCAGGGTTAATTTTGACAATTCGACCCATCGGTTCATCCCCACGTCTGTGGGGAACACACTCTTATCATGTCCGTGCTTTTTATATTCACCGGTTCATCCCCACGTCTGTGGGGAACACATTCAAGTTGTATTAAGAAATTCCCTGCTAGGCGGTTCATCCCCACGTCTGTGGGGAACACAGTAGTAGGTACTTCTGTTTCATGGGGATAATCGGTTCATCCCCACGTCTGTGGGGAACACAGTCGCTAGGTGATATAGACATTCAAACTCTCCGGTTCATCCCCACGTCTGTGGGGAACACTCGCACCGGCACCCATCGCTACAGCGTGTTTCCGGTTCATCCCCACGTCTGTGGGGAACACTCTAAAACTATATATTTGTTTTAGAAAAGAAAATACGGCCTTCCAAAATCTACCAACAGTTTTCCACGTTTTTAATGAGCGGCGGAATGTGGATCGACATTCGCCATCAAGCCTAGATCAACTGGGGCTCTGCCTGCAAGAAAGTCGTTATTAAGGTACCGATCAGAAGCAGCTAAATGGCTTCAAACACTCAACTTTCCATCTCAATGTCAGAAACCTGAAAGTCCATGTCGCATCATTAACAGTGTCTGTCTACCGGAAAATCATTGATTACTTAATAATGAATAGCTATCAGAGACAGAATAACTAACAGAGACGGAAGGTACCCCATGAGTACGGATTTCACCCCTTGGATTGATTGGCTGGATGGTCAGTATCAAGAAATGCTGAGCAAAACCATCGAACTGGCCAATATCAACTCCGGCAGCCTGAATGCTGCGGGTGTGAATAGAGTGGGTGAAGTGCTGGCTCAGTATTGCCGTGAAACTCTGGATGTTGAGGTCGAGGCTCTGGAAGTCTCACCTTATGAACAGGTGGGCGATGACGGTGAGAAACGTTATCTGGAGTTAGGCAAAGCCATTCGCTTGGGTAAACGTCCCGATGCGCCATTACAGATCTTTTTTTGTGCCCACCTGGATACGGTCTTCGCTATTGACCACCCTTTTCAGGAAGTCCGCTGGCTCGATGGTGAAACCGTTAACGGCCCCGGAGTAACTGATCTGAAAGGTGGCATTCTGGTTTTACTTAACGCGCTTCGAGCGCTGGAGCGAACTCCTTGGGCTGAACAGATTGGCTGGGAAATACTGTTCAACCCTGATGAGGAGATTGGCTCTCCTGGTTCTGCCCCGCTCATTGCAGAAGCGGCAACGCGCTGTCATCTTGGATTGATTTATGAGCCCAGCTTCCCGGACGGAAACCTGGCTGGAGCGCGTAAAGGCAGCGGTAATTTCAGTGTCGTTGTTGGCGGCAAATCAGCTCATGCAGGCCGTGAACATCACCTGGGGCGCAATGCGATCCGGGCTATGAGCGACTTTATCAGTGCTCTGGATGATCTTAATGGCCAGCGTGAAGGTGTAACGATCAATCCCGGGTTTATTCAGGGTGGAGGAGCGGTGAACGCTGTTCCTGATCGATGCATGTCTCGCTTTAATATCCGTTTGGAACGACCAGAAGACGAACATTGGTGTCTGGAGCATTTATCCACTCTGTCTGAAGAAATTAACAGTCGCGATGGAATCACACTGGAGCTCAGCGGCGGTTTTGGGCGTAAGCCCAAGGTCATCACGCCAGCGAATCAAAAGCTGTTAGAGCTGGTTCGTGATTGTGGTGAGGATCTCGGTATGACGCTTCAGTGGTTACCGACCGGAGGCTGCTGTGATGGTAATAACCTGTCCGCAGCGGGTATTCCTAATGTCGATACTCTGGGAGTACGAGGCGGGGACATCCATAGCAGTAGTGAATATTTAAAGGTTCAAAGCCTGACAGAGCGCGCTAAACTCAGTGCTTTGTTATTGATGAAACTTGCTACCAGTAATGACCTGAGCTGGCTGAATAACGTCGCCAGTGAAAATGATCTTACCGAGCAAGATCGCCTTTAAGGAGCAAACATGCTGATATTTCGCCCCCTCAATTACGCTGACATTCAGGATCTGGAACGATTGGCCGTTGTCTCCGGTGGCAGCATGACAACTCTGCCCGCTAATCGGGATCACCTGAGTGAGCTGATCGGTCAGACTCAGCAGTCCCTGCGCAAAGAGGTCGAACGCGGTGAACAGGAGAGCTATCACTTTGTTCTCGAAGATACAGACAGCAACCGAATTGTGGGTGTTTCCGGTATTGATGCAGCTGTAGGGCTAGGCTCGCCGTTTTATAGTTACCGTATTGATGAAGTGGTCCATGCGTCAGCAGAAATGCAGATCCACAACCGTATCCCTGCCTTGCATCTTTGTCAGGACTACACCGGTGCTTCACGCTTCTGCACGCTATTTTTGGATAAAGACTGGCGCAGTCTGGAGAACCTTCACCTGCTTTCCCGGGCGCGAATGTTGTTTATGGCCCAGAACCCAGAACGATTTTCTCCCCGCACACTGGCGGAACTGCAAGGCCCGGTGGATGAAGATAACCGTTCTCCTTTCTGGGAATGTCTTGGCAAACACTTCTTCAGTATGGACTTTGCCAAGGCAAACTATCTGACCGGGATTAATTCAAAGAGTTTTGTCGCTGATTTAATGCCTCATTACCCCGTATATGTACCGCTGTTGAGTGAAGAAGCTCAAAGAGCCCTGGGTCAGCCCCGTCCTGACGTGGAAGACATTATGTGCCTGCTGGAAAGCGAGGGATTCAAGTATCGGGGTTATGTTGACATCTTTGATGGGGGGCCAACTATTGAAGCCCGGACAGAAGATATCCGTTCCATATCCGACAGCCGCTTAACGCAGGTCCGCATAGCCGCCACTGGGGCAAAAGACACTGACAACAACCGGCCCTGGATCATGATCAGCAACACCAAACTACTGGATTACCGCTGCCTGATGCTGCAACTGGACCCGAAAGATCCACAACTTTCTCCCGAGCAGGCAGCGCAGTTATTGGTTACAGATAGCGATCAGGTTCGTCTCTTAGCACTTGATCCCAGAGAGTTGGGTCACAAGTAGTTGAGATCACGGGACACGTAAAAGATAAAACATGATTGGGAGCTTGCTCGTTCAGAACACTGAGATCAAGCAGTTATCCACCGATTAAACATGAGGCAGAAGACAGACAATGATGGTAGTTAGACCGATACAGGCCGATGACTGGGATGCGCTTAGAGAGCTATCCCGAAAAACGGGCACCGGATTTACGTCTCTGCAGGACGACGAACAGCAGGTTCGTGGCAAGCTGGATGCAGCCATGGCCGCTTTTGGTGAAGAGACACCGGAAGAAGCCCTCTATTTATTTGTGATGGAAGATACTGAAAGCCAACAGGTCGTCGGCATTAGTGCAATTGAATCTGCGGTAGGTCTGCAGGACCCCTGGTATAACTACCGGGTCGGTACTCTGGTCCAGGCATCGCGGGAACTAAACGTTTATAACCGTATAAGCACCCTGTCTATCAGCAATGATCACACTGGTTTTTCTGAACTCTGTACCCTGTTTCTGGATCCGGATTTCCGTCACAGCAAGAATGGCTCTCTGCTGTCCAAATCCCGCTTTATGTTTATGGCGGAATTCCCCCAGCGCTTTAATGACGGTCTGATAGCCGAAATGCGCGGCTACTCGGATGAAAATGGCGTTTCACCGTTTTGGGAAGGGTTGGGGCGGCATTTTTTCTCCATAGACTTTGCCCATGCTGATCGCCGCTCATCGACAAATAAAGTATTTATTGCCGAGTTGATGCCCAAGCACACAATTTACACCAACCTGTTGCCCGAGTCGGCCCAGGAGGTTATCGGTCAGACTCATGACAATACCACCCCGGCCCGTAAACTACTGGAAGGAGAAGGCCTGCGTTATACCGGCTATGTAGATATCTTCGATGGGGGACCGCTGCTGGAAGCCCCTGTTAAGGATGTAAGGGCTATTCGCGAGAGTCGTTACGTTAAAGCACATGTGGATGATCAGGTTGGCAGCGGAGAACTCTACCTGATCTCCACCACTGGCTTTAACGACTTCCGCTGTTGCATGAGCCCCGTGACGCTTGAAGGCAACCATATTGTATCTATCACCCCGGCGATTGCCGAGGCACTCAACGTTAAAGCCGGGGATACCTTACGTATTGTGCCCCTGTCTGCACAAAGGAGATTCTGATTATGTTTGGCACTGTACCGAGTAACATTACATCAGCTGATAAGGCGCCATCTGATACCCTGTTTATCGACGGTCAGTGGCTTGCAGGTAACGGCAAGTCATTCGCATCAATGAATCCGGCCCTCAACAGCAGCACGGCCATACCCGTCTGGCAGGGACATAGCGCAGACGCCGATCAGGTCAAGTCAGCGGTTAAAGCAGCCCGTAAAGCCTTTAAGGGCTGGTCGGAAACCTCCATAGACGAGCGAATTGCATTAATCCGCAAGTTTGGCGAGTGTCTGACTAATGCCAAAGAGGAAATTGCACGGATCATCTCGCTGGAAACCGGTAAACCGCAGTGGGAAACCATTACCGAAGCTGGTGCAATGATTGGCAAGGTTGAAATTTCCATAACAGCCCATCAGGAGCGAACCGGTGAGCGGGAATCTGAAATGGGCAGCGCCCGGGCTGTTTTACGCCACAAGCCCCATGGAGTTGTTGCCGTATTTGGTCCCTATAACTTTCCAGGTCATCTCCCCAACGGACATATAATTCCAGCGTTGCTGGCAGGCAACACCGTCGTGTTAAAGCCAAGCGAACTGACGCCAATGGTTTCTGAAGCGGTTATGCAGCTTTGGCAACAGGCAGGTCTGCCTAAGGGTGTCCTTAATCTGGTTCAGGGAGAAAAAGAGACTGGCATGGCACTGGCTTCAGATCCTGAGCTGGATGGATTGTTCTTTACAGGCAGCTCCCGTACCGGCCACCTGTTACACGAACAGTTCGCAGGGCACCCGGGTAAAATTCTGGCGCTGGAAATGGGTGGTAACAATCCACTGATCGTTGACGAGGTCGCCAATATCAAAGCGGCTGTCCACGATACCATTCAGTCAGCCTACATTACCTCCGGTCAGCGTTGCACCTGCGCCCGTCGCCTCTATGTACCCAACACTGAAGCAGGCGATGAGTTTGTCGCTGCTCTGGTCAGCGCAGTGAAGCTTATCAAAGTTGGTCGCAGTGACGATCAGGATCAACCCTTTATGGGCTCACTGATCTCGGAACAGGCTGCTGACGGAATGGTCGCCGCTCAAGCCAGGCTCGTGGAACTCGGTGGAAATAGCCTGACAGAGTTACGCAAGCTGGAAACCGGCACGGGTCTGGTTACGCCCGGATTGATTGACGTAACCCAGATCGAAGAGCTGCCGGATGAAGAGTATTTCGGTCCGCTGCTGCAACTCGTCCGTTACGATGATTTCGAACAGGCCATCGAGCTGGCCAACCGCACCAGCTATGGTCTGTCTGCCGGATTGCTCAGCGACAATCGGGACAAGTACGAAACCTTCTACCGCCAGATTCGTGCCGGTATCGTTAACTGGAACCGTCAGATTACCGGTGCCAGCAGTGCAGCGCCGTTTGGTGGTATCGGTGCCAGCGGAAACCATCGGGCCAGCGCCTATTACGCAGCGGACTACTGTGCATTCCCGGTCTCCGGTATTGAGGCTGACCAGGTTGAGTTGCCCGCAAGTTTCGCCCCCGGACTCACCATCTAAAAGGCCGTTAAATAATAATTATTGAGCGGGAGAACCCGGTTCTTCCGTATAGAGGTAACATCATGAGAGCATTTGAAGCGAATTTTGACGGTCTGGTCGGGCCAACCCATAACTACAGCGGTCTATCCTTCGGCAATATCGCCTCTTCCCGCAATCAGGCTGCTACCTCCAACCCTAAACTTGCCGCCAAACAAGGCTTGGCGAAGATGAAAAAACTGGCCGATCTTGGCCTGGTTCAGGGTGTACTGGCACCTCAGGAACGTCCTGATATTCATACTCTTCGTCGCCTGGGTTTCTCGGGGAGCGATGCGCAGGTTCTAGCCCAGGCTGCGCAGCAGATGCCTCGTGTACTGGCAGCCTGCTGCTCGGCCTCAAGTATGTGGACAGCCAACGCTGCAACGGTTTCTCCCAGTGCAGACACCCTTGATCGGCGGGTACACTTTACCCCGGCAAACCTGACCAACAAGTTCCATCGCTCTATTGAGCATGATGTAACCGGGCGCATCCTCAAGGCCAGCTTCCCGGACCATCGTTATTTTGTTCATCATCAGGCGCTGCCCGGTGTTGAGCACTTTGGTGATGAGGGAGCAGCCAACCACACCCGATTCTGCAAAGACTACGGTGATTTCGGTATCGAAATGTTTGTCTTTGGTCGTTATGCCTTTGACGACAGCAAACCAAAACCCATCAAGTTCCCTGCCCGGCACACGTTCGAAGCCTCAGAGTCTATTGCTCGTAGCCATCGCCTCAACAGCCAGGATGTAATCTACGCACAACAGAATCCTGATGTCATTGATCAGGGAGTCTTCCACAATGACGTTATCGGCGTTGGGAATCGCAATCTTTTGTTCTGTCACGAACAGGCCTACCTGAACAAGGACAAACTCTACAATGATCTGAAACGGGCTTTTGATGGTGATTTTCACGTGGTAGAAGTGGCCAGCGACCGGCTCAGTGTCAACGATGTGGTAGGCAGCTATTTATTTAACAGCCAGCTACTGAATATCACTGACGACCATATGACCTTGCTGGTACCGGAAGAATGCCAACAAAACTCGGCCGTAAGAAGTTACCTTGAAGAGGTCGTTGCCACCGATAACCCCATTGGCGGTTTTGAAGTAATGGACTTGAAGCAAAGCATGCGCAACGGCGGCGGCCCTGCTTGTCTGCGACTGCGGATCGTATTAACAGAAGAAGAGCTAAAAGCTGTTAATCCTTCAACTCTGATTAATGATCAGCTCTATCAGCAATTGGACCAGTGGATTGAGAAACACTACCGTGATCAACTATCAGAAAATGACCTGGCAGATCCACAGCTACTGATGGAATCACGAAGTGCCCTGGACGAACTGACACAGATTCTGCAACTCGGCACTGTTTATCCCTTCCAGCGCTAAATGCTGATCTTGAAAAGCCCGGTGTATCTCAGACTGGGCTCTGCACTTCTCTGATTATTTCTATTTTTTATAAGTAGCTTAACCACTTTCTAAAGCTTATTTTTACTACCAGATACGCCCTTCAACCGCTCGCTATCAGCTAACAGCAGGGGATATCGTTGCAGAAAATTATTTACAGTGGAGCAACTCAGAGAACATCTGGCCTGGAGAAAAATCGGCGGCAACTAGCGCCACTTTTCTGCTGGAAGATTTTTCTCCCGGCTGCTTAACTATAAGTCCGGTTAGAAAAAGCCCTACTAAGGAGTTTGTTCCTAAGCCCGATATTTTTCCATCGGACTTTCGAAAAGATCCAGAGAAGTACGGTAGAGTGAGGTAGTCTGCGCGATGATTCCCAAGCCTGTCTATGAAGCCCAGCCCTATGCCTATGTGGTCACTGGTTTACTACTGATACTGGAGGCCCCTTCACTGCTACTCTTTGTTTCTGCGCTACTGTTATACAGTGCCGGTGCCATAATATGGATTGTGCGGGCAATCTACAGAGGGCAGTATAGTCGCCACAGTCCCGCCGCCTGCTACCGTAACCACCTTAAACCTCTGGATCAGGCTTTAGCTTACTATCAGGAGCCCAAAGGTCTCCCTACCCCCATCTACGAAGCTCTGCCCTTTGCTTACCTGCTTGTAAGCGGGCTCTGCTATCGCTACTCTTCTCAGGTTATTTACCTTGACCTGATGCTCATGGCCACTGCACTACTGGCCATTAGCGGGATACTAATCTGGATAATGCGTGGCTATTACAGGGGCTACCATAGCCATAAAGGTGATCGCAGTTATCCAAGGACTCAGACCGATCGAGAGCATCAGTCTATCAAAGAGCATAATGGCTATAGTGAACATCACAGCCCTTTTTATCAGCACAGTTAATTGTCACAATGGCCGTTAACAATATCCCCTTATACTTGGCCTATGGCTCCAACTTACACCCATTGAGGCTTTCTACTCGGCTACCGAAAAGCCAATTAACAGCAACGATTCAATTAAATGGCTGCCAGCTGAGATTTCATAAACGGGGCCAGGATGGCACCGGTAAATGTAATCTGATATTTCCCAGCAGCCCCACTCAACCGGCAAACAATAGCGAACAGAAGATCAAGCATTTGTGCTTTGGCGCCTTGTATCAGCTGGGAGATAATGAAATTCAACAATTAGACATATTAGAAGGAGGCTATGAACGAGTTATCTTAGAAATAGAGCTAGATGGTCAACGCCGGTTAGCCTATAGCTACCAGGCCAAATCCGAGAATATTGACGATGCGCTGAAGCCATTTGATTGGTATCAGGCATTAGTTGTGGCAGGCAGTGACTACTTAAAATTTCCAGCAGTGTATCAGCAACAGTTGAATCAACTTAGGGTTCTAGCCGACGAGGATATGGAACGTGCAAACCGACAGCAAGCACTCTTACAGGCTATTCTGAATTATAGTCAGCGCCAGAAGCTTCCAGAGTTGAGTGAAGGCACTCTGCTGGGCTGGAACCTCAACGTATAGATACAGCGCTATGTATAAATAGATACCCCGTCATTACTATCAACCTATCGATAATAGCAGGATGATCAACAAGGCAAAAAGCCTTGTTTGTGCGGTCCGTCAATGGATAAGGAACGAGGAAGGGACCTCATTCCAGCTCAGCTAAGGACGAGGCTTGCTTTCCCCGCCCTTTGAGCCAAAAATTAATCCGTATCTAGCGGATAATCATCCATATAATCGGACTGCCGGCTGAGTGCGACAGAATGGTAGATAAAAGCAGTATTGCAGTTATCTGTGTATCGCTTCCATGTTTTTTCGTGAATACTTTCTGCTTTTTCTCCACTTAGGCAGAAGTTTACAAATTGCTGCTCTGCTTCAGTTACAGGTTCGCGCTCACCAAAAGCCAGGGCCTTGTATGCATGGCCATGCTTAGTCAGCAGTTGCGCTTGATTAAGAGTAAACTCCCCGCTACGGTCAAAACCGTAAGGGAAATGTTCATCGTCATAGAAATTTCGGTCTGTTTTGAAACTGACCGTATCTACATCTTCATGAGCCATACAAAGCGTCCAGATTGGGGGAAAAACACTTGTGACATCGCACACCTTGCTGAATTATGGTTGAAGCATCCCAGTGAGTAAAACGAAGCTTTTTTATCTTGTCGATAAATAAAATTTAATGAGATGAGCCGTGGATACAGAGCTATTACGTACATTCTTAGAGGTCTCGAAGACTCGTCATTTTGGCAGGGCATCAGAAAACCTGTTCTTAACTCAGTCAGCCGTCAGTTTCCGGATACGTCAATTAGAATCCTTGGTTGGAGTGCAGCTGTTTGATCGTCAGCGCAATAACATAATGTTGACGCCTGCGGGGGAGCGCTTACAACCCTATGCAGAGACGATTCTGACTTCCTGGCAGATGGCATTGCAGGATGTTGGAGTGCCTGAGTCACAACAGTTACAGTTGACCCTGGGCGGCACCTCAAATATCTGGGATACCTTTCTGCAACCCCTGTTACCTGAAATAGTAAAGGCCAATCCAGGATTATCAATCCGCACCGACGTCAACAGCCAGGTGTTACTGACCCGTGCACTACTTCAGGGACGCACAGATCTTATCGCCGTGTTTGATCCACCCAAAATTTCCGAAATAAAGACAGTTCCTGTTGGTCAGCTGTCACTCAAGATGATGAGCAATCAGGCCGGCGCACATATCAACGACATCGCCACTCTAGGCTATGTGTTTCTCGACTGGGGAACCGCTTTTAACATTCAGCATGCCAAGTTGTTCTCAACCCCCATCGCACCGATATTGCATACCAGCCAGACACAAATCGCACTGGAATTTATATTAAAACGTGGAGGCGCTGCCTTTTTACCGGAAAAGCTGGTATCTCCTTTTGTATCAACAGCTGAACTCTATGAAGTCGAAGGCATACCTCCCGTTGGCCGGGAGGTATTTGCTGCCTATATACACGACAATGAGAGAGTCGAATCTATAGAAGCAATTATCAGTATTTTGCAGGAAACAGATCTGTAAAAAAACATCTCAACAAAGAAGGGAAGTAGAATAACGGGATTTTATTGCCAAGCTGATAACTTACCCAGGCTGAAGACTTGGTCGCAGTCCAGGCTCTGGCTTTAACGAAAGTCCAGGCAACTCTTACGCTGTCATCAAAGTAACAGCTAAGAGTCGCTTGAATAAATAACTACTCGACTTCAACAATCTCATAGCCGTGTGTAATCTCTACACCTCCTTTTTGCAGCATGATTGACGCGGAACAGTATTGTTCTGCCGACAGATTCACTGCACGCTTGACATGAGCTTCTTTTAATCCGCGGCCCTGAACTACAAAGTGAATGTGGATCTTAGTGAAAACAGCGGGTACGGCATCAGCTCGTTCTGCTTCAATCTGAGCAACGCAGTCAACCACATCCTGACGGGTCTTTTTCAGAATAGACATCACGTCAAAGCTGGTGCAGCCTCCCAGGCCCAGTAGCAGCGTTTCCATTGGACGAGGTCCCTGGTCTTTGCCACCATGATCGGGAGGGCCATCCATTGTTAACTGGTGCCCGGAACCGGTTTCACCAACAAATTTGGCGTCGCCGCCCCACTTTACAGATACTTTCATACTGGATTACTACTCTTGGTTAAACGCAGATAAACTCGAGACGCTGAATTCAGTCCTGATTCGACAATTTAAGTGCAGATAGAATAAGAAAGCCTGCTCATCTACTCAAACAATGCCTTCAGCTGCTGACCTGGATTATCGGCACGCATAAATGCCTCGCCCACCAGAAAAGCGTTGACGTTTTTCTCTCGCATCAGGGCAATATCATCCTTACTGACAATACCACTCTCAGTCACCAGGATACGTTCCTCAGGGATCTGATCCAACAGCTGGAAAGTGTTTTCCAGACTCACTTCAAAGGTATGTAAGTTACGATTGTTAATACCGATCAAACGAGTGTCGAGTTTTAAAGCACGATGAAGCTCTTCTTCATCGTGCACTTCAATCAACACATCCATGCGCAGACTGCGAGCCAGATCATGCAGTTGACGCATTGGTGCATCTTCAAGTGCAGCCGCTATCAACAAAATACAATCCGCCCCCATGGCCCGTGCTTCATAAACCTGATATGGATCGATAATAAAATCTTTTCGGATCACGGGTAAGCTGCAGGCAGAACGAGCCTGTCGCAAGTACTCATTGCTACCCTGAAAGAAATCCACGTCGGTTAAGACAGAGAGACAGCAGGCACCACCTTGTTCATAACTCCGGGCAATCTGAGCCGGATTAAAATCTTCACGAATCACTCCTTTACTGGGCGATGCCTTTTTAGCTTCTGCAATTACCGCTGAGTGTCCTTCTTTAAGGGCTGCTTCCATAGAAGCAACAAAACCACGAGGAGCCCATTCATTGTAAAGATTCGCTTCAATTTGCTCTTTTAGGGTCTGCAAAGAGGTCTGGGCCAGATTGGCAACCACTTCTTCTTTTTTGCGCTCAAGTATCTTTAATAATATGGTCGGAGTATTCATCATTTATCTACCGCTTTCAGGTACTGCTTTTCACGCCTCAGTAAAGGACTGAGAATAGTGAGCTAAATCGTCCAGTTTCGCCAGAGGAGCACCACAATCGAGCAGTTCTCCCGCCCGGTTAACCCCAGCTTCCAACGTATCTGTTAAGCCAGCTACATAGATTGCGGCACCCGCGTTAAGCTTAATAATGTCCGCAGCAGGACCTGGCTCCCCTCCCAATGCCGCTCGAATCAAAGCAAGGCTGGCATGGGAATCCTTTACCATGATACTGTCCAAAGCAGTGCTCTGGATACCGAACCGGGAAGGGGTAATCTGGTACTCACGAATATTGCCGTCCACCAGTTCAGCAACCCGGGTATCACCCGAAATAGTAATTTCGTCAAGCCCGTCTTCAGCATGAACCACCATCACGTGATTGCTGCCCAGGCGTTTAAGAACCTCAGCCAGCGGTCGAACCCACTCGCGGCTAAAAACACCGAGTACCTGATTAGGCACACCGGCAGGATTGGTCAATGGTCCCAGCAGGTTAAAGACAGTACGGACACCCATTTCGCGGCGCGGTCCAATAGCATGTTTCATTGCACTGTGGTGGGCCGGAGCAAACATAAACCCGACACCGATCTGATCAACACAAGCAGCGACCTGCTCAGGAGTTAAGTTCAGATTCACCCCGGCAGCTTCCAATACATCAGCACTGCCGGTTGAGCTGGAAACAGAGCGATTACCGTGCTTGGCGACTTTGCCGCCGGCCGCGGCAACAACAAAAGCAGAGGCCGTAGAAACATTAAAGATACTTGCACCATCACCACCGGTCCCACAAGTATCAACAACATGATCACCTGTAATGCTGACGCCGGTCGCCAGTTCTCTCATTACTCGCGCGGCACCGGTGATTTCATCAACATTTTCACCTTTTAACCGAAGAGCAATCAAGAACCCGCCGATCTGCGCCTGGGTTGCTTCACCGGTCATAATCTGGCGCATCACCGCCTGCATTTCATTGCCACTCAGACTTTGACCGTCTATCAGGGCTCCAATGGCTGCTTGAATATCCATGATATTATCTCCAGCTGTTATTTTCTGACTAAGCCCCCTCACTCCGGGGCTACAGTTATCTGCATAATGGTAAGCGCTATCTTTAATCCTTTCTCTAGCGTTTGAGAAAGTTTCTCAGTATCTCGTGGCCATGCTCTGTCAATATTGACTCAGGATGAAACTGCACCCCTTCAATATCCAACGTTTTATGGCGAACGCCCATAATCTCTTCAATACTACCCTGATTATTATTGGTCCAGGCAGTCACTTCCAAACAATCCGGTAGTGTATTTTTATCAATAACAAGCGAATGATAGCGAGTTGCATCAAAGGGATTACTCAGACCTTTGAAGACACCGGTATCATGGTGGAATACCTGAGAAACCTTGCCATGCATAACCTGCCCCGCTCGGACAATATCCCCACCAAACGCTTGGCCAATACTCTGGTGTCCCAGGCAAATCCCCAATATCGGAAACCGACCGGCAAAATGTTCAATAGCCGCAATGGATACACCCGCTTCATTCGGGGTACAAGGACCTGGCGAGATAACAAGGTGGTCAGGGTTAAGAGCCTCGATCTGTTCGACAGTTATTTCATCATTACGATGCACCTGAACATCCGCACCGAGTTCACCAAAATACTGTACTACGTTGTATGTGAATGAATCGTAGTTATCGATCATCAACAGCATATCAAGCCTATCTACTTGCTTTATATAAACAGACTTAGAAAAGCCTTGGAATATTACCGGTTTGTTGGCCGGTTTAAGTTTACGCCCGTCTTTCAAAAAACGAATATCGAAGGGGGATTTTACAGAAAGGGAGAAGGAAGTGATACGTTAATGACATACGCTGGAATGACCGCTTGCTGCTTACAGTCCCTAAGCTAAGCGGAAGAAATCCGCGTCTTCCTCCTCACTGTCCTGAATCTCTTTAAGAATCCAGTCTCGAAAGATACTCATGCTGGCATTTAAAGGACGATTATCCGGCTTTACCAGATAAAACGCACTGTGGGTATCCAAGGCTATATCAAAGGGGACGACTAATGCCCCTGATCTCAGCTCCTTTGAAACCAAATGACGGTCAGCAAGGGCGATGCCCAGCCCTTCTACTGCAGCACCAGTCGCCAGGGATGTGCTGGAAAAGCGCAGTTCCTTGCCAAACCCGACCTCATCAATACCGGCAGAACGTAACCATGCTCGCCACTCATCCAACCTTGTACTGACTTGAATAAGTGTCTGAAAGCGAAGATCATCAACGGTTTTCAGTGGGTGGCGGCCATTCAATAAACGCGGACTGCACACAGGAACTACAGACATTCCCAGTAGAAAGTCAGCATCCACTCCTCGCCAATTGCCGGTGCCAAACTGAACAGCCATATCTATATCCGTGTGGCCGAAATCAACAGATCCCATAGAAGCACTCAAGCGTAACTCGACATCAGGGTATTGCTCTTGAAAATGAGTTAAGCGAGGCATAAGCCAACGCGTTAGAAAAGCGGGGGCCACACTCAGGGTTATTGCACCGGAATTGGGATTCGCCACCAACCTTCGGGTGGCAGAGTCAATTTCATCCAGCGCATTCTGAATAGACGGAAGATATTTTTCACCCGCAGCAGTCAAGTCCACTCGGCGCTTATTACGTTGAAACAGTTTTAGATCCAAGAACTCTTCAAGTGATTTTATTTGATGGCTGATAGCCGAAGGAGTGACAAACAGTTCTTCTGCGGCTTGGTTAAAGCTACCGTGCCGGGCAGCAGCTTCAAAGGAGCGTAAAGCGTTCAAAGGAGGAAGGCGACGCATGCTGTTCGACTCGATAGTGAATGATGAATATTTCTCATCATTTTGCTGAAAAAGCGTCTCTTGTGCAAGATCTTATAGATACTTAATATGGCGCCAATCCAAACGAAAGCACGGTTCAAAAGTTCAACGTTGCTGAGTAACAGGTCATCTCTACCGATTCTATTGAAGTCAGGTGAGGGATAATCCGAACCGAAATTTTTTCACCAGTGCTTATTCGTTAATATCAATCATTAGTACCTAGATTAACTGGAAAGCACCATGAACAACCAAGGCCAATCTCTCAAGCAAGCAAACTCCGATCAATACCAGGTCGAAATGAAACTGAATGAATATGGCTCAATTGATGTCGACTACTACCGCGCCCGGGCAGAGTCATTGCGTGCTGACTACTTGAAGGGGCTCTTCGTCTCCGTAGTCAGTAAGCTCAAGAAGTCTGCAACATCCATTGATCTGGGCAATCTTTCAGCGCCTAAAGCCAACATTGTTTCTTCACAGAAGCTGACTCTTTCAATCTAAAGAAAGATCGTCTCCAGAGGCTGTAACCTCAACTATCAGGCAAGTTATTGATCGATTGTCATAAATTCAGGTAGTTTTACAGCCTCTTCCTCACCTTGGTTAGCTTTCTCGTGCCATACTCTCTCTGGTAAACGTTTGTTGGCTGAGCACAAAGGGGGATCACCGGGGTGAAACGACTTTACTACCTTTCACAGGACTTAGAAGATACTCGCCAGATATCTGAAGACCTTCATCAGGCAGGTATTACCGACTGGCACTTTCGCGTTATCTGCAAGCACCCGGAAGGCCTGTACCAACAGCATATTCATTCCGCCAATCCCCTCCATCGTCTTGATGTGATTCATTGTGGCCAACAGGGTGCACTGACAGGCGCTGTATTTGGGCTTGTACTGGCCAGCTCTCTTCTATTGCTGAATCCCCCGGGATATCCCACTGATCTGAAGATGTTTGCCTTGATTATCAGCATCTGCGCCCTGATCGGTGCCTGGATCGGCGCCAGCAGTGGCTTATCCCACCAGAATTATAAAATTTCCCGCTTTCATGAACGAATTGAAGCGGGACAGTATCTGTTGATTATTGATATAAAAAAGGCTCAGGAAGAAGCCGTCATTGAAGTTATGCAAAAGCATCCCCACGCAATACCTGCGGGCCAGGGAAGTAGCTTCACCAATCCCTTTCAGGATCAGGAACCTTTGGACCCTCAGCCTGCACGTAAGCGCTGAAGCTTGATTAAAGCAATCTGCTGATAGTAAAAAGCCCGATAATTGTTAAGCCCCCCTGACATATTTTCGGGCGTCACCCCCTGTCCGCTAAACACTGTATAATTCAGTCTTTCATCGCTACCCCCAAACACTAAAGTCTCTTGCCTCTGTTACTTGTAACCACAGGAGATACAACTTCAGTAATCAGGACAGGTCCACCGCGGTATGAAGCACTCTCCGTCAGATTCAGATTTTTCATCCGCACAGCTAAGATGGGATCAGGAAGGGCGTCCGATTTCAGATCATTATCAGGACTTTTACTGTTCTATGATTGATGGTCTGGAGGAATCTCGATATGTATTCCTGCAACAAAACGATTTGGCCCAACGCTGGGAGAATCTATCTGATCATGAGCATTTCACCATTGCAGAAACGGGCTTTGGAACAGGACTGAGCTTCTTAGCCAGCTGGCAACTATGGAGAGAACAAGCACCTCCCTCTGCCAGGCTCCATTTTATTTCAGTTGAAAAGCATCCTTTGAATATTGAGGACCTTCAACGTTCACTTGGCCCCTGGCTGGATCTTCAGCCCCTGATAAAACAGTTGCTTGATCAGTACCCCCCCGCCTGCCCCGGTTATCATCGTTTAATTTTCGATCAGGGAAGAGTTTCGTTAACCTTGATGCTGGGGGAAGCGGAACAGCAGCTTGAAAAGCTTGAGGGTAAGGCTGACGCCTGGTTTCTGGACGGTTTCTCTCCTGCGAAGAACCCCGATATGTGGACACCAGCCCTATTTACAGCAGTGGCCAGGCATAGCCATACAAGGACCACTTTCAGCACATTTACCGCTGCCAGCATGGTTCGAAAGGGCCTGATTGACGCTGGTTTTTCTGTATTCAAGGCAGCAGGTTTCGGAAAAAAACGTGAAATGTTGCGAGGAGTATTCTCTGATTCCTCCTTCCAGCAAAATAAAAAGACCTGGCATTCCCCTCCCGTCAGCTCAGAGCTGACCAGATCAGTAAAACAACGCCGTGCCATTGTTATCGGCGCAGGCATCGCCGGATGTGCCAGCGCACGGGCTCTGGCCAACAGAGGCTGGCAGGTTGAACTCATTGATCGAGGAGCCGAGGCAGCCAGCGAAGCCTCAGGAAACGCTCAGGGGGTACTCTATGCAAAATTGCCGGCCACTCCAACGTCACAGAGTCGTTTCCATTTGGCAGGCTATCTCTACAGCCTGCGGATAATTCGCCAGCTGCTACCGGAAGATGATTGCTGGTCCAGCTGTGGTGTGCTGCAATTAGCACTGTCCGGGAAAGAATATTTAAAACAACAGAAGTTGCTGCGACAACATCATTATCCTTCGCAGCTGGTCAGAGGTGTGGATCCCGACCAGGCAAGCCAGTTGGCGGGAATTTCAGTACAGCATCCTGGTTTATTTTTTCCAGAAGCTGGCTGGATCAATCCTCCTGGCTTATGTCGTGCGCTGTTGGACCACCCTGCTATCAGCTGCCAATTTAACTGTGAAATCAAGGATATAAAAAAAGATAAGGACACCGGGAACTGGCTAGCTCTCGACTCTGAAGGCACCTCATTAGCCGATGCACCGATTCTGATAGTTGCAACCGCTAAGGATGCTGATCAATTCAGTCCCACTAAGCACTTTCCCCTCAAACAGATTAGAGGTCAGGTCAGCCGTATTCCCCAGACCGGAAAGCTTTTGCCAAATAGGCAGCCACAAGACAGTCTCTCAAAAGACAACACTCTAACAAACGGAACTCAAAATGACGGAACACTGAAAACAGTACTCTGCGGCAACAGTTATATTTCCCCTCCCTGGCAGGGATACTACTGTTTCGGTGCGACCTTTGATCTGAACAGCAATAACCGAGAGTTATGTGACGAAGACCATCAACAGAATCTAGCTAATACAGAAACGCTGATCCCCTCTCTTACCCGATTGCTGCGAGTGGAGGATCAGGGTTCTCAGCTTGGCAGGGTTGGCTTTCGTTGTACTTCACCAGACTACCTCCCGTTAGTCGGGCCCGTTCCGGATAGAGATGCTTTTATTGAAAACTATGCAAAACTGAGAAACAATGCCAAGGCAGTGATAGACACCCCTCCAAAACATTTGGAAGGTCTTTTTGTCAATCTGGCCCATGGCTCAAAAGGAATGATTACTGCTCCGTTAGCTGCTGAAATCATAGCCTCTCTGATCAATGAGGAATGCTGTCCGTTGGAGAAACCCCTACTGGACTCTCTCAACCCTGCACGTTTCATCATTAAGGATTTGGTCCAGCGGACGATATAATAGACTGAATGCGAACGAAAACGAACTCAGGAGTCTAACTGAGGGTAGAGTTACAGCGAGCAGAAAACCCCGGGGGAGGCCATAATGGCACTGGTTATTTACGATCATGGTTACCGAATTCAAACACCGGTTAGCTCTGTTCTACCCGCACGGGTAGTGGAGCAGTTAACGGAGCTTCAACCTGGTCGTGGTATCCCCTCCTCTGATAGTAGACTAAATCCACCAGAAGCAGAAATTCCAGGAAGTAATAGGCAGTCCCCCGGCAACAAAAATGCCAGCCAACAAGGCGAAAGGGCTCAGCAGGCTTATCGGCAAACCGAGAGGCTCAAACGCAGAGAGTCTGACACACCGAACTTGGCCGTCGACAGAATAATGACTTCGCCGGTTGTTACCATTGCAGCAGGTGCAAAAATAGCGGATGCCTGGCAACTTATGAATACACACCGTTTACGACACTTAGCCGTTGTTAATCCTGCGGGAAAAATAATGGGGATTCTGACCGAACGAGACCTGTTACGTCGCCACACCCTGATGCCCCACGCTGGCCCTCATAATCCACGGCAAAACATTGACGGTGGTTACTCAACTCAGCTTATCGTTGCCACGGCCGATACGCTTATCCGCGAGGTTGCGCTGGTTATGCACGAGAAACAGCTCAGCTGCGTACCCATTGTTGATGGCGCTGGTAAACCGGTCGGTATTGTCACTCGATCAGACTTACTGCCTCTGATAATCAATGATAAAAAGTTAGAACAATGGGCGTAAAGTGGACGGCATTGTCAGGTTAACGGCTTGCCACCCTTATCTGAACCAGAAGAGATTTTCCGGTAGTCATCAACCAATGGTTTCTCTGAGCGAAAAAAGCGCAGCAAAAAACCAAAGACTCTTGCAATGCCACGGGCAATTTTAGGTAACAGCCAGATAAGTAGCAGGATAAATAACAACAATCCAGCCAAAAATACGTAAGGGTGATTCAACGCTGCCCAGACTCCAGCAATAACAGCAACATCTTCACCTAAAGAAGCAAACCAGTTAGTAAAGGGCTCCGGCGATGTGTTGATCATCACCCTCCCCCCAGCCTTCACTGCGTGACTACTGGCTGCCAGGCCTCCCCCGACAATAGCAGCAGCAAGCTCTACGGATCCACTGACATCTCCTACCGCCCCTGCGGCCAATGCAGCACCAGCCGGTATACGGATAAAGGTATGCAAGGCATCCCAACCACTGTCCACACCAGGAACCTTGTCAGCAAAAAACTCCACGGCGTACATCAGGGCGGCAGCTGAGATCACCATAGGGTTAGCCAATACTTGCAGATCAGGCGGTAAATCGATATTCCCGGTATTGGCCATAAAGCCAAGCATTAATAAGGTCGCATAAAGGTTGATGCCACTGGCCCAACCAACCCCCATGGTCAGAGCGACCATGGTAATTATCGAATCGAGCTGCTCCATTTGAGTACCTCATATGCCACTGAAGGTTATTCCCGAAGACAAAAGCCAGAGGTTTAAAGAAGCCGTTATCGATTCCCGACCTCATTGGAATAACAAGCTGCTATCAGTATCGAGTTTAGTCCCTTAATAGAAACTTAACAGATATCACAGTCGTCTGAATGGCCAGAGTGCCCGCCAGGGTCACCTCCAGATTGTTTGACAAGATCCCTGCTGACTTGTTTGTTTACAATGGTGCAGGTTTGCATATGTGTATCAAAGTGAATGACGGCTTCTCCGCTCTCCAGTAGCCGCTTTACTCCAGCTACTTTTTCAGCAAGTGAGTACTCCTGATGACCATAATCGGTTCCCTCACGAGTTACGTATTCTTCAACAAGCCCTTGCAGAGCATCATCACTTATCTGGTCAAAAGGAATCTGCATATTCTCTAGAAAGCCTCAGCATAATCCTCAAAAATTTTTAACAGTTGAGGCTCATCGATCACATCAATACCCAGCCCCTGTGCTTTAGTTAGCTTTGAGCCAGCCCCGGGGCCTGCAACTAAACAGTCCGTTTTTTTGGAGACACTACCACTCACTTTAGCGCCCAACTGCTCGAGCTTTTCTTTGGCTTCTCCACGCGTAAGAGTTTCCAGAGTCCCGGTCAACACATAGGTTTTTCCATTAAGAGGCTGTTGATCCACGGTAGGAAGTTCGACCACAGGCCAGTGAACACCCGCTGCAATCAGGCCATCCAAGATCTCTAAGTTATGAGGCTGTTGAAAAAAGACCCGGACATGATGAGCGACAATGGGCCCGACATCAGGAACAGCCTGCAGCTGCTCCTCATCAGCCTCCCGAATCGCTTCCAGGCTACCAAAGTAACGAACCAGACTCTTGGCAGTGGTTTCTCCAACCTCCCGAATACCCAAGCCATATAAAAACCGTGGTAGCGTGGTAAATCGGCTCTTTTCAATCGCCTGCAACAGGTTCTCTGCAGATTTGTCCCCCATGCGCTCAAGGCCAGCGACTTTTGGGTGTTCCAGACTGTAGAGATCATACAACTGCTTTATCTGCCCATTATCAACCAATAGCTCAACCAGCTTATCCCCCAGCCCATCAATATCCATCGCTTTACGGGAAACATAGTGTTTAATCGCTTCTTTTCGCTGCGCCCCACAACTGAGACCACCACTGCAACGAGCCGCCGCTTCCCCTTCTATACGCTCCACCAAAGCACCACAGACGGGGCAATCACTCGGCAACTCAACGATCTTCGCATCAACAGGGCGCTGTTCCAAAATGACGCTGACAATCTGAGGAATAACGTCACCGGCACGACGAATAATCACGCTATCGCCTATACGGACATCAAGGCGCTCCACTTCATCCATATTATGTAAGGTTGCATTACTGACTGTGACGCCACCAACAAAAACGGGCTTCAACCTGGCAACCGGCGTTACCGCTCCGGTACGACCTACCTGAAACTCAACATCTTCCAGTATTGTCATTTCCTCCTGAGCTGGAAACTTGTGAGCAATAGCCCATCTGGGAGCGCGCGAAACAAAACCTAGTTTCCGCTGCTGGAGAATGTCATTAACCTTAAAGACAATACCATCAATCTCATAAGGCAGTTGATTACGCCTCTCAGAAAGCTGAAGATAATATTCAAGACAAGCGGCCACACCCTCAACGGCTTTCATTTCAGGATTTATCTTTAATCCCCACTGTTGAAGCTGCAGCAAAATTTCTGTATGACTCTCCGGTAGCGATCCCTGCTCCACCAACCCTACACTGTATGCACACATTTCCAAGGGTCGACGGGCCGTTATTTTGGGGTCCAGTTGCCGTAAACTACCCGCTGCAGCATTTCGCGGATTTACAAAGGGTTTTTCGCCTTGCTTCAGGGCTCTTTCGTTAAAAGACTGAAACCCCTGCTTTGGCATGTAAATCTCGCCACGAACTTCCAGAACCAATGGCCAGTCACCTCCTAATAATCGAAGAGGAATACTGGGAATTGTTCGCACGTTTAGTGTGATATCCTCGCCAGTACTGCCATCACCCCGAGTCGCCCCCCGCTCCAGAATTCCATTACGATACAATAAGCTAACGGCAATGCCATCCAGTTTGGGTTCGCAGCCATAGACGACGGGCTGATCAAGATCCAATCCAAGGCGCTCATGGACTCGGCGATCAAAATCCTGCATATCAGATTCGTTAAAGGCATTGTCCAATGAGAGCATGGGCATCTCATGGGTTATCTGAGAAAACCCTTCCAATGCCATGCCTCCGACCCGTTGCGTCGGAGAGTCGGGCACAACCAATTCCGGGAATTGTTGCTCCAGCGACTTCAGTTGCTGGAATAATCTATCATATTCCGCATCCGGGACACTCGGATCATCCAGCACATAATAACGATGGTTATGGCTCTGTAATGTACTTCGCAGACTCTCTATTTGCTGCTCAACAGTTGGGGAATGAGTTTTCATCTAGGCGCGTTTCGCCAGCCGTCGACGTTCGTAATCACGAATCTCCTGTCGATAATGTTCAATTGTCTGTGAGCGCATAACACTGCGGTTCTCATCTTTAAGCTGCCCGTCCAGGTTATCAGCAACGCACTGGGCAGTGGCCAACATACAATCAAAAGCATTCATTAATTCTCTTGGCTCTGACATATCCAAAAAGAAGGTAACGGCCGGCGTTTCAAAATGATCCGCTTGGGAGAGATCAAAGTAGCCGGGTTTTATTGCATTAGCCATGCTGAATTGTATTGCCCCCTGGCTGGGACCATCCTCATAACGATGGAAGATATTCATATCGCCAAATTCCATGGCACAGGCCTCAAGCAGCCTGAACAACGGCTTACCCGGTAATGGGTTTCGTCCGGCCACATTAATGACCAAGACCGGGGCTGATGCAACATTTTCTGAAGAAGAGCTTCGCCCCTGCTCCACATTCTGTTGTTGTGCTGGCGAAGAAACGCTTTTCTTTCCGGCCTGATCCGACTGTTTCTTTTTCGCTTTAGTCGTCGGTTTCTCATCAATAACCGGCTCTGGAGCAAGATCAGGGTCCAAATCAAAGAAACTTGTTTGTATCTCTTCACGAAGTCGGCTGATACGTGATTTTTTGGCTGGTTTCGCTGCTGCCTTTTGAGCCTCGGCCTCCTTCTTAGCCGAGGATTTACGATTTCTCTTTTTAGCGGTCCTTTTTGTAACCGACTCGGCTGCCCCTGCAGTTGGCTCTAAATCTGAAGTTGCTTCGAGATCTGTAGCTGCGTCGAGATCTGAAGTTGCTTCGAAATCTGTAGTTGCTTCAAGATCTGTAGTCGGCTCCAAGCCTGAGTCATAGGCCGCTACAGCTCCAAACTCAGCTTCTATCGCCTCCATATCCGGATCAAAACTGTCCGCTTTGATTCCGCTCTCATCAGCCATCCCCTTACGGGATGAATATCCACTTAACTCTTTGTCAGCTGCCGACCTCATTTCCGAGGTGAGTTCATCAGAATCTGTTCTGTATACTTGATGACCAACAACGGATTCTTCAGAAAATGGCTCTACCGATACTGACGCAATATCATCGACTGAACTGGAATTTGTTGGGCTGCTCTTCGATCGACTCAGGCTATTGTACTCACGCCCTTCACCATTTCGCATTTGCTCCATCAGAACGGTTACCGGTTGACTCAAATCGAGTCCATCAGCGGTCACTACACCATCATCTTCCACTAAGGAAAGGGGAGCTTCTGAAATATCAGGTCGGCGTAATGAATTCCTCTGTTCAAATTCAGGCTCTGTTCTTTCTTCTGTACCAGAAACCCTCGCGTTCCCTGAAGCAAAGGTGGATTCTGTTTTAGTCCTTGCAGGACCGATGACTCCATCATCATAATTATGATTATCGCAGTGATGATTATCGTAGCGATGGCTATCAATCTGATTGCGATCAACGCGATGATCTTCAAAAGAAGGCTCGCTATACAAGCTCTCTAAGTCGTCATCTAACGATGTGTCTATGCACGGATGTCCTGATAGGGCATCGTCTTCTTCATCAGGAGTTTCGAAGCGCGACTGACTCAAGCGGGTTTGAAGTTCATCAGCCTGACCAGACGAGCGCCGGTTTTCAGCAGCAAGCCCGGCCAATTCATCAGCTTCCGACTGATAGTCGCTCCCCCCTTCAGGGTCAGCAATTACAATCCCTTCACGATCACTAGCCTGATGTTGTTTCAAGTATGGTGTGGCGGTCATTTCCTCAGTATCGGAATCTAACCATCGATCAGCCCCCTGACCAACTCCTTTTAGCCCGGCATCCATTAACAGGTCTATATCCCGATCGGTTGAACCTGAGTTGGCAACGAAGGCCCGTCGGTTTAAATCAATATCAGAGTCAAAACTGTCTGCTGTTTTTCCAACAGATTTTCCGGCTGTTTTTTCATCTGTTTTTTCACCTACGGCAACTCGTGCGCCACCATTAGGCAACTCACCGTGAAAATCTTCCTCCGGCAGGTTATTAAACTGACTATCAATATCCAAACGCAATTTATTGCGATTACGCATGCGCCGAACGCCGTCTAGAACAATCAAAATCAAAACCACGACGCCAGCAACGATTAACCAATCACGTTCGCTCATATCTCAACCAATGTGCCTCTCTTTATTATTGGAGCTATTCTAATACTCCTGCAACTCTATACCTACTAATTCTGAATCAGGAAATCAGAATCAATCCTTATTTTCATCTTCACCGAGCAAGCGTTTTAATCTCTCTTGGTCACTATCGGCCAGATTGGGATTAGGTTTACTGACTTCGGCGCTACGACGTCGAGAAATCACCAGGACCACAAGGGCTCCAACCACCAGCAACACAATAGGGCCATACCATAAAAGGGCTGTTGAGCTATCTCGTTTTGGTCTGTAACGAACGAAGTCTCCGTATCGAGCCACCATAAAATCAACAACCTGCTGGTTAGATTGTCCCTCCTCCACCATTCGGTGAATCTCGCGTCGCATATCAGCAGCAATAGGCGAGTTGGAATCTGCCAGATTCTGATTCTGACATTTAGGACAGCGTAACTCATCAGTCAACGTCTTAAACTGCTTTCTATTCTCCTCATTCGCAAAATTATAGGTATCTATAGCAGCAACGCTGATGAAGCTACACCCCATTGCCATACTCAGGAGAACTATTCGAACCAGACTCCAGGGTTTTAAATTAGTATGCGCGACTATTCTTTGTATAAAGGCAGTTCGTACTGGCACACGTCTGATTCGTCCGTAACTGTTCAATTAGACCTCCTAACCCTTGTTACCTGAAGCACGACGCTCTCGTTTTAAACGCCGGGTTTGCTCTGATAAGAACTGCTTCTTTTTCAACAACGGACTGGCAATATTAAAGATCAGTATAGCCAATGCAATAGAGTAGCAGGTCCAGACATACTGACCATGTCCTCCCATATTGAAGAACTCACCAATAGTATCGAAATACATCCTATTGCTCCTCTATCATTTGTTGTACCCAACCCGCTCTCTTTTCCCGATGCAATATTTCAACACGAGTTCTCAACATCAATGATACTGCGAAAAAGCAGTAAAACCCCAATACCATTATTGCCAGCGGAATCCACATTTCAGCGGGCATCGAGGGTTTTTCAAGCACCGTAAAAGTTGCAGGCTGATGCAGGGTGTTCCACCATTCTACCGAGTACTTGATAATAGGAATATTTACCAATCCGACTAATGAAAGCACGGCCCCCGCTTGCCCGGCACTGATGTCATTTTCAATAGTGGTGTGTAAGGTATAAACACCAATATACAGAAATAGCAGGATTAGCATCGAAGTTAACCGAGCATCCCATACCCACCATGCGCCCCAGGTTGGTTTGCCCCAGATAGCACCGGTTACCAATGCCAGTACAGCAATGGTTGCTCCAATTGGAGCACAACTCTTGGCTACCATATCAGCAACTTTCATTTTCCAGACGAGACTGATGGCGCCAGCGATAGCCATCAAGATGTAACACGACTGTGCCAGCACCGCTGCCGGAACATGAATATAGATTATTCGGAAGCTATTCCCCTGCTGATAGTCAGCGGGAGCAAATGCCAACCCCCAGACCATCCCCACGGTCAGTAAAACCACTGCCGCTATAACAAACCACGGAAGTAAGCGGCTACTGATGTCGTAGAACCAACGGGGGGAACCCAGTTGATAAAACCACTTTGGCATTTTCCAGGACTTAGCCATAGTTATACTCGTTAACCATTTTGATATTTAGCGTTTTGTTTTTTACTTACAAAAGTCTTCAGTTCACATAGCGTCTAATTGCTGACACTTATTTTCAAGGCAGCAGCAATCGCTAAGGGAGCCAACACAATTCCCAAGGCCAGAATGGCTCCAAGTATTGCAAGATAGCCTGCAATCGGCAATCCACCTGTAGCGGCCTGAACCGCGCCGGTACCGAAGATAAGAACCGGAATATAAAGAGGCAGTACCAACAACGTGATTAACACCCCTCCTTTCCTTAAGCCAACCGTTAAACCTGCTCCAATCGCACCGATCAGACTCAAGGTTGGAGTTCCAATTAACAACGTCAAAACCAAGGCACTCAGCCCTTCACTGGGTAAAAACAACATGACCGCCAATAACGGTGACATGATAGTTAACGGCAAACCACTGATCATCCAGTGAGCACACACTTTAGCAACCACCAACAAGGCCATAGGTTGCGGGCTCAATAACATCTGTTCTAATGAACCATCATCAAAATCAGACCTGAACAGGCTATCCATGGATAGCAATGTCGATAACAGCGCTGCCACCCAGACAACCCCCGCCGCCACTTCAGACAAAAACTGCGGTTCTGGACTCACCCCGAGAGGAAACAGGGTAGCAACCATTAAGAAAAAGACTAATGGGCTGACCAGATCATTTCGACGACGATAGGCAAGCAACAGGTCTCGTTTAAGGGTCATCACAAAGACCCGCGACAGAGACAGGTCTGAAGCCGCTTTATTAGTCATTTCCCACCTCCTGAGGTTCCCCATTCAGTGGAATTTTCGCCTCCCAGATGAACCTGTCTAAGCCCTTTGATGGCCAAGTCATGGTGCGTGGTCAAAATAACACTGCCTCCATTTTGAGAATGGGTTTCTACCAAGGCTTCAATCGCGGCCACCCCTCGCTTGTCAATCGCGGTAAAGGGCTCGTCCAATATCCACAAAGGTGCACGACTCAAATATAAACGGGCGAGACTGACACGACGATTTTGCCCCGCTGACAATGAATGACAGGGCACATCCTCATAGCCATACAGGCCGACGTTAGACAAGGCATCAAATATCCGCTCTGTTATGCTGTCTGTTTGAGGGTGCAGAGCCGCATACCAGCGCAGGTTCTCTTCAGGCGTCAGTGTAGCTTTAACTCCCGGCAGATGACCAAAATAGAGCAGGGCTTCGAGGAAGTCATCTCTTACATCGGCCAGCGCCTGGCCATTCCAGATGAGTTCCCCCTCAAACGCCTTCGAGAGCCCGCTGAGAATACGCAGCAATGTGGTTTTTCCGCTACCGTTAGGTCCTTCGATCTGTAAGACTTCACCGCGAGACACGGAAAAGCTCAGGTTCTCAAATAGGACTCGATCATCACGTTCACAGAACAGATCCTTTACGTCTAACAGGGGCCTAGACAAAATTAGCACTACCTTTTGTGTCTACAGACTGATGAATGCGCAACAAGCTGGCAAATAAGCAACAGCCTGGAAACGATGCAACGGAAGAAATGCATACCGGACACACTTCCTATGCACATAAAATCAGCGCATTATATACGAATATTCAAATACAGGGGCACTAGCTAAGGCCATTCTTGATCTGCATTATTGATTGGATAAGCGTCAGGGCTGCTCAGCAAAGCAGAGAACCATTTTCTCTGTGCTAATTGAAAGGACAAAGAAGCCGATAAAGAAGAATATAACCTTGAAGATCTGTACTGATACTCTCTAAAGAATGTAGGAAGAACAATTGATTGACCAGTTGAACACTGCAAGCATTCAGAAGCTCAGCGCCGAATTAGCTAGTGGTCGCCTGGAATCGCTGTTGCGAATCGGACAAACGCAAATAGCAAGGGTACTGGAGGTATCACCTCAGGTAGCCCGACCTGCCCAGCCGTTAACCGGTCAGACGCCACAGACAGTAAGTCAACCCTCTCGGTCAGGTAATGCGAGTTCTCAATCTGCCGATGGAAAAACAACAACCTCCGGAGCAACACCTAATCTTAAGACCTCATCGGAGTCAACAGCCCCGGCAGCAGCAAGAGCAACCACTCAATCCACGGCAGGACAAAGCAACACCGGCACTAACTCTGCAGCAACCAGCCAAACAGCTTCAAAAAATCAAGCTGCGTCTCAAAGCCAATCACCAGCTAACTATCAAGCGACAGGACAGAAAGCAGGATCGAAAATAGTACCAGCAGGCGCAGATAACCCCGCATATCAAGCAAAAATCAATGCAGAAAAGCACTTGCTGCAAATACAGTCCCCCAAGCTGCCCCCTAATAGTCCAACGACAAACCGCAACGATGCAACAGCCACGCAAGGCAATGCCGGTCCAACAACATCTCAACCAAAACCTGCAGCAACACAAGCCAACGTCACCAGCAACATCGAGAACAGGGTTTATCGAACCAAAATCAGTATTGAAGGAAAAGTTGTCGAAATAATCATGCCTCGACCGGTTAAGGCAGGTACGGAAATAATGATCAGCCGGGATGCTAATAATCGCCTGACTGTAAACGTTCCTCAGCAAACCAATCCAAGTCCACAGCCGACAGCAACAGCTTCACCACAGACTCAGCTGTCTTCACAACCGTCCGCCAGCTCAACGCAACAGGCTCCATCAGCATCACAAAATATCCCCCCCGGCCGAACAGCGGCTCATGGATCTGTAAACACCGCTCTGTCCCCTGCTGATCGGCTCGTCACTTCTGAAACCCTGGTTCGCCCTGGAGAAAGAGCACTTGCCAGGGTGATTCAGGTCACCCCCGAATCCGGTGCCAGACCAGTGGAATTGCCAGCCAACACTGCCCATAAACCTGCGCCACCGCTACAGCCAGCAACGTATTCACCAGCACAACGAGCAAAGCAAACCTCTCAAACAGCAAATGCGGCAGTGCCCCAACATACAGCAACCAACCTCAGCTCTTCTGCCCGGCAGGCACCCAATACTCAATACCGCATCACTTTGGATCTACAAGGGCGTAATGTAGAAGTTGTTGCTCCCAGGCCCATTGGCATCGGAACTGAAGTAAGAGTACAGCAAGACAGTCAAGGTCAGGTTACGTTAAAAATTCCTACCGGAAGTACTCAGGCTGTAGAGAAGGCTCTGAGAGAGCATATGCCGTTACAACAACCACCTAACCAGCTATTGAATCTATTGACTGAGCCACAAAATGCGCTTCAAATCAGTAAAGCTCAGCCGTTGTTACAAAGCCTGGTACAGATTCTACTGGGACGATCAATTGCAACTCCCCAACAGACAGATGCACAGAGTGTGCGTCAACAATTGCTTAACAGCGGCACACAATTTGAGAGCAGAATAGCCAAAGGTGATACCACGGTATTTCAGCAGGATCAAAAAGGGCTGCTGATGAAGCTTCAACAGAACCTGACAGGAGCCGACTCCAAAGCCATTCCTCAGCCCCTTGGGCAACGCATTACCCAAATGACACAACAGGCTATCAGTCGAGTATTGTTCAATCAGGTTTCCAGTCTGGCGCAACAAGCTCAAGAAAGCGGTAGTGAGCAAGTCAGACAGCACCTTGCCTTGGATATTCCGGTGCTCTGGCAGGGAAGGAACGAGAACATACACCTTCGAATCAATAGCGACGACCCCCGCCAAAATGACGAAGGAGAAGAGCCTGAACGTCGCTGGAAAGTTCAGTTGAGATTTGAAATGCCGGAGATGCCGCCAATGGGTGCAGATTTGGCATTGGAAGGAGGTAAAATCAGTGTCCTTTGGTTTGGAAGCAAGGAGACACGGGAGCTGTTAGAGCCTCACCTGGATCAATTACAACAGACGCTGGAAGGAATTGGGCTGGAAGTTGACACCTTGGCTATTCGCGAACAGGAACCTCCAAAAGCAGAGCTACGCCCTCCCAGACAACGCTTAATAGATGTAAAAACATGATGAATATTAGCACTTGATGGACAAGCAACCTCCTAAACCACCAATCGCCGTTGCTCTGACTTACGATGAAGAGCGTCCCCCTTATGTCGCAGCCAGCGGCAAGGGGTTGATTGCTGAACAAATAATACGTATTGCCAAGGAGCATGGTGTACTTATTCACGAAGACCCGGCATTGGTTGAGTCTTTAGCCTGCCTGGAGCTTGGACAGGAGATACCTGAAAACCTGTATAAGGCAATCGCTGAAGTAATCAGTTTTGCCTATAGTTTGCGGGCCACTGATCAGAAAGACAGTCATTCAAAAGTGTCATCTATTGGGGAGTAGTCTGGGGTTTCATCTCCAGAATAACTTTATCGACCGGACTCCAGTGCTGGAGAGGTCTTAATTTCACGATGAAGCAACGCCATCAACTCAGCTTCCGGACGGGCAATACCACAGCTGGACACCAGATCATCGACGTCAGCGCCCATTTCCATTAACTTAGCGGCCTGGTTATAAGCCAACGCTCCTGGATCACGGTTTTCCAACTCCTGCTGTTTTTCAACGGTAATGTTAAGCCGACTTTCTACCTGCTTGAGGCGACGCCCAACGCCGATGGAACCACTGTTCATGACCTTGATTTCGTTACGAATGACATTAACCAGCGCATAATATTTCTCTTCACTGGCCTGTAGTCGTCGATAGACATTAACGGCTATTAACAAGGCAACTATAGCGATCACAGCGACGCCTGCCAGCAATACCCAAAACAGCCCCGGACTCATCATCAATGATCGCTCACCTTCAATCGCCCAATCACATCACGGCAATTTCAGACCACTCCTCATCGGTCATCATCTTGTCCAGTTCCACCAATATCAGCAACCGATCATCTTTATGGCAGACACCCTGGATAAATTTAGCACTCTCATCCGTACCCACATTGGGTGCAGTTTCTATTTCTGACTGGTTTAAATAAACCACTTCAGAAACCGCATCCACCAGAATACCCAGCACTTGTTTCTCAACTTCCATAATCACGATTCGAGTATGTTCGGTAACATCAGCAGTCGGCAACCCAAAACGTTGACGAGTATCGATCACCGTCACTACATTTCCACGCAGATTAATAATTCCCAAAACATAACTGGGAGCACCGGGAACAGGCGCAATCTCCGTATAACGCAACACTTCTTGAACCTGCATGACATTTACGCCATAGGTTTCATCCTCAAGAAGAAAAGTCACCCATTGCAATACTGGATCGTCGCCACTACCCGCTGTCTTAATATCCATGAAATTTCCTCTTTAAAATCCAGTGCGCTATCCGCTACGCTGTTTTTTGGTCCATCGTGGAGCTTTGACTTTTGAGCTGTCCTCATTAACCAATGTAACCAACGCAGATACATCCATTATGGCACACATATGCTCAACTACCGTGCCAGCAAGCCATGGCCTTAATCCTCGATCACTGCGCCAGCGAACCTGGTCGGGAGTCAGAGAGATCGCTTCTGCAACTTCATGGCAGGCCATCCCCCAATCTGTACCTTCCATCAAAATAACATAGCGGAGATTTTCTCCAGCTGCACTGGTATATTTTTCCGGCATAACCCAACGCGCAGTATCGATGGTCTTGACTGTACCTGCGGTTTTCGATGGCAGCAAGCCCAGAAACCAATCAGGCTGTCCAAACAGTGGCGTCAGGTCCTCGTCCATTGTTAAGACCCCTCCCAGCTCTTTCAACGGTACGGCGAGAGTTAAGCCCGCTACTTTAAACAGCAAACACTCAAATTTTTCCTGAGCCCATTGGGGTCGGCCATTGACCCAGTCCTTGGATGGGCTAACAGGCTCCACCGCGGCTGAAACCGTATCCATGGTAGCAACATCAACCGTTTTGGTTACTGTTTGTCGCTCTAAAGTTTCAACAACATCGGTAACCGGAGCTGGCTCTACTGAAGTGACTGTCTCAACAACTGCGGTATGGTTCGCAGGCGCTGGCGTAACCGCAGTTTCCACCTCAGTGGCAACAGTAACCTCTGTTTCTACCTGGGCCAGAGCTGTAGCATCCTGCAACAGAGAGTCCAGATACTCTTGAACAGCCTGTTGAGGTGCTATTGTCAGCGTCCTCGCCTTAGATAGTGTTTTTTCACGTAGCCGATCGTTATTCAAGTGCTTTCAGCCTCATTCACTTACCAGACTGCTCCTGTTCACGCTTCTCCGCTGCCAAAAGCGATCTCATTAGCATACCGTATGCTCGAACCCCATGGGTACTCGGATCAATGGCCGAAGGCACTACTCCCTGTGTGCTAGCATTTCTAAATTTAGTATCAACCGGAATCACCGCCTGGGCGATTTCATTTGGATAGGTCCGTTTTAGCAATCGCAAACTTTGCAAAGAGGCTTGTGTACGTCGATCAAAAAATGTCGGCAGTATATAGTAGTTAAGCTTCTTGGTCCTTGCCTTGTTAATCATCGCCAGAGTCCGCACCATACGCTCTAAGCCTTTTATGGCCAGAAATTCTGTCTGTACCGGGACAATCAATCGCTCACAGGCGGCCAAAGCATTGACCATCAGTACACCAAGAACCGGCGGACTATCAATCAAAACGTAGTCGAAACGATCCCACAAATAAGCCAGGGCTTTGGAAACGACGAGCCCCATGCCGTCACTGCCGACAGCTCTGCGCTCCAGAGTTGCCATTGCCGTTGAAGCAGGTATGAGATTTATCCGATCATGACTGGTATTTAGCAGCAAACGGGCAGGTAACTCCGCATCAACCTGGCCATTATGTAAAAACAGATCGTAGCCACTGTGCTCAAGAGTATCAGGATCATAACGAAAATAGCTGGTAAGCGAGCCGTGGGGGTCCAGATCCAGCATAAGCACATCAAAACCCTGATCGGCCAGCAGACCAGCTAAGGAAACTACAGTTGTAGTTTTCCCAACGCCACCCTTTTGATTTGCTACTGCCCAAATATGCACTACGGTGTTTCCTTCATATGAATGGCCTATCGGCACAAGGTCTTATCAATAAGACTCAATCACTTTTATGGGAGTCAGGCATTAAGACGCCTATTAGGATTACTCAGCCGAATCCTGTGTAAAAATAACCCCTTCCTCTGTTTCAACCTGCTTAATTGCTCCAGATTGCTCTGTTTCGATTCGTTCTCTTAATATCGCTTCAACCGCATCATCACTGATAAACTCACTACCGTAGCTGGTTAAAGCTCTGCGCACTCGCTCATCTCTTGAGACGATAATTTTAACCCGACGATTTTTACTGCGTCCTCGAGCAGTAATATTACTAACCTTAGGTTGATATTGCCCATAGCCAACAGCAGCCATCCGTTCAGGCGCGACACCAAAATGGTTTAGCATTCGCACCACTCCGGCGGCCCTGGCTGCCGAGAGTTCCCAATTAGAGGGATACAAATCACTTTGCATAGGCCGATCATCGGTAAATCCTTCAACATGAAGCGGATTATCATAACGGCCTAAAATTGCTGCTATAGCCTCCAAAATAGGATCTGCATCCAGGCTGGGAATCGCACTACCGCTTGCAAACAGCAGGCTGGACTGGATCTCTATCTCTAGCCACAATCGTGTCGATGATACCGATAATTCGCCATCCGCAATAAGTTCCTGGAATCTTTTTTTCGCATCAAATTGAATCTGTTGCAGCTCTTTAGCTTCTTCATCATTAAGTGTAATAACACTCTCACGGGGATCAACGGATGGCTGCTGATCAATCAGACCAATATCTCTTCTATCCGCGCGCGTTTCAATATCTCCTACCGGGATAGGGTCAAACGAATAATCAACGCCTCTGAATACACCTTCAAGAGATTCAGATACAATCCTGAATTTCCCTTCATTTACTGATGAAACTGAATACATTACGACAAAAAATGCGAGTAACAAGGTAATAAAATCCGCATACGAAACAACCCAACGATCGTTGTGCTGTTCGTCCCTGGTTCTTCGTCGTCGACTCATAGCCCCTTCCTGGCCATAGCCATATATTCACTCATTAAATAGTTACCTAAAAATGCTCTGCCACCAATAGCCGTTCAGATTCCACACAGTATTCATAATAACGACTGTTCTTCCTGATTCAGAAGCCTTTAATGCCGCATTCCTTCATGCTTCAACAAACCTTCAAGCCTGATTATTTTAAATAACCTTCGAGCTTAACCCTGATTGAAACAGGATTATGTCCCTGCGCAATTGACAACATCCCTTCCAGCATCATTTCCCGATACTGATAGCTGGCAAAGACAATTGAACGTAATTTACTGGCGATTGGCAGGAGTATAAGGTTGGCTGCTGCGACACCATAAATGGTAGCAACAAATGCTGTCGCGATACCGCTACCTAGCGCCGAAGGCTCTGCCAAGTTGGTCATGACATGAATCAATCCCATTACAGCACCGATAATCCCGACCGTAGGCGCATACCCCCCCATACTTTCATAGAACTTTGCTGCTTGTAAATCCCGCTGTTCGCGAACATTAAGCTCTACTTCCAATACCCCGCGAATGACCTCAAGCTCACTACCATCGGCGATTAGCTGGAGGCCTTTTTTCAGGAACTCGTCATCTTCGAGATCCGCTTGCTTTTCTAAGCCGAGTAAGCCATATCGCCGCGAATGCATGCTCCAGCCAACAACTTTCTCAATGCCTTGATTAAAGTCGATATCTGGTGGTTGAAAAACCCAACGGGAAATTTTCAACGCCCGCTGCATATCGGTAGCAGGAGTCTGCAGTAATCCAGCCCCGAGAGTACCGCCAAACACGATCACCGCTGCCGCACCGTTCAAAAGGGTGCTAACGTGCCCACCCTCTATATAATTACCACCCAGAATAGCGACTACCGCGAAGATTACGCCAACCAGGCTGAGGCGATCCATCTATGCCCCCAATGCTGAAATCAGGGTCTCGCTAACTTCACTTAAATCCAAGACCTGATCTGCCAGTTGTGCCTGCACAATGGCTTGAGGCATGCCATAAATAACGCAGCTCTCTTCGTTTTGAGCCCAAATACTGGAACCTGAGTTTTTCAGCATCCGAGCCCCTTCCCGCCCATCAGCACCCATTCCCGTCAAAACAATACCCAGCACTTTTCCGGGGAATTGCTTAGCCGCCGATCCAAACGTTATATCGACACTGGGCTTGTAATTAAGGCGCTCATCACCAGCTATGATTCGAACCTGGCCTCCATTTCGACTTTCAACCATCATTTGCTCCCCGCCAGGGGCCAAAAGAGCAAGACCAGGCTGCAATCGATCACCGTCCTTTGCCTCACGAACCTGAATACTGCATTGCTGGTTCAATCGCTCGGCAAATGCACCGGTAAAGGCCTTCGGCATATGTTGAACGATTAAAATAGGGAGAGGAAAGCTTGCAGGCAACTTTGTTAATATCTTTTGAATCGCTACCGGTCCGCCTGTAGAGGTACCAAAGACCACGAGTGAGCACTTACCACTCAGATTAGCGACAGGGCGTCGAGCTGCTCCTGTTTTGGGTAATGTCCGTTCTGCTACGGGTCGTTCCTGCGATGCAGGCCTTGTCGAAACGCTACTTCTGGGACGAAGACTAGAATTTGAAGCAGATCTTTCAGTGCCTGGAGAGGAGCCTCTGACAGGCGCAACTCTCCCATCGACAGCTCTTCTGCTATCAATGCCAGTGCTTCTCGTATCATTACGTCTTGCACCGAAATCACTGCTGTCAGGCGTTTTATGGCCCAATGGCCGACTGCCGAGTGTACTGATGGACGTTTTAGCTACTGCGAGAATACGCTCAATCAGGACGTTTTCCAGACGCCCCTTTCCCGGGGTCATCTGTTCATAACTTTTCGGTAAAAAGTCTACTGCACCGGCTTCCAATGCTTCCAGCGTAACCCGCGCTCCTTCGTAGGTGAGGGAGGAAAACATCAAAACGGCCGTTGGGCAGGTTTTCATTATCTCACTAAGCGCAGTTATACCGTTCATCACCGGCATTTCATAATCCATGGTGATAACATCAGGCTTTAGCTGTTTTGCCTTTTCAATCGCCTCCTGCCCATTCTGTGCGGTGCCTATCACACTGACACGCGGATCAGAGTTGAGAATCGTACTGACACGCTGTCTGAAAAAAGCGGAATCGTCGACAACCAACACGGTTACCGGCATATAAGTGCTCCTGTCGTCGCCCTCCCGAAACCTCTGGCGTTAGCCAGGAAAAGTTGGGTTATCGGGTGGTATAGTGTTTCAACATATTCGGAATATCCAGGATAAGGGCGATACGCCCGTCACCGGTAATCGTCGCCCCTGCCATGCCTGGCGTTCCAAGCAACATTTTGCCCAGAGGTTTAATTACCACTTCTTCCTGCCCAACCAACTGATCAACAATAAAGCCAACCCTCTTGGTCCCGATGGTAACAATCACTACATGCCCGTTTTCAGGAAGCTCTTCATAGGCGCAGTCTTCGACCAACCAGCGCTTAAGATGAAATAAAGACAGAGCTTTCTCTCGGACCACCACCACTTCCTGTCCGTCAACGACATTGGTTTGAGTTAGATCCAAATGGAAAATTTCATTTACATTTACCAAAGGTAGTGCGAAGGCTTGATCCCCAAGCATAACCATCAGCGTTGGCATGATAGCCAGTGTCAGCGGAACCTTGATTTCAATACGCGATCCTCTGCCTGGAACGGAATCGATATTCAAAGAACCATTCAATTGAGTGATCTTTGTTTTAACCACATCCATACCAACACCACGACCAGAAACATCGGATATCTCCGTTTTGGTCGAGAAACCTGGTGCAAAAATCAGGTTAAAACATTCAGTATCAGTCAGGCGTTCAGCAGAATCTTCATCCAACAAGCCTTTTGCTACCGCAATTCCACGAAGCTTGTCAGCCTCCATTCCTGCGCCGTCATCATCAATGGAAAGCAGAATGTGGTCACCTTCCTGTTCCGCTGCCAGGATGACCTGGCCAACGCGGGGCTTACCTGCAGCTTCTCGTTTTTCCGGACTTTCAATTCCATGGTCAACGGCGTTTCTAACCAAGTGAACAAGGGGATCTGCCAAAGCTTCCACTAAGTTTTTGTCAAGATCTGTATCTTCACCGCGCAGCTCTAAATTGACTTCCTTTTTCAGTGCTCTTGCCAGATCTCGTACAACTCGGGGAAAACGACCAAAGACTTTTTTGATCGGTTGCATTCGCGTTTTCATTACCGACATCTGCAGATCTGCGGTAACTACATCCAAATTACCGACTGCTTTTGTAACTTCTTCATCGCCCACTTTATGCCCAAGTCGCACCATTCGGTTCCGCACCAGAACCAACTCGCCGACCATGTTCATAATTTCGTCCAGGCGCTGAGTATCGACTCGCACCGTAGTTTCAGCCGCATTTGGCTTTTCTGGCCCACGAGGTTTTTTAGCCGCAGCAGCCTTCATACCAGCATTAGGCTGCCCGGCAACAGCAGCGGCAGGTGCCGGCTTGGCTGCGGGAGCCGGATTGGCAACAGGCGCCGCAGGTGTGGGTACAGGTTTGGGAGGGACGGGTTCAGCAGGAGCAGGCTCAGAAGCGGTGTTTTCAGGGGCAGCAGGGCTCCCAGTGGGTTCAACGCCCGCAGAAAAAGCGCCTTTGCCCTGAGACTGAAGCTCATCCAGTAACTTATCGAACTCATCGTCGGTTATTAGATCATCATCGTCAGCCTCAGACGAACTCGGTGCCGAAGACTCAGGTGCTGCAACCACTGCGTTAGACGCAGATACCACCGCAGCTCCACCATGCTGACCTTCACCGTGCAACTGGTCAAGTAAAGCCTCAAATTCATCTTCAGTAATTTCGTCACTGTCAGATTCACCGACAGCGCTGGAGTCATTATCTTCAGGGGTAGATACAGATATGTCTTCAGGTGGCTTGACTTCGGCTTCAGTCCCTAAAGAGCTGAGCATTTCCTCAAACTCAGCGTCGGCCTTATCTCCTTGAGGAGTTTTCGGTTCGGGCTCTGCCGGAACGGGTGCTTCAACAGCTTCGGGCTCTGAAACCGCATCACTCGCGACTGTTTCACCACGAGCAATAGCGGCCAGGGCTTCAAGCAACTGAGGATCCGCAGCATCAGGCTCCTCCCCTGCTCGAATGGAGTCAAACATTTCATTAACAGCATCAAGGGTCTGAAGAACAACATCCATCAAATGGGTATGGATCTGCAATTCATGGTTGCGAAGCTTATCAAAAACGTTCTCCGCAATGTGACAACAATCAACCAAAGGAGCTATCTGCAGGAATCCAGCACCACCCTTTACAGTATGAAAACCTCTGAAAATTGCATTCAAAAGATCAGAGTCATCCGGGCTATGTTCCAAATCAACCAGCTGCTCTGAAAGTAACTCCAGAATTTCCCCAGCTTCTACAAGAAAGTCCTGCAGGATTTCTTCATCTACATCAAGACTCATGCACCCAGCTCCTTAAAATCCCAGACTAGAAAGAAGGTCGTCTACCTCGTCCTGATCCGCCACGACATCAGTCGAAGTCTCTTTATGAAGCTGAGGACCATGACCCTTCACTAAATTGTCTTCTGCTACTGCTTTTTCATCAACCTCGGATGCATCATCTTTAGCATCCTCACTTGTCAGGCCGGAAATCTGATCGACCTTGCCGGCAACCGCTACAAGTTGCACTAAACTGGTTTCAACATCGCTTACCAAACCAATCACGCGCTTAATAAGCTGACCGGTAATGTCCTGAAACCCCTGAGCCAATAAGATCTCTGTAAAGTTCTTATTTAGGGTGTCAGAACCCTTTTCTATTTCTTGCAGGAAGGACTCCGTAGTTCGCCCCAGATCCTTAAGCTCCGACAGACTGCTCTGAGAATCAGCCATTTGCTTCCAGTCCTGGCGTAGCAATCTCGCCTGTTCACCCATTTCTTCTGCAACGGGCATGCTGACATCCACCATGTCCATAGTGGTATTAGCAGCATTCTCAGTTAACTCAAGGACATAATTAAGACGTTCATTGGCATTTGCCACTTCACTGATTTCACTGCCATCCGGCGAGGCTTGAAAGGCGGTGCTGTTTTCAACATCTATGTTGAATTCCTTGATCGCTTCATGAAGACCACGAGTCAAGCGTCCAACTTCCTGATAAAGCATGTGATTGCGAGCTTCACTCAGCTCAGCAAGAATCTGCATGGCACCGGCAAAATTACCTTTATCCAAAAGTTCCAGAAGCTCTTTAGCCTTCCCCTGTAGAACTTCTTCAAAATTGTGCAGATCCGCGAAGTCTTCTAGACCAGCCATAGGAGCCCCTTAACCCACGCGTTCAAAGATCTTATCAATCTTCTCTTTGAGAACAGCTGCCGTGAATGGTTTAACTACATAGCCATTAACACCTGCTTGAGCAGCACGAATTATTTGCTCTCGCTTGGCTTCCGCAGTGACCATCAGTATTGGTAGTTTGCAGAGGTTAGGATCTGCTCTAACCTGCTCAAGCAACTCTAGCCCAGACATTCCCGGCATGTTCCAATCGGTTACCAAAAAATCAATTCCACCATTTTTGAGAACGGGCAATGCAGTCGAGCCATCATCTGCTTCAACCGTGTTATTAAACCCGAGGTCTCGAAGTAGATTCTTGATAATCCGTCTCATTGTGGAGAAATCGTCGACAATGAGGATTTTCATATTTTTGTCCAAGGCGACCTCCGTCTTGCCTGTTTATGGTTCAAAAGAACCCTAAGTATTTCTTTTATACCAGTTTAGCGAGTAAATCAGTATCAATATATTATGAACTAATATTTATTCTGCGCTCCAACTCGAAAGCTTTGAGCGTAAGCGAAGTGCTGCCTGGCTATGAATCTGACTAATACGTGACTCGCTCACCCCCAGCACCTGGCCTATTTCTTTAAGATTCAACTCTTCGTCGTAGTAAAGCGAAAGTACCAGTTGTTCCCGTTCAGGAAGATTGGATATAGCTTCCACCAGTGCCTTTTTGAAGGAAGACTGTTGGTGCTCATCATCAGGAGAAGGGCCTTCATGAGAAACCTCTTCCCCTGGAGAATCGTCATTACCCTCCAGCATTTCATCAAAACTGAACAATCGACTGCTGGCGGCGTCCTTGAGCAAAGCGTGATATTCATCCAGCTCTACCCCCATCTCCCGGGCTACATCAACATCCTGAGCATCACGACCGGTACGCGCCTCTATCGCCTGCATCGTACTGGTAATACGCCGACTATTACGATGCACTGAGCGCGGAGTCCAATCCCCCTTACGCACCTCATCGATTATCGCTCCCCTGATGCGAATCCCGGCATAGGTTTCAAAACTGGCACCCTTCGTTGCGTCATATTTTCGAGCAGCTTCTAAAAGACCGATCATGCCCGACTGAATTAAATCTTCCAATAGGATGTTTGCTGGTAACCTTGCCAGCAAATGGTGTGCAATTCGTTTGACCAACAGCGCATAACGCTCTATCAAATCTGCTTGTGATTCTGTCTCTGACCGGTTGTACATATAACCCTTGGGCATCAACGCTGGTTGGATACCTGCACCAACCGCTCTACAAAAAACTCCAGATGGCCTCGTGGAGCAGACAAAACAGGCCAACTCAATACTTTTTGTGCTAACTGACCAATCGCCACCGCAGATTTACTGCGAGGAAATGCCTTAAAAACAGGCTGTTGCTTTCTAACAGCACTGCGCACCGACTCATCATAAGGTATAGATCCAACATATTGAAGAGCCACGTCCAAGAAGCGATCAGTCACCGTAGTTAGTTTAGTAAACATATTGCGCCCTTCCTGCTCGGATCTAACCATATTTGCAAGAACTCGGAATCTGCTCATGCCATAATCACGATTAAGCAACTTAATAAGAGCATAAGCATCGGTAATGGAAGTGGGTTCGTCACAAACAACGACAAGCACTTCCTGCGCAGCTCGAACAAAATTAACCACCGCCTCAGAAATACCTGCGGCGGTATCTATCACCAACACATCCAGCTGATCTTCAATATCGGTGAATGCATGCACCAGTTCAGCATGCTCATGAGCACTCAGGGATACCAACGACTGGGTACCAGAAGAGGCCGGCACAACCCTAAGCCCTCCCGGCGCCTCTACTAACACGTCCTCAAGGGTACAGTCGCCATTTAGCAGATCGGCTATCGTATGCCGGGGTTTGATTCCCAGCAGAACATCTACATTAGCAAGCCCTAAATCTGCATCCATTAATACCACACGACGCCCTGCCTCAACCAGAGCAGTACTCAGATTGACCGAGACATTCGTTTTTCCAACACCACCTTTACCGCCGGTAACTGCGATTACTTGAACAGGGTGAGCAGATTTCATCAGCAAGAACTCTCTCTATCAACCGTTGTTAACGGTATCAGCAAAATCAAACAGAGAAGAGTCTTCCAACTCACCCATGGAGCGCTCTCGCTCCGCTCGCGCCTGCTCTTCGGCCAGCACCACCGCTCGACTTACAATCGTATTGGATCGGGCGACTTCAATATTATCTGGAATTTTCTGCCCATCACCGAGATACGCCACTGGCAACCGGCTTTCAACAATGGTGCTGATAACCTCTCCAAGACTTAATGATTCATCTATTTTGCTAAGCACTGCACCATTTAAGCCGAGCGGTTTAAAGTAATGGCAACTGGATTCAAGTACCCGTTGTTGCGCTGTGCAGGGAAGCACCAGAAACTTCTTGATACGATATGCACTGGAGTTCAACATTTCCAGTTGCTGCTCCCGAGGACCTGAGGATGAACTCATTCCAGATGTATCAACAAGCACTAGCCGCTTATCACGTAACGAATGCAAAGTTTCATCAAGAGTTCTGTTTTCATCAACGGTGCGAACAGGAATATCCAGAATACGTCCAAAGGTTCGCAACTGTTCGTGGGCAGCAATACGATAGATGTCGGTAGTAACCAAAGCAATGCTGGAACTGCCGTGTTTCAATACATATTGAGCAGCGAGCTTGCCAATAGTGGTTGTTTTTCCAACGCCTGTCGCTCCAACAAAAGCCAGGATCCCACCGCGATCGGCGATATTTTCACCAACTGTCGGCACTGCATCAGACAATCGGGAAAGCGCTATTTTCCACGCCCTATCCACTTCCATATCCAGCTCAATTGCCTGAACCAGACGCTCACTGATACGGTTGGAAATCCCAATTCGAAGCAATCGCTTTAGAATACGATCCCGCACATTACTCGTGGTTCGAACCGCAGCTGATCGAACATTGACAGCAGCCTCTCTGACATTGGAAATTCTGCCCTGAGCGGTTAAACTGCTGGTTGCTGCTGAAGTAGCAGCTTCAGCAGCAACTCCGCTTACTTCTGACACATGTTTTCGTGCCGAGGCATTTTGGTTGTTATTGATATTTTCCGGAGAAGCCACCCCTAAGGCCTGGGCCCGCAGCATTGCTTTCAGATCATCAATTTCACGGCGCATTTCTTGTAAAGACTGCTGGTCTGAACTCACCGCTTCTTTCTGAACAGACGGCTGCTGACCAAGTTCATTCTGTGCTGTATCATTTTTTAAAGCAGGGCTAACTGCTGGAGCAGCCTTATGAACAGCTGCTTTTGGAACAGCTCTTGAGGAAACCTGGGCAACAGAACCTAACTCTCTTTTCTCAGTTTTATGAGCCCGAGGGAAAGATCTGGCCGAAGCAGCACCAGAACGCGCTGGAGGCTTAACCGCCCTTTCCTTAGAAACTGTGCTTTTTGGACGATTCAAGGAAGCCAGTACATCATCCCAGACTTCATCATCCCAAGAATCATCTCCCAGACCTAACTGCCTGTCCTTATCGGCAGTTAAAAAAGGTGACTCATTGAGTGAACGCTTCTCACGACTGGAAGCCAACGCTGAGCGAGTACGCCCCAACTCTGACTGTAGCCGTGAGTTTTTTCGCTGTCCGGTAAGTACGCCGACCTGGCGCTCTTTTCGGGATTCGACAACCAAATCACTTGGCCGTGGACGTGTGACTTCGCTATAGTCCAGGGCAACTACAACCTCGACCCCTCCTGCCACACTGTTATTAGACAGGATCACTGCATCCGGGCCGACCTCATCCCTGACCAAGCGCATGGCACTACTCATATCCGGTGCAAAAAAGCGCTTTACCTTCACGCAGACATCTCCACATCAGCGGCCTGATTAAAAACAATCTCCAGCCATTCAGGTGACCTTTCCAGTAATGATTGTAGCTGCTGTTTTACCACCTTAAACCCCAATCAACTGGCACCACCGACCGTTGCAACTATTGTTATCTGTTTGTTCTCTGGTATTTCCTGATAAGAGAGAACATGTATCTGCTGAGAACCATAACGAACAAATTTGGCCATAAGCGGTCGAATCGGCGCAGCAACCAGCAATACTGCAGGCTTTCCAGCAGCCTCTTGTCGCTGGGCTGACTCCACCAGAGACTTTTGCAAACGCTCTGCCATACCTGGCTCCAACATCAAACCATCAGAACCGCCAGTTTGTTGACTCTGCTGGTAAGATTTAAGCAATATTTGTTCCAATGCAGGATCAAGCGTCATAACTGGCAGCTCCGGTTCGCTCCCATTGATCTCCTGAATAATCATCCGGGAAATCGCGACACGAACAGCCGCAGTTAAAACAACAACATCCTGACTGGAAACAGACACATCCGTCAAAGTTTCGGCGATCGTCCGCACATCCCTGATCGGCACCTGCTCAATCAAAAGCCCCTGCAACACTTTTAATAGCGTACTGACCGATAATTTTGTCGGCAATGCTTCTGCCAATTTTGGAGAACTCTTGGCCAGCAGTTCCAGCAGCTGCTCGACTTCCTCATGACCAAGCAACTCATAGGAATGCTTAGCCATCACCTGATTAAGATGAGTCGCAATAACCGTACTGGGGTCTACGACGGTATATCCTAAGGTTTGAGCGTGTTCCTTTTGTCCAGATTCGATCCAAACCGCCGCAAGACCAAAAGCAGGGTCTTTAGTCTCGATTCCTTTTAACACACCGAACACCTGGCCTGGATCTATAGCCAACTCACGATCAGGATAAACCTCAGCCTCCCCGACGGAAACCCCCATCAGAGTAATCCGATAAGCACTTGGCATCAGATCAAGGTTATCCCTGATATGGACGGCTGGCACAAGAAATCCCAAATCCTGAGATAACTTTTTGCGAACTCCCCGAATACGACCCAGCAACTGCCCACCCTGCGCTCTGTCAACCATCGGAATTAGACGATAACCCACTTCGAGCCCGATCATGTCAACCGGAGAGACGTCATCCCAGCCCAACTCTTTATGCTCAACTTCGGGCGCTGGCTCTTCTTCCTGTTGCTGGTCCACCTGCTCCAACTGCTGCTTGACCTGGGCATTATGCTGCTGGATCCAGTAGGCCCCACCACCACAGACTGCAGCCAACCCGAGAAAGGCAACATGAGGCATACCTGGAACCAGCCCCATCACCACTAAAATCCCCGTAGCAACGAATAAGGCACGTGGCGAACCGAACAGCTGGGAGATAACCTGTCCGCCCATGTCCGCCGAAGTATTGACCCGGGTAACCATAATGGCTGCCGCAGTTGAAAGCAGAAGGGATGGTATCTGGGCAACCAAACCATCACCGATGGTCAATAATGAATAGTTTCTAACGGCTTCATTAAAGGACAAGTCATGCTGCGCTATACCAATACCCAGGCCGCCAAAGATATTAATAACCAGAATTAAAATACCCGCTACGGCATCACCCCGAACAAATTTGCTCGCACCGTCCATCGAACCGTAAAAATCAGCTTCCTGGGTTACTTCCTGACGGCGCGCCTTAGCCTCATCAGGACCAACAAGCCCAGCATTCATATCGGCATCAATCGCCATTTGCTTACCGGGCATGGCATCCAGGGTAAACCTGGCGCTAACCTCTGATATCCGCCCAGCACCCTTGGTAACCACAACAAAGTTGATAATCACCAGAATGGCAAAAACCACTAAACCTACTACATAGTTACCACCAATGACTACTTCACCGAAGGCCTCAATAACCTTACCCGCAGCGTCCCCTCCTTCATGACCAAACAACAACACAACACGGGTAGACGCAACGTTAAGAGCCAAACGCAGTAAGGTTGCCACCAGCAGGATGGTTGGGAATACGGCGAAATCCAGAGGCCGCATACTATAAACAGCAACCAGAAGCACCACTAACGACAAGGCAATATTGAAAGTAAACAGAACATCGAGAAGAAAAGGAGGAATTGGCAAAGTCACCATTGCCAACACGACCAGCAGCAACAGAGGAATCCCCAGATTCCCCTGACTTAAACTACGAAAACCGCTAGCAAAAGTAACTCGTTCCACACAAACCTCAAAATCTTAACAACGGCAGCTAGCTAGGAAAGAAGACTGCTGTCCTACTCAGAGCAACTTGAATATGATCGATTTAACCGTCAAAAAAACAGCACATTATCGGTAAGCATACAGAGCACTGGAAAATACTCAATGAAAAAACACCATTATTTTGACGCTTTGTAGAAAAATAATGCATCCCACTGAACTTTATGGAACTAATGCAAATATCTCTCCAGCTTGAGGAAAACCAGCAGCATTACGATGAAACAGTAAAAAAGACCTTAAAGAATTTGCAGAAAAAGCTCAGCCTGATCTGCTTTAATCGTGTTGAAGATCGTCAGGTATGGGATAGTCGTCTGGCACGTCTTCTATCGGACCATACTCTCTCCTTGTACTCTGCATCTGATAAACATGAGCCAGTATCTGGGCTACTGCGACATACAGCCCTTCTGGGATTTCCTCTTCCAGCTCCGTATTGTAATAAATAGCTCGTGCCAAAGGAGGTGCAGACAAAATAGGCACTTCGTGCTGGACAGCAACTTCACGGATTTTCAGCGCCATAAAATCAACGCCTTTAGCAACCAATACCGGGGCAGCACCGCCCACTTGATTATATTTGAGTGCCACGGAGTAGTGGGTCGGGTTAGTGATCACCACATCAGCCTCAGGCACCTCCCCCATCATTCTGCGCTGGGACATTTCCCGCTGAAGCTGACGAATACGTCCTTTCACTTCAGGCTTACCTTCCGTATTTTTCATCTCGTCCTTAACTTCCTGAAGCGTCATTTTGAGCTTTTTAGAATAATCGTAGAGCTGAAAGGGCACATCAATAGCGGTAATAAAAATCATGGTTGCGCACATCCAGAGAAAGGCCCAGCCCAACACCTGCATGGCATGCTCCATAGCCGGAATGATGGGTTCACTACCCATACCAATCAAGTCGTCCTGCTGCAGAAGCAAAATAACAACAGACAGGCCTCCAACCACTAAAAACTTACCGATCCCTTTTAGCAGCTCAATAAGGGACTTCAAAGAAAACATGCGCTTGATTCCCTCCAGTGGATTCAAGCGACTGAATTTAGGCATAATCGATTCGCTGCTGAAATTCCACCCCCCTAAAGCAATTGGCCCGACCAGAGCAGCAACAATCAACACCACAAAGAATAAACTTAACGAATGAAGCATGGACATAATCGAGTGCCCCAGGTACTGAAACATCAGCATGGGGTCAAAGATGGCTTCACGACTGACAGAAAGGTTGTACTTCATCATCTGGGCCACATCACCAGAAATCTGAGCACCAAAGATGAGCAATCCACCAGCTGCTGCTAACAACAATACCGTGGTATTCAATTCCCGCGAGCGCGCAATATCACCTTTTTTACGGGCATCTTCCAAGCGCTTCGACGTGGGTTCTTCTGATTTTTCCTGACCCGTTTCCTCTTCAGCCACTATCCACCTCGCAAACCACGCCTACCCAGCAACTAATAAACGAGCAAGCATGTTTAATATCTCATCAGCAATACGTTGATATTGTCCAAGAAATCCCTCCAGGCTAACCCACGCAATAGCAATACCAAACACCATGGTAAAGGGAAAGCCTATGGCAAAGATATTGAGCTGAGGCGCGGCTTTAGTCATCACCCCAAAGGCAAAGTTAACAATCAGAATGGAGACAACGGCCGGCAAGGCTATCACGAGTCCACCCGCAAACATCCAGGTACCGGATGCTGCAATTGTCCACTGACTATCGCTTGTTAGTGATCCTTCCCCTATTGGCATGATGCGGAAACTATCTACAATCACATCAATCAGGACTGCATGACCATTCATACTGAGAAACAGCATCATAACCGTCATCAAATAAAACTGACTGAGCACCACTACCGATACGCCATTAGCCGGATCGGAAATAGACGCAAACCCCAGCCCCATTTGTGAGGATATCAATTGCCCACCCAGAACAAATACCTGAAAAAAGACCTGGACAAAGAACCCAAGGGCAAAACCAATCAACAACTGCTGGGCGATAAGCACATACAAAGAGAGCGAGAGCCCATCAATAGAAGGCTGTGGTGGTAACAACGGCAAAACCACTATGGTGATAGCGATAGAAAAACCGAGCCGAATCCTGACTGGCACCAATTGAGTACCGATAAGTGGCACAACCATGAAAAAGCTGGATATTCGAAATAAGGGTAGCAAAAAGCGTGTTACCCATTGAGTCAGATCAGGAATAGCATATTCCACAATTCAGCCTATCCGATAAGTAACGGAATATTGTGAAATAAGAATGAGAAAAGATCCATTAGCTTGGTCAGCAACCAGGGGCCAAACCACATCAAAGCCCCCAGTGTCACGATTAAACGCGGCAGAAAACTGAGCGTCTGCTCATTGATTTGAGTCGCCGCCTGAAAGACCGAAATCATTAATCCTACGATTAAACTCGGAACCACCATGACAGAAACCATCATTATCACTAACAGTAAGGCTTCGCGGTAAAGATCAAGGACCACCCCAGGTGTCATCATAACCTCCTTCCCCTAGCTCCTGACCCCGTAGCCCCACAATAACTCATAAGTGATGCCTTAGGTGCCAAAGCTAGCAGCAATGGTACCGATAACCATAGCCCAACCATCAACAAGAACAAACAACATTATTTTAAATGGCAGGGAAATGATAACCGGCGATAACATCATCATCCCCATTGCCATCAGCACACTGGCGACCACCAGATCAATAACCAGAAACGGGATGAATAGCATAAACCCTATCTGAAAAGCGGTTTTTAATTCGCTGGTGACAAAAGCAGGCACCAGAATACTGAATGGCAACGCCTCCGGGGACTCAATATCCCCTTTCCCCGAAATCCTCACAAAGAGTTCGATATCACTTTCCCGGGTCTGGGCTAACATAAAGCTGCGAAACGGCTCGGCTGCTGCTTGCACAGCCTGAAATGTACTGAGTTCGGACTCCAGATAGGGTTGAACGGCCTCACTATTTACACGCTCCAGAACCGGAGTCATTATGAAGAAGGTCAAAAACAACGCAAGTCCAACTAAAATCTGATTAGAAGGCGTTTGCTGCAATCCCAATGCCTGACGAAGTATGGCAAAAACAATAACAATGCGAGTAAACGAAGTCATCATCATGACCACAGCTGGCAAAAAAGTCAGCATGGTCATCAGGGCAAGAATTTGAATAGTTACAGAATAGTTCTGTGTACCATCAGGGTCAGTGGTCAGGGTAACGGCTGGAATACCACTTTCCTGAGCTAAGCCCGTCGCCGGTATAAGTAGCGTCAGGAGTATAATGAGCAGGCTACGAAGACCCATTAACCCTTGTTCCTTGATTCAAGCTCGGCATGAGGCTCTTCAGCATCCAAATCAACGTGCCTGCTCCGCCCTCCTGTTGCTGAAAGAGGGTCAGTAACCGCCTGAGGTTTAGACTGCCTCCGGGCTATAGCATCCTTTAAGCGATGAGAAAACTGGTTTCCAGAGGTCGATGCCGAGTCAATAACCGGCTTATCAAAAGTTTCTAACAAATTAACTCTTCCTGGTGCAACCCCAAGAAGCAACTGTTTATCCCCTGCCTGCACCAATACCGCTCGCTCACGGGTACTCAATGGTAAGGTAGCAACGACTCTAAGCCCTGACTGAGCAAACCCACCAACACCACCGATTCGCTTTAAAAGCCAGGCAAGCGTGAAGATAAGAGCAACGACCAGCCCTAAGCCAAACAGCATCTGAAGTATAGAGTCAGTAGAAAAAGGAGGCACTACAACCGGTGCTGTCGAATCGACGACATTCCCTCCCGGGTTAGCCCCTGCAGAGACACTCGTCACTGATTCAGTCGAAGATGACTTAACGGCTGCTGAAGTAATAACAGCCTGAGCCATAGCATTAACACTTGTCAGGAGTAGCAATACAAGAAAAAGCCATTTTATCGCAGAATTGGCCACCCTAGCGTAACTTCCTGATCCGTTCAGATGGACTGACTACATCAGTAAGACGAATTCCGAACCGTTCATTGACCACCACAACCTCCCCATGGGCAATCAGCGTCCCATTAACCCTGACATCCAACGGCTCTCCCGCCATGCGGTCCAGCTCTATCACAGAACCCTGACTTAATTGGAGCAAGTTCCGAATCGCTATTTCTGTACTGCCAACTTCCATGGAGATATTAACCGGTATGTCTAAAATCACATCAAGATCTGGATTATCACCAGCAGTCGGTACCGAGTCGTCCTGAAGCTCATCAAGGGCCACAGGGGATACATCATCCTCTTCAACGCCTTGCTCCGCCATCGCTTCAGCCCAGGCATCCTCTACTCCGTCTTCATCCCCTTGCTCATCCAGTGCAGCAGCCCATTCATCAGCCATTGCCTTCTCATCTTGATTCTCGTCACTCATCTATCTGTACTCTCGGTAATCACTTCTTTCGCAACGGTCTCTAGGAATGTCCGGCTTACTTTAATCCCGACAATTTACATTTACTCTCAAACAGTAAACCGGGCCGTACCAGTCGAAAATCTACTTCAAATAAGAAAACACCTGATCCCACACCGAAACTAGATATTATCAACCCGCTTAATTTGATCCGTTACCTTATAAGCAAGGTTTGATCGGGAAACACCAAGTTTACCTCTAAATGTAGGAATACCATTAGCTTTTAAGATTAACTCTTCTGGAATTTCCACAGGTATTACGTCACCGGCCTCCATCTCAAGTATATCCCGGAGAGTGATTTCTCGTTCGGCCACCGTCATCTCAAGGTCAACTTTCGCATCCATAATATCGGCGCGCAAAGCCTTCACCCAACGTTCATCCTTATCATCTACATCACTTTGGACACCGGCATCCAACACTTCGCGTATCGGTTCCAGCATAGAGTAAGGCATAGTCACATGTAAATCACCGCCACCACCATCCAACTCTATATGAAAAGTACTAATGACCACCACTTCGCTTGGGCTGACAATATTCGCCATGGAAGGGTTAACTTCGGAGTTCTGATACTCAAAATCGACTTTTAGGACGGGTCCCCAAGCTTCCCTCAGATCAATGAAAACCTGCTCAAGCAACATTTGAACAATACGGGTCTCTGTCGGAGTAAATTCCCGTCCCTCAATCTTGGCATGACGCCCATCACCACCAAAGAAGTTATCCACTAACTTGAACACCAGCTTGGCATCCATGATAAACAGACTGGTACCGCGTAAAGGCTTTACTTTAACCAGGTTCAGACTGGTCGGTACATAGAGGGTATGTACGTATTCACCAAACTTGAGAATCTGAACTCCGCCGACAGAAACATCAGCGCTACGACGAAGAATATTAAAGAGACTGATTCGAGTATAACGGGCAAATCGTTCGTTAATCATTTCCAACGTAGGCATCCGCCCACGTACAATCCGCTCTTGGCTGGTTAAGTCGTAGGATCGGGCACCATCAACCTCAGAGTCGTCCTCCGTATCAATGTCACCATCATCAACACCATGCAGCAGCGCATCGATTTCGTCTTGTGATAAAAGATCCTGAACACTCATCGCTTAGGAATAATCCACCTGTTACCTATATGTAGTCTGATTTGTATCTTCTGTGCGGTTATTTCGATCCTTTCTGTTTTTATCCCTTCTTCCTATTGCTAGTCCGCTTACTGCATAACAAAATTAGTAAAGAATAACTCCTCTATCCCCGGCTTACCGATTTCTTCCTGCAGTAAATTTTTGACAATATCTGTCGCCTCGTTTCGCAATCGGGTTTTTCCTTCTGCAGTCTGCATATCTGCCAGCGTTTGCGCCGAGAATAGCGCACTTAACCGATGAACAACCAGCGGCATATGCTTCTGCAACGCCTCCTGCACATCAGGCTCACGAGTCCGTGCCTCAACAAAAATTTGCAGAAAACGCTGGGTTCCAAATTTTTCAGCTGAGAAATTTGTAATGAAGTAGGGCTTCCCTCCCATCGTCCGAATCTTGACGTAGATCGCTTCTTTTTTCAGCTTTATTTCGGTTGTCGCTTCCTGCTCCTGTGCAGGCTGATCTTCTTTCATCAGAAAAAACCAAGCCGCACCGGCCCCTATAGCTCCGATCAAGACAACCACCAGTATGATAAGAATCATTACCAGCTTACTGGACTTCTTTCCTGTTTCCTCAACCGCTTCATCAGCCATCCGTTATCCCAGCCATGCTCCGCGCGGGCTTTTAGATCCTGACCTGAAGACATGAATCTACAGCTTCGCCTTATAACCCGCATATTATGTTAATCCAGAGGCGAACAACTATACCATAGATTATGCCCTTGTTTGCCCGGTAGCAAACATTGGTTATCTCAGGACAGGTACAAAAAAACGACTAAATATCAGCAGCTTTAGGGGATTGTCAAGCGTAGTAATCGACCAACGACAGAGCAGACGAATTTACTTCCGATGCTGCCAGTGCAGGGTCATCGGAAGCATCCCCGTAAAACTCTTCATTTTCACTTTCTGCTGATCGCTTATCAGACTGCTGTGAAGCTGGCTGATCAGAGACATCTGCCTGCTGCAGATCGATCCCGCTTTCAGCTAACATCTCCCTTAATCGAGGCATCTGCTGTTCCAACACTTCTCGTACTTGTGCACTGGGACTAGTGATACTGAGACTTGCCTGATCCTGATGAATAGTCAGACGAATGTTCAGGCTACCCAACTCTGGAGGGTCGAGACGCAATTCAGCCCTGCCAATCTGCTGACTGGCCATCCAACTCACTCGCTGTGATACCCCTGGCGTCCAGGCATCACTGCCAAAGCGTTCAGACAAGTTTAGACTGACAGTATTTGAACCATCACCTTTATACGCCTGTTGCAACTGCTGGAAATTCGATAGCCCCAGCCCACGTGCCGTCTCCGATTGGGAGTTTACCATCGCAGAAAATGGAACAGCCCCGGATGATGCCGCAGTCCCCGACGAAGACGAGGAAAGACTTTTAAAGGGAGTATCAGTGCCACTCTCTTTGATAGATATCGATGCCAACTGCTCTTTAAGTGCAGCCAGACTAAATCGCTGACTTTCTTGCTGAGCACTATCCCGAGAAGAGTGAGAATCAGCGGAAGCTGAATCCCTCCCCCCTTTGACGTTAACTTCCTTTTGAACACCCACACCAGTAGCCACAGGGTCCGCTGACGCCATTTCCCGCGGCTTAGCAACCGATTCTTTAGACTGAATGAACTCTGCTGGGGGTCGATCGACAAAAGCAGCCTGCTGACCTGCAGCAGTAACGGTCTGTTCAGAAGCAGAAGGCTTAGCTTCCGTTTCCGATTGGATATTTGAACTTGAGGGCTGAGCTTTTGCCGATTCCCGAACGCTGGGTTGCCCAGGATCTGACTCCGCCTCAACACTCTCAGAAAGCTTATTCGGCTCGTTAAGCTCAGGATGACGCTGCTTAAGCATAGCAACAACGGAGGGAGCTACCGGGACAGTTTCAGTAACTTTTTCATCGCTCCCTTTAACCTCGCCTGTCGCTGAATTATCGGAAGCAACCTGCTGCGACTCCGCCTGCCTGCTATCAAGGGAGGGCTCTTCTACTAAATCTGAATCAACCTCAGCTGAAATATCCCGATCCTTTACTGTTCTAACATCGCCTGGATCAATAGCATCGGCCTCAGATCCCTTTTGATCGGACAATAACGAATCAGCCCGCGCGTCGACAACTGATTGCTCGCCTGAGCGGCTTCCGTCTGTATTTTCTGCTCGATCGCTGCTTTCGCCTGTCGTCTCAACCTTTACCTCTGTTGTGCGAATATCTGGTTCTTCTGGAAGCTGATCAGCCTCCAACTGATGACGACTTCCACTTATAGTTACAGGAGTTACCGCTTCATCAAAAACTTCAGAATCACCATAGCCTGAACCAGCAGCAGAATCATATTCTACATTTACGTCGCTTACAGGGACGGTGGAAGAATGTGAAGAATCATCGAGTTCCTCTTGCGGATCAACAGCCACCTCCCGCTCAATCGAGGAATACTCCTCAACAAGATCTTGAAGCTCCAATAATGAATCGTCAGCAGAGTCAGCGACTTTATGGCTTACGCCATCAGCACCTTCTTCAATTATCTCTGATTGTTCAGAAGGTGTATCAACATCTGTATAGGCAACCGTAGTGGCAGGATCAGCAGTATTTTTGGAAGCAACGCCTTTAGCAGTCTCCTCCACCGCACTTTTGGCCGTATCGCTTTCAGGCGGCAATTTGTGGCCAGAAGATGGCAAATCGGATCCTCCCGAAGCCCTTTCTTTCAGGGTTTCGCCATTTTCCATATTGGCCTTCAAGGTATCACCAAATAGCTCCGCACCACTCCCCGTAGCTCCAGCTTCCGGCATGTAGCTACCAGAAGCCGCCGCTTCGGACAAAGGTACCTGGGTAATAGTTTGCTGAACAGAGACAGCCTGTGTTGTTGACATACGCAACTCCTGTGCACTTCACAAGTGTAAGGACTGCAATAAAAAGGCCAGAATAAAGCTGATTCAATTAGAAATCTGAAACGATTTTATCTTTTGCGGTTTTGGGTTAACTCGTCGATTGTTTTCTGTAACTGTTTATCTTCCGCTATGAGCTCGGTCTGACGACTCCTTTCGATAAGTGAGTCCATCGCCTTATAACGTCCGTAGGCAGCCGTCCATAGATTTTTGGCATGGGTCAGCATTTGCCGTGAAAGCTCAACCTGCTGCCCCTGCTGCTCAACAGCCTCCTGTAAACGAGACATAAATTGCTGTAGCCGTATCAGGATATCTACCTGCACGCCTTGTTGTTGCTGTACCTTCGCATTTTGCTGATACTCAGCCAAGTAGTTACGAAGCTGTTCGAGCTTTTCTTCCTCCGCAGCCAGCTGCTGTTGAGCATTTCCCAACGCTGTCTCAGCTTGTTTTTTATTTCGTTCAGCCAAATGTAATACGGGCTGCAGACGCTTAGATTTTTTCATGATTGGATAACACTTATCAAAACGCCAAACCCTGACTGAAAATAATAACAACTGATCGTTATCAGACTGAAAGAAATTTCCAGCAACTCACTGCATTCACTTATCGCCTGACCGGCGCCGCACCCGGTGTTTGCCCAGGTCTTACACCGGGGGGAGCAGCAGCCGGTTTAGGCTGACTGGCTGGCTCCAATACAGTATGAAGCCCCTGCCAGCTTTCAGTAAAATTCACTTTCTCATCCAGCCCTTGCTGCAAAAACTTACGAAAATGAGGAACCCGCTCGATAGCAATATCAATATTCGGATCCGAGCCCTTGACGTATGCACCAACGCTAATCAGATCTCTGTTTTGCAAGTAGCGCGAATAAATCTGCTTGAATTGCTGCGCCTTTGCCAAATGATCTGGCTTCACAACCTGAGGCATTGCTCGGCTTATTGAGGCTTCCACGTCGATAGCCGGATAATGCCCCTCCTCTGCAAGCTGCCTGGACAGCACCACATGACCATCAAGAATGGCCCGTGCTGCATCAGCAATAGGGTCCTGCTGGTCGTCTCCCTCGGTTAATACCGTATAGAAGGCGGTAATTGATCCCCCTCCCTCTTCACCATTCCCTGCCCGCTCGACCAGTTTTGGCAGACGCGCAAAAACTGAAGGCGGATAGCCTTTGGTTGCAGGAGGCTCACCCACCGCTAGAGCAATTTCTCGCTGCGCCTGTGCATACCGCGTTAAAGAATCCATCAGCAGCAACACATTCTTCCCTTTATCGCGAAAATATTCAGCAACTCGTGATGCCAGCTCAGAGGCCCTCAGACGCATTAACGGCGACTCATCTGCTGGAGAAGCAACAACCACTGCTCGTGCTAATCCTTCTGCACCGAGGCTCTGCTCAATAAATTCTTTGACTTCCCTTCCTCGTTCACCAATAAGGCCTACTACAATGATTTCGGCTTCAGTAAATCGAGTCATCATTCCCAACAGGACGCTCTTACCGACACCAGAGCCAGCAAAGAGACCTAATCTCTGACCTCGACCGACAGTAAGTACAGAATTGATTGCTCGTATTCCTACATCTAAAGTATCGTGAATAGGCTGCCTGCACAGAGGATTGATTGCCGGAGCACTAAGGTTCACCTCCTCTTCAGCATCCAAAGCGCCCTTACCATCCAGCGGAACTCCAACTCCGTTCAACACTCGACCCAATAAGTTGAAACCAACCGGAACCTTGCTTCCGGCTCCGAGTGGAATAACTTTGGCTCCAGGATGAAGGCCTTCAATCCGATCCACCGGCATCAAAAATATACTTCCCTGACCAAAACCTACAACCTCTGCTTCTGCGCTGTGATGATCGTCAATCAGTATTTTACAATATTCTCCGACTGCCGCCCGGCAACCACGCGCTTCCAGAGTTAATCCGACCAGCCGGGTTACGCGCCCCTCAATGACAGGTCGAACAGGGCTCAGGGGTTGTTTCTGATAAGTTTTCAAGCGCTCTACGATTGTTCTCAAAAAGCACCGCCATGAATGCAGAGTTATAGATGAGGGTCACAACTAAAAAGACTAATCAGTCTCGTTATTTGCCGCTTGGTTTCGCTCCAGTAACTGCTCCACTACCTGAGAAAATCTGTTTTCTACGCTGTAATCAAGGTAACTATTGGCACCTTTGATTGAAAGCCCTCCCGAAGTCATCGACTTATCGACACGAAGGCTCCAACTAGCATGCTCACGCTCTTTAATTTCTTCCAGTAAAGCAAGATCATCAGGACTGACACTAAAGCAAAGTTGAGGCTCTTCATGAGGCAACGCCGCCAAGGCTTCATTCACTGCCTGTTGAAGTATTTCCGGTCTTGTCTTCAACTCCTGCTTAACAACACAGCCAGCGGTATCTATCACCAAGCGCAATAATGCAGACTCCAGTTCTTGCTGTTGCTGTTCCAGTGGAGATTCAATGCTTTGCATCAGGCTCGTTAACTTGTCACGAAGGGCATCCATTTCACCCTTGGCTTGCTGCAACCCCTGCTGATAGCCCTGCTCTTCACCTTTACGTAACCCCTCCTGCAACCCTTGCTCCAACCCTTCGGTCTTTCCCTGCTTAAAACCTTCCTCCTGTGCCTGCAATCTTATTTTTTCGATGGCTTCAACCGTCAAGGGTTTACTATCAGGAATTTCTTCGACTCGACTCTGATCACGACGGCTTTTACGGTCTTTCTCAGCAAAAGGAGAACGCACTACATGTGCTCCCTGAACTCTGGGAAGAGCCCAGGATTTGACTGGGGGCAAGTCTTTAGCCGCAATACGACCAGGAGCGTTGGATTTTTTATCCACAGAAATCTCTTTTACCCACAGGGCTTTCTTTTAATCAGGCGCTTCAATTGGTGCAAAGCAATACTACTTATTTTTGACAGAATGGCTGTCTCTAATGTTTAACTGCCCTTGCAGGGTGCTTTCTTTAATCACACTATTTTCCTGAAAACAGCTCGGTCGGCCACCTACCGCTCATTGAACCAATAAAAAATCATAAATAACTTCAGATATTTACAACATATCCTCGCCGCTCCCACCAAGCATGATTTCACCATCATCTGCTAAGCGTCGAGCGACGGTTAAAATTTCTTTCTGAGCGGTTTCAACATCACTGACGCGTACAGGAGGGGAAGCTTCAAGATCATCCCGTAACAGTTCCGCAGCTCGCTTGGACATGTTTTTGAATATTTTCTCCTGTAATGCCGTGTCAGCCCCTTTCAGTGCAACCACCAGAACATCGGTAGAAATCTCTCGAAGAATGGCCTGAATACCACGGTCGTCAACTTCAGAGAGATTAGCAAAAACAAACATCAGATCCTGAATTTCATTCCCCAAGTCTTCGTCTACTTCCTTAATCGACTCCATCACGTTTGTTTCAGTGCCGGTATCAAAGAAGTTCATGATATCGGCAACCACTTTAACTCCACCCATGTTTGTGGTTTTGGCCGTCGCATTACCTGCAAACTGGCGCTCCAGAATATCGTTAAGTTCCTGCAAGGCACTGGGTTGAACAGTCTCTAACGAGGATATGCGCATAAGAATATCGAGCCGAACTCTTTCGTCGAACTGACTAACGACTTCCGCTGCCTGATCGGCATCCAGATAGGAAACCACAATCGCCTGAATCTGGGGATGCTCGTAACGAATAATATCCGCCACCTGACGAGCATCCATCCATTTAAGCGTATCCAACCCCTTGGTGTTAGCTCCCTGGAGAATCCGATCAATCAAGCCGCCAGCTTTATCCTCCCCCAACGCCTGATTCAACACAGAGCGAATATAATCATCAGACCCGACTCCAAGTCCTGTCTGATTACCAACAGCATTAAGAAAGTCAGCCATCACAGTTTCAACCTGATCCTGCTTAACGTGGGACAGCATTGACATAGCTGTACCAATTCGCTGAACTTCTTTAGGCCCCATATGCTTCATTATTTCAGCAGCATCCGATTCCCCAAGACTCATCAAGAACACTGCCGCTCGCTGGACCGAATCCAGTTTTCCAATATCACTCATCCGCAGAAACCCACTGTTTAACCACCTGCGCCACTCGGCCGGGGTCCTCAGCTATGAGGCTACGAATTGCATCAAGTTGTCGATCATAGCTCTCATTAGGACCAGGTAACAAAGACCCCTGATCAACACTAAGCCCCGCTCCTTCGTCCCCTAATCCGCCGACTTCACCAATCCCTTCCAACTCTCCACCAATTTCTCCCCCTTCTCCAGCAGGCACCGGCGCTGCAGAAAGACTCTTCATAATAGGCCGCAATACCCCGAAGACCAAAAGCAGTAGAAACAAACCAGCGCCGACCTTCCGGGCTAAATCCCAGAACCAGGGTTGCTCCCATATAGCCACTTCTGGCAACGCCTCTAAAGGCTCCGGACCAACAAACGGTGTATTAACCACATTTACACTATCTCCCCGAACAGCAGAGTAGCCAACGGCATCACGAACCAAGAGTGTTAATCGCTGAATATCAGCTTCACTCCAGGGACGCCTCGTCACCTCACCCGTATCAGGGTTAGTTGTGGAGATATCATCAACGGCTACTGCAACCGTTAGACGGCGAACACGTCCTTGCTGGTGCCGCGTATAGCTAATGGTCCTATCCAATTCATAATTTCGTGTTGTCTGCTTTCTACCACTGCCTTGTCCATTCGCTCCAGCAGCACCTCCCCCTCCTGCGGCCCCCACTTCAGGCACTGTCGCAGCACCAGGAGGCTGATTCGCCAGGGCTCCCGGCACGCCTGTGGCTCCCGCACCCGCGGCCCTTTGTTCATCAAGGGTCTGCTCGCTACGCAGAGATGGCAGATCTGGGTTAAATAACTCGTCTGTTTGTTCAATGGCAGTAAAGTCAATATCTGCAGAAACTTCCGCCTTAAAACGGCCACTGCCAACAACAGGCTCTAGAATGTTACGGACCCTGGAGGCTATTCGATCCTCCATTTTTTGACTGTATTCCAGCTGTTTAGCAGCTAGGCCTACGTTTTCGTCAACAGATTGACTGTTTAGCAGTCGCCCTTTTTGATCAACAACAGTGACATCTCGACTATCGAGCTCAGGAATACTTGAAGCCACCAGACTAGCAACAGAGGCAACCTGAGACTTCGCCATCATGCGTCCGGCATAAAGCTCGACAAACACAGAAGCGCTGGGTTTTCTGCTGTCACGGACGAATACCGAACGCTTAGGAATAGCCAAATGAACACGGGCCGTTTTTACAGGTAGAAGACTTGAAATCGTTCTGGCTAATTCACCCTCCAGTCCTCGACGAAACCGGGTGGTTTCCATAAACTGACTGGTTCCCAGAGCCTGCTCCTGGTCCAGCAATTCAAACCCTACATTCTCCCGCCCCGTCAATCCGCCAGCAGCCAGTTTCAAGCGTGCATTATGAATTTGATCTGCCGCTACCATAAGCGCCCCACTGGAGTTATCAATGCGGTAAGGGATCTGATTGGCTTGAAGGGTGTCAATGATTTGATTAGCATCGAGTGAGTTAAGATTATTCAGCAGCGGCCGATATTCTGGTTCCTGAGACCAGAGAACCACCGAAAAGCCAATGGCTACACTGGCAGCCAGTCCGATCATCAGCCCGATCTGGCGAAAAATGCCCAAGCGATTAAACCCAGCTGCCAGACCGGATTGCGGTACGGCAAGTGCATTCTGAGTTGTGGCGGGCGCGTTATCCATGATTCTCTGTGAGAACTCCGTTGAGCTATTTTGACTGTTTATTCAGCTATCTGGTTTTGACTTATCTAACAGTATCGGGCTATGTGTTTAAACAGCACAGCAGATAGGAATCCATACCTAGCAAAAGCCTATAAATCCGATCATGCTATATGGGCATTTTAGAAATATCTTCATAAGCAGAAACCAAGCGATTACGCACCTGATTCATTGCTTCAAAGGACACACTGGCCTTTTGAAGACCTATCATGACCTGAGGAAGATCCACGGTTGGATCTCCACGCTCATAAGCCTCCGCCATTTTTTTGGCTGAAGCTTGCTGATCATTCACTTTGTCCACAGCCATTTTCAGCACATCGCCAAAACCCGGTGTTCCATCCGGCTGCTCAGGCACAGCCTTAACAGGTGGAACTCCCTGCTGAACCTGAGCTTGAAGAGCACGCATCTGGCCCAAGACATTCTGAATATCCAACCGATCTGCCATCGAATTAACTACCTATTAACCATAAAACAGAATAATAAGATGAGAGCTGAAGTCTGAAGACGCCTCAAATCACCTACACGTCACATTTATGACGGATTATACTAGTTTTTCTTCAAATACCCAGTCAAACGACATTTTTTTGTCGCTTGCCCGCCTCATCTCTATCCAACTACATCAACACTACATACGTCAATGCATAAAGCGGACCAATAGGTTACAAAAGAACAAAATATTTATAAGTCGAAACAAAGAGAGGCCAAGCCAGCCAATCTCAGAATAACGTCTTATCTACTTAGTTTAACAGAATGATCAGAAATCGTGCCCATCACCGAGTCAAGACGGGTAAACGAAAAAGGCGGGACGGCTGATAAATATGATCGCCACCACCAGACAGGTTTGAAATTTCCAGTTAATACAGCAGGTTAGAAAGTGGTAAGTTATCCGGGAGCTTCACCGTACTTTAAGCGAACATACATTAATGCCACCGTAATTGCGTCCCCAAGCGCCGTGTGTCTCTCAAGAATAGGTAAATTCAGCTTTTTGGCGATGGTATCGAAACGTAGATCGACATCACCACCAACATATTTCCACTTAATAATGTCGTGATAAACATGAGAGAGTTCAATAGCCTTGTTGGGCAAGCCAAAGCCATGGTACGAGCGAAGAAACTTATCAATCATTTTTATATCGTAGTTAACATAATAACCAAGTATCGGACGATTACCGACAAATTCGAGCACCTGATCCAATGCCTCCTCTATTTCAATCCCTTCCGTTAAATCCATCGCTCGCAGCTTATGTACCTTAATCGAATCACCAGTCAGGCTCTTGGGAGGCTTAAGCTTGATGTCAAGTCGATCACTGGTAACAACCCTACGACCCTTGATCCGAACAGCCCCAATTGAGAGTATCTCTCCTTCGCTGACATCCAGGCTCGTAGTTTCACAATCCAGAGACACCACCTCATCTCCCTGATAGGGTTCAAACAAGCTTGCAAAAGGTCCGGACCGATGACGTTTTCGCTCTCGCATGACCCGGAATTTCCTCGGCAGGATCATATCCGCTACCTCTCAAGGTGATATTTGAGTGCTAAACTCTTTTTAAACTCTTTAACCACATGCAACGCCTCCCGCATGAGGTCTTTATCCAATCGATCTAATTCATCAATAATAATTATGTTTGGAGATTCGTTAAAATCCTCTGCATCAAAACGCATCATTTGCTGCCTCAAACGAATCTTGATAAAAATAGAAAGGGCCTCCACCAAGTCCCGACCTTGCTCTTTCTTAAGCACTCCCATTTCTATCAGTGAATCAACCCGTTTAAAGGTATTAGTCTCAATCACTCGATGCTGAAGTGCCATAGTCCGAATGCCATGCACAATTGGAAAGATCCCGCCTTTCTTGATATCCAGACCATGGCCTTTACTCTTAATTCCACCAAAAAAAGTCAGCGGCGTGTCAAACTCAAGAGAGGCTTTGGCAAAATGTGAAAAGAACAGATCATTGTCCTTCAGCTGACGAAGGAACCAATTCCGGGAGGCTTTGAATAAAGCCGGATTACCAGCAACAGGCTTGGCATCCACAGCGATAGCCAAATTCATCTGTGCCTCACCCACGCAGCTTGTTGCCCATTCATTCATTCGGCTTGTCCAGTCCCCAAGAAACTGTACCCAGTAGGGATTGGAGACCATAATATTTCCTGGGCATTTCGGGTAACCAAATTCGATCAACATATCGGTAAACCTTTGCAGCACCGGCTCCCTGTCAGGCCAGTCAAGTCCATCTCGCATAATGACCGCATTATCCTGATCTGTTTTCATAATCTGCTCACCACGCCCCTCACTCCCCATGACGACAAGGCAAACATGAGCAAGCAAGTCTTCCGGTACCAGCAGTGTGAATAATTTAGCCATGACCCGCTCATTCATCGCCGAAATCAAATCCATAGCAAAACGGGCCTTAACACCGTGTGATAGCAATGAGCGAATCAAATCATTCAGCCCACGGGCAGCAGCAGATAAGTCTTCAACGGTTTTGGCTCGCTCGATTCGTAAACCAATAACATGGGAATGACTGGAGAAATAACTTAACACATCTGCAAGATCGATAATTCCCAGCAACTGACTATCTTTCATAACCACGACCCGTTCGATATGTTGCTGAGTCATTAGAATCAGAGCATTAAATAAATAGTCTCCGGCCTCTACGGATATCAACCGGTATGTCGCGATTTCTGCCACATCAGTGCTTCGTGACATTTCCTCCAATACCACAGCATTAAGCAGATCAGTACCTGTAACAATGCCGTACCGCCCTCCTTTTCTCACCAAAACGCAGTCGACATGCTTCTCACGCATCAACATCGTTGTTTCTTTAATCGAGGTACCTTCCAGTAAAACCAAAGGATCACGCATACACTCGCCATCCACCTGAGCAAGCATAAACTCCGCCATTCCTTGATCTTCACCTTCATGCTCGGCATGGATCTCAGTTTTAGCGGCCAAAGTCCGACTGAAATAATCACCAAATCGCGGATTACTATAAACCAGTTCCAGCAGTACTTTGGTTGGGAGAATATGCGCAATAGTCTCTTCTTCTGCGACAAAGTCATGAATAGCCTTTCCTTTCAAGGCAGACCAGGCACCAAAATAGTCATGATCGCTATAGTGAACAAAGACGTGCTGATCCGCACCATCCTCCTTTGCCTCACTTTCCCGAACCTGTCCTTTCAGTACCACAAAGAGTCCATCTGGTGGCTTACCGGCTTCAATCAAACATTCTCCTTTTTGGTAGTAACCTATATCGAGATTATTTTTGAGAATCGCCAATTCATTCTTATCCAGTAGACTAAAAGGCGGATTATCAACATTGAAGTCGGTAGGCATGTAGAACCTCCTGATTAATTCATCAACAGCCACAACGCAAGCATACTCCAAACCTACCCAACTGCAGACACAAGAAAACAGCAGTGATCACTACAACAGGAGACAGCCCTTTTATGGAATCTATGCAAATAACTCGTTCTAAATACAACTATTCATAATAACCATCGATATAAACGAAAAAAGCACACCAGCCTGAAACTGGTGTGCCCTTGATACTACTTTGATCAAGTCATTTAGTGAGCGTGAGCTTCACCAGCACCACGTGGGATACGAATATCTTCTACGATCGCCTGAATTTCTGCTGGAGGCGGAGGAGTCATGGAAGATACGATAAACGCCGTGATGAAGTTCAGAATCATACCAACTGTACCGAAACCTTCTGGGGAAATACCCATAAACATTTCGTCTTTAGTACCACCCATGAACTTGAAGTAAATGATGTAAGCCATGGTCGAGGTTAGGCCAACAATCATACCCGCAACGGCACCTTCCTTGTTCATACGCTTCATGAAAATACCCATGATAATGGCTGGGAAGAAGGATGATGCTGCTAAACCAAAGGCCAGCGCTACCACGATAGCCACAAAGCCGGGAGGATTGATACCGAAGTAACCTGCAATACAGATCGCCACGATCGCAGCCAAACGTGCATACATCAGCTCCTGTTTCTCAGTGATATTTGGATTTATCGTCTTCTTCACCAAGTCATGAGCGATGGCAGTAGAAATTACCAGCAACAGTCCCGCCGCTGTAGATAATGCTGCTGCCACTGCGCCAGCCGCCACCAAGGCTACAACCCAACCTGGCAAAGAAGCAATTTCAGGGTTAGCCAACACCATGATGTCACGATCAACATAGACTTCGTTGGCAAATGGTGCTCCATTTACAGGCTTGCTTTCAGCAAATGCATTGGAAACCAGACGCTGACCAAATTCACCACGAGCCGTCTCATCATCCGCGCTACCAGCGAATGCAGGCTTGCCTTTACCCTCAAAAGCATTACCCGCAGCGTACTGAACTTTGCCATCACCGTTGTAATCATTCCAACCAATCAGACCTGCATCTTCCCAGTTTTTGAACCATTCAGGCATTGCAGCATAGGCAGTTCCCTTGTTATCAGCTCCGTTTACAGTATTAATCAGATTGTACTTACCAAAGGCTGCAACACCGGGTACCGCAGTGTAAAGAATGGCAATAAACATTAATGCCCAACCCGCTGAAGAACGAGCATCCTTAACACGAGGTACCGTAAAGAAACGAACAATCACATGAGGCAATCCTGCAGTACCACACATCAAAGCTGCAGTCAGGAAGAACATATCCAATGTGGTCTTGTTACCGTTGGTATATTCCTTAAAACCAAGTTCGGTAGAAAGACCATCAATAGTCGCCAACAGAGACTGGCCGCTATCCAAAGTCGCACCAAGACCCGTCTGAGGAAGAATATGTCCGGTAATCTGGAAGGACAGGAACAATGCAGGAACAGTGAAAGCCAGAATCAACACAACATACTGAGCAACCTGCGTGTAGGTAATGCCCTTCATTCCACCAAGCACGGCGTAGAAGAATACGATTGCCATACCCAGTACAACACCGGTATTAATATCAACATGCAGGAAGCGGGAGAATACAATGCCGACACCACGCATCTGACCTGCGACATAAGTAAAGGAAATAATAATGGTACAGATAACAGCAATGACTCGAGCAAAGTTGGAGTAATACCGATCTCCGACAAAGTCTGGGACAGTAAACTTACCAAACTTGCGCAAGTAAGGTGCTAATAGCATCGCCAGCATCACGTAGCCGCCGGTCCAGCCCATCAGGTAAGCAGCACCATCACGGCCAATAAAAGAGATAATACCCGCAAGAGAGATAAATGATGCTGCAGACATCCAGTCTGCTGCTGTTGCCATACCGTTGGCAATCGGATGTACTCCACCACCAGCAACATAAAATTCTTTAGTTGATCCAGCTCGCGCCCAGATCGCGATGCCGATATAGAGTGCAAATGAAGCACCTATAAAGACAAAATTGAGGATATCTTGACTACCCATAGTCTCGTCGCCCTATTTCGTTGTTTCGTTAATTCGTCGTTTAGCTTTTTATTGTTATTCGTGTACGTCGTACTTTTCGTCCAGCTTGTTCATGCTTATTGCGTAAGCAATGATCAGACCGCAAAAAACGAATATAGAACCCTGTTGAGCAAACCAGAATCCCAATTCAAAACCGAAGAACGGTATTGAATTAAGCTGCTCAATAAACAGGATGCCGCAGCCGTATGAAACGACAAACCAGACCGCTAGGTAAGAAAGGATAATACGAATATTTTCCTTCCAATAGGCCTGTGCTTTTTCGGGAGTTAGGCTCATGACACCTTCCTTTATGATACGTGTTGTTATTGGAATTAATTACTTGCGCTTTTTTGTTAATGTTCGTTGCTAGAGTTCGTTGTAGGCTCTTATTATCGAATTCAGTTACGCAATACCACGATTGCAATTTAACAAATAGTATTGCAGAACAGATCACGACTTTAGTCGAGAATAAGACTAAAGGGCAATGTCCGAACCACCAAGATGAACAGCTTAAGCAATATATTTCAACAAGATATAAATCCACTTAATCTATACAGGTACTTGCTCCTCCTAACCTAGACAATGGTCTTATTAGTTGGAGAGAAGTCTGTTGGAGTCAAGGCAATTCAGGATACACTAGGGCTTTATAAGAGGAATCAGTGGTAGTTCACAGCGAGTCTGTGCTCAGGCATATACAAAACTCAGAGGTACAACCCTATGCTGGAAGGCTGGTTTATAATCGTAATTTCTCTGAGTTATGTCGGGCTGTTATTTGCCATTGCTTACTATGGCGACAATCACTCCAAAGAATTACTCAATTCTAAAACACGGCCACTTGTCTACAGTCTATCCTTATCAGTTTATGCCACATCCTGGACTTTTTATGGTGCCGTAGGAAGAGCCTCAAGCAATGGCTGGGAATTTTTGGCTACCTATCTGGGGCCGATAATTACTTTTATGCTTGCCTGGCAAATTTTTACCAAGATCATTCGTGTCAGTAAACAGCAAAATATAACGACTATTTCTGACTTTGTAGCCTCTCGATACGGAAAAAGCCAAAGCCTTGCGGTATTGGTGACCTGTATTGCGGTACTTGGCATCGTTCCCTATATCGCACTTCAGCTCAAAGCTGTTGCTATCAGCTACAACGCTCTCACTTCTGACGGAGGCGCCACGGCAGCGGGCAGTGATACCGCTTTATTTGTTGCCTTGTTGATGGCGCTGTTCTCAATTCTGTTCGGAACTCGTCATATAGATGCGACTGAACACCATGAAGGCATTGTATTGGCAATAGCCTTTGAATCACTGGTTAAAATAGCGGCTTTTATCGCTGTCGGTTTCTTCGTTACTTTCGGAATTTTCGATGGTTTTGACGATCTCTTCACCAAGGCCGCTAATGAGCTGGCCCATAACGAAAACTTTCAGCGGGACTTCACCCAAAACAGCTTTTTAACCGAAACACTGCTCGCCACCGTAGCCATAATCTGCCTGCCTCGTCAGTTTCATGTTGCTGTTGTTGAGAACGCAGACCCTAAGGACCTTCGAACCGCACGCTGGGTTTTCCCCATTTACCTGATTTTGGCAAGTCTTTTCGTTTTACCCATTGCCACAGCAGGTATGCTTTCCTTTCCTGACGGCAGTGTTGATGCCGATACGTTTGTCCTGACTCTTCCTCTATTTGAAGGTAAGGAAAAGCTCGCAATGTTTGCCTTTATTGGCGGGCTTTCTGCAGCTACCAGTATGGTAATTGTGGCCACTATCACACTCAGTACCATGGTGTGCAACGACATCGTCATGCCAATGTTACTGCGAGTTTCCTGGTTAAAACTGGCAGAACGAAAAGATCTCGGTGCCCTTTTACTAAAAGTTCGACGCCTGACGATTGTCAATCTGATGCTATTAGCTTACTTCTATTACCGAATCCTGGGTGACGAAGGCAGCCTGGCATCATTTGGTCTGTTAGCCTTTGTCGCCGTCGCTCAATTTGCCCCTGCTATTTTTGGAGCAGTCAGCTGGAAAGGTGGCAGTCGACAAGGAGCCCTGGCAGGAATCAGCATCGGCAGTTTTATCTGGATATATACGTTAGTTATACCTACCATGAGCAACGCAGGTCTGATTCCCGACAGTCTGGTCAGTCTTTTATGGGGCTCTCACTGGCTTCAACCAGACGCTCTTTTTGGAATAAAGTTTGCCGACTCACTCACCCACGGCACCTTTTGGAGTTTGACCTTTAATATCAGTTTCTACCTGATTATCAGCCATTACTCATCAACACGTTTAATTGATCGCATTCAAGCCAGTACTTATGTGGACGTACAGGGCAGTTTGGATGAAGGAGATGATCACGGGGTCAACAGCACCGCCACAGTTGGTGACTTGCAGTTACTGGCGGAGCGTTTTCTGGGACTGAACAAAGCCCAACACGCGTTCACTGGATTTTCTCTCCAGCGCGGTGAAGACCCGCTGCTATCTGGGGACAAGGCCGACGCGGATCTTATCGCTTTCACCGAACGGTTACTTGCCGGTGTTATAGGAGCATCATCAGCACGCATTCTTATCGCCTCCACGTTAAGAGGCAAGGACATGCAGGTAGGCGACGTCGTTACGATTGTTGATGAGGCATCACAAGTTCTCAAATTTAACCGTGCCTTGCTTCAATCTACTATCGAAAATATCAGCCAGGGTATTAGTGTCGTTGATCAGCAGATGCGTCTGGTCGCATGGAATCGCCGCTATTTGGAAATGTTCGATTATCCCGAAGGGCTTATCTGTATTGGTCGGCCAGCCGCTGAGATCTTCCGCTATAACGCTAAAATGGGGGAATACAGCCCAGGAGACATAGAAGAGCAGGTATCCGATCGCCTGGCAATTCTCACCTCTGGCAAACCCCATTCTTATATTCGTTACCGAAAGGATGGAACAGTATTAGAAGTTCAAGGAAACCCGATGCCTGGTGGTGGTTATGTCAACACCTACATGGACATTACAGCCCATAAACGCACAGAAGAGGCTTTGCGAGAAAGTGAACAAAGCATTCGGATTTACACCGATAACGTTCCGGTACTCATAGCCTACCTGGATTGCGAACGACGCTATCTTTTTGTCAATAAATCCTATGCTGAAGCCTTTGGTATTGAAGATAGACTGAGTATCTATGGCACCCCCTGCTACAAAGTTCTAACCGAAGAAGAATATGCTGTTCGCACCCCTTTTATTACCCGTGTGTTAAAAGGTGAGCGGGCCCGTTTCGAGACGGAACTGACCGATAGAAATAATCGTATACGCTACGCGGATGTGACCTATATTCCCCACGTAGGAGAATACGGCGATATTCTCGGTTACTTCACCCTTTATCAAGATATTACCGAGCGTCGCCAGGCTGAGCTAGCGCTACAGGAAACCAATGAAAATCTGGAACATCGAGTTCACGAACGCACACATGCAATATCAGCAATAAACAAGGAACTCCGTAAAGAAAATACTATTCGCGCATTGATTGAAGATGAACTACGACAGGCAAAAGCGGAAGCAGAAGCAGCAAACCTGGGCAAAACCCGCTTTTTGGCTGCCGCCAGCCACGACCTTCTACAACCGCTTAATGCGGCGCGCTTATTTGCCTCCGCTCTCGGACAACAGGCCCACAGTGAAGCCACCTCAGAACTGGTAACCAATCTTGACGGCTCTTTGAAAGCTGCAGAAGAACTCCTGGTCACCTTATTGGATATTTCCAAACTTGATGCGGGAGCACTAGAACCGAACTTTTCACACTTTAAGATCAGTAATTTACTCTCTACTCTGCAGGCCGAATTTACAGCTCTGGCTAATGAAAAATCACTAAAATTCCATAGTGTAAACTGCCATGCTGTAGTCCACAGTGACCAACAACTTTTGCGCAGAGTACTACAAAATTTTCTCTCTAACGCTATTCGCTACACTCAGTCCGGCAAGATTTTACTGGGGTGTCGCTATCAAGGTAAAAAGTTACGAATTGAAGTATGGGACACAGGAGTAGGGATTCCTGAAAGCAAAATCAAAGAAGTCTTTGAGGAATTTCGGCGTATCGACAATCCTCGGCATTCCCAGGTTAAAGGTCTTGGCCTTGGGTTAGCAATCACTGACCGTATTTCAAGAATGCTGAAACACCCTCTAAAAGTCCGTTCCTGGCCTGGTAAAGGTACGGTGTTCAGTATCGAAGTCCCCTTCGGAGACCCTTCTCTGGTTGTTCAGCGCAAACAAACCAAAGAAGGTAACAAACGCAGTAGCAACCTGGCTGGCATCAAAGTCCTTTGCATCGACAACGAACCAAATATTCTTGAAGGAATGTCCGCGCTACTCAAAGGCTGGTCTTGTGAAACTCTTACAGCCCTCGGTGAAGAGGATGCTTTGAAACAATGTCAGGAAAATAGCTATCTGCCGGATCTTATTCTGGCGGACTATCACCTCAGTGACACCAAAACAGGAATCATGGCCCTAAAAAGCCTGTTCAGGCTTTGGAATAAAGCAATTCCAGCCATTGTTATTACTGCTGATCGTACTGATGAAGTCCAGGAGGAGGTGCGCATAGCAGGAGCCCAAATGCTGCACAAACCGATGAAACCAGCAGCCCTTAGGGCAATGATGACGACTATAGTCGCTCGTCAAAAGTAATGATTGTAAAGGCAGGCGGTTCAGCAAAAAGAACCGCTTATCCTGCAAATATGTTCAGATAGTCAGGTTCAGATAACTAGCCCATTTCGGTTTTAGGTGGCTCAACTCCCAAGCGGCTCGCCTCAATCACAGCTTGAGTGCGACTATGTACACCTAGCTTACGCAGTATCGCGGTGACATGAGCCTTAATGGTCGCTTCACTGACATTCAGCTCATAGGCAATCTGCTTGTTCAACAAGCCTTCTGTTAGCATCATCAACACTCTAAATTGCTGAGGTGTCAGAGACGCGAGCTTAACAGCAAACTCAGTATCTTCATCGGTTACACTAACTTCAGCCTCATCATATTCCTCTGGCATCCAGACTTCGCCCATCAGCACTGCGGAAATCGCCTCAGCAATTGCATCGAGCGGTGCCGATTTAGGAATAAAACCAGAAGCTCCATATTCAATAGCCCGTTTCATGACCTGAGGGGACTCGCTACCGGAAACAACGACTACAGGCATACTTGGATTTTGGCCACGTAAAAAGACTAATCCGGTGAAACCATTAGTACCGGGCATATGCAGGTCCAACAACACCAGGTCAGCATCATCGTGTTTGTCCACGGTATCTTGCAGCGCAGTTAAAGAATCAGCTTCTATAACTTCAACATCTGCAACGGCCTGGGCAACGGCCTGTTTGAGTGCGGCCCGAAATAGCGGGTGGTCATCGGCAATTATGATTTTTTGTGCCAGCTGCATCCGTTAACTCCTTCGCCGTTCTAGGGTGCGAGTCGCGATATTATTCCACCAACCTATATCTGACGGTCATACTTCACAGATCTGTCAGTATAGGCCGGTACACAAAAGCCTTCATAAGCTTAAGCTATTGGAATAAAAAGCGCCCCAACAAAAAACTCCTCATAGTGTAATGAACTATGAGGAGTTTTCATAGATGTAGCCGGGCAACCAAGCCTATTAACACTGTGACTAACAGGTACTTTACCCAAGGAACCTGCAAACAGGTCCCTTGGCCTCAGATTCCCTAACAGATGCTTAAGTCTGTCATTGTTGCTAAATAATTAGTCCTTACGATTGCAACGATTTTCAATTAAGTCATCCACCACCGAAGGGTCAGCCAGGGTAGAAGTATCCCCCAGACTGTCAAAATCATCCTCCGCAACCTTACGCAGGATTCTACGCATGATTTTACCAGAGCGAGTTTTAGGTAAACCGGGAGCAAATTGAATCATATCTGGAGAAGCTATTGGACCAATTTCAGAACGAACCCAGGTACGTAGCTCCTTCAGCAAATCATCAGATGGTTCATAACCCGCCTGCAAAGTCACGTAAACATAGATACCCTGACCTTTAATATCGTGGGGATAACCAACTACAGCAGCCTCTGCAACAGCCTTGTGAGCAACCAGTGCGGATTCGACTTCAGCCGTTCCCATACGGTGGCCGGAAACGTTAATGACATCATCCACACGGCCTGTAATCCAATAGTAGCCATCGGCATCACGACGCGCGCCATCGCCAGTGGTGTATACGCCCTTGAACGAAGAAAAATAAGTCTGGATAAATCGCTCGTGATCACCCCAGATTGATCGAGCTTGAGCAGGCCAGGAGTCAGTAATAACAAGATTACCTTCAACCGCACCTTCCAGCGTATTTCCTTCGCCATCAAGCAAAGCAGGCTGTACACCAAAGAATGGTCGGGTCGCTGATCCAGGTTTTGCAGCGATAGCACCCGGCAGTGGCACTATCATAATGCCACCGGTTTCCGTCTGCCACCAAGTATCAACTATAGGACAGGCTCCATCACCAATAACACGGTGATACCAGTCCCAGGCTTCTGGGTTGATCGGTTCACCGACTGAACCCAATATTCGCAGGCTGGAAAGGTCGGCATTGCCAAGAACATCTTCACCCTGTTGCATCAGGGCACGAATCGCGGTCGGAGCAGTATAAAACTGATTGACCTTATGCTTCTCGATAACTCGTCCAAAGCGAGAATTGTCCGGATAGGTGGGCACGCCCTCAAACATTAAGGTGGTAGCCCCATTAGCCAGCGGCCCGTAGACAATATAACTATGACCAGTTACCCATCCCACATCAGCCGTACACCAGTAGATATCACCTTGCTTGTAGTCAAATACATACTCATGAGTCATGGCGGCATAAACCATATAACCACCCGTGGTATGCTTCAATCCTTTCGGTTGCCCTGTCGAACCGGAAGTGTAGAGAATAAACAATGGGTCCTCTGCGGACATCTCTTCCGGAGGACAATCGGTAGAGGCTGCAGCACAAATCTCTTCATACCAGATATCACGATGCCCATGCCAAGCCAAGTCATCCCCGGTGCGCTTAACAACCACGACCTTTTCAACGCACTTTGCAGCGGCTGGGTCAGTGAGCGCTTCATCAACATTGGCCTTAAGCGGAACGACCTTGCCACCACGTAAGGAGTAATCGGAAGTAATAACGACTTTTGAATTAGCCCCAATAATTCGACTGGCCAGCGCATCAGGAGAAAAGCCACCAAACACGATGGAATGCACAGCACCAACTCGGGCACAAGCCAGCATCGCTACTGCAGCCTCAGGAATCATCGGCATATACAGAGTTACTACATCCCCCTTCTGCACACCTTGATCTTTCAACGCATTAGAGAACCGACAAACGCGCTCATGCAATTGGCGATAAGTAATTTTCTCGTCTTCACTCGGGTCATCCCCTTCCCAGATGATAGCCACCTGATCACCACGAGTTGCCAGATGCCGATCCAGGCAGTTCGCTGACGCATTCAGCGTACCGTCTTCATACCAGCGAATATCGACATTATGGGGATCGAAAGAGGTGTTCTTTACCTTGGTATAGGGTTTGATCCAATCAATTCTCTTTCCCTGTTCTCCCCAAAAACCGTCTGGGTCCTCAACGGATTGCGCGTACATCCTGTGGTAGGTTTCTTCGTCGATATGCGCCTGTGCAGCAAGCTCAGGGATTACCGGATATACCTTTTCTTCGCTCATGATGATGCCCTTAATTAATCCTTTTGTGGAAGTAGCTTGTAGTTGTTATAAGGCCGTTATTGCATCCGTCATAGGGATCCGCTTTATTATGTTCGGCTTAGAAGGTAAATTTAACCCCAATCGACAGGGTTGCCATAATTAGACATTGGTCTACGCGACCTAAGACATTGGTCTATTTGTAAAACGCAGCAACGATTGATTTGTTCCTAAAACTGTAACTTATTATCAATCCAGTATGAACCGAGTAAGGTTGTATTTTTAACTGTATTTTTCAACAGCCTCGACACCCACCCATGCATATTGAGTGTGAACATAATGAAGTACCCGCTAATTATTGCTTTCGAAATGAGCAGCTATGAAGATGATGCGTTTCCCATTGCTGCGGCCTGGAGCCTTTCCAGCGGAGAACTAAAATCCACTCTTGTCAGCCCGGATGCCGAATGGCTTGAGCAACTGTACGATCAGGGGGCTTTACTGGATGTGGACCCGGAGTCACTGCTTCACGAAGGGCATAGTGCTAAAGCCGTGTTAGAAGAGTTGCAATTAGATTTGGGAGATCAAGCTCTCTATTGCGTTGACCCCTATCAGACAGAGCAGGCACTGGAAAAACTTTTTGACAGCCTAGATCAGGAACATGAACTGCCGTTAAGACCCGTTGCAGAATTGCTAAGTGATCATTCCCATGAAACCCGAGAAGACTGCCGTCAAGAATGTCTGGAACTGCTAGGATTGAATGAGCATCAGGCAGCCGACCAAGTTCGGTTATGGTTAGAAATGTATGTCAGATTACAGGGCCAGCGGTCGTCTGAATAACCCAAGACAGTGCTGTAGCGCACTTTGCAATTATTGTCCCTTTCGATAGAACCTTAACCCTTTGATATATTATTCTGGGTTTTGAGGTCCTAGTTAACCTTCAAGAATTTAACATTCAAGGCTTTTACTAATTTTTTAGCATGGCATCGACGTCCATACCGCTGTCACGCATCTGAGCTAACTTATAACGCAGGGTGCGAGGGCTTATTCCCAACTTTTCTGATGCTTCCTTACGACTCCCTGATGTCGATTTCAATGCCTCTATAATAAGCTGATATTCACGCTGTTTCAGGTCTCCTCCTAATTGACCTTGCGTATCGGTGCCCGAATCGGGAGATGGAGGCACGGTGGCTGCTGTACTTAAATTAACAGACTGCTGCATCGCAGCTGGTTGAATACAGAGATCCTGTGCGCTGATAACCGTTCCTTGCTGCAAAATTAATGCTCGTTGCAGTGCATTCTCCAACTCCCTGACGTTACCGGGCCAGTCATGGGCCAGCAACTGCTGCTCGGCTGAGTAGTCCAGCTCCATTGCTCCCCTGCTCATTTTTAACGCATGTATATTTAGCAGCCGCTTTGCCAATGGGACCAAATCAGCGGGTCGCTCCCGAAGTGCCAACCATTGCAGCGGGAAAACATTGAGGCGGTAAAATAAATCCTCCCGGAAGTTTCCTTTGGCAACCTCTCCACTCAGATCCCTGTTTGTCGTAGCCAATACTCGAACATTCAGCTTTATTACTTTGCGCCCACCGATCCGCTCAACCTCCTGCTCCTGCAGCACCCTCAGGAGCTTCGCCTGTAACCCCAGCGCCATTTCTGAGATTTCATCCAGTAATAGCGTACCTCCATCGGCTTGCTCAAACTTTCCAGGCATACTGGCGTGCGCCCCGGTAAAAGCACCTTTTTCATGGCCAAATAATGTTGCTTCCAACATATTTTCTGGAATCGCAGCACAGTTAATAGCGACGAAGGGTTTATGCGCTCGACTGGAGTGTCGATGGATATACTGAGCCAATACCTCTTTCCCTGTACCACTTTCTCCCATAATCAGAACAGTCGAGTCCGTGGCAGCGACCCTTTTTGCCAGCTGCAACAGCTGCTTACTGGACGCCTCTTCGGCAATCGGTTCTATTGAATCAGCATCTGTTAAAGCCTGGTCAACATAACGGGACACGATCGAAAGTAACTGCTCTGGCTCAAAAGGTTTCAACAAGTAATCCACTGCGCCATTGCGAATCGCATCCACAGCGCGATCCACCTGCCCATAAGCCGTAATCAACAGAACTGGTATACAGGGGTAAAGCTGGTTGATTTGCTTCAGTAGTTCATGCCCGTCCATTTTCCCCATATTGACATCACTGATCACCATATCCGCCGAATTCTCGGTAAGAAATGCAAGCGCTGTCTCGGCGGATTCCGCTTCCTGAAAGCTATAACCAGCCAACTCCAACGTATCACAGAGAGCTTCACGAAGGTCTGCATCATCTTCAACAACCAGAATACTGCCTTTACTCATCTGCATCATCTCCATGTTTATTTACGCTGTTCTGATCTGCACTACCCGGCTGAACTTCAGCACGATGCTTCTCTGTAGCTAAATCACCAGAACCCTTGGTATCAAGACAGACATAGGGCAACTTGAACCCTGCCTGGGTACCTTTACCTGGCTCAGACTTCATATCAAACTGGCCATGATGAGCACGAGCAATAACCTGTGCAACAGCTAATCCCAGACCTGTTCCTTGAGATTTAGTTGTATAAAATGGCTCCTGGGCGCTCTGTAATTGACCAGCGTCCATGCCTGGGCCTTTGTCTTCAACCATAAGCATCAAAAAGCCTGCTTCAGCAAAACAACTTCTGATACACAACTCAGTCCCTTTTGCTGTTGCCTGCAGTGCATTATTCACCAAATTCATCAATGCTCCGACCAAGGCTTCGAGATTACATTGTAATAACACCCCCGGCGTTTCGTTAATGCAATCCGCATCCGCATCTGCATTAGCCAGCGGGATATCCAACGCATCTTCAATTGAGCTGAACAACCGTTCAGTGCTGATCAGGTCCGTAAGTTTAGTTTCGCCACGAGCAAAAATGAGCATATCCCGGACTTGCTGTTCCAGCGAACTAAGCCGACTTTTCACTTTTGTAGCAAATTTCTTCCTCTGTGCAGTAGAAAGATCATCTTTGGTCAAGTGGGAACTGTAAAGCATTGCTGCTGATAAAGGTGTACGAATCTGGTGTGCAAGAGAGGCCATCATTTTTCCCATGGATGAAAGCCGTTGATGGTGGCTGAGTCGAGCCTGCAAACGCCGAGTCTCAGTTTGATCAGTCAACAAGATAATCTGACCGGGCTCTCCATCCAGAGAGTTGATTGCCAGGCTGACTCTACGACCATCTTTCAAAGAAACTTCATGTCCATCATCTTCACGGGGTGCAAAACTACGTTGAATAATCGAAATCCACACTTCACCTAAAAGAGGTTTTCCCAGAAGCTCCTCCGCTGCCGGATTACAGTCATGAACACGTCCACGGCCATCCAGAACAACGATACCGGCCGGCAACAGCTGTAACAGACTATCCAGCCGCCGCGTCAAACGCTCCTTCTCACTAAGTTCCAGTTCACGCTGCTCATTGCTTCGTTGCAGCTCCTGAGTCAGCACTTCCACCCGTTGCTCAAGCTCAGCATAGGAATTAGCCAACTGCTCTGACATCTCATTAAACTGAAGGAATGCTTCTTCAAGCTGTTGATTAGCCTCAGCCCGAGCGACTTCTGAACTTTCAGCTTGAGTATCTGGAGTCTTCTTATTCATTTAGAAACAGATCATTTAGAGTGAAGGTTTAAATTATCCACAGCAAGATGCTGATCATTTACGCTGAATGCCATACTTGCGCATTTTTTCCACTAATGTCGTTCGCCTGATCTTTAGACGCTCTGCCGCTCGAGCAACCACATTATCCGCTTCAAGCAGCGCCTGCTCTATCAAGCCTTTTTCAAGATCTGTCAGGTAACCTTTCAAATCGATACCCTCAAGAGGTAACTCTGCAACCAAAGACTGCTCAGGAGCAACCAAAGCCAATGAATCAGACTGCAATTGTGATATCCGCTGATCTGCTGGCAAGGACTCCGAAACCTGCCGTTCATTATCCAGTAGCCATGAGTGGTCCTCTGGTTCTGCCTCAGATAACAACTGACCCATAGATTCAGAACCATACCTTCGTATTGCCTGAGATTCTGATAGCCGCTGCTGGCTCTGATGTTCTTGAATGTGTTTTTCTTGATATTTCAGGTAGGACGGTAATTCAGCTTCATCGATATGCTGAAACTTGGCAGGAAGCTCATGAAAACCGACAATACTGTCGGGATACATAATAGCTAACCGTTCAATCAGATTCGCTAACTCCCGGACATTACCAGGCCAGTCGTGTCGGGTAATCGACTCAATCGCTACGGAATCCAGCTTAATTTTACCCAGGCCATTAGCATCCATACGAGCAATCAGCTCATTCAACAATAAAGGAAGGTCTTCAGTGCGCTCCCTTAATGCAGGCATCTCTATTGGAAAAACGTTTAAGCGATAGTAAAGATCCTCGCGAAAGCTACCCTCATCTATCATGCTTTCCAGATCTTTATGAGTTGCAGCGATAATTCGTACATCGACATTTAATGTCTTATTCCCACCAACCCGTTCAAAACAACGTTCCTGAAGAATCCGTAAAAGCTTTACCTGCATTGGTAAAGGCATATCTCCTATCTCGTCCAGAAACAGTGTTCCACCGTGGGCCATTTCAAAACGCCCCACCCGTGTTGATATCGCTCCAGTAAATGCCCCTTTCTCATGACCAAAGAGTTCACTCTCAAGCAAATCAGCCGGAATTGCCCCACAGTTCACAGGAACAAACGGCATACCCTTTCGGGACGAACTCTCATGGAGGTTTCGTGCCACCACTTCTTTTCCAGTACCGGACTCTCCTGTGATCAGTACGCTCACATCCCTATCCGCCACCTGTGACATCATCGACCGCACGTGCTGCATCGGTAAGCTACTGCCGACCAAATCATTGAACAATCGGGCATGATTCTCCCATAACTGCAGCTGCCCATTGGCACACTGTCGGTGCTGACGATAGATCTGAGCTTGGTGCAGCACACTGACCAACTGAGTTTGAACAACAGGCTCCTGTACTTCAGCCACTAACATACTACTAAGTATCTGATTTAATGAAGATGCTTCGTTCCAATCTCCCAGAGTGAGCACAGGAATATTAGGATCAGCGGACTGAAAATCAGTTAAAAGCTTTTCAATAGAAATGGGCAAATCACTACTACCCAGCAGGACAACCGAATCACCGGATGACAAAATTTTGTCACTGGATTGCTGAAACCAGGAAACAAAGTCAGAGCTATGGCACTCAAATTCCATAAACTGAAAAAGCGCCAGTAAGGAGTTTCGCCGCTCAGCATGGTCATCAATCAACAAGACTTTGAGTCCCTCAAACATGGTATAGGCTCTGAGTAATTACCAAAATATTGACAGATAGGATTACTGCTTAGGCTAGACTCGCTTAGTCAAAATGTCAATTAAATGACGTCAATTTTTACTTATTCCACACAGCTCACAGTAAGTAAAAGAAGGAATCAAAAAGGCAGGGGAGTAGATGAATCAATGATGGGATTAAAACAAAGAGCCCGCATCTTCCAGATACGGGCTCTTATGTCGAGGTGGCTTACGCAATATCATCCATGTAACCAAGCTGTCATCCTTGTCAGCTATCGGATCCCTCCGAAAACCTCGCCAACTAAGTATCGGTTTATTTCAGCTCTTTTTATATAGGACTATTTCCTATTTTAGGGCTTATATTGAAAGGGTCATTCAAAAATTAGCCAACCCCTACCTTCTACTTCCACTGCCTTATACAGCACCCGAGGATGCTCATTACTAAAAAATGCTCGTAGCTGTAGAGAACAGGGAGAGAATCAAGAAACATAGAAGCAGTGGGAGATCATCAGAGCAGAAAAACAAAGGGCCCGCATCTTCCAGATACGGGCCCTTATGTCGAGGTGGTTTACGCAATATCGTCCTTGTAACCACGCTGTCATCCTTGTCAGCTATCGGATCCCTCCGAAAACCTCGCCAGTAAAGTATCCGGTTATTTCAGACCTTTTTATATAGGACTATTTCCTATTTTAAGGCGTTTATTGGAAGAGATGTTCAAAAACAACGAGTATGGCCTATGCCAGTATCACAAGCATTTCACCAATATCCACAGAAAACTAACCTCAAGTAATGGTCATGCACATAACTAACAAGCAGTTCGGACTCTCCAGAGGTTTAAAAACAGCAAACACGGTCACCTTTATGATCATAAGTGATAGAATTTGGAAAAGAACTCCAATATCGCCCCATGCATAGAACAATAGTCTAGGAACTGCATAGAATGGACATTAACCAACTACTTCGACAGGCAGAGCGACAACAAAAAAATCTAGAACTGGAAGTACGGTTTCGAAAAAACATGTCATTCTTTCAGCAGCAGGATGAGTTCATCTTCAAGAAATTCAGCAATTACAATCCAGAGAAACTACGGCTACTTTATACAGAAGATGGGTATGTAAATCTGGTAAACGTTGACCTTAATAACAAGCCTGTATATTCCAGCGAACCAGAGAGTTTTTGCCAGGACTATGTGGATAAATATTTCAACCTTCCCACCTATTACACAATCAGTGCCAAAAGGACCGAAGCTCTTGATGTGGAAAACGATGCCCATATCAGCAAAGTAAACCGCTTGGTTGATCTTATTCTGCAAAAAAATGACCGACTAAAGCATGCCCCATTAGAGGCGGCCACTAATTTTATGCTGATGCAAGGTGTCGGACTGGGCTATCAGATTACACAATTACTGCAAAAGACAGACATCCGGCATCTATGTGTCATCGAACCCCATGAAGACATTTTCTTTGCTTCTTTACACACCACTGATTGGCAAAACATCTACCAACACTTCAAACAACCTGAGCACTCTCTAAAACTGATCATTGGAGAAACTGCAGACCAGTGTTTTAATACTCTTCGGAACCATATTAATGTCATTGGCATTTTCAGCGCGACGACTCCTTACGTTTTCGATCACCTTGCCAGCAAAGAGATCAAAGAGTCCTCTACCCGCTTCTTTGAAAAGCTACCCAGTTTAATTATCAGTATGGGATATTTTGACGACGAGCAAATCAGTCTATCTCATACCATCTCTAACTACCGAAAAGATACACCTATCCTGCGCAATCACGCTCTCATAACTAAAAAATACCTAGATAAGCCCGCATTTGTTATAGCTAATGGCCCTTCTCTGGATAAAGCAAAGAGCTTTCTCCACGAGCACCAAAATAAAGCAGTTATTATTTCCTGCGGCACAGCACTAGGCTCTCTCAAAAAAATAGGAGTTAAACCTGATTTCCATGTTGAGATGGAAAGAACACGACCAGTTGTCGAGTGGATAGAAACCTCCACCGATGAAGCGGATCGAAAAGACATATTCCTACTTGGTTTGAACACAGTCCATCCTGAGGTCTTTGAACTCTTTGAGCATAAAGGGATGGGCATGAAAACTAACGATTTGGGTACCCACTACTTGAGCCAGTTTATTGGTAAAGATGAATATGCCACCAATCTCCCTTTTTCCAATCCAACTGTGGGAAATTCAGGAATGGCTTTTGCCAGTTCACTGGGCTTCAAAGATATATATCTATTTGGCATGGACTTTGGCTTCAGCGAGGGAGGCAAGCACCACTCTTCCTTCAGCAAACATTATGATGTTCAGGATGAGCACGTGGAAGGGTTGAACCTATACAAGCACGATGCAGAGGGCAATATCCAATTAGAGGGCAACTTCGGTGGTCAGATAACCACAACTGCTGTTTACTCCAATGCTCGACTCGCTGTTGAATCCCTCTTAAGCCTCAACCCAGCGATCAACTGTTATAACACCAGCCACGGCGTATTTATCCGTGGAACGACTCCTATGCATGTCGAAGAGATTGTTCTTCAAACTCCTCCATTTGACAAATATACATTTTCTCTAAAACTCTTTGAGGAAAATTTTCATCTTCGCGGTCTACGAAAAATGAAGGGCGAGCGTGAGATTATCGCTACATTCAAGCCAGCAATTAAAACGTGCAAAGAATTAAAAACTCTATTTTCTCAACAAACCAAGAGCTGGAATGGGGCAATCAGCCTGTTGAATCTCCATCACCAACTAATTTTCAGAATGGCCTTTAACAAAAAAACTGAATACCAATATTCCCTACTTAAGGGAAGTGTCGGCTCTTTTAATATGGCTCTGGCAAAATGCCTTTATTTGGGAGAAAGCCTGGAGGAAAGTCTGGCGCTATTCAACAAAGGCAAAGTGCTGTATTGCGAATTCCTTGATCACGCTATCAAGAAGATCAACCAACAGCTTCTTCAGCAAGATTCACGTCGGCGCGATCTGGCGACCAAAGTAAAGCCTGCAGATTAAAAGGATTTCACATATCCCTAAATAACCTTATAGGATTGCGGTAGTTCCGCAGTCCTATAGCAATGCTTCAAGCCGTGGAAAAAAACTATCTACATCTTCCCGTAAACGCTGAACTAAAACCAGGTTATCGGCTTTCAGAATCTCTCGTTGCGCATTGTAATCATGTATCTGTTTTTCCAACTTGCCGGTAAAGCCCTGCTGATTAACCCAAACGACCCTGTCCTGTATTTCCAACTCTTCGTACAAATCATAAAGCTTCGGATAACTAGCTAATGGAATAACAGGTACATTCATCCCAATCGCACACACATTCGCATGAAAACGCATACCCATTACCAGTTCACAATGTCGGTAGAGACCAAAGATATAGTCAGCGCCTTGCCATCCATTAAGAAAAGGAGCCACGATTAAGCGATCCCGGCAATAGCTGTCGTCCAAGGCGGCAAGAAGCTCGCTGATAGCTTCCAGATCCTTAAATATATGAGGAAAGAACAGCAGCTTCAAGTTTGGGTCAGCATCTAGAGCCTTACTTAACAACTTAGTATAATCGACTATAAACTCGTTCCAACCTAAACTTCCCTGCAGACCAGAAGGGAAACGGCGCTCCTTCATATCAGAAGCGATATTAATCCCCCAGTAGCGACTATCTAAATTGATAAATGGATACTGCTGTACATTACATTGAATAAAAAAGCCGCCGTCAGGCACCCTGTAGATGCAATTACTGTCTAGGAAAGGCAGAGCTTCACGGAAGTTTTTAATCGATCCATCATTGCGAAATGTAACCAGTGTTTTTTCTCTCGCAAGCGTAGCCTCCATAAATAATCTGAATTTCTCTAAATTTTCAGCACTAGCTCCCTTATGGATATCAAAACCGACACCAAAGAACACCAAAGGTTTACAAATCTTTTCCAGAACTTCAGGCGCTAAATCGATAGTCGTTCCAGTAGAAGATGCATCCAACCAAGGTTCAAAGTAATTGCCGCCGCCAATAATGACCAAATCATGATTATTAGCTAGACGGACAAATGTATCATCGAACTGCCACCGGTTAGCTCCACTATATATCTGATAACACTTTCTAATTTCAAGTTCAGTATATTCAGAAATGCTACCAATATATTCGTCCAGCAAAAACCGCAGCCCGCTATGATTAGCGTTATCACCGATATTGCCAGAAAAACTAGCAACATGCAGAATTTTCATCTAGAACCTCAATAGTCGACAAAGTACTTCTGTTTACTCATATCCCAAAGCACATCCCGCTTGAGAATACTGATAAATTGCTCAGCAGTCCCGCCAGTACCGAAGGCAAAAGAAGGAGTTTCGACTTGCAGCTGTTTGGCTGCTGTCAAAGTTCTTAAAATAGCATCTACTTCATACCCGCAATTCAATACAGATGGCTCGACCACCCGCCGATGCTGGCGGGTACCGATATTTACCGAAGGCACCCCATATATTGGGGCTTCTCTGATGCCTGCGCTGGAGTTTCCAAGAATCACATCAGCGTACTTCAGTAGCGTTAAAAAGTATTCAAAACGCATTGAAGGAAAAACACGAAATGAACTATTCCCATCAAGTCGACGATAAGCCTGAAAGATACTTTCAGAACCCAAATCATTGTTAGGGCTAATCACTACATAATTGTCACCGGATTCCATAACCGCCGTAACAACATGGTCAGCGTAGGACTCAATAGCATCAATTTCGGTAGTGACAGGATGAAATGTCAGTACATTATAATGCTCAAAAGGGATTTCGTAGCGGGCTTTCACCGTCTTCAACTTCGGTAGTTGGTGCGAGAGCATTACATCGATATCAGGAGATCCCACTACATAAACGCAATCTTCCCGCTCTCCAAGTTGAATCAACCTTTTTTTGGCCGTTTCATTAGCGACAAAATGTAAGTGGGAAAGCTTGGAAACCGAATGCCGTATCGACTCATCAATAGTGCCTGAAACCTCCCCTCCTTCTATATGCGCCACCAGAATATTGTTAAGTCCGCCAACAATAGCTCCGGCAAGCGCTTCAACCCTGTCACCATGTACAATTATCATATCCGGCCGTGTCTCTTTAACGTAATCGGATACGCCCGTGATAGTTTTAGCCAGAACAGCATCCATACTATCCGACTTGTTCTGGTTTATATAGCTGTAGATCACTTTATAGCCGCAGTCTCTCACCTCCTTGCAGGTATATCCGTACTTAGTAAGCATGTGCATGCCCGTTACAAAAACATGCAAAGAGAAATCCTTTTCGGCTTCAAGCTGACTTAATATTGTCTTTAACTTCCCAAAGTCCGCCCTTGTACCGGTTAAGACTAATATTTTTCTCACTTTTCCCATCCATCCACGTCAGAAACGCTTAGCTGCTTGTCTTCAGCAATATCTCGAGAAGCCTTATGTCCTAATAGTGACGCAAAGCACTCGGCAGAAAACTCTCCTGTACCAGGTCTTTTAACCCAAAGGTTATCCTTGCTTAACACCTCCCCTTTTTTTACCGAACGAATAGTCACTACACTTGCATTAGCAAAATCACGAGTCACCTGCTCTTCATCCAACAGCGTTTTTCGCCCCCCTCTAGCCTTAAAAAGCACTTCACTACCACGAATCAACTCAGTCAGAGCCTGAGGGTCCATAGAACAGCAAATATCAGGACCCGGACGTGTCATACTGTCGGTAAAATGACGTTCTAAAATAGAGGCTCCGAGAGCTACGGCACCTAAGCAAGGATAATTACTAATGGAATGATCAGACAATCCAACCACAGCATCAGGAAAGGCTTGCTGTAGTTCCTCTATAGCTCCAAGGCGAACCAATTCAGGCGGTGTGGGGTAAATATTAGTGCAATGTAGAAGAGCATAGGATACGCACTGCTTACGAAAGATAGCAACAGCTTTGCTTACACTTTCGATATCGTTCATACCGGTGCTTAGAATAATCGGCTTACCAAAACTAGCAATATACTCCAACAGAGGATAGTTATTGCACTCTCCGGAACCTATCTTATAGGCGACAACACCCATTCGCTCCAACCGATCAGCAGCAGCTCGAGAAAAAGGAGTACTAATAAATATAAGCCCCTTACTTTCAACGTAATCCTTCAGTTCCATTTCATCTATTTCATCCAGAGCACAGCGTTCCATAATCTCGTAAATTGATATATCAGCATTGCCTGGAATAATAGTGCGCGCCTGCCCACTCATTTCATCATCAACCACATGGGTCTGGTGTTTTATCACTTCCGCACCCGCTCCTGCCGCTGCATCGACCATTGCTTTAGCCACAGCTAAGGAACCTTCATGGTTTATACCGATTTCAGCGATCACCAACGGCTTATGTTCTATACCAACTTTTCGACCAGCAATATCCATCCCAATACTCATGGTGTTGATTCCATTAAACTTCTAATAATTTCGAGATCCTGAGGAGTATCAACATCAACACTTCTCCTAATTGACATGACATAGGGTATGGCATACTCCAACGGTATACCGTTGTTTTGTCTGAATGCTTTTGCGGTAAAGATATAAATTGCCCCATTAGGCATATATGCACGCGGCAGGTCCTGCCGACGACGAAAAGAAGAACGATCAGATACGATGCCATGAAGGCAACCATCATCGTTGAGAAGATAGGCTTTAAGTGGGTGATGTTCAGGTTCAAAGACGCTGATTAAGTTGTATCTTTTAGAGCTATTAAGCAAGGTGAAAGCAGCGTCGATATCCTCAGCATTACGTTGAGGTGATGTCGGCTGTAACAAGACCAGATAGTCTACACCAACTTTTTGCTCTGCTAAGTACTCAAGCGCATGCTTAATGACCGAGTCACTAGTTGAGTCATCTCTAGCCAGCTCACTCGGACGCTCAATCACCTCAGCCCCGCACTGGCGACTAACAGTGAGAATCTCCTGATCATCAGAGCTGACAAAAGTCCGGTCAACACAAGCACTACCCAGTGCTGCAGTGATACTATAAGAGATCAGCGGCTTACCAATTAACTCCACAAGATTTTTACGCGGAATCCCTTTTGACCCACCTCGTGCAGTAATCAACGCCACCACGGTCTGATCTCTGAACATAAACTAGACCAGCCTATCTCTTAACTGTTTACCGATCAACACGAAAGTCCCCGACTGCACAGAATGATCCATCATCTGTCTGCTCAGAAAAAAGAGGCCCCCCCATTATGATAATAGGGTCACAAAAGCCTTATCCTTTATACTCCTCCGGCATCGCTTCCCAGCCACTTTTGATTTCACCAAGTAAGCGAGCGACTTCATCAATCGCTTCTATATCGTTATCCCGATTGGCTTCCATTACTCGACGTATCATGTAGTCGTATAGACTTTCCAGGTTAGCAGCAACCTCTCCTCCCTTCTCTTGGTCTAAAGACCCAAGAAGACCATGAAGTATATCTGCAACTTTATTTAGCTGCTGACTACGCCCCTCTATATCTTTGCGCTCAATCAGCCCTTTCGCACGAGTCAACGCTACCTGAGCACCATCCAACAACATGCTGATTAACTGATGAGGAGAGGCACCTTCAACACCAGAGTTAACATTTACACTCTGGTACGCCTGTAGAGCTTTCTTGCTATAAGTCATCTAAAAATCCTAAACATCAACTGGACCTAGCGGTAAAAGGTAGTCGGTCGAGAATACCATCTAAGGAGTCGCTCGTCTGGCTAATACTGGTAATAATCCGTTCCATTGCAATAAACTGAGCCTCTAACATTGCTCGCCGGGTTTCCATTCGAACATCCAGTGCATCATTGTCCTTTTCAATATCCTTCAGTTCATCACTGATATTCTCTTCACGAGAATCAATCAATCCATTGCTCGATAAATATGTTTCCAGAATATTGTCCATCTCACTGGAAAATCCGCGTGCATACGTAATGGTTGCCGAACTAGCTCCAACGCCCACTTTGACGCTTAATCCAGCTAAAGCAGTGTCGCTAAGATCAGGCAATAAGATGTTTCCAGAACCAAAGGCGGATTTCCCATCAATAGTACCCGCTACATCAACACCTACAGTACCAGAACCAAGACTAATCCCTAGCTCAGCGGCATCCGTCCCCAGTGTGGTAAACTCGATCTTTGAAGCACTTCCGTAGGTTCTGGAAGTAAATTCAAAAGCATCGGTAGTCGCATTATAGGCCACATCAACCTCTGCTCCCACTCCCTGAAGGTTAGTGTCTCCATTTATCAATGATTGGAGCTTTGCCCGCAACTCCTCAGTATCCGAAAAGTTACCTGTCAGAGTGACAGTGTCGCTCTCTGTACCATCAACCTTTATTTTAAAACTGTAGTCACCAGATGAAGCATCAAAGTCTGGTGTAAAATCTTCAGTACCAGCATTAAAACCACTAATTGTTAGAGCGCTACCATCCAAAAAGCCTTTAGCTGGCTGGGTAGTAACATTGACCTCATAGCTACCAGGAGTCGTTGTTGATTTGAATCGGGCAATTTCAATTTGACTATCAGTTGTCGCTGTGCTCGGTGCAAACAAGTCAATAACTTTAGAAAAATTGTTATCAATCGCATCTCTAAGATCATCTTCGTCAATGCTTAGAGTACCATCAAGTTCAGTAGTAATACCGACGCTGACCAATGATACATACCCACCACTCAGACCAGTTAATGTTTGAGAAATTAATGACCTAACTTGGCTAACCATGGTTTTAGCGGTGGGGTCTGTCAGCAGGGAACCATCAGTCCCACCTTCTTCAGAATCTTCTCCCGCAGGCCGTATCAGAGCCTCCGTTTCTGTCAGAAAACTGTTGTAGGCAGTGACAAAGTCACGAATTGATTGTTCGCCAAGCGACTTGTCATCGGTAATAGAAATAGCGACCGTTTCACCAACATTGGTATTGTGAATAGTAAATTCAAGACCTGTAATCACATCATCGATATGATTGGATTCTCTATCCACAACAAGTCCATTGACCACTACTTGAGAATCAGCTCCACTTTGCTGTGATGCCAATTGTGAACCCGCTGTATTAAATGCGAAACGAGAAAGATCGGAAGCATCGTTATTGGTATCAGCTCCGCCTTCTTCATCAACGACTATTTCGAGCTCATTGCTTGCGCCTGAAGGTGCTGTTAGCAGCAACTGATAGGTTGACCCATTTTGAACGATACTGGCCTGAACACCAAAATCAGCTTCATTGATCGCATCCCGCAATCCTGTTAGCGTATTATTTGAGTCATCAATGGTAATAACTTGCGAACTCTTGGAAGCATCAGCGGAGAAAGCGGTAAACCCTGCATCCCAAGCACCCAGGGTAAAAGTTAATGTACCCTTACCTACTGCATCTGTAGGACTACTAAAAGAGGTTGATGCCAAAGAATGTGCTTTGGCTATCGCCCTCACTTCTACTTCAAAATCACCACTTAGCGCTTCCGCATCGATTGAAGCGGGAGTCAATACGTCAGTGGTAGGGAAGGAAACGCTTTTTCCGTTGAAGGTATCGGAATCACCTAGTGCCGACAGGCTATCCTGTAGAGAAGACATACTAGAGCGAATGGCTCCGTATCCAGATATTTGAGCATCCAGTGTCTCTTTTCGACTATTGAGCAGAGCCTCTTTAGGGGCTCTTTCGATGGTTACCAGATCATCAACCAGCTTTTTGGTATCAATACCTGACCCTGCGCCCAGTGTAGTTACAATATTATCGACCATGCGCACCACCCATTTTTTTAAACAACCAGCTCTCGAGCTATAACGTTTAAGCCTTATCGCTCAACAACAGCCCGAGCATTCCTTCTATATGCTGCTTTAATTTGAGAGTTTCTTCGTTAGGGATTTGACGAATGACTTCTTGTGTATCCGTATCCACAACCCGAACTACAACCTCATCAGAAGAATCATCAACACTAAACGCAAGAGACCGCTGCCCCTCTTTCATAAACTCATTCAGTTGACTAATAGTGGCTCTAAGCTCTTCAACAGTGGGCGCAGGCTGCTCCGTTCGACTAGCATCACTTACTTCCTGTGCAATTGCTGCCCCCTGAGCCTCTGAAGTAGCTACATGTCTACTCGCTGACTGAGAAGCCGTTTGACCCTGAGGGGGAACGGCAGATACATTTATATTCTCTGCCATAATTAATTCTCCCTAAAATGGAACTGCTCCGAATAGAATCAGAGCAGTTCGGTTAACGGTATTTTACCGCGGTTATTGCAGTAGTGACAGCACTTGCTGAGGCTGAGCGTTTGCCTGAGCCAGCATTGCTGTGCCTGCTTGCTGAAGCACCTGAGCTCGACTCAACTCAGCAGACTCCTGAGCGAAGTCAGCATCCTCAATCCGCGACCTTGCAGCAGCGGTGTTCTGAGAGATGGCACTTAGGTTATTGATAGTAAAATCCAGCCGGTTGTTAACCGCACCCAGCTCACTTCGTTCATTGTTAACGGTATCCAAAGCGTTGTCGATTATTCCAATCGCTTTCTGTGCTTTAGCCGCAGTATCTATACTGGCACTACTAAGAGCGGTACCAAAAGACCCTTCAGCTGTGGCATTAGCTTCCAACAAACCGATATCATCCAGAACAGCGCTATCACCCAGCTGGATACCAATTGGATTACCATTGTCACTGGTTAACTTCAGGCCCGCCTCAACTGTGAAGGTTGCTTCAGAAGTAGTGATGGCATTGCTTGCCAGAGCACCGCCTGCACTATTTGCCACAAACTCAACAAAGGCAGCACCTTCCAATCCAGCATCAGCAGTACTGAATACCGAGTTGGCTGTCGCTGCACCAAAGGTCATGGAACCTTGCTCGGAATCCAATATAACGTTATTACCCAATACCGATGCAGTCACACCGGTGGAATCGGTACTGTTATTGAAAACATCAACAAATTCACTCAGCGAAGTAACTCCGGTAAAGTCCAGCGTAATACCATTAAGTAACATTTCAGTCGCAGCTGTTGTGGCAAATGCTGTACCAATCGACATACCGCTCATGTCTACTCGAACAGTCGCGAAGGCATTTGCAGTAACCCCTGTTTCATCCGTAGAAGCATTAATTGCATCCACTTTACCTTGCAAAGAATCTGTATCGGTATTACTAATCACAGTGCCGTTGATGATAACATCGCCTACACCCCAAGCAGTCGCCGCACCAGTGGCACTCAAACCAGCACCTTCGATTACACCACCAGCCTCACTTTCCTTAAAGCCCAAGTTCTGCAGATCAAGCAGAGTACCAGTTCCTCCTCGCTCAATAGTGATAGGATCATCATTGTCCGCAGTCAAGACTAATTGAGGACCTGCTGAAGCTGCCGTAGTAATACCCAAAGTCGTGGAACTTGTCATACCGGACTCAACTAGCGAAACACTGGCACCACTATCAGAACTCAGCACTAAACGCCCATTGTCGTTAATGGTGGCACTAACAGCACCGTTGCTGGCGTCTCCTATTGCTGCCACCACTTCATCCATGCTGGCTGTATTGGTATTACGAATTTGGAAGGTAGTGGTAGCACCGTTAAGCTCAGTCAGGACAACATTAAACCCTTCACCGGCATCGCCATCAATGATACCAGTACCCACCGCAGTGCCTTCCAGCTGACTAATCGTGGAAGCCGTAACGCCACTAACGTTAGTATTAATAGATTCTACCAAGTCATTCAGGCTATTTGCTTCACCGCTGCCACCAGTATCAAAGGTGCCAATCGATTGGCCATTAATCAAAACATCGCCGTCTTTTATATCAGCACCAACTGATGCTGCAAAGGAAGTAGCAGTTATATTACTTGCTGCACCTAGCAAATCTACACTGGTTGATCCCATCCCAAGCGTCTTAGCGTCCATAGCCTGAATGCCAAAACCAATTGTTTCATTAGCCTGAGCACCTACCTGCAAGTCTACATTCTTGAGATCACCATTAAGGATGTTCTGGCCGTTAAACGTAGTCGTCTCGGCAATTCGGTCCAATTCCTCAATCAATTGGCCAAACTCGGCATTCAACGTCGCACGGTTTTCATCATTGAAGATGCCGTTAGCTGACTGAATAGACAGTTCACGCATACGCTGTAAGATGTTGGTGGATTCTTGAAGCGCACCTTCAGCTGTTTGAATCAGAGAGATACCATCGTTAGCATTTCGTACAGCTTGATCGAGACCTCTAACCTGAGAGGTCATTCGGTTAGCGATCGCCAGACCGGCAGCATCATCACCTGCACTGTTTATGCGCTTACCAGAAGTAAGACGCTCCATAGCTTGGTCTTGCTGACCACCTGAAATCGTTAGGTTACGCTGCGCGTTTAACGACTGAATATTGGAGTTGATTACTAGAGCCATAATTGCTTCTCCTAATGCAGACTATCTGCCTAATTCTTTTCTTTCGAAGGCGCTTTCTTTTGAAGGAAAAGGGCCCCGCAACTTCTAAATCTTGATTAGGTTATCGGCGGTTCAAACAATCGCTTTAATTTTTTTTCCTGAGATCTGTTACGCCTAAACCTGGAAGACTGAATCCTTGGTAAACTGGCTATCGGCAACATAATCTTTGTCTTTAAGAGAAGATTACTTAAAAAGTCCTCTTTACTTAAAAACACTGATCTGAGTCAATTTTTACCACTATGAGAATCTGCTACAGCAACAGATCACTGTATCTATTAAAGATAAATTCTGTGGCAAACGGCCTAAACAGATGCTGGCTTTCCGCTGGGGAATGGATGCAAGCGTCCGCTATCATTCAAGCGAGCTTTTATTGTGACAACCCTGTATCCTGATCTTCTTGACAATCCTAGATGAATCAGGAGTTACACCGACTCAAGAATCAGTCACTAAGGAACAACCGCTATGGAGACCTATCAACAGATATTAAGTATCTGTCTTGAAACAACTAAACAGTTGTTACAGTTCGCCGAAGAAAGCCAGTGGGATCAACTTGAAGCAGGTCTTAAAAAGCGGGACAAATCTCTTCAACAATTACTGGCTCTCAATATTGTTATGGAAGATTCTCTCAAAGTCCGGCAGGCTATCGAAGAGATTAAGAAGATAGATAGAAGAGTCATGGCGTTGGCCAAAGAGAACCGAGAGAAGATATTTGCCAACCTAAAGCAGAGAAAACAAGGACAGAAGATGAAGGCTGCTTATGGCAGAACAATCAAACGCTACTAATTTTATTTAAGTATACGTAAACATACAGAGCACTTCCCTGTGCAACAGTGTTATAGGAAATTAAATAAAGACAGACTGTTAACCCTAGCAAAAGTCGCTTGGGACGCTTGTAAAGCCATTTCCTGTAAACTGAATTCAGCTATAGCTTCAGCATAATCCAGATCTTGTAATTGAGACAACGCAGATTCAGTAAATAGTTTAAAGTCAGCGTTTACTTCTCGAGCAGTATCCAAGCTGTTTGTCCTAGCTCCGAGCTGAGTCCGAACCTGCAGATTCCCCTCTTTAGCTATATCCAACTCTTCCAGAGTTTTAGCCAGAGCAGTACTTAAAGCAGCCCGAGTCGCGCTATCAACCAACGGAGTCTCAAGAACACTGATAAGCTCTTCTGCCGTTTGTAATAAACTATGATGACCTTCATTCGCACGAATTGTTACATTCCCCTGCCCACTAAGTACCGTATTAACCTGTGCACCAAGCGTAATTTCTGACCCGCCGGCAGTGGTGTCACCAGGGTTAGGTAAAGCAAGCGCCACTGCTGCTGCATCCACTGTCAGGTCAATGCCCATTTGAGGAACAGAAAGATCGCCCGCCCCCAGCGCTGCAAATCCACCAATGACTGATGTTGCCGTTCCATCCTGGATGTCATACTCCAGCACACCAGCATTATTTCGAAAAATCACATCCACATTACCATTCGCAGCCGCAAAGTCACTGTAAGCTGTCGTCATCGGGTCCGCCGGTACTGCACCAGTTATCAGATTCCCTGGGTCATTACTGATACTAACAGCCACAGCCATATCATCCGTCAAGAGATTATTCGCCGGATCGACTCCATCAGTAAAAGGAGTCAGGGTAAAACTCAATACATCTGTAGCTCCATCATTAATTGTAATCTGCGTAGGCTGAATAATGGGCCCCACAGGAGAGATCGAAACTGGCCCAGGCAACGCCACTCCCTGCGAATCAGTAATCACATAATCATATTCTGCAACTCCTGCATTTGATGACAACGTAACAGCGACATTAAGATCACTACCATAGGTTTCAACAAATGAGAGATAAGCCGTTGAATCCAGTATCTGCTCATTCGAGAGTACACGAGGGTCAGGCCTGGTGCCTGGTTGTTTTTCCAGTTCAATAGACGAACCACTAAGCGCACTGATATCAAAAGCAAGACCACCAAAAGTAACGGTATCTACTGTAGCATCAGTCGTATCGAACAAAATATCCTGCTGAAGAACAGGAGGCTCTCCTGCTGTAACTGGCGCACCACTACTATCAAATATACTGTAGTGATACTCCCCTACATTAGATCCAGGAATCTTACGAACAACAACTTCCACATCTCCAGCTATCTCAGAAAAAGCAGAGTAAGCAGCCCCAACGGTATCAGCCCCTTGATCGGTAAAGACTGGAGTTGTTATTAAATTAGTATCTCTTCCGAGCAACTGCACCTGAATATCATCGGGTATGACAACAAAAGCATCTCGTCCGGAATCGCTGCTAGCTATCTGCAATTCAGACCCTACTTGAATAAAACGCTGTCCGTCATCACCCTGATAGCTGAAAGAGCCATTCCCATTTTGCACAAAAGGTTGTGTGTGACCCAAGCCACCGGAAAACAAATACTCACCTTGAGCATCCTTCGTATTCATAAGAGAAAGCATCGTTCCTTGTAACTGCCTTAATTCCGATGCAATAATTTTCCGGTCAGCATCCGTTAGCGTCACACTACCGGCCCGAATGGTCAGCTCTTTCATTCGATCTGCAGCCGTATCTATGCTGTCCAGAGTCAGCTCTTCTTGGCTTAAGCGCCGCTCAGAAACACCTATATTTTCAGTAAAGGTATCAGTACGAGCAATCTCTCTCTGCAACTTCAAAATCTGGGCGGCCGCTATCGGATCATCAGAAGGTCGCAGCAGCTCCTTACCGCTAGCGATACGCTCTTGCGTCATTGCTAAGTTAGTCTGGCCCTTTTGCATCTGCGCAACGGCATTGTTAAAGATCTGCTGGGTAGAAACTCTCATAATTAACCTCCTGTCGCTGACAGTATGGTATCGAACAAGGTACGGCTGGTACTGATTAGCTGAGCAGCAGCCTGGTACGCTTGTTGGAATTTAACGATATTAGCGGCCTCTTCATCCATATTAACCCCAGCAATACTGTCGCGCACTGACTGGGCGTTTTTCAGCACAGTTGCGTTAGCCTGGGCATTGAGCTGTGCCACACTAGTTTCAGTACCTACCCGCTCTACCAGGACACCATAATTATCCTGATAAGAAGCCCCATCAACCAGTTGCGCATCTTGAAGAGCCGATTGCTTAAAAGCATTACTGTTGTCACTAATGCCATCGGTATTGTAAACAAAAGAAAACCGGTCCCCGGCATCTGGTTGCTTTTCGATGGTGACGGAAAAACCATTCAACTGAATCGCCTGACCGCTGGTATATTCCAAGCCAGTCAAGGGTGTTGACGGAGTGGTGCTGGTGAGCATATAAGGCTGCGGATTGTTTGGATCAGTAACATCCAGTACATCAAATGTTGTTGGGGTCCCAGCATTAAACACGATTTCCAGTGGTGGAGTTAACTGTCCAGGTACTGAGGAAAACGAAAGATTGTCCGGCTCGGTAATGTCAATTGATGAGATATTCGCCACACCACTATTATCCACGGCTCCGGTTCCCCGAACCGGGGAGGCAAACGCCAATTGACGGCCACTGGTCAGATTTAATTCAATATCATCCGCACCATTTCGTACAGGTATAACCAGAAACTTATCGCCCTTAATAAATCCGTCAGTGGTTTCTAAATTAATCGTCACGCCATCCAGTGTCAGGCGTAAACTCCCTCCTGCTGGATCTGCAAAATACGTCATGTCTGCCTGACTGGAGGGATCAGAGTTATCCAGGGTGAAGTCAGAAAGCTTAAATTGTTGACCATCACTTTTTCTAACGATCGTAAACTCATCAGACTGAGTGAAAGTAATCTCATAATCACTAGCCTTGAGCTGAGTAGCGTCAACGACACGAACTAACGGGGTACTGGCCATTGTCGAACTGTTTTGTGTAGAACCTCTGATTACGCCAGATAAACTCAGATCATTGAAAAAATTAATACCCTGCTGACTATCCAGGTCCATTCCTTGAAGGTGCTGTTCATTCATGCTATCTGAGAATACGATGGCCAATCTACCTAGCTCGTTCCAAGCAGGCACCAGTGTCTCTTCCCGATACGTTAGCAAACCACCAACTTCACCATCCTTTATTTGATCCCCAACTTCAAGCAGTTGAGCCCCCACCTGCACCATTACTCTTAGGTCGTCAGGATCAGGATCACCATTAAGTACCGTCATGGAACTTGCGTTGCTGCCGATCACTAAAGGCTGGCCATTTCCAACAAAAACATCGATATCGCCATCTTCACCGTTAGTCTGAACGGATACCCCCATGATTTCAGATAACTGACGGACCAGTTCCTCCCGCTGATCCTTAAGTTCATTTGCTGGCTCACCACGAACAACAGCAAAAGATACTTTTTCATTCAGGTCTGCGATCTGGCTAGCAATTTGAGCGGTCTGGTTAACGAGAGACTTAACGTTAGTCGTAATATCATCGTTATGCCCACGAATAAAATTATCTAATCTGTTAAATCGACGAACCAGTGCGTCAGACTCAGCCAAAACAACCTCACGGGCGGGAATCGATGCAGGATCGTCAACGCCTGTCTGCAAGGCACCAAAGAACAAATCCATTGCCGATGATATGCCAGTATCACTATTGGCCAACTCATCATCCAGTTGATTAGCAAAAAAAACAAAAGCTTCAGAACCGGCAGATGCAGCTGTGTCAGTCCACAGCTGCTGAGTGGCAAAACTATCTGCCATCCGGCTGATAGACTGTATTTCTACACCAAGAGCTGGTGCAGTACGACTATCAAATTCAACAATTTGTCGGCTATAACCTGGCGAGTTAACATTGGCAATATTCTGGCCAGTAACATCCAATGCCAGCTGGTTCGCATTTAACGCCTGAACACCAATATTAATTAAGCTCATTCTAGCCTCCCGTCACTTTAAGCCAAAACCAGAGCAATCGATCAGTGAAGAGAAGGATAGCTATCGCTTGTATATGGCGAACCTTCAACTGTAAACAAGATTGTTGGGTGCTCTGTTTGTATCGGCAAATTTCTAAATTTCTTTAATGCCCACAAGGGCCGTTTTCAATACATCTCCGGTTAAGATACCGGCAATTTTTTGTGCATATTGAGGATCGGTGGCATAACCTGCCAGCTGTAGTTGTTCTAGATAAGCTGGGCCATCAGACACTTTTTCCAATGCTGGCTGATAGCGTGGATTTCCACTCACAAAACTGACGTAATCCTGCAAACTCTCTTGGTAAGATCCGTATGCACGAAATGCAGCTTTTTCTCTAGCCGCAACGCCGTTTTTAAATTCAAGCGTATTGACGACGCTTGACTCACCATCCCATCGACTATCAGCCTTAATTCCAAATAAATTGAAACTGCTGCTTCCATCAGCATTAGTTGGCATATGCTTCCCCCAACCCGTTTCCAAAGCAGCCTGTGCAATGAGAACACTGGGATCAATTCCCATTTCGCCAGCAACCGACTGAGCCAATGGGAAAAGGCTTTGAACAAACTGCTCAGGTGAATCAAAACGCTCCGGTAAATCAAGATTCTGATTAAACAGTTGTGCATCACCAGCTATATCTTGATTTCCCGCAACAACCGGTTCATTTCCAACACCTACTGTCCCTTTTACAGCACCAACACGCTGCGCCAACCTAGCCTCAACAGACTTCACAACATCGACAAAATCTCCAGGCTTTAGCTCCGGTAACGCCGGTGCTGCTACTCCATCTTTTGTTTCAGATTCCGCGGTGCTGTCTGTATTCTCTTGCTTAGCAATTGCCTGAATCGCAGCACGGGCACTTTGCTCTAATATCTGATCAAACTGTCGTCGCTGCAATTCAGCGCTATTGGAAGAGCCTTCCTTTTTGGACAACGCATCTGTCGTCGCCACACTATCCAGCGAAGACTTAGGACTAAGCTGTCGAATCATCACCTCACTTAAGCCAAACCCCTTGCCTTCAGATAGAGTTAAACTGAGTTGTTGATCCAGCATATCCTGATAAAACTTGGTTTGATTGCTGTTGAAATAGCTATCTTTAGCAAAGGTTTCATTGGCCTTTCGCATGTTTTTCATCAGCATATTTAAAAATAATGATTCAAACTGCTTAGCAACAGCTTCTAAGGTTTCTGGATCTTTATCGTTTCGCTTGGCATCCAGCTTTAACGAGTTAAGTCCCTGAAAATCTGTGTAGGACCTGAATGAAAGATCTTTATCTACCATCTTAAAGCCCTCCATCCACTACTCTGATAATCCACTAAAAAACACATACCAATAAACAACAGATCTGCGCGATTAAATAACAACAAGTTCTGCTTTAAGAGCGCCCGCCTGTTTAAGCGCTTCCAGAATCGCCATCAAATCCCCAGGGGCCACCCCAACGTTATTAACGGCTTCAACTATATCGTTAAGAGAGGCACCGGGAGCAAAAGCAAACATGTGCCCGCTATCAGCATCAACTTCAATTCCTGAGCGCGGTGCTACCACAGTAGTGCCACCAGACAAGGCGCCCGGTTGACTTGCAGCTACATCCTCAAGAATAGACACTGTCAAACCGCCATGGGTAATTGCTACCGGAGATACACGTACATTCTGACCGATAATAATTGTTCCAGTACGAGAGTTAATAATGACCTTGGCAGTTTCTTCTGCGGGTATCACTTCCAGATTTTCAAGCACCGACATATAAGTTACTCGCTGCCCCGCATCCCTTGGTGCACGGATACGAATAGACGTAGCATCTACGGAGGTAGCAATATCAGGTCCTAACAGAGCATTAATACGCTCAGCTACACGACGCGAAGTAGTAAAATCGGGCTGATTTAAGTTCATCACGAGGTGGTCGCCAGTTGCAAAAGGAGAAGGCACCGCACGCTCCACTGTCGCACCACTTGGAATACGACCAACACTAGGAACATTTATGGTTATTTTTGAGCCGTCAGCTCCCTGTACCCCAAGACCACCGACAACCAAATTACCCTGTGCAATCGCATAAACCTGCCCATCTGCTCCTTTCAAAGGAGCCAGGATAAGACTCCCTCCCCTTAGACTCGAAGCATCCCCTATAGATGAAATAGTGATATCAAGTTTTTGTCCTGGCTTGGCAAAGGGTGGAAGTTCAGCATGAATCGATACTGCAGCAATATTTTTGGACTGTGGATTAACACCGGTAGGCAATGTCACACCAAACTGGCCCAGCATGTTCTTGAAGGTCTGAGAGGTAAATCCACCTTTGTCGCCTGTGCCACTTAAACCAACCACCAGACCGTAACCAACCAATTGGTTAACACGCACACCAGCAACGGAAGATATGTCTTTCAGCCGTTCAGCAGAGGCAGTAAAACTCAAAGTTAACAGTAGAGCCACTAACATCAACTTTGCTTGAAGCTTAAGAACAGAGGTCACTAACTGTATCCTATAAATAGACATAACGCGTCTCCATTACAGTGGCCAAAGAGGGCTAAAGAAGAACTTGGATAGCCAACCCATGACATTTGCATCATGGAACTCACCAGTCCCGCTGTAAGTAATTCGTGCGTCAGCCAGCTTGGTGGATTCGACCGTATTACTGGCTGAAATATCTCGTGGTCTGACTAAACCGCTAATACGGATATATTCCTCACCGCTGGTCAACGTCATCCATTTCTCCCCCCTTACCTGCATAATGCCGTTGGGTAACACATTAGCTACCGTAACAGTAATGTTTCCGCTCAAGCTATTCTTCTGAGTAGCTTCGCTTTCACCGGTGAAATCACGAGTTCCTCCATCTAAAGAGCCAGACAAAGGCTTACCAAATATCTCTAGATCCTCACCCAATAAGGTAGGTTGTGCGATAGTGATTGAACTTTCTTTTTTCAGTTCATTATCAGCCGACTTGGATGCAGAAGTATTTTCAGTCAAAACGATTGTTAGAATATCACCCACTCGACGGGCCTTATCATCTTCATAATAAGAAATAGCGTTTCCAGCCTGATAGATAGCTCCATTGTTAACTCTGGGAGCCACCATTGCAGCAGGAGGGACTGGCGAATAATAAGGACTATCTGGTTTCGGCGGATTATTTACACAACCCACTAACCATCCACATGCGATAAGTAGCAAAACTTGTTTTATGCTGTTCATCACTCTGTACCTATTAGCCCTTATTACTTTTCAAACTTTATATGCTATTCATTCACTGCGGCTAACGCTTAAAGCTGCTGCGTTACGAAGGACAACATTTGGTCAGCTGTTGAGATCACTTTTGAATTCATTTCGAAAGCTCGCTGAACGGTTATCATATCAACCAGCTCTTCTACAGAATTTACATTAGAGGTTTCCAACGCACCTTGAATAGTGCCGCCAATCCCTTCATCTCTAGGTGCTCCGACTACCGGAGCACCACTTGCTGGAGTCTCAATAAAAACATTCCCTCCTAAAGCTTGCAGCCCTGCTGGGTTTATAAAATTGGCCATGGAAATAGTACCTGCTGACAGTAAAGTAGTACTTCCTGGCTGACCGTAAGTAACCTCTCCCTGCCTCGATATAGTCAAATTCAAAGCATCAGATGGAATTGGAGTCACCCCCTGTAGCTCATAACCTTCAGAAGTAACCATTTGGCCGATACTGTTCAGTTGAAAGTTTCCGTTTCTCGTATAACCGGAACTACCATCAGGCAAAGTCACCTGGAAAAAACCTTTACCTTCGATAGCTACGTCTAGTTCCTGTTCGGTAACCTTGAAGCCACCTTGGGTATGCAATTTTTGAGTACCGACTATTTTGACTCCATTCCCGAGCTGAAACCCAGAAGGTAATTCAGTACTATCGGAGGATTGAGCTCCTGGTTGTCGCTGAACCTGATATAAGAGATCTTCAAATACAGCGCGATCACGCTTGAAGCCATCTGTATTAACGTTTGCCAGGTTATTCGATACTACCTGCAAAGCTGTTTCCTGTGCACTTAATCCCGTTTTTGCAATAAATAGAGCGCTGTTCACAAAGTAACTCCCAATTCACCTGCTACGCGGTAATACAGTCGATAATTCCGCTCGCCTTATTAATATAGGTATGCGTTTAGCTAACCCTAACCAAGATTTTGCAATATACGTGCCGACGCTTCGGAATTTTCCTGGGCGTTCTGCATCATCTTGATATTCATCTCAAAGCGACGGGCTAAATCCAGCATCGATGTCAATTCATTAACTGCATTAACATTGCTTGTTTCCAAATAGCCAGATTCCAGCTGTACTTCAGGATCCAAGGGAGCCTCCTCACCAGCTTTTGTACGCATTAATCCATCAGCGCCTTTTACAAGCCCTTGAGGATCAGGGTTAACCAATTTTATTCGGCCAGCCACTGCCAGCTCGCCTTCTAGAGTCAAAACACTGATCGTTCCGTCCTGACCTATGTCGATATTTGCCGCCGGCGGCAACTCGATGGGTCCACCATCACCAAGAAGCGGCAAGCCACTGCCAGTCAACAACTGCCCTGTTGCGGAAATCTGCAGTTCTCCAGCTCGCGTATATGCTTCCGTACCATCGGGGCTTTGAACGGCTAACCAGCCTTGCCCCTGCACAGCAACATCCAAATCCCGCCCCGTATGATTAAGCGCTCCAGCAGTCTGATCAGTTGCCGGACGCTCCGTCATGGCATAGACACGGCTCTCATGGCCGGGGCCTAGGACTTGCATAGCACGGGCCTGAGCCAGATCAGCTTTGAAGCCCGTTGTCCTGGCATTAGCCAGGTTATTGGCATGAGACGCCTGAGCCAACATTGTTTCTTTGGCTCCTGTCATCGACAAATAAAGAAGATTGTCCATGGTTACTCCCTGCAAAGGGCACCGATTGGTGCCAAAACTGGAATTCAAAGTCACTAGTTGATAGATCTTCAGAATCCCACTCAATACAAGAGCAAATGCAAAGGTAATGCCAGTTTTTAGCGGACACGGAAAAGCACGCACCGAATCTAATTCGAGGCGTGCTTTTAAGGTATCGCTATCTGACTAGTAGATAACCTGTATAGGTTTAGCTGATTTGCAGAATAGTCTGAGTTACTGCATTTTCCGTCTGTAGAGTCTTCGAGTTTGCCTGGAAGTTTCGCTGAGCTTCAATCAAAGCAACCAGCTCTTCTGACAAATCAACGTTAGACTGCTCTAAAGCAGAAGAACGAAGAGCCCCATTCAAGCCTGTACCCGGAGGGTTAAGAATAGCCTGACCAGAGTCCAAAGTAGCCGCCCATTCGGTATCACCAACAGATTGCAAACCCGACATGTTCTCAAAAGTCGCCAATGCAACAATACCCAAACTACTGTTTTGACCATTACTGAAACTGGCTACCATAGTACCGTTAGCGGCAAAGGTCACCCCGATAAGGTCACCTTTGGCAAAACCATCCTGAGTTGATTGCTTAACAATGGACTCTGAAGCGAACTGGGTAGTACCTGTGATATCCATTTCAACCAAGTTAGAGGGATCCGCAGGATCTGCTCCCGTCAAAATTATCTTTGGAGCCGTTCCGGCACCGCTAACAACGGTATTATTTACCGAAGTAAGGGTTCCATCGACTGTACTGAATCTCAATAATATAGGACCGGGCTCTGTTGCAATAGGTGTAGTAGTACTACCGGTTGCTCCAGCTGGTACTTGCTTGCCGATATCCAACAACTCCGTTCCATTTAAATAGCCGTAAACTTGGTAAACTCCCTGGTACGTGTCATCACCATTCTCCACGATAGTCGCAGTTGTCGCAGCAGCGAATGCCCCTGTACCATTTTCATCAATGACCAACTCCGCGACATTACCCTCTTCGGGCTTGTAAGTAATCAGGACTCTCGGCGGTGTAGAAAGCAGGTCAGCTGTTAAGCTATCAATTGTTGGATTCGCTTCGATAATAGCGGTTTGATTTGCTACGATTCTCGTTACAACATCGGTAGAAGTATCCGGCGGCACGGTTGCGTTACTAACATCAATAGCAACACCGCCAAAAAATATCTGCGCGGCACCCGTTGGAGTGGCCACCTCAACAGCTTGTACTTCATTGGCAATGAGATCTGGATTAGAAAAATTGGTAGCCACCGTTCCTGTAGAACCAACATCAGAAACAACAATTTCTTCAACATCAGCAGCAGATGCTTTATAGGTAATTAATATGTTATCCGCATTAGTAGGATCTGCAGTAATCGACGCGATGCGTGGATCGCGTTGCATAATATTGGCCGCCTCCGCAATAACCTTGCCTGCAATAACGGCAGGAGTATCACCGTTGGCTAGTGCAACAACCACCCCACCAACTTCAATGTTTCCTGCCGCAGTGGTAGTGGAAAGTGACAATGTCTGTCGTTCACGAAACGGGGGTTGTTCTATAAAGTCAAATTTTATTGTGTTTTCATTACCCAGGCTATCAAATGAACGTGTTGTAGTACTAAAGGTAAAAGTTCCTGAATCATCAGTATCATAAGGCCTTAATAAGGCTGTTGCATCAGACCGCGAATCAATATTGACCGATAGAGAGATATTTTCTGTAGCCTTGGGATCGTTCTCCTTTTCGGATACTACCAAATCTCCCAGAGGCTGCATATTTCCGGCAGCATCTAGACCAAATCCCTGCAAAAATTTACCATTTTTAGAAACCACTTTGCCATCTTTATCAAGCTCAAAGCCACCAGCCCTAGTATAAGTAGTCCCTCCCTGACCATCATCAAGCTGGAAGAAACCGCTACCGTCAATCGCCAAATCAAGATTGTTGTTAGTAAATTCGATAGTACCAGCGGTAAAGTCTTGCGCGATATCTGAAACGATTACACCCGCACCTGGGTTATTACTACTACCGGCACCAACAACAACCGTGGTAAAAATGTCGGCAAACTCAGTACGCCCCGACTTAAATCCAACCGTACTGGCGTTAGCGATATTGTTACCGGTAACGTCCAATTCAATGGTCGATGCCTTTAGGCCCGTGATTGCAGTATTAAATGCCATGGTTACACCTCATTGACCTATCTGCTTAATTTCGTCCAGTGACACAGAGCCACCATCAACATTAACTTTCATACCCACGCCATTCTGGCCCAGGGTTACACTATTCACATTCATTCCGACAAAAACAGGTACTGAAGTAGGCTCACCATCGATGGTAGCAGTCGCTTCAATCCGATAACCTCCAAGCTTCATTCCTTCCTCAAGCTGCCAATCGAAATTAGCATCACCTTTGGCTTGAGCACCTAAGGAAAACTGCCCGACAAGACTACCCACATCGTCAAAAACAGATACCTGAACATCGGAGGCGCTAGTTTCTAATTCGACAACACCATCAATAATTCCAGATGTACTATCAGCTCGAGCTTGATCAGACTCGACATACACTTTCTGACCAACCATTGAAGAAGCTTGCAAAGCTGTTTGACTTGAAAGCAGCGAGCTAGTCAGACTCTCCATGGAGGTATTAAGATTGGTAATCCCCTCAACCATTGTCATGTCAGAAATCTGATTCATAAACTCACTGGTTTCAGCAGGGCTCGTAGGATCCTGATTGCGCAAATTTGCAATCATCAACTCCATAAACATATCGCTCTGCGAATCAGTTTTCTTGGTCTCTTCGGTCTTATTCAGATCCGTGTAGACATTGCCCTGATTATTGACACCATTTACGTCGGCCATCTGTCACCTCCCCTGAATCCAGTCACCGGCCAACAAGCCGCTCCATCCAGGTTTCTGCGTTTCATCTTCAATGTTATTCGTGCCACACTTTCAGCTTTTCTATTAAACCCTTTTGCCCACCAGCTCTTTTCTCTTAAAGCTTATACGCCTTTTATAATGACCGCTCTTCTCTTGTCACTAGATAGCTTCCAGTGAAGAATTAGCTCTGCCCTAACGTCAATACCCGCTGCATCATTTCTTTTGCTGTATTCATAATATCTGCATTAACCTGAAATGAGCGTGATGCTGAGATCATGTTGGTCATTTCTTCAACCACATTAACGTTGGGATAAAAAACGTACCCATTCTCATCAGCCATTGGATGATTTGGCTCATACTGCTGTCGCAAAGGAGCTTCACTTTCAACAATATCTACAACTTGAACACCTTGCCCGGCGGCCATTGATGAGGACAGTGCCGCACCAAAAGGGTCATCCTGTTGCGCTTGAATCAGCTGAAACACTGGCTGACGAGCACGATAAGTATCATCAGCACTGCTGCTGACACTTTCAGCATTGGCCATATTGCTGGCGACCGTATTCAGCCTAATTGACTGAGAACTCATGCCTGAACCGGCGATATTGAATATATTAGACAAAGACATAACAATTACTCGCCTTTAATCGCCTTAAGAAGGCCGGTGAATTTTCTGTTTAACAGGGTGAAACTCGTCTGGAAATCCAGAGCATTTCGAGCGTACTCTGCCTGCTCAGTCTGGACATCCACTGTATTCCCATCGATAGATGGCTGCAGTGGGTTTCGATACATCAGATCGGCGGCATATTCAGGGTTAATGATCCCACCATGATGGTTAGCGCTGGTTTTCTCCATGGGAAGAACCGAACTGCCACTACGCTGCCCCGCCAGGATCGCCTTGAAATCCAAATCCCTCGCCTGATAATTTGGTGTATCCGCATTAATAATATTATTGGCAAGCACTTCCGCCCTTTCCGCACGCACTAGTAACGCTTGTTGATGTATACCCAATGCATTGTCGAAGGATATTGCCATTGTTATTTCCAGTTCTGCTTATCCAAAAAGTCTTGTTAACGCTTCATTTGCATGATTCTTCACCATTTACATACAACCAAGCAACAATGGTGCCAAACAGGAAACCAGCCTATTAACAGGCTTTTTTAAACAGATTCAATATAACAGACAACAAAAAGCGGCAAGAGATTACCGCTCATATCTACCTAGCGGCAACAAGAAGAGCTGTGATGGCAGCTGTAAACTGGAGATAACAAACATCGACCACAAAACAGCCAATTACTGAAAACAAACATCAACAACAAAAAAGGACCGAGAACGGCCCTTTTTTCTTTTACATGTATTCTTTGCACAGTTAGTTATAAGGACGTGCACCTTGAACTACAAAATTACTTGGCCCGGTAGATGATCCCAGGGCTACAGTGGACCATTTCATAAAGATCAGTCAAATGCCCAAGAGATTCTGAAGCCCCCAGCAATAGATAACCACCAGGTTTAAGAGAAGAATGGATCTTTCGAAGAATTTCTTGCTTTAAGTCTGATGAGAAATAAATAAGGACATTGCGGCAAAAAACCACATCGAACTTACCAAGCATCGTAAAGCTACCCAATAAATTCAACGGCCGAAACTCAACCCTTGATTGAATATCCGGTTTGACTTTCCAACCGGAATCTTTCTGTTTTAAGAAATGTCGCTCTAGTCGGTCTTTTGACAGCCCGCGCCCCAAAGCCAACGTATCGTACTCTCCCTTACGGGCTTGATTTAGCACACTTGATGAAATGTCAGTGGCAATTATGCGTTCTCCGCCACGCAATTGACCGGGCTTTGAGCGCTTGAACTCATCAATAATCATACTGATGGAATAAGGCTCCTGCCCTGATGAACAGGCTGCAGACCATATCCTAAGCTGCTGGCTACCCAGTTTTTCTGCAACTTCCGGTAACAACTTATTCTGTAGAATATTATACGGATGGATATCACGAAACCATAAAGTTTCATTTGTTGTCATCGCATCGACTACAGTTTCACTAAGTCGGTTACCTCCCGGTCGCCCCATACGCTGAACAAGTTCATCCAAGGTCTCACATCGGTGCTCATGCATGATTCCAGACAAGCGACTACTCACTAAATATTCTTTGTTGTCACCTAATAGAATACCGCAGGCATTTTCCAAAAAATCACGAAACAGTTTGAATCCCGTTGCCGAAATAGTTACTCGCGACCTAGTGTTAGTACTGGTGCTGATTGTCATTTAAACTTCCTAAGAGTACGTCAGGCGCATGGACATTAAGCCTAATAAACTAACTTTTATGGGACCTAATCCGTGCCATAACACGAGATGCCAATTCATCAGGCTGAAATTTAGCAAGAAATTCATCTGCCCCTACTTTTTCTACCATAGCCTGATTGAAAACCCCACTAAGAGAAGTGTGTAACATAATATAAGCATCCGACATTCGATCATCCGCTCGAATTGATGCCGTTAAGGTGTAACCATCCATCTCTGGCATTTCAATATCGGAAATAATCAGCAAAAATTTATCTGCAATACGTACGCCTTCATCGGCTAATCCTTGAAAGTACTCTAGTGCCTCCTGACCATTTTTCTTCGATGTAACCTCTACATCCAACTCTTTTAAACAGCGTTCCAACTGTTTACGGGCCACTATCGAATCATCAACAATGAAAATATGGTGGGCTTCACTTTGTGAATCTCTGACTTCATCCACCAGCTTCTGATCAACAGCCTCATTGCTTGGTGCTACTTCAGCCAAAATCTTCTCAACATCAAGAATTTCAACCAGCTCACCATTCAGATCAGTAACTGCAGTCAGATAATTGTCCTTTCCCGCACCTCTAGGTGGCGGATGAATCTCTTCCCAGTTTGTATTGATAATGCGCTCTACTTTATGAACAAGATAGCCCAAAACCTGATTGTTATATTCAGTAACAATGACAAAAGCAGTATCAAGATCACTAATAGGCTGGTGTCCCATGGCAGCACTCAGATCAAGCACCGGGATTGCTTGCCCACGAATGTGCGCAACACCTTTTACACTGGCCTTAAGCTTTGGCATGGCCGTGAGCTTAGGGCACTGAATCACTTCACGGACTTTAAAGACATTAACTCCATAAATCTGTTTACCTTCAAGGCGAAACAGTAGAAGCTCCAGCCGGTTTTTACCGACCAATTGGGTTCTCTGGTTAACACTATCGAGGACACTAGCCATGCCCGGCTCCCATATGTTCACTTGCGTTATGCAGGTATAAGAATTTAAATACCCTAAGAAAGCAGTAAGACCCACCAGCCTATAAGGCTAACAATTCCAGTAATAAAGGTTAGTCTATCATGACCAGATACAACCGTCACAAAGGCACAGAGAATAGGGTATTTCTGTGATTAAGGGTAGTTTAAAGCAAACCAAAATTCTTCTTTTTATGGCCTTTTTTCTGACAACAAGTCAATCATTGGCAGAAGTTGAATCACTAAAGCAACAGGCTACAAGGTTCATCGAACAACAGATTGCCGAAGAAATCCAGGAAGGCGATGAAGTTAAGATCCAGTTCAGCACGTTCAATTCTCGAAGTAAATTCCCTACTTGTGCCGAACCCCCACTGCTCAGAACACCACGCCTACTGAAACCCGGCAGATTTTCTATTAAAGCCAGCTGCCAGAATCCAAAACGCTGGAGCTTACATCTTAGTGGCTCGATAAATATATATCGGAAAATTGCAGTGGGTAAGCAAGCACTCCCTAAAGGCAGCATACTGGGTAAGTCCAATACTTACTTACTGACAACGGAAATATCCAACCTTCGATCAGGGTACTATACTTCTGTCGAACAAATATCAGGATATCAACTAAAAAGGGCTATTCAGCAGGATCAGGTTATCACTCCAAGACTACTTAGCCCTCCTCTGCTGATTAGAAAAAATGATGAAGTTATAATTAACGCAGGGCAAGGCTCTTCAGTGATTGTTCGCGTGGCAGGAATAGCGTTGCAAGACGGCCGGCAGGACCAACAAATCAACGTCAGAAACAAAACTTCTGGGAAAGTAATTCGCGCCAGAGTTATCGGTAAAGGACAAGTTCGTGTTGGCCGCTAGTAGTAAACAAGTCCCTTCTCCCTTGAATATTAAAGACAAATGGATCAGCCGACGCTCCCATTCTGACAACACAGGCATTTTCTTTCAGATTCCTATATACTTGGCTGTAATTGCTAAAGTCGGATAAATTTTCTAAAGTTCTTTGCGGATTGGCCGAGAACCTACTTAGAGAAAATGCGCAGTACTGAAAGCACAGCGGCATTAGTAGGATATTTATTGAGGAAATCGTGATGGCGATCGATCTGACAGGCTTGTCATCGACACCTTCGACTAGCACACGAAGTAAACTGGAAGGGTCCGGTCAATCACACTCGGGCAAAAACCAGCAGGAAGTGTCTGATAAAGCGGCTCAACCTGGAACGGTAACGTTCAGTAACGAAGCCCAATCATTACAGAAGCTCGAAGAGCAGGTCGGCCAGCTTCCTGATGTTAACAGTGAACGAGTTGAGAGCATTAGAAAAGCGATCGAGGATGGCAGTTACGGCGTGGATGCAGAACGCTTGGCCACTAAGATACTGGATCTAGAAGGCCGGATTTACGGCTAAGATACTATTTATATTTAATGCTATCTGTATTAGTACGAGAACCCTAATATTTATAAGAGCATCGCTCCAACTATATGAGCACCACTTCAAAGCAGTTTTTTCAGCTAGTTAATGAGGGCTGCAAGCAATTGTCAGCCCTTTGTAACCTCTGTGAGCATGAAAAAGAAGCAATAGAATCCCATTCTGTTGAACAGCTTCAGTCCACAATCAAAAAAAAACAGACTCTACTTCTAAAGATTGCTGAAAATATAGACGCCCGAAATCAGCTTCTCAATGCACAGGGTCATACCGCTGATGAAGATGGTTTTAACTCATTTCTCGAAACACTTCCAAAAGACCAGGCTAAAGCTATTAGCAACGCATGGAACAAACTGGCTGAGCTACTAAAGAACTGTGCTTCATTAAATGAGAGAAATGAGAAAATAGTCATGCGTAGCCGCAAAAGCATGGACCGCCTGCTTAACATCCTGCAAGGCCACACAACAAAAACCACTCTATACAATCAGACCGGCGCTAAAGGGAATTACAGCGCACAAAATACCCTAGGCAAAGCCTGATATTTCTTCCAGAAAAACAACAAACTAAGTATCGACTTCGCTGTGCTATAACGGTAAAATTCCGCCCCACAGCCTCCCCGTAGTTCAACCGGATAGAATAGGGCCCTCCTAAGGCTTAGATAGGGGTTCGAGTCCTCTCGGGGAGGCCATTTCTCACTTTCCCCCGCCTTCTCAGCCTCTAATTTGAAGAAGGTTCTGACACGCTTTATCCCAACTGCTGCACCTTTCAAGATATAGACGATCGACCACACAAGGATCAATATAGAAACTCAATTTCCAAACTGTTATGTCAACCGGCATGGCAGCGCGTACTTGCGGGGCACGTTTATACTTAATATCTAGATATGCTCTAAGCCTGATAATCGCTGGTTATTGAGCAAGCATACCAATATAAGGCTAAAAATAGGAAATATTCCTATATAAACGGAGGCCATAAAAAACGGATACTTAGCTCGCGAGGTTATCAGAGGGAACTGATGGCTGACAGGGACGACAGCTTGGTAGCATGGAAACGCGACGCGCAAACCACCTCGTCTAAGGGCTCATATCAGGACGGTATGAACCCTAACTCCCTCAAGCTTTCCATTAGATCCCAATTGCTGAATAATCTTGACGATTTCAGACACAGTATGATAATAGATATTTTCCATACAAATCAAAAGATTAAATAAAAATCTTTACAATTGAGTTTAACTGATAAGATTTACACCTTCCAAATAACAACCGAATAATTAGGATATAAGGAATTTTAATGTTTAACGAAGGATTGTCTGATCTGCCAGTAACGATAAAACGAGCCTATTTACTACTGTGGTCTTCTGCAATAATTTCACTCGTATACGTAGCAGTAGATGTATTTAAAATACTTTCTAATGGTCATCTATCTGAGGGGCTATTAACAAATATTCTCACTTTTTGCTTTATTGTTCTTTGTGCTGAAAAAGCAAAACGGAGGCGTATTTGGGTCCGTGGTTTACTTTTGGTTATATTCATATTTAGTTGTTTTTTATACTTCTTGGATTGATGATCAGCCTTCTTTCTGGAAGTGACCTTTCCACTATTCCATCAATTCTAGAGCTGATACCTGCCTTGATAATAACTTGTATGGAAATATCAGCACTATATCTACTCTATCGGCCATCATCTGATTTATGGTTTCAAAGTAGCCATGTAACACAAGAGCCATAGAGTTAGACAAGGAATAAGCAAAGCTGGAATACATGGGAAACCCACACTCCCCACAGCGCTGATCCGTTTCACTGCTGGTTTTCTGAGATTGGGCGCGGATGGGTTCAGGGAATCTTAAATCGCAGCCATAAAAAAAGCCCCGTCCGTCAGGACGAGGCTTTCTCTGTTAGGCGCTTGGCGATGACCTACTCTCACATGGGGAAACCCCACACTACCATCGGCGCTGATCCGTTTCACTGCTGAGTTCGGGATGGGTTCAGGTGGTTCCAAATCGCTATGGTCGCCAAGCAAAAAAAGCGTGAATCTGTGATCTATGTTGCTTTAAGTTCGTTCTCTGTCGCTCGATCTATCAATATCCGGTCGTTACAACTTGTGTCTACGTCTGTGCCGATCATCAACACCGCTTTGGTGTTATATGGTCAAGCCTCACGAGCAATTAGTACTGGTTAGCTCAACGCCTCACAACGCTTACACACCCAGCCTATCAACGTCCTGGTCTTGAACGGCTCTTTAGTGGACTCAAGGTCCAAGTGAGATCTCATCTTGAAGGGGGCTTCCCGCTTAGATGCTTTCAGCGGTTATCCCGTCCGAACGTAGCTACCGGGCAATGCCAATGGCATTGCCCG
>NZ_MIEQ01000061.1 GCF_001968815.1 Motiliproteus sp. MSK22-1 | reverse complement strand
CCGGAGCCCAGGACTCGGTGGTGGATTTATGGGTCACCGCCACCACCGCCACCCGTGAGTATCACGACCGCTTCCTGGCTGCGGGGGATGAACTGACCTTGCTGGGCGTGACCGACAGCAGCGGCGCTCAGGCTACAGAGTTGGCGATCATATAAAGTCAATAACAGGGGACAGGGCTTTGGCCTTGTCCCTCTGGCCTGGCGTTGATACCTGACGTTGATGCCTGGCTTGCAGGCTGCTTTCGAGGGAAGTGCCTAAGCGGCAGCAGGGTTGATTTTCAGGGGCTGTAACAGGTGAGTTACAAGATTCTCCTGCGCTTTTTTAATAGCTGGACGACTGTCTCGGCTGCTTGATCAGCAGGCATTTCAAGAGTTTTAATCGTGCATTCGGGATTGACCGGTACTTCATAGGGGGAGTCTATACCAGTAAAGTTTTTTAATTCACCGCATCTGGCTTTTTTATATAAACCTTTTACGTCTCTTTGCTCTGCCACTTCGAGAGGTGTATCAACAAAGACTTCAATGAATTCTTCTGCTTCCATCAGCTCTCTTGAAAACTGCCTTTGGCTGAGAAATGGAGATATTGCTGCTGTAATCACAATAAGGCCTGCATCAGCCATCAGTTTACTGACTTCTGCAATCCGCCGAATATTTTCATTACGGTCATTATCTGTGAAGCCAAGATCGCAATTCAGACCTTGTCGTATATTGTCACCATCCAGCAGGTAGGTGTGGTATCCCAATGAATGAAGTCTTTTCTCGACTCGGTTTGCAATCGTTGATTTTCCGGCACCAGAGAGTCCGGTTAACCAAATGACGCTGGGTTTTTGTTTTTTTATATCAGAACGAGCATTCTTATTCACAGCAGTGTGCCGAATGGTGCCGTTATCGTCATGGCTTGCGACTAAATTGCCATTGGTTTTGTCTACATAAGCCATGCGCTTTGTCATGTGATCAGTCACTATACGTATACTCGTATTTACTCTGGATGAATGACTATATCCTAATTCCGACTGATCTTTTATATATCGCTTATATTCACCTTGACCGAAAAAAAGAGTATTGATGTTTATTTTACTTCTAGACCTCGGAACGCTAATCAAGTATGAGTGACTAATAATCAGTATTTTTAAATGATCATTAGATCTTGACTGGTTATGTTTCCATTTCAAATGCTAGGAAGCACTATGAATTTTATCCGCATGCGTTTATTTAACAAGTTATTACAGACAGTATCATTATTTGTATTATCTGGAGCATTATCTCTATCACCGAGTGGTGCCCTGGCTGCATTGCCGGTTGTGGATTCTCAGGGTGTGCCATTACCGAGTTTGGCGCCGTTGATTGATCGTGTGGCTCCGGCGGTGGTGAATATTAATACTTTTAAAAGTCAACGTTCTACAGATAACTCGCCATCAACGCGATCCAACAGTGCAGGGTCGGGTGTGATTGTTGATGCGAAACAGGGGCTTATTCTGAGCAATCATCATGTGATTGCCGGAGCTGATGATATCCGGGTTTCTTTGATCGACGGTCGGACATTCAAAGCTTTCCTGGTCGGGAGTGATCCAGGAGCTGATCTGGCATTGCTGAAAATTGAAGCAGACAAACTGACAGGGCTGCTTTTGGTGGATTCTGATCAGCTACGTGTCGGAGATTTTGTAGTGGCAATCGGAAATCCTTTTGGCCTGGGTCAAACGGTGACCAGTGGTATTGTCAGTGGATTGGGCCGTACGGGGCTGGGGATCGAAAACTATGAGAATTTTATCCAGACAGATGCTTCGATCAATCCAGGTAATTCGGGTGGTGCGTTGATTAACCTTAAGGGCGAACTGGTTGGAATTAATACGGCTATCGTGGCACCAACAGGCAGCAGTGTTGGAATTGGTTTTGCCATTCCCAGCAATATGGCGAAAACCATCAGTATGCATCTGGCCAGAAATGGTGAGGTGAGTCGTGGAACGCTAGGTGTTTCTATTCAGGATTTGACCCCAGCTCTGATTAAAGCCTTTAAGGTGCCAGCGGGTCGTAGTGGTGTGGTGGTGACCAGTGTGGCCCCTAAATCAGCGGCGGCAAAGGCGGGAGTGATTTCTGGCGATATCATCACGGCTATAAACGGCCGAGGTATCAGCAGTGTTGCAAATCTGCGTTCCCGGCTGGGAGTGCTGACTCTTAATAAGGAGTTGCAAATTGCTTATCTGCGTAATGGTAACGAACGTCAAGCCACGGCCGTGATTGCTGTTGTTAAACCTGAACCTGTTGAAGAAATAGAAACGGGACTGCAGTTTGCCGGTGCCGTGCTTAAAGCCTCAGGAGATAAGCCCGGCGTTCAGGTCGAGAGTGTTGTCAAGGAAAGCTCAATTGATAAAGTTGGAATTCAAAAAGGTGATGTGATTCTTTCTGTTAATCAGAATATGGTAAATTCACTTGATGATTTTTCCAGGTTTGTAAAAAAGGATAATAATCTTTTGCTGGTTCAGCGTGGTATGGGAATTCTCTATTTGGTTCTGGAATAGTTCACCTGCGTAAGTTCTGTCGCAGATGAGTAAAAATGAAAAGACGGCTGCCGCTGCAACCTGCCTTTTCATCTTTTTGCCTTTTCAGCTTTTTGTCTTTTCAGATCTGGCTATTAGTTAACTGCTCGTAAATCCGGACACAATTACGACCGCTTTGTTTTGCAGAATACAGGGCGGCGTCTGCTTCGGCCAACAGGGTCGTCAGATTTTTTTCTTGTTGAAAATAGGTCAAACCTGTACTTGTTGTGACTGGGATAGTTTGTCCTTGATAGATAAAGGGTTGGTCTACAATGTTAGATCGGATGCGTTCAAACAGCTCTATTGCGTCCCGTGCTCCTGTATTTGATGAAATTATAAACTCTTCCCCGCCATAACGACCAAAATGGTCATAGGGCCTGATGCTGTTCTCCACCCGGCGGCAAAACTCGCAAAGTACTTCATCCCCCGCCAGGTGGCCAAACTGATCATTGATCTGTTTGAAGTGATCCAGATCCAACATGCCTATGGTGAGCACTTGTCCGGTTCGGCTGGCTCTTTCTATATCTTCTTCAATTGCATTGATAATGGCTCCTCGATTATAAATTCCCAGCATTGAATCATGAGTTGCCTGATGAATCAGTTGTGTTTTTGTCGCGTTCAATTCTTCTTGTAGCGCAAGCATTCGTCTACCGACCTGAAGCCTGGCTTTTAATTCGGCATTGTCGAAGGGTTTGACAACGTAATCGTTAGCGCCACTTTCCAGGCCCTCGACGAGGTCATGGGTTTCACGTTGAGCCGTCAGTAGAATGATGTAAGGAGGATCACTGGTTTCTTGCTGTCGGATCGCTTTGCATAGCTCAATACCGTCCATTATTGGCATTTTCCAATCCAAAATCAGCAGGCGTGGAGCTTCGGGATCCTGTAATGCTTTCCAGGCAGCACCTCCATCTTCAACAGTAACAGGATCATAGCCCCACTTGTTAGTGACTGCTCTAAGCATATACAGGGACGTTACATCGTCTTCAGCAATTAGAATCTTCAATTTATCAGCTCCTCCATGGCGTTTCTTAACCGAGATTGCTGGGCTTTCACCTGATCCAAAAGATCGCAGGCTTGAGATAGCTCCCCTGTCTTGGCCGCTTGTTCCAGTTCATCGGCTACTGCACTGAGGGCTATTCCCCCGACGTTTGAAGAAGATCCCTTTATCTTGTGGGCCTGATCAATAATGTTTGCTGGATCTCCCGCTGAAATATAGGATTCCAGATCACTTATTTGCTGTGGTAGATCACCGAGATAGGAATTGATTACTTCTCTGAACAGATCATCATCATTCATCAGTCGGTTGCGTAGCTGTTGATGGTCAAAAACGACAAGGGCATCATCACTTGCCTCGATTTCCATGTTCTCAATTGTTTGCGTCAGTGATAGCCAGCGCTCAAAGGAGTCTGATAGTTCCTGTGGCCTGATCGGTTTGGTCAGGTAGTCGTCCATACCGGCATTAAGGCACTTATCACGATCTCCCTGCATTGCGTGGGCGGTCATTGCGATAATTGGAATCTTGTGATTAAGCACACCGGACGTTGGATCACGGATAACTGCAGTTGTTTGATAGCCATCTAAAACTGGCATCTGAATATCCATTAAGACCAGGTCATAGAGGTTGTCAGATAACAGCTTTATGGCCTCCTGGCCATTGTTTGCCACTTCTATTCGATAACCTAACTTACCAGCGATACTTTTTGCCACCAGCTGATTCGTCAGATTGTCTTCGACCAGCAGTATTCTCTCGTTGTTGCCCCTCTTTTGCATAATTTGATCTATCGTTTCAGGGGATTCAGTTTCTGTATCTTCACCAAAATATACCGTTGCCAAAGTATCGTAGAGATCAGATTGACGGACGGGTTTAGCTAAAAAGGCGGAAAACCCGGAAGAAGTAGTCTGCTTTGCATCGCCTCGCCTTGCCGATGAGCTTAGCAGGATGAGTTTGGTCGTATTCAAGGTTTTATCGGCTGAAATTATCTGACTAAGCTCTTCACCATCCATTTGTGGCATTAGCATGTCCAGAATTGCCAGCGGATAGGGAACTCCTTCAGCGTAAGCCTGTCGCATGCAGGCGAGTGCTTCCGCTCCACTGCTGGCGGAGGTGACCTTGATACCCTGGGCCCTCAGTTGCCCTGACAGGACTTCCAGATTAGTTAAATTGTCATCGACAATCAGTACCGATAACCCAGCCAGCTTATGTAATACTGATCTTGTCGGGAGTGCTTTACCCACGCCCATATTGATAGTGAACCAGAACTCAGAACCAACCCCAACCGTGCTGCTGACCCCAAATTCCCCCCCCATCAGCTCTGTCAGCTGTTTGCAGATGGCCAGTCCCAGTCCAGTCCCACCATGGCGTCGAGTGGTTGATCCGTCTTGCTGCTCAAATCGATCAAATAAACGCTGGTGATCTTCTTTGGGTATTCCTTGCCCGGTATCTCTTACCTGGAATCGAACCTGAGCTTTCCCTTCCGAGATGAAATCCAACTGGGTCGATAACTCAATCTCACCAGATTCGGTAAATTTGATTGCATTTCCCAGCAGATTGAGGAGGATTTGCCGAAGTCGACCGGGGTCCCCTCTTAATCTGTCGGGTACTTCAGGCTGTATCGAATAGATAAACTCCAGATCTTTTTCCTGTGCTCTTATGGCCATCAGGGATGCCAGCTCATCAAGCATTAAACCAAGACTGAAGTCTATTTCTTCAAGATCCAGTTTCCCCGCTTCTATTTTGGAAAAATCAAGAATGTCATTTATCAGCGTCAGTAATGCTTCCGCACTGACATGAACCGTTTCTGCATAATGGCGCTGCTCGCGGTCAAGTTTGGTATCAATCAATAGTCCCGTCATTCCAATAACGCCGTTCAACGGGGTTCGGATTTCATGGCTCATATTGGCCAGGAAGTCGCTTTTCGCCTGACTGGCCGCATCGGCTTCTTCCTTGGCAAGAATCAGGGCTTTTTCGGCTTCTTTGATTGGCGTCAGGTCTCTCCATATGCAGTGCAATACTTCCTTGCCTTGAATGGATATCGGTGTCAGGGCCAAGGATACGTCTACCGGGAGAAGTTCTCCGTCTGTTTTCTGATAGACAAGCTCAAATCGGCTCGCCCCCCTTTCCAAAGCGGTGACTATCATTTCTTTTAGTTTGATCTTACTTTGTTGTCCGTCTGGCTGAATCTGAGGACAGAGTGCCGCCGGAGGAGTACTCAGTAACAGCTCTTGGCTTTCAAAGCCGAGCAGGGCAGCAGCAGCGCTATTGCAATTAATGAATTTCTCTTCATCAATCAGTAGCATTGCATCGTCGGAAGCATGAAATAATTCCATGAATTGGCGTTCGCTTTTTTGCTGCGCTTCTTCATAGTGTTTACGTTGAGTGATATCAAGGTGGGTTCCAATCATTCGGACAGGACTGCCATCAGTATCCCTTTCGACAACTTGCCCGGTATCCAGTACCCATACCCAATAGCCGAGTTTGTGTTTCATCCGAGCTTCACAAACGTAGCTTGATGTTTTGCCGCTGAAGTGCTCTTCAAGAAGTTGTGCTGAAACTTTCAGATCGTCCGGGTGGGCGAGCACTTCCCAGGTTTTTATGCTGATGGGAGCCAGTTCTTCCAGAGTGTATCCGGTTATTTCAGCCCAACGGTTATTAAATATCACAGTGCCGTCGGGGATATTCCAGTCCCAAATACCCACTCCTGTACTGTGAATTACCTGCTCAAGCCGCTCTTTTGTTTCTTTGATCGCTTTTTCAGAATTTAATCGTTCAGTGACGTCTATGATACTGGCCAGCACTTTCATTCCATGAGTGCTTGGCAATGGGCTCAAGCCTATTTCAACAGCAATAACGGAACCATCTTTTCTAATGCCACGAAGCTCTGTATTTCCACCCATGGCCCTGCGGCTGGGGGCATTGAAATAGCTTTTCATCTTGTCGACGTGATCTGATTTGGCGTAAGCCGGGAGTAACTGATCCACCGTCTGGCCTTGTAACTCTTCCCGCGAATAGCCAAATTGGTTTTCGATCGCGGCATTAAGCATCTCTATAGTGCCGCTACTATTGACCAATAACAGACCGTTGGGTGTTGATTCCAGCACGAGCTTTAACCAGTTTTCAGCCTGCTTGCGCTCACTGACCTCAGTATCCAGGTGAGCTATTGAAGTCGTGGTATTCTCCAGGTTACCGGCCATTGTGTTAATGGCCTTTGCCAATGAACCTATTTCATCATTGCCAAGGTCGGCTATTCGATAATCCAATTCGCCTGCGCCGATAATGTCAGAGCTTTTGTGCAGCAGGTCTATTCTCTTCAACAGAAGATGACGTAGCAGAAAAAACAGGATAACAGCCAGTAAAAATCCGCTAATGATTGCGGCAATGATTATTTTTTGTGAGAGCTGGTTTAATGGAAGAAAGACTTCTTCTCGATCGCTGATAATAACGATGTCAATAATCTTTTCGCCAAACGATAAAGATTTGGTTCGCCACAATATATTCTGTGTCGGTTGAAATAGTTTGCCAGGGTCAAACTCTCCAGAAGAAGCAGCGCTCTGCTTGCTGTGACTGGCTAGAATCCGAGCGTTGGAATCAACTAACAGAGCTGTGGATATTGGATTTCCACTGGATGAAAGTTCTTCTACCGCGTTGGTCAGTTCTGTTGACTGAGAATCCTGCCAGTCGAAGGACACGATGACCCAGCCAATTGTTTTTCCCTTTCTTCTGATCGGTGCTGTAAACCATTGAGTTAAATTACGTTCAAGACCTATGATTGGAAGGAATGGGTCGACTCCTGGAGTACCGATGCCGACATGACTTTGCTGCGGTTCTTTTAGCATCGGATTGTTGCGTAGATCCTCAAGCAGCAGCTGTTCGCTATGAATTTTTTTGTGGTTCCCGTCCAGAGTACTTGCTGCAAAAACGCTGCCATCGGGGGACGCAACCATGACATAATTAATAAAAGGATAGATACTTGGAACATCATTCAGGATTTGGTTTATTCCGCGACTTTCAAGCAAATAAAGTGCTTTTGCGATCGACCGGTTTTTAGCGACAATCTGAGTGATTTTCTCCAAGTCGGCACTTTTGGCCTGAATCATGGACGCGCCAAGTTCTACGTTACCATCCAGCTGATGTGATACTGCTTCCAGTGTATTCCTTGAAACCTGGGTTAGTGCAAAATAGCCCATTCCCCCGATGATCAGGGAGACGCAGAGGAGCCCGGTCAAAACGACTTTAGGTATCAGTTTCATTAGGAGCCACGCTGGTGTGGGGGAGCTGAAAAAGCGATCCTGTCATTGGGTCCACTGTACCTGGTTTGCCGTTTTTGTCGAGATTTGGATGCCCAGCTTATCCAGGCTTTGTCGGTTAACCAGGTAAATGGGAGGATCCTGTAACTCCGTTTCAAGCTTTGCAGGTGGGATATTTTCGATCAGAATTTGTGCCGCCTTATCACCCGCCATTTTCCCAAGGGTATAGAAATCGACAACGGGCCCGAAGGTAGAGCCCTGCTCAATCCCCGACTTGTTGGCGCTTAGAATAGGAATTTTGCTGGCCATGGATATGTCAATAAGCACACTTTCACCACCGCCCTGCATCAGGGTGTCAGAGGTGGCCATAAACAAGTCAGTATGCCCCACAAGTTCTTGAGCCATATCCCGAACCTGTTGCAGATTCTCCGGTTCACGATCAATCGCCTTGATTCCGGCGCGTTTTAACAGCCGAATCATATTGGCGGTTTGGACCTTGGAGTTTGGCTCACCTTTACGGTGAAAAATAGCAACAGTTGATATATTTGGCAGTAATAGTTGTGCGACAGAAAGGTAATGGCTTGTCGGAACATAGTTGCTAGTGCCAACCAGATTGTTCCCCGAATATTCGAATGATTCGATCAGTCCTGAGTCGGCAGGGTAGGTTACGATTGAAAAAACAATAGGGGTTTGCGGAGGAATGACCTCCTTGACGATAGCTGTCCCCGATGTGGTCAGTGAGTATACGAGATCAGCCTTTGCTTTTTTAAACTGTTCTGCAACGGTTCGTTGCAGATTCTTGTCGATCCCTTTTTTTCCGTACAAAAACTGAACATTTTTTCCCTCTGTCAGCCCTGCGGCTGACAATCCTTCTTTAAACCCCTTAACGCTTTCCGGGTAACCTGATCCCACCGCTAATCCTATTTTGTAAGACTCTTCTGCCCGGCTTTCCCTGCTTAGTAGCAGCGTCAAACAGAAAATAACCCAAGGCCATTTCATTGTTATGATCCTGTATCGTTGAATTGCTTGACTGTTCTTTTTGAATCACTGTATTTGCTAAAAATTATAAAAATCACGGAGTTAGTGGAGTATAGACGATCAATTTCTGAGAATTCCGTATATTTCAGGTTTTTGCCGGAAATTGTTAACAAGCGGGTCTTAGCGTCAGCGTCAATGGGAGCAAGCTGCTGGACTTGTTCATAGGTTCTTTAGCTAAAAAGACTACATATCGGTCTATAGTTAAGTTGCTGAACGTGCATTACGCCTACCTGTCACATCCAGCCTTGAGCGTACGTTTTTACTATGAAGCACAGCGTAACCTACTCAATCCTGAAACAAATGTGTGCCCTTTTTCTGGTGGCGCTGATAGGGATAGGTGGATTCTGGATTCACGCGGAATTTGATGCGCAGGATAAGGCCAATAAAAAGTTTGTGGAAAGCTATCTGGAGAGTCAGAAGTCCCGCTTGAGGGAAGAAGTGGTTCGTGTCCGAGATTATCTGCTGCGGGAAAAAGAGAAAGCTGAAGCCTTGTTAAAGGCACAGCTGAAACGTCGGACGGAAGAGGCTCATGGGATTGCCACTGGCATATACCAGAAAAATAAGGACCGTCTGACGAATCAGCAGATTAGTGAGCTGATTCTGGAGGCGCTCCGTCATCAGCGTTTTAATCAGGGGCGGGGTTACTACTTTATTAACAGCCTTGATGGCAGGACTGTTTTGTATCCGCTAAAGCCGGAAAATGAAGGGAAGTATCCGCAGGAAGTTTTTGGCCCTAATGGGATTAAGATCGTTGCGGACCTTGTGGACCTCGCTGAAACCGAAGGGAAAGGATTTATCAATTATCGTTGGTACCAGCCTGGTGATGTCAGCCGTCTGTATAAAAAATATAGTTATATCAATACCTTTAAACCCTTAGGCTGGTTTATTGGAACCGGTGATTATCTGGAACCTTTTGAGGAAAATTTACAGCAGGAAATATTCAAGGATATCGCTGAGATTAGCTACGGTTCGGATGGAGAAGGCTACTTTTTTATCAACTCCTATCTGGGTGATCTGTTTGTAACGAATGGTAAATATTATGGCGGTAGCCGAAATATCTGGGATGCGGAAGATGTGCGCGGGAAAAAGGTCGTTCAGGAGAATGCGCGTCTTGCACAAGAAAACCCCGGAGGTGGGTTCAATCGATATGTATGGCTAAAACCCAATGGCACCGAGGCGGAAAAACTGGCTTTTGTTCTTGGAATGGATGAATGGGATATTTTTATCGGAACAGGAACCTATCTAGATACGATTGAACAGGAAATAGACTCCAACAGAGAACGCTTGGCGCAGCAGCTTAGAGCTCGAATATCGGGGGCTCTGGTGTTAATTGTAATCGCGTTGGTTGCGATCTCGTTCGCAATCTTTCTGATCGGCCGTAAGCTTGCACTCAACTTCCGTTTATTCCAGAGGGCATTTAACCATTCTGTTGACCATCGGGTACCGATTGATGAAAGCGCTGTTTTTTTCAACGAGTTCAAGTCCTTGGCACGCGGAGCAAATGATATGGTGGTCGGGTTGAATAACCAGGCGGAAGAGCTTCGTCAAAGGGCTTTCTATGATCACTTGACCGCATTGCCTAATCGACTTCATGGAGCCAGTCACCTTGAAGAGATGATTCAGCTCGCTCACCAGCAAAAGGCAAAACTGGCTTTGCTATTTATTGACCTGGATAACTTTAAAGAAATTAATGACACCTTAGGTCACTCTGCCGGTGATGAAGTGCTCTGTGTTGTTTCTGATCGACTCATTGCCGCTGTTCGTCAGGACGACAAGGTCGCTCGTCTCGGTGGGGACGAGTTTACCATTACAACCGGGGTGCTGCATAAACGACAGGCTGCTGAAAGAATTGCGCAGAAAGTGCTCAGTGTTTTTGAGAAACCGATAAAACTGGGACATAACGAAGTCTATGTCTATGCAAGTATCGGAATCAGTTTATATCCGGAAGATGGTCTTGATACAGAAATTCTGTTGCGTAATGCCGATTCGGCGATGTATGAAATAAAAGGAAAAGGAAAAAACGGATATTGCTTTTATGTTCCATCAATGACTGAAGCGGTAACCAGTCGGGTTGCATTGGGAGAAGCCTTAAGGGAAGCCATCGAAAAACAGCAATTTGTACTTTATTACCAACCACAGATTGATGTGGCAACCGGTGTCGTTATCGGGGCTGAAGCCCTATTGCGCTGGCAACATCCTGAGCAAGGGGTCGTCTGTCCAGGGCAGTTTATTTCTTATGCTGAATCCAGTGGGCAGATTGAACAAATTGGAGCCTGGGTATTGCGAGAAGCCTGTGAACGTATTGCAGCATGGAAAGATCAAGGAGTGTCTTTAAAAAAGTTGGCAGTTAATGTCTCAGGTATTCAAATTCATCGGCGTTCACTGGGAAAATTTGTGCCCGGATTGCTTCGTGAAACGGGGTGTGACCCCAGGGTATTGGAACTGGAGTTGACAGAAAGTGTATTGATGGAAGAGCCGGAGATGTCTGTCAAGGAACTGAAACAGTTACAGGAAATGGGCGTTAGCATTGCAATAGATGACTTTGGAACCGGTTATTCTTCTTTAAGTTATTTAAAGCAGCTGCATGTGGATAAACTTAAGATTGATCGTTCTTTTGTTTCTGAATTGCATCTGAATGACAGTGATCGTGCCATTATTCGTGCTGTTATTGCCTTGGGGCGCAGTCTGGGACTTACTGTTGTTGCGGAAGGCGTGGAAAATGAAGAGCAGTTGGCATTTTTGAAGGCTGAAGGCTGTTGTCAGGCTCAAGGGTATTGCTTGAGTAAGCCGCTTCCTGAAAAAGACTTTCTAAGGTTTCTGACCAAACACAGACACTGAAGCCACAGTTTATTTTGTTTTTTGTCTGTCTACAGGCAAATATCCTGTTATTAGTTTAATAACAGTCCTATATCCTATATGTATTCAACTATGCTGTTGGCTGAGCCTGGGATGGCATAAAAAAGAGGCTGTAAATACGGGCAAAGATGAGTTTTTGATAGAATTCTTTCTATCCAGCAGCGACGGTCTGATGCCTATATGCGTCATGTTAGAAATCGGTTGTCCCAAAGCGACATGTTTTTCGGTTTAATGAATGCCGTCTCCTTCAGTTAGCAGGCGTAATCGCGAAGCTTTTATTTGGCCCAGCAAATGGCCCGCGCTGATAGAGTCGCCAATGTCTGTATATAAACCAAAAAGATAGGAGACTATTGATACAGATAAAGAACGGCAGATAAAAGATATTGCTGGCAAGCTACATCCTTTTTATGGGGGGCGACATTTTTCATCAGCTAATCACTGGACATCAATACCCAGTTCATGTTTTTAATATATTAGAAAACAAGAATAATAAGAATGCCAAATAAAGAGAATAATAAGTAAAGAGGCAGACACTCAATGGGCAGTAATGCGGACCAGTTCGTACGATTTGTCAATGTACAGAAAAGTTATGACGGCCAGATTTTGGTTGTTAAAAATTTCAATGTAGATGTTGCTACCGGTGAGTTTCTCACCATGCTGGGGCCTTCAGGTTCCGGAAAAACCACCTGCTTGATGATGCTGGCAGGTTTTGAGTCCTCCACCCACGGCGAGATCATTCTGGATGGTCAGTCGATTAACAATGTCGCCCCCCATAAGCGGGATATCGGCATGGTCTTTCAGAATTACGCTCTTTTTCCTCATATGACCGTTGCTGAGAATCTTGCATTCCCGCTTCAGGTTCGTCGAGTACCTAAATCAGAGATTGGCACTAAGGTAAAACGGGCACTGGAAATGGTTCGTCTGGGCGATTTTGGTAATCGTCGTCCGGCACAGCTTTCCGGAGGTCAGCAGCAAAGGGTGGCGGTTGCTCGTGCCCTGGTCTTTGAGCCAAAACTGGTGCTGATGGATGAGCCTCTCGGCGCACTGGATAAAAATCTGCGCGAAGAGATGCAGTACGAAATCAAGCATATTCATGAAGATCTGGGTGTGACTATGGTTTATGTGACTCATGATCAGTCTGAAGCCTTGACAATGTCTAACAGAATAGCCGTCTTTGAGGATGGGATTGTGCAGCAGTTGGCAGCGCCCGAGGTACTTTACGAAAAACCGGATAATGCGTTTGTTGCTGGTTTTATCGGTGAGAACAATCGACTGATGGGTGAAGTCAAAGCAATAGACGGTGATATCTGCTCAGTTGAACTGGAAGGGGGCGGAGGCGTTATTGAGGCGCTGAAGGTTAACGTGGGGGCTGTTGGTGACCGTACCACGCTTTCTTTACGGCCTGAGCGGGTTGAAGTGAACCCTCCCAGCGGCAAGTTCCCTAATCGTTGTGGGGCCAAGGTTGAAGAGCTTATCTATCTTGGAGACCATATTCGTGCCCGGGCAACGGTATCCGGTAATTCTGATTTCATAATTAAAGTGCCTAATGCCTTTGGGCACACACACCTTAAGCGGGGTGAGACGGTCGATTTGGGTTGGGCGGCTGATGACTGTCGTGCACTTGATGCCTGATCGAAAGCAGTGTTTAGAAGAACTTTGGCGACAGCCGCCGTTCAGATGTATTTAACCCGAACGACTAAACCAGAAGTAAAGCACCAGAGTAATACAATTGAAATAGCAGTACCAGTACCGCTGGCAGTACTAAGGGTGCAAAAACACCTGTATAAAACCAGCGATATAAAAACCGATGTAAAAAGAAGTAACACAAGGAAGTAAGAAAGTGATAATGGGTTAGATCTGATTGCAGGTTAGAACTAATACCCGCTAACACTCGTAATAGCTTGGAACTAGTCACTACTAAATGTAGGACAGCATCTGATAGTTACTGAAGCACTTAGGCAAGTATCAGACATCATCTGAATTTAGTAGCAACGCATTCTGTTTGCCGGTTTACCGGCGTTAGCTCAGAGGAACAATAATAATGAAGAAACTTCTAAAACCTAGCTTGATCGCTGCCGCAATCGCCGTCAGCACATTCAGTGCCAGCGTTCAGGCCGAAAAGTCCATGACTGTGGTGTCCTGGGGAGGGGCGTATACACAGAGCCAGATCAGAGCCTACCATGATCCCTGGTCTGAAAAGACTGGCGTTAAGATTCACAATGAAGACAAATCAGGCGCAGCCCTGGCTGGCATTCGATCACAGGTACAGGCCGGTAACGTTACCTGGGATCTCGTCGATATGCTTGAAGGCGATGCCATGCTGGCTTGTGATGAAGGCATTATCGAAGAAATTGACTACGATACGGTATTAGCCAAAAGCCCTGATGGCAAGCCTGCAACCGAAGACTTTATTGAAGGCTCACTGAGTGGCTGTTTTATTCCGCAAATCGTATACGCTACGTTGTTTGCTTACAATGACAACGCTTTTAAAGGCGCCAAGCCTTCTACCATTGCCGATATTTTCGATCTTAAACAATTCCCAGGTAAGCGTGCATTACAGAAAATTCCTGATGGCAACATGGAATGGGCTCTGATGGCTGATGGCGTTGATGCCAAAGATGTTTATGATGTATTGAGCACTGAAGAAGGTGTTGATCGTGCTTTTAAGAAGCTGGACACGATTAAAGATTCCGTAGTCTGGTGGGAAGCAGGAGCTCAACCGCCGCAGCTACTCGCAGATATGGAAGTTAGCATTGCCAGTGGTTATAACGGTCGATTCTTTAATGCCCAGGTAACTGAGAAGCAGCCGTTCACTATTGTATGGGACGGTCAATTGTTTGAGCTGGATGGTTGGGTCGTGCCGAAGGGTAAGCTGACTAAGGATATGAAAGCCTACCTGAATTTTGCCACTGATACTCAGCGTCTGGCGGACCAGGCCAAGTATATCTCCTACGGTCCTGCTCGTGCTTCTTCGGCTCCATTGGTTACCACACATGCCGATACGGGTATCGACATGAAGCCTCATATGCCAACAAATCCTGCTAACTTCTTTAATCCGATTAAGAAGGATGCCGGATGGTGGGCTGACAACGGTGACGATATGCGTGAGCGTTTTAATGCATGGCTGGCACAGTAATCGTTTAAACAGATAAGGGTTGTGATTAAGTGGGATGGCCTGGTTGCCGTCCCACTGTCGAGTCGTTCAGAAATCTACTCTTCTGATTTCCAATACATTTTCGGAGTTGCGGATATAGAAAATCCAGAAAAACTCCAGCTAAGAATAACAACCAGTGTAAGGTTGTTGCGAAGAAAGAGCTTTTAATAACAGCTGTAAAGTAATAACAACCGTAAAGTAATAACAACCGTAAAGTAATGACCTGAAAACCAGAGAATTGTAGGCTGCTGTGCGGGAAGGACGGTTGTCTAAAAATGCAATACGGCGGTAGGGCTAGACCATCCGGCGTTAAAAACTATAAGAATAAGAGGGTTGACTGAAGATGGCAGAAACTCAAACCGCGCCCGAGGTTATGACCACGGCCGACGGCATACCCCTTAAAGTTAGCTTGAGACGGGCATTACGACGGCAGCGTATTTTATCGTTTCTGTTGGTAGCGCCTTTACTATTGTTTATTGTTGCGTCGTTTATTATTCCTATTTTTGAAATGACGATGAGGGGGGTTGAAAACCCTCAGGTTGTCAATATTATGCCGCGCACCGTCGAGGCATTACAAAGCTGGGACGGTAAGGATATCCCCGACGAGCCGGTGTTCGCTGCATTGGTTGCTGATTTGCAGGCGGGACGCAAATCCAAACAGATCGGGAAGGTTGCAACCCGATTGAATTATGAACAGCGAGGGATGCGCTCCGTGATTATGGGCTCTGCCCGAAGCGCCAGTCGTCTTAAAGAAGGCCCTTATAAAGCGGCCATGATTAAAATTAAAAAAGAATGGGGCCAAACCAGAACCTGGGCGTTGATCAAACGAGAGTCTGCGCCCTATACCCTGTCTTACCTGCTGGCTGCTGTTGATGCCGGATATGATGAAAATGGTGATATAGCCCGGGTCGATGAAAAGCAGCAGATTTATGTGCCGTTGTTTGAACGGACTATCTGGATGTCCATCACCATAACCGCTATTTGTGTATTTCTGGGTTATCCGGTGGCCTATCTGCTGGCCAATTTGCCTCTGAGAACCAGTAACCTGCTGATGATTCTGGTGTTGCTACCCTTCTGGACATCATTGCTGGTACGAACAACTACCTGGATAGCATTGTTGCAGACACAGGGAGTACTGAATGATCTGCTTGTCTGGTTACATATCATCGATAACGAAGGGCGTCTGCAGATGATCTTCAACAAAACCGGTACTATCGTTGCGATGACCCATATTCTGCTGCCCTTTATGATACTTCCTCTCTACAGCGTGATGAAAACGGTCCCGCCGAGCTATATGCGAGCTGCCCGTTCACTGGGAGCTAATCCGCTGGTTGCCTTCTGGAGGGTGTATGTGCCGCAGACGGTCACTGGAATCGGTGCCGGCAGTATTCTGGTGTTTATTCTTTCTATCGGCTATTTCATTACGCCAGCCCTGGTTGGTGGGCAAAGTGGGCAGTTGATCAGTAACCTGATTGCTTATCATATGCAGAAATCCCTCAACTGGGGGCTTGCAGGTGCTCTTGGCTTCCTGTTGTTGGTGTTGGTACTGGTGCTGTATGCGATTTATAACCGCCTGATTGGCGTCGATAAAATGAAGATGGGGTAATAATTATGGCGTCAATACCTCCTTATGCGGGAACACTCGAACGTGCCTGGTACTACGGTTACCGGTTAATCTGTGCGCTGATCTTTCTGTTTCTTATTGGCCCAATACTGGTAATTATACCCTTATCATTTAATGCGGAGCCCTATTTTACTTTTACCAGTGAGATGCTTTCTTTTGATCCAGCGGGGTATTCGTTGCGCTGGTATGAGGATTTCTTCACGAGTGAAAGCTGGATGAGTTCAATAAAGAACAGTTTCCTGATTGGTATAGCCTCCACGTTGCTTGCCACGGTACTTGGTACTCTTGCGGCGCTGGGGCTGTCCAGGCCGCAAATGCCTTTTCGGGCATTAATCATGAGTATCCTTATTTCACCGATGATCGTACCTTTGATTATTTCGGCGGCAGGAATGTTCTTTTTCTATTCCAAGGTCAATCTGGCACAGACCTACTTAGGTGTTATCCTGGCCCATACGGCTTTAGGCATCCCGTTTGTCGTCATCACTGTGACTGCGACTTTGTCTGGTTTTGATCATTCTCTGACAAGGGCAGCAGCAAGCCTGGGAGCCCCGCCTTCCTACGTTTTCTTTAAAGTGGTCCTGCCGCTGGTTACGCCTGGGGTGGTATCCGGTGCTTTATTTGCCTTTATCACCTCATTTGACGAGGTGGTCGTGGTGATCTTCCTCTCGGGGGTTGAGCAACGTACGATTCCACTGCAAATGTGGGCAGGGATCAGGGAGCAGATAAGCCCGACTATTTTAGCTGTGGCGACATTGCTGGTTGCAATCTCCATCGTACTGCTTACTGTACTGGAGCTGTTACGCCGTCGCGGCGCGCGTCTGCGGGGCATTACTGAAACCGTATAAATAATTGCGAACAGATAGACGCGAATTCACTTTGCTCTGATTGGAAGACGTGGGGTTGTAGTTGAGATATGAGTTGAGATATGAGTCGAGAACTGAGATGTTATGCTGGAGCTGAGGTTTTTCTGTTATTGAGTAGCAGTGGCCAGAGAGCCTGAGCTGGAATTGATTTTAAGAGATCTAAACAATAAAAAGGCCTGGGTTAACTCAGGCCTCTTTTGTTGGTTTTTATATCTGATCAACTATCAGAAAATTAAGCTTCTGGCCCAGCTTCGATAGTCTTGGCTATGGCGTGTTCCAGACGCTTCATACCTTCTTTAATTTCATCGGCTTCGACCAGTAGGGACGGGGTAAAACGAAGTACATTGGGACCCGCCACCAGCATCATTAGACCTTCTTCCCGTGCAGCTGCGAGGAACTTAGCTGCTTTTCCGTGCCAGGATTCAACTAGCTCTGCTCCGATAAGCAGTCCTTTACCACGGATGTCTTTAAATATCTCGTGTTTAGCGTTAATTGCTTCCAGAGCTTCAACAAACAGAGTCCGTTTTTCTTTAACGCCATCCAGCAACTTGGGGTCATTGATGATACTCACTGCAGCGCTGGCTACAGCACAGGCCATTGGGTTGCCACCATAGGTGCTTCCGTGTGTACCAAAGCCAAAGCTTTGTGCCACTTTATCGGTGCACAGCATTGCTCCAACCGGGAATCCGCCACCCAGGGCTTTAGCACTGGTCAGGATATCCGGAGTTACACCGAGACCCATATAGGCATAGAGATCACCCGTACGGCCAACACCGGTCTGGATTTCATCAAATACCAAAAGGGCATTGTGCTGATCGCACAACTCACGCACACCACGGGCAAAGTCTTTATCTGCCGCGATGATGCCGCCTTCTCCCTGAATGGGTTCCATCACTACTGCACAGGTTTTATCTGAGATAGCTGCTTTTAATGCTTCCAGATCATTGAAAGGGACATGAGTGATTCCGGCAGGTACCGGCTCGAAGCCTTCTCTATATTTCTTCTGGCCACCAACAGATACCGTAAATAGTGTTCGACCGTGGAATGACTGATTAAAAGAAATAATCTCGTGCTTTTCAGGGCCCACATTGTCATAGGCATATTTGCGGACCAGCTTGAAGGCCGCTTCGTTGGCTTCAGCACCAGAGTTACAGAAAAATACCTTATCCGCAAAAGTTGCTTCAGTCAGTTGACTGGCCAGACGTAAGGCAGGCTCATTGGTGAACACGTTGCTCAGGTGCCAGATTTTGTCGGCTTGATCCTTGAGTGCGCCCACCAGGGCAGGATGAGAGTGTCCCAGTGCACTAACCGCGATACCACCAGCAAAATCAATGTATTCATTACCTTGCTGGTCCCATACTCGGGTTCCTTCACCGCGTACCGGTACCATAGCCTGGGGGTTGTAATTAGGAACCATCACTTTGTCGAAGGTGGCACGGGTTACCGCTTGATTAGTCATTACTCTTCCTCTTTATGATCGCAGCCTTAAAGGCTGCGATGGTGCTTTATGCTTTGATTGTTCTCTGATGGTGCTTTGATTGCTTTTTATACAGCTTTCGATTTTATGTTACTGACTCTGTACGGGCCGTTAGTTCAACTGTCCTAACTCTCTTACTGCCACAGAAAGCATGGCGAGGTTTGGATGTTCAATACTCTCAATCTCTTCTCTTGTCGTTTTAAAGTGATCCAGTACTTGTTGTTGTTCCTGGTGCCATTGTTCAAGCCGGTCTGTAACTGTCATCTGCGCTTCAGTCGAACCCAGTAATCGCGCATTGGTGCGAGCTAACGCGCTGTCCAGTTCATCTGCCAGTGACGCTCTGGCCTTGCGTTGCCAGATATCCGTGTCGGGCAGGGCTCGAATCTGAGTGCGCAGACTGTTCAAGCCCAGTAAGTTTTCCAGCTGGTAATAAGTCTGGGCCGCAGATAATGGTACCTGCTTGTGTTTGCGGGATAGGCGTACGATTTCGAGGCAATAGTAATCCCGACTTAGACCTGCAAATCGTTGAGCCAGTGATTCATCCTTGATACCTGCATCAATCAGATGCTGTTGTTCATCTCTGCGTCGCTGTTGCTCTTTTTCACTGACCAGTGATAACTGGTGTTCCAGCAACAGTCCGACGTTGCCGCGATAGTTACTGACCAGTTCGCTGACTGACAAAGGTTGGGAATGATTGCGCAGCAACCAAAGGGTTGTTCGTTCCAGCAGATCCTGGATACGCACCATCAGCTCCCGGAAAATACTGTCATCCAGCTGCGACTCCAATTCTTCCAGCGCGTTCCAAAGCGATTCAATCGAGAGGATTTCCTTCGCCGCAAAAAATGCCCTGACTGCGTCCAAGGCGCAGCAGTGAGTTTCTTCCTGCAGATAACTGATGTAGGTGGAACCCATCCGGTTGTTGACCAGGTTGGTGACATGGGTTGCAACAATTTCTCTGCTGAGGGGGTGTTGCTGTAACTTATCGGCATACTGTTCACGAATAGGGGCAGGAAAGTAGCCATCAAGTTCTTTGCTCAGGTCTATATCCTCACCGATGCCATCTTTAATCAGATGGTCGAAGAGGCGAAGTTTACTGTAGGCCATTAGCACAGCAATTTCCGGGCGTGTAAGTCCTTCGCCGTTACGGGTGAGTTCTTCCATATATTCGTCAGTGGGCAAAAATTCCAATTTGCGCTTCAGACGGCCCTCTTTTTCCAGTATGTGAATCAATCGAACGTGGTCGTTGATCCGGGAGGAGGACTGCAGAGCGCAGATGCTCAGGATCTGACTTTGTAATTTATTGTGCCTTAAGACCAGCGATGCCACCTCTTCGGTCATACTGGCCAGAAGTTTGTTGCGTTGCTTGCCGGTCAGGTCTTGAGAGACCACTTCCCGGTCAAGCAGGATCTTCAGATTCACTTCATGGTCTGAAGAATCGACACCGCCAGCGTTATCGATAGCGTCACTGTTTACAATGCCACCTCGGCGGGCATATTCAATTCGACCGAGTTGGGTCAATCCCAGGTTACCTCCTTCACCAACCACGCGTGCGCCCAGCTCATTGCCGTTTACCCGCAGGGAATCGTTGGCTCGATCACCCACTTGTTCGTGGCTTTCGCTGCTGGCTTTCGCATAGGTTCCGATTCCGCCGTTCCAGAACAGATCTATTGGTGCCTTCAGTATGGCGTGAATCAACTCATTGGGCGTTAAACGACGCGCATCAACGGATAGGGCCTGGCGAGCCTCGTCAGTCAGTGTTATTGATTTGGCTGAACGAGAATAGATGCCTCCGCCCTTGGATATCAGGCTGCGATCATAGTCTTCCCAGCTGGATCGGGGCAGATCAAAAAGGCGTTTTCTTTCTGTCCAGCTTGCAGCGGGCTCCGGGCTTGGGTCGATAAATATATGCTGGTGGTTAAATGCGGCGACCAGCTTTATCTGTTTTGATAGCAACATGCCATTGCCGAACACGTCACCCGCCATATCGCCTACCGCGACAACGGTGAAGGGTTGAGTCTGAGTATCGATGCCCAGCTCGCGGAAGTTACGCTTCACTGATTCCCAGGCACCCCGTGCAGTGATCCCCATTTTTTTATGGTCGTAGCCGTTAGCGCCACCAGAGGCAAAGGCATCGCCCAGCCAAAAACCATAGTCCATGGATATCTGATTCGCGATATCAGAAAAGGTGGCTGTTCCCTTGTCTGCCGCGACTACCAGGTAAGGATCGTCATCATCATGGCGGATAACATTAGTGGGAGGTACGATGTCCTCTCCCTGCCTATTGTCCGTGATGTCCAATAAACCCTTAATAAAGGTTTGATAACAATGGATAACTTCTTCCAGTACCTTGTCGCGGCTACCTGTGGGGAGCTGTTTGGGAACGAAGCCACCTTTGGCGCCAACAGGTACAATAACGGAGTTTTTTACCAGTTGGGCTTTAACCAGTCCTAAGACTTCTGTACGGAAATCCTCTCGACGATCTGACCAGCGTAGTCCGCCACGGGCTACTTTCCCTCCCCGTAAGTGAACGCCTTCGACCCAGGGGGCGTAAACGAATATCTCGAAGCGGGGACGAGGTAAAGGAGCCGCTGGAATTTGCTCAGAATCGAGCTTAATTGACAGGTAACCCTTAGGCTGCTGATCGGCATCCAGCTGATAGAAGTTGGTTCGCAGAGCCGCTTGAATCACGCTCAGATAATGACGGAGAATGCGGTCTTCATCGAGGTTGTCGACACTTTCCAGTGCCTCTTCGAGTTGTTTGCTCAGTACTTCACAACGGCTCTTTCTAGGTTGGCGGTAGTCGGGATCAAATCGTATCTCGAAAAGCTGTACCAGCAGGCGGCAAATATGGGGGTTGTTGCCAAGTGTCTGCTCCATATAGTTTTGACTGAATGGAATGGCTAACTGCAATAGATATTTGCAAATAGCGCGCAGAATCACTACTTGACGCCAACTGAGTCCTGCTGAAATAACCAGCGCGTTAAAGCCATCGTTTTCCAGCTTACCTTGATAAGTCAGAGTAAAAGTCTGCTGGAACTGATCTTTCAGGTGTTTGTCCTCTGGATCGAAACTTCCAGCGACTGACAGGTGGAAATCCAGCATCCAGTAGGCTTGCCCCTGGCTGTTATTAAACTCATAGGGGCGTGCACTGAGTACCCGGACTCCCATCTGTTCGAGTATTGGCAAGACGTCAGAAAGTGCCAGATTTTCACCGCCTCCCAGCACCTTCAGGTGCAAACTGTGGAAATCCTCAAGAGGGCGATACAAGTAAGTTGACAGCGTTCCTGGCCTTAGCTCTGCCAGGCGTTGAAGGTCACTGACCGCCCTGTTTGGAGTGACATCATCCCGATAAGAAACGGGCAAATAGTGTGCAAAGCGTTGCAGCAATCGGTTTCCAGTGGCTTCTCCCAGTTTTTCATTCAATGCCAGCTGTAGACGATCGATCCAGGATGCCATTGCTTCTGACATCAGGGATTCCAGTTTGTCTACATCGCAGTTTCTTTGGTGGGCATCATGGCAATGGATAGTAAACTGTACCTGAGCCAGATTATGTTCTGACAGGCGAACGCCAAATTCCGAGCTGTGCCCCTCGAAAGCGTTTAACAGAATTTCCTGCATCTTCAGGCGCAGGGCTGTATCGTAGTGATCCCGAGGTACCAGAATAAGGACACTGATAAATCTGCCATAGGTATCCGGTCGGATAAACAGCCGCAGCTGTCGACGTTCCTGGCTTTCAAGCATACCGAGAATTGTTTCTTCAAACTGCTCATAGCTGGCTTGCAGCATTTCATCCCGAGGATAGTGGAGTAACAAATGTCGTAGTGCTTTTCCACTATGACCATCGGCGGGGAGCTTGGCTCGCTCCTGCAGTCGAGCAATTTTTTGGCGTAAAAGAGGCACCTCATCTACAGGGGTGCTGTAGGCGTTAGAAGCGTATAGTCCGAAGAATCGCCATTCTCCTATGACCGTTTCCTTCTTGTCTATTTTTTTAACACCGACATAATCCAAATGAGCAGGTCGTTGCACTGTCGAACGGGTGGTGGACTTGGTTAATACCAGCAACTCTGGCTGTTGTGACAGTTGGCTAAGGTAGGGGCTGAGTTCTATATTCTGCTGTGAATCTGATACAGGTTCACCCAGAATTCCAAGCCCTGAGCCTTTGCGATAGTTTAGGGTGAACAGAGGCTGTTCTGCTGTTGATTGCTCACTGGGGGTCAAGTCGTAATAACGGAATCCCAGAATCAAAAAGCGATCCGACAGCAGCCAGCGGAGGAATGCCAAGGCTTCTTCGTTAACCTCTGGATCTAATTTCAGGCTGTTTGCTTCACTCCAGTCCACCGCTTCCTGCATTTGCTGTTTCATTGCCGGCCAGTCACGAACGGCCAGACGAACATCCTTTAGGATTCGGTGAAGATGTTCCTTTATCTGCTCGCGTGCTTCCGGGTCGGGCTGATGGTCAATTTCAAGCCGAATCAGTGCTTCTGGATTGGCTTTGCGACCAGCTTTAGTCGATTTTCCCGTTGTTGTTTTACTCTCTTGTGCTAGCGGCAGAATTCGCTGCAGACGACCTTCCTTATCACGCTCTGTGTAGATAACCGGATGGGTAACCTGATGGATACTGATGCCTTTTTCAGAAAATGCCATGTTTACGCTGGCGACTATAAATGGCATGTCATCCATCAGCACTTCGACAACAGTGTGGCTGCAATGCCACTGATGATCTTCGTGGTTGGGGTTGTATACCCTGATGAGTGTTTGTTCGGAGCCGCGTTTTTGCACAAGATCCCAGAGGCACAGTATCGCACCGTACAGGTCTTCCATCTCAACCTGGGCAAATTCACGGGCCAGGCTACGGGTGTAATACTGCTCCGCCAGTTGAATTGCGGTTTCGCTATTGTTCTTAGACAGCCTCTTTTCCAACAGGGACTGAACCTGGGTGATGCCTGCTTGCTTGATCTGAACCAGAGTATTCATGTGGGCCACTGCTATTGTTATTAGTAAGAATGTTATTAACCGGTTGTTATTGACGTCGTGCTACTTAGGCAGCCTGACCAACAGCAGGGTTACTAACATCGCGTTTTAACATGTTGCTATTAAAAAAGTGTTATCGACACAATGGAAGTATTACTGGAGAACCGGCCAAATAAATAGAAGTAGAATAGTATGGCATTGAGGTTCTTCAAGCGTTGATAGCATTATCAATTAATCCAAGGGCTGCCAACAGGTGTTTTTTTTACCGAAAGCGACGTGGAATTTCAGGCTTCTGACATCGGTGGCCTGTTCAGTGGGTTTCGTGATGCCATTATCAGTATGCTTAGGGCAACGTAAAGACAGCCTTTATGAACAGGCTACGTATGAACCCTAAGGCTGTGTATGATCCATGGGACTGTGTCTCAAGCTTAAGGCTGTGTATCAAGCATCAAGCTTAAGGCTATGTCTCAAGTCTTAAGCTATACGCTGAGTGAGCCCTTTTGATTTTTTGGTGATGGCTTCTGCTTTTGCCGATATTTGAACGGCTTTTCGCGCATTATTTCGCTTTAGTGCGCATAATTCTATCTAGATGTTAAAAATGGGTGTGCATAAGTAACGTATGGAATCGAGAATGGTGGATAATCTGGCCATTAAACGGGTAAGTGGCAGGCCGCAGCGGTTCGGTTTTCTCTTGTTGCCCAATTTTTCCCTGATAGGCTTTTCTTCAGCGATTGAACCTCTGAGAATGGCTAATTGGATTAGTGGTGACGAACTCTATGAAACCTTCACCATCAGTCATGATGGTGAAGCCGTTGCCAGCAGCGCTTCCGTTGAGACGATAGTGGATTATGGTCTTCGGGATATGCCCTCACTCGATGCTATCTTCGTCTGCGGTGCCAGTCCTGTCGCCCGAACCGGTAATGAGGCGGTTATTGCCTGGTTGCGGGGACGAGAGAACAGCCGTATTGCGTTGGGTGGAATTGGTACTGGCTCATATCTCCTCGCCTGTGCCGGCTTGTTAGAAAACTATCGTGCCACTATTCATTGGTGGGATGTCGATAGTCTGCGAGAGGAGTTTCCAAGGACGCGGGTTTCAAACAATCTCTTTGAGATAGATGACAATCGATTTACCTGCAGTGGTGGTACCGCCGCAATGGACATGATGCTGTTTCTGATCGGGCAATATCATGGCATGGAGTTAGCCGCGTCGATATCCGAGCAGTTTGTTTGTGAGCGGATTCGAGCAGCGGAGGATCCCCAGCGTATCCCTTTAAAAGCCCGTATCGGTGCCAGTCAGCCCAAGTTGATAGAAGCTGTGACGTTGATGGAGGCAAATATTGAAGAGCCGCTCACTGCTGATGATCTGGCCTTTCATGTGGGTGTTTCTCGTCGGCAGCTGGAGCGGTTATTTAAAAAACATCTGCAAACAGTACCCTCCAAATACTATCTCGAACTGCGAATGGAGCGAGCTCGTCAGCTGTTACGGCAAAGCGATCGGCCCATTCTCCAGATAGCCTTAACCTGCGGGTTTTCCAGTGCTTCTCATTTCAGTACCGCTTATCGCAATCACTATGGGTTAACCCCTAGAGAAGAGAGGAAGCGGTTAGGCAAGGGGGCTGAACAGCATGCCTCTCCATTGACACACTCGGTGTTGATAAAAACTTGAATGTCAGGCGGATTGTCAATTATCGGCTTTATATCTTCTTCCGGTTCTTATGTCGTTTTGATTATTTTTTGAAAACTTTATAATTTCACGAATGTGCGGTAAACGTTCAATATAATCTGAAAAATAGACAATATCTTCTGATAAGTTGCGTTTGCTTTTGTGTCCTAAGATCACAATTTGATGACCGATTTATGAAAATGTGTTTTTCAGCCTTTTGTTACTGTATGGGCTACTTTGAGTCGTCTCTATAACTGAGCTGACAGCCTTTAGTGTTGTGACCTGTTACTAGAAGTCGTATCTGCTAGCAGATATTCAAGAGAATAATAAGATGGCCAACAGCGATACCGCGATTAAGCTGACTAATATCCATAAAACCTTTGGTACTCTGGAAGTACTGAAAGGCATTGATCTGGAAGCCAATGACGGGGATGTCATTTCCATTATCGGTTCCAGTGGCTCAGGTAAGAGCACATTTCTTCGTTGCATCAATTTGCTGGAGCAGCCGACCGAGGGCGAAATTACCATTACTGGTGAGCCTTTAGAGCTTAAGCGTGGAAAGCACGGCGACTTAGAGGCAAGCAATCAAAAACAACTGACTCTGATGCGAGAGCGCGTCGGCTTTGTTTTTCAGAATTTCAATCTCTGGCCCCATATGACACTTATCGAAAATGTTATTGAGGCTCCTGTACATGTGCTCAAACGCAGTCGTAAAGAGGCCATTGAACAGGCGGATATTCTTCTCAAAAAAGTGGGTCTTTACGAGCGTAAGGATTTCTACCCTGGTCAGCTTTCCGGTGGTCAGCAGCAGCGGGTTGCTATTGCCCGTGCTTTGGCAATGGATCCTCAGGTCCTGTTGTTTGATGAGCCGACATCTGCTTTAGATCCTGAACTTGTTGGTGAGGTGCTGAGTGTCATGCGTGACCTTGCTGCAGAAGGTCGTACCATGTTGATCGTTACTCATGAGATGGCCTTTGCGAAAGAAGTGTCATCAAAGGTGATGTTTCTCCATCAAGGTCAGGTTGAAGAGTTCGGACCGCCTGAGCAGGTCTTTGGTGATCCCAAATCTGAACGCTGCAAGGAGTTTATCTCCAGCGTTTTCTGAATCCAGAGTTCGGTTTTGCTGCCAAGGCCGGATGTTGGACGAAATATCCCGACCGCAATAAATCAATTTTACTAATATCCTTTTCTGATAGGACTCTGGTTATGAAAATAAATAAAACATTAATTGCCACTCTATCTTTGACTGCTATCGCATTGTCATCAACCGTTGCTCAGGCTTCTGACAAGATACGCATCGCTACCGAGGGTGCCTGGGCGCCGTTTAATTTCATCGACGCCAGTGGTCAGCCTCAAGGTTTCGATGTGGATATTGCCAACGCCTTATGTGAAAAAATGAAGGTTGAATGTGAAATCGTTACTCAGGACTGGGATGGACTGATTCCAGCGCTGAAAGTAAAAAAATTCGATGCCATTGTTGCCAGCATGTCTATCACTAAAGAGCGCATGAAGCAGGTGGATTTTTCTGATCCTTATTATTCTGGTGGCTTGCGATACCTGGCAGCTAAGGGAAAGCCTTTTGATACCAGCAAAGCGGGACTGAAAGGCAAGGTTATTGGTGCTCAGCGTGCGACAGTCGCGGGCCTTTATCTTGAAGACAATCTGGCGGACGTTGTCGAGATTAAACTTTACGATAACAACGATGCCGTTTATCTGGACTTGCAGGCTGGTCGCCTTGATGGCGCCCTGTCAGACGAGCTTCCAACATTTAACTGGCTGAAATCAGATGCCGGTAAGGGCTTTGAATTTAAGGGCCAGGCCTTTGCTAAAGATGACAAGATAGGTATCGCCGTTCGAAAAGGTGACAAGTTGCGCGCTAAGCTCAATAAAGCGCTGAACAAAATCCTGAATGACGGAACTTACGAAAAAATCAACGCGAAGTACTTCCCGTTCTCTATCTATTGATCCTTCGTTTATCGGTTCCTTGTCAGGGGGCGGCTGCCGTCGCCCCCGTTTACTCAAGTATTCTTTCTAGTGTTTGTCAGAGATGGTTGGCCTGGTGGCCGATTGTATCTATCTGGCTGACTTCTGGAGTCGGGGTCTGGTTATGATTGATCTCAGAGGTTTCGGCCATCAGTTATGGGATGGCACATTGATGACACTGGAGCTGGCCGTTGTCAGCCTGGTTGTTGGCTTGCTGTTGGGGCTTTTAGGTGCTTCGGCGAAGTTGTCTAACATTGGTTTGGCACGGGCAGCGGCGAACGCATACACCACTATCCTGCGGGGTATTCCTGAACTGCTGACAGTGCTTATCATTTACTTTGGTGCCACTTCGGTTCTGATGGTTGTCGGAAGTTGGTTTGGTTACGATGAATATATAGAAATCAGTCCTTTTATTGCCGGTGTTGCGGCTCTTAGTCTGGCTTTCGGTGCCTATGCCACTGAAGTGTTTCGTGGCGCGATGATTGCTATTCCTAAAGGCCAGGCTGAAGCAGGAAGAGTGTTGGGGATGAGTCGTATTCGAGTGTTTACCCGAATCACATTGCCTCAGGTTTGGCGCTTGGCGCTTCCCGGACTCGGTAACTTGTTTTTAGTGCTGTTGAAAGATACGGCGCTGGTATCTGTCATAGGGCTCGAAGATATTATGCGCAAAGCAAATGTAGCTGTCGGTTTTACCAAGGAGCCCTTCCTGTTCTACATGGCTGCAGCGTTCATTTACCTGACTCTTACCATTATTTCGATGGTTGGTATCTCAATATTGGAAAAGCGAAATAGCCGTGGTCTGGTGAGGGGGTAGTGATGGATTTTGAAGTGATTGTTGAGTATTTTCCCCGTTTGTTGGAAGGAGCCTGGACTACCATTCAATTGGTTTTGGTCTCCGGTATAGTGGGATCGCTGATGGCTGTTCCCATCGGCTTGGCTCGCCATTCAGGTGTTTTTTGGATTCGTGCACTGCCTTATTGTTATATTTTCTTCTTCCGTGGTACTCCTTTGCTGGTGCAAATATTTCTGGTGTATTACGGCGTCTCTCAGTTTGAGGCTGTGCGTGAAAGTATGTTTTGGCCTTATCTTCGAGAGCCTTACTGGTGCGCCATTATCGCGTTTTGCTTGAACACTTCTGCTTATACCGCTGAAATACTTAGAGGTGCATTAGCAGCTATTCCCAAGGGAGAGGTTGAGGCCTCCAAAGTGCTGGGAATGAGAAAAAGTCTGATGTACCGGCGTGTTTTATTGCCTCGGGCGTTCGGGATGATTGTTCCTGCCTATGGCAATGAAATTATTCTGATGCTTAAAGGGAGTGCTCTGGCCAGTACGATCACGTTACTGGACTTGACGGGGATGGCCAGGACAATTATCGCTCGTACTTATACCCCCATTGAGATATTTCTGTCAGCCGGAGTGATTTATTTAGCTCTGAGTATGCTGGTTATATGGGTTTTTCGTTGGGTTGAGCGTCGACACAATGAGTATTTACGCCCAATCGAGAACTGATTTTATTTGGTTTTTTTGGAATTGTTCGAGTCACTAGAAGGGCTGCGCAGGGCATTGGTATGAATCTGTTGCTTCTGCGTGGCCGGTTTTTTGTTGGTTTGTTACCAGCCATTCCGGCTCTGTCGGTTTTGCTTTTTATCAATACTTCCTCTTATTAGCTCTTTCTTTATTAATGCTTATTTTTATTATTTCTCTCCTTATATTAGTCCTTCCTGTTATTGATACACTTTTGTCTTCAGGTTTCATCCAGATGCTGTTCGTCCTTTAAAACAGGTTTATTAACCATGATTCCTGTATTGTTATTGCTGCCGCATTGAATGTATCATCCGTTTTTTTCCTGGCCTGCTGTGCTGATATTTGTAGTTGACCTGAATCAAGTCGAATTGATACTCATACAGTTATTGTTGAAATAGACAGCAGTGTGAAGGGGGAAGTAGATACAATTCGCAGAATTTTTCCGGGAGGGTTTGCTAAAGGCTCTGTCAGGGTTTGCTGTACCTGTAACTTGTTGTATCTGTCGTTCCTTTAAGTAAATTAGCACGTAGGTCTACTATTATAGCTTTCGAATGTAATTCTGAATCCTGGATGAGTGGGGCGCTGCGTACAAGGTAGTTACTATGTATTACATCCAGCGGCTGCTACTGCTTATGCAGTGCCTGATTCTGTTGTTTGGCTTTATATCCAGTTCAGCTGCCAGTGATCTTGAGCTCACTCCAGAAGAAAAGCTATGGCTTGAAGAGCATCCCGATATTAAGGTCGGCCTGGCTATATTTCCTCCTTTCCTAACCATCCTTAATGAGGACGGTCAGGTTGCCGGTTTGGCTGTTGATTACTTGCAGGCCTTGGAGCAACAGCTTGGAGTTTCTTTTGATCGCGTTGTCAGTAGCAATTATGCCGATGCCATTCAGCTTGCAAAAATCGGGTATATTGACTTTCTTGTTGCTGCAACTCCAACAGAAGAGCGCCGGAACTATCTGGATTTTGGTATACCTTATTCCTTTACTGAAAATCTGATCTTTACTCGTCGTGACAGCGAATCCTTAACATCTCTTGATGATTTCAGCGGGCTTCGTTTTGCTGTGCCAGCTAAAACAGCGCTGGCAGAGTATATACGTAACAACTATCCGCAAATCCAACTTTTAGAACCCTTGGATCTCAGCACTGCTTTTACCTGGCTTTCAAGTGGCTATGTTGATGGTATAGGTGCAGATGCGGCAAGTGGTCGTGACTACAGCTACAAAAAGGGATTGAGTAACATCAAAATTTCCGGAACAACGGGATTTGACTATAAAGACTCCATTGCAACAAGGAGTGACTGGCCGGAGTTAGGGAATATTCTGAATAAGGCCTTGTTGGCAATACCACCCTCACAGAGGCTGAAGATTCAGAAGCGCTGGGTTATGCCAGAAGATATTAATAAGCTGGATAGGGCAACCGTCAAGGAGTACAGCTATATTGTTGCCACCTTTGTTGTTCTTGGATTGCTAATTATTCTTGTCTGGTGGAACAGAACTCTCAAGAAAGAAATTGGCCAGAGAAAATCAGTTGAAAATCGCCTTAGCTATCTGGCTTATCATGATGAAGTGACCGGTATCCTAAACCGGGCGGGCCTGTTCGATCGGCTTCAGAAGGCTGCGGACAGCGGGAAGCCCTATATGTTGCTATTGGTTGGGCTTGATCATTTTCGCGTCAAAAATGAACTCTGGGGACAAAAAATGGGCAACGATATTCTTGGCTTACTGGCCCGAAGAGTACAGACCAAAATTCCTGAGGGGGGCTCAGTGGCGCGGGCTGGGGGGGATACATTTGCGTTTCTTCTACCTCTGTCTGATCAGTCGCCAGAAGCCGTTGCACACTATTTTTTGGATATGTTCAGTGAGCCTTTGTTGCTGGAAAACGGCACGGTGCAAATTGTTACAGCAACGGCAGGAATCGATTTGCAAGTTGAGCAGTCTGAGCGTCTGGAGTTACCACTGGAGCGCGCTGAGATGGCGCTTAAGCATGGAAAGAAGGTTCGAAGAGGAAGCTGTCATCTTTATGATCCTCAGATGAGTCTTGATATAGGTGAGGATCAACAGTGGAAGGACGATTTGAAAATGGCGATTCATCAGAGTCAGCTGTTTCTTGAGTATCAGCCACAACTGAATGTGAGTGATGGCCGTTTAATCGGTTTTGAGGCACTGGTTCGTTGGCAGCACCCACTGAAAGGACGTATTTCTCCCGCAGAGTTTATTCCCTACGCCGAGCGGTTAGGGCTGATATCGGCTCTGGGTGACTGGGTGTTGAAAGAGGCTTGCCAGCAAGCTCAGCGTTGGCTGAAAGATGGGCTTGAGTTTGAGCATGTTGCGGTTAACGTGTCGGTTCAGCAGTTTGCAGAAGGGGATTTTGTTACTCGTGTCTGCAATATATTAGAAGCTTCGGGATTGCCTGCTCATTATCTGGAGCTTGAGATTACAGAAACGTTTTTCATGACCGAGTTTGTCAAAGCGCGAAAATCTCTGGAATCGCTTTCTGAGCTTGGTATTAAATTTTCTATCGATGACTTTGGTACCGGTTTTTCGTCTTTGCTTTATCTCAAGCAGCTACCGGTAGGGACAATCAAGCTCGCACAGGAGTTTATTCTGGATATCACTCAGGATAGTGGTAGCTATCAAATCGTTAAGGCAGCAACTCAGTTGGGAAAAAGCCTGGGTATGGATGTTATCGCCGAGGGGATTGAAGATCTGGAAGCGCAGGAAATGGTGTTGGGTCTGGGGTGCGAGTGGGCTCAGGGGTACTATTACAGCAGGCCGCTTGCTGTCCAGAATGTAAACAAGCAGGTGATTGATGAGATTGTCAGGAAGATTCCAGCAGAGCTGTTGTCAGAAAATCGCCGTGGTGAGCTGGATTTAAGCGTCTGTAATTGTACTTGAGTGGGGGCTGACAGGCGCTGTTGCGTCTGTGGTGGGGGCTGAAGAGTCCTCGACTGCTGGTATTGAAGCGTCCTCAGGGCTCTGATTGATTGAGGTTTTAAGCGGTTTGTCATAAGGCTGTCTGTTATCAGATCCTCTGGCAGAGGATTGTTTTTCAGTGCAAGGTTTTTCAGAGCATGGTTTATCAGGAGTCGTTAAGCCGATTAACTGACTTATATCCTCTGGGCTGAGTGGCTTGCTATGCAGGTAACCCTGGCTGAAGTCGCAGCCGTTGTCGCGAATAAAGTTAAGCTGAGCTTCTGTTTCCACCCCTTCTGCGACGACTGCCAGGTTTAAGAGTTTGGCGAGACTGGTAATAGCTTTAATGATGGTCTCATTGCTGCTGTCGCTATCACTGTCGTTTGTGTTGTAGAGAGTGCTGATAAACGATTGATCTATCTTAAGCTTGTCTATTGATAACTGCTTGAGCAGGCTCAATGAGGAGTAGCCGGTAGCAAAGTCATCAATGGCAAGAGTTACTCCAATGTCTTTGAGTCGTTCGAGCATTTCAGGGCAATGCTCCGCGTTTTTCATGATGCAGTTTTCTGTAATCTCCAGCTCCAGACAGCTGGGCTGGATACCCGTTGCCTGAATTGACTGCTCTATTGATTTGACAATGTTTCCTTTGTGCAGCTGTATAGTTGATACGTTTATCGCCACCTGTAAGGGATTAGCATCGCTTGCTTGCCATTCTTTCAGCTGTTTGCACACCTGGGCAATAACCCAGTCACCAATTTCCACAATCAGACCGGTTTCTTCAGCCAGCGGGATGAAGGTGCCTGGTGAGATGGTTCCTTTTGTTGGGTGCTGCCAACGTAGCAATGCTTCAACACAGGTGATACTACCGTTGGCTAGATTAATTTGAGGTTGATAGACGAGAGAAAACTGTTGTTGAAGGTGTGCCTTGCGCAGCTCTGTCTCAAGCTCCAACCATTTGGCAGCGCTGGTGGTCAGTGCGGAACTATAAAAAGCATAGGTTGAACGGCCCATTTTTTTTGCGTGATACATTGCGGTGTCAGCATGCTTGACTAATGACTTAGTATCTTTTCCATCTTGAGGATAAAGGCAAATACCAATACTTGTGCTGATATAAAGATCATGGTCAGCCAGCTGAAATGGTTCAGAGAGTCGCTGTAATATATGGTTTGCAACAGTTGCAGGCTCTTTCGGACCCGATATGTTTTCAATAATAATCGTGAATTCGTCACCTCCGATGCGTGCTACCGTGTCATTGTCCCGTATCACGTTATTCAACCGCCCAGCTACGGATGATAGCAGTGCATCGCCTACCTGATGGCCGAGGCTGTCATTAACATGCTTGAAACGGTCAAGGTCGAGAAATAATACGGCTAACTGGGTTTCTTTTCGTTGAGCTATTTTTAATGAGTGTTCCAGCCGGTCATTGAATAAGGTGCGATTCGGCAACCCTGTCAGTTGATCGTAAAAGGCCTGGTATTGGACTTTGGCTTCAGATTCTATGCGTTTGGTGATATCCAGCAAGGTGCCCATAATTGCGGGTCTGCCACCATGAATGGAGGGGCTGCCGTAAAGTTCAACGTGAATAACGTCCCCCTGCTTTGTCAGCCCTCTGATTTTGTAGTGGATAGCGCCCGTTTGACCCGACTCCCGCTTTGCAATATTGGTCTTTACTTTTGGCCAATCTTCCGGATGACTTAACTCTCGTGGTCCCAGGCGATTCTCTATTTCATCTTTCTGGTAGCCAAAAATTTCTGCAAGGCAAGGATTCACATATGTGAAGTAGTTATCCTGAATAATATAAACCCCTACCAAAGACTTCTCTGACAGATCCCTGAATTGCCGCTCAGAATTTTCCAGAGCAATTTGTGCTGCTTTATCTGCCGATATATCCATGAATGTTAATACGGCACCTTGTATTTGTTGGTTTCTGGTTATCGGCATAGCAGAATATTCCACTGGAAACCGGCTTCCATCAGTGCGTAAGAAAAGGGCCTCTTTATTATGTATGGAGTCGGTCTGCCCATTTAAGAGCTGTTCAACGGGGTAAACCTGGCCACTGTCCAGTTTCCAAAACTTACGGTTTTCAATATTAATCAGTTGCTTTGTGCTGGCTCCCAGCATTTGTGCTGCAGCGGGGTTGATAAATGTGTGTTCCGCTTTTGTGTCCAGGCCAATAACCCCCTCGCCGGCTGAGTTCAATATAAGCTCATTGTTAGTTTGTAGTATGGCCAGTTGATCAAATTGGGTGCTGATTTTTCGAGAGATCATCCAACCAAGAAATAAAAAGGCAAACAAAAGCATCACGACCCAACCAAAGGCTTGGCGCAATGCAGCATTCAGATCAGTTTCAACATTGTCTCTCTGCAATTCCAGTTGAATGGTGGCAATTTCTCCAAGCCGGTCCAGCGCAGCCAGTTCCTGGTCAAAGTTCTGCGTGAGTTTGCTTATGAGCTGGTGTTGGGCTCCCGCCTGTTGCTGATAGCGATTGAGTAACTCCAGTAGGCCAAGCCTATAGAGAGATAAAGGCTGGTCAAACCGGTTTGATTCTGGTCCGGTGCCAAATAATGAAATTTTCAGTGGATCGGTCGACGGGATGATAAAATTGTCGTGATTTTGTACAGACCTTTTCATCAAACCGATATTCCGGTTCATTCTGTCTACGGCTGGCAACAGTCTGTTTAATCTAAGATTAGCCAGGTCTTCTGGTTTGTCTGCGGATGCCAACAGTTCAACCAGCAGGGCTATTTCATGCAGCTCATTTTGTACCGTCTTAATTGCTCTGGGCCAGATGCTGTTTTGCTGTTTTAGCAGTTGGTTGGCCAGATGCGGTTGTTGGCTTGGAGTTTCCTGACGCCATTTATTGATATGCCGGGCCAGTTGCAGGTTAAGCTTGCCTTCGGCAATATCAAAAGCTTCATTAAGCTGGTATAGCTTCTGACGAACTCTGTTGAGACTGGTCTCTGCCAGAATATCCTGCTGATAAGGATCGAACTCCTGTTTCCAGCTGACTGACTGTTGCCACAGTGTCTGGGTTTGATCGATCCGTCTTTGCAGTTCGAAAAGGGCGGGATCAATGCCTGGAATAGCCAGCTTTGCAGGTAGTTGATCTACCTCTTGTTTTAACAGGTGGAGACTGTCATTTTTTGTGTCTGGCTGGAAGGGCTGTTGTGAAGCGATTAGCTGTTCAGATGTTGAATGTGTCTCTACTAACAACCGTCGAATTTTTTCCAGCTCAAGATCCAGCCATTGCCGGGTTGATTGCAGTTCGGCATCTTTGTCCCGGAGCTGGCTTTGATACCAGCTGACAAACCCGCTCATCGAGATACTGGCGGCCAGCCCTAGCACGATCAGACCCCAGAGCAGCAGTGTCAGATGCCACTTTTCGGCCTTTTTACTCATGCGATCTGCCTTTTCCTGGCAAGTATCGACGTTTTTGGCAGCCGCGATTGCCTGGTGGCTTTGTCCCAGTCAACATCACTTTTGAGTTGATCGATGCAAGGAAAAAGGCTGAAAGTAGTAATAAGTTTGTTTGCATACCGGTACTCAATTTGTGAGAAAGATCTCTGCAGACAGAGGGGGCCGGTTTATCTATGGCTTTGTAAAGTATAGATAAGGTATGTACGGGTGTGAGTTTTTTCTAATCCATACTGTTTTATTGCCAGATGAGTTAGTTTGCCCCGTGCTTATAGCCGCTATCGAGGCTCGCCAATTTTCGTGAAAGCAAGTAAACAGTTTGTTGGTGTTAATGCATTCCAGTATTGACTGTTACAACGTTAACAGATGGTTCCCAATAATCAGGCAGGCTCCAATCTGCTTTTTCAGCCAGTGATAGAAGCTCTGAAATCAGCTTATGTAATTCTGCCCGGGTAAGCTGTAAGCGGACTTTAGGTTTTTTTTCCTGTTCCATCAGCGTGAGTTCTATCTTCTCTTCTTTGTTACTGCGAACGCTTATAGCCGAGATTAAAAATTGAGAGATATTTTCCTCATCGGTTTTCATCGGTTCTTTGGTTGTTGGAATACGGCGCTGGGCTCCCTGATGTTCAAACTGAGCCAGCGTTTGTTTCTGATTGCCGGTGAGTTCAGACATGCTCGATTTCTCATTGCCAGCTGAGTGAGCTGCTTTTTCGGCTAACCAGTCCACTAGTTGAGGCATGCTTCTCATTAAAAAACGTCGAGTCAAGTAGCCGTCAGTTCGTTCTTTTGCTGTCGGATGGCGAAAGATAAGGCGGATTCGGTCATTTCTGTCATCGTAGTTAAGACTGATAGCTTTGGGTTTTAACATCAACCGCGTCTCCTGGTGGTGCAAAAATTCTTGATAAAAAATTGTCAGCTGCATTCTGGCTAAAACAAGTTTGGAAATTCACAGAGTCGAAATGTATCACAGCCAAAAAACAGTGCTGAATGTGTGGGTTATGTGGCATTACCGGAACCTGGTGGTTGAATGCCGCTTATCAACATTGTTCGCGCAACTGGTCATTTTGTCTGGGGAAACGTAACTTCAGCTTTTGACTTGTTCTTCCGTTCATTTTAGAGTGCTCGCTTGGCACTGTGAGCACTCTAACTCAGCTTGTGACAGTAGCTCTTGTTTGGCTGGCCGACATTATATCAGGCAATCGTATCCGCGAAGCATCTGGAGCACAATATTATCCTACTCTAACTAATTGTTACCGAATAAACTCAGCTTACGGGCGACTAACTTGATCTCGATTTCACTCCTAAAACAAATAAACCTTTTAGAGGAACTCAAGCAGGAGGAGCTGGCTTATGTAGCGCAGCACCTTCAATTGGTCGAGCATCCTCGTGGCGCTACGGTGGTGCCAAAGGGGTCAAGTCCTGAAGCGTTGTACTTTTTATTCAGAGGGCGCCTAAAAGTAACTAACCACGACAGTAATGGGCGGGAAATCAGCCTCAACTTCATAGATCCTGGTAGCCATTTTGGTGAATTGGGATTGATAGATGGAAAGCCTCGCTCGGCTACGATTATCGCTACAGAAAGATCAACAGTTGGGGCCTTACCAAAGCCCTTGGCATTAAGGTTGATTTACCATCAGCCGGGGGTGAGTCGTAAGTTAATGCAGCAATTGACTGCGATGGTCCGGGCTGGAAATGATCATCTATTACTGTTAGGACAAAGTAGCGCCTACACCCGTGTTTACACCTGGTTACTTAAGATAGCGACACAGCCGGAGGAGTTAGGTGAAAACCGTCAGAGCCCGACTCAACAGGAATTGGCTCAGATGGCAAATACCACTCGTGAGACGGTGTCTCGAGCCATCAGCAATTTGATTAAGGCCGGTATTCTGGAAAAATCTGGCAAGCAGCTGGTGTTGCTAGATCCGCAGAGGTTACAGCAGCTTTCGCAGCAGGAGTAACCGTTATTTCGAAGGGAGCTGTGGTTGTTTTTATTCCGGCCGCCTCTTGAACGCTTGGTGAGTTTGAGAGTTTGAAGAGGTTAGGGCGTTTGTAGCGGGAATAGCAGTCAGCTACTGGTTAATGCCTACAGCAATCCGTTACAATGTGCCAACTTTTGCTGGCATTGCCAGTGTGCCTCTTGTTCAACAGGACTTAACAGTGAGTCAGTTTTTTCAGATCCATCCTGAAAACCCTCAACAGCGACTGATTAAACAGGCTGTGGAGATCATTAATAAAGGCGGAGTTGTGGTTTATCCCACCGATTGTGCCTACGCTCTTGGTTGTCATATTGGTGACAAGTCTGCCCTGGAAAGAATTAAGCAGATCCGTCAATTAAGTGACAAGCACAACTTCACTCTTGTATGCCGCGATCTTTCTGAATTGGCAATCTACGCCAAAGTAGATAATAGTGTTTATCGCTTGCTCAAAAACTACACACCCGGAGCCTATACTTTCATTCTTAAAGGGACCTCCGAAGTTCCGCGTCGTTTGATGCATGCCAAACGGCGGACAATAGGTATTCGTGTCCCTGATAATGCAATTGCCCTGGCGCTGATGGAAGAGCTGGGTGAACCTATCATGAGTAGTTCCCTGATTTTACCCGGTGAAACCGATCCGTTGACAGACCCCTATGACATCCGTGAAACACTACAACATCAAGTTGATTTGGTGATTGATGGCGGGTATTGCGGTATGGAGGCTACATCAGTTATCAATATGGTAGATGATGTACCAGAAGTTGTTCGTGAGGGCGCAGGGGATATTAGTGGGTTTTAGTCTTCGTTTCGGGGATCAATATTCATCTGGATTTAAATCAATAGAGTCGTTGCGCGTTATCGGTTACTTCCCGGGGCTGCTGTTTTGAGTATTAGTTCGAGTGTGAGCAACTTTCTATCTTCCGATTTTGCAGATTGTCGAATAGCCATTGTTCATGACTGGCTGGTTAGTTATGCGGGTTCTGAGCGAGTTGTGGAACAGATGCTGGCTTGCTTTCCTCAGGCTGATGTATTCGCAACAGTGGATTTTTTCCCACCGGAGCAGCGCCGCTTTCTGGCCGGAAAGTCGGTGACTACAACCTTCATTCAGAAACTCCCTTTTGCGAAGACCCGCTATCGTAACTATTTACCACTGATGCCTTTGGCAATAGAGCAGTTGGATCTGAGTGGTTATGATTTGGTTCTCTCCAGCAGTCATGCCGTGGCCAAAGGTGTGATAACCGGTCCTGATCAGCTTCATATCTGTTACTGCCATTCGCCTATGCGTTACGCCTGGGACATGCAGGCGCAATATCTGAAAGAGTCAGGATTGGAGAAGGGCTTTAAAGGCCTGCTGACGCGATTGCTATTGCACCGTATCAGAATCTGGGATCGCCATAATTCAGCGGGTGTTGATAAATTTATTGCCAATAGTGGCTTTATTGCCCGTCGTATTGAAAAGACTTACCGGCGTGATGCCGCAGTAATTTATCCTTGTGTTGCCGTTGATGAATTCGATGTGCGTGCGGACAAGGAGGACTTTTACTTGACGGCGTCTCGGCTTGTTCCCTATAAAAAAATTGAACTAATTGTTCGTGCCTTTGCCAAAATGCCGGATCGTCAATTGGTCGTGATAGGAGATGGGCCTTGTGCCAGGGATATAGCACGAAATGTACCGCCAAATGTGACCTTGATGGGATACCAGCCTTTTTCTGTGCTTAAAGATTATATGCAGCGGGCTAAAGCGTTTGTTTTTGCTGCTGAAGAAGATTTTGGTATCTTACCGGTGGAAGCTCAGGCGTGTGGTACACCTGTGATTGCATTCGGAAAAGGAGGGTTGTTGGAGACAGTGGTGGATGGAACTTCCGGATTGTTCTTTGATACCCAGACTGAAGAAGCGATCATTGGGGCGATTGAGAGATTTGAAGATGGTTTTAAGGCAGATGTTACACAGATTAGAGCGAATGCTGAACGCTTTTCAACGGCTTGTTTTCAGCGTCGATATGTAGACTACGTGCTCAATTGTTATCGAGAACACAGATCAGGTCCCGTATCGAAGTTGCCGGATACATTAACTGTGTAAATAGTATGGGAAAATCTCCTGCTCTGACGGCTTGACAGCTCAGGATGATGCTGTTGCGTAACTTTGGTCTGGCTGATATTATTCGCGCCTTTAAAGGATATAATGCACATTTGGTGTTTGCGGGGACATACTCTGTCGTCGGTGGAGTCGGCACCGTTTCTTAGTTGGTGGTCTTGAGTAACAGGAGAGTTATTCGGGTCTGCTACTGATTATTTGCAGTAACGTCTCTGTTTAAGTGTCCTGGAGTTTTTCAACTGCTGTGTAATGCCCTTTGGCATCTGGTTCATACTGCGGCGGGCCTGAATGGTCTTTAGTGCTTTCATATCGGTATTTCATATCGGTATTTTGATATTACGACTGGTTTGTTATAGATGAATTCTAAAGATAGTAAGAAAACGGATCTTCATGAAGCCTTAGGCGTGTGTCGGTCTTCTTTTGTAGTGGCCGGTCTGTTCAGTATGTTCATCAACTTACTGATGTTAACGCCAGCCATATATATGTTGCAGGTTTATGATCGTGTTGTGACCAGTGGCAGTCATTCAACATTGTTGATGCTTACACTGATTATGATCCTGATGATGGTGACCATGGGCGGATTGGAGTGGGTTCGATCCCAGATTCTTGTAAGAATCAGTACCCGACTGGAAACCTTGCTGAATGAGCGATTATTTAATGCATCATTTAAGCAAGCGCTTTATTCAGGTGGTATAAACGCTAGTGCCCAGCCTCTTTCTGATCTAGCAGGGCTGCGACAGTTCTTGACCGGTAACGGTCTGTTTGCCTTTTTTGATGTTCCCTGGATGCCAATATACATTGGTGTAATGTTTATTTTTCATCCGCTTTTTGGTTGGGTTGGGGTTGCCGCGGTAATCATCTTGTCTATTCTGGCATTAATTAACGAAAAAATTACTCAAAAACCACTGGCTGAAGCTAACAAAGAGTCTATTGCGGCCAATACATTCACCACCAAGAATCTTCGCAATGCTGAAGTGGTAGAATCAATGGGGATGCTTACGGACATTCGCCAGCGCTGGTTGACCCGTAATCACAAAGTGTTGCATCTTCAGGCGGTTGCCAGCCGACGTGCTGGTGCTATCAATTCCTTCTCCAAGTCCATTCGTATGACGGTACAGTCTCTGGTGCTGGGTCTTGGTGCATACTTGGCTATTGAACAGCTGATTACTCCCGGGTTAATGATTGCGGGATCTATATTGCTCGGTCGAGCATTGGGGCCGATTGATCAAATGATCGGTGCCTGGAAAGGCTTTGTCAGTGCGCGCTCACAGTACCATCGCTTGAACGAGATACTGGCTAAAATTCCAAAAGATCCTGAGACAATGAGCTTGCCTGACCCTAAAGGAAATCTTTCAGTGGAGGCGGTAATGATTACCCCTCCGGGCAGTCGTACTCCGGTGGTTAAAGGGGTCACTTTTGCCGTGGAAGCCGGTGACGCTGTTGGTGTTATTGGGCCAAGTGCCGCCGGTAAATCAACGCTGGCTCGTGCTCTTCTGGGTATCTGGCCAGCAATGGGTGGGAAAGTTCGATTGGATGGCGCAGATATATTTGCCTGGAATCGTGAAGAGCTTGGTCCACATGTGGGGTATTTGCCGCAGGATATTGAATTGTTCGATGGCACTATTAGTGAAAACATTGCCCGGTTTGGTGAAGTTGATTCTGAAGCTGTTGTCGCAGCGGCTCAACTGGCTGGTGTGCACGAAATGATTTTAAGACTGCCGAATGGCTATGATACTGAAATTGGCGGTAGTGGCGGTGCTTTGTCCGGTGGGCAAAGGCAGCGAGTCGGTTTGGCCAGAGCTTTGTATGGCTCACCAAAGCTGGTGATACTTGATGAACCAAACTCTAATTTGGATGACTTAGGGGAAAAGGCACTGGCCCAGGCTCTGCAGAAGGTCCGTGAAGCCGGTATTACAACGATTGTTATTTCTCATCGTGTTAGTGCCTTAGCGAATGTGACAAAACTGCTGGTGCTGAATGAAGGACAGGTATCAATGTATGGCCCTCGTGATGAGGTGCTGGCCAAGCTAAAAGCTGGCGCACAGCCACAGCCTCCTGCTGCTGCGAAACCTCAGGCCAGGCCTGCTCCGGCAGTTGTACCTACAACCACAGTGACTCCGGTAGTTCCGATTAAGTCCTGATCACCATCTATTAACATTTAGGAGATCGTTGCCGAATGTCGCAGGCAGTGGCACAAATAGAGACGGGAAAAGCCGTCGAATTAAAGACAAGTGATATCCCAATCAGGGTTATTGGTTTTATTATCCTGTTTATCACTTTTGGATTGTTTGGCGGTTGGGCAACTTTTGCGCCACTGGATAGTGCTGCCTTGGCGCCAGGGGTTGTAACGGTTAAAAGTTATCGTAAGACCGTACAGCATCTGGAAGGCGGAATTGTTAAGGAAATTTTGGTCCGTGATGGGCAGCAGGTGGAAAAAGGCCAGCTTTTAATCGAGTTGGATGATACTCAGGCCCGAGCCCAGCTGGGCATCCTGCGAGGGCAATTCATCACTTCAAAGGCTCAGGAAGCTCGTTTGTTATCTGAACGGGAGGGCTTGAAGGAAATTGCCTATCCAGAAGAACTGGCTGATACCGACATTCGGGCCATTGAGGCTCGCCGTAGTCAGGATCAGGTTTTTCAGGCCCGTAAAAATGCTTATGAAGGTGAAGTTTCTGTACTTAAGCAACGAATTGAGCAACTTCGCTCCCAAATTAAGGGGCTAACGGCGCTTCGCAGCAGTAAGGATGATCTGGCTGATTCTTATCAAGAAGAAATTGTGGATTACCGCACGCTAGTCAGCGACGGCTATGCGGACAAGCAACGATTACGTGAGCTAGAGCGCAATCTGGCACGACTGAAAGGTGAAATAGCTGAGCACCAGGCAGAAGTCGCACGTATCGAGATGCAAATTGGTGAAACCAAGTTACAAATACTTCAGTTACAGAAAGAATTCCAAACAGAAGTTGCTGGATTGCTGGGAGAAGTACAGGCAAAGTTATTTGATGTGAATGAGCGGATTGCTGCTGTCCAGGATACGGTTACACGAACTCGAATTCTTGCACCGGAATCCGGTATGGTACTGGGCTTGACGGTTCATACTATCGGCGGTGTTATCAGCGCAGGTACCCCAATACTTGATATTGTTCCTCAATCAGAAGAGCTGATTGTCGAAGCTCAAATTTCGCCTATTGATATCGATCGTGTATCTAACGGTATGCTGGCAGAAATCAGATTCAGCGCCTTCAAATCGGCCACAACCCCCGTCATTGAAGGGCGTTTATTGTCTATCTCAGCAGACCGTCTGACTAATGAGCAGACCGGGATGCCTTATTATCTCGGACGGGTTGAGGTAACGGAAAAGGGCACTAAAAGCTTGGGAAACCTTCAGTTATTACCCGGTATGCCTGCTGAAGTTCTAATCAATACGGGTGAGAGAACGCTGTTAGAGTATATCGTACAGCCAGCCACCAATGCCTTTGCCCGATCGTTGATTGAAGACTGAATATGGACGTTAATTTGGCTGGAGCCATTATGCGATTTGAGATAGTCCCTGTGCGATTAAAACTAGCTGCGCTACGATCCAGAGCTGCATTACGGTCTCGAACTGCTTTGATGATATCTGTATCAGCTCTGGCGATACCTCTTCTGATTTCGACTCCTGCCTCGGCGGAAGGGCTTGTGTCTATTATGGACAAGGCGCTGTTGGCGGATCCCCGTATTAGCATCGCAGATTACCAGTATCGAATAAGTGAAGATCAGGATAGGCAGGCGCTGGGGGCAATGCTGCCTCAAGTCAGAGCCAGCAGTAACTTTTCGCGAAATGAGCGGAAGTCTTTTGATCAGGATAACAATCCCACGCACAACCACTATGATGGTGAGAAGTACAACTTGTCAGTCCAGCAGGTTATATACAATAAATCGGTATTTGATGGGCGTAATCGTACTCAGCATGTAATAAAACAGCGGGACTTTGAAAAAAATGGCACTTTAGGTGAAGTGCTTTTGGATGTAACAGAGCGATATATTGCCGTTTTAGCCGCCAATGATGATTTAGCTCTTGTTCAGTCTGAGAAAGAGACAGTGCAGAAGCAACTTGACCAGGTTTCTCGTTTGTATGAAAAGCAACTGGTTAAGGTAACCGATGTGCTGGAAGTGCAAACACGTATGGACATGATCCAGACTGATGAGATTGAGGCGGAAAATGCAGTTTTAGTCTCAAAAGAGGCCTTGACCGAGTTAATTAATGAACCTGTTGATCAGCTTAACCCTTTGCAGGAGAACATAAGTTTTCCTGCTTTGGAAAATACAGTCAACCATTGGCTGACAAAAGCTCGTTCCAATAATCCGCAAATATTGGCTATGGATGAGGCTGTTCGTGCCAGTCTGTCTAGAATTGAAGAATCGAAAGGTGGGCATTATCCAACTTTGGATCTCGTTCTCAACTCTCAGAAAAGCGATGTCGGATTTGAAAATGTCGCAACTAACAGAACTGACACAAACTATTTGGGGTTGACCTTAAACGTACCGCTTTATTCTGGTGGCTCTACCTCTGCTAAAGTTCAGGAAGCTTCCAATCAGTGGTCTTTGACTCAGTTGGAACGGGAGCGAACACTACGCTTTGTGATGAAAAGCACGCGTGAAGCCTATCTTGGAGCAAAGTCCAGTCTAAAGCGAATTAAGGCCAGTGAGCGTAGCGTTTTATCTGCGCAAAAGTCCTACAAGGCGATGGATACCAGTTTCAAGTATGGCACCGTGACTGTCGTTGACGTTATCAACGCGTTACAGAAAGAATATCAAGCTCGGCGTGACCTCCAGCAAGCAAAATACAATCATATTAATTTTTGGTTGAGACTTGTGTTTTTTGCCGGTGAACTTGAGCCATCAAAGTTAGTTACAGTTAATAGCTGGCTTGAGTCGTCAGAAGGATAGCTGTCAGATACTCTGAACTTAGAGAGTTTGGTTCTAATGTTGGGAAAATTTATATTAGGTTGAAATCAGGTATTTAATTTTTTGTTTTGAGTTATCTCTGCCTTGAGCAATCTGTCCATACCAACTGAGCTCCAGTATTTATTTCTGGGGCTTTTTTGCATAGGGCGTTTGAGGATTAGCGGCTATTGGATTGTCTCGGTCAGATTTTTAACCTCGTGCAGCGATGTCTATTTCAGTTATTAGCTGCTTTTTGTTTCCTGAGATGAGTGATCATTACTTGTCTTGAAAGTGGAATACCCTGTTATTCAAATGGACCTTTTAGTTAACGTTACATCATTACAATCGCCTTTGACCGGTATTGGTCATTACACCCACAATCTTCTTCGTAATTTTATCGCTAGAAGTGATGTCGATGATATACGTGGTGTCAGTGCTCTGGGGGGGCAAACACGTGCCGAGTTGACTGCTTTGATTGAGCGTCTGGAATGTGGCTGTGACTCGGGTAATCGTTCAAATACGGGGACTGGTTCAATGGTTCACCGTATTTTGGGCCATCGCGGTATACAATTCGCCAAGCAGGTGCCTGGTATCCGTCGTTTAAAGCAAGGTATGGAGCAATATCGAACCCGAGAGTTTTCCAGAGCTTGCAGTCAGCATGTGTATTGGGAACCGAATTATGTACTGCTGCCTTTTGACGGACCTTCTGTCACAACCGTCCATGATGTCTCTCATATCCATTATCCACAGTACCATCCCGAAGAAAGAGTGCGTTTTCTAAACGAGCAGCTACCCGGAAGTATTGAACGTGCTCAATCCTTGGTTGTGGTGTCAGAATTTACCCGTTCTGAAGTTACTCGGTACTTGGGAGTCGATAGCAATCAAATGTCGGTGATAACACCAGGTGTATCGCCCTTTTTTTGTCGTTCCTTTGATGAAGAGGAACTGATTGGGTTGCGCAGTCGTTATGGGTTACCTGAGCACTACATTCTCTATGTGGGCACCTTAGAGCCTCGTAAAAATCTATGCGGCCTTATTCGTGCCTATAAGGAATTACCTTCAGCTCTTCGGCAGCAATATCCATTAGTTTTGGTGGGATGCAAAGGCTGGGGTAACGACCAGTTGGAGAGCGAGCTGCGAACGTTGCTAAACAAGGAGGAGGTTATTCGGCTGGGGTATGTTGCTCAATCTGACCTACCCAGTCTCTACGCGGCAGCAACAGTGATGACGTACGTTTCTTTTTACGAAGGGTTCGGTATGCCTATCGTTGAGGCAATGTCCGCCGGAACGGCTGTTTTAACCGCTAATTGTGCATCAATGCCCGAGGTTGCTGGTGGTTGTGCAGAGCTTGTTGATCCGAATGATATTGATTGTATGAGTAATGGGCTTCGTCGTTTGTTAGAGGATGATTCCCACCGCCAATCTCTGGCACAAGCGGGTAGGTTGCATGCCCAACAATTCACTTGGGAACGTTCCGCAGACCAGTTATTCAATTTGTTGAACAAGGTGGGAGAGTACTGATGATGTACTTTCGACAAGTTACATGAGTCACTTCCTGGATAAAATGTGGGAATACGACAAGCGTCAGCATTTCTGTTATAGCCTTGCTATCTTATTGCTGCTGCTGTTTCTGCTGTCTTGGCCGGTTGCTCTGATTTCGACAGTTATTATTGGTTTGTTGAAAGAAATCTGGGATCACTACTGCGGATCTGGATTTTGTTGGTATGACATGGCGGCTAATGGTTTGGGTATCATGTTAGGAATGTTGTTGGCTCTCCCGGTAATGTTGAAATAGCTCTCGGTAGTGTTGAAAAAGTTATGTTGTGCCTGACAATAGATCTGTTTTCCACAAAGCTGAAATTGCAGTTGTTACTGATCCGCAAAGCACTATAAGTCGAGATCTATACCATTGTGATCAGGTTCAATCATTGGGATTGAGCCGTTATTGGACTGTATTACTTTGAACACCTCATTATTGCTGAATTTTTGTAAGCAGGATCTGATTGATCGTTATTCTGGATCGATTCTCGGTGGCGCCTGGTCTTTTGTTATGCCACTGGTGAATATTCTTATTTTTACCTTAGTCTTTTCGAAGATTATGGGGGCACGGCTTGAGTTTCTCGGCGCTGAGTTTACCGAGTATAGCTATAGCATCTATCTGGTTGCCGGAATGTTAGCCTGGAATGCGTTTGCCAACACCTTGTTAAGGGTTACCAATATTTTTAACGATAAAGGTGGGCTGATTGCTAAGGTGAATATGTCGCTTTTGCAATTGCCTCTCTATATCGTATTAACAGAGACGGTTATCTTTATCATTTCGCTGGTATTTTTTGTCGGCTTTTTATTGCTGATTGATTTTCCAATAACAATCCATTGGTTGCTGATTCCTGTGGTGTTTGTGGTCCAGCAGCTTCTCGCATTTGCCCTTGGATTTATATTCGCTACGCTTAGCGTTTTCATCAGAGATATTCGTGAATTTATTAACGTCATTCTACAGCTCTGGTTTTGGTTTACTCCTATTGTTTACATCGTTGATATTCTCCCCGAATCTGCACGCCAACTGTTTAGTATTAACCCCATGTATCTATTGGTGAGTGCCTATCGGGATTTAGTGCTTTTTCATCAACTTCCTAATTTTTCGCATTTGGTTGCTCTGTTGGCTTTCGGAGGATGTTTGATGACCTTGGGCGTCTATGTTTTCAGGAAACTAGAGCGAGATATTCGCGATTTTATTTAGCCTGGTGGAGGCTCTATGATTGAAGTAACCAACCTCCAAAAGCGCTTTAAGCTTTACGATAAGCCATCAGATCGTCTGAAGGAAATAGCCTTCAGGCGCTCATATCATCGTAGTTTTCAGGCTCTGAAGGATATCTCTTTCCAAGTCGCTGCCGGTGAAACCCTCGGTATTTTGGGCAAAAATGGTGCAGGGAAATCGACTCTTTTAAAAATACTGACTGGAGTCCTACTGGCGGATCAGGGTGATATTCATATCGACGGTAAAATTACTGGACTGCTGGAATTGGGTACAGGATTTGACCAGGATTTGACAGGCTTACAAAACATTATTGGCAATGGCTTGTTAATAGGTATGACTCGTGAGCAAGTTGCAGAGCGCCAGGATGCTATTATCGAGTTCTCTGAGCTAGGTGATTTTATCTATGAACCTATCCGGACATATTCTTCAGGAATGGTGATGCGGCTTGCATTTTCCATCGCTATTCATGCTGATCCCCGTTGTTTTGTTGTCGATGAAGCTTTGTCTGTCGGTGATGGACATTTTCAGCAAAAATGCATGCGACGTATTAAACAGTTTCGACAAAGTGGCGGCTCAATCATCTTTGTTTCCCATGATCTCAATGCAGTTAAAATGCTCTGTGACCGCGCCCTGGTGCTGGATCAGGGAATGATGGTAGCGGAGGGATCACCCGAGCATGCGGTTAACCAATACAATCGCATCATGTCTGAACTCGACGATAAAGAGTTGAAAATGCGGGAACATGCTCAGGAAGAGGGGTTTGGCAATGGTTCTGCCAAGATAATCGATTCTCGAATCTGGGGCGAAGACTCAGACTCGGAAGTGGTTAGCGCGGGTGAGTACACTCAACTCTATTTTGATATTCAGGCTAGCTGTAAACTGGACGATGTATCCATTGGAATGATGATTCGCGACCGATTTGGTCAGGATATTTTTGGCACCAACAGTCATCTGCTTGAACAGCCCTTATCGATGGAAGCAGGGCAAGTCTGCCGAGCCAGCTTTCGTTTACCTATGGATATAGCACCAGGGAAATACACGGTGACGGCCGCATTGCATAGCGACGAGAATCACATCGAAAATTGTTATTATTGGCGGGATAACCTCCTGCGTTTTGAAGTAGCCGGTATACGTGGTCGCTCCTTTTCAGGTGTCTGTCGCTTGCAGCCTGATCTGGAGTTTTCAAGCCTGCAGGACGTTCCCGTGAATGAAAACGAGGGAGATGCATCCGGCATGATCTTGGATAAGAAGGCCTCGGATAAAGGCGTCTTGAATAAGAAAAGCTTGGATAAGAAAACCGCAGATAAGAAAAACCTTGAATCTGAAAAACAACGTGCCTGAACGGAAAAGCAATATGGACACTACCAACGGCCCCTTGAATATTGACAGTTTATTGGCCGATATCCGCAAAGAAGCTCAGGCTCTGCGGGTGAATCGTAAAGAAGAATTCAGGCCCAGTGATATCAGCGCTCCCGTGTCTTTGCCTGAAGCAAAAATATCCAATGCTTTTCGTTTTGAATCCAAGCGCAGTTACCAGCTGAATGAACTTTTGCGCTACGAAGATATAGAGTTTGTGACATTTGCTTATCGCGGTATTTTACAGCGTGACCCTGATGAAACAGGGCTAGACAATTATGTCAGTCTGCTCCGTAGAGGAGGGAGTAAAACCCAAGTATTGGTTGATCTTGTGATGTCCGATGAGGGGCGTGAGCGAGGTGTTCAGGTTCGAGGGCTTGGATGGCGTTCACTTCTGTTTCGTCTGCAAAGAAAGTTGTTCCCTAAGTTTTCTATTGCCCAGAGGCTGACCAGTATTGTGGACTACTGCCTTGGTCCCTGGAATGGTGCGGGTAGGGAAGCTATATACCAGGTCGAGACACATCAACAGCAATACCTTCAACGTCTTGTCTCCGAGCTCAATACAGAGCTAAGTGCCGTCAAGCAGCAGCTGGGTGCGGTGTCGGTGTTATCTGGAGAGCTACAGTCGGTAAAAGCCGCTCAGCTTGAAGAAAACAACCAAATAGAAGAACGTCGTCAGCAGTTGGAACAAAAGCTGGCGACGATGCGCATGCAGATGAGCTATCAACAGCGTAACCAAGAGCTATTTCAACAGGAATTGTTGGCTGCAGGAGCAGATAAAGTCGGATCGACGAATGAAGCTTCAGGTAACGCTGAACTCGTCAATCGTAATCTGGCAGGTGATTCAGTTCACACACAGGGCTCATTAGCTGTAACAGAGCAGGTAATTGAGCAACATCGTGATGACAAGCTTGATGCTTACTATATCGCTTTTGAAGATGCTTGCCGGGGCAGTCGAGAGGAGATTAAAGATAACTTTCGTGTCTACTTACCGCTTCTAAATGAGGTTCTCGATTCAGTGGGGGCAGATACTCCGATTCTGGATGTTGGTTGTGGTCGCGGAGAGTGGTTGGAACTGATAAAAGAGCAGGGGTGGCAAGGTGAGGGCATCGACCTAAACAAGGTTATGGTGCAACAGTGCAGTGCCCAGCAATTAAAAGTTGAAGAAGCTGATGTGGTCATTTACCTGCGATCTGTAGCGGATAGTAGTCTGGCGATGATTAGTGGCTTCCATATAATCGAACATCTGCCGTTCAGTGAGCTGTACTCACTCTTTGAAGAAGCAGCACGAGTGCTTAAACCGGGTGGTGCGATACTGTTTGAAACACCTAATCCTGAAAATGTGCTGGTGGGTAGTCATACCTTCTACCACGATCCGACTCATCGTAATCCGATAACGCCCAGTGGGATTGAGTTTTTAGCGGATTATGCCGGTTTTTGTCAGGCCGAAATCATGCGACTCCATCCTTATCCGGAAGAGGCAAAAGTTCCGGGTAATGATCCATTAACAGAACGGGTTAATGGTCACCTTTGTGGCCCTCAGGATTTTGCCATCATTGCTCGTAAGCCGTTGTTGGAGTCTTAGTGGTTATGTTTAAGCAGCAAGAAGCCAAGCAGAAAAAAGCTAATGAGAAAAAAGCCAAGCAAAAGCTGATCGTCACTGCTAACAAAGTCCCCTTTATGGCCGGTGGAGCCGATTATCATATTCAAGGTTTGGTGGATAATCTGGAACGACATGGCCACCTAGTGGAAATGATTCGTTTCCCCTTTCGTTTTTCACCAGAATCCGATATCGAGCGGTTAATGGCATTCTGTGAAGGACAAAATTTTAATCACCCCAACGGTGTTTCTGTGGATAAGGTGATTAGTTTACAGTTCCCTTCCTATGGGGTGGCTCATGACGACCATCGAGTATGGATCATGCATCAGCACAGAGCGGTTTATGAACTCTATGAACAACAGCCTCAGACTAATGAGTTGAACCAACTGCGTAATCAAATTATCGACTTTGATAACAGGGTGTTGTCTCGAGCCAGTCGCTTGTTTGCCAATTCCGGTCGTGTTGCTGAACGATTACAGCATTATAACGATCTGAAAGCTCAGCCGTTGTATCACCCTCCCCATGATGCAGAACGTTTTTATCATGCCGATGCCTACGATTATATTTTTTGTCCCAGTCGACTGGAGCGGTTGAAGCGGCAGGATCTTTTGATTGAAGCTGCCCGTTATCTGCAAACCCCGACTAAAATTTTGATCGGCGGTGATGGAGGGCAGAAGGAATACTATCAAGGTTTGATTGATCAATATGAGCTAGGGGATCGAGTTCGGTTGATGGGTCGCTTTACCGAAGAGGAAAAGCTTGCGCTCTATGCCCGCAGTCTTGGGGTCTTCTTTGCCCCTTTCGATGAGGACTACGGTTACATCACATTGGAAGCCATGCTATCGGAAAAGCCGGTTATAACCTGCAAAGACTCAGGCGGTCCATTGGAATTTGTTACCCACGGAGAAAATGGTTTTGTGAATGATCCTGATCCCAGGCAGATCGCTGAATCCATCGACCAGATTTATAACAACCGTCAGCGTTCTCGGGAGATGGGGCGAGAAGGTAAATCCCGTTATATTCGCGAAGAAATCTGTTGGGATAAGGTGGTGGAAACCTTATTGGCGGGCTAGGCCCTGTTGGCGAAATAATCAAGCCCGTTAATATCAACCAGGACGACTTCAATTTAGTGTGGGCTCCAGTTTTAACGATGTCCAAATACAGCACCCTAAGATCACAATAGCTATGAACTCGAATGCTAAAGCTTCCTCTTCTGTTTCCGGCACGGCGACTGTTTCCGACACAGTGGTGCCATCTGAATCGCTCAGCCTGTCTGATCAGAGTCCGTTGCAACCGATGAAAATTGCCATTGTGGCACCCAGTCCTGTGCCTTATACCGTGGGTGGAGCAGAGAAGCTGTGGTGGGGAATGCTGAATCATATTAATCAGCAAAGCTTACATCAGGTGGAGTTAATTAAACTGCCATCACCCGAACAAGGCTTCTGGCCATTGATGGATAGCTATCGGGTATTTTCAGAGCTTAATCTGGATCATTTTGACCTGGTTATCTCTACCAAATACCCGGCCTGGATGGTCAATCACCACAACCATCACTGTTACTTGCAGCATAAGCTGCGGGGACTATATGACACCTATCATTTTAGCGGTCAACCACTCACACTGGATAAGCCCCATCCTGAGCTTCAGCCTCTGCTTGACATTATTGAAGGTGTAGCGGAACGTTCACAGTTGACTGCTCTCTGGCAGCAGCTGGACCGCCTCAGAGCGCTGGATCTACCGGAGGATGTCTTTGCCTTTCCTGGCCCATTGACCCGTGCAGTCGTCCACTTTCTGGATGATATTTCTTTGGCACCGGGCGCCATAAAGCGCTATGGGGCCATCTCCCATAATGTTGCCGGTCGTGAGGATTATTTTCCTACGGGAGTCCCGGTTCATGTGACGCACCACCCCTCAGATGTGACGGAATTTTCCAACTCGGGGTATGATTACCTGTTTACTATCAGTCGCCTGGACGGTCCCAAGCGAATTCGTCAGCTGGTTGAAGCCTTTATGCGCACCCGAACGGATCGGAAATTTCGAATCGCCGGAACCGGGCCTGAAGCCGAGTCCCTTCGAGAACTGGCTAAAGATGATCCAAGAGTCTGTTTTCTCGGGCGAATTACCGATCAGCAAGTGATTAAAGAATACGCTGGGGCTTTGTTTATCCCCTTTATTCCCTACGATGAAGACTATGGACTAATTACCATCGAAGCCATGGCCGCGGGAAAGGCCGTATTGACCACGGTTGATGCCGGAGGGGTTAACGAGTTTGTCGAAAATGGCGTTAGCGGTCTCTCTGTAGAGCCCACTGTTGAGGCCCTGGCAGAAGCCATGCAGCAGCTATTGGATAACCCAGAGCAGACGCAACAGATGGGTCAACAGGCCCGCTCAAAAGTGGCTCATATCAGTTGGACCAATACCCTCAATCGCCTGTTGCAGCCCCCTGAGGAGCAGTTTGTAAGCCAAAGAGCTGAGTCCGAGATACCATTGCCGATGGATTCCTTTCGCTCTTTGGATTCCTCTGAGCGCTCCCTACCTCGAAAAAAACTGGTAGTGGCTCTGGGCTTTGCGGTCTGGCCTCCTCAAGGGGGAGGTCAAAGTCGGGTATTTCACCTCTACCGGCAATTGGCACGATATGCAGATATAACATTAGTGACACTGACAGGGCCTGATCGGGAACCGGGGGATTACGCGATAGCACCGGGCTTACGGGAGCTAAGAATCAGCAAGACTGCCGAGCAGTTGGCCAACGAGCAAGCGTTGGAGCGACAGTTAAAGGCATCGGTCAGTGATATTGCGATGATAAAGGGATACCGACACACGCCAGAATATGTCTCTGCTCTGGGCAGTAGCTGTGCTCATGCGGATGTTGTTATTTTGTCTCATCCCTATCTTTATTATGCGGTACGGGAATGTTGGCAAGGTGACATCTGGTACGAAGCCCATAATGTCGAAGCGGATATGAAAGCCGCTGTTTTGGCTGATAGTCCTGACCCTGAAGAGTGGCTCGCGCTAACCAAAGAGGTTGAGAGCCATTGCTGTCATCAAAGTCAGCTGGTGATGACCTGTAGCGATGAAGATGCTGTTCGATTGCACGAACTCTATGGTTCATTTGAGTCGAACACGCGCACAGTCGCGAACGGCGTGGCGTTGGATCAAACGGAATACACAGACAAAACCCAAAGGCAACGTCTACAGACTAGACTTAATACCCAAAATCGCTTCCAGGCCCTGTTTATGGGTAGCTGGCACGGCCCGAATATAGAATCCGTTGAGCATATTCGGACTATCGCCAAAGCCTGTCCTCAAATTGATTTCTTACTGATCGGTAGTGTTTGCAGTCACCCCGTATGCCAGGGTAAAAATCAATACCAGGCACTTCCTGAAAATGTGCATGGGCTAGGATTAGTCAGCGAAGAAGAAAAGCAGGTGCTGTTATCATCCGTTGATATTGCCATCAATCCAATGCTTTCAGGGTCAGGCACCAATCTTAAAATGCTCGACTATGCCGCCGCAGGAACCCCCATACTGACCACCGCTTTTGGTAATCGTGGGCTGGATTTTATCGCTGATAAAGAAGTCCTGATTGCAGAGGTGAGTGACTTTGCTTCAGTGTTAAATCAACTGATGGAAAGCGATAAAGACCTTTCCGTCATGGCAAAAAGAGCCTATCAGGCCACTCAGCGTAGTTTTGGCTGGGAAGGGATTGCTCGTGATCTGGCTCAGGAATTAGTGTCTCCGCAGTAATTGCTGTAATTACACTCATTGGTTGGAGGGGCTGGTTAGTCGATTTCTTGGATAAAGCTGTGTCTGATTTTTCTAGCACAGCTTCTTATTGTTATTCTATATTCCCCTGTTTTTTTGTCTGTTTTTAAAGACAGTCTTGCCTAATCGACTGTTTACCTTGATAATGCTCCGCAATTTGGCATCTTTCTTGATGTCAACTACGAGGGACGATACGTAGTTATCTTTTTTGATAAAAGGATTTATCGGTTCAGCAACTCCTTTCTCTAAAGATATACCGCACAACAAATGGCTTTATCGCGTCGCTCTGTTTATTTGCCTGATGGTTTTTAGTTGTACCTGACTCTACTTAAATAGCCGTTGCGTGACCCAAATTAAAAGAGCCTTGTTATGTTGAATGCTGTAGTTGTTGTTTTTGCCAGCCTACTATCTTCAATGATTGCATTTAAGCGGAGCAGTTATCTGCTGCTTGCTCTATTAGGCATATCAACACTCAGCTGGGCCGAACCTCAAATTCCCGGTATCAGAGTCTTAGAAGGGTCTTCTACCCAGTCATTTACGCTGGATTGGACTCAAGTATCCGGTGCGGATCGTTATGTGCTGCAGGAGCAAGTGGGTAGTGCAGACTGGTCTGAAGTACCGCTTGATAATCCCGCTGTTAATATCCACCGGTTATACGACAGACTGTCTAACGATTATCTTTAATCGGGTAAAAGCTTGTGCTGCGGAGTCTTGTAGTTCTTATTCACCGGCATTATCCATCAATGTGCCTGCTGCGCCGGTGTTTGACAGAATAGAGCCTAATCCCTCCTATTCAATACAAGAACTTCATTGGTTCGCTCCTGAAGGGGCTACTAGTGGTAATCCTCCCATTTTTAACTGACGTTAAAAGTAGAAGTTAAGCCACTTTCAGTGGCGGCCTACCGCCGTTAGCTGTATGTGGTCGTTCATGATTGTAGAACCATAGCCACTCAGTTGCATAGTCCTGTACTTCCTCTAACGTTTCGAAGAGGTGCTTACTCACCCAGCTATACCTAACGACAACGGAAGAAGAGGGTGTTTGTTCTTTATCTTGGAACGTAATTGAAGGCGGAGTGATTACCTATGATCTGGAAGAAGTGATTAATGGTGGCACTCCCCAGGTCGTTCGTTATCGAGATGCCAATTTAACTCAGGTCGATAAAGCAATATCTTTATCCGGTGCATACCAGTATCGGGTGAGAGTCTGTGACTACGGAATCTGTGGTGGTTATTCGTCGCCGGTGTCCGTAGGTGTAAATTTTTCCCCTCCAGCCCCTAGTGCGCTAAGTATTCTGCCCGGCGATGAAGATGGGTACTTCCAACTCAACTGGCAGGCACCCTCGGGTGAATTAACCGGTTATCGGTTGGAACAGATTATTAATGGGGGAGATCCCACTTACATCGAACTTGATAAAAGCCTGACCAGTAAAGATATGCTGGCCCAGATTGGAGGCTCTTATCAGTACCGGATACAGGCTTGTTACAGTACAGAGTGCAGCGAATTTACTTCATCCCTGAATATCAATACTGATGCTGCTGTACCCGGTATCCCGCTTATTGAAATTGTGCGCGGTGAAGAGCCCAGATCGTTTTCCTTAAACTGGACAGCCACTGGCGCGCGCTTCGAACTTCAAACTAAGCAAGGTTCTGGTGATTGGCGTGATAAGGTGCTGGCAGATTCGGCAGATACCACTAAAACCTTTACCAGTATGATGATTGGTGATTATGATTACCGGGTCAGGGCCTGTAATACGGATGTTTGCAGTGATTATTCTGTTGCTGTATCAGCCTCAGTTCCGGGTAATTCCAATATTAATCTGCATGGGGTCAGTCCGGGTCGGATGGCAGTGTCCTGGACGACGGTGTCTGGCCCTATCCAAAAATACGTTGTCAGCCAGTGGTGGACCCATACCAATGCCTGGAAACAGATCTATGCGGGTCAAAGCACTCAAAAGACCGTCACACTGGATGAGGTGAACGAATACCGTTTTCAGGTGCAGGTCTGTACCGCTCAGGCCTGTAGCTATCCCAAATCATCCGTTCTGGTAACCTATGCGGATACTCAAGGGCCACAACCACCGACTCCTCCTGATGGCGGTGGTGATCCTGATTCTGAAGGGGACTCTGACTCCGGTGTTGGTGCCATTGGTGGTAGTCACAGCGTCGGTAATGACGGCAGTGCAGCTTATTCAATCCCTATTTCTCTACCCGCCGGGACTGCCGGGATTCAACCTGATTTGCAGCTCAGCTATAACAGCAATGGCGGTAATGGTCTACTAGGTACAGGCTGGAGTCTGTCGGGTTTATCCGCCATTACCCGTTGTCCAACCAATCTGGAAGATCACGGCATTATTGATGGTGTCGATCTGGATGATAATGACCAACTCTGCCTGAATGGTGTCCGACTGATTGAAGATGGCAGCTACGATGGCGGCACCCTTTACCGCACTCAACTGGAAAGCTTTAGTCGTGTCGTGGGTTATGGTTCAGTCGGCACTAGTCATGATCGTTTTAAGGTATGGACGGCTGGTGGGCAGATATTGGAATATGGTTTCACCGCTGATTCCCAAGTCGAAACTGAAGATGGAAACAATATTTTTGAGTGGCTGATTAACAAAACAGCAGATCGTTACGATAACTACCTCACCTATGTATACGATAAAGATATACTGGAAGGTGAGTACCAAATCAGCGAGATTAACTATACCTATAACGGAACCGCTGGTGCTAATGCTGAGCATCGGGTTGAATTCACCTATAGCACTGATCGTTCCGACCCTATGGTGGGTTATATCTCGGGTACCAAGCGTGCTGTTAATGATCGTCTGGAAGCCATTAATGTCTATAGCGGCTCAACCTTGCTGCACAGTTATAAACTCTATTTTGAAATCAGCCCCAATACCCGCCAAAGCCGATTACAGTCTCTGGAACATTGCAACGGTCTGGGGGATTGTCTGCCAAGCACGCAATTTGAATATATTGATCGCGGCGCTGAAGGTGAGTTTGTACTTAGCTCAGGCTTTACCCCCAGTAGTGAGTACGGCATTGGCAGCAACAATTACCGCTTTGAATATGGTGATTTTAACGGTGATGGCCGCACCGATATGATCCATTTCCCTAACGATGGGATTAGCCATGTCTGGCTCGCTAATGGTGATGGCACTTTTACCGTTAACGACTTTAAACCCGATGCTAATTATAACTTTGAAGGTGATGGCGGTTATCGTTATCGAACCGGTGATTTTAACGGTGATGGCTTAAGTGACCTGATTCATTTTGTCAGCAATGACCATGTTAATATCTGGACATCAAACGGCGATGGAACCTTTGCTGTTCGCTATCAGTTTACCCCGTGGCAAGGCTATACCATTGGTGATGTGGGTGAATTCCGCTACCATCAAGGGGACTTTAACGGCGATGGATTGAGTGATCTGATTCACTTCCCCGCTGGAAATACCAGCCATATCTGGCTCGCTAACTCTGCCGGAGATTTTACTGTCAGCAGTTTTACCCCCTCTCAGAGCTACGATATTGCCGGTTCGGGTAATTATAAATATCAGACCGGTGATTTTAACGGTGATGGCTTAACGGATCTGATCCATTTCTATGGTAATAATCAAACGCGCCTTTGGCTCTCCGATGGGGATGGCGACTTTACTGTCAAACCTTTTGATCCGAGCTCTGATACAGATGTTGGAACCTATGATCTGGCAGCCAATGAATACAGATATCAAACCGCTGATTTTAATGGTGATGGCCTCACCGATCTGATTCACTTTGCCAGTGATCAGAATGTTCGGATCTGGATCGGTAAGGGGGATGGTCGTTTTGATATTCAACCGGCCTATCAACCTTGGTCTGGTTATGCCATTGGTGGGGGTAACAACTATCACTATCAAGCAGGTGACTATAACGGTGATGGCTTAACCGACCTGGTGCATTTTAAGGATTCAACCAGCATTAACCTATGGCAATCCTTAGGAGATGGCACCTTTATCGTCAAAGGTTTTACACCCGACAGAGCGGGTGTGTCCCCTCAAGCGCCTGGCTATGACGGTAACCCGACCAACTATGATATTTCCTCTAATCATTACCAATATGGTGCCAGTGACTTTAACGGCGATGGTAAAAGTGATTTCATCCATTTCTACAGTAACGATGAGGTTGTGTTGTGGCAGCCTACTACCGGCATTCCGGATCTGCTGGAAAAAGTCACTAATGGGTTTGGTGTAGAAACCGGTTTTAACTATCTTCCGCTAACGGATGATAACGGGGCCGTTGGAGATCGAGTGTATGAGAAAGGGACGGGTGCCCAATATCCTGCAACTGATATACAGAATGCTCAATATGTGGTGTCAAAACTAACCATGAGTAACGGTATTGGTGGCACTAATAGCACCAGCTATCAGTACAAAGGATTAAAAATTCATCTTCGGGGCTTGGGCAGTCTGGGTTTCGAGCAGATGACCACCACCAATAACGATACTCAGATCAGTACCGAAGTCACTTTTGATCAGAATTACAACCAACGGCTACAATCGACGCCGAAAAAAGTGATTACCCGCACCCAAAACGGCGTGGTGCTCAGTGATACCCGCAATACCTGGCAATTAGCGACTTGGGGCAGTGGAAGTGATCGGCGCTATCAACCTCAGCTTGCCGAAACACTCGTGACCAAGCGGGACCTGAATGGAGCCTTCCTGCATTCGGAGGAGAGTGATTACCAGAATTATGACGACGAAGGTAATCTGACCCTGATGGAAACCGTCGTCAAAGACCAGAGTGGCTCCATTTTACGGACCACCCGCACGGACAATACTTACCAACCGGCGGACACCCAGCAGTGGTTATTTAATCTGTTACAACGTACCCGCGTTGAAACCCATGTTTCCGGTCGGCCTATGCGGGCCAAAGTCAGTAGCTGGAGCTATGATCCGATAACCGGACGCAAGACTAGTGAACAGATACGCCACCCTTCAACCGATGCCGTGCTACACAATACGCTCTATGGTGGCGCCGGTAATCAGGTCGATAGCTTTGGTAATCACCTGGCCATTACCGTTGATGGTCCTGACTTTGTCAGCCGCACCAGCACGGTGCAGTACACCGCTAATGGTCGGAATGTGAAAAAGAACATTAATGCTCTCAATCACTCCAATAGTCACAGCTACTACAGTTTTAATGACTTGGGGGGTGGGGCTTACCCCGGTAAGCTTAAAACCACTACAGACGCCAATGGCTTGGTCACACAATACAAATACGATGGTTGGGGACGCGCTACCGATGTAACCGTTGCGCTGGGAACCAGTGGAGAGATAACCACCCGCACCCGTATGCGTCGATGTGACGGTAGCTGTCCGGCCAATGGTGAGTATTATATTGTCAAACAAACCGATGGGGGGGCGAATAGCCAAACCTTTATTGATGCCCTGGGGCGGGAGTTACGTAAAGGCCAACTGGCAGCACAAGACAGTAGCAGTGACTATCTGTATAGCTATATCGATTATCGATATGACAGCCAAGGCCGTAATGTGGGTGTTTCTGAACCTTACTTTGATGACAGTTCTGCCAGTCATTGGAACAATTTTACCTACGATCAGCTCAGTCGGGTTACTAGGACAGTGTCGGCTAATAATCAGATAGATGAGGTTGATTTTAATGGCCTGATAGTCACTTCCACTCGGGATATAGGAGGCGAAAGTCAGCAAAAAGTCCTCCAGAAAAATGCTTTGGGCGAGCTGCTAACCAGTACCGATAATGACGGTCAGATGATCAACTATGGCTATGATAGCCACGGTAATATGACCCGGATAACGGACCCGGCCAGTAATCAAACTCAAATCGGCTATGACGTCTTAGGTCGTAAAATCAGTATGCAGGACCCGGATAAGGGCAACTGGACATACTACTACAACGGCTTAGGGCAACTGATTACTCAAACCGACGCCAATCAAAAAACCACCTGTAATGTTTATGATGTAGGCGGTCGTTTAACGAAACGTATTGATGGCTATGCAGGTTCCCACTCAAACCAGATAGGCCAAGCCAGTGATGCAACCAATCAATGTGCCAACGATGGAGGCAACCTTGAAACGGCTTGGTGGTATTACGACGGTGACCGAAAAGGAGCCTTGGATCTGTTGCAAGGTAAAAACGGCTACCAGGAAAGCTATTCCTACGACAGTTTGGGGCGGGTGGAAGAAACCATTAAAACCGTCAACGGAGCCAGTTACCAGACTGGGATTAGTTACGATGAATATAGCCGTCCCCTAACAACCACCTACCCAGGAATCGGAGACCGGCTTCAGGTTAAAAATACCTATAACGGCCTCGGTCGTTTGATTAGCCTGAGTAATGCTGCCAACGATGAGCTTTATTATCAGGCCAGAACCTTTGACGCCCGTGGTAATGTCACCGATGAACTTTATGGCAATGGTGTGCACACTGAGCGCAGCTATCAGCCGGCGACGGGACGTCTAAGTACCATCAAGTCATACTCAGTCAATGGTGGTCTAACTGCGGATATTCAGAACCTGCGCTACACCTTTGATACCCTGGGTAACCTGGACTATCGGGAAGATTACCTTAATCATTTCCGTGAGGACTTTGAGTACGACAGTCTTAATCGACTGATAACAACAACAGCCAATTTTGCTCAAGGCATTCATTCGGATATACAGACCACCTCCGTTAGCTACGATGAGCTGGGGAATATTACCCAGAAAACCGGTGTGGGTAGCTACAGCTATGGTAACCAGTGCTCCGTGGGAGCTGGTCCCCATGCGGTTTGCGCCATCAGTGGCGCTGAAGCTGGAGATAAAAATACCAGTTATCGTTACGACAATAACGGCAATATGACCAGCGGTGATGGCCGTACCATCAACTATACCTTGTTTGGTAAACCCGAACGGATTGTCAAAAGCGGTATCACTACCGAGATCGCCTACGGCCCCGACCGTAATCGCTATTACCGTAAAGACAGTAGCAGTGACCTCATCACCGAATACACTTACGTGGGTGGAGTCTACGAAAAGGTCGAGATTAGCGGTCATGCAAACGCACAGGACAATCGCACTGAAGAACGGCATTTTATCGGTGGCGTCGCCATTTTAACCATCGAAAACCGTTCGGAAAGTGCTCCAGGGGAATCCTTACTGCGATTCCTGCATAAAGACCACTTGGGCTCTATCACCAGTATTACCAATAACACCGGACAGCTAGTGGAATCGTTTAGCTTTGATGCCTGGGGTAAACGCCGCGCACCGAGCCTGGCACAACTGGAAGCCCAGTTGGACCGCGACTGGTCCAGCCTGACCGATATCGAGCGCCGAAACCTGAGTATCGGTCCGTTGGCACTGTCATCCAACATCACCAACAAAGGCTTTACCGGTCACGAACAAATGGACGGTGTGGGACTGATCCATATGAATGGTCGGGTCTACGATGCCGATATCGGCCGCTTCTTAAGCGCAGATCCCTTTGTTAAAGACTCGACAAACCTACAGGCACTGAACCGCTATAGCTATGTGGAGAACAACCCGCTTAGCTATACCGACCCCAGTGGGTACTTTTTGAAGGGGCTGCTTAGTAAAGTAGCCAAAGCCTTTGGAAAAGTATTGCAGGGGGTTGGGAATCTTGTTACTGGGGCGCTTAGGGGGATAGGGCGGGTGCTTGGGAAAGTGCCTTGGTTATCTACCGTAGTGGGTGGTGTTATGTGTGGCTTTACCGGACCAGCAGCGGTGTCATGTTGGGCGACGTTTGGTAAAGTGATGGCTGGACTAAATGCTGCGATTACTTTGGCTAATGGGGGGACTATTGGGTCGGCATTGGGGGGGATGGCGGTTGGTTTTATTGCCTCCGGTGTGCCTGGTGGCTCTGGCTGGTGGAAGAGTGGGTTGACAGGAAGTTTCAGCAGATCTCTGATCCGGCAGGGAGCAAGTAAAATAGCAGGAAATATAGCTGGAGGATTACTGGCGAGTGGTGTCGCAGCTAAAGCATCTGGTGGAAAGTTTGTAGATGGTGTGAAAGGCGCTGCTGTGGGAGTGGCGATTCGGTGGATAATGATCGAGCAAGAGAGGTCCAAAATCGTTTTTGATGGACCATTGATTGCAGGGGGGTGTGACACTGAGGAGGAGTGTAGAGCAACATTTGGAAATGCATATTTTGATGAACTAAGCAAATCAAAGATGCCCAGTGGATCTTCATTAACTGGTGCAGGGGCAACAGGAGCAGATATCGCTGCAGCTATTGCAGGTTGTATAGCTGGTGCGTGTCCTGGAGCAAAAGTTACAGATTCACTGCTCCTTTCTAATACCGCGCCGATTAGGTTAGTTGCTAAGTCGGTAGGGGTCCTTTCAGTGAGTGTTGAAGCTTACGAATTTAATGATGCGAGATTGCGTGGTGATGGATTAGGAATGTTGGATGCAACAGTGGATACTGGGGCTATGCTGCCAGCATTTGTTTTCGGTGGGCCTGGAGTTGTTTTTAGTATGTCGTATGCTATTTCTGATAATTGGCTTAGTCCCATTCTCGTTCCGCCAATTGTAAACATGGCTTGCGCTATATCTGGTAAATGTTAGGTAGATAGCATGCGAAAAATATATAACCTATTGTTTGCGGGCACCTATATCATAATTTCAAAATCTGAAAAGTATAATGGCTCTAGTGCTGCCTGGTATAATGCTGTCTCTACGGTTATGTTTCTAGTAGTGACCCATTTTCTGTTTGTTTTCGGGAGCCTTGTGCTAGTGGCACCTAAAGATTTTGATATAAGCATAGTGATCAATTTATGCATAATTACTTTTTTTGTATTCTTGTTTTGGTTTATGTTTATCAAAAACAGTAAATATGAAACTCTAATCGAAGAACATAGAAAGGAAAATACAAAAGCTCTCTGGTTTAGCATACTGGTAAACTCAGCGATGCTAATAGTCTTCTTCGCAATGGCTATCTTCGAGATATATAAGGCTATGTAGTCGTCCCTGAATAATATTTAACTCTCTGAATATTCACTGAATATTCAGGTAAAATAGCCGTTAAATCTATCTAAAACTCGCCGTTTTCTGCTGTATCCGGCCAAGAAACTGCAGAGTCACACGGCAAAAGCACAAGAACAAAAGTGGGGTCAGATACAACATAAAGATACGAATTGGTTGAGACTCCCTCTGTTTGAGGGGGCTCTTTTAACCCGTTAGACAAATCGCTATGCTTACAGTTACTCATACTCAGGTTACAAGGATGCAACCATGGCACGACTCCCTCGCTTCTGCCCGGCAGGTATTCCTCAGCACATTATCCAGCGCGGAAACAATCGTAGTGTTTGTTTTGCGGATGAGCAGGACTACGCTGCTTATCTGCATTGGCTTCAAGAATATGCTGAAAAATTTGGTGTGGCTATCCATGCTTGGGTTTTGATGACCAATCATGTCCACTTATTGGCAACTCCTGAGACTGATGATGGAATATCCTTAATAATGCAATCACTTGGGCGGCGATACGTCCAATACTTCAATCGCACTTATCAACGTTCAGGAACTTTATGGGAGGGACGCTATAAATCGAGTCTTGTTCAGACTGAAAATTACTTGCTCGCCTGTTACCGCTACATAGAATTAAACCCGGTACGAGCAGGTATGGTAGGTAGTCCTGCTGAATATATATGGTCTAGCTATCGTGCTAATGCACTTGGTGCAAAGTCTGTTCTTTGCCGCCCTCATGATGAGTATTTGGCTTTGAACAGAAATTCAGAGAAAAGGCGTGAAGCCTATAGAGCATTATTTGATGTTCATGTTGATGGTAAATTGACCTCAGAAATCACCCAAACAGTCGAAAAGGGCTTGGCATTGGGTAGTGAGCGCTTTAAGGATCAGATTGAGGGATTGCATGGTAGGCGTGTGAAGCCAGCAGCAATGGGGAGACCAAAGATTAAAGTTGTATCTGACCCCACTAAAAAAGATGTTAGCGAGCATTCTTATGAACAAATCCCTTGAACAGGGTCATAAAGATGATTTTTAGATCCAATCCCAGTGACCAGTTTTCGATGTAAAACAGATCGTGTTCAATGCGTCGTTTTAGATCAGTGTCTCCACGCCAACCGTTGATCTGTGCCCAGCCGGTTATTCCTGCCTTCACTTTGTGTTTTTGCATATAACGAGGGATGTCGTGTTTGAATTGTTCCACAAAGTGAGGGCGCTCTGGACGAGGACCGACGACGGACATATCTCCTAGCAGCACATTGATAAATTGTGGTAGCTCATCCAAAGATGTTCTGCGGATAAAACGACCAAAACCATTCAGGTTTTTTTGATCCGCTCCTCCCCAGCTAACACCTGAGCTTTCAGTCTCAACAGGCATGGAACGGAATTTGATCATCTTAAATGGGCGACCATTCCAGCTAACGCGCTCCTGGTGATAAAATATTGGCCCGCGGGAGCTGAGTTTGACGCCAATCATCAGGGCTAGCATTAGAGGACTAACCATCAGCAGGATCATTAATGCTAATCCACGATCTTCAATCGCTTTAACGATTCTGTTTAATCCTTCCATTGGGCTAACGGAAATATTCATTACCGGAAGGCCAGCAATCTCAGTGACAGAGTGATTCAGTAATTGAAAGCTAAAAATATCGGGTACGTAACGAATATCGCAATGGCTCAGCGCTAGCTCATTAATCAGTTTCTTTATCTGTGGTGCTTTATCCAGAGAAATGGCTATCCAGATTTGGTCAACGGGATTCGTTTCTATATAGGCTGCAAGGTTGTCAATCGACCCAAGGATCGGTAAATCCGAAAGATCGTCTGGCAATACTCTATTTTCTTCGATGGCAAAAAAACCCAGTAATTCCAGTCCTGTCCAAGGAGTTGCTCTGATTCGTTGCGCAACTTGCTGACCTAAGGAGCCCGCACCGGCGATGACAATCTGTCGTTGATTGTGTCCCAGAGTTCGAATGTGGCTGAGAAAGCCGCGCAGGCAAATGCGGGCCAAAACGAGTGATCCGTAACCTCCAACGTACCAACACCCCAGCCAAAGGCGCGAGTAGTTGTGGCCAGTTTTAGTCATTACGGCTAATACCGTAAGGCAGGCAAAAAGACCACTCCAGGCAATTAGCATTGCTCTTAACTCATCCCTCAGGGGCATGCCTCGCCAAGACCTGTATACACCAAAGAAAGGGTTTAACAGGGAGGACAATAGGGCTGCGGTCAGAAGAGCAATCAGATAATGATTGTATTGCGGGTCTTGAATATCGATAAGATTAAAACTGAGAATTCCGCTCGCTGCCAGTATCAGTAGGTCGATGGCCCGCATTGAAAAGGCCAGAAGGGCAGAATGTTCCTTTAAAAAACCGGTTTGCATGTTGGTTGTTGCCGTATTTATCGAGACTTCAAGATGCTATTCTGGGCGATCAATCGGTTAAACAGTCGTTCGATGATTTCTCGAAGTCGCTATAATTTAATAACTGCTCCAGAGACTGATTAGATGGGCGCTAAGCATAGCATGAGCAGTGGGCAGTTCGACAGGAGCTTTTGTCCAATGGTTCATTTTTAAACAGCTCGCTATAAGGAGTGGAACAAATTAGTTTGATCTGAGTCCTAACAGTCTAGTGATTATTGGTTGTATTCTGGAAAGGCATGCAGCTTTCTTGAAACGACAATGTTTTGGAATTGCGGCTAGCCTTTGTTAGATCCGTCTGTCTTTAAATAGCCAGCGTAGCTCCGGCTAAACTGAACCCATATTGAGGTCCTCATGAGTACCATACGTGTAACTGATCCCAATGATTTTTTCAGTGGTTTACTGTCCGAGTATGCTTGGGATATTACTAGCTCAAAAGAGATTACCTACAGTATCCCGAATGCGGGTTCCCGCTTTACTTTTGGCTATGGTGGTGGTGAGCCTGATAACTGGGATCCACTCAGAGGGCCACAAATACAGGCTTTTGAATCGATTCTGGAGTTAGTGGAAAGTTACACTCAGATCGATTTTGTTGAGGTCAATGAGTCATTTTTTAATTATGGCACTATCCGAATTGCCTTTTCTCAGTTAGTTGAAGATGATAACTCCGGGGCTTGGGCGTATTATCCTGCTCGGTTTGGTGAGGAGGGAGGTGATATATGGCTGAATCCAGGAAACTATCAGGAAGATGCGGTAGAGGGTAGCTGGTTGTTTAGCACCATAATTCACGAGCTTGGCCATGCCCTGGGGCTTAGTCACAGCTTTGAGGCTGACTGGCCGTTCCCTGAGGTACCAACGGAATTTGATTCCAGTCAGTACACTATCATGTCCTATACCGACGGCCCGGACTATCACCACGATGATTATCCGACAACATTTATGCCGTTGGATATTGCTGCCTTACAGTATATGTACGGTGTTAATAACGAATACAATAATTCAGATACGGTATATACCTTCACCAATAGCACGGTTATTCAAACTATCTGGGATGCTGGTGGAACGGATGTCTTTGATTTTTCTTCTGTAACCAGTGGCGGAATTGAAGCTAATCTTGGACAGGGGCAGTATTCCAGTGTAGGTGTTTATTCAGGTGGCCCTCAGTCCAGAACGAATAATCTGGCGGTTGCCTACGGTACCGAGATTGAAAACCTTATTGGCAGTAATAATGGGGATCAATTGATCGGTAATGAACTGAATAACCGTATTGAAGGTCGAGGAGGCGATGATTGGATTCAAGCGCTTACCGGAGCCAATATGGTTGATGGGGGAGGTGGAACTGATACGGTGGTTCTGGCCGGTAACAGTGCTGACTGGACCTGGGATTTCAGTATTAATACAGGAAGCGGCAATGGTATTGCCCGGTACCTTGATACATCCGATCAGATTGAGCTTGTTAATGTAGAAACAATAAAGTTTGATGACTCTGAGAAGAGTTTTGCTGCAATTTTGGCAGAGAACTCGCCAGAACCGGAAGTCGTAGCTATGGTTGTCGATCCCGATGAGTATTTGTGGGATAACGATTTGATTAGTGTCGAAGAAGTTTTGGTCAGCGCGGAAGATGCTCAGGTCTATAGACTCTATATGGGAGCTTTGAACCGAATTCCTGATCAGGATGGCCTTGCATGGTGGGCCGAACAGATCAATCAGGGTCGCTTGTTAGAGTCGATGGCTGCTGGATTCTATTGGTCTGAGGAGTTTCAGACTCTGGCGGATGCTGATTCAAATGGTCAGGTTTCCAGTAATGAACTGTTGGATCACCTTTATGCGACAGTATTAGAGAGGGAAGTCGATGAGGAGGGCTATGGCTGGTGGTTAGAACAGCTGACAACTGGCTCCTATTCAGAGGAAAAGGTGCTCACTGATTTTACTCAGTCTAATGAATATGTGATGCTCAGCTTGAATACGGTAGCTGCCTTTGAATTTCTTTCTTAGTGGGTACTCTGGGGACTTATCTGTTAGACGCTATGTCTGTGTAAATCCTCAGTTTCATCCTATTGGTTGTAGCTATTCCGTCTTTGGGATATTTGCTCTATCCTTATGAAACCTGATTAGTATTTCGACAAAGCTATGCTTAAAAACAGTCAGGGGGATGGCGTAGGAACGAGCAATGAGAACAATTTCCATTGATCTGAGTCCTATCCTGTAGGGAGATAAAAGCTGTATTCTGAAACTTGTTGATTGTTACATAGTTAAGGCACCATATATTCTACAGTTGTTGATAATCTATAGTTACTGGTTATAAAACTAATGACAGTAGATTGAGCGTTTCAGAGTAATAATCGCCGGAATCACTAAAAGTGAACAAACAGAAAGCTGAGGCTGCACCATGAGCGTCACTCGTCTAGTCTATACCGATGAATTCTTTAACGGGCTGCTGTCCAAAGTTGCGTGGGACATCTCCAGTTCAAATACGCTGACGTACAGCATTCCCAATGCTGACTCTCATTTCGTATCTGGTTACGGCGTAGGCGAACCAAATACTATGACGCCTTTGCAGGACGATCAGGTAGAGGCTTTTGAGTCTATTTTGAATCAGGTCGAAAGTTTTACTCAGCTGGATTTCGTCAGAGTTGCTGATTCTGCCAATACTGGCACCGTTCGTATAGCATTTTCCCAATCTATCGCCGATGATCCTTTCACGGAAGCCTGGGCCTACTTTCCTGCTCATTTTGGTGAAGAAGGGGGAGACATCTGGCTTAACCCTAATGACACAGAGGATAGTGCCGAAGAAGGTGGATTGTTGTTCTTTGTCATGTTACATGAACTGGGTCATGCCTTAGGGCTGAGTCACAGTTTTGAAGCAGCCTGGCGATTCCCCGCCGTACCAACAGAATTAGATTCTTCTCAGCACACAGTGATGTCCTACACAGCTGACCCTGATTACGGAGAGAATGACCACCCAGCCAGTTTTATGCCATTGGATATTGCTGCTCTGCAATACATCTATGGGGTAAATGAAAATCATAACAGTACCGGAACTGCTTATTTTTTTGATAACAGTACGCCGATTCAAACGGTTTGGGATGCCGGTGGTATAGACCGCTTTGATTTTTCCCGGACTACCAGTGGCGGTGTTGATGTGAATCTTGGGCAAGGGGAGTATTCCAGTATCGGTATTGATATCGATGGTGGCTTTGTTCCTGATCCCAGAGTTAACGTCTTCGCCATTGCTCATGGAACGGATATTGAAAACCTGGTGGGTTCGGACAGTGCTGATCGATTAACGGGTAATGAACTGGATAATAGTATTTGGGCAGAGGCTGGCGATGATCTGATTGATGTCGTTTCAGGTATTAATTTTGTTGATGGTGGTACCGGGGTGGACACCTTGGTTCTGGCGGGTGAAAGTGCCAATTGGCTTTGGGATTTTAGTGGCACTAATGCCATCGCCTGGTATCTTGATGCTGATAAACAGGTTGAATTAACTAACATAGAGACAATTAAGTTTGATGATCTGGAATCAAGCTTTGAAGCTATTCTGGCAGAAAATGAACCTCAGCCTGACCAGGAAGCAACGGTAAGAGACCCTGATGATTTTCTCTGGGACAATGATCTAATCGGTGCCGACAGCTCCATAGTTACCGCAGAAGATGCTCAGGTTTATCGGCTTTATTTGGGGTCTTTGGGCCGTATTCCTGATCAGGATGGCTTTGACTGGTGGTCAAATGAAATAAGCCAAGGGGTTTTGTTGGAAACGATGGCCGCTGGTTTCTACTGGTCAGATGAATTTCAGGCGCTGGCCGATGCAGATGCGAGTGGCCAAGTGTCTAATACTGAGCTGCTGGACCATCTTTATGCAACTGTATTGGAGCGGGAGATTGATGAGGATGGTTATAACTGGTGGTTAGACCAGTTAGACGCTGGAGCACAATCTGAAGAGCAGGTGCTGACGGAGTTTACCCAATCCAATGAATACGTGTTGCTGAGTCTCAATACGGTCACGGTCTTTGACTTTCTGGTTTAAAAGAGAGTCGGGTGTTTCTGAACTAAAAAGCTCAGGTTGAAGTACCTCTTTGTAGTTGATAAGTAAATAGTGAGTGAAGCTTGGCTGTGGGACTGACTTTGATCATTGTTGAATGCCCATTTTAATATAAGCGGCAATATAGGAAAAACTCCTATATAAAGCCAATTGAAAAACTAAGAAACTTAGCGGGCGGGAATTCGGAAGGAACCGATAGCTGATATGGATGTTGGCGTGGCTGCAAGGAAGAACGCTGAGTAGCAAGGAATGCAAAGCGTTAGCCATCTCGACCAAAGAGCCCACATCTGGATGATGTGGGCTCTTTGTGTTTTCAGGAGCCAATTTTTGAATAGTCTTTTCCTTTACTCAGGGAACGCCTTCAAAGGCGCTGGTTTACCAATATTTAATGAGCATTGTTGTTTTGTCGCTTGCCATAAGAACCAAACAAGCTGAATCATGGTTACTGTCTAAAGTGGTTGTTTGCCTTAAACAGTAGTTTTAAAAGTAGTGTTCTAATCGAAAAATTCATTATTTTATTCTGTATAGCCACTTGATTTGTCTCTGCTGTGATGTGCATCACACTCTAGTGAAGGGGGTGGTGTTACTTTACCATCAGGATTAAAGCTTTGTTTATTGGTTGTATAAGTTTTAATCAAAACGAGAGAGCGGAAGGGCTCTCATGGTAAGACCCGTCTACCGGGCTTGTATCTGAGGATCGGGACGGTCGGCGAAAACTGCACCGCTTTGCGAGTCTGGATGACTCAGGGTGGTGCTGTCATTAATGACTTGAAATTAAATACTCTTAAAGGAGTTTTTCACGATGGCTAGTACATCTGCTTTGAACCAAGCGCAACAGCTCTACGTTGGCTACTACGGACGCCCAGGCGATCCAGGTGGTCAGGAGTTTTGGGCTGACAAAATCGATGTTGAAGGTTCAGTTACCGACGAGATCGTTAACGCATTCGGAACCTCTGCTGAATTCACCGACGTATTTGGTTCACTGACGAACGAAGAAGCAGTAGAGATGCTTTACAGCAATCTTTACAACCGTATGCCGGACGCTGGTGGTAAGGCTTTCTACGTAGGCCAGCTAGACGCAGGCACTATGTCCCTGGCGACTATCGTACGTGACATCATCAATGGTACACAGGGTGAGCTAGGCGACGGTGGTGATCTGGACGTACTGACCAACCGCGTTGATGCAGCTAACTTTGTAACTAACAATTTTGTACAGAATGACAATCTGCTGAAGTCTATTCTTGACGATGTAACTTCTGATCCTGCCAGTGTTGACGCAGCTACTGCCGAGTGGACTGAAGACGCCTCTAACTCCGGTACTAATCTGACTATCGTTGAAGAGACGGCAGGTACTGACACTTCTGTCATGCGTCTTACTGGTGACCAAGCTCTGCGCATCGACTTCACCGATTCAACTGACCAGCTGAAAGGTGCTGACGTTGATGGTGACGGCATCATTCAACTGGACGGTGTTGAGAATAACAGCCCTCTAGGTGCTTTTGCTGATTTCGAAGCAATTGATGCTTATGCACGTAACCCTCTGAACCAAGGCGACAACGGTCAGAACTATCTGGGTAACATCGCATTTGACGGTACTGGCTGGAATGCCGACGGTACTGATCTGAACGGTAACATCTTCCTGGGTGGTCTGGGTGTTGATACTGCTTCTGGTGGTACAGGTAATGACTTTATGGCTGGTGGCGGCGTAGCCCGTGACCGTTTTGTGACTGAATTTGATGACAACGGCAACCTTGTTATCACTGATAATGTAACCGGTACGTCCGTACCTGTAGCTGTTGGTTTTGATACTGACGACAACCTGTTTGGTGGTCGTAATGCTGACTTCTTCTTCCTGGAACTGTCTGCGCTTGATCCTACCGATGGCGATGCACTAGACATCGACGGTGGCGAGACTGCTGATGATTCTTCTGCAGCTAACAGCGAATCTCTACAAGACACCGACTGGTTGTTGCTGGAAGCGTCTGATGATGACGAGCCGGTAATCATCACTCTGGGTACTGGTGGTACAGGAGCTGGTGCTGGTGTTGGTGGTACACTGACTACTGCGTTCCTGGAAGACATCGGCGGAAACGTTGACGATCCAGATGCTAACGATATCGTTGATATCGACAACCTGGAAAACATCGATGCTTCCGGTAATTTCTACGGCTTCCTGAACGGCTTTGATGCTCGTCTGGGCGCGAATGGCCAGGAAGTTAACGGTGAGAATGTTGGTATCGGTTCTACCGCTCAGTTGGACATTACTGGTAACAATAGCGTAAACCGTATTATCGGTGGTTTTGATAACGATGTTATCGATGGTTCCGGTGGAAACGACATTCTGTTCGGTGGAAACCTGGCTTACAACAACAATCCAAATATCGTTAATATCGTTAATAACGGTATGGATACGTTGATTGGTGGTACTGGTACTGATGAAATCGTCTTCGAACTGGACGGTGGTACTTACGAAGGTGGAGCAGTACAGAACTCTGACGAAGATCAGGAAGATACTCTGTGGTTAACTGACCAGCTGTTCGGTACTTCTGACTCTGCGACTATGACTTCTGACGGCGTTGTTCGTTTAGATCTTGGTGCTGGTAAGTCGGGCGGTTTTGGTAACTTCGCCGGTTACGGCGGTGCTGACCAAGGGACTGATACTGCAGCAGGCTTTACTGCTGACCAGACTAACTATGCGGACGGTAACAGCTTCGCACAGGTTCAGGATATTCAGAACGTAAACGCAACGGGTCTGGGTGCAATTGACTTCCTGGCTGCGGGTGCTAACGATCCTGAGCTGACTTTCAACAACCAGCAGAACTTCTTTGCCGCTGATACAGACCTTGATCTGCGTGGTACAGACAATGCTAACGAAATGGATGCTGAAGATGGCAGCCGTGTTGTTGATAACAATCTGTACGCTTCTTCCGGTGATGATGTTCTTGAAGGTCGTGGTGGTAACGACAACCTGATGGGTAGCACTGGTAACGATGACTTCATCTTCAGCCTAGAGTCTGGCGATGATCTTGACGTTATTCACCGTCTGACAGATGCTGACGCCGACAATATCTGGGACACTGACGCAGACGGTAATGGTCTGTACGGTCAGGACTTTGGTCTGGATAATGATTCCTCTACAGGAGCTTCTTCCCTGATTTTGGAAGTGTCTGAAGTAGGTAACCCAGGCAACGAGCTGGCTAACATCACCGTTACTGAAATCAGTTCTGTTATCCGTGACACTGACGGCGACATCGCCTTCACTCTGGATACTCCAGAAATTCGCGCTGCTGTAACTTACAATGAATTGCTGACTGCTGTTCAGGATGCGATTGCTGCCGATGCAAATATCGCAGGCACTCTGACTGCCACCTTGAACTCTAATAACACGATCTCTATTGCCGATGCTGAAGGTCGGACACTGGAAACTGCTGCTCCTGACGCAATCTTTGCAGTTACCGGTAATAACGTAGACATCTCTTTGTCTATGACCTTTGGTGAGCCTGAAGTTACAGTTACTGAAGACCGTTTGTTGTTCGTTTCTTACGAGAACCGTGCTGACAACGAGCGTGTAGATGACGACGCTTCTGTCGGTAGTATCGTTTCTTTGGGTGCTGATGCCTACGCTGAAGACGTTGTAGTTAGTTTTGATGCCGATGGTACTCGTATTGCTGAAGATCAGCAGTATGACATCATGTTCGAAAACCTAGCGGTTGAAGATGTTGTAACTGTTGATATTAACGGTGTTAAGTTCAGCTCTCAGGTAGGTGTTGATCTAGACGGTACTTTGATTGCTGGTGAGACTACAGAGGCATTTATCACACGCTTTGCTTCGTTCATCAACGACTTCTTGGATGACGACACTGCTGCGGGTAAAGTGGCTGCAGTGAATGGTGCGGATGGTGATGCAAATGCTAATACCGCTACCTTGGAGTTGACCCAAGTAGATTATGACGGTGAAGAAACTGTATTTATGCAGTCGCCAATCGTTACTATCGATTCTAATGAATCTAATGGTGAGCCTGCTACAGCATTCGTTTCCAACAAGTCGCAGTCTGAAGTTCATTTGCTGGACTTTGACGGCCGGAATGGCATGCTAAACAGTGAAAATGTACTGTTTATCGGTGATACTGGTAGCAACCGTGCTGCGCTGGAAACGGCTCTGACTGCGGGCGGAACTTTGAATGGTTCTGATGCCCAGGTTGTTAACGTTGCTCAAGGCGATGCCATCACTAGCAGTGCTAATGAAGGCCTTGACCTGGATGGTGACGGCACTGGAGATGCAATCTTCTTCAATGCTGCAGAAAATCTTGCAACTCGAAATGGTGAAAACTTCGGCGTTCACGGTGATGACTTGCTAATCGGTGCCGATGGTAACGATACAATTCTTGGTGGTACTGGTGATGACCGTGTTCACGGTTCTCGTGGAACAGATGCTCTGGATGGTGGTAAGGATCTGTACCTGCAAGACGGTGTGATTCGTGTTTACAATGCTGCCGAGGCAGCAGCAGCTGATGCTGATCCTAATGTTATCTCTATCGAGATTATTGGTCAGGATGAAGTTGGTGGTACTATTATCGATTCTGGCGCTCCAGATTTCGATGTTTTGGGTTTCCAGGACACGTTGTTGTTCCAGCAATCTGATTTCGGTACTGTGGGTGCCGGTGGCGCTGAATTCACTATTACACTGGATTCCGATGCGACCTTCCCTAATGGTGGTGCAGGTACTGTTGTTGTATCTGAAGCAGGTGTTACTACCGGTACAACAACCTTCACTAACTTCGAGAACGTACGTACGGTTGCTGGTGATGGAACTCTGGCAGGTCAAGGTAACGATACTCTGAATGTTAATGCTCTTTCTAACATTTCTGGTGGTGTTCGTTATAACCTAACGGCTGATGATGCTACAGGTGGCTTGGTCGAAGTGGATAACGATGCGGATGATTACGATCCAGCGACTGAAGGCTATTTCGACGGTGTTGATGGTGCTGAGCGTGCCTTTGCTAACTACTTCTCAGTAGATGGTGTCGAAAACGTAATTTCCGGTTCTGGTGATGACGTTTTGGTTATAGATCAGACTGAAGCGGGTAAGAACAACAGCTTCTCTGCTGGTCTTGGAACCGACGCAGTTCAGTACAGCTTCGCAGTAGATATCAACGGCGATACTTTGGACACGGCGGCAGATAACATTGCTAATCCAGCCATGACCTTAATCGTTAACGGCGGTGGTGCTGACGTTGACTACATGGATATGACAGGTGCTTTGGTAGGTCTGGACGAGCCTCGTGATACCCTAACCAGTGTTGAAATCATTGACCTGGGTGACGCAGCTCATAACCCAACTCTGGACGACACTCTGGACGTTACTAACGTTACAGATGCAGTTGTTGACTTTGTTGAAGGTGAAGTACGTACGGGCACTGGTGCTGTTCAAGTTGAAATCATCAACATGGCTGAGTTTGAAGTGGTTAACGCCGACTTCAATGATACTGTGATCGTTGCTGACGATATGATCAACAACAATGTTGCAGGAACTGACAGCGATGTTGCATTCAACAGCTTCCTGAATATCGATTTGTTGGATGAGCGTGATACTACACCTACTCGTCTAACTGTTGGTGAGTTGCGTGCTATCACTGGTGGTACCGCAGATACTGCGGATACCGATGATATCCCTGAAGCAGAAAATATTGGTCTGTTCACCTTTAACATGGGTGCAAACACCGATACTGTTGATTACAGCAACGAAACTGGCTTGGTTGCAGCCGTTGTTGACTTCACTGATAGCACAGATGCGTCCGTAAGCAATGTGTTGGTCTCTGACGACAATGACACTGATTTTGCTGATGGTGCTGGCACTACAGCGGGTGGCGATAATGAAAACCGTGTTGATGCATTGACCGGTACTGAAAACGTTGTTGCTTCCGCTGGAACCAGTGTTGTCGATTTGACTAACGCTACGACTGGTCTGAAAGTTCGCTTCAACGCTGATGACGGTGCCACTGCTAACGATACCACTCTGGATCGTGATACTTTCCGTGTTCAGTTGTCTGAGCTGGCTACTACCAGCCCAGTTTCTGGCATCAACTTCCTCGAATACGAGGATGCGGGTGACAGCGGTACTGTGACTCAGGCTACAGCTCAGTGGAATACTATTCACTTCGGCGACAACGATGACATGGTTGAAGTAACCGATCACGAAAGTACTCGTGATATAGATGTGTTCTTCCGTGGTGGTGTCAACGAGATGAACTTTAACGAGTTGACTCGTAGTATCAACACTACAATCTCTGTAACTGATTTTGATGAGGATAACGCAACAACTACCGGTCTGGTTACTGCAACAACAACCTTTACCGATGGTAACGGTGTTTCTCTGGGGGCTCAGGATAACGTTGCAACATCCTACAGTGCACAGAACACTATCGCTGCAGGTAGTTTGCGTGTTGAAGCCTCTCAGGATGCTGAAGATTCTGTAACTTTCACTGGCGCGACTGATAAGCTGTTTATCCTAGGTGAAGTGATTGATGGCTCCGACCAGATCTCTGTAACTATCGGTGAGACAGGTTCTCAGAATACTGTTGAATTGACGGGTTACGAAATCCTGCAGGATGCTGCGACTGATGACGTTTACGACTTACGTGATCTGGATCGTGTTCTGAATAACCTGACACTTCGTGATAACCTGTACCCAGGTGCTGCTTCTACCGATATCGATACCATTATGGTTGATAATGACGGTGTTGCATTCGACGGTGGTCCAACAGAGCACGAGACTGCGGCGAATGAAATTGACTTGGAAGTCCTGAACGATACCTTCGCGTTTGACTTCGATATCCTGGATATCACTACGGTTACCAGCAGTGGCTTGACAATCCGCGGCGACGACGATGACCAGGATGATGATGGCGACTTGAACAGTGCTGTGGCAGAAGGTGAGTATGTCGGTGACGCAGATACCGATGGCGACGGTGATTCCGATGCTGCTCGTGATATCGCTGCTGACAAGGTTATCTTCGGTAGTCTGGGTCTTGTTGATGCTGTAACCAATTTTGACTCTCTGGCGCTGACGGATGCATCCGTTACATCTTCTGGTTCAAGTTTCGACCTTGACTTTACCGATGGTCAGTTGCAGAACGGTTCTGACACGTCTCTCTTCACTTTCGATGGCGATGTTGATGAACTGGATGCGAGTCGCGTAACCAGTGATCTGACTCTTGAAGTGACTGGTACTGCCGCGACTGTACTGGGTGGTTCTGGCGATGACACCATCACTGGTGGTGGTGGTGACGACGAGCTGACCGGTAATGCTGGTGATGATACGCTTTCTGGTGGTAATGCCACGGAGACCCGCACCATCCAGTTAGCTGGTATTCTTGATGGTACTGTTGACGCAGGTGCTGTTACGCTGACTTTGGGTACTGGTGGTCTTACCATGACGCTGAACGAAGCCAACGCTCCAGCGGACGTTGATGCGACTGATAATGATCTCGATATTCTGACAGGATCTGGTTCTGATGCTGTTGGTGCTGCTTTGGCTCAATTGGTCAATGCAAATATCGCAGATATCAATGCAGTTGCAGGTGCGTTCCAGGATGCGGCAACGGGCACTGTTGATATCGACCTGCTTAGCGCCAGCTATGATGCAACATCTGACCTGTTGACCTTCACTTTCGAAAGTGGAGTTGACGTAGATGATGCTGATGCAATTGTTGGGGCGTCAGGGGATACTGGCGTATCTTTTGCTATCTCTGCGCAAAATGTTGTAGAGCAGGGTAGCGATGGTGGTTCAGACGACTTCAACTTCGGTGATAACAATGGTAGTGACACTATCAATGACTTCACTGTGGGCGATGATGAACTGGACTTCTCTGGTATCACTGATATTACAGCTGCTAATGAAACTGCCGTTGCTGCGGGTGCTACTGCTGCTCTTGACGACAACGGGACTATGGTATTCGCTGATGGTGCTACTGCATCCGGTGGCGAAACTGTAGCAAGCTACACAGACCTGACTGACGTTGCTGCGTTCTTGAACGCTGCTGCAACCGGCTCTGTTGATGCTAATGTCTTCGTAGCGGTTATCAACGATCTTACTGATACTACAGCATACGCTTACTTGGTAGATGTTGATGCAGATGCAACTACTGCAGACCAAATCGATGCGGGTGATATCACTCTAATCGGTACTGTTAACGCAGATGCTGCTGTAACTATTGCTGACATTATCTAAGTATGACGATTAGCATGATTCTTTGGTCCCGTAGATTTGGGACCATTGATTGCTAAATCCCAAGGCCCTCGCTACTTAGGTGGTGAGGGTCTTTTTTATTAGGAGCCGTTAAAAAGTGAAGATGAATAGGGGAGGAAGCAGAAACCGCTTTTCTTGATTTTTACTTGAAATTTGTAATTTAACAGTAGTTGGGGTCAGGTCTTGTTTTGATGTTTATTGCTGTTATATATTCTTGTGACTTATTTTAGTTAGAGGTGTTTTATGGCTAGGCAGCTGCGTATTGAACTGCCCGGTGGGGTGTATCACGTTACCTCGCGAGGTAATCAAAAAGAGCCCATTTTTTTTTCTGAAGATGATCGTCACGCGTGGTTGAAACTGCTAGCTGAAGTGTGTGCTCAATCGAACTGGATCTGCTATGCGTATTGCCAAATGGATAATCATTATCATCTCATTGTAGAGACACCTGAGGGCAATCTATCGCAGGGGATGCGACAGTTGAATGGTGTCTATACTCAGCAGATTAATCGTATTCATCAGCGAGTTGGTCATTTGTTTCAAGGTCGATATAAAGCGATTCTGGTTGATAAAGAGAGTTATTTGCTGGAGTTGGCGCGTTATGTTGTTCTTAACCCTGTTCGTGCAGGTGCGGTCAGTGATGTTTGTGAATGGGGGTGGAGCAGCTATTTGGCAACAGTGGGGAGAGAAGCGTGTCCTGGTTGGTTGAAAATTGATTGGTTATTAAGTCAGTTTGGTTCTCGGCGAAGTCAGGCACAGGAGCGATATATAAATTTTGTTCGAGCAGGAATTGGGCTTGATAGTGTATGGGATGAGTTGCGGGGGCAGATCTATCTAGGAAATGAAACTTTTGTCAAGAAGATGCAAGATCAGATTAGTGATGACTCTGATTTGCGAGAGATCCCGCGGGCTCAGCGTCGACCGCTAGCACGTCCTTTAGCAGAGTATCAGTGGCAATATTCTAATCGCCGTAAAGCGATGGCTGTGGCCTATGGATCTGGAGACTATACGTTGCAGCAAATTGCAGATTTCTTTGGTGTTCATTATTCGACGGTAAGTCGAGCTGTAAAACATTTCATAAAAGAAGATTAGTGCTCTAAAGCAAGACCTGACCCCTGTATTTTTTCTGGAGTGATGATAATAAAAACTGTAGAATGCCTATCGTTCGTTGAGTTTATCCGCGTTAATTTGGATGGCGGGATATTAATTAATTGATTAGGAAAGAAAATGTCTGAACAGAACCCTTCAAAAGTAAATATTAATGGTACTGAATATTTGCTTGATGACCTGAGCGATAATGCGAAAGCTCAAATGCAAAGCATGGTCTTTGCTCAGAACGAAGTTAAGCGTCTGCAAGGGCAATTGGCCGTTGCCCAGACTGCATTACGTGCTTATCAGCAAGCCTTGGTTAGCGAACTGCCCAGCGAATAATGCCGTGTCGGGCTTACTCTAGCCCGGCGGTTTTAAGGTTAGCGCCAAGGTCGGCGAGGCGCGGAGTGGCAAGGTAGAGCAATATATCTTTTATCTTTGTTTGATACTTAAGCACTTGTTTAGAAGTATTGATAATTAGCTACAGTGATTATAACGATTCAGTCTTGGTTTGTTATTGATTGTTTTGCTTGAAAGCTATTTGTCCGTGCAGCCCATTAAACTGGATTCAATACGAGAACCCCAATGTCAGAATCACTCACAGCCCTTAGTCCCGAAGCTCATAATCGTCTGCGGTTTGATCCCAAAGCGGACTTTGGTTTTGCTCAAAAGACTCATATTTGCCCATTGTTAATTACTGAGGTCAGCAAGGCGGCTCGGAACTATCCGGTAGTGTTTCCAGCTGGCAAAGGCGTTATTGTTCCTCAGGTTATGTTTTCTGTAAAACCTAACGCTAACCCTTCTGTTTCCGAAGATGGTAGCTGGCAAGGGGGCTATATTCCTCTTCACCTGCGTCGCTATCCTTTCTTTTTGGGACGGGAAAAAGATGCGGATAAAGCGGTTGTTTTGTTCGACCAAAGTGCACCTCAAATTGGTGAGGAAGGTAAGCTCTTATATAATAAGCGGGGTGATAACTATGTTGCCTCCCCTGTGTTGAAGCAGATTAAAGAATCTCTCGTTGGTTTTGATCAAGAATATCAAAAGACCCGAGCTATCTGTGGACTGTTGCAAAAAGCGGGTGTTTTAAAGGCTGGTAAGCTGGATGTCTTGGCTAATGGAAAAAAGCAGACTATTCGTGGCTTTTCCGTTGTTGACTGGGACCTGGTTACCAAGCTTGATGACGCCACTCTGGCCAACTGGGCGCGTATTGGGCTGATTCAGTTGATTCACACTCATCTGCAATCAATTAATGAGCATTTTAGGGCTCCTGCTTCAGCGCCAAAACCTGAGAAGTAAATGTTAGACATGACAGGGCTGTGTACAAGTTTGGTGTAACAGCTCATTCTCCGGCTGCCAAGGATGGTGGATTATGCGGATCGTAGGTTGGACTGGGGGCGATAGCTCTGACGGTTTAAATAACTATCTAATCCAAAAGACCTTTGTCTGTAAGTGCAAGCTTGGGTGAACTCTCTGATATGGTAGAGAATAATTCTGAACAATCGGATGTCCATTTATTAAATACTGCTCTACATTATTACCAGTCAGGTGATTTCTCTCAGGCTGATGCTGTTGTTGATAGCGTTCTCGTTTCTAGCCCTTCTTACCCTGATGCTCTCCATCTCTCTGGTTTGATTGCCAGTCAGTCAGGTAAAGAAGAATTTGCGATTCAACAAATTATCAAAGCTATTCAGATTGATGCTACTCCTCAAATGCACCTCAATCTTGGAGTTTTGTTGCAAGCTCAAGGGCAGTTAAATTCTGCATCAAATCATTATAAACAGTCTTTACGGCTAAAGCCTGATTATGTTGAAGCACTGTGCAAGTTAGGTAAAGTTGAACTTTTGTTGCAGCATTCTTTGTCGGCTGTCGAATGTTTTCAACGGGCTGTCGACATAACACCAGAAAAAGAAGCCTATAATCATTTGGGTATGGCATTATGTGCGCTGGGTTACGGTCGTGATGCAGAAAAAGCGTTTCGAGACGCAATCGCGCTGGAACCTGAATTTTCGGTAGCCTATCTTAACCTTGGGCTAATGCTAAAAAATCAAGGAAATTTGAGGGTTGCAGAAAACACTTTTCGCCATGTGCTTAGTTTTAAGCCAGAATCGATTGATGCTCTCAACCAGCTTGGTCTAGTACTTCAGGCTCAGAATAAATTGGAAGACGCAAAAAAATGTTTTAGCCGAATTCTTGAGTTAAATCCTCAGCATAATGAAGGTCACAAGAATCTGGGCAGCGTGTACCAAGCTCTTGGGCTGTTAGAGGAAGCTATTACTCATCGGCAGCAGGCCATCAAATATCTTTTGAGAAGTCCTATTCGCCGTAAATTGCCCCGTAAAACCTTAACTTTGGAACCTGCGCGTCAAGTTCTTTTGATCGTACGGAAGCTCTTGGGTGAGGCTGGTATTTCGTTTTTTTTGGGGTCAGGTACTCTTCTGGGAATCTGTAGGGGAGGGGATCTGTTACCTCATGATAAGGACATGGATCTCGGTTTTTCTTGGGATATTGATCGGAAGCAGGTGTTTCGTGTACTAACTGAGAGTGGGGAGTTTTATTGTCCCAGTTTTGAACGGCATTCGGACCATGATCGAAAGTGGATGATCGGTTTGGTGCATCAAAAATCAGGCATAGCTTTAGATCTATTTTTTTATAAGCCAGACGGTGGCCATTATCTTTTTGGTTTTAATCAATTGCCAAACCCCATTTTGAGTAGGCCAAGACGCTTTGAGCTGAAATCGATTAGCTGGCAGGGGGTTAATTGGTTAGTGCCTGATGACTGTGATCAATACCTGACAGACCTTTATGGTAGTGACTGGCGTACTCCTGACTCAAATTTTGATACGGTAGTCTCCAGTCGATGTCAGACTTCGGAATCCACTCATGCTCGCCGTTGCTTAGGCTATGGGCGTTTATACTTACGGCTGCAAAATGGGCAGTTAGAAAAAGCAGCTGGTTATTGTCAACAGCTGTTAAGGCATAAAAATGAACCTTTTTTGAAAGATTTGCTTGCTGCTATTGACCAACAGATCCCGAAATAACCTTGTCAGTGCTAGGTGGATGGGGATACCAGTGATTGCTACGGCATTATTTATCGAGTCTAGGTACCTGTACATATAATGTATGCTTCCGAGAGAGAGATATTATTAATTCTTCAATTAACTCCCAGTATTAATAAAGCAGCATTTGATGAAACCTAAAGCACTCATTCTAGCCGCCGGCCTTGGCAGTCGGTTCGGAGCATCAACCCGGCACACTAATAAATGTCTGCACCGGGTTGGGAATAGGCCTTTGCTTCTAGATATTATCCAGAAATTCATTCACTGTGGGGTTGATGATATTTACGTCGTTGCAGGGCATCAAGCGGCAAAGGTTAATCGAGCTGTTCAATATTGTGGAGGAGGGGAGTCTAAGGTAAGGGTGTTGATCAATCCTCGTTATGCCAGTACTTCCATTCTTGATTCTTTTTTAGTGGCAGAACCGTTACTAAACGGAGAGTCTTTTATATTTACTACAGGGGATCATTATTTTGATCAGAGTGTGCTTGAAAAGTGCCTCCAACCCACTGATGGCATTCGATTTTTGAAGCAAGTTAAACAAGCTTATATGCGAGAGGACTCAAAAATAGGGATAACTGATAGTGGCGGCACATACTTTGGTAAAGATATTCCCGTCGAGCAAGCCGTCGGGGAGTTTGGAGGGATGGCGCTATTCAGTCGTGCGGCTTCGAGCCTATTCTTTGATAAAGCCAAGGAGCGTATCAAAAATCCTGCCCAAAGCCAGTATGTGATGAGTGTTTTTAACGATCTGATACAAAATGCGCAAGTTCAGTTTGAAAGCGCGACTGTCAGTGAGTCTTCCAGAACGGAAATTGATCATGTACAGGATCTTCGTTGGGCCAGAGCGCTTTACAGTAGTCACTCTCAATAACCGTCATGTCTAATGATATTCATTATTAGCCGTTATACCGAATCGTTGTCATACATAATTTAACATTGGAAACATATCAATGCAGGCAGAAAGCACCTACCAGATTCCGCTGGATTCTATTGAATCTGCACTCGAAGATTTAAAAAACGGCAAGTTCGTTATATTGCTTGACCATCCTGGGCGAGAAGGAGAAGGGGACCTTATCGCCGCAGCATCTATGGTTACGCCTGAGATGATTAACTTTCAAATCACTCATGCCCGGGGGGCGTTTGTAGCGATACTCATGCCAGAAGAGCAAGCTGATTACTTGAAGTTGCCCCTGCAAACCCCTGATTCTATCAATCAAGAGAGTCAAAAAACCAGTTTTCGACTGAGTTGTGACACTGTGCATGGTAGCTCTGGCTGTTCAGCCACTGATCGCGCTCAGACAGTGAACATACTGGGAGGAGTGTTGAGGCAATATAACTCAGAGAGAACTGAATGGATTGAAGTAAGAAGCTCTGATGCCGAAGATCTGGTAAGGCCTGGTCATGCTATCCCTATCAGTGCTAATCCTAAAGGGCTGCAAGCCAGACAAGGGCATACAGAAGCTGCGGTAGAGCTGTTACGTCTTGCGGAAATGGAGCCTCCGGTAGCGGTTGATATGGAAATTCTGGCCCCTGATGGAGATATGGCCAATTCTGAATATATTCGGGCGTTTGCCGATAAGAAAGGGCTAAAGGTTATAAGCATTCCTCAGTTATTGGATTTTATTGAAGTGTTTTAGAAAGATAAACGTTTTGGGGGCTGTTTACCTATATTGATCAGACGCTGTTTTCACCCTTTGTTTCAGGTTGGAGACAAGCTTATGATTTGTTGGTTAGGTTTTACTGTCCTCAATCAGTTGCTCAAAGAAATCGACTGAAAGCTTAGATACTGCTTCAGGTCTGAAAGCTTGAGATGCATTAATAGCGCGCTGGCATGCATTGCTGTAGGTGTCTTTGTTGTCCCAAAGACACATTAGTTGCTCAAGCCAAGGTTTTATTTCTTCAAGTTCGGGGACTGACTGAGGATTGCTGATATAGCTCGGCGGCAGATCCAGGCAGGAGCCCCCGCCGTTCAATCGTTCCTTATTTCCACCGCGACTGCTGGCAATAACAGGTATGCCGCTGAGTTGTGCTTCAACGATACTGCGACTGGCGGCTTCCTGAACAACAGATGGTAGCAGTAAAACGCTGGTGCGTTGGTAGATGCTTTTAACGTCTTCTTGAGAATCTATGCACCAGACATTAGGGTAATCCGAAAGAGCCATTCCGTTGATGGCTACAGCTCTATGATCTGTGCGGCCGGAGACAATCAAAAAACGCATATCTGGTGCGAACTTTTGGGCTTGAATAACTAACTGAACAACTAAGCCAAGCCCTTTGGAAAACTGAGGATTGAAAAAAGTGACAAAACCTTGTTTTCGGTGTTCCGGGTGCTGGCGGTAAATGTTCTGTTCTTTGCTTAAAAAGCGGCTTTCGGGAATGATTGTGCGTAATACCTGGGTAGAAAGTCCTAGTTTTTTTTCATAGTAGTTTGCGAGAAACAAGGATGGGCAGACGACTACGTCACAGGGTTCTATATTGTCGCGATGTTGGTACGCGGCGTTACCCAGATAGAATACGATTTTCGCGCCAGACATTCTGGCTGTGGACTGCAGTATTTTTGTAAAACTATTGTTACCGTAGGTTATATAGATGTCTGCCGGGTTTTCTTTAATCCAGGAGATACCTATGCCAGCAAATTTTTGCCATTCTTTGGCGGTTACTTTTTGGCGATCTGTATGGGACGTGACAAATAGATCATGGCGAACGCCACTTTTCGTCAGCGTTATAAGTTTCCCCTGGTGCTTATTATCTTCAGCTCCAGGACCTATTGCAACGGTCAGGGATACGTGCGCAGAGGTGTCAAAGGATGAGGTGGTATAACTACGGCAATCATGTCCTGCGGCGGCTAATGTTTCGATAAATGATCGTGCCGATAGTGCTGCACCGCTGAACCGGTCAAGCAGGTTCATCATGCCAATAAATGCAACTTTCACCCTTTTTTGTTCCCTATGTGTTGTTATCTGCTTGGGAATGCAGACTAACGTGAATTTCGAAAAATAACGAGTATCTTTGCGTGAGTTAATATGGCAAATAGCCACATATCGAAGATAGAAAAAATTTACCTTTGTGATGTACATCACGTAATGACCAATTTAGTTGGTTATGAGCGTTGGAAATACTGTTCTGTGCCCTGAATTCAGGGCTTTCGTCGTTGCTGTTTTCTGGTTTGTACAGGTGAATTTTGTTAGTATCGGAAGTTGTTTTGGATGAGAGTTAGCTGGCTTTTGTTTTTGGTTAGCCACAGTGTTTTCGGTTTGGTCAAATATAGTTGGTTATCGTTTTGAGGTGGGACAATCTAATGTCAAGGACACTTTTTGCTGTGTTGTTATCTTCACTGCTGGTGTTATCTCAGCCTGCACAGGTTTTTGCCGAGTCAATGGTAGGGAAGGTTATTTTCTCCACAGGCAATGTTTGGGCTCTGGATCAGAATGGTGATCGGAAACCCTTACAAAAGGGCTCCTCGTTATATCGTGGCCATCAGGTTTTTACTGATGCTAAATCTTACCTGCAATTAAAAATGGTGGATCAGGGGTTTTTAAGTCTCGGTCCCGACTCTGTTGTTGAGATCGTTGAATACCAGTTTGATGCGAATAATCAGTCCAGTAATCAGGTTCGCATTGATTTGAAGCAAGGCACCATGCGCAGTATTACTGGCGTTGTGGGTCAGACCGATAAAAAGCGCTTTCGTTTGAATACTCCCGTTGCTGCTATTGGTATTCGTGGTACTGATTTTAGTCTGTTTACTTCCGATTCAATTACTCAGGCTCAGGTGAGCCTTGGTGGCATTGTTATGTCTGCTTTCGGTACTGGTTGTCAGCGCAGTGCTCTAGGACCTTGTGAAGGTTCGGGGATGGCCGAACTTTATGGACATATGGCGGATCGTTATTTGGAATTAAAACAGGGGCAAGAGCATCCAGAGTTGCTTGATGGACAGCTGAAACTGCTGAAAGATGTTGAAGCAATTCTAAAACCGGTAGAAGAGCATTCTAGTATTCAGGAAGCTGATGTGGATCCGTTGCTGGCGGTTCAGGAGGGCGATTCTGAGATTGGTGATAACTTAGGTGATTCTGCAGACAAGCAGGACGAGTTGCTTGACGCTCATCTGGAAGATACCTCTAATGGCGTTGTTGAAAATGTGGTCAATGAGCAACTTGATCTGGATACTGATAGCGATGGCGTGTTAGATAGTCAAGATGCCTTCCCAAATGATCCATTGGAAACAGTCGACACCGATGGTGATGGCGTTGGTGATAACGCGGATCTGGATGCGGACGGTGACTCGATTAACGATGATATTGAAGAAAAAGGTCTATTAGATCCTCTGCTTGCCGATACCGATGGTGATGGTGTTGATGATGCTGAGGAAAGAGACCGCGGAACTGTTGCCTGGTTAAGCGATACGGATGGGGACGGCGTGGAGGATGGAGTTGATCAGAATCCTCTCCGTAATGACAACTATCGAGTTACCGCTAATGGCGAAACCATTGAAATGGCACAGGAGAGCTTTCAGGCTCTTCAAATAAGCCAGAATAGTGCCAGCTACGATGAACAAACCAGTATGGTAACTCAACAGCTGACGTTGATTGATGCTGATGGGAATGGTCGTTATCAGGTACAGCGGCACAGCGATTCAGAGGGTTCTATTTTCTGGGGGAATGTTGGTCAAAATAGCGCTTTTCAGAATCAATATGCGAACGTTCTGGCTGACAGTACTTTGATGGAGCGGCAACGACAGGAATTGGAAGCCGCTGGAATGAGTGGTCAGGACATTGAAGTTTGGGCAAGTCGATTGTCCTCCGGTTCTCAGGTGCTGGTTTCTGACGGAGTGCAGGAGCTTGGCTCAAGCGGTGGTTTGGAAGCCCTGAAGAAACCCGATGAGAATGAAGAGAATCCTCGTTGGAATCTGATCTATAAGGCAACGCCGATTGATACCTTGGTTGTGGCAGCGCCGGTCATTGATCCAGATGCCGAGCCGGTCATCAATCCTGATATCAGCAAATTCAAATTTGAAATTAATTATCAGGAGCGATTGTTTCTTGCAAAAGTCGACATAACTGATTCAGCCGGTACACAATCGCAGGTTATTCGAGGAGCGATTACTGACAGTGGCATGATCGTTGGTGGTAATGATGAAGGTTATATTCGTGGCTTTTTCGTCAATGGAACTCAACAGGTAGCACTGATTTATACGCGTTATAGTGATGGTGATGTTCTATTCAGCAGTACGTTGCTGGCCACTAAGGCCCCTTACTCTTCCAGTTACCGGGACGATATTTATGCTGCGAGGCCTGTCACTTTCCAGAGTTCAGGTGATGCACCTGTTCAATGGGGTCGGTGGTCTAACTTTGCCAAGTTGGATACTGATGCAATTACTGCCCTGAAAGCTGATCGGGAGGTTGTTGCCAGCAACGACTATTTTGCTTTGCTGCGCTCTGCTGAGGACGAATTAGCGTTGCCAAACGAAGGTGAGTACCGTTTCGAAATCAAGAACTACGAAGCGATCTATCAGAATTCCAGTGGAGTCGAAGTAGCATCAGTACTGAATCCTTCTTTAAAGGTGGATTTTGATCGAATGACCTTCGGTACTCATTTAGAAGTGAGTGCTCCGACACTGGAGCAAAATGTAAATATTAATGCCCAAGGCCAAATTCTGGAGAACGGAACTTTTAGTACTACTAGTGAAAGTGCTTTGTCCAACTCAGATGTCTCTGGATTTTTAACTAATGGGGCAGAAGAAGCCGGTATGATATTTAAGCATGAGCTTGATACGCAAAGACAAGTAACGGGGGCTGTTAACTGGCAGAAGCAGTAGTGCCAGGAAGCCTTTTTTCCAATAATCGCGTAGCTTTGAGCCAGGTAAAGAATCTGCGCTGGATTCTGTTACTGTTTTCCTGGTTATGCGCATCGGCAGCGCTTTGGATCGCGGAACCTCCTCGTTGGTACAGTGGACTTGAACTGAGTTCTTATGATTTGCGGGTTCAAGCTGTAGAGAACCAAACCCCGGATTCTCGAATACTGATTGTCAATATCGATGAGGAGAGCATTGCCCGCTTGGGGCGGTGGCCTTGGCCTCGTGAAATAATTACTGATCTTCTTCGTAAGTTGGTAGAAGATTACCAGGTCAGTCTTATTGGTCTGGATATATTCTTTCCTGAACTGGAATACAGCAACGCACCGTATTCTTTAGAATCATCTGCAGAAAAATTCTCTGCGGATGAAAAACTGTCACCTGCTGAAACAGCACTACTATCCCTATTAGAAAGCTACCCGATAGTACTTTCCCAGACTTTTGCTTTTACTGCTGACCAGTCAATTAAGGTAGGGATGGCTGGTAAGCCTAGCATTGTTTTTGATGGGCTAGATCAGTTGCCCATTGCTTCAGGTTTATTCGCCAATCATCGGTTATTCAGTGAAGTGGCACAAGTCGGCCATATCTCTCCGAGTTATGATATCGATGGTGTGGTACGTCGCCAGTATCCACTGATTCAGTATAAAAATCAGGCTTATCAAAGTTTATCATTAGCCCTGTTGCAGATATTTATGCAGCTACCACTTGAGTATCACTACCAACCTGATCATTTATCTGTAACTGTGGAAGGCAGCCCTTTTATGGAAATACCTCTTGATGGTGATGGTCAGATGCTTGTCCCATTTCAAGGTGAAAGGGGCCACTTTAATTATGTATCTGCTGTGGATGTCTTGGAAGGTACTGTGGATAAGTCTTTGCTGAAGGATCGCGTTATTCTTATTGGTAGCACTGCCGCTGGAATCTTTGATCGCGTCCCGACTCCTGTTAATGAGCTTTATCCGGGAGTTGAGGTGCATGCTACGTTATTTTCAGCGCTGCTGGATCAGTCTTACTGGAAAGTACCCGAGAATCAGGGGCTGATTCTAACCTTACTTAATTTTTTTCTGTTTGTGACCCTTTGGCGGGTACATCATTATTTTGGCATTAATGGTACCTGGATTGCGTCCTCTCTGCTGGCGAGTCTTTGGGTACTGGTTGTGTGGGTCTGCTGGAATCAACAGCAATGGGTGATTTCAGCAACCCCTCCGCTGCTATTTTTGTTTATGGCATCGGCGCTGACATTACCTTTTGATCTTTGGCAGTCGATGCGAGAGCGGCAGCATATAGTTGATCTCTTTGGTGCATATGTACCTGTTACTGTTGCCGAAAAGCTGTTGGAGGATACCCGTAGAAACTGGATGGAACCAGAAAAAAAAGAGCTGACGGTTTTCTTTATGGATATCAGAGGTTTTACCAGCATCGCTGAGAAGCTGGACCCTGAACAGCTTGCACAGCTAGTCAATCGTGTACTGAGTGAAGTGACTGAAGCTATTCATCTACAAGGCGGTACTATCGATAAGTATATAGGTGACGCAGTGATGGCTTTTTGGGGAGCCCCTATTGATCAGCCCGATCATGCTCAAAGAGCGTTGGATGCTGCGGAGCAGGTAATGTTTCGTCTCCAGTCGCTGAACCGACAGCTGGCGAATGAAGAGCTTCCAGAAATCCGCGTGGGGATAGGTATAAACACAGGTGTTGTAACCGTTGGAGACATGGGATCCAAGTTCCGGCGTAGTTATACGGTAATGGGAGACGCGGTAAACTTAGCCGCTCGCTTAGAACAACAGAGCAAGGTTGTTGGAAAACCTGTATTATTGGGCGAGCAAACGGCTATGGCTGTGTCTGATCAGAGCGTTCGTCCTTTGGGAATCTTTGATATCAGGGGGCGTGAGCAAAAGGAGCAGGTTTATGAGCCTGTCTGGTCAATTGTAAAAATACGTACCTAGATTTATTTAATGGAAAAATTTATTAGTGGTCCGTTACGAGCGGTCAAAGTCCCTGTAATAATATGGCTCCAGTCTTTCTTGGCCGATAGAGTATGGTTGTCTTTGGATATCATAACGGTGGTACAAGTAAGGGTGCCGCCCAAAATCAGGGTCAAGGTGCATCTGCTTGAGCACTTTATGCCTGGATATACACTGTCGGAATCTTGTTATTATTTTTCCAATAAAGCAAAGGAATGTAAGTGTTAAAACGCTTGATCTTCATACTTTTGCTTTTTGTTTCTGGTATAAACAGTGCTAATGCTGATATTGCTGGTGGTCCAAGTAACCCTGATGTGAAGAAAGTCGTTGCCAGAACAGGCTATGACCCCGAGCTGGTACAGGTTTGGTTTCAACAGGGGCATTGGTGGCAGGCATATCGAACACTTCTACCGTTGGAAGTGCGCTATTCGGAAGTTCCGTCCTTCAATTATGATCTCGGTGTTGCTGCGCTTAAAGTAGGGGCCTATGCTCGGGCGGCCAATGCATTGGAACGAGCAGTACTACAACAACCCCGGCATGCTGGAGCCTATTTGGATTTAGCCATTGCGTTCATAATGTTAAAAGATTATCGCTCTGCTTCTGAACGTATTGATCAGTTGGAACAGCGCTTTAGGCTACCGCCAAAAATTGAACAGGCCATTTTGTATTATCGCAAGCTTATAGAGGATGGGAAAAAGCCGAGTACTCGTTGGCAACGCTCAATCAATGCTATGGCTGGCTACAATAGCAATGTTAATAATGGTACAGATGCGAGCCTGATTGAATTCATTTCAGATAATGGCAGCTTTCAAATCCCCTTATCTGAGGATAGTAAACCACAAGGGGACTTTTTTATCGATTTAGGGGCCCGTTTCTCGGTTGATCGAGTGCACGAAGCTTCACATTGGCATGGCAGTGTTAGTGCACAGCTTAGGGAATACAGTAAGCAAAATGACTTTGATACCCTGACAGTATTTACGGGCGGAGGGCTGAGCAGAAACCTGCGGGGAGACGTATGGGATTTTAGTCTCTATCACGCTAGGGTCCTTTTGGATGATTCTCTTTATCAGACTGCGGTTATGGGGATTGTTCGTTACTCGCCAACTTATGATAGTCTTTGGAACTGGCAATGGCAGTACCGCTTTTCTGATGAAAAATATGATGAGCTGGATGACCAGGACAACGATGCGAAAATTCACGATCTTAACGTTGTAATTTCGCACCCTCTCAATGGTTTGAGCCTATTTAAGCGTTTAGGCTTTAGCCTCTCATATAGTTTTGATCAGTCCTTAAATAATCGCGCTGGCGGAGATCAGCAAAGCTGGGAAGCGGAAACCTTTGTCGATTCTCCGTTAAATAGTGGTTTGCTGCGCACTTCGCTTTCATTTCAGCGGGAAGAAGATAGTTCTCCCTATTCTCCCTCATTTGGTTCGACCATACGTAAGACGGACAAGTTTTTACTAAAAAGCCGCTATCAGCGGCAATTGGATGAAAATCTTGATTGGGAGCTGGAGGCTCGCGTACAGGTCAATTCGTCCAATCTGGAGTTATTTGATACCACTTCTGCAGAGCTACGCTCAAGAATTAGTTATCGCTTTTAAGTCTTTGTAACTTTAGCGCTTCGTACGTCTGTTTGATTATTTCCTTAGGCTGCGGATCGTTATTTTCAAATTGAAAATACTACTCAATGCTGAGCAGACGGGCTGAACTTGAACGATTGCTGGGGGCGGTTGCCGCTGATTCTGGCTATGGTAGTTAAAATCAAGAGCGGGTAATATCCTTATTTGACTATCACCCCATTTGACTATCACCTCTGGTAAGTACCAGCTTGGGTAAGCTTCACATGAAAGCAGAACTTGATCTCCTATTAGCTTGGTCCCATGAAGGCGAGCAGTATTACTTTCCGCTTAAAGAACGGGAAGTCATTATCGGGCGGCAAGAGCAGGCGGATCTGGTTTTGAACATGCCTTCGGTTTCTCGGGTGCACGCAACTATTGCCGCCCGCAATGATGCTTATTACATTGAGGACCTGGAGTCGAGCAATGGAACCAAGCTAAATGGTGCGCGTATCAAGCCTTACGAATCTCACGCGCTTTCTCTAGGGGACGAAATTGAGATTGGTGATGCTAAGTTGTTATTTCAGCCCATCGCTGATTACCAGCGTGAGCAGAATAACTCTAGCAAGCGTCTGTTGCCGGGTGGGGGTTCAAAAGATGAACTTGAGCTGGAACTGGATAAGCTTCGAACGAATATTTTTCAGCATGTTTCCCAGGTATCGACCTCTACCCTGGGTGCTCATCTGGGAACATTGCTTGATGGGGATCTTGAAAAGTTTCGTGCCTATGTGGAGCCTAAGCTTCACGAATACGCAGTACTCCAGGAGATTACCCAAATTATTATCGGTATTCTGGATGTTGAAGAGCTGCTGTCAACAGCCCTGGGGCTGGTTAGTGAGGCGTTAAATGCAGATCGGGGCTATATCCTTCTGTTTGATTCCCAGGAAGCATCTCTCCAGCCCATCGTGTCGCAACATTTCGATCGTAAGGACAACAGTGCCTGTGAGCATGACTTCGCCTTCAGCCAAACGGTAGCAACCTCATGTTTTGAGAAAAAAGAGATTATTGTACTTGAGGATGCTCTGATGGACGTCAGTTTCTCATCATCATCGAGTATTATTGCCACCAGTATCCGCAGTGTCATTTGTATTCCTCTTCAGCGGGGTAGTGAGATCGTCGGGGTTATTTATCTTGATAATCTGAGTACACCGGGTATTTTTCACCATCATCATTTTGATTTCTTGAATGCATTCTCTGCTCAAACAGCAATGGCTCTGGAAAATGCAAGGTTATATTCACTTGCCGTTACTGACTCAATGACCGGGCTTCATAATCGGGAGTACATCAACGAGCGGATATTTGAAGAAATGCTGAGAACTGAACGCTATAACAGTGATTGCAGTTTAATCATGATCGATATCGATCATTTTAAGCGTATCAACGATACCTACGGGCATGGAGCGGGTGATTTGGTTATTAAGCGTGTGGCGGATCAGTTGACAGAAATGGCTCGGGCTAATGATGTGGTGGCCCGTTACGGTGGTGAAGAATTCTTGATGCTACTGACAGAGACCGGCCGGGTTGGAGCTTCTGTGTTTGCTGAGAGGCTGCGCAAGAGTATTGAAGAAAACCAAATGTTATTGGGCGATGAGACTGTCCAGATTACTGTCAGCAGTGGTGTTGTTTGTTATCAGGAAAACTACCATAGAAAGCTGACTGATTTTGTAGCTGACGCGGATAAAGCGCTTTACCGGGCGAAAAACAGTGGCAGAAATAGAGTCTGTGTGTCCGGGGGAGGCTGATTTTCTAGTTGTTAGGATGTGGTTGTTTAGAATGTAGCTGTTATCGCTATTATTTCTGGTTTTTTCCTGCAGTTTCATGGCAGCTTTTTGGTTCTAATGCTTTGGCGACCAGACTATTTCCCAAAGGTTTCCTTCCGGGTCCTGCAGGTAGCCTCCGTAACCTCCCCAGGGCAATGTCTTCGCCGGTTGAGTAATGGTTGCGCCAGCCGCTTCCAGACCAGACATTAATTGGTTTACGGAGTCCTTGCTGCTGGTGTTATGAGACAGGGCGATGCTGGCATGGTTGCTCTCTAAGCTCACCGAGGCATCAAAGCTTAATGCTGCTTTAGGATAGAGTGCGAGGGTGACCGGACCAAGGTCAAAGAAGGCATAGCTTCTCAAGCCTCGGTCTGGATCTTGGTATAGCCGCTTCAGTGGAAATCCAAACCCATTCTGATAAAAATTCAATTGGCTATCAAAATCCACTGTGGATAGTGTGATGTAGGATATGCCTGATCGCGGTTTATGTGTATTCACCTGGGGATGCTTCTCTGTTCTTTCAGTGGCTTGTTTATACGTGGTTTTTTATTAAGGGAGGCTTTTTTACGCATGAGTGCGTAAAGCGAGTAACCTCCTGCAATAAGGTTCGCGGCAGCGATACCGATAAAGATTCCTTCCAGTCCCCATAAAAAGGATCCGCTATAGGTCAGTGGTAAGGTGAGCAGGCAAAGGCGAATTAACACGAGTTTGGCTGCTTGTTGTGGTTGATGAAAGCCGTTAAAGGTCGCGCTTCCCAAGGTAATCAGACCAAAGCCAATATAGCTGAAGGGTACAATCCACAAATAGCTCGTGGCCAGTTCAATCGTAGTGGCGTCGTCGGCGAACAATGATGCAATAGCAGTGGCTGTTGATATTAATAACAGACAGGCAGCTATTCCCCAAAGTATCGCAAAACGTAAGCTGAAACTAATACTTTGTCGAATTCTATCGGTTTTTTCTGCGCCTGAGTTTTGGCCTATAAAAGGGGTTAGCACCGAAGAGAGAGCCAAAACTCCAATCATGGCCAGCGATTCAACGCGTGTGCCTATGCCATAAGCGGCAACTGCTTGAGGACCGTAGTCTGCAATCAGGTGGGTAATCACTCCAGCAGTCATTGGCGCCAGCATGTTGGTGGCAGCAGCGGGAAGTGCCAGTCTAATAAGTGCTAACCAGGAATTTTTAAGATTGAGGATTGTAGGACGTTGTCGGGTCAGCATTTTCTCCCGTCGACCGAGAACCCACAAGGCAAACAGGAAGGTCACTGAGTAAGAGATCAGTGTAGCGATGGCAGCCCCTTGTAATTCAAGGCGAGGGAATGGACCAATACCGAATATCAGTAGAGGATCCAGGACAACGTTAAGTAAGGCTGCCAGCATCATGACCCGACTTGGTGTTTTGGTATCCCCTGTGGCCCGGATTGCACTATTACCGACCATTGGGATGACTACCAGTCCCATTCCGAGGTACCAGATCCCCATATATTGGTGGATATATCCAAGTTGTTCAGCATTGGCCCCCAGTAACTGGAATATGGGGTCTATGGTGAGGTAGCCTAACAGGGATACCAGTGCTACCAGAGCCATGGCCAGGGCCAGACAATCGGTAGTCAGTCGTTGTACGTGCTGATGATTGCCTGCTCCGATCGCCCGGGAAACAATTGCCGAAGTGCCGACACTTAAGCCCATCGCCAGGCTGATAACCAACATCGTGATTGGAAAAGTAAAACTGATGGAAGCCAGTTCAATGGTGCCCAACTGGCCGATATAAAAAGTATCGACCACGTTGAACAGGACAATTGAAATGATGCCTATCAGCATCGATCCGGCCATCCGCAATAATGTACTCTCCACAGGGCCTTCGGTCATTCGGGCTCTGGGTCTTGCGGCTGTGGACATGAAGGCTCCAGATAGGAAAAAGTCTACGGATGCGAGAGTGTAAGGCTATCTAAGCGATTAGCCAAGTCGTATCAACAGAGTACTTATATATTGCAGCTTGAACAGCAGAATTTAAAACTTGTGTTTCTTGATTATCCTTGAATACTTTCTTTTGAACCCGGTTGGATGAGTCTTGTTATACAGCTCCGGGTTGGTTGTATCTTAACAGTATTGATAAGCAGGTCTGCCTCTCGTGCTGATTGCTCTGAGGGTGGAATACTGGTGCTCAATCCCTGTTGGCAAATAATAAATGCCGATACAAATGAAAGCTACTGACAGTACGTTGTCAGTAGGGCTGGTTTATCGTAGCTCTCGTTGTCTAATCAAGCCTACATTCATTTGGAGAGTCATTATGAAACAATCTGTCGTTGAACTAGTATCCTATCAGCTGAAATCAGGTGTTACTTCACAACAACTTGCAGCGACCCACGATGCTGTAAACAGTTTTCTGAACCGTCAGTCAGGGTTTATCTACCGGTCTTTGAGTCAAGATGAATCCGGGCAATGGTTTGATATTGTTTACTGGCAGGATATGGCAGCAGCGAAAGCCGCCGGAGAAGCTTTTATGAAGGATCCTGCCGGGCAGTCTTTGATAGAATTAACGGAGATGGACTCAGTCGTGATGCGTCATATGGCGACTGAGACTGAGATGCTTAGTGACAGTCTGGCAGCAGCCTGAACTTTTGATAGAAATCCGACTGTTAAATGTTGTCATTGCAATTGATGCTGATTGTAAATTAATTGCTCGATATGTCAGGGTAACCGGTTTTAAATAACCGGTCGTTAAATATCTGAACGTTAACTACCCTGATATGTGGCTCTTGCTGCTGTGTTGTTGATCTCTTCTGTGATACATAGTTCATAGTTATAGCTGTTTACATGGAGCTGATGAGGTGTTGAGCCGGCCCGCTACAGATAATGTCTGTAACGGGCCTATTTTGCTGAGGAACAGATGAGAAAAGCTGAACGACTCTTTCAATTGTTGACTCTGTTGCGAAGTCGGCGTCAGGTTATTACGGCTCAGGAGCTGGCTGAGCGGCTTGAAGTTTCAGAACGAACAATTTACCGGGATATGCAGGCTCTCTCTCTTTCAGGCATGCCCATTGAGTCTGAAGCGGGTGTAGGTTACCGCCTGAGACCTGGTTTTAGTGTTCCTCCTTTAATGTTTGACGAGGAGGAGCTGGAGGCGCTGTTACTGGGGGTTCGAATGGTACAGGGGTGGAGTGATGATGCTCTTGGAAATGCCGCGGGCAGCGCCTTGGAGAAAATTCGCGCCGTGTTGCCTGATCGTCTCCATCATCGCCACACGCTGCAACCGGAGTGGCTGTTAGTGCCAGATTTTCATCGTTCCAAACGGGCACAGTACAGCGACCAAATTCGTGAAGCGATAAAATTGCGTGCCATTATCGATATCGAATACCAACGGCAAGATGGTGAGCTATCAACCCGAAGTATATGGCCTCTGGGCTTGGTTTACTGGGGGCAGGCATGGACTCTGATTGCCTGGTGCGAAATTCGAAATGCCTACCGTATGTTCCGCCTTGACCGAATTCAAGGTTTGGTTGTCAGTGATAAGCTTTATCCCGAAGATCCAAAGCGTAGTTTGAAACATTATCTGTACTTGCAACAGCACTGTACATCATGAAAGCAGGCGGGCCATTCCTGTTTATTGCTACTTCTTCTGACTTTGTTTGGAATAGGCCAGTGACATTTTTGTCAGCATAAAGAACTGATTGAATCGTCGGAAGTCATCGTCACTAACAACCTCATTTTCATTTATTCGATCGGCATAGATAAAGCCAATCGTCTTACGACCGACAGTCACCGGCGCTAGAATAAACCCCCTTGGATTTAATGATCGACTAAATGATTCTGGCAGTCGGCTACCCCAGTTGGCTTCCTGAGTATCTGTCACCAATAGTGTCATACCTTTTTCCAGTACCTTAAAGAAAAAAAGGTGTTCTGGCTGTTTCCTGTTCATCGCAAAGAATTGTTGAAGCGGCTCAGATGAGGGGCCTTTGGCGATACGCATATTAAGATGCTGACTGTCTTTACTGAGCAGACAAAAACCGGCACGGTCAAAGCCTGTACTGGTTTCTATCGCACTAATGACTTGATCGAGAATTTTTTGGATGGGTTGCTGGTCGTCGACCATATTGCCAATCAGTTGCAGTTGGCTCAGTAGCTGGTCTGCATTATTCGAATGATCGGAAATACTGTTTATTGAATTCTTGGTCTGCGACTGGGATTGTCTTTGAGACCGCCCTGCGGATTGTTCAACGGACTGATCCGTATCTTCCTGGTCGATTGATTCCTGAGCTTGAGCTTGAGCGCGAGAATGCATGTAATAGGCAACTTTGCGCGAAAAGTCGTCGAGAGCTTCGTCACCACTATCGCGCAATTTCGGCATGAGTGCATCAATTGGAAGACGGTATTCATCAGCTAATTCACAGGCCATTTTGAAGGAACGGTTGAGGTATTGAGTCAGCTTTGAAACTGATTGCCCGGTTTGTATTTCGAGTCTGGCTAACAGTTCCGAGAATGATCCCTTGTAATCCCCTTGTTGATCGTAAATTAGTTTTAGCAGCAGATCAGCGCTGGAGGCTAGTTGGTGGTTGGATTGGACCTCTACTGACTGATCCTCTGCTGTCATCAGATCCATTGAGTGAACAACAGTTTGCGGAAAACCCCAGCTCTGAGCAATGTCCTGACCGATATCACTGAAATGACCACCGAGTTCATCCAGTTGAATACGTTCCCATTGTTTGTTACCGAGTTTTCTTTGCTGCAGCATCTTATGGTAGATTCCCGGGAGTGTATAAGCCACCAGAATTTCTCCGAGGCTATAAAGTAACCCGCAGATATAGCTTTCTTCTACATCGGCTACGTCACTATTCTCAGCTATTTCGCGGGTAATGGAAGCCGTCAAAAATGAGCGGATTAACAGATCGCTGATTTCAGTCGTGGGGGTAGACTGCTTGAAGTTCTCTATGAGCTTCAGTGTGACTGACAGGCTCTTTACCTGGTCAAAACCGAGTAATACTACTGCTCGCGATACAACGCTGATCCGACCATGACCGCGATTGCAGTACGATGAATTGGCCACCCGAAGTAACCGTGCGGACAGGCTTGCATCTTTCATAACGGCCATCGCCAGTGCCATGGCATCGGCTTTTTCAGAGCTGCTGATTTCACTGATCCGGTTGACTGTAGCACTGAATACCGGCAGGTCTCCCAAACTATCCAGCTTTTCCTGTACGGCATTAAGAGTCTTCAGATACTTCACGCTGTTAGTGTCCGTCCTTCAAAGTAATGAATGAGATTTTGATAATAGTTTCCAGATCATCTTTGATAGTGCCTGGATCGCTTTTGTCATGATTGTCAGTGATGTTAATTGTATAAGTTTTTGTAAATGCTGAAGCGATTGTCTGTTGGACATGTTCTCAAATAAACAGAGTTGATAACTATATCTTAATCAGGGAGGTGGAGGACTTGTCCTCAACCAAATCTGGCATCGCCAACTTAAAATGCTGAAAGTGGGGTGTCAATTTATGCGCGTTTAATGCCTCTACAGATTCCCAGCCTTCGATAATAATAAAACGTTCAGCTTGTTCTTCGCATTGATACAGTTCGTACTTTAAGCAACCTGGCTCGGCCAGGGAGGGCTCAATCAGCGCGGTCAGTAGTTGTTTCAGATTATCGATCAGATCCGCTTTGGCAATTATTTCAATTTGCTTGCAGAGAGTGGTCATTCGTTAGGCACCTTAGTCTTTATCGTCCGTTAACGTTTGCATCGTATATTGAGCCCAGGTCAGGCTATGGCGATAGGCGGCTTCGAAAAAACCTTTATTTGAGATCATTGTCTCAAGCCTGTCCCAATCCCCTTGTTCGTGACATTCTACACTAGCGAGGATATCACCGAGCACACCTTCCTTTTGGCCAATGGCTTCTTTTATCTCATCATCCAGTGGGACTTGTTTGAGTACATCCTCCATCGTGATATCCATTAATACATCCAGTTGGGAGAGTATACCAACCATGAATGCAGTTTCTGGGTTGGCATCACCCTGCTGCTCGGCCAGCAAAGAGCAAAGTCTGCCCCGAACCAGCATATTTCGAGAAAGCTCTTCCGGCTTATCGTCATTGCTGCTTAGCGCTATCAATGTTGCCCATTTGCGAACCTGGTCCAGTCCCATCATGACCACTGCCTGATTTAGGGATTCAATCTTTTTGGTTAGGTTATAGGCTGCGGAATTGACGACACGTAGAATTTTATAGGTAAGAACCGGATCCAGAATAATCAGTGCTTCAATTGCGTTTATATCGGTACTGGGTTTTTGAAGCTCTTGCAAAAGTTGCAGGAGCGCGACACTGTTTCCTGGAAGTTTCTTGCCTAGAACCCGGACGGGTCTGCTGATAAAAGGGCCCTGAAAGAGATCAAATTTTAATTGTTTGCATTGATTGAGTTCTTTGATATTGGCAATATTCTGAGCCAGTACTTTTGCTCTGGAGCGACTTAGCACAAGGCGTAGTTTCTTCAGTTTATCTAACGGGAGTGTTTGGATATCAAGCTTGACTACTCGCATGTATTTAAGCAGCGGTACCTTGTCTGCCTGTAAAGCAAATCCATCCAAAGCCAGGCGATAGCCTTGTTGAGATAACATTTGGATGGTACCGAAGACCTGAGCTGTCATTTGGGTATCGCTGGGAATCTGAAGAACAACCTGTTTTTTTGGTAGTTCTGGAATATAGCCTTTTTGCAAAACCTGCTGAGACAGGCTGATAAAAAGCGGTACTCTACGAATAGCACCATCCTGACTCAGGCTGGTGTAGGTGTTTAGCAGGATCTTGGAGGTTTCACTGTCACCATCAAGCAGGGATTCATCATCTACTTTTTCCAAGTCTACGAGTAGCTCGTAAGCAAGTATTTTAAGATTGGCGCCAAATATTGGCTGTCGAACCATTAAAACCTGAGTGCTAAGGGGTTGTTCCATAGAGTTACCTGTGAATACAATCTCAAAACCACTAGCCCATCCTTAGTACAGAGTCCTATCATCATACATTGAAAATCAGCAATGAAGGGGCGAATGTGAGTGAGTTTTTCTCCAATTGGAAATTATGTTGTCGCCTCAATGGCTTATTCTGCTTATTAGCCGGATAATTCATAACTGTTAAGAACTCCGGGTCAATTCAATCGGCAGCTGTACCTCGTGTAAAATGGACACCCTGACATCATGAAATCGCTTAAGCTTAAACTTATTCTAGCGTTAGTTATTACCGGTTTGGCTACTATTGCACTTGTGGCTGTTACTGCCAGTTGGCTGGTAAACAAGCGCTTTAACGAGTTTGCCATGGACAGTGCTTTCTCGCATTTTCATGAAGATGTTACCCGCTATATCGGCCAGTATGGTTCCTGGCAAGAGGCTGCACGATTTGAACCCTTTATCGCTTATGTGCAGCGTACACGAAGTATCGAGGCAGGAAACCTGCGATTTCCAGGGAGAGAGGGATTTTCTCGGCCACCTGGGCCGCCAGGAAGCAGACCATTTCCTCCTCCCGGGGGCAGGCCTCCGCGGGCTGGATCATTTCCTCCGGCTACTTCCTTTCAGCCGCCTGTCGATGAAGCTCGTCCTAATCCTGGTCCCGGCCCACGTGCACCGTTTCGTTTCATGCTGGTCGATTCAGCTGGGGTGGTTATGTTGGGGGCTGCCGGGTATGGGCCAGGGGATACAATCCCGGAATCAGTAATGAAGGAGACTCGAGCGGTCACCGTCGATGGAAAAACTGTAGCCTATGCTCACCCCGTTGGTTTACCCAATCTGGGGCAGGATGATCTTGCTCGCCTGGGGGTGATAAAAGAAGCTCTTAGTTATGGGCTTTTGGCTGCTGTTGCACTCGCTTTGTTTTTGGGGCTTTTTTTAGGTCATCGTTTAGTGAGGTCGATAAAGGAATTAACTCGGGCTATCCGGGCAATGAATAAAGGCGATCTGTTCCAGAAAGTGAATGTGCACAGTCAGGATGAGGTGGGAGAATTAGCCGATTCTTTTAATAAAATGAGTGAGGACTTGCATCACGCATATCAGAAACTGGAGAGTTCTAACCGCACGATCAGTCACCAAGCCGAACAGCTGAAGGAGTTGAGCATCCGGGATGAATTGACACAACTCTATAATCGCCGTTACTTCAATGAACATGCTGCCCGAATGCACTCGGAAAGCACGCGCTATGGGCATCCATTGACGCTGGTCATAGGAGATCTTGATCACTTTAAACAGATCAATGATCGCTTTTCTCATGCCGTTGGAGATAAGGTTTTGCAGCGTGTCGGAAGACTGTTAAAAGAAACAACCCGTGACAGCGATGTGGTTGCCCGCTATGGGGGGGAGGAGTTTGTTATTGCCTATAGGGAGACTTCTCTTGAAAAGGCTGTTCAACTTTGCGAACGGCTAAGGGAAAAAATGGAGAGTGTTGACTGGGCAGAGATTGCTGAGGGCCTGGATGTCCGCTGCAGTATGGGCATCTGTTCAAATACGGCTCTGGGTAGTTACGAACAGATGCTTGCCGATGCCGATCAAAAGCTCTATCAAGCGAAAGACCAGGGACGTAATCAAGTCTGCTATTAAAGGGGCTCCTGTTAAGGGTGTTTTTATTTATCGAGCTTTTATGCTCGATGGCTATTATGTTTTAGCTTTGCTGGCTCCAGGATATAGGGAGTTGGTCGACGAATATGATAGCCTTGGGCGTAGTTTATACCGATGGCGCGAACAGCCTCCAGCACCGCTTCACTCTCAACATATTCAGCGATGGTTCGTGCCTTTAGTTCATGAGCCAGGTTGGCTATACAGCGAACAACCGCGTGGTCTTTTGGGTTGTTGATCATGTTGGCAACGAACTCTCCTTCAATTTTGACGAAATCAATAGGAAAGTGTTTTAGATAGTGGAATGAGGAAAAACCAGAACCAAAGTCGTCAACCGCCAGTAAAAATCCTTCTGCTTTCAAATTGCTGACAAACTTCTCCAGCAAAGCCATGTTTTTAACCGTGTCTCGCTCGGTAATCTCAAAAACAACCCGGCTACGCTCCATGTGAGCTTCAGTAATAATTCGGGATACTTCCGGAATAAATTCACTGAGCACCAGCGAACGGGGGGATATGTTAATAAATATCAGTCCTTGATAGCCCTCCCTGTTTACCTGCTCAAGAGCTTTTTCCATCATGATAAAGTCGAGATTATGAATAATACCCATTCGTTCAGCGATTTCGATAAACTCATGGGCTCCCATTAATTCACCATTATCAGTTTTCATTCTGCACAGAACTTCTACCGCTTTGATCTCTCCTGTGTCTGTGGTCACCAGCGGTTGAAAGTAAGGTATCATCTGCTTGTCTCTGACCGCTTTGCTGATCATCAGACTCTTTTCGTTCATATCCCTGAAGGCTTCCAGCACATCCTCTTCTTTAGGAATATAAACACGGTTTTTACCCTGGTTTTTGGCTTTGTACATCATGTTGTCGGCGAACATGAATAGCTCTTTGCTATTGCTGGCATGGTCGGGATAAATTGCGACACCAACAGACATGCAGACATCAACTTCTTCACCTTCCGAAGTTTTAATCTGGCTATTGGAGAGGTCTTCCATGATCCGCTGAGATACCTGTTGGGCCTGCTCCATATCGCTTTCGGGAAGAATAATGGCGAATTCATCGCCGCCATAGCGTGAAAGAAAGTCTCCAGAAGCCAATCCGTTTCTCAGTATTCGGCCAATTTCCTGAAGACAACGATCACCAAAACTGTGGCCATAGTTGTCATTGAGGGATTTGAAATTATCCAGATCAACCATCATTACGCAGAATTTATAGCCGTGTCGACTGGCACGAAGGACTTCATAATCTATCAGTTCCCAAAAAATTCGCTGATTATGTAAGTCAGTTAATGGATCCCGGGTAGCATAGTATTCCAGGTCTTTGGTGTATTTATAAATGGCCTTGACGGAGCCAACAACGTTAATCAGGGTGGACAGTATGCTATTGGTGACCAGTTGGCGGGTACTGTCTTTGTTTACATCAGAATGAACACCCAAGCCAACAATACCGCCGATCTTTGGTTTATCCAATACCAGGCTTTTGGTCTGTAGTTGTATTTTGCGTATGTTCAGATCAATGAGGTTACCCGTTGGAATCGAAACATGGTGATTAACATCACTTTGAATCTGACCCCGGAATAACGGGTTTCTACTCAGGGTTTTACGAACTTCGCTCTCCATCCATTCTTTGGTTCGCTCGGTGGGTGGGGTTAACCAAAAGATCTCCAGAGCGAACATTTCATCATCAACCTTGAAGATTGAAAACAGGCTGTAGACTTGCATTACTTCATTGATGTCCTTCAGCAGCAAGCTGATATATTCTCGCCAGTCACGTACGACTTCAGAGGTAATGACAAACTTTTCCAGTAATTCTATTTCAAATTCAAGAAGCTCTTTATCAACAGCAACATCCCGCATTTTACCGGATAGCTTTTCAACCTTGTCATAGATACGGTTTAGTTCGGAGAAGCCGTGGTCATTATTTTGCAGATTAAAGTTACTGAGATCAGATACTTTCCGAATTTGATCGATGCTGTCCCCTAAATCCTTGATTGATAAGTTTATGCGTCGATTAAGGTAGTAGATTACAAATAGCGACAAAATGAAGGGAAGTGGAGCCAGGTAAATCAGGTTGATGACGAGTCCCTGTTCGGCATTTTTGAGTAGCAGAGACGGTGTCTGAGATACTTTGATGACACCAAATACATCCCCTTCATCACCATAAAGATGGCATTCAAGGCAGCTTTTTTCCGCTTTTAACGGCCACGTATAGTTCAGTAGATCCTGGCTGTAGAAGGTTTGCGGTTCACCGGTATCAAAGCTCCTGCGGGTAAGTGGATCAACAGCATTTTCCTTGATGTAACCGAACTCTCGGACTACATCCGGACCCCGGTAAATCTCTATGTCGTATGCAGGATTTTTTTCATTGCTGGCTCGCTGACGTTCTAGAAAGCGCTCAACCTGTTCACGGCTCCATCCTTCCTGCATGAGTTGATACATGGCATTGAAGGTAGTCTGTGCAATCTGGTGGGAGGCTTCGATAGTATTATTCCTGACCGCTGCCTGATAAGCGTTATCTGCAGCCAGATAGATAAGCAAAAAGCCCAGTGTCGAGAACAGCAGAGCGGTTTTTAGAATGAAGCCTTTAATCGAGCGACGACTTCTCTGCACCTGCCCATGATTCTCTTCCCTGACCAGTTCGTCCTGAGACTTGGACATCCCGACTCCTTAAAATAATCTTGGATCAGAGAATTCTAATACCGTCTTTCGGTCTGTTGGAATAGCCTGAGTTGATTTTGGTCAAGCGTTGCAAACAAATATGAACAAATGTTTAAATTCGTTCCAGTCAGGTAGGTATCTTTGTTCTTTGAATAGCGCGTACTAAGGATAAAGTGCACAATTTTAAGCAGTACTTTGAGTTCTTACAGGATGATAAAGTTCGAAATTGATGAACACTCGATACCCCGTTACCAGACCTTTGGGATTGTTGGGTTGGTACTGATACTGTTGCTTGGTATCGTCAGTTACTTTCTGACTAAGAATCATTATGCCAATCAGGCTCGTATTCAGGAGTTGTATGATCAGATTATGCAGCAGCAGCTGGATGCTACGGATAATGAGCTGAATGCCACCCTGGATTACATCCGTTTTAAGCATACTCAGGCTGAGTCAATATTAAAAACAGAAGCAAAGGTGCAGGTGGATCAGGCTTTTGCTGTTGCTCAAAGCATTTATCAGCAGGAATTGGGTAAAAGACCGCTGGTGGAGATCAAAAATCTGATTCGAGAAGCCCTGAGAGGTGTCCGTTTTTTTGGTGATCGAGGCTATATTTTTATTCTTGATACAGATGGACGTGGAGTTCTGTCGCCCAATACACCGGAGGTGGAAGGTCAGTCTCTTTACGATCTTCAAGATGATACCGGCCACTATATAAACCGCGAGTTTATTCGTTTAGTCAGTAACAGTGCTGGTGAATCAGCGTTCTCCAACTATCGCTGGTATCACCCTGGCACCAGGGAAATGAGCAATAAAGTTTCTTATCTGCGCCTGTTTGCTCCCTTTGATTGGATTATTGGTGCTGGAGATTATGTTCAGGAAGTTCAGAATGATGTAAAGGCTGCTGCACTGAAACGAATTGAAGCATTGCGCTTTGGCCAAAATGGCTATATCGCGGTGATTCGGACAGATGGCAAAGTCGTGTCCAGTCCCGGTTGGTCCATTTCCCAGTACGCACAATCAGATGAAGATGCGTTGAGGCTTGAGCAGCAGGCGGTTGAGAATATTCTCAAGGCAGGGAAGCAGGGGGCGGGTATCGCCCGTTACCACTGGTACTATCCTGATGGTCGGGGACCGGTGGAAAAAATATCCCGAGTAAAGAAAGTTCCGGGATGGGACTGGTTGTTGGTTGCCGGTGTTTATCCGGAAGATATTGATCAATTGCTGGAAAAACAACGGAACAAGTTGGTTGATGCACAGGTGAGTGATACCCAGGCGCTGGTTTATGCGCTTTCAATTGCAGTAGCGCTGTCACTGATGTTGGCTCTATGGTTCTCCAAAATGCTGAAACGTCTGTTTCGGTTATACCAGTCTGATATCGATCAAAAACAGCAAGTGCTTACGGATAACGCTAAAGAATTGAAGGTGGCGGCCAGCGTTTTCCAGAACTCTTCTGAAGGTATTATTATTGCGGATTTGAAAAACCAGATAATTGCAGTAAATGAAGCTTTTACGCAAATAACCGGTTATTCAGAAGAAGATGTTATCGGTAAGAATCCCGCTATTCTGGCTTCAGGAAAACATGACAAGCATTTTTATGATGAGATGTGGGGGGCTCTGAATACTGTTGGCAGCTGGCGTGGAGAAATCTGGAATCGGCGCAAAGATGGGGTGATCTTTCCTGAGTGGCAGTCAATAATTGTATCGCGGGATGATAGCGGAGAAATCTGCCATTATATCTCTACACTCTCAGATATCAGTGAACGAAAAGAAGCTGAGCAAAGACTCCGTTATTTGGCCGATTATGATCCGCTGACGGATCTGCCGAACAGGCGTCTGTTAAGTAAAAGAGTGGATCGGGCGATCCGAATTGCCTCGCGTCTCAGGCATAAAAACAAGCAGAAATATCGAAAACTGGCTCTGTTCTTTATCGATCTGGACCGGTTTAAGAATGTCAATGATTCGCTGGGCCATGCTGCGGGTGATCAGGTTCTGGTGCAGGTTGCAAAGCGCCTGAGATCCATTGTTCGACCCGATGATACGGTCAGTCGGCTAGGGGGGGACGAGTTTGTTATTCTCATGTCTGATATTCACTTACCTGATGTTGCGGCTACCCTGTCTGCTCGTATTCTCGACATTATTGCAGAACCGATGGAGGTCGATGGTCGGGCTCTGGTATTAACCCCGAGTATCGGTATTGCGGTGTTCCCTTACGACGGTATCGATTTCGATACGCTGTCACGTAATGCAGATGCTGCGCTTTATCATGCAAAGGATCTGGGACGAAACAACTACCAGTTTTATACCGAGGAAATGAACCAGCAGGTTTCTCAGCGCCTGGAAATGGAGAATGGCCTTCGCAGGGCCATCGCTGAAAACGAGTTTCAGCTGCATTACCAACCTCAGTTTCGGCTGGACGATAATAGTTTATGCGGCTGTGAAGCGTTGATTCGATGGTACAGTCCTGATGGAGGGTATCAGCGGCCGGACGAATTTATCCCTTTAGCTGAAGAAACCGGGTTGATTGAGCCCATTGGCAACTGGGTGATGTTGACTGCGTGTGAACAAGGGGCTCGGTGGATAGAGGCTGGTTTTACCCAGATAAATATGGCCGTTAATGTGTCTGCTTATCAATTCCGGGACTCATTGATAGACACTGTTCAGCAGGTTTTGTCTGATACAGGTTTCCCAGCCGAGCAACTTACATTGGAAATAACAGAAAGTATTTTAATGAGCAGCGCAGATAAGGCTGTTAGTTTATTAAGTGAATTGAAACACTTGGGGGTGGGGATCGCCTTGGATGATTTTGGCACGGGCTATTGTAGTCTGGCGTATCTTAAGAAGTTTCCGCTGGATAAACTGAAAATTGATCGTGCATTTATCAGTGGAGTGCCGGAAGATCGGGATGATTGCGCAATAACCTCATCAATTGTAGATATTGCACGTAATCTGGAGCTGAACACCGTGGCAGAAGGAATTGAAACTGCGGCCCAGCGGGATTATCTGATATCCGAAGGCTGTGATCAGGTTCAGGGGTATTATTTTGCCCGACCGTTGCCTGACGTCGAATTTATGACTCTAATAGAGAAAGAGCTTGACCGTCCTGATTGAGTTCACAAGTGGCTATTGAATTTCTGGTTTGTTCAGGAGATTAGGTTTCTTAGGGAACCTTCGTTCTCCCGCCCTCGCTGGTCGTCAGTCGGTTGTTGCTCTTAAGTTCAGCTTCTGAATTCCAGGCTGGCGAATTAGCGAATTCAGTCTTACCTTAAAGTATAGGGATTAGAAAACCCATAGCTACAGCAGGTGTTTACTATAGCGGGAAGGAGTACTTTTTTGGCGAAAGGTATTCTTATGGAGAGGTCAGGATGGCAGCATCAGGTTGGATCAGTCGTTCATCGGAACGACAAATACATGAGGGGGTGTTGCCGGAACGGCTGCTTATCGTAGGCTGTATTATCGGCCTTCTGCTACTTGCTTTGGCCGCAGTTGCTTCTCATTTGGCTATTCAACGACAGATTCAGCAGCAGCAAAGTGGTTCTGTCATTGTTAACCTTTCTGGTCGCCAGCGTATGCTATCCCAGAAACTGGCTAAGAGTGCCCTTAGAATTCTCTCTAATAGTGATGAGGTTATTCTGACAGGGGCTCTTCAGGAACTCCATGATTCGTTACGGATACTTCGTGAAACTCACCAGGCATTGGTCCAAGGTGATAACAATTTGGGTTTGCCCGGGAAAAACAGTACCGAAATTCAAAAATTATTTGCGGAGTTATCCGACACTTACCAGCAAATAACAGAAGCGGGTGAGCGAATACTGATTCACGGACAACCGTTTATTGATCGATCTTCTGTTACTGACGACAGTTTAAGTGCTGAGGGTTTAACTGCAGAACTGGATGCTGAGGATGATATTCATCGAGCTTTGCAACAGCCTGATGTGAAAACTGCGGTGGCCGTCATCATCGAACGTGAGGGGCGCTTTTTGTTGGGAATGGACCGTATCGTCTCCCAGTACACGGCTGAAAGCCAAGAAAAGCTGGAACAGACACAGGAAATAGAGACGCTGCTGTTTTATAGCATGCTGCTTATCTTATTGTTAGAGGCGCTGTTTATATTCAGGCCTCTTATCCAGCGTGTTCATACAGCAATGTCGGCTCTGCGGAAAAATGAGCAGGATTTGATCAACACGACTGAAAAACTGGAATTTACCATCGACGAATTACGCGATGCACAGGAAAATCTGCTGGATGTCGAAAAGAAAGCGGTGTTAGCAAGCGTTGTTGCCGGAGTGACTCATGACGTTAATACACCCATCGGCGTTGGTATAACCGCTGCTTCAACGTTACAACTGCATACACGAGAGTTTTCTGAGAAATTTCACCAGGGAACGATCCGGCGCTCAGACATGGAAAGCTATCAGGAGGTGGCGGTGGAGAGTATTGAGATGATTTTGCAGAATCTAACTCGTGCGGCGGAATTGATTGCCAACTTTAAGCAGGTCGCGGTGGATCAGAGCAGTGAGCAACGTCGTCATTTTAATCTGAAGCAGTATCTTGATGACATAGTTTTGGCGATGAATGCCAAGCTCAGAACCACTCAGCATCAGGTTAAAATACACTGTCCTGAGAATCTGGAGTTGGATAGCTATCCGGGAGCTTTGTATCAGATTCTCAGCAATTTGATTATGAATTCCCTGATTCATGGCTTTGAGCATATTGAATCAGGAACTATCCAGATAGATGCGAAACAGCGTGATGGCGATATTGAATTGATCTATCAGGATGATGGCTGTGGTATAAGTTATGATGCTCAGAAGGTGCTTTTTGATGCTTTCTATACCACGAAAAAAGATCAGGGTGGCACAGGAATAGGAACCCACGTCATTAAAAACTTAGTGGAAACCAGTCTCGGAGGTGAAGTACAGCTGAGTAGTGAGCCGGGAAAAGGGGTCCGGTTCAGTATCTGTTTTCCTGTCTCCCTTGAGGCGTAACTTTTGATAAAAAGGCGGCTCAGGGTTGATAAAACGGCAGCGCAGGGCTGCCGTTTTAAATGCTTTGTCAGAGCTAAATAGCAGGTTTTCTAGTCACAAAGCGCATCCAGTTTCTTTTTCAGTATCTGATTGACTTGTCCCGGGTTAGCTTTGCCTTGAGAGGCCTTCATGACTTGTCCCATGAAAAAGCCCAGCATCTTGCCGCGTTTGTCAGGTTCTGCCGCTTTATATTGCTCGACCTGAGGTGTCGCCTTGGCGATGACTTCATCAATCATGCCTTCTATCGCCCCTGAGTCGGTGACCTGTTTCAGTCCCTTGGCTTCAATCACTTCGTCGGCACTGCCTTCACCATTCCACATGGCTTCAAATACTTGCTTGGCGATTTTTCCCGAGATCGTATCATCCTTTATACGATGCAACAGACCACCCAGGTCCCCGGCAGAAATAGGGCTGTTGGAAATGCCCAGATTATTGCTGTTGAGGAACTTGGAAAGCTCTCCCATAACCCAGTTGGCTGCCAGCTTGGGATCATCTGCTGCTTTTACTACGGTTTCGAAGTAGTCGGCCAGATCTCTGTAGGCTGAAAGCACTCCGGCATCGTAATCGCTAAGCCCGTATTGTTCCATAAAGCGTGCGTGGCGGGCATCTGGCAGTTCCGGTAAGGTCTTTCGAACTGCTTCGATATAGTCTTCATCGATAACGATAGGCAACAGATCAGGACAGGGGAAGTAGCGATAATCGTTAGCTTCCTCTTTACTGCGCATTGAGCGAGTTTCATCTTTGTCTGCATCGTACAGGCGAGTTGCCTGTTCGACTCGACCGCCATCTTCGATCAGATCAATCTGGCGTGCAATTTCACCTTTGATTGCTTTCTCAATAAAGCGGAAAGAATTGATGTTTTTGGATTCGGTACGGGTGCCGAATTCTTCTTGCCCCTTGGGGCGCACAGACACATTACAGTCGCAGCGGAAGGAGCCTTGAGACATGTCTCCGTCACAGATGCCAAGAGTTGTAACGATGGCGTGGATTTTCTTCACATATGCCACTGCTTCTTCGGCGCTGCGCATGTCCGGCTCGGAAACAATCTCTAGTAAGGGGGTGCCCGCTCGGTTTAAGTCGATTCCTGACATGTTCGGAAATAAATCGTGTACTGATTTACCAGCATCTTCTTCCAAATGAGCACGAGTTACGCCAATGCGTTTGTGACGGCCGTCAGCCAGCTCTATATCAATGTGGCCTGGTCCGACGATCGGATAGAACAGTTGACTGGTTTGATAACCCTTAGGGAGATCCGGGTAAAAGTAATTCTTGCGATCGAATACCGATCGACGACCAATCTCTGCATCAATGGCGAGGCCAAATTTAACCGCCATTTGCAGGGCTTCACCGTTAAATACCGGCAGGGTGCCCGGTAAAGCAAGGTCAACTGCACAGGCCTGGGTGTTGGGATCTGCGCCGAATGCGGTGCCTGCGCCTGAGAAAATTTTCGATTTAGTGGCTAGTTGGGCGTGGATCTCCAGCCCAATGACTGCTTCCCATTCCATATTCGTAAACCTCTTATTTGCTTTCAGCGACTACTGAAGGGGGAACCGAAAGATGCCAATCAGTTGCCTGCTGGAACATATGAGCGACATTCAGTAGCTTTTGTTCAGCGAAGTAGTTGCCGATAATCTGTAGACCGACGGGTAGACTCTTGTCTTCTGCGGTCACTTGACCACAAGGAATAGACATTCCCGGCAGGCCAGCCAAATTTAATGAAAGAGTAAAAATATCTTCCATATACATATCGATGGGATCAGAGGTTTTCTCGCCGATCCTGAAAGCAGGTTCCGGGGTAGTGGGACCCATGATTACGTCCACTTCTTCCAGGGCATTGACAAAGTCCTGCTTGATCAGACGACGAATTTGCTGCGCTTTTTTGTAATAGGCGTCATAGAAGCCTTCTGATAGCGCATAGGTACCGACCATAATGCGGCGTTTTACTTCGGCTCCAAAACCTTCTCCTCGGGAGCGCTTGTAGAGATCTTCCAGATCCTTGGGGTTCTGGCAACGGTAGCCGTAGCGAACGCCGTCGAAACGAGACAGATTTGATGAAGCTTCTGCCGGAGCGATAATGTAATAGGAAGGAACAGCAAGGCTTGTATTTGGCAGGCTGACTTCTTTGGTGATTGCACCAAGGGCTTCATATTCTTTGATCGCAGCCTGTACACGGGCGGCAATAGCAGGGTTGAGGTTTTCAGGGAAGTATTCTTTCGGCAGACCTATCTTCAATCCCTTTAACGGTTGGTTCAAGTCAGCACTGAAGTCCGGGGTATCTGTCTGCAGGCTGGTCGAGTCGTGTTTATCAAACCCCGCCATTACGTTCAGCATCATCGCTGCGTCTTCAGCGGTCCGGGTCATGGGGCCGCCCTGATCCAGCGAAGAGGCAAATGCAATCATACCAAAGCGGGAGACGCGGCCATAAGTTGGCTTAATGCCGGTGATACCACAGAGTGCCGCCGGTTGACGAATAGAGCCTCCTGTATCGGTGCCAGTTGCAGCCGGAGCCAGACGAGCGGCAACGGCTGCAGCAGAGCCGCCGGAAGAGCCACCGGGTACACGGTCGGTATCCCAGGGGTTTTTAACCGGTCCATAAAAACTGGATTCGTTGGAGGAGCCCATGGCAAACTCATCCATGTTGGTTTTACCCAGACTAACGGCCCCGGCCTGATTAAACTTTTCGATAACGGTCGCATTGTATGGAGAGATAAAGTTATCCAGCATCTTTGAGCCACAGCTGGTCCGAACTCCCTGAGTACAAAAAATGTCTTTATGAGCGATTGGAAGACCGGTAAAAGCTGTGGCATCCCCTGTGGCACGTCTTTCATCAGCTGCTTTGGCCTGATTGAGAGCCTGTTCATCGGTTATGGTGATAAAACTGTTGAAAGCACCGTCTTCTTTGTTGATGCGAGCCAGATAGGCTTCGGTCAACTCGACACTGCTGTATTCGCCCGTATCTAGCCCTTTGGCCAGTTCGGCGAGTGTCTTGTCAAACATGGAGATAGATATCCTTGAAAATTCATGTAATTAAATACTCTGCCGATAGGTACTTTACAGCACTTTGGGTGGAGTATATTGAGTACAGTGTCGGGCTCTGGGCTACTCGATAACCTTAGGCACCTGGAACAGCCCGTCTTCCACCATCGGAGCGACGGACTGTAGATTGTCACGCTGATTGCTTTCAGTAACTTCATCAACTCGCAGGCGCTGAACTGCCTCGGTAGGATGGGCCAAAGGTTCGATAGCCGCAGTGTCGCAGGCCTGCATCTGATTTACCAGATCCAGAATATTGGAGAGATTCTCGGCATATTCGGGAATATCGGCTTCGTCAATTTGAAGGCGAGCCAGATGGGCAATTTTCTCCACGTCGGAGCGGTCAAGAGACATAGATAGATCCCTGGAGGTTAATGTTAAACGATAAATCAATCTAGAGTAGGCAATAAATTTAAAAGAGGCACTAAGGTAACACATTTGTTGCTTGCTCAAAATCCCCGCCATTGCTAGAGTTACGGGTTTACATAAAGCATGCCCTAACCATAGCCACCGAGTAGCGAACTCCGTCAATGTTTAAAAAATTACGAGGCGTTTTTTCCAGCGATTTATCTATCGATCTGGGTACAGCGAATACGCTGATTTATGTTCGAGATAGGGATGTGGTTCTAAATGAGCCCTCCGTGGTTGCCATTCGACATGCCGGTAATCACAAGTCTGTAGTAGCGGTTGGCACCGATGCCAAGCGAATGTTGGGTCGAACTCCCGGCAATATTTCTGCAATTCGCCCGATGAAAGACGGTGTGATTGCAGATTTCCATGTTACTGAAAAGATGCTCCAACATTTTATCAACAAAGTTCATGAAAATTCGTTTTTAACACCAAGTCCCCGAGTCCTGGTTTGTGTTCCCTGTAAGTCCACACAGGTCGAACGTCGTGCCATCAAAGAATCTGCCATGGGAGCTGGAGCACGTGAGGTTTATCTGATTGATGAGCCGATGGCTGCAGCGATTGGTGCTGGTTTACCCGTAGAAGAAGCCACTGGATCAATGGTGGTTGATATTGGTGGTGGTACCACCGAAATAGCGGTGATTTCTCTTAACGGTATTGTTTATGCCGAGTCCGTGCGAGTCGGTGGAGATCGGTTTGATGAATCGATAGTCACCTATGTACGCCGTAATTATGGCAGTCTGATTGGTGATGCAACCGCTGAGAGAATTAAACAGGAGATCGGTTCTGCTTATCCCAGCACTGATATTCTGGAGATTGACGTTCGTGGGCGCAATCTTGCCGAAGGTATACCCCGTAGTTTTACCTTAAACAGCAATGAGATAATGGAAGCTCTACAAGAGCCTTTGTCGTCCATCGTTCAGTCTGTTAAAAGTGCGTTGGAACAATGCCCTCCGGAACTGGCATCGGATATCGCCGAAAGCGGGATTGTTCTAACGGGCGGTGGTTCTTTATTGCGGGATATTGACCGACTGTTGTCTGAGGAGACAGGATTGTCAGTGATCGTTGCCGAAGATCCGTTAACCTGTGTTGCCCGTGGTGGCGGACGAGCCTTGGAAATGATCGACAAGCATTCTTTTGAGCTATTGGCATCAGAGTAAATTAACTGACACCTGTACAGTATGTTCGGCCATTTTGATGCATTTGGTACTATAACCTGCTTGGCGATAATTGATTGTATAAACTCAACTGGTCTAATCTCGATGGTCTTTAATAAGGCTGGTTCTTTTGATGAAAGCGATGCCTTGCAAGGACATCTTTGTAATTCGACCACAGGGTATGGCCTGTTACGATTGAGCCTGATGGGGGATTGTCATTAAGCCTATCTTTAAAGGCCAGTCTGCCCGTGCCAGCCTGTTGCTTATCGTAAGCTTCTCCTTAACATTAATGGGGGCTGATCTTTATTGGCCCGCAATGGGCCAGTATCGGGGCTATCTGACGCTTGCGGTAACGCCGGTGCAATGGTTTGTCGATGTCCCTAACCGCCTGCTGGCATCAATGGATGAATCCATTGGTGACCGTAGTCTGTTGCTGGAGGAGAATCAGAAACTGCAGTCAGATCTTCTTATTCTCGCCCGTAAACTGCAGCGACTCGAATCCTTGACCACTGAAAATGCGGTATTACGACAATTGTTAAGTGCCGCCGAAAAAATTGATGAGCGAGTTGAATTAACTGAGCTGATCGGTGTTAATCCTAATCCCTTTATCCATCAGATTATCATTAATAAGGGCCTGCAAAATCAGGTTTATCTGGGGCAGCCGGTTCTGGATGCTGAGGGGGTTATGGGGCAGGTGGTTGAAGTGGGGCCCTATACTTCCCGGGTGCTCATGATAACGGATGCACGACATGCCATACCCGTTGAGGTTAATCGTAATGGATTTCGTTCTTTGTTGGTAGGAAAGGGAACAATCGATGAGTTGCTACTGGATCATGTGCCGGATACAGCTGACATTAAAGTAGGAGATATTCTGGTTAGCTCAGGCTTGGGTCAGCGTTTTCCTACCGGTTATCCGGTAGCCGTTGTCAGTGAAATTGAACATGATCCCGGTCAGCCGTTCGCCATGGTTAAAGCTAAGCCAACGGCCCGGTTAGACAAGAGCCGACATCTGCTGATCGCATTCAGACTGGAGCCTGAATACCCCTTGCCTAACTTTGACTTGGAGCAGGAAGGAGAACAGCAGTGAATGTAGCGGCACCTGCTCAACATAATTGGGTTATCTGGCTGAGTTTTTTATTAGCAATGATGCTAAGTACCTTGCCTATGCCTGAATCTCTGGTTTGGGGAAGACCAGAATGGGTGACCCTGACGTTGATTTACTGGGTTGTTGCGTTACCTCACCGTGTCGGTCTTTGGTCTGCATGGATTTTAGGGTTATTGTTGGATATTTTGCTTGGCAGCTTGTTGGGCGTTCATGCTCTATCACTGACTATTGTTGCTTATTTGGCCCAACGACTACATCAGAGAATTCGTATGTTCCCACTTTGGCAACAGGCGTTTTTGGTTCTGATTCTGGTGGGTATCCAACAAATGTTATTACATTGGGCTCAAACACTGACTGGAACCAGCTCTGAGTCATTGCTGTTTCTTCTTCCCTCGTTGGTCAGTGCCTTTTTATGGCCCTGGATTTTTGTTTTGTTGCGAGGTGTTCGCAGAGCATTGCATGTCACCTGAGTCCTTGTTAAAACTGTACAGATTCGTTGCTGTTCGCTTTTTGATTTAGGCAGTATCGTCCTTAAATTCAGGTGCTTAGATCCTCCAGTTAGGGTTTTAATAGCTGAATCTGGTCTAGCTTGGTCGTCTTCAATAAACTGACAAGGAAACCGTTGTAGTTATGTCTGATCTGATACTGGCCTCTCATTCACCGCGTCGTGGTGATCTTTTGAATCAGATAGGTGTGCGTTTTCAATCTCATGGTGTCGATATCGATGAGTCTGTTCGATCAGGAGAGTCGCCGGCGAAGTACGTAGAAAGACTGGCATTGGAAAAAGCAGAGGCTTGTCGTTCACAACTTGGCACCATAAAGGCTGTGCTTGGCAGTGATACGGCGGTCGTCTGTGATCAGCATATACTGGGTAAACCCAGAGATATGGAGCATGGGGTCGAAATGTTGATGCAATTATCAGGGCGGGGGCATCAGGTGATGACCTCTATTGCACTGGTAGTGGATGAACGTTCACTCTCTCAAGTGGTCACAACCGAGGTGTTTTTTCGCACCCTGAGTCTGGATGAGTGTCAAACCTATTGGGCTACGGGAGAACCTCTCGATAAAGCAGGTGGATATGGTATTCAGGGTTTGGCTGCTATCTTTATAGAACGTATCGTTGGTAGCTACTCTGCTGTAGTGGGTTTGCCGCTGGCTGAAACTGCGGGCTTACTGAAACAGGTTGGTATTCCTGTCTGGCAGCCTTTGGGTTGATTCAACAGGAGTCATTTTTTTGATTAGTAGTCTGAAAAATTTAAAGGGAATAGAGAGTATGGGTGAAGAATTACTAATTAACTTTGCCCCGATGGAGACCCGGGTTGCGCTAATCGAAAATGGCATGTTGCAGGAAGTCTATATTGAACGTGTCGATAAGCGCGGGATTGTCGGTAACATCTACAAGGGCAAAGTAGTCAGAGTGTTACCTGGTATGCAGGCGGCCTTTGTCGATGTCGGGCTGGAGCGAGCGGCATTTATTCATGTTGCCGATTTGCAGCCTGCCTGTAACAGAGAGGAGCGACCCCAGTCTGAACCCCTGATTAGTTCGCTGTTACGTGAAGGGCAGTCATTAGTTGTGCAGGTGACAAAAGATCCTATTGGCACCAAAGGAGCGCGGCTTACTACCAATCTGTCAGTACCTTCCCGTTATCTGGTTTTCATGCCTGATAATGATCACATCGGTGTTTCCCAGCGAATTGATAGTGAAGAGGAGCGAGAGCGACTAAAGGCTATTGTCGAAGAATCCTTAGAGAAAGAAGAAGACAAAGCCGTGAAAGGCGGATTTATTTTACGAACGGTCTCTGAAGGGGTTTCATCGGAAGGGATTCAAGTCGATATAAAGTTTTTACTAAGGCTCTGGGGAAAGATTCAGGAACGGATTAAAAAGGCTAAAGCTCCATCCATCCTGTATGAGGACCTGCCATTACACATGCGTGCTCTGCGTGATATGGCCAGTCCGGGAATTGAACGTGTTCGGATTGATTCCCGGGAAACGTTCCAGAAAGCTTGTGAGTTTGTCGCGTCGCTGGTCCCGGAAATGGAGGACCGACTGGAATACTATCCCGGTGAGCGGCCTATTTTTGATCTTTATAATGTTGAAGATGAAATACAGAAAGGTTTGGGGCGTAAAGTTGAGTTGAAATCAGGTGGTTATCTTATTTTTGACCAGACTGAAGCAATGACGACAGTGGATATAAACACTGGAGCTTATGTAGGGCATCGAAACCTTGAGGAAACGATCTTTAAAACCAATCTGGAAGCTGCAACCGCAGTAGGCCGTCAACTTCGGCTACGTAACCTTGGCGGAATTATTATCATTGATTTCATTGATATGGAAGATGCTGAGCATCAGCGCCAGGTGCTGCGAACGTTGCAACGGGTTTTGGATAAAGACCATGTTAAATGCAAAGTAATGGGGGTGTCTGATCTGGGGCTGGTAGAGATGACACGAAAGCGGACCCGGGAAAGTCTCGAGCAGCTGCTGTGTGAACCCTGTAGTCAGTGTCAGGGGCGTGGCTCCATGAAAACTCCTGAAACGGTATGCTATGAGATTTTCAGGGAAATACTAAGAGAAGCACGGGCCTACGATACAGATACTTACCTGGTGTTGGCATCGGAGCCCGTCGTCGATCGGTTACATGACGAGGAGTCGGATCGGGTTGCAGATCTGGAAGAGTTTATTGGCAAGACTATTCGCTTTCAGGTTGACCCTCACTACACTCCTGAGCAGTTTGATGTGGTACTGCGATAGCACCCTGGCAAGATGTTTAAACCAGATTTTAGGTTATTTGCGCAGACACCATCGTTTTATTGGATCAAATGAGTAAGGGATTTACTCCTTCTCTTATTAAAGGGCGCAGATTTTGTTGTAGACCTGTTTGTTTTTCGGTCTACCTTTCAGGACCCTAGCCATGAATCTATTGAGTTACCTGAAAACCCTTATTCGACTCAAGCTTAAGCTTGTTATGATTGTCTGCATCGCTTTGGCGCTTGTGCTTAGCGGCGCCAGGCTGCTGATGTACAGCCTTCCTGTGCAAAAAGAGACTGTCGAGCGGTGGTTAAGTACAGATAGTTATCAGCTCTCTATTGGTGAGTTACAAGGGGATTGGCATCATTTTCGGCCCATGTTGAGTGCTCGCAATATCCGTGTTCAGAACCCTGATGGGGAATATCTGGTGCAATTGGATAGCGCGAAACTGGAGTTGGATCTGATACGGTCATTGTTGCAGCAAAGGGCCATCTTCAGATACGCGTTATTGGATAAGCTGACACTTAAACTTGTCCGAAATGGCAGTGGCGACTGGCAGTTGTACGGAATGGACGGCGACACTGATACGGAGCCCAGTGTTGATTTAGCTGAGATGCTGGCAGATCTGTTAAGGCACCGAAAGGTTCGTCTGGTGAATATGGGGGTTGCTGTCGAGCTGGAAAATGGAGAGAGTTATCCACAGCAGCTTATTAACGCTTCTTTGGACAGGGAAGGTGGTCGTTACAATTTTCAAGCGAAAATAGCAGATAGTCGTAGCGAGGGATCAGAGAAATCACTAGAGCTGATCGCTCTAGGGAAAGGATTGCCGGGTAGTGATAAATTTCAGGCCCGTTTTTACATTAATATTCCCCAACAGAATAAAGGCGTCTGGTTACCTTTGATACCCGCGCAATTTGTCGCCCCGATCGAGAAATCCTTGGTCCAGCAGGATGCGACCTTGAGTACCGCACTCTCAGACGATAGAGAATCAATCCCTTTGGCACAATTGCAGACACTTGAATTTTCCTCGCAATTGTGGGGAGAGTGGCAGGGAGCAATGTTAAGGCGACTGTCGGGAACTTTGCAGATACCGAAGCTGGCCTGGCAGAGCTCGCCGAAATCAGCGACGGCTGGAAAGAATGGCCAGGCCTTGTCTGCTCAAAAACAGCAGCTGACTAATTTTCAAACCCGTCTGCTGCTCCAGTCCGATGGGCCTCAACAGTGGCTGTTTCAGTTGAGTGGCTTGCACGGTGAAATTAATCAGAAAACTCTTCCCTTTCAGGAGTTGCAGGGCCTGTGGGGAAAGCACCAAGACTTGCAGTTATCTCTGAATCAGCTGGATCTTGAAAGCTCAACTGCGCTGTTGTTAGCCAGTTCTGTGGTACCTGAGGCTGTAAAAGAAGAGCTGAGCGTATTGACCCCCAAAGGACTGTTGAAAAACCTAAGTATCAATGTTGGTGGTATACGACAGGACTTGCCGCTGGCGTTTGAGCTGCAGGCTGACTTGGATAAGGTTGGAGTGTCTGCCTGGAGTGGTGCCCCGGAATTACGAGGCGTCAAAGGGTTGTTAAGGGTCGATCAGAATGGTGGCAGTGTTGATTTCGATAGTCCCTTGAAGATGAACTTTCCTGAGCTGTATCAGCAGGGGTGGGCGCTGGATCGTGCCCGTGGCCGGGTTTCCTGGCAGTTGCGATCTGATGCTGTTGAGGTGGAGAGTCAGAGGTTGCAGATCTGGCAGGAAGGTGTTGAAGCGAACGGGCGCTTTAGCTTGGATTTGCCATTTTCAGAAGATGAACAAAGCAACTTTACTCTGCTGATTGGTATGGATAACAGTGATGGAAGTAAGGCACCACTATTTGTGCCTGATAAGATTGTGGATAAGGGGTTGTTTGACTGGCTGTCTCAATCAATTCAGGCCGGGCATCTAAATTCCGGTGGCTTTTTTTACCAAGGACCTCTTGAAGACTGGGCGCCCGATCCCAGTCTTCAGATGTTCTTTGATGTTAGTCAGGGGGTGATTAAATACCAGCCCGACTGGCCTCAGGTTACTCACTCTGAGTCATATACCTTAATAAAGAACTCAGAAGTTTTGGTCAGTATTAACAGTGGACAGATTTATAACACTCAGATCACATCTGGAGAAGTCTACCTGCCTCCAGACTCACAAAAGTTGCAGGTTAAGGCTCATTTAGCCGGACCGGCAGCAGATGGTCGAAAAGTGCTGTTGGAAGCACCCACCAAGCAGTACCTCGGAGAGGAGTTTGCTCAATGGCAGTTGTCCGGGAAAGCGAAAACGCGGCTGGATCTGGCTATTGATCTTGAGGATGCTGATCGTTCCAGAATTCGTGTGCTTACTGATCTTAGCGATGCAACCTATGCGTCAAGCGGGCTTGATCTTTCTTTTGATCAACTTTCCGGTCGAATCAGTTACCATGAATCCGATGGATTGAGTTCCGGCCCGATCAAAGGACGTTTTATGGAGCAGCCAATAGCTGCTCGAATCAACACTACAGAGGACGCTAAAGGTCTGCACACATTAATTGAGGCGACGGGGCCGGTAAATATCCGTCGTTTCAATCGTTGGCTTAAGCAGCCGGTATTAGACTTTTTTGACGGGTCAGCGGAGGTTTTTGCGAACCTTGATATTTGCACGGCATCTACAGATTGCACGCGTTTAAAGGTCAGCAGTTCTCTGGAAGGGGTGGCGAGTCAGCATCTTCCTGAACCATTTGCAAAAACGGCAGACCAGCGAGTCCCCTTAGCGGTCAGCGCTAACCTGACTGGCGAGCAACAATGGTTGACGATCAAGTATGGCCGTGAATTTCAGTCATTGCTGGCATTGGTGGAGGATGGAATAAGTGGTGGGGAGCTGGTGCTTGGTGCGGGCCAGTCTGCTCCTCGGGCCAGGAAGCATGGTTTATGGATTCGTGGTTCGATGGCGCGAATTGACGCAAAGTCCTGGCAACGTTTTCTGGATCGGCTATTTCCCGAAGCCGTTGCTGAGGGGGGGCGCCCTCAGATAAACCCGCTACTGAAAGCTGTCGATCTATATACGGATAATCTTGTATTCGATGCAGCCTTTGGAGAGCAATCGAATGCCGTTGCCAGTATTGGTGCCGGTCTTAGCATCAAACTTGAGCCCTCTTCGGAAGGCTGGCGACTGAGGGTGGCTTCGCCAGTATTGCTGGGAACCGTATTGCTACCTACTCAAACTCAGAAGCCAATCAAAGCCGATTTTGAATACATTCGTTTACCTGATTTTGATGACCAAGAGAATAACGATAATCAGGATGTGGGTCCCATTGCAGAGCAGCAAACTACAGCTCAAAAACCTGATTTCCTGGCGGATTTTGACCCGTCGCAATTACCGTTGATGCAGCTCAGTGTTAATGAACTCAAAATAGGCGAAGAAGACTATGGACGCTGGGCATTGGCGGTGGAGCCGGTTGAAAATGGTGTTCAGATAACCGGTATTGAAGGGCTGGTCAAAGAAGTGACTACCAAAGCTGATATGCGTTGGTTGGATACGGTTGATGGGCAGCAGACCTATATCGATCTTTCCTTAGCTGCCGCACAGCTTGGCGATGTGCAAGAGGCCTGGGGCACAGAGAAAACACTCGAAAGTAAAGATGCCAGGGTGGCCGGAAAACTTCGCTGGAGTGGGTCCCCGTTGAATTTTAATTTTCATTCTCTTTATGGTGACCTTGAGCTTTCTGCCGGCCAGGGGCTTTTCTTGGACACAACGGGATCAGGGGGGGCGTTAAAACTTTTCGGATTGCTTAATTTTAATGCTTTAGGGCGTCGTCTGAGATTGGACTTCTCTGATCTCTCCAGCAAGGGCGTGAGCTTTGACGAAATATCTGCTGCCTATCGTATTGATCAGGGTATTGCCAGCAACGTTCAGCCTCTCAGTTTGACAGGGCCTACGGTGGATATTCGTTTGGAGGGTTCTTTTGATCTGCTTAACAAGACATTGGATCAAAGAATGGATATTACGGTACCACTTGCTGAGAACCTGCCTTTGACAGCCGTATTACTGAGTACTCCACAGGTAGCGGGGGCGCTCTTTCTGGTTGAGAAGCTGGTAGGAAAGCAACTTCGTAAATTTACTACGGCTCGGTATACTATTTCTGGTGATTGGGAAGAGCCTGAAATTGAACCTGTGGTATCAAAAAAACCGTCTGAAAGTGGTTCCTCCTCCGAGCGATAATCTCTTTCAGGACAACGGGGTCTTTATGGATGTTGGATATCGGCGGTAAGCTGAGGGAGTCGGTAAGGTTGGTTTTGGAACAGCTGGCTTTCGGAAAAGGCTGCTTTCAGATAAATTGATACTCGGCGTGGATTGTAAGGAGTCATTCTGGTGCAGGATACTGAATTGAAAAGTACTGTTTTAAAAGAAGCTAATTCGGCAGATGCTTCGGTGGAGGCAAGTTTTATCCGTAAGACTTTTCCAGTGGGGCCTCTGCAATGTAATTGTACAATTTTAGGGGATAGTCGAACGGGTAAAGCAGTCGTGGTTGATCCCGGCGGGGATGCTGACATTATCATGGCTGAGCTCGAAGCATTGAACCTCAAGGTTGTAGCTATTTACCATACTCATGCGCACCTGGATCATATTCTCGCTGCGGGAGAGATTAAGGCCCGGACGGGGGCTCCTATTCACCTTCATCAGGACGATAAGTTTTTGTGGGATATGCTGGAGCAACAATGCGGGATGTTTGGTATACCTTATGTCCCACAGCCTGATCCTGATTACTGGATTAAAGATGATCAGGCGCTGGAATGCTGCGGCGGAGTTGCCGTTCACACACCAGGCCATTCCCCAGGATCGACCAGCTTCTGGTTTGATGAAGCCAAGTTGCTGGTTGCTGGTGATACGCTATTTCGACGCTCTATTGGGCGTACAGACCTTTGGGGTGGTGATTTTGGACAGATAGAGCGTTCTATCAAAGAGCGGATTTTTACCTTGGACGAACAGGCTGTCGTTGTAACGGGCCACGGTCCGGATACCTCTGTGGGGGAGGAGCGGGAAGAGAACCCTCATATTCGTGGTTGAGTATTTAAAGTATTGATAGGGAGTAACCTAGTGTCTAAAGCCGCTGTAATTCAAATGGTTAGTGGCGCTGATTGGCAGCATAACCTCATTCAGGCCGCTGATCTGATTGCTGAAGCGGCCCTGCAGGGGGCAAAGCTGGCAGTATTACCAGAGAATTTTGCAGTCTTTAATACTTCCCAGCTGATAGAACGGGGAGGGAATGAGCAGAACAGCCAAGGCCCTATTCGTCAGTTCTTATCGGACCAGGCGAAAAAGAATGATCTTTGGCTGGTCGGAGGATCTCTGCCTGTGCTGTCGGACTCCGGTAAACGTGTTCGGTCTGCCTGTTTTGTGGTCGATAGCCAGGGCAAAGAGCAGGTCCGCTATGACAAGATTCATTTGTTTGATGTTGATGTTTCGGATTCTCAGTCTGCCTATAGAGAGTCAGATCAGATTGAGCCGGGTGATGAACTGATTGTGGTTGATACACCGATAGGACGCCTTGGTTTAAGTATTTGCTATGACTTGCGTTTTCCTGGGTTGTACCAGGCTTTGTTGGACAAAGGGGCTGAATTGTTCTGTGTTCCTGCTGCTTTTACTCAGGTTACCGGGGCTGCTCATTGGGAGATACTGCTACGAGCACGAGCGATTGAAACGCAATGCTATATTTTGGCGGCAGACCAGGGTGGGCGTCATAATGAGCGCCGGGAAACCTTTGGTCATTCGATGATTATTGACCCCTGGGGGCAGGTGCTTGGGCAGCTGAAGAAAGGAGAGGGGGTGGTTAGCGCCGAAATCGATCTTCAGCAATTACAGACTATCAGGGAGAAAATGCCGATTAGAGAGCATCGGCAAAGTCTGAATTACCACAGATAAAGAATGCAGGAACTTCCTGATTACTGATTATCATCCAGGTCGCGTATGTATTTAAACAGTTTGCGTGCGGCCGCTGGTGGCTTGTTTCTTTCTGCTTCCTTTCGAGCATTGCGAACCAGCTGACGCAAGTGCTGTCTATCCGCGTCCGGGTAGGCGCTGACAAAGGGCTCTATTTGTTTGTCATCATTCAGTAGGAGATCCCGCCAGTTTTCCAGCTGATGAAAGTGTTGTGTATAGGCCCGGGTTCCTGCTTCCTGACGCTCAATATGCTCGCGAATTTGCTCTGCATCCTCAGCCCGCATCAGTTTTCCAATATATTGAAGGTGACGCCTCTTGGCTTCGTTTTGTCGTAATCGACCCGCTTCTTTCAAGGCGGCTCTTAATTCATCGCTGAGAGATAGCTTGGCCAGCATTTCCGGCTTCTGTCCGATCAGTTTTTTACCTAGGCTTTGCAGCGCTTCGGCTTCCCTTTTAATCTGGGTTCTGCTTTTTATGTCCTCTTCATCCTGAGGTTCGTCGTCAAAAAAATCGCTCATATCTGTTCTCATTTGATCTATCTGTATACAAGTTTATCTATGCTCTGTTGATCCATTCTGCATGCAAAGTGGATCTAATACTTACCCATACATAAGCGTTGCCAGGCCTAGAAAAGCCATAAAACCGACAACATCAGTAATAGTGGTCAGCAGGACTCCTCCTGCCAGAGCTGGATCAATCCCCTTCGCCTTGAGTACGAGAGGCAGTGACGTCCCAGCCAAGGCGGCTACGACAAGGTTGATGATCAAAGCCGAGGCAATAATTGCACCGATCACTACGTCATCAAACCAGAGTATTGCCGCCACTGCGACAACAGCTGCCCAGAGTATGCCGTTTAGTACACCGACAATAAGCTCTCTGTTCAGTAGCCACCCCGCATTGCTGCGTTCTACGTGTCCCAGAGCCATTCCTCGTATGACCAGCGTCAGTGCTTGAGTTCCGGCTATTCCACCCATGCTTGCAACGATAGGCATCAGCACAGCCAGTGCGACCACCTTTTCTATCGTGTCTTCAAACATTCCGATTACAGCAGAGGCAATAAAAGCAGTGATGAGATTAATGCCTAACCATATTGCTCGACTGCGGGTTGTTTTCCAAATAGGCGCAAATGTATCTTCATCTTCATCCAAGCCTGCCATGCTCATCAGTGAATGATCGGCATCTTCACGAATAACATCAACCACGTCATCAATTGTGATGCGTCCCAGGAGCTTTCCGTCAGCATCTACGACGGGGGCGGAAACCAGATCATGCCGTTCAAACAGCAATGCTACTTCATCATCGGGAAGATCAGCAGGAATCGGTTCTACGTCAGTAATCATGACTTCTCTGACCGTGACGTTGGGGTCGCTGACGAGGAGTGTGGTTAAGGGGAGTAGCCCAATAAACGTATTCTTTCGGCTGACCACCAAAAGGTTATCGGTCATGTCCGGTAGTTCAGTGTGTCTTCGAATATAGCGTAGTGCAGTATCAATGGTGATATCGGCGCGGACGGTTACTGTATCAGTATCCATGAGTCCGCCAGCGGTGTCTTCCTGATAGGAGAGCACTATTTCCACTCGTTCCCGATCAAGCTTATCCATCGCATTAAGAACTTCGAGCATCACCGTATCAGGCAGCTGTTGCAGGACATCGGCAACGTCATCAATGTCCAGGCCTTCAGTAACGGCAACAAGCTCTTCCGTATTCATCTGGCTAAGAAAAGCAGCTTGAATGTCGTCGCTGAGATGCTGGAGTACTTCCCCTTCTATCTCCTGATCAACCAGATTCCAAAGTATCTGACGTGCGCGAGGAGGGGAGGATTCGATTAGGTGAGCCACATCCACCGGTAACAGAATGTGGTTGAGCATATGCCTGACTTGCCGAAACTCTCCACCCTCAAGGGCGTCGTTTAATTCATGCAGGTATGTTCTTTCAACACTTTGCGGCATATTCGGGTCTCGATCAGCGCGAGTCGTCGTTCCTTCACAGGTTATTACCTGATAAAAGGCTTAGATAAGAAGTTATCTATTCTATAAGGTTCTTTAAATTAACATTCTTTAAATCAATGTTCTCAGGATCTTGCTTTTTGTTTATGGTTGCAGCACTCTTTTGATCCACTAACGCTTTCGTTACGTGTTCCTGTTTTATGTTCTTGTTAAGAATTAAGCGCTTCACTAGTAGAAGAGCCGTGTTTTAAGAGTTAGTTGCTAGTATCGACTGAACCAGCGTAGATTGTAGTTTATTCGTTGAGCAGCTCCTAGAAGGAGAATGGAGGGACTATTCGCTTTCGCCAAAGCGGTCTTTGACGATCGCTTCTACAGCATTGATTGCGGCTTCTTCATCTTCGCCGTTGACAATGACATCCAAAACGGTGCCTTGACTGGCTGCAAGCATCATCACCGACATAATACTCTTACCGTTCACGACGTGGCCGTCCTTGCCAAGCTCTATAGAACTGGTGAAGTTGTTGGTGACACTGATGAGTTTTGCAGTGGCTCTGGCGTGCAAGCCTAGTTTGTTAATAATAGTTAACTGCTTCTCAATCATTCATTACCCCGATAACGACAGCTCCCTGTGCTTGACCAGTACATTATCCATAGATTGACCGAAATGACCAGCCAAGGCTTCAGCAAGAAATACAGAGCGATGTTGTCCGCCGGTACAGCCAATGCAAATAGTAAGATAACTGCGATTATTATTTTCGAATCTTGGCAACCACTTGTGTAAGTAGTTGCTGATATCCGTCAGCATTTCCTGAACATCAGGTTGTATTTTCAGGTAGTCAATGACCTCTTTATCCTGGCCTGTATACTTTCTTAAGGATGGTTCCCAGTAGGGGTTGGGCAGGCAGCGTACATCGTAGACCAAGTCTGCATCCATGGGCACACCATGTTTAAATCCAAAGGACTGAAATAGCAGTGCGATTTCCTGACCACGACGCCCGGCCACTCTATGTTTAATAACATCTCGTAACTCATAAAGCGTCAGGCTTGTCGTATCAATAGTCAGGTCAGCCAGATCGGCCATCGGTTCCAGTAAGGTTTTTTCCAGCTGAATCGCTTCATTCAGGCCCTTATCTTCATCGGACAGGGGGTGACGGCGGCGGGTGGCACTGAAGCGCTTTAGCAAAGTACTCTGTGAAGCATCGAGATAGATGATGTCATGCTTAATAGTTGATTCGCTTAACTTTTCTGCGATAACCGGGAACTCACTGAGTCCTCGAGAGGTATTTCGTGCGTCGATACTGATGGCGATGCCGCTTTTGCCTTTCATTGGCTCTTTCAGCACCATCTCGCAAAGGCTGGGAAGCAGGCCCACGGGAAGGTTATCAATACAGTAATAGCCGAGGTCTTCCAGTGCCTGTAACGCTGTACTCTTGCCAGATCCAGAGCGGCCACTGATAATGATCAGTTTCATAGCAACTACCAAAGGTTCCTTGGGCTTGTTATCGCGATTATGTCAGATTCTAGTGCCTATGCCAGGAATTCAACCCCTGATACCTGCTTTCTGTGATCAGTTCGCTTAAGTTAGATATCAGTGGTTATTGACTCGGTTTAAAACAATTCATCCGCTGCTGAAGCAGCCATAATAAAGAGCTATCATAGGTATTGTAGATGGTTTCAATTATTGTAAATGGTTTCAGTTAAAGTTGATAAAGGCCTGATACAACCCTTCAGCATTCTCACTGTCTCGTAATCCTTTTCGGAAGGCTTCCTGGCTGAAGCGTTCAGCCAGGGATGCGAGTGTTTGGAGATGGGCCTCAGTCGCTTCAGTGGGAACCAGTAATAAGAACAGCAAATCGACGGGGTTACCATCAATCGAATCATAATCAATGGGTTCGGGTAACTTGACAAGCGTTCCGACAACCTCTTGACAGTTTTCAAGCCGGCAATGAGGTATGGCTACGCCATCTCCCAGACCGGTACTACCCAGCCGTTCACGCCCTATCAGACCTGAAAAGATATCCTCTGCTTCCAGGGACTCAACAGTTTCAGCGATTAGCTCACTGGCGTTTTCAAGCACTCTTTTTTTACTGTTTCCGGGAACGTTGTGAAACGTCCGTTCCCGGATCAGGGTCTCATGAATTGACATAAGGCCTCTTTGTCGAAAGGGTGGGAAGCTTAGGCAATGCCCTGTTTACGGCTTTGAAGTTTTTCCTTGTGTTTGATTATCTGACGATCCAGTTTGTCGATCAGGCAATCAATAGCCGCGTAAAGATTACTATCCTCAGCTTTGGCAAAAAGTTCTCCACCGGAAATCATAACAATAGCTTCTGCTTCTTGATGCTGATTCTGAACAGTCAAGGTGACCTGGACATTGGTTATATTATCGAAATGACGTTCCAGTTTGGCAAACTTACTATCAACGTAGTCATGAATAGCGTCGGTGAGATCAATGTGATGACCTGTGATATTGATTTGCATATGGCTCTCCTAAGCGTACTTTCATTGGGTTTTGCGGGGTGTGAATCCGTTCATCTTCATCATACCAGACGTTTACGTTCGTTGGATGGTGGAATACTGAGGGCTTCACGGTATTTAGCAATTGTGCGTCTGGCTACTTTAATTCCCTGTTCTTCCAGTAGGTTTGCTATTTTACTGTCGCTCAGGGGTTTCGCCAGATTTTCTGCGGCAACCAGTTTTTTAATTATTGCTCTGATAGCTGTAGAGGAGCATTCTCCACCAGATGCAGTGCTTACATGGCTGGAGAAAAAGTACTTCAGCTCAAATATCCCCCGGGGGGTGTGCATGAATTTTTGGGTAGTGACCCTGGATATGGTTGATTCATGCATTTCTACGGCTTCAGCAATATCGTGGAGTACCAATGGCTTCATTGCTTCTTCGCCGTACTCCAAAAAATCCTGTTGATGTTCAACTATCTTGATGGCAACTTTTAACAGTGTCTCATTGCGACTGAGCAGGCTTTTCAGGAACCAGCGAGCCTCCTGTAAATGGTTACGCAGGTAAGTGTTATCAGGACTGTTATCGGCCCGACGAACCAGGTTGGCATAGTTGTCGTTGATACGGATTTTGGGTGCTGCATCTGAGTTAAGCCTGACGGTCCAGCTATCTTTTTCTTTCTTAACGAAAACATCAGGAATGACATACTCCACATCACCAAAGTCGATCATGTTTCCGGGTCTGGGGTTGAGTTGCTGAATCAGCGCAACCACCGACTTAAGCTGTGGTTCTTTGAGCTTGCAACGTCGCATCAGCTGTTTGTAGTCGTGATTCCCTAAAAGAGCCAGATGTTTATCGACCAGCTGTTTGGCTTCGTTTATCCATTGGGTATCTGAAGGTAACTGGTTTAGTTGAATGAGAAGACATTCACGAAGGTCCCGACAGGCAATGCCTGGCGGATCAAATTGTTGAATTCGTCTTAATACTGCCTCAACTTCATCCAGTTCAACGCTAAGCTCTTCATCTGTCTCGACTTCAAGCTCTTGAATGATTTTGTTGTCACCGCTCTCATTGCCAAGCTTTAAATTATCATTCAGGTTTTTGACTATGTCCTCGAGATCGGTTCGCAAGTAGCCATCGATATCGATGCCATCGATAATACTCATGGCAATCAAACGATCTATATCACTCATTGGTGTCAGGTTAAGCTGCCACTCAAGGTGATCATTTAAGGTTTCGCTGTGATGATCTGCAGATTCGAAGTCCATTGATGAACCATCTGCTGTTGAAGAGCTGCTTGTTGGTGTTGAGCTCTGGTAAGTGTCATCCCAGCTACTGTCTGTCGACAGTTCTACGGGTATCTGCTCATTCCACTCGCTGTCTGCAACGGCTCCCTCTGTTTCATTGCTTGAAACTGTAGGCTGTTCGCTGGCCAGTTCTGCACCGTTATGCTGCTCGGTGGTTGCAGTATCGGTATTGCTGACATCTTCCTCGGATGTCTCCAGCATTGGGTTTGAGTCCAGGGCCTGCTGGATTTCCTGTTGCAGGTCTAGTGTGGAAAGCTGGAGCAGACGGATAGCTTGCTGCAACTGAGGTGTCATTGTCAGCTGCTGGCTTATTTTTAACTGTAAGGTTGGCTTCATAAATCTAGATGAGCGCCTTCGAATCTACGGGGTTGGATGACAGTATTCGAGCATGATTCTATCACGAGTACTACTCATTATAAGAGAACTTCCGAATAAGTCATGGCTGAGTTGTTATGGACCGTACTTATCAATGTATAAACACCAGTAAATACGTACAATTGTAGAGCTTACTATAGCTGGAACTGATCACCGAGGTAAACTTCCTTTACTTGGCTGTTCTGCAGAACGGTTGCCGGAGTGCCTTCGGCAAGTAAATAACCGTCATTAACGATATAAGCATGTTCACAGATATCCAGTGTTTCTCTAACATTATGGTCGGTAATAAGGACACCGATATTTTTGGATTTAAGGTGATCGACAATGTGCTTGATGTCACTGACTGATATCGGATCAACTCCGGCAAAAGGTTCGTCCAGCAGGATAAAGGTTGGTTCAGTCGCCAGTGCCCGGGCGATTTCTACCCTTCGCCGTTCTCCACCGGATAAGCTCATGCCCAGATTGTCTCGAATGTGGGTGATGTGGAATTCTTCGAGTAGTTGCTCAAGCTTTTGTTCTCTCTGTTTGCGATCCAGATCCTTGCGGGTTTCCAGAATTGCCATTAAATTATTGCGAACACTGAGTTTTCGGAAGATTGAGGCTTCCTGCGGTAAATATCCAATGCCTTTTCGAGCCCTGCCATGCATCGGTAGGCGAGTAATGTCTTCTCCATCGATACGCACAGACCCTCTTTCACAGGGGACCAGACCAACGATCATATAAAAGCAGGTCGTCTTTCCTGCACCATTAGGCCCGAGTAAGCCGACGACCTGACCTCTTTCTATCGTTAAAGAAACGTCTTTAACGACCTGACGCTGTTTATAGCTTTTGGCCAGATGGCGGGCTTCCAACGTGCTCATCGACTTTTTAATAACCTCTTAATTACTGCTTGGCGGTTTTCTTGTTTTTTCTAGGCTGGATAACCATCTCAACTTGTTTGTTCTTACCCTGACTGCTGGCGGTGGCGACGTCCTTTTCAATATCAAATTTAATCTGATCGCCGGTGATAACATCCCCTCCCTGAACCAGCTTTGCATTAGTTGTGAATATTGCCTGATCTGTATCAGCATGATATTCGACTTTACTGGCAAAGCCTTTGGTTATAGGGTCTTTTTCTTTGGGTTGCTGTCGAAACTTGACAGGACCGCCAATGGCAACGATCTCTTTAACGCCCTGTTCGTCGGAATAGATTGTGATCTTGTCGGCTTCAATTTCAAGACTGCCTTGCTTCAGAAAGACCTTCCCGATGTAAACCGAAATCCCTTTCTTGTCGTCCATTTCGGCGCTGTTCGCTGCCAGCTGTATCGGTTGATCTTTATCGTCAGGCAGTGCTTGAGCGGTCTGTGGAAAAAGGGCCAAGCTTGTTATTGTCAGTATCGATAGCCAATGACGAACGATGCTTTTGCCTTGGTCTTTATCGTGATTCATGGGTTCCTCTTACGTTATTCAGCAGTTGAATACGGTCTTCTGCTAAAAATGCTTTTAGCCCTTTTGAGCGCATCTCCCCGGATCTATGTCGCAGAGTAACAGCTGCATTCGTTTCCGCATAGTCGTTGTCGGGAACCAGTCTTAAGTAGCTGGTTTCAAGACTAAATCCATCTGCCGTCTGCTCTACCATGAATACCTCCTGGCGTAAAAAAATCTCGGTGCCGCCTGGGCCTATTTCCCCTTCTTTTGCTTTGATTTGAACGGGTGGTTTGGTATCCCGATGGACAAGAACAACCGGTGTTTCCAACAGAGTCCGGTCCGAGCGAGGGTAGTGAGTCATCTTTTTGGATACAAGCTCTTGCTTTGGGTTCCCCTGTTTATCATATTCTACAGAGACGGCACCGATAATAAATCCGTCAATTTCTTTGTCCGCCTGATCGGAGGAAAGCCCGGAACTCTGGTATTCAGGTTCACGAAACCCCCAATAGCCAAGTATCAGGATACTGGCCACGAGGCTAAGTAGCAGTTTTAATTTCCGTCTGTTCATATCTGCTCTTTAGCTGGTTTCAGTGTTGGCTGTGTTGTATTGCTGGTTTATCGTACTCATGTGCTATGAGTATTTATTGCGGACTTTATTTGTTATTCGTTTTAACAGCAATCATCCCGGGTTTTAAGATAGCCTTGAATGTAAGGCATAAGGGCGGTATCAAAGGTATCCTGAGCTTTCATAATAAGCTCGCAAAGCTCTCGAACGGCTCCTTCACCTCCTTTCTTCTTCGAGATCCAGTGGGATCGCTCAAGTACGTCAACGCAGGCATTGGGGACAGTCGCCGCAAAAGAGACCGCTGACATGGCTAATAAATCCGGCCAGTCATCCCCCATAAAGGCACTTTCTGCCGAACTGTAACCACTGGCAGCCCAAAGTTCATCAAGGGCTGCTCTTTTATCTTCGCGGCCTGAATAAAGATGCTTAATTCCGAGATCTGAAGTCCGGCGGGCTACTGCAGGATTATTTCTGCCTGTGATAATGGCTACTTCGACACCGGTTGACTGAAGCATTTTTATACCGTGACCGTCTAGAGTGTTGAAGGTTTTCAGGGCTTCTCCGTCCGGGCCAAAGTAGAGTCGACCATCAGTAAGTACGCCATCAACATCCAAAATCAATAGTCGGATCGGTTTGAGAAGTGCATCGAGATTTTGCATAGGAGGTCGCCGTTCTCGGTTCTGATCGGGTTAAATAACGCCAGCTCTCAGCAGATCATGCATGTTGAGCGCACCTACTGGTCGATGGTTATCATCCACGACAATGAGTCCGTTGATTCTTTTCTCTTCCATGATATGAAGAGCTTCAGCGGCCAGCAATTGAGGAAATATTACTGTGCAGTTCCCCGTCATCAGCTTAGAGATTGGCGTGTTCTTTAGATCCAGGTCCTGGTCCAGCGTTCGGCGCAAGTCTCCATCAGTAAAAATACCCGTTAATATGCCCTGCTGATTCACAACAGCAGTCATTCCCAGGCGTTTGTTGCTTATCTCAATCAGCGAATCCTTAAGGCTTGTTGACTCAGTAACTGAAGGAAGCAGGTCTCCTTCGTGCATTAAATCCTTAACTTTTAGCAGTAGCTTGCGGCCGAGTGCCCCGCCCGGGTGGGAAAAGGCAAAGTCTTCTGCGCTGAATCCGCGAGCTTCCAGCAGGGCAATTGCTAGTGCATCACCCATAACCAGGGCTGCAGTGGTACTGGATGTGGGAGCGAGTCCGAGGGGGCATGCTTCTTCCTTGATACTGATATCAAGGTTGGCTTCGGAAAACTTGGATAGCACCGAGTCGGGATTGCCTGTCATGCTTATAAGTGGTACACCCAAACGTTTTATGAGAGGGAGTAGAGTGACGACTTCCGTTGTTTTTCCGGAGTTGGAGAGTGCGACTATAACATCACCATCAGTGATCATTCCAAGATCGCCGTGGCTGGCTTCTCCAGGATGAACAAAGAAAGAGGGGGTGCCAGTGCTGGCAAAAGTGGAGGCTATTTTTTTGCCAATATGACCTGACTTTCCCATTCCTGTGACGATTACACGGCCAGTACAATCCAGAATCAACTGGCAGGCACGGCTAAAACTGCTGTCAAGACTGTTGCCTAAGTCGCGAACTGCATTGCTCTCAACTTCAATGGTGCGCAGTGCTGACTGGATGAATGCTTCTGTTCTGATCATGATCAATTAGATACTTGCTGGTAAAGTTGGTACTTGCTTATCAATATCGTACTTTCGACGTGTAGCTGCCGAAGCACCGTAGCCACGTTAATACGGTAAACATTACGTTGCTGACATCATATAAAGCAAGCCCAAATAACCTGAATAGCCTGTCAGCATCAGGATTCCCTCTGGTCGACTGACTTTTCCCTTGCTGGTTACGTTGGCAAATACAAGTAACAGTAGTGTTAGTGCCACCATTACGGCAAAGTCTCGCCAGAGTACAGCTGTATCGAAGTCAAACGGTCGAATCAATCCAGGCAGAGGCATAACAGCCAGTAAATTGAATATATTTGAACCGATAATATTGCCAATAGCGATATCATGATGCCCTTTTAGAGCGCTGGCAATAGAGGCTGCAAGTTCGGGCAGGCTGGTACCAATCGCAACGATAGTCAGTCCAATGATGAGTTCACTGACCCCCATCAGTGTAGCGATCTCGGTAGCCCCCCAGACCAGCAAGCGAGAGCTGCCTGCCAATAAAGCCAGACCGACTAATAATAAGATTACCGCCTTGAGTTGACTGATATCTGGAAGTTCTTCTTCTTCGTGTTGAATTTCTGATGGGTCGGCATAACGTTGAAAGCGTGCAAACAAAAATAAGCAGGCTGCTAAGCCGATTAATAGGATCGTGGCGTCCATTCTATCCAATCGCCCGTCCCATAAAATGAGTCCCGAGCCAAGAGTAATCACCACCAGTAAGGGGAGTTCTTTCCGCATTAGACCCGTCTTTACCGGCAGGGGGGCGATGAGTGCAGTTGCGCCCAAAACCAAACCTATGTTGGCAATGTTAGATCCGATAGCGTTACCAATTGCCAGCCCTCCAGCATCGGTATAGGCGGCGATCGAAGATACCAGCATCTCAGGGGCCGAAGTACCCAGGGATACTACGGTCAGGCCGATAAGCATGTGCGACATACCGAGGTTTTTAGCGACTCCGGCTGCACCAATGACAAAACGATCGGCGCTCCATATCAAAACAAGAAAGCCCGTAACAATAGCGGCTACAGGATAAAGCATCTCGGTCATTGTTTACTCGCTGGTAAATGATGGAAAGGCGCTAATGTATAGAGAGGAAGGGAGGGACGCAAGTAAGTCATCTGCTAATTGCACCGTTTCCAGCTGATCGAGGTTGTTTCCGCCAGGTATAGACGAAGTAATATGCTGCCTTGAGGATCATCAATCAACTACCCTAATACATTCGACAGATGCTATAGTAGCGGCCCCAGCGCGCTACGTAGCAAATATGACGTGAGGCAGAGTTACTTTATGCCTGCGACAGTAAACGCTCTGTGTTATTAACCAACCGAAATCTAAGGGCTGAGAACGGGCATACATGGACCAGTTAGACGACATCATTATTGATATAGAAGGTATGAGCTTCTCCAGAAGTGAGCGCCTGATTTTCGATAATATCAACATTCGTATTCCTAAGGGCAAGGTGACTGCCATTATGGGGCCGAGTGGTACCGGCAAAACAACTTTGCTGAAATTGATTGGTGGTCAGGTTCGGGCCGATAGCGGATCTATTAAGATAGAAGGGTTGGATATCCCCCGCCTGAGTCGGTCCGCATTGTTTGATATTCGCTCCCGCATGGGCATGTTGTTTCAGAGTGGTGCACTTTTCTCTGATCTTACTGTGTTTGAAAACGTCGCTTTTCCGTTGCGGGTTCACACGGATCTGCCGGAAGATATGGTTCGCGACCTGGTGTATATGAAGTTACAGTCAGTGGGTTTAAGAGGGGCCGTTGAGTTGATGCCCAGTGAGTTGTCTGGCGGGATGGCCAGAAGAGTTGCTTTGGCCCGTGCTATCGCTCTGGATCCTGATATCTTAATGTACGATGAGCCTTTCACCGGTCAGGATCCTATTGCTATGGGTGTGCTGGTGAAGCTTATTAAGACACTGAACAGGACCTTAGGCCATACCAGTATAGTGGTGTCTCATGATATCCAGGAGACGTTAAGCATTGCTGATTATATTTACCTGATTGCTGATACCCATGTTGTAGCCCAGGGCACCACTCAGGAACTGCTGGCTGACACCTCACCTAAAGTGAAACAGTTTATGCAGGGTTTACCGGATGGTCCGGTTCCTTTTCACTTCCCGGCGCAAGACTATTTTCAGGATCTTGTAGGGGGGGAGCTATGATCAGCCGGATAGAAACGCTGGGCCGTACCGGCCTGCTTAAACTAGCGGCTTTGGGTCGCTCGTTTATTTTTTTGTTGCATGCACTGATAGCCATTCCGAATCCACGGACAAGTTTTCCATTACTGATAAAGCAGCTTTACTTTGTTGGTGTTCTATCGCTGATCATTATTGTGGTTTCAGGCTTGTTTATTGGAATGGTTCTGAGTTTGCAGGGTTATACCATTTTGGTCGATTTCGGGTCAGAGCAGGCAGTCGGGCAAATGGTTGCCCTTAGTTTGGTTCGAGAGTTATCTCCTGTGGTGGCCGGATTATTGTTCGCTGGCAGGGCGGGTTCTGCCTTAACGGCAGAAATTGGCTTGATGAAAGCGACTGAACAACTGTCCAGTATGGAGATGATTGGTGTTGATCCTCTTCGGCGGGTTGTCGCTCCGCGCTTCTGGGCCGGTTTTATCGCGCTGCCGTTATTGACGATGATTTTTAGCGTTGTTGGCGTCTGGGGCGCATTGCTGGTCGGTGTTGACTGGCTTGGTATTTATGAAGGTTCGTTCTGGGCCAATATGCAATCTGCAGTAAGTTTTGAGGAAGATGTGCTCAATGGGATTATTAAGGCCGTTGTGTTCGGTTATCTTGTGACCTGGATTTCAGTATTTCAAGGCTATGACTGTGTTCCTACTTCGGAAGGAATTAGCCAGGCGACGACGAAGACAGTGGTGTACTCGTCACTGACGATCCTTGGAATGGACTTTTTGTTGACAGCGCTAATGTTTGGAGATCTGTAATTATGCGCATGAGAACGATGGAGTTGAGTGTTGGGGCTTTTATACTGGCAGGCTTCCTGGCATTGGTGATTCTGATAGTAAATGTCAGTGGATTAAGTCTGGCGTCCGGGGCAGAAGGCTATAAAGTTTACGCCCGTTTTGAAAATATCGGTGGCTTGACGGTACGTTCAAAAGTCACTATTTCAGGGGTGACCATTGGTAAAGTAACGGCGATTACCCTGGATTCAGAAGCTATAAAAGCTTTGGTTGAGATGGAGATAGCGCCTCAATATGATTTCCTGACAAGAGATAGTTCAGTCTCGATTCTGACTGCCGGGCTATTAGGTGAGCAGTATATTGGAATTTCCATAGGAGCTGATGAAGAGAATATGGTAGATGGCGATGAGTTTGACGATACTCAGTCCGCGATTGTACTAGAAGAATTAATTGGTAAATTCCTGTTCAACAAAGTTAGCGAATAGGCCTGAAGTGATCTGGCCAATTCAATGGTTTGGTGAGTTGAGCATTAAAGGGGTAAATACCAGAGGCTATAGAGCCTGAACCCTGGTTAAAGGAGTCAGAACGTGGGCGCAAAGTTGGTAGCCGTAGAGGGTGGCTGGAGAATTGATGGTGCCATCAACTATAAAACCGTTGTGGCTCTAAGGGAAGAAGGGGAGCGCTATCTGGAGAAGGCTTCTCAGCAGACTCCTGCTTCCGGGCAGGCCCATTGCTGTTGCTTTGATTTTTCCACCGTGACTCAGGTCAATACCTCTGCGTTGAGTTTGCTGCTTTGCTGGCGCCGTAAGGCCAGAGCACTTGGGGTGGTGCTGAAATTTACTGCGATTCCATCGGAGCTTGTAGCTATCGCTCGAATGAGTGACCTTAGCGAGTTATTTGATGAGGCTGCTTGATGAGGCTGCCTGGTGAATTTGGTTGGTGAGGTTGGCAGTTTGCGCTGTTAGCTGATCAGCATCATCGTTGCGAGCAGACTGTCAGATTTGGCCTTTGCTGGCCACTTTCTTTATCATAATCAGTCTGATCTATTAATCGCCCATACAGGGTAAGACAATATTTGTGGAGTAAAACATGCAAGCAAACGAGGTCAAACAGCTTGTAGAGCAGCAGCTTCAGGGCTGTACTGTGATTACCGAAGGTGAAGGTTGTGATTTTAGGGTTACCGTTGTAGGTGAGGTTTTCAGCGGGTTGACGCCTGTTAAGAAACAGCAGCTGGTTTATGGTTGCTTATCAGATCAGATTGCTAATGGTACCATTCATGCGTTGACAATCCGCGCCTATACACCAGAGCAATGGCAGGCGCAGGAAGGCTGATTGCCTTTTGAGCATGCTGATAATACTGATTGGGTAGACTCTGCTGCATTGTTTTAGACTGTTCCACTTGTGGCTGCTCTGTTTTAGTAATCAGCAGAGAGCGACAAAATAGTGCCGACTAGATCGATAGTCGCGAAACGAACATCCTTCGGCTATTGTATTCAGAAACACTGTATTCAGAAACATCGCATTCATAACCATTGAATTCAGAAATGATAGAAAGACCGCATATTTTCAGTAAATATGCTCAGACCGGAATAACTCATGGATAAATTGATCATTAAGGGCGGCGCCCGGCTGGACGGCGACGTTCGTATATCCGGTGCTAAAAACTCTGCATTGCCGATTTTAGCAGCAACTCTTCTGGCGGATGAGCCGGTTGTTGTCTGTAATCTTCCTCATCTACATGACATTACCACGATGATCGAGCTACTGGGTCGTATGGGCGTGGAAGTCATGATTGATGAAAAGCTGAACGTTGAAGTTGATGCATCTACGATTAAATCACTGATTGCCCCTTACGAGCTGGTGAAAACCATGCGGGCTTCGATCCTGGTTCTGGGGCCTATGCTGGCACATTTTGGAGAAGCAGAGGTTTCGTTGCCCGGTGGCTGTGCTATCGGTAGTCGCCCTGTGGATCTTCATATTCGTGGGCTGGAAGCGATGGGGGCCAGCATCGAAGTGAAAGACGGTTACATTCTTGCCAAAACTGATGGCCGACTCAAGGGTGCGCATGTGTTCCTTGATACCGTCACGGTAACCGGTACTGAAAATATCCTGATGGCTGCGACCTTGGCTGATGGCACAACGGTCATAGAAAATGCGGCAAAAGAACCAGAGGTGGTTGATCTTGCCGAGTGTTTGATTGCGATGGGAGCCGAAATTACCGGTCATGGCACCGATACGATTACCGTACGGGGAGTTGAATCGCTTAAGGGGTGCCGTTACTCGGTACTGCCAGATCGAATTGAAACCGGAACCTATCTGGTGGCAGCAGCGGCTACTGGTGGTCGTGTTAAGGTTAAGCGCACCAGACCGGATATTCTTGAAGCTGTTTTGCTTAAGCTTGAAGAGGCGGGGGCTGAAATAGAAGCCGGGGATGACTGGATTATTTTGGATATGAAGGGGAAGCGCCCCAAATCTGTTAATATGACGACCGCTCCTTATCCTGCATTTCCTACTGATATGCAGGCTCAGTTTGCTGCCTTGAATGCGATTGCTGAGGGCGTTGGGATGATCAGGGAGACTGTCTTTGAAAACCGTTTTATGCACATTCAGGAGATGGTCCGAATGGGTGCCAATGCATCGATAGAAGGTAATGCTGTTGTCATCCAGGGAGTGGATAATCTTAAAGCAGCGCCGGTCATGGCAACTGATCTACGCGCTTCCGCAAGCCTGGTTATCGCTGCACTGGTGGCTGAAGGTGAAACAGTCATCGAACGTATTTATCATATTGACCGTGGTTATGAGTGTATAGAAGAAAAGTTGCAGTTGCTGGGGGCAAAGATTCGTCGAGTTCCTTCCTGATTGCTGAATGTTCCTTTGACAGTCCAGTAGTAAGTGAAAGGGTATATCAGCAACATAACGTAATAAGTCAGACAGCCTGTGATAAATAGAGTCCATTAAGCATGAAACAACCGATTACCATCGCATTGTCCAAGGGGCGAATTCTTAAAGAAACACTGCCTTTGCTTGCTCAGGCGGATATCTGCCCAACGGAAGATATCTCTAAAAGCCGTAAGCTTATATTTGATACCAATCATGAGCATATCAAACTGCTGGTGATTCGGGCGACAGATGTCCCTACTTATGTAGAGTATGGCGCTGCGGACATGGGTGTGGCGGGCAAAGATGTGCTGATGGAATACGGTAGTAAGGCTATGTATGAGCCTTTAGACCTGAATATTGCCCGATGTCGGCTGATGACGGCGGGTATGGTTAACAGTAAGCCTGTTAACGGCCGATTAAAGGTCGCCAGCAAGTTTGTGAATGTTACCAAACAGTATTATGCCCAAAAAGGTATTCAGGTCGATATTATCAAACTATACGGTGCTATGGAGTTGGCTCCCATTATGGGATTGGCTGACCGCATTGTTGATATCGTTGATACTGGAAATACACTCCGGGCCAATGGTATGGAGCCTTTGGAAATGATTGCGCCTGTGAGTACTCGGCTGGTTGTTGGCAAGGCAGCGATGAAAATGAAACACCAGCAGATTCAGGAAATTATTGATCAATTGGAGCAAGCGGTTGAGGCTGGTAAGCTGGCAGAGGCTCGGGCATGACAGGTAATCAATTGAATGTGACTCGGCTGAAATATTCAGATCCAGATTTTGATCTCAAGTTGGACCGTTTATTAGCTTGGGAATCGGTTTCTGATGGGGCTGTAAACAATGTTGTCACTGAGATACTCCAAAACGTAAAAAAGAGAGGTGATGAGGCTGTTGTCGATTACAGCAATCGATTCGATCGGCTTGATGTATCTTCTATCTCTGAATTGGAATTGGGTAAAGAAAAGCTGCAACAAGCGTTAGACCTTATTTCAGAAGACGAGCGTAATGCTCTGGATACTGCGGTCCAGCGGGTTAGAGATTACCATCGGCACCAGAAACAGGATTCATGGCAATATACTGAACCTGATGGCACCTTGCTGGGACAGCAGGTGACTCCAATGGATCGTGTTGGTATTTATGTTCCTGGTGGTAAAGCATCTTACCCTTCTTCGGTCTTGATGAATGCTATCCCGGCAAAGGTTGCTGGAGTTAGTGAAATTGTCATGGTTGTGCCGACACCGGATGCTGAACTGAATCCATTAGTTCTGGCGGCGGCTGCCCTTTCTGGTGTTGATCGTGTTTTCTGCATAGGCGGAGCCCAGGCGATTGCTGCTTTGGCCTATGGGACTGAAACCATTCCTTCTGTAGATAAGATCGTTGGTCCGGGCAACATTTATGTTGCCACAGCTAAGCGTGCTGTTTTTGGGTTGGTTGGCATTGATATGATTGCTGGTCCATCTGAAATACTGGTAGTGTGTGACGGAAAGACAAACCCTGATTGGGTTGCAATGGATTTGTTTTCTCAGGCAGAACATGACGAAGATGCACAACCCATTTTGATCAGCACCGATGCTGACTTTATTGATCAGGTACAGTTCAGTATCGACAAGCTACTGCCGACAATGGAACGAGAGCCGATTATTCGAGAATCCCTGGTCAATCGTGCAGCTTTGATTCTGGTCGATAGTCTTGATGAAGCCATAGAATTGACCAACCGTATTGCGCCAGAACATTTGGAGTTATCTATCGAAAACCCGGAACAGGTGCTACCTCGAATTCGTCATGCAGGTGCTATCTTTATGGGGCGTTATACGGCAGAAGCTTTAGGGGATTACTGTGCTGGCCCCAATCATGTTTTGCCGACCTCAGGGACTGCGCGTTTCTCTTCGCCTTTAGGGGTTTACGATTTTCAGAAGCGTTCCTCATTGATTCAGTTTTCACCCAAGGGTGCATCGGAGATGGGGAAAGTCGCTTCAGTACTGGCCAGAGGGGAAAGTCTGACTGCTCATGCTCGATCGGCTGAATATCGGATCATCAAAGAGGGCTGACCAATAAGATTCGATTGTGCTGATCGATTTGTAGTGCTGTGTGTTGTACTGCGATTGCTTCGTCGGGAATCGAAGAGTGACATTCGATTCCCGATGAGGGGGCGTGATTGCTTCAGCGACGACTGGGTGGACGGTCACCTATGAGCACCTGGAAGCTCTCGGTTTTATCATTTCGTAGAACTTCCATTCTTAGCTCGATACCCGGTTTCGTTTGCGCTATCTGGTTCATTGCTGAACGAGAATCGACAATCGGGGCTCCGTCAATACTGAGTAAAATATCACCTGGTTGCATACCCGCCTGGTGAGCAGGACTGTTGCGGAAGATTCCAGCAATAATCAATCCGTTCCTGTCCTCTATCCCAAAGGACTCGGCCAGGCGAGGTGTGAGTTCTTGTATTTCGATACCGAGCCAGCCTCGCACAACGCGACCATTTTCGATAATTTCCTGCAGTACTTTTCTGGCCAGATTGGATGGTATGGCAAAGCCAATTCCCTGGGAACCACCGGAACGAGAAAAAATGGCGGTGTTAATGCCCAGCAAATTGCCATAGGCGTCAATTAGCGCACCTCCCGAGTTCCCTGGGTTGATAGCGGCATCGGTTTGGATGAAATTTTCAAAAGTGTTTATGCCTAGTTGGTTTCGGCCGGTTGCGCTGATAATTCCCATGGTTACTGTTTGGCCTACACCAAAGGGATTACCTATCGCAAGTACAACATCACCGACAGCGATATCATCGGATGACGCTAGAGTAACAGCGGGAAGATCTTCCAGAGAGATGCTCAGTACGGCCAAATCAGTCTCAGGGTCTGTTCCAATTACCTCTGCTTGGGATTCCCTGCCATCTTTGAGTGCAACAACAATAGTATCGGCACCTTCAATAACATGGTTGTTGGTCAGAACATATCCCTGGGAGCTGAAAATAACACCAGAACCCAGACTGGACTGAATCCGTTCTCGTTGAGGCATCTGCTCCATATCAAAGAATTTTTTGAAGAGGGGGTCTTCCATCAAAGGATTTGTTTTTTGACGGACGCGTGTGCTGGTGTAAATATTAACCACAGCTGGCGCAGCATTATTAACGGCCTCAGCGTAAGAAACCGGACCAGAGCGCAGTGGTGCTGTTAACGCTTTGGATTGAACCTGATTAATCTGCACCGTTTGTATGCTTGGGGCGTTCCATTGTGGAAATAGAACCAGCATGGTGAAAGCAACCAGAATACCAGCGATGACGGGCCAGATTATAAAAGTTGTTAATTTTCGCATCAGGGTCTCAGCCTAGAATCTTTGCCACGTAGAGTCTTTACCACTTTCAGAATGAGACCGCAGTAGAGTATTTATCAATAGTCTATTTATCAGTGGTATATTTAATTCCGGCCATTATACGTAGCTCGTAGGCTTTTATGAATCAATTAATTATAGGAAGGAATGGCAATGTCAGTTTCCCTGGAAGCCCTGCTGCGGGCATTGAACCAAACACTGCAACCTGAACAGTTTAACGATTACTGTCCCAATGGATTACAAGTAGAGGGACGCAGTACTGTTGCTAAGCTTGTGACGGGGGTTACGGCGTGTCAGGCCTTGATAGACAGGGCTTTAGAGGTGGGAGCCGATGCCATACTGGTGCACCATGGTTATTTTTGGAAAGGTGAAGACCCCTGTGTCAAAGGGATGAAAAAACAGCGACTGGCTGCACTATTGAAGGCTGATGTCAGTTTGCTGGCTTACCACTTACCATTAGATGTTCACCCGGAGCTTGGCAATAATGCGCAGCTGGCACAGCGTTTGAACTTGACTGTAGAAGGTGGGCTTGAACCCGATAAAGCGAATAGCATAGGGCTTTATGGCCAGCTTCCGGAGGCAATTGATAGTCAGGCTTTCTCTCAGGTGATTGAGCAGGTATTAGGGCGAAAGCCGCTGCACATTGCCGGTGGCGACAAAGTGATTAAGAGAGTTGGTTGGTGTACCGGGTCTGCCCAGGGGTATATTCAAAATGCTATTGAATTGGAGCTGGATGCCTATATTACCGGGGAAGTCTCTGAGTCAACGGTACACACTGCACGTGAGAGCGGAATTCACTTCTATTCAGCAGGGCATCACGCGACTGAGCGCTATGGAGTGCAGGCTTTAGGGGGCTATCTGGCAAAGGAATTTGGTATCGAGCACCAATTTATTGATATTGAAAATCCGGTGTGACTGCCTGTACTCAGGGGCTCCTGGGTTCGCTGGGTTCAGTGCCATGGAGAGAACAGCAGACAGTTTTAAAAGAACCAGTGAAGAGTCGGATGCTATTCACTGGTCTGTTGGACTATTCACGGGTCTGACTAGTATCGTCAGCTCTTTGCGTGGTCTGCTGTTTTTGAGGGATCATGCTCAAGGGCTTCTTCTTCCCCAGGCTTTAATCCAAAGCTCTCTGACAGCGTCCCTTCGGCGTCAGGGTCGGTTTTGGGGGCGTAATCTTTTGGCGGTTCTACCGCTTGAGCGCCATCGGTAGAAGCTTTCTGAGGGGTATCTTTACCCGCTGATTTAGGGGGGGGTTCCAATTCATCCGCTTGCTCCGGTAGTGCCTGTTCCGCCAACGGCGATTGCAGCCTATGGGTTAGCAACTCTTCGTCACAAAGCTGATTGGCGCTCTGTGCAAGGTGGTGGTGAACTTGCTGATAACTCTCTGTCAGGGTGTTTACCAGATCGGCAGTGCGGGTAAAGTGCTCGCTGACATTTCGTTTATATTCTGCTAGTTCACTCGAGGTTGAGTCCAGCTGACTTTTTAGTGATTCGCATTGCTGTCTGTCAGAACCGGAACGACCGATTATCAGGCCGATTACCAAACCGAGCAGGAGTGTGGAGGCCCCAATGACTACTACCACAGTAAAATGATCCACAGGTATTCCTCAAACATTGGTTAACAAATAGCTGAAATTTAAGACTTAAGAGAGTGATCCCGAATGTCTATGGCTTCAGCGAGTGTGCCCAAATCGTACCGACACTTATCGTTTCTAATAAAAATGTACTGCTCTATATAAGAGTTGTACTTGCCATATTAGAGTGGCTTCCCCTCTCGAAATAAAAAAGAGAAACTGTGTACAGCGATTTTGGAAATATCCATGTCAGGAGGTCTCTCCTGACGGGGCATCAAACAATAGCCGTCAAGATACTCGAAAAGGAAGGGGTTTTCAAAAGACTGTTGTTCAATATAGTATCTGTCGGATTTGTTCTGGCGAAAAGAGACCCTGGTATGATTCCCACTCGTATTGATATGTTGCGGCATGGTATATGTGAAGATGGTGATATATACCGTGGACGCACCGATTCTCCCTTAAGTCCTGAGGGCAGGACACAGATGTTAAAAGCTGTTGAAGGTGGCAGCTGGGATCTCATATACAGCTCTCCATTACAGCGTTGTCAGGGCTTTGCACAGGAGTTGTCTGAAAGGCTTCAGCGACCATTAGTCGTTGATGAAAGATTGATTGAATTGGACTTTGGTGAATGGGATGGCCAGGGCACTGCTGAAGTTTGGCAGCAACAGCAATCAGCGGTATTAGCCTTTTGGCAGGACCCTGAGGTTAATACTCCTCCGGGTGCAGAGCCCTTACGGACAATGCGTGATCGTGTTGTACGTCTGCTATATGACTTGCACCGGCAACTTGATGGCCAGCGAATCTTATGGGTTAGTCATGGCGGTGTTATTCGAATTCTGCTCAGTTATCTGCTGCAAATGCCATTACAGGCGATGCGACAAATTAGCGTTGCATACGGTAGCCTGTCTAGAATCGAACTTTACCAGCAGCAATCGGAAGGTCCGCTTGTGTCGGAGGTTGTTTTTACTAACCGTTTGAGCGAGATAGTCAACTATGACCGATCATAAAGCGCTGAGCTGTCCTGTCTGGCTGCAGCCGATAATCATCGCGATGCAATTTATGACCCGTATTCCGATGCCGAATATCGGTGTGGTAGATAATTCCATTGTCGGTAAATCGATACTCTATTACCCGCTGGTCGGAGTGGTGATGGGGGGGCTGATTTGGATGATGCAAGTTGTCTTCAATTGGTTATGGCCAGATCAATGGGGCATTCAAGCGGCACTTTTATTGGCCGTCTGGTGCCTGTTGACGGGTGGGCTGCACCTGGATGGTCTGGCAGACAGCGCTGATGCCTGGGTTGGTGGTCTCGGCAGCAAAGAGAGAACATTAGCGCTAATGAAAGACCCGACCTGCGGCCCGGCAGCGGTGACTTTACTGGTGTTATTACTGTTGATTAAATATGCAGCTATTGAGAACCTGATTAAATCGTATCCTATAGGGTTGGTTCTGGCTCCTGTCGTGGCCCGAGGAACTTTGTTGCTGTTGTTCCTGACGACTCGCTATGTTCGGGAAGGGGGACTGGGAGAAATTTTAACTCAGCACTTGTCAGTGGGTGCATGTACCTGTTTGCTGGTTATTCTTTCAGTCAGTCTTATGCTACTGGGTGAAATTGGTTTTCAGGTCCTGTTATTGACCTTGCTGTTTTTCATTGCCCTGCGGCATCTGATGATAAGACGAATCGGCGGGACCACAGGTGATACCGCCGGCGCCCTGGTTGAAGTGATCGAGATGGCTGTTTTGATGGCTGTGATCATTTAACAGGATGGACACTTAGTGGGGAGTGGCTGCCAAATGCTAAGCCTCAGGATCTGTTCCCTCAGGATTTATTTTCACTGCGGTGGCGCCAGAGCACTTCTGAGCCACCATTTTGTCTCGCAATGATGCGGGCGAAGACAAATAACAGATCAGATAATCGATTCAAATAAGATTGCCCCTGAGGCCTTACTTCTGTTTGTTTGGACAGTGATACCAGACGGCGCTCAGCGCGTCGACAAACGCTCCGCGCCAGATGGCAGACTGACGCAGCTCGGTTACCGCCAGGGAGTATAAAGTCCTTTAATGGTGGTAAGGTTTGATTTTGTTCATCCAACAATGCTTCCAAATCAGCAATATGCTGGTCCAAAATTAATTCATAACCGGGGACGGATAGTTCACCACCCAGGTTGAACAGGTTTTGCTGGACCTCCTCCAATGAAGAACGCAGACAGTCCTTGTCTTCCAACTCGCAAATTAACAGGCCAACGCAGCTGTTTAATTCGTCAATATCGCCGATTGTCTCAATTCTGCAGTCATCTTTGTCAATTCTCGAGCCGTCGCCCAGCCCTGTGGTGCCACTGTCACCTGTACGGGTATAAATCTTTGAAAGCCGGTTTCCCATCATTTCAATCCTGTGTGGTTATTTTGAGCTTAACCTTGAGTCTTACAAAGGGCGAACAATAGCCTATTTGTAGGTTGTTGTGCAGGGTTATACTTGTTTCTGATCTCTATTAGAGCAGGAAAAAGGTAGAGCAGGAGAAGTGAAATTTATTTGGCAGTGATTTTCTTCCGTTTTGAAGAGTACAGCCCTTTGTTCTAGAGCGCTGTATTAAGTTCATGAACCTGTTTAAGAAGTCTCTGGTTGTGGGGTACTTCAATATTCAGTTCTGCTGCTTTTTTACAAATAAAACCGTTAATAAAGTCGATTTCAGTTTTTCGCTGATGACGAATATCTTGAAGCATCGAAGAAAAATTGCTGCTGGTTGCCTGGGCAACGGCTGTTGCCGCTTCTATGATGGGTTTATCAAATAGAGGCTGATTAAACGGCAGCGTCAGCTGGCGGGCGACGATTTCAAACTCATCACAAAGCTTAATCATTTGCTGATGCAATCGAGGGTTTGTTGCCAGCTCCCCATTGTTGCAATCATGCACAGCAGTTAAGCCATTGATGGCACAATTGATAGCCAGTTTTTGCCATAGCCGGATTTCAATTGCAGGATCAAAATGACTGTCCAGTTCAAGGTTCAGTAATGCTGAAACAGGAGCTTGTCCCAGTTGCTGGGCTTTTTCATTAATGGGTCCAAACCAGCTATATCCTTTACCTGCGTGGACAACCTGCTGCGGGCCCGTTCTGTAGGCACCTTCAGTGGTGGTTCCTGCATAGATAGCGGTGTTTGGAAAACGTTTTGCCGTTTCCTGCTGTGGCCCCATTCCGTTTTGAAGAATAACCACTACGGTATTCTGATCAATGCGATGGGAGACGCTGTCAATCGCGTCCCCGCAATCGTAACTTTTAGTAGTCACCAGCAAGTGACTAATAGGCGTTTCTACTTCAATATGTTCGGTATCAGGTTGATACTTGTGGCGTCGACTTTCGCTGATAAGTGTTAGAAAGGGATTGTCCCAAAAGGAATCCAGTTGCTCCGCCGTGCGACAAAGCAGAGTAACCGGCACTTCATTGCGCATCAGGTAATTAGCCCACAGTGTTCCGATGGCTCCGGCGCCTAGTATGTGCCAGCTGGTTTTTTCAACCGAAAGGTGATCAGGGGCGCTGACATCAGCTGTATGTGTGTCAGAAGATTCAGAATCAGGGCTAGTCATAACAGGTATCAACTTCAGAAATCAGTGTCCGTGGAATGGCAACGGGTAAACGGGCTGCCACTCAATTTTCCGGGCAGATGAAATGGGGGGCAGAACTGGTATAGAATCGCCCGACCAATCTATTATTGCGTATTTTACCACTAGTTGCGCCCAAAGGTGTTTCATCATTTAGCAGTGTTATCGGCCGCAGCGTCCCGAAGGAGGGTTTTTAGATGCCATCGTTTGATATTGTTTCTGAGCTTGACATGCATGAAGTTACGAATGCGGTTGACCAGGCGAAAAGAGAACTTTCTACTCGATTTGATTTTAAGGGAGTCGTTGCTTCCTTCGAATTAAATGGATCTGAGATTAGTTTAACTGCTGATGTTGATTTTCAACTCCAGCAGATGATTGATATTTTGAAGGGTAAGCTGGTTAGCCGAAAGATAGATGTTAAATGTCTCGACGTGGCACCTGCTGACCTCAGTGGTGTCAAAGCGCGTCAGGTCATTACGCTTAAGCAGGGGTTGGACCAGCCTAATGCGAAGAAAATCATCAAAATGGTTAAAGAGAAGAAGCTTAAAGTCCAGACAGCCATTCAGGGGGATCAGGTAAGGGTTGCCGGCAAAAAACGTGATGACCTGCAATCTGTGATGGCGATGCTGCGGGAATCTGATATCGATTTACCACTGCAGTTTACTAACTTTCGTGATTGATAAACATCCCTTAAGCGACCCATTAAACGGAGCCTGTTGAATTGGATCAAGGATTTAAAGAAGCGATATTTAACCGACGTATGCTGATCTGTATATTGACGGGTTTTTCGTCTGGTTTGCCATTGTACATCCTTTATCAGTTGATACCGGCCTGGCTCAGGGATGAGGGAGTCAGCCTTGAAACGATCGGATTATTTTCACTGGTTGCTTTTCCCTATACCTGGAAGTTTTTTTGGTCTCCAGTCGTGGATCGTTATGTGCCGCCGTTGTTTGGTCGTCGTCGAGGCTGGATGCTGATTACTCAAATGGGCCTCTTCCTCTCAATCGCTGCTTTTTCAATATTCAATCCAACCGAGTCAATCAGTTCAGTAGCGTATGTCGTTTTTGCTGTGGCTCTTTTTAGCGCTACTCAAGATATTGTTCTGGATGCCTATCGTCGGGAAATTTTGCCCGATAAGGAACTAGGCCTGGGCAACTCGATGTTTGTTAATGCCTACCGGTTTTCCAGTCTGGTTCCTGGCTCTCTGGCATTGATTTTGGCAGATCAATTACCCTGGGAAACGGTTCACTTGGTTGTTGCTGCCTTTATGTTAGTTGGAATTTTGACCAGTCTGAGGGTGACGGAACCGCAAACTGAATCTACACCATTGACTCTGCGAGATGCGGTAGTCGAGCCGTTCCGCGAGTTTTTTAATCGAGGTACGGTCCAACAGGCGGCGGCTGCCTTAGCCTTTATCCTTTTGTATAAGCTGGGAGACAGCATGGCTACTGCGCTGTCGACTCCTTTCTATCTGGACTTGGGGTTTACTAAAACAGAGATAGGAACCGTGGCAAAAGGGGCTTCTCTGGGGGCTTCTATTGTTGGTGGGCTGGTGGGCGGCGTTGCCATGATAAAGCTCGGTATTAATCGATCCCTGTGGATTTTTGGTGTCGTTCAGGTCATTTCTATTCTTGGCTTTGCTGCATTGGCAGAGATCGGAAACAACCTCTCAGCACTGTTTGCCGTTGTCGCCTTTGAATATTTTGGAGTTGGATTAGGGACTGCTGCCTTTGTTGCCTTTATAGCTCGTTTATCTGATAAGCGATTCACTGCCACACAGTTGGCGCTCTTTACCAGCTTAGCCAGTATCCCAAGGACCTTTGCCAATGCCAGTACCGGTTTTTTGATTGAGTCGATGGGGTATACCCAATTTTTCCTGATTTGTGCGCTTATCGCAGTACCTGGAATGATTATGTTGTTCTGGGTTGCTCCCTGGAATGGAGGATGCCAGGAAAAAGAATCGCAAGCAGCTTGCAGGATCTCTTCTTAAAAAATATAAATCTAAATGATAATTACTTGCATTTGCGTGTAGGTGTTATTAGTATTGCTCTCACCATCTCGTAATGCCTTGCTTTCGGAGTGCTCTGTTTAAATCCATGCTGGGTGTTCCGTGTTTTCAACTGGCAAGGAGAGTGTGCTGATGAGTTATGTTATTGATGCATGGCTGGAAAGGGGAGACCCGCAGCTAAAAGTTACGAGTGAGCGGACAGGGCAGGTCCTGGTTGACTGGAATGCTGTTACAGTAAGGGAGTTAATAGAGTCGGGACAGCTTGATGTGGCTGAGCTGCAATCTCCGACTCAGGATCTGGTGGAAACGCTGAAAGAACTGATGTTGCTGTCCGGTGTTGGTGCTGATTAGTTTAAGCCTGTTGTTGATTCATCAGGGAGACCATTGGTAGTGTTTTAAAGAGACGCGATTATCCTTTACCGTAATGCCGTCTTCCTGTAACCGTTGGCGCTGCCGCTTGTAGGCATCACTGGCTTCGGGAAAGCTTATTTTGCCACTGGCATTGATAACCCTGAACCAGGGTAGTTGCGTATCTTTGGGAAGTCGCTTCAAAGTAGCTCCGACGAATCGGGCGTAACCCGGTAGTCCTGCCAGCTGAGCCAGTTGGCCATAGGTGACTACTTTCCCGGCAGGTACTGCGGCTAAAGATTGCCAGATCATTCGACGCTTTTCGTCAATATCCGGAGAGTCTGTGTTCATGCTGTGACTGTAACAGAAACAATTGGAAGGGAATAATAAAAAAAGCCAGGATGCAATTTATTTGGACATTACCGTGGCAATGCTTCCTGCGCTGGCTTTTCGATCGACTTACTAGCAACTCAGACCGCTAATAGATTAAGCTGCCAATCTTTAATTGCCATTGTTGCTATATAAATAATGGCTATAAACGAAGGGCTCCGTCTACTTCTATCACTCGACCACTGAAGTAGTCATTTTCCAGTATAAAGGTTACTGCCTGAGCAATTTCGTCGGGCTCTCCCACTCGTTTGGCTGGAATCCCTTTTGTCATCATATCGAGAGCTTCAGGTTTCATACTCATAACCATTTCCGTGCCGATAAAGCCCGGTGCAATAGCTCCTGTGCGGATACCATAGCGTGCAAGCTCCTTTGCCCAGGTTGTGGTTAATGCTACGACACCTGCTTTGGAAGCGCTGTAATTGGTTTGTCCTATATTTCCTGCTCGGGAAATACTTGATATGTTGATGATTGCACCCTCAGAGCCTGATTCAATCATCTTGGTTGCTGCTTCCCTGCCGCATAAGAAGGTACCGGTCAGATTGACATCAATGACCATCTGCCATTGTTGTAATGACATGCGTTTAGTCACTTCCCCGTCTTTTGCTTTGATAAACATAGCATCACGGGTGACCCCGGCATTGTTTACCAGTCCATGGATAGCGCCAAAGTCATTGATGATACTGTCGAACGCTTCGGCGACGGCCTCTTCATTGGTGATATTGGCGACATAGGCTCGTGCTTCTATTCCTTTTTCCAGACAAAGTCCCACTGTTTCATCCAAAGCTTGTGGATTCATATCAATCAATGCTGGTTTAGCGCCTTTCTCCGCTAAATGGAGGGCCATTGCTCGGCCTAGTCCTTGGCCTCCTCCAGTAATAACGATCACTTTATCTTGCAGGTTCATGTAACTGCCTCATGTAAAAAACCCGTTCTGCCCGGATTTTTAAGGTGCTGATCAGTACTTATACAGATGCTTGTCAGCATTAATAGGATGCTGCATTGTCACCACCAGGTTGAGTTCAAGACTAGGTAAATATGAATCCTGTTTTTTTGTGTTGCAATGCAAAAGCCAGACTAGCCCAATATTTACGCATCTTCAATAGGATGTTGGGTGCAATGCAGCATCAAAAAGTCGTAGACGTTCCTTTTAAAGCGAGGATAGCGCAGCCATTAAAGGTACAATGGGGAAAACAACACTGGAAGGTAGAAGGTGGCCAGGGAACCTGCGAATTCGCAGGTTCCCTGAATGTTATAGCCATAGAGATAAGATACAAGTGACAGGAGCCTTAAATGCGAGTTCTTTTTTTAATTTTTGTGATCGTACCGATTATTGAAATTGTTCTTTTGATTAATGTGGGGGAAATCATCGGTGTATGGTACACCGTTGGTCTGGTCTTATTGTCTGCCTTTGTGGGTGTCAATATGCTTCGTCACCAAGGGCTGTCAACGTTAATGCGTGCTCGTGCGAAAATGAATGGTGGTGAAATTCCGGCTCATGAAATGATTGAAGGGCTGATTCTGGCGGTGGGTGGAGCCTTATTGGTGACGCCTGGGTTTGTGACTGATTTTTTCGGCTTCTGTTGTTTAATACCTGTGACGCGCCGAGCCTTTGTTGCCCGTTTACAGAAGCATTTTACTGTGGCAGGAATGCAGCATTCTCATTTTTCCGCAAGCCAGGGGCCATTCTCAGAAGCAAACCATCAGGGTGGGGGGCGTTTTCAGGATCAGTATAATCCTAACTCCCAATCGGGAAGTACTATTGATGGGGAGTACCGAAGGGATGACTAAGTGTATTCTCTAATGCCTGAGGGGTAACGATGTAAACAAAAGCGACTCATCGTAACTCTAATCTCACTTTTTTTTACCCGGAACTGTTGAATTCGATTTTCATGGCCCCATAAATCTTCTCAACGAGTCATTTGGGCCATCCAGTTGGTTGACCCAACGTTAATAGAGGCCATTGGTTAATGGCTGGGTTAAACAAACCTAAATTGTTTTGCATCACTTATTTTGCATATCAGGAGAAATACTCAAATGAGCATTCGTCCACTTCACGATCGCGTTGTTGTTCGTCGCAAAGAGGAAGAAACCACTACGGCCAGCGGCATAGTTCTTCCTGGTTCTGCGACTGAAAAGCCTAATCAAGGCGAAGTTATTGCAGCAGGCAAAGGTCGTATTCTACAGACCGGAGAAGTTCAGCCTATGGACGTTAAAGCCGGGGATATCGTGCTGTTCGGCCAGTATTCCGGTAGCACCGTTAAAGTTGACGGTGAAGAGCTACTGATCATGAACGAAAGCGATATTTTGGGTGTTCTTGAATAAGAATCACTTATTATTTAGAACTAATATCACTGAAAAGAATTTAGATAGGAAGTGACAAGAAATGGCTGCTAAAGACGTACAATTCGGAGATTCCGCCCGTTCAAAGATGCAGAAGGGTGTAAACATTCTGGCCGATGCTGTTAAGACGACACTTGGACCTAAGGGTCGTAACGTAGTTCTTGATAAAGCTTTTGGTGCACCAACCGTAACTAAAGATGGTGTTTCTGTAGCGAAAGAAATTGAACTGCAAGACAAGTTCGAGAACATGGGCGCACAGATGGTTAAAGAAGTTGCGTCTCAGGCTAATGATGTAGCCGGTGATGGAACAACGACTGCAACCGTTCTGGCTCAAGCTATTGTTAATGAAGGTCTGAAGTCTGTTGCTGCTGGCATGAATCCTATGGATCTCAAGCGTGGTATTGATAAGGCGGCGGCTGCTGTTGTTGCCAACGTTCAGGATATGGCTGCACCTTGCACTGACTCTAAGGCGATTGCTCAGGTTGGTACTATCTCTGCCAACAGTGATGAGCAAGTGGGTAGCATCATTGCTGAAGCAATGGAAAAGGTTGGTAAAGAAGGCGTTATCACTGTTGAAGAAGGTTCCGCTCTGGACAATGAGCTGGACGTAGTTGAAGGTATGCAGTTTGACCGCGGTTATCTGTCTCCTTACTTCATCAACAATCAGGACAACATGTCCGTTGAGTTGGAAAATCCATTCATTCTGCTTGTTGACAAGAAGATCTCCAGCATTCGTGATTTGCTACCGGTACTGGAGAATGTTGCCAAAGCTTCCCGTCCTCTGTTGATTGTTGCTGAAGATGTAGAAGGTGAAGCACTGGCTACACTGGTTGTTAACAACATGCGTGGTATCGTCAAGGTAGCTGCTGTTAAGGCTCCTGGTTTTGGTGACCGTCGTAAGGCAATGTTAGAAGATATTGCTATCCTGACTGGTGGTACTGTTATCTCTGAAGAAGTCGGTCTGAATTTGGAAGGCGCTACTCTGGAGCAGTTGGGTCAGGCTAAGAAGGTCTCTATCAGCAAGGAGAACACTACCGTTGTTGACGGTGTTGGCGAGCACAGTGATATCCAGGCTCGTGTTTCTGCTATTCGTGCGCAGATCGCTGAAACTTCTTCTGACTACGATAAAGAGAAGCTTCAGGAACGTGTTGCTAAGCTGGCTGGTGGCGTCGCAGTTATCAAAGTTGGTGCAGCGACCGAAGTTGAAATGAAAGAGAAGAAGGCACGTGTTGAAGACGCTCTGCACTCTACTCGTGCGGCTGTAGAAGAAGGTGTTGTACCTGGTGGTGGTGTAGCTCTTGTTCGTGCCCTGCAAGCTATTTCTAAGCTTGAAGGTGACAACCATGACCAGACAGTCGGTATTCAGCTGGCTTGTCGTGCAATGGAAGCTCCACTGCGTCAAATCGTACAAAACTCTGGTGATGAGCCATCTGTAGTGCTGGACCAGGTTAAGAAAGGTGAAGGTAACTACGGTTATAACGCTGCGACTGGTGAGTACGGCGACATGATCGAAATGGGTATCCTTGACCCTGCTAAGGTTGTTCGCTCTGCGTTGCAGGCAGCATCCTCTGTAGCAGGTCTGATGATCACTACCGAAGCCATGGTTGCTGATCAGCCTGAAGAAGGCGGTGCTGCAGGCGGAATGCCAGATATGGGCGGCATGGGCGGTATGGGCGGCATGGGTGGAATGATGTAATCCCAGCCCCGCGTTAGTTATCAAAACCCCGGTTTTCCGGGGTTTTTTTTGTCTGCACGTTAGCTTTAGGCGATATTTGATAGGAACCAGAATTCAGCAATTGGTACTGCTATAAACCAGCGTTAACAGAATCTGCAGAGGAATATGAGCTTTGGCCAGCGTAAAAACACTGCCGACATCAGATTAGGCTGGAGCTATCGGCTTAAGGCCGTTATCCTGTGGGTATAGGTGCTGTCAGGTAGGATAAGTGTTACTAATATCTATCAGGTTTAAGCCGATTGAGAGTCAGTAAATTGTCGTTGGGAAATTACTGGAGCTTTCCCGGGGGGCATGATGGTGAAGCAGGCTTAAGAATTAAAGAGCATCGGGTCTTTCTTGTTGGGTAATCCTTCTTGTATATTGCGAGATTAGAGATGTAAAAAGTTTTTCGAAGTGACTTTGTAATAGAATCGTCAAACGCTTAAGGAATTATTATGAATAGAAGACTTTCTGCCAATGCTATTGCAGAGCTGGAGTTTCTGGCTCGCTATGAGCTGAGTTCATTACAGGCCGGTATTAAAGTTCATCATGATGCTCCGGTAGATGTTATTGCTGCGGCTGAGCGGCTTTTTGAGAAAGGCATGGTTAGCCAGAAAGATGGTGGTTACCTGACGGATCGTGGTATTGAGACAGCAGAGTCATTGCGGCGGGCTTTGGACTCTATTGGTGAGAATGCCTTCAGTTAAAAACCGGCCAGATGGCGAGTTAGCGGCTCATCAACATTTTATAACTCTGAGTCGATTTAACGTTATGGTTCCTTTTAAACAGTATTTCTGTACTCAACTAATCTGAGAAGTTCATGTCAAGGCAAGAAGAGTTTAATGATATTCCCAGCCTGGGGTCTGCTCGAGATGAGATGGATCATGGTGAAATTCCAACCTTGAAGCCTGCTACCGATGCAAAGAAGGCTCCTGGACCGATTTCGGTCGAAAAACCTTCTAAGACTCTTCCGCATTCCCTGGTTATTTTATTATTGGCAGCGATTGGTGGATTGGGTTATTGGTCATTTGATCAGATCACCAAACTGGAACTTAAGCTCTCAGCTGCTGAACTGGCGGTAGCACAATCGCAAAATCGTATTGCAGACATTGAGGCTTTAGTCAGTGCTGCCGATGAGAGTGCCAACAAATCGGGTGTTGCATTACAGGCTAAACTGCGTCAGCAGCTGCAAGAAGGCAAGGCTCGTGTTGAGCATGTTGATGCTGAAATCGGTAAGCTTTGGGCAATCTACCAAAAATATAAACCCATAATTGCCGCTTTGGAAAAACAACAGCAAGCCCATGGTGAGGAATTGGCATCGCAAAGGTCTGAATTGAGAACGGTTGGAGGTTCTTTGGATACCATCGGTTTATCCCTTGACCAGCAGACACAGTCACTCAATAAAACCAAAGAATCTGTCAGTGAAATTACGACTGATTTGGCCAGTCTGGAAACTAACCTGAGTACAGTTGAAAAAGAATTGAGCAGTATTCAAGCGGGTGGCGACAAGAAACTGGAACAGCAACAAGAGACGTTCTTAAGGCAATTGCGAGATCAGGACCTGGCCAATCAAGAGGTTGATGATCTGCAAGCTGCTCAATTAAGCGATATTCAAAACAGCATCAGAGCGCTCAGGGCTAAGCCGCAGCTACCAGCTGATCTGCAGAAACAGATTGCTGAGCATCAGGCCGCCTTAGAGTCGATCACCATTTTCCGCAAACAAGTCAATTCAGAGCTGCTTAAGCTGCGTCAGCGAATAGGCAGGTTGCAGACATCCAGCGCAAGTCAGTAGTCATTCATGGATGACTACTGGAGCGGTTGATTGTTGAAACCGGTGATTCTAATTTCGGGGTTTTTCTTGATTGTTTTTTGATCAAATGAAAGAATAGCCTTCTCCCACATTTGAGTACCTAGCCTTTTAGAATTAATGGATATTCGCGCATTTTTTGCTCTACCACTTAAACAAAATGTGGTTCGTCGCTTGGCTGATCATGCTGACACTCTCTGTCATTTGGATACTGATGGGGCTGTGGATTGGGTCGATTCTGATAGTTATCATTTGACTCTCTGTTTCTTGGGTAATATCAAGTTAAAACAGATTAACTCTCTTGAAACTCTGGTATCTAAAGCGCTCAGGAATACTGATTCATTTCAGCTTCATCTGGATAGAGGGGAGTATTATCGTGTCAGCGATGAACTTGCGCTACTGGCGGCACTGGCTGTTGCTGATTCCAGGTTGATTGCTTTGCGTCGTTTGTTGGTTGATGTAATAGGAGCTGTGGGTCTTAATACTGAGCAACAAAACTTTAAACCCCACGTCACTCTGGGGCGTATGAATGGTGCGCTGGGTTTCAGAGAGCCTGAGATATGGCCTGATTTGAATTTATTGAATCTTGCTGATGAAGTGGTTCTCTATCAGAGCAAGGCCGGAACTAATGGCTCGATTTATACACCTTTATTTAAGGTTCCGCTGGGGATTAAGGTTGAGGCGTAACCATTCGTAAGTGCCTTTAATTGGTGGGTTCTGTAAGTTTATGGTCTTTTTAGACCAGCTTCTGCTATTGGATTTAATTTTTTAACTCTTTTTTATGGTGCTGCTCCAGAATGGCAGTGCCTCATGTTTTGCTTGAGGTCATGATGTTTAAACCGGAATTACTTTCTCCTGCCGGAACTCTGAAAAATATGCACTACGCATTTGCGTATGGCGCAGATGCTGTCTATGCAGGCCAGCCCCGCTATAGCCTCCGTGTCAGGAACAATGACTTTAAGCTTGAAAATCTGGCAACCGGAATTAACGTTGCCCATGAACTTGGTCGTAAATTCTATGTGGCCAGTAATATCGCACCTCATAATTCAAAGCTGAAAAGCTATATGGAAGATATGGAGCCGGTGGTAGCCATGAAGCCTGATGCATTGATTATGTCAGATCCTGGCTTGATTATGATGGTAAGAGAACGCTGGCCTGAAGTACCTATTCATCTGTCGGTCCAGGCTAATGCAATGAACTATGCGTCGGTCAAATTCTGGCACAGTGTTGGTATTGAGCGAGTCATTTTATCCAGAGAGCTCTCTTTGGATGAGATCGAAGAGATACGTCAGCAATGTCCGGAAATGGAGCTGGAGGTGTTTGTTCATGGTGCCTTATGCATCGCCTATTCAGGCCGTTGCCTGCTTTCAGGCTATATCAATCACCGTGATCCGAATCAAGGGACATGCACTAACGCCTGCCGATGGAAATATGATGCCCATGAAGCGAAAGAAGACGAATCGGGTGATCTGGTACCGGTTCAGAGCTTTAATCCTCAAAAGGGTGCTGGAGATAACTCAGAACCTCAGTTGGGTAGCGGAAAGCCCACGGAAACAGCTTACCTGTTACAGGACGGTACTCGGCCCGGCGAATATATGCCTGCTTTTGAAGATGAGCATGGCACCTATATTATGAATTCAAAAGACCTTCGTGCAATCCAGCATGTGAAGCGCTTAACTGAAATGGGGGTTCACTCGCTGAAGATTGAGGGTCGAACAAAGTCACATTACTATGTGGCTCGGACCGCCCAGGTTTATCGTCAGGCTATTGATGATGCCGCAGCCGGTAGACCATTTGATATGAGTATGATGGATACGCTGGAGAACCTGGCAAACAGAGGTTACACCGAGGGATTCTATCGCCGTCACGTTCATGATGAATATCAAAATTACGAAACGGGAAATTCTATCGGGGTCCATCAGCAGTTTGTTGGTGAGGTTTTAAGCAGCAGCGGTGATATGCTGGAAATTGATGTTAAAAATCGCTTTGAATTGGGTGACTCTCTGGAAATCATGACTCCCAGCGGTAATCGTCAGTTTATCCTGGAGGAATTACGAAACCGCAAAGGAGAGGGTATAAAAGTAGCTCCGGGTAACGGGCATGTTGTTAGCATTCCTGTGCCTATGGATGCCAATATGGATCATGCGCTATTGATGCGAAACCTCCGTAATGCACCTCCTGGCTGACTTTGGAGCGCATCTATTCAATTCAGGTGGTTCTGAATTGTATGGCTAATCACTGCCAAAAGTCGATGAATATACCTCTTGGCGCCTCAGGCTTTTAGTGCTATTGGAAATCTAGTCAACGATAACAGAGGTACTGATTGTCTGTTGAAAACAGGGTCTCTAGACTAATGGCTCCTTTGGCGTGGGCGCCATTAGTGTATACTCTGTCCCAGTTTCGAAGTGGGCAAAGCGATCACAGAATCCTGTCCTTTCTTTCGAGGCAGTCGCAAGACTATTGCGCTCGATATCTTTTTTGCGACATATACTCACAAGCGTTTTATTTGCGAAGAACACGATAGGAGACCTCCGAAGCATGACTGTAATTCGTCAAGATGATCTCATCGACAGCGTTGCCGATGCCCTGCAATTTATTTCCTACTACCACCCGGTCGATTTTGTAAAAGCGGTTAATGAAGCCTATGAGCGGGAAGAATCCCAGGCCGCAAAGGACGCGATGGCGCAGATTCTGATTAATTCCCGGATGAGCGCAGAGGGTCATCGACCTTTGTGTCAGGATACTGGAATCGTTACGGTCTTTGTCAGCATTGGCATGGATGTGCAGTGGGATTCAAAGCTAAGTGTTGAAGAGATGATAAATGAAGGGGTGCGTCGTGCTTATACTCACCCGGATAATGTTCTGCGCGCTTCTGTGTTGGCTGATCCCGCAGGGGCTCGTCAAAATACCCGCGATAATACGCCTGCAGTCATACATATGTCAGTGGTGCCAGGTGATAAGGTGGACGTGCACGTAGCAGCCAAAGGCGGAGGATCTGAAAATAAGTCCAAAATGGTTATGCTTAACCCCAGTGACAGCATTGTTGATTGGGTGCTTAAAACAGTACCGACTATGGGGGCAGGCTGGTGCCCTCCAGGAATGTTGGGGCTTGGTATCGGTGGTACAGCAGAAAAAGCCGCTGTTCTGGCTAAGGAGTCGCTGCTTGATCCTATCGATATTCATGAGCTGCAGCAACGGGGTCCTCAGAATCGGGTTGAAGAGCTTCGACTCGAGCTTTTTGAGAAGGTCAATGATCTTGGTATTGGCGCTCAGGGTTTAGGTGGCTTAACGACGGTGTTGGATGTAAAGATTAAAGATTATCCAACCCACGCGGCCTCCCTTCCTGTGTGCATGATTCCTAACTGTGCGGCAACCCGGCATGCTCATTTTACTTTGAATGGTGATGGGCCAGCGCTGCAGACTCCTCCTTCTTTGGAAGACTGGCCAGAAGTAACATTTGAAGTAGGTCCAACGACTCGCCGTGTTAATCTTGATACCGTCACTCAGGAAGAGATAGAAACCTGGCTGCCAGGAGAAACAATTCTGCTGAATGGTAAGATGCTTACCGGTCGTGACGCCGCTCACAAAAAACTTTGCGGGATGATTGATGCAGGTGAGGAGTTGCCTGTTGATTTGAAAGGTCGTTTTATTTATTACGTAGGACCTGTTGATCCTGTTAAAGATGAGGTTGTTGGTCCGGCAGGTCCAACGACTTCTACTCGCATGGACAAGTTTACCCGTCAAGTGCTGGAGGCTACAGGCCTGATGGGAATGATCGGAAAAGCAGAACGGGGCCCTATGGCGATAGATGCCATAAAAGACAATAAGGCTGTTTATCTGATGGCTGTTGGCGGGGCTGCCTATTTGGTTTCTAAAGCCATCAAGGGATCAAAAACTCTGGCATTTCCTGAACTTGGAATGGAAGCAATCTACGAATTTGATGTTAAGGATATGCCTGTAACCGTTGCTGTGGACGTAAATGGTGAATCTGTTCATCAGACTGGACCACAGAAGTGGCAGAAAATTATCGCAGAAACCAAAGCGGTTGAAGTGGAATAAAGTCTCTTCTTTACAGGTGAATAAATGCGGTCCATGGGCCGCATTTTTTTATCTATAAATGGGCTAAAAAAAAGGCCACCGAACGGTGGCCTAAATGCTTAAACAAAGATAGGTTGGAGTCAGTAGATTATCACAATAAACTGTTAATGCAAAACAAAATGATAATTATTCTTATTATTGTTTTTAGGATTGGCTTCCTGCGTCATATCGAGCATTCACTATCGGCTTTGACGGTCTCTCTGGGTTTAGCAGGCAGACACACTTCGGGTTGCCGGTTCTGAGGTTGTGGGCACATCGGAGGCAATTTGCGCCTGATTTCCACCGAGGTGTTTTGCCTGGTACATGGCCAGATCAGCACGTCTGAAAAACTGCTCTGGTCCTTCCTTGGGCTGCAATTCTGCGATTCCTATACTAATCCCTACTTCAGGGGCATTGTCCATGCAGCTTAGGGGCGATTTCTGGACTAAACCTGACAGCAGCCGCTGCGCAACAGTTAAGCTTTGTTGCTGCCCAGACTCGGGTAATAGCAGCATGAATTCATCACCACCGTAGCGGAAGCCATAATCTGAGGTGCGTAGTTCTTCACGAATCAGGCTTCCCATAAAACTGATAAGATTATCGCCTGCCATATGGCCCAGCTGGTCGTTGACCAGTTTAAAGTTATCCATATCGATACAGACTAATGTCAACGGGTGGTTGTAGCGATTGCTGCGTGCAATTTCTTTGACTAATGTGGATTGAAAGTGGCGCTGATTAAAAAGCCCTGTTAAACCATCGGTGATAGATAGTTGTTTCAGGGATTTTTCCAGTGCTTTTCTTAAGGTTAAGTCGTGAAAAAAGCCAATACTACCGATTTCCTTATCGTTCTCCATGACCAGAGTGGCTGATATCTGGATAGGGACAATGCGATCATTTCTATCTTTAAGAGCAGATTCGTGGCCTTGGATCTGACCATAACCGTTGATTTCCGAGTTGTACATCAATCGCTTAACTTCCCGTCCCGCTTCTGGGGGGTGGTATATATCAGCAATATTCAGTGTTCCGATCACTTCTTTGGCATCATAGCCAAGTAGTTTCTCGGCAGCGCGGTTGAAAAGGGTGATGTATCCCGCTCTATCGACACCAATTATTGGATCGGGACAAATGCGGGCCAGTTGATCGCTGAATGATTTAGGCATGATGACTCTATGATGCTCTTATTATTTTCCAATAGAAAACATGCGTTTAAATCCGAATTCACAATATCCCTGTGGCCAAAGCAGCGATAATTCGTGGTAGGGGATACTATCAGGATGACGATATTACTCAGATGGCTAACTGTACCCGATTGTGGTTGATAGACCAATGGTGAAGAGTAAATAATCTACGGTGAATTGTAATGACTTTATCAGTTTCAAACCAGTGTTGGGGATGGTTATCTTTTCAGGTGAGGTAGGTGATTTGTCTGAGTTCTGGTTTGGCTCGATCAAGGCAGCTTGATAATCGGTTGGATTATCAAGCTGTGCTCGGGTATGAACAGCGGCTCATAGAGCAAAAGCAAGTACCGCTGGAATAATGATCAAGCTTCCCATGTTTCCTATCAGTACAATTGATGCAACGCGATGAGGTTCCTGACGATAGCGTTCAGCTATCATGTAGTTGAGTACAGCGGGTGGCAGTGCACTGAATACCAGTAATATTGAAAACTGTTGTTCGTCTAAACCGAGCCAGGGTTTACAAAGGAGTGCGACGGCTATCCCTGAAAGAGGGCAGAGAACAGCTCCTAAAACACCTTCTTTGATATCGCCAAACCCTACTTGAACAATTCGAATACCCAGGGTAAACAGCATTAGAGGAATGGCAATTTGACCGAGCATTTCGATAGGGAGTGCAAAAGCCAGAGGAAGTGACCAGCCGGAGATACTCCAGAGCAAACCTGCTATGGTTGCCATCATCATCGGCATTTTTAGCAAATTCAGTGGGTGAGTATGGCGGTCAAGCATGAAAATGCCAAGACTCATGTGCAGAGTGTTTTCAATGATAAACAAAATGACCGCCGCAGGCAGCGCTTGTTCTCCGAATGCCAATACCAGCAAAGGAATGCCCAGGTTCCCGGAGTTGTTGAACATCATGGGAGGGAGAAAGGTGCGCAGGTTTATTCTGAACAGCTTCAGCACTGGCCAGGCAACTATCCCGGAGCCGACAATGACAAGAAAGCCGCCAAAAGCCAGCTGTTGATACTGGCTAAGCGGAAAGGCCTGATTGGCAAGAGAGTGGAATATCAGTGCCGGTAGAAACAGGTCCATATTCGCCTGATTCGCGAATTCAATGTTTGCTGTTTTATGGCGGCCATATAGAAATCCTGCCAGGACGATGACAAATAGCGGAAAAACGGTGAGAAAAATCCGTTCGACCAGTAGCAAGGTAGTTTCCTGCATCTGATAATTGCCCCGGTATATGGCGGTTGGTTGGGTTTGCTATTGCTGACAAACCTGAATTGAAATGATGTTGGCTGTCGAAAATGTCACTCCAGATGCAGCTTAAATGAGAGCTACATCTGGTTGACACTGCTTGGATCGTACCGTTTTTTGTGAATCGCACTCCTTGGCAATCCAAACAGAGGTTAGCCCTCGGTTGGTACGACCAGAACCGGAAGTTTAGCGTATTTGATTACTTGCCTGGTGGTATTGCTGCTGCGGCCAAGGGTATTGTGCGAGCCCATGACAATAAGATCTGCACCAAATTGTTTCGCGGCACCGACAATGGAGTCTGTGTGATTGCCTTCAGCAACGACCTGTTCAATGTCCAGAGTAAGCCCTGTGTTTAATGCGCTGAGTTCATCTTCATAGAATTTAACCACACGTTCTTTCATGGTGGTCTTTATGTTTTCAATACCTTCGTCGTGCATTTTCTTGACCAGGTCTTCTGGTAAATAGTTTTCAATCAGGGCATGACCCATTTCGCCAATGGGCTCGACAACATGCAACATGACGATCTTGGCTTGATAAAGGCTTGCCAGTTTTATTGCCTGGCGGAACACTGGGCGTGTGTGCTTGCTCAGGGAGGTAGTGTAAAGAATAGTTTTAACTTCAGGCAGTGACATTCGCGCGCTCCTTAATATTGCACTGTTTATACAGTTGTCGTTTGCAACCGCTCATTCTCCTTGGTGGTATGAGCTGCAGTCAGTTTTGGCTGAGAGCAGCGATCAACAAGGTAGACGATGGATTTATACTCTATCCCACTATGGTATGACAAACCTATTTCGCAGGTGCGGCTTGTAGAGAATCCTTCTGTGCATTCTTCCGGGAAGGAACCCTTCAGTGTACGCAGGGCTGATTCATTTAACTCAGGTGTTGAGAAACCTTTATCACCGGCAAATCCGCAGCAAGTAACCTGCTCGGGAATGATGACTTGCTTAGCGCAGGTTCGGGCGATTTTGGTCAACTTCTCTCCAAGCGCCATTCGCGTTGCACTGCAGGTGATGTGTAAAGCAATAGGAGCCTCTGAAGGAGTTATAATCAATCGGTCCAACAGGAATGTATCAATAAACTCTATTGATTCGTATATCTTAAGGCGCTCGTCCAGTTCATCTTTCATTTTTAGAGAACAGGGACTGGTATCCGAATAGATGGGGTATTCGCCATTATTTGAAGCTTCAAGAAGCGCTTTTTCCATCTCCATCGCCTTACTTTGAGAAGCCTCAAACATACCCTTACTCTGGAAGGGTGTTCCACAACACAGGCTTTCTAACCCTTGTGGGTAGATCACGTTAAAACCGGCCTTAAGCAACAGTGCTTCGGTAACCTCCGCCAAGGCTCTGGTTTCACTGCTGTCTCGCTGAGGCCCCATGGTACGGCTCGCGCAGCTGGGGATATAGACGACTTTAGGAGCCTGCTCAGCGTTAATACTCTTAGATGAACCGGGTTTGATTGCAGGCGCTGCGGTGGGCATCGATGGCAGCCATTGTTGAACCGCACCGCCGGTTAATTTACGTGCTGTAGCTGTAATAGCTGTCATTGCTTTTGTGCCGATCAGGCCGTGGGTCGCATCGGCCACTTTAAAGACCAAACGGGTGGTTTTGGTGATCCCGCCGTAGTGTTCTGCCAGCCATTTTGCCTTGCCTGTATGTTTGGCATTTTGGCGACTACGAATAGACCGGGTTAAATCACCTGTGTTGATACCTACAGGGCAGGTTGTTGAACAGAGGCCGCAGGCTGCACAGGTATCAGTACCTTGATATCGATAATCTTCCTGCAGTACGCGCAGTCGCTCAGGGTCTTCTCCGCTGGCTTCCAGGCGAGCTATTTCCCGAGTAATAACTATGCGTTGTCGTGGTGTCAGCGTTAGCGCCCGTGATGGACAGGTTGGTTCACAAAAGCCGCATTCAATACATTTATCGATAAGAGGATCAGCAGCAGGCATCAGTTTTAAATTTTCCAGATGTACCTTGTTATTGCGATTCAGTAGTACACCGGGATTTAAAAGGTTTTGTGGGTCAAACAGCTCCTTTATTTCCCACATCAGTTGATAGGCATCGACTCCCCATTCCTGTTCAACGTAGGGGGCCATATTCCGACCGGTGCCGTGCTCTGCCTTAAGAGAACCATCATATTTTCCCACCACGAGGTCCGCAACGGCATCCATCAGTTGCTCATAGCGTTGAACTTCCGCGTCAGTGTCAAATGATTGCGTAAAGACAAAATGTAAATTGCCTTCCAGGGCGTGACCAAAAATTAAGGCTTCGTGATAATGAAACTGCTTGAATAACTGGTGCAGATCATGGACTGCTTCTGCCAGTTGCTCAACCGGAAAAGCAACGTCCTCAATAATCACCGTGGTGCCTGTTAAGCGAACGGCTCCGACTGCGGGAAACAGTCCTTTACGAATAGCCCAGTACTGACCAAACTTCGCAGGATCATCTGTAAACTCAACTGGATAGATTGTTTCGAACTCCTCAAGAGCTTTGAGGATAGTCTCAACGTTTTGAAATAGCCCTGCTTTGCTGTCCCCTCTGGTTTCCACCAGCAATGCGGCAGCATGTTCACCTAACTCTTTGATAAAAGATGGCATTCCTTCCTTGTTTTCTACTGAGTGCAGGCCTGCGCGATCAATCAGTTCGACGGCGGATACCGGAGATTGTTTAAGTCGAGCAACCGCACGGCAGGTGATCTCTACAGTGGGGAAGAAAATCATCGCCGAAGCTTTATCCGGATGCTCATCAACGGTGCGATAAGTAATTTCAGAAATGAACCCCAGAGTACCCTCGGAGCCAATCATCAGATGCTGAAGGATGTCGAAGGGATCTTCAAAATCTACCAATGAATTGAGGGCATAGCCTGTTGTGTTTTTTAATCGGTACTTGTGACGTATACGATCGTGAAGCGGTTTATTGGCTTTGGTTTGCCTGGATAGGGCCTGTAAAGCATCCAATAAGCCTTGATGGGACGCTTCAAATTGCTTCCGACTGGTGTCATTACCAGTATCCAGCTCCGTGCCGTCCGCCAGTATGAGCTTCATGCTGCTGAGGGTGTTGTAACTGTTCTGAGCGGTTCCGCAACACATGCCGCTGGCATTATTTGCAGCAATTCCACCGATCATTGCTGTGTTGATGGAAGCGGGATCGGGACCGATCTTTTTATGAAAAGGTGCCAGAAAACGGTTGGCATGTCCGCCAATGACGCCCGGTTGCAAGGTTACTAAGGATGCATCCTCATTGACCGTATGGCTTCTCCAGCCATCTCCGAGCTGTAAAAGTACCGAATCAGTTATGGCCTGGCCTGACAGGCTGGTGCCAGCTGCGCGGAATGTAATGGGAATACTTCGTTGACGAGCACCGCGAACAATTGCGGCCACTTCTTCACTGGACTCGGCACGGATTACAATCTTCGGGATGAGTCGATAGAAACTGGCATCGGTTCCGTAGGCAAGGGTTCTCAATGGATCGCGAATCAGGCGTTGCTCAGGAATGAACTCCTGTAGATGGGAATAAAATTCTTGATAGTCGATGCTCATCGGAATTCTCACATTCAGGCAGTATACAAATACTCTGTATACGGAGTAGAGGTCTTGTTTAGGTAGCGTTTGGTTACCAAGTCATAAAGTGAGTCAGAACGCTAGCTGTTGTTTTCGGTGACCTCTGTTTGCTGGTTAATTAAACAGCCCAGTTGTTGGTATTGTTATTGGTATTATAGGGCGAACACCGGTTCGCCCGTTAATAACACCGTCAAAGGACATTACTAGCTGTAGGCTGCAGCCGGAAGCCAGATAACCAGCTGTGGCCAGAGCACCAGAATCAGCAAGCCTAGTAACTGCAGAATAATAAACGGAATAACTCCCTTATAGATATCTGACAGTTTGACATCTGGTGGACAGACTCCTTTCAGATAGAACAGGGCGAAGCCAACCGGAGGGGTTAAGAATGATGTCTGTAAGGCCATCGCAACCAACATTACAAACCAGACAAGTTCCGGGTTATCCACTACACCATAGCCGTCGATATTAAGCCCCAGAGCCGATATCACCGGTGCCAGCAACGGCAGAATAATCAGTGTAATTTCGATCCAGTCGAGGAAGAAGCCGAGTAGGAAAATCACACAAAGGATAAAGGCGATAATCCCGTAGGGTCCAAATGGCAAACCGGTAAGGAAAGATTCGATCAGTTCGTCACCGCCTAACTCGCGTAGTACCAGCGCGAAGCAGGTAGCACCAATAAAGATGGCAAAAATATAGGCAGTGGTATTGTAGGTTCCCTGCATGACTTCTTTCAGCACTTTGAAGCTGAACTTTCTGTTATACGCAGCCAACAAGGTTGCGCCTAAAGCACCCACCCCTGAAGCTTCGGTCGGAGTTGCTATACCACCGAAGATAGAACCTAACACAGCAAAGATAAGAAATAATGTTGGCAGTACCGCTTTTAATACTCCAAAAAAAGCCTGTGCAGTGATTGGTTTGGCATCGTCTGGTATCGGAGCCGCTTTCGGATTAAGAAAGCCGACCATCAATATATAGACAATGTACATTGCACCAAGAATCAGTCCTGGGAATACGGCCCCCATAAACAGATCGCCAACAGATAAGCCGAGCTGGTCTGCCATGATGACTAACATGATGCTGGGGGGGATCAGAATACCCAGAGTACCAGCGCTGGCTATGGTTCCTAAAGCTAACGGTTTTGAGTAGCCCTGCTTAAGCATTGAGGGCAGGGACATGACTGCAAGCAGCACAACAGAGGCGCCGATAATACCGGTGGAAGCAGCAAGTATGATGCCGATCGCCGTGACGGTAATGGCAAGGCCTCCGCGAACGCGACCAAACAGCTCTTGCATGGAAAGCATTAAGCGTTCGGCAACACCGGATTTGTCCAGCATTATTCCCATGAATATAAACATCGGTAATGCGACCAGGATCCAGTTATCCATGATCTTATAGAGTCTGTTAACGACCAAGCCCAAAGTCGTGAAGTCCAGGCCGGTCATGGTGTCCATGTAAAGGTCTGTGTAATAGCCGGCAAAGGCAAAAGCAACGCCAATACCACCGAGGACATATGCGACAGGGATACCGGTAAACAGTAGAACGATGAACGAAGCGAACATCGCGATGACTAGAATCTCATTGATTTCCATCAGTGTTCTCCCCGAACTAACAACACAAAGTCACGAATCAGACGGGAGATCACCGCCAGGCCGAGAAGGCCGAAACTGACTGGTATAACCGACTTGATGGCCCAACGCCATGGCAGGCCTGAGGGGGAGGACGATGACTCATTGATACGCCAGGAGTCAGCAACAAAATCAAGACTGTGGGAAAAAATCACATAGATAAACGGAAGAACAAGAAGAATAATTCCAATAATTTCAATTATGTACTTGGTTCGCTGGCGAAATCCGCCATAGAACAGATCTACTCGAATATGGGCATTATTGACCTGAGCGTAGGAAATTCCAAACATGACACCCATGGCGTAGAGGTGCCACTGCAGCTCTTCAAGCACAATAAGGCCGCTGGAGAATCCTTTTCGCAGAATAACCTGGGTGATAATGACCAAGACCAATAGAACGTATACCCAAGCAATGCCGTGTCCTACTTTACGTATGAAAGCATCAATCGAGTCAGAAATGGGTACTGAGAGAGATTTGTTATTATCAGTCACGAGATAAAACCTTTGCGGGTGGGATGCGGACCAGACTGACCTCGGCAACTAAGCGGGGGGAAGAGTGCTCCCCCCGCAACCGAGCATGTACTATTTAGCTTACTTCAGGCTGTAGCTTATTGCAGGTTTGGCTTTGGACGAGGCAGGAATGCATTTGCTTCCCACAGATTATAGCCGTCACGGAAGTTGCTCATGTCATCATAGACTTTCTTGAAGAAAGCATCCTGACTTTTCTCTGCAACCACCTCATCCCACTTGGATTTGAAGGTGGCCAGCATTTCTTCACTCCAGTAGCGGATTTCAACGCCATTAGCTTCGGCCTTTTTCATCACTTCAAACTGCATGGACTCACCTTCGGCGATAGAGTTTGTCATGGAAGCCTTACAGGTGTTTTCCAGGATAGCCTGGTTGGTTTTACCCATTTTTTTCCAGGCTTCTTTATTAACAAGAAGCTCAAACACAGTGGACTGCTGATGCCAGCCAGGGAAATAGTTGTATTTGACAATTTTGTGGAAGCCTAAGCGCTGATCGATAGCTGGCTGAGAGAATTCAGATGCGTCAATGGCACCTTTCTCTAATGCACCAAAGATTTCTCCACCGGGAAGCTGGACAGTACCAACACCTAATTTTTCCATAACGTTAGCGCCAAGACCGAAGAAGCGCATGTTCAGGCCTTGCAGGTCTTCTACTTTTTCGATGGGCTTGGCAAACCAGCCAGAGGTTTCAGGAGAGATAATTGCACAGGGCAGCACTTTCACATTGTAACCAGCATTGTCATACATTTCCTGGTACAGGCTCAGACCGTTACCGTAAAACATCCAGGCCAGGTATTCTCCAGCTTCTGGTCCAAACGGTACTGCAGAAAACAGCGCTGCTGCAGGCATTTTGCCCTGCCAGTATCCGGCGGTGGCATAACCAGAGTTGACCTTGCCGCTAGAAACCGCATCCAGGATTTCAGGAGGAGCAACAAGCTTTCCCGGCTCATAGATTTTCATCTTCAGATTTCCGCCACTCATCACTGGCAGCTGCTCGGAAACCCACTTTATTGGTGTTCCCAGTGCTGGCAGGTGGGTACCAAATGCAATTGGAGTTTTCAGAAGCAATTTGTCGGCAGCAAGGGCAGGGGCTGTAACGGAAAGAGTTGCGGCGGTTACTGCAGCGGCTGTCAGCGCGGATTTGGCAAACTTCTTCATGTTATATCCTCGGGATATTTCGTTTTTTTTATGTGGTGAGTCGGATTGCTTTCTTTTCTTTGTTAAGCGGGTTTATCAAACACGCTGATCATGAAAGCTCTTCGAAGTACCGTTTGGTTTATTGGTAATACCAATTATCCTTGGGTGTTATTACACTATCTTCTCTGTGGATAAGATGTCAAGTCGTCTTGATAAAAAATGAACAAATAATAACCAGGTTGTTGACAAGCGGCCCTGAAATAAGGCTTTTAATAATAGGTAGGTTTAGAGTTTTCAGTTGATTTAATCACTGATGGGATTAGTAAGTGGATAATCTATTGATGTTTTTGGTAATACCAATTGTTTTCTGGTGAAAATTTTAGTCAGGTATAGCCATTGAGATGAGATCTGGTATCTTTGGTAAGGCCAATGCTGATGTGTGAATGAGATGACATACCGACGAGTGAAACAACCGAAAATTTCCGACGCCATCATGGAAGAGTTGGAGACTATGATTCTGGAAGGGAGTCTGGAGCCTGGGCAGCGACTTCCCTCGGAAAGAGATCTTGCCAAGCGGTTTGAGGTTTCCAGACCTTCTTTACGTGAAGCCATTCAAAAGCTAGTGGCCAAAGGGCTGCTGACGAGCAGGCAGGGCGGCGGAACCTATGTGTCTGAAAAAATAGGTGCTTCTTTTTCTGACCCGCTGATGGAGCTTTTTTCATCTCACCCTGAGGCTCAGTACGACTTGCTGGAGTTTCGTCATGCGCTGGAAGGGGTCATTGCTTACTATGCGGCACTGCGGAGTACTGAGGCAGACAAGGCTGCTATCAGAAAGCATTATGACGAGCTTGAAGGCTACCACCGAAGTAAAGAGTTTGAGAAAGAAGTGGCAGCGGACGTCGATTTTCATCTCTGTATTGCTGGTGCGACGCACAACATGGTGCTTTTACACACCATGAGGGCGTTGTTAAGTCTGTTGCGAAAGAATGTTATGAGTAACCTTTCGAATATCTACCCCAAGGCAGGCCACCGAACCAAAATTCATGCCCAGCACAAGGTGCTGATGGATGCTATCTTTGCAGGCAATCCGGAGGAGGCACGTCAAGCTGCTCATGAGCACCTGGCTTATGTGGAGGAGGCGTTGTTGGAATACGGCAAAGAAGAAACCCGGCTCGAACGATCATTACGTAGGGCAAACATATCCAGCTAATTTATCTAAATGTAGTATTACTACATATTTGCGGAATTTATGTCTGTTGTTGTGTATTTTGTAGACATCTTTAGGTTGTTTCTGTAGTATTCCTACAGTTTTTTACACGAGGTGGTATGTTGCGTTGCAGCGTGAATACTGCTTTCTGGTGATCTAGGCTTAGGTTTCCTTGTCGTTTATACCAACTCTTTGCTGTCTACATCTGCTGCTTGTTGTTACTAATGGAGAACATCACTGTGCAAGAAGAAAGAATCGAAGATATCGATCCTATTGAAACTCAGGAATGGCTGGACGCACTTGAATCCGTTGCGAAAAATGAAGGCTCAGATAGAGCAAAATATCTTCTTGCCAAACTCGGTGAAAAAGCAAAAGGGCTTGGAGCCGGAGCTCCTTCTTCCCTTACCACCTCTTACGTAAATACCATCGAACCAAAAGATGAACAGCCGCTTCCTGGTGATCTGTTTATGGAGCGTCGCATCCGCTCTCTCATTCGATGGAATGCAATGGCCATGGTCATGCGGGCTAATGACAATGACGAAGGGCTTGGTGGTCATATTTCCAGTTTCTCTTCTTCTGCGACACTTTATGATATTGGCTTCAACAACTTCTTCCGTGGCCCTGAAGGTGAGCAGGAAGGGGATCTGGTGTTTTTCCAGGGCCATATTGCACCAGGTATCTACTCCCGCGCGTATTTGGAAGGTCGCCTGACCGAAGAGCAGTTGGATAACTACCGTCGCGAAGTTGATGGAAACGGTCTCTCTTCTTACCCTCACCCATGGCTGATGCCGGATTTCTGGCAGTTCCCTACAGTATCCATGGGACTTGGTCCTATCCAGGCCATTTATCAGGCACATGTGATGCGCTACCTTTCAGCTCGCGAACTGATTAACCGCGGCGATCGGAAAGTATGGTGTTTTCTTGGAGATGGTGAGTGTGATGAGCCTGAATCTCTGGGGGCTATATCTTTGGCGGGCCGTGAGAATCTGGAAAACCTTATCTTTGTCATTAACTGTAACCTGCAGCGTCTTGATGGTCCTGTACGCGGAAACAGTAAAATTGTTCAGGAACTGGAAGGTGAATTCCGTGGTGCCGGGTGGAATGTAATCAAAGTTCTCTGGGGGCGTCACTGGGACCCATTGTTCGAAAAAGATGACAAGGGGCTGTTACTTAAGCGCATGAATGAAGTGTGCGACGGCGAGCTGCAGAACTGTAAGGCTAACGGAGGGGCTTATACCCGTGAGCACTTCTTTGGCAAATACCCTGAGCTGCTGGAAATGGTTAAGGATATGTCTGATGAAGACATTATGAACCTGAACCGTGGTGGCCATGATCCTTATAAAGTCTACGCGGCCTATCACGAAGCGGTGAATCATAAAGGTCAGCCTACCGTGATTCTTGCTCAGACTGTAAAGGGTTACGGCACAGGTAAGTCGGGTGAGGCTAAAAACGACACCCATTCCATGAAGAAAGTGGCAATGGATGATCTGGTTGATTTCCGTGATCGCTTTAATATTCCATTGGATGATAATCAACTCAAGACGGTTCCATATTACCGCCCTGCGCCGGACAGTCCTGAACTGAAATACATGATGGGGCGTCGTGAGAAATTGGGTGGCTTCTATCCTCAGCGTCGGGCTGATTTTGAAGCATTGGAAATCCCACCTCTTGAGGCCCTGAGTGGTCAGCTGAAAGACAGTGGCAAACGAGAACTTTCTACAACAATGTCTTTTGTCCGCACTCTTTCTACGCTGGCCAAGGATAAAAACATTGGCGAACGTATCGTGCCAATTGTACCGGATGAAGCCCGTACTTTTGGTATGGAAGGGATGTTCCGCCAGCTGGGTATCTATACGTCTGAAGGCCAGAGCTATGTCCCGCATGATAGAGATCAGATCATGTGGTACAAGGAATCAAAAACCGGTCAGATTTTGGAAGAGGGTATCAACGAAGCCGGCTCTATGTCTGCCTGGATTGCTGCCGCCACCTCTTACAGTAATCACAACTGTACTCTGATTCCTTTTTATATCAGTTATTCCATGTTTGGTTTGCAACGGACGATGGATCTGGTTTGGGCTGCGGGTGACTCTCAGGCCCGTGGTTTCCTGATTGGTGCGACTGCTGGCCGAACCACCCTCAACGGTGAAGGGCTTCAGCATGAAGATGGGCACAGTTTGTTGCTGGCGAACATGATTCCCAACTGTGTTTCCTATGATGCTACCTACGGCTATGAATTAGCTGTCATTATCCAGAACGGTCTGACTCGGATGTTCCAGGATAAAGAGAACAAGTTCTATTACCTGACCGTGATGAATGAAAACTACCAGCAACCAGCCATGCCGGCAGGAGCTGAAGAGGGGATCATCAAAGGTCTATATCTGTTGGAAGAAGGCAAAAAGAGCGCGAAGAAGAAAGTCCAGTTGATGGGTAGCGGAACCATTCTGCGTGAAGTGCGTGCCGCTGCCGATATTCTGCGAACTGATTATGGCGTAGAGTCTGACGTCTGGAGTGCGACCAGTTTTAACGAACTTCGTCGGGAAGCTCTTGATGTCTCGCGCTGGAACATGCTGCACCCAGAAGAACCAAGTCGTAAGTCGTACGTAGAGGAATGTCTTGAAGATCGTAACGGGCCTGTTATTGCGTCTACCGACTATATCAAGTCTTATGCTGACCAGATTCGTGAATTTGTACCCGGTACCTACCGTGTGCTGGGAACCGATGGTTTTGGTCGCAGCGATACGCGCAGTAAGTTGCGTGAATTCTTCGAAGTTAACCGATACTACGTTGTTATTGCAGCGCTGAAAGCTTTGGCAGACGATGGCACTATTAAGCCGGCTGAAGTCACTAAAGCACTGAAGAAATTCAACATCAATCCAGAGAAGCCTAACCCATTGACCGTGTAACTCCGCAGCTTTGGGTAAGCAACTTTTGAATTGTTAGCGACGAAAATTAAAGGATAACGACTGTGACTGCTAAAACGATTTATGTCCCGGATATTGGTGGCTCTGAAGATGTTGATGTTATTGAAGTCTGTGTGGCTGTCGGTGATGAGATCAGTGAAGGTGATTCACTGATTGTGTTGGAAACGGATAAGGCTTCCATGGAGGTTCCTGCTCCTGAAGGGGGCACTGTTGCTTCCTTGACTATTAAGGAAGGCGATACCTGTAAAGAGGGTGATGCCATTTTGCAGTTGGTTGTAGCAGGTACCGCCGTTGCAGAAACTCCTGCACCGGCTCCTGCTGCAGAGCCTGCTCCAACTACACCGGTTGCCGAAGCCAGCAGTACTGTTTCTGCTTCCGAAACCGTTGCCTCTGAAACCGCTGCTTCTGAAACAATCGTTGTTCCTGATATCGGTGGTCACTCAGATGTAGATATTATTGAAGTCTGCGTCAAAGCTGGTGACGAAGTCGCTGAAGGTGACTCTTTAATCGTTTTGGAAACAGATAAGGCCTCTATGGAGGTACCGGCACCGAAAGCAGGTGTTGTTGAGTCTTTAAGTGTCACTGAAGGCGGAACTATCTCTGAAGGTGATGCCATTCTTGTACTGAGGGTTGCTGGAGCGGCGGTGTCTGCCCCTGTCACAACTCCGGAGGCAGCACCTGAAGCTTCTTCACCGGCACCAGCTGCTCCTGTAGCTGGCGCTGTTGAGGCTATCAAGGTTCCCGATATCGGTGGTAGTACCGATGTGGATGTGATTGAGGTTTGTATTAAAGCCGGTGATGAGATTGCCGAGGGCGATTCTTTAATCGTGTTGGAGACTGATAAGGCTTCAATGGAAGTGCCTGCACCAAAAGACGGTGTTGTTAAGTCTGTACAGATTAAGGAGGGCGACACTGTTTCTGAAGGTGATCAGATTCTGGAGCTGGAGATTGCAGGTGCCTCTGCGGCACCTGCTGTCCAGGCTTCTGCTCCCGCGGCAGCTGCTACTTCGCCTGCCCCTGCTTCTGTCGCTCCCGCCAAAAGTGCCGCTGCGACCGGTACTGGTGATCTTCAGGTTTTGGAGAAATCCAATAAGAAGGTGCATGCAGGGCCTGCTGTTCGAGCCATAGCCAGAGAGTTTGGTGTGGATCTGCTGCTGGTCACCGGGACAGGTCCAAAAGGACGAATTCTGAAAGAAGATGTTCAGTCTTACGTCAAAAAGGCGCTTACCGAAGTGAAAAAAGCGCCTCAGGCCGCTGCTCCAGCCTCCGGTAGCGGTATTCCTGCGATTCCAGAGGTGGACTTCTCTCAATTTGGTGAAATTGAATTGGAGAAGATGAGCAAGATTAAGAAAGTTACGGCAGCAAACATGACTCGCTGCTGGCTTAATGTGCCTCACGTTACTCAATTTGATGATATTGATATCACTGATCTGGAAGCATTCAGAAAATCTATCAAAGCAGATGCAGAGAAGGCCGGTACAAAAGTTACACCGATGCCGTTTTTAATAAAAGCGGTCGCTTTTGCTCTGCGGGCTCATTCAAACTTCAACGTCTCTATGCATGCGGATGGTGAGCATATTGTCCATAAGAAATATATTCACATTGGTATTGCCATGGATACTCCAGCAGGCCTTGTAGTGCCCGTGATTCGTGATGCTGATAAGAAATCCATATTTGAGTTGGCAAAAGAAGCTGCAGAGCTGGGTGCAAAAGCCAAGGATCGTAAACTGAAACCCGCAGAAATGCAGGGTTCATGTTTTACTATTTCCAGCCTGGGAGGGCTTGGAGGAACGGGCTTTACGCCGATAGTTCCATCACCAGAAGTTGCTATTCTCGGGGTTTCACGAGCTGATGTTAAGCCTAAGTGGAATGGATCTGAGTTTGTTCCCCGGACAATGTTGCCCTTGGCTCTGTCTTATGATCATCGTGCGATAAATGGCGCTGATGCCGGGCGCTTTATGCATACCCTGGGTGCCGTGTTAAGTGACGTTCGTCGCTTGGTTCTGTAGTCAGAAGTGATTAGCAGAGCAGTCAAAAATTTGACTAATGCTGGTCAGTTGAGCGCTTAAGCTCGCTGATCAAACCAAAAAAAACCGGAATTCACAGTGAGGATTCCGGTTTTTTTATATTTCATCGGGAAGTCTGTCGTAATTCAGGCCGGTCATTACTTATCTGCCCACTTATCTCAAAAGAGCTAAAAGAGTGTCTTTAAGGGAGTTAAGAGGCTGTGGTTGCTCTTAGCTTGCATTATTATCCTGTTCGCTATCTCGTGACGGTGGTTGCTTGAATGATTGGTAATAAGCCAGGAATTCATCAGCAGGCAGGGCTGGCGTGAACAAAAACCCCTGTACTTCATCAATCCCCTGGTGTTTCAGATAGTTATACTGTTCACAGGTCTCTACCCCTTCTCCAACGGTTTTGAGCCCCAATCCTCTGGCAGCCGTCAGTGTTCCTTCCATCAACGCTTTTTCACTTTCCAGGTTTAGAGCACCGACTGATGAACGATCTATTTTCAGTGTGTCCAGAGGGAAGTGTTTAAGGTGACTTAATGAGGAGTGGCCTGAACCAAAGTTGTCCAAGGCTATCCGGATTCCCTTCTCGCGGAGTTTGCTGAGAGTCGAACGGGTTTCGTCCTGATTGCGCAATAACAGGGTTTCTGTTATCTCAAGCTCAAGGCAGTTACCGTTGAGTTCAAGGTTATCCAGGGTTTCGACAATTGAGCGGACCAGGTTTCGGTCGCCAAACTGTCGAGGGGAAATGTTAATCATCAGACTCAGTTGCTCAACCCCATGCTGATGCCAGTTCTTTAGCTGCGAACAGGAGTTTTGAATGACCCACTCACCGATAGGAACAATAAGCCCTGTTGCTTCTGCCAGTGGCAGGAAGACCTCTGGTGGAACGAGCCCGAGTTCCGGGTTATTCCAGCGAAGCAGTACTTCTGCGTTAATAATACGCCCGCTTTCCATATCAACTAAAGGCTGATAATGGAGGGATAATTCATTGTGCTCCAGGGCCAGGCGAAGTTTCTTCTCAACCTTCATCCGCTCAACGGCTGCTTCATTGACATCTGCTGAATGGAACTCGTATCTGTTTCCGCCTTCATCTTTGGCGGCAAACATGGCAGCGTCAGCATTTCGTAACAGTTCGTAGGGGTCCTGCCCATCCTCTGGGAAAATGGCCATTCCGATACTGGCCGTTATATTTAATTCATGGCCCTCGATAAAGAAGCTGCTACCCAGACTGGACAGTAATTTCTCAGCAACTCGGGGGGCGTCAGTAGGGCTGTCCAGATGATTGAGGATTACCAGGAATTCATCCCCGCCATAGCGAGCAACGGTATCGGTCTGGCGAACGGTTTCAGCAATTCGCGATGCAGCCAGGCTTATCAGCTGGTCACCTATCTCATTTCCCAGAGAATCGTTGATGCGCTTAAAATCATCCAAATCAATAAACATAAGGACAACAGCATGATCATGACGAATGGCATTGTTGATCGATTGGCTCATTCGATCCATTGCCAGGAAGCGGTTCGGCAACTCTGTCAGGTTATCGTAATTGGCTTGATGTTTTATCCTGTTTTCCTGAGTCTTGCGTTGGGTTATATCTTCTTCAATCGCCAGGACGTGGGTAATCTCGCCTTCATCATTCTGTACTGGGGAAACCTTTGCGTAAACCCAGTAGCTAGTGCCATTTTTGCGACGATTCAGCAGCTCGCCTTGCCATTGTTTACCCGCGTTAATAGTGTTCCAGAGTTCATCATAGATTGCCTGCGGGTTTTTGCCCTGATCAAACAGCTGGGGGTTGGCATCAAGGATTTCTTTCATGCTGTAGCCGCTGACCTGTTCGAAAGCGCTGTTGACATATTCAATGCGCCCCTTGTCATTCGCTACAATAACACTGACCGGGCTCTGGCTGACTGCCTGGCTTAGTTTACTGATGCTTTCCCGCTGTTTAGCCAAAGTGGCTTCATTTTTTTCTCTGTTGCGGGTTTCCCGCAGTAAAAAAAGCAACATCATAATGCTGGTAAACACAACAAAGAACCACGACTTGTAAGTTTGGGCGGCAAACAGATCATCACCATCGAACAAGACCGTCAAGGCATGATCTGACGAAGCTATCCAGGCAATGGAAAACAAAAAGTAGGTAAGGGTGATTTTGTAGGGAAAGCTCATCTGTTAAGGAGCCTCTGCTGAAGTCATCGGTTCGTCCTGCTGGCTTTTACACACCCCGGATGCTGGCGTACCTTGGCAGATTTCAGTTGTCGGTGGAAACCTTAGTTTACCGTATTGTGCTTTAGAAAAGTTTGATATGAGTCAGGGAAAACTCTGTTCCTGATTAGATTGTTGTCGACAAGGTTGAAAAAGGCTATATAAACCCAGCGTCAAGCAACAGAGCTTCGACGCTGGGAACTGATGTCGTAGAATAGAAGATGCCGTAGATAGAGGCTGTTTATTGGACGTTTTCGTTGTCGCTGAACTCTCCATCAAAAAGTATAGTTGAGAGGTAGCGTTCACCAGAATCAGGCAGTATTACAACAATATTTTTGCCTTTGTGTTGCTCTTGTTGAGCCACTTTTAGTGCTGCAGCAAGAGCCGCACCACAGGAAATTCCAGCGAGTATGCCTTCCTCGGTCATTAACCGCTTAGCCATTGTGATTGCTTCTTCATTGCTGACAAGTTCAACCTGATCGACTAGTGATAAATCCAGATTTTTTGGAATAAAACCAGCGCCAATGCCTTGGATTTTATGAGGGGCCGGCTGTAGCGCTTCATTACGAAGGTGCTGGCTGATAACGGGTGAGGCTGTGGGTTCAACGGCTACGGAAGTGATCGCTTTGCCCTGAGTCTTCTTGATATAGCGTGAAACACCGGTGATAGTACCTCCAGTGCCGACACCTGAAACCAGAATATCAATGTTGCCATCGGTATCTTCCCATATTTCAGGTCCAGTGGTTTTTTCATGAATCTGTGGGTTGGCTGGGTTTTCAAACTGTTGCGGCATAAAGTGACTATCCGGATCACTGTCCACAATTTCGCTAGCCTTTTCAATAGCTCCCTTCATTCCTTTGGGGCCTTCTGTTAACACTATATTTGCGCCCAGCGCTTTCATGACTTTGCGACGTTCTAAGCTCATGGTCTCAGGCATTGTTAAAATCACCTTGTAGCCACGGGCTGCCGCAACAAAACATAATGCAATACCGGTATTCCCGCTGGTGGGTTCTACGATAGTCATACCTGGCTTCAGGGCTCCAGACTTTTCTGCTTCCCAGACCATATTGGCCCCGATACGACATTTCACGGAATTTGCAGGGTTTCGACTTTCAAGCTTTACCCAGATATTGGCATCGGTAATACGGTTTAGCTTGACCAGAGGGGTCTTTCCTATGGTCAGAGAATTGTCAGCGTAAAGGTTACTCATCAGTCTGTTCCTTTGTTTTTCTCATCCGGAGACCCACTAGTATATCTATTATCAGTGATACTCATCTATCTCTTTATTTCATATCGTTATTAGCCTGGGTCTTGATAAGCTGCTTATCAAGGTCGATTGTATGATGCTCTGTGGAGTTCTTACTAGTATGGCTCGATGTAAAATGTTGTTCATCTTAAGTAATAGTGATGAGTTCGTGTGGAGTTAACTGGTCACCGGATCCCGAAGATGAAACTATTATATGAAAACTCTTTACACTTTGTTCAACAGTAGGTGATCTGATGTAAATTGGGGTTCTATTGGACTATACCTTAGCTGATAACAAATGATATGGAGAAATTGATGAAGGAATATTGGCTCACTAGATTGTCGAGAATCAGGATGTTCTAAAGCTATCGACATTGTCAGAAAAGTGTATAGATTTTGGACATAGGGGGGATTCTATTTTTTATCCGTATTTTAGTATAATTTGACGGTTAAGTTAGTTTTGTTGGAGATAAGTTACCGTTATTCGCGATTTTAATACTCCCATAAATAGATAAAGGATTTCTAAACTGTGAAACGAATATCTGTAATCCTATTAAGTATTTTCATTGCTCAACCTGCTTATAGTAACTGCACTACGACAGATGGTCATGAGTTGTGTTTCGAAGCTTCCTCGCCAAGCCTATCAAGCACTCTCATTGAATCCAGTCAAGTTGGCGATATAAATGGGGATGGCGTTCTCGACCTAGTTAGAAAAGAGAGCAGCGGTGGAGTAGATGATCGAATTGTCATTTACTTGGGAACAGAGTGCACGATTGGACTTGAATCATCACTTTGTTTTGAAACTCCGCATGAAACAGCTATTTTTGATATTAAAGGTTTTTCGGTAAGAGATATTGATGGTGACGGAAACGCAGATATTGAAGTCAGAACTGCCACAGATAATATTCAGGTCTACTTACAACGCCTTACTGTTGAAAAACCGAATACACCTAGTGAATTCGTCTCGCTTCTGGGAACTAATAGTTTAACAGCAGCGAGCTATACGGCCAGCAGTACGTATTCTGATGGTTCATCTGGATACGAACCTGCTGGATCTTTTGATGGATATCGTTTCAAAGGGAGTGTAGGTATTGTACCCGAGGCTATTTCAGAACGGTACGGATATGGTACTTGGACATCATTTGTCAATTCCAATGCTAATCAGTGGTTGAATATAGAGTTTTCTATTAACACAATGGTTGAAAGTTTTGAAATTTTTTCTAAATCAGGGTACGCCATGAGGCTTCCGAAAGATATAACGATTCAATACTCCATGGATGGTATAAACTACACGGACCATGAAAGTTTTATTATACAGGAAGTTGATTCTCAGGTTATCATGTTGTCAACGCCCACTCCATTTGTAAAACACTTCAGAATATTTATGCATAATAACCATGGAGTGAATGCATATTTACAAGTTGATGAAATTCTACTAAAGGGATGGCTTCAACAGTAGTGTTGTTGGTTTTGCAGTAGGATTACATTAAAAAGGATGCAAAGTGCGTCCTTTTTTATTAATTTAGTACAACATATAAAATTTTTCATGTTAGAAGAGCAGCGTATTTTACGTTTAATCATTTTTCTAGGAGCGTGTTTAACTTTCTTGAAATGAACCTCACAGGCCGCATAGATAACATATTAATGTTATATGTTTAAGGTATTAATTTATCATGTCGTTGGATAAACCATATTCATCTTAGTATTTTTATAGGTACTAGAATGTAATATCCTCTAAAGGTTATATATCTACTTTAGAATTTATAAAAATACATTGTCTAAATTCTCATAACTTTGGTAATAAGGAGATTTTCGAGTATACACGAGGATTTTAAAATTTTCATATAGAAGGTGTTTGATCAGAGTCCATCTGAAATTCTACATCCAACAGGTGATGTAATGCCACATGTTGAAATTTTTGTATCAAAACCCCAGTGACTAATTTGTCATAATTAGTAATAAATAATTTTTCATTTTTTCTTTATCCCATGGAATAAAATTTCGTCACCTTGGCCTAGAAGGAATTTTGATCCTACTTTGTACCCATTGCTTTGCATGATTTCTTTAACTTCACTCAGCTTCAAAGCAGGGGGGAAATGGCCTAGAGTAACTTTTTTCTGAATAAACTCCATTGGTTTAAATGTAATTATGACACTTTGAGCATTATAGGAACAAATACGCTCCATAAGAGGTTTTTGATTATTTAAGTAGTTTAATACACCTAAACAAATAACGCATGAAGGAAGAAGATTGAAATCGGGATATTCTTGCTTGTCAAAGTCGCAAATTATGGTTCTATTATCCCTAGGGTGGATATCACAGGGAATATATTCTTGGGGGGAATCTAAGTAGTTTTCTATCAACATTTCTCCACAACCCAAATCCAAAAGTTTAGTGCCTTTAGGTATTAATTTCGAAATTTTCTGTGCACGTTTATCCCAATAAGGGTGAGTTAGTAGGTTTTTTACATCGCGCTTATACCCATGTGAATGATTGTCACTAGCTTTCCCTAAAGCTATATTTTCATTCCATTCTTTTGCAGTATTTTTACGAAAAGCAATATATTCATTTAAGTATTTATTAATACTCTCCGATTCATCGTTGAATCCGAGTTCATCCAGAACCCTAGATAAAAATATGATTGCGTTGGTTTCTTCAAGATTAAATAGGAATGTATTGCACGCGATTTGCATTGCATCATTGATTTTTCCTGCATTCAGCAAAGCGAAGAGGTCTTCTTCAACGGACATTGTGTAATTTCCTTAAATTTCATCTTAATTAAGTTAAACTAAAAACTTACTTGTTAGGTGGATCATGTGCATATCCTTCTCTGCGCATAGTCTGTATCTGCGCAAGACTGATGATGACTAGACAGGAACTGAAAAGCTCTTCTACGATTCGTCTTGTACCCCTTCTTCCAGGTGGCCATGGACGTTAATGAACATTTCTCTTCAAGCCAAACTATACCCTAGGGCCTTGGTGCATGGATACCTTATTGAATAAATCTGACAGTAGAATATTCTACCATCAGGTGATTGTCTCAACCCAATGGCTAACAACCCCTGTAATATTTGTCTCTATCATGAAGTTCAAAATTATGAGTTCAGAGTATTAAGTAAGGCTTTACCAGAGAAGTAAGTTCAGATTAAAAAAGTGGCATTCCAAGCTTAATTTTAGAGATTTCTTTGTATTATCTGTGCATCAACGTTGCCTAACAATATTTAGGTAGTAAAAGAACGAATGCTTTCTTGCTGCTACACTGAATACAAACTCCATGTAGAGGTGGTTGCAGATGACTGATACCAAGTGTGAGCCGATCGAGGCCGGTCGCGGGCCGGTTGAGCTAGTGTTGGAACCTGGGGAGTACTATTTCTGTCGCTGTGGCCGATCGGTCAATCAACCTTTTTGTGATGGCTCCCATAAAGGAACTGGGTTAAAACCGCTTAAATTTTCTATTGAACAGAAGCAGAGTGCGCTCTTCTGTCTCTGCAAGCACACCGAGGATGCTCCCTTTTGTGACGGCAGTCATCACGACCTTGAGGACTAACTTCTTCGACTGTTCAAGCTGCCCTGATTCACCGAGTTTAGGGGGTGCATTAACTAAACTGAATGCTGCGCTTATATCGCAGATGAGTCTTTGACGTTTTGTTCGATTTGCTTTCTGAGTGACTTCACCTCCTGAATTAATTTTTGATTGAGCAGGCGTTGCTCAAACAGTTTCTGATCCGAGTTGTCCCTGTTTTCCAGCGCTTTATCCAAAGCTATTTTTTGCTGATTAATTTGGGATTCCTGTTCGTCAATACGGGTTTGCAGGTTTTGAATAATTGCGAATCGATTATCTCCCGGCCTGTTAAGATTGCTCACTGAATTGTCAGCGTTTCCCTGGCTGTGTAATTCACTCTGAATGTGGCTGTATACGGCTTGAAGATCCCGGGTTTCACGCTCCGAGTATTTGATTTGAGTTTCGATGGCTTTGTGAGCACTGGCAGCGCCGATTGATCCAGACAAAACGTGTTCGAGCATACGGTGAAATTCTACCAGTTCAATAATGGTTATGTGCTTCTTATTGGCGACCAGCAAATCCTCGGCTATCAGCGCTACTGCACTCTCAGCTTTATCCAGTGGCAGATACTCGGACAATAACTGGATGGCTTCCCGGCGTTTGAGACCAATAGGCACATAGCTATCCAGACCTGTTGGTCGAGATTTATGAGTTGATTGACCTGTTCTCAGAGCATTCATAAACTCGGTGAGCTGAGTTCGTTCCAGTTTGGCGGGCCGGTAAGCCAAAGAGCCAACGACATAAAACAGCGTATTGAAAATAAATGACCAGAGTACACTGTGGCTCAGTGAGGACATTCCTTCCAGTCCGAAGAGTGCTTCGGGTCTGAGCCAGCTTATATTTAAAGGTCCGGATGTCAGTAACTCAGCTGTTAACCACCCCTGATCGATAAATGCTGGTACGACCAGAGTGTAAAACCAGACAAAAAAGCCCGCACAGAGGCCTAGAATGGCCCCCACCTTATTTCCCTTGTGCCAGAACAGTCCGCCGAATAGAACCGGTACGAACTGGAATACCGCCGCAAAAGAAATCATACCCATTGCGACCAGCATGTAAGAATCGCTGAACTCCCAGGCAAACCAATAGCTGCTACTCAGAATCAGGGTAATCATCAGCCAGCGGCATTGCAGTAGGTAATGACGCAGGAATTTCCAGCTGCTGAACCGTTCAATGGCATTTAACAAGAGATGGTTGGTTGCCATTGTTGATAGTGTCATCGCGCTGATTATGATCATCCCCGTAGCGGCGGAAAATCCACCGATGAACACCAGTAGTGCCAAGCCCTTATTACCGGCTTCCTGCGGCAAGAGAAGAACAAAAGAATCTGCATCATTGATAGAAAGCCCCTGTAGCAGCCCTCCCGCAGTGATCGGTATGACAAACAGGCTGATAAGCACCAGATAAATAGGAACTAACCAAATAGCTAACCGGATATTACGCTCGTTAGAATTTTCCACCACGGCTATATGAAATTGACGGGGCAGGCATTGAATTGAAGCAGCCCCCAGTACGATCAGGGTCATCCATTGGACAAACACCGATCCTTCGGGTGTGCTGGAACCTACCAGGTGGGTTAGACCGGCCCAGGTGATGCGCTGGAATATATCGCCAAAGCCTTCGTAAAGGCCATAGGTAACAAATGCACCCACTGACAGAAATGCAAATAATTTGATCAGGCACTGTACGGCTAACACCGCCATCATACCTTGATGACGCTCTGTAGGGTCCAAACGTCTGGCACCGAACATGATGGTAAAAGCAATCATGAACAGCGTGATAAGAATACCGGTAAACAGGCTGCTGTATCCGCTGTCATTGGTTGGCGCCGCAATAATCTCATAAGTACTGATTACGGCTTTAAGCTGAAGAGCAATGTAAGGAATAATCCCAAGCAGCGCGATCAGGGTAACCAGCGCAGCAACTGTGGGTGAGCGGTTATAACGCGCCGAGATAAAATCAGCGATGCTGCTGATATGGTAGGTTTCCTTGGCGCGAATCATTGGTCTTAAAATCCGCCACCAATTCAATACGGCAAGAATGGCTCCGATATAAATTGCAAAGTAAAGAAGGCCGGACTCGGCAGCAAAACCGACACTGCCATAGAATGTCCAGGAGGTTGCATAGACGGTGATTGCCAGTCCATAGATTAACGGGTGTAAGGTTTTTCGACTACGGGACTGCGCGCGGTTCTCTACCAGTTGAGCAATACCGAAGAGCAGTGCCATGTAGAGACAGACAACAAGCAGAATCGTAGTGGTGGTAAACATATTGACCCTCCAACGCCATGGGATACTAGTCTTATAGCCAGATGTGATGAAAGGGTCAATGCTAATTAGGTAGTTGTTTTTATTAAGTTCCAGTCTGTTTTACAGGTTGTTGGAAAATACCAGCTGATTGACAGACAAAAGGTGTTGTTTGCCAGGCAAAAGCGACTGGTTGATTGAATGACAGTTTGAAGGGGCAATAATCTGAAGGCGTTATTCGGGAGGGGCAGCCTGAGGTGAAACAGGTGGGACTGGGTCGAGTCCTCCTTCGTGATAAGGATGACACCGCAATACCCGTCGAATACCGAGGTAAAAACCTTTCAGCAAGCCATGAGTCTCCATCGCTTCAATGGTATAGCTTGAGCAGCTCGGGTAAAAACGACAATTGTTGCCGAGAAACGGACTGATCAGAAGTTGATAGCAGCGTACCAGGCCTATTATGAACCGATGGGTGAGCTGCTTTATATGGGAGAAAAACATGTGGTTAAGTATACGTCAGGGTATGCGGCAGGTTAAACAGATTACTGACAAAATACCCTGACATTTAGACGATTTATTGATTTCTGGTCCCGTAACCGCCACCGCCGGGAGTTGCGATAACAATACAGTCGTTGGGATCTAACTCAACCTGATCAGTAGCGGATAAACGCACTCTTGACCCGTCTGCCCGTTCCAGCCAGTTTTCACCGCACTGTCCTGGTTCACCTCCCTGAGCTCCAAAAGGGGCAACGGAGCGATGGGAGGAAAGTATAGCAGCGGTCATTTTTTCCTGGAAACGTATTCGGCGGATCGTTCCGTCACCACCGCGCCAATGTCCAGCACCGCCTGAATTGTGGCGAATCTGGAAATCTTCCAATACTACAGGGTAGCGCCATTCAAGCACTTCAGGGTCAGTCAGGCGAGAGTTGGTCATATGGGTTTGGACTGCACTTGTGCCGTCAAATCCATTTCCTGCACCTGAGCCACCCGCGATGGTTTCGTAATACTGATGTTGCTGATTGCCGAAGGTAAAGTTATTCATGGTCCCCTGAGATCCGGCCAGTACACCGAGTGCACCATAAAGAGCATCGGTTATCCATTGAGAGGTTTCTACATTGCCAGCGACCACTGCGGCCGGGTATTCCGGTGCCAACATGGAACCCTCAGGAATAATGATGTCCAGTGGCTTCAGGCAGCCTTGATTCATGGGGATGTCTTCATCCACTAAGGTGCGGAAAACATAGAGTACCGCGGCATAGCACACCGCTTTTGGTGCATTAAAGTTGTTAGCTTGCTGCTCTGAACTACCGGTAAAATCAATACAGGCAGATCTGCGCGTTTTATCTACTCGAACACTGACCTGGATGACACAGTCATTTTCGACAGGATAGTAATAATCGCCATCATCCAGCTGATCCAGTACCCGGCGCACGGATTCTTCCGCGTTATCCTGTACATGTTGCATGTAAGCTTCAACAACCGGTAGCGTAAACTGATTGATCATTCGCTGCAGCTCATGAACTCCTTTTTCATTGGCCGCAATCTGGGCTTTGAGATCGGCAATGTTCTGATCGGGGTTACGGGCAGGGTAGGAGCCCGAACTCAGTAACTGACGGATGTCATCCTCAAGAAAGCAGCCCTGGTCCATCAGTTTTATATTGTCAATCAATACTCCTTCTTCTTCGACAGTCTGACTGCCTGGTGGCATTGATCCGGGGGTGATACCACCAATATCTGCATGATGTCCACGGGATGCCACATAGAAAAGTACATCCGTTTCAGTCTGATTATAAACGGGGGTAATGACGGTGATATCCGGTAGATGTGTACCGCCGTTATAGGGAGCATTGAGTACGTAGACGTCATGGGGCCGCATAGTGTCAAGGTGCTTGGTCATGACGCTCTGGATGCTTTGCCACATGGAACCAAGGTGGACGGGCATGTGGGGAGCATTGGCTACCAAATGACCCTGGCGATCGAACAGGGCACAAGAAAAATCCAGACGCTCTTTGACATTGACGGAATAACTGGTGTTCTCCAGAGTAGAGCCCATTTGCTCGGCGATGGACATAAACAGGTTGTTAAACACCTCCAGCATAACCGGATCGACCTGAGTACCTATTGCCTGTTGTCGTTGCAGGGAGATTATTCTTTCCAAAATCAAGTCATTATGGATAGAGCACTGGGCCTGCCAGCCTGCTTCAATGACATTAGTGCCGGTAGCTTCAATGATAAGAGCTGGTCCATCAATACGATCACCCGGTCGGATATCACTGCGTTGATAAGCGGGTGAGTTATGCCATTGCTGTTCGCTCCAGAGCATCCGTTCTCCAATCGCAGTGAGAGGGGATTTCCTTGCTGTTGTCTGTTGTGGCTGATGTTCGCTTTTTTCGCAGATGGAGTCTCTGGTTCTGCCTACCACTTCTACTGATATTGCCTCTAAAATCAGAGGTTTATCTTCCACGATAAAACCATAGCGTTGTTGATGGGCAGCGTTAAAAGCCCGGCAGCTATCTTGGTAACCTTGAAAGTCGACTATCAAAGGAGTGTCCGTTCCCTGATATTTGAGATGAGCTTTGTAGAGCACCTGGATATGTGCTTCGGAAATTCCCTGAGCAATGACTTCCAGTCGAGTCTTTTCTTCCAAAGTGTTGAAAATGGGTAACAATTCCGACAGCTGAGACTCAGAGAATAGCGCTTCAACGGCCTGTTGTCGTAAACTGCGGATATCTGCCAGACCCATACCATAGGCGGATAGAACCCCTGCCAGGGGATGCAATAACACCTGAGTCATGCCTAAAACATCGGCTACCTGACATGCATGCTGACCTCCCGCACCGCCAAAACAGCACAGTGCATATTGGGTGACGTCGTAACCTCGCTGTGTGGATATTTCTTTAATGGCATTTGCCATATTCTCAACGGCTATTCTTAGAAACCCTTCAGCGACCTGCTCGGGGGATTGCTGATGACCTGTTGCAGTATCTATCTTCTTTGCCAGATCTCTGAATTTGTCTTCAACCACCTGTTTATCCAAAGGCTGATCAGCATCGGCACCAAACACATGAGGAAAATAGTCTGGGTCCAGCTTTCCAAGCATTACATTGCAATCGGTGACTGTTAAGGGGCCGCCGCGGCGGTAACAGGCGGGACCAGGGTTGGCTCCAGCAGAGTCTGGGCCTACTCGGTAGCGGCTGCCATCAAAACTGAGTATTGATCCTCCTCCGGCGGCAACCGTATGGATCTGCATCATGGGGGCTCGCATTCGTACACCGGCCACCTGAGTCTCGAAGGCGCGCTCATACTCACCACAATAGTGGGTAACATCCGTCGAGGTGCCGCCCATATCAAAACCAATGATACGATCAAATCCTGCCGTCGTACTTGTTTGCGCCGCGCCGACAATGCCACCTGCAGGGCCTGACAGAATGGAGTCTTTACCTTGAAACAGTTCGGCGTCGACTAAACCACCATTCGACTGCATAAACATCAGTTTTACATCGCCCAGTTCGGCAGCCACCTGATCAACATAGCGACGTAATATAGGAGACAGGTACGCATCCACAACGGTGGTATCACCTCGACTGATCAGCTTCATCAACGGGCTGACCTGATGGCTGGTCGAAACCTGGCTGTAGCCGATCTGTTTGGCGATGCTGGCTAATTTCTCCTCGTGCTGAGTAAAGCGATAGCCGTGGATCAATACGATGGCGACAGAACGAAGCCCATTGTTATAAGCAGTTTGTAGCACCGAACGGGCGTGGCTATCATTCAGCGGTGTAATTATCTCGCCATTTGCGGACAGGCGCTCTTCGATTTCTTCGACCTGTTGATACAGTAGTTCAGGCAGTATGATGTGGCGTTCGAACAGTTTAGGTCGATTCTGGTAGCCGATCCGCAGAGCATCACGGAATCCACGGCTGATTAGCAGTAGGGTAGGCTCGCCCTTGCGTTCCAATAAAGCATTGGTAGCGACCGTTGTTCCCATCTTTACAGAGGCTATTTTATCGGATGGAATCGGCTCTATGGATTTGACCCCCAGCAGATCCCGAATGCCTTGAATGGCGGCGTCAGCATATCGCTCGGGGTTTTCAGAAAGTAGCTTATGGCTGACTAATTCACCATTCGGCTTTCGGGCGACGACATCCGTGAAGGTGCCACCACGGTCAATCCAAAACTGCCATCGATTCTGCTGCTGATCTGTCATCAAAGTACTCACTAACGGCCTGACACTGTAGGCTGCACAGTATAGCGATAGTGAGCTGAATTGTCCTTGATGCCAGGAACCCCAGGATAGGGGCTATCTGTCTTTATGATGACTGTGGGGGGAGTATTATGAATCTTTTTAGTCTATCTTGAAAAATCTTTTAATGAGCGCAAGAACAGCCCTAACCCTCCAAAAGACAGTACCACTATGACGACTAACTCAAAGGCTGTCATATGACGCATTTGAAAATGTATTGATGAAATAACACCAAATATTAACGCGGTGGATGCACCTAGAAATAACAACCAGCCAATTAAGTTTTTTGAATTGTAGAAAATGATGCCAATGCCAAAGATCATTGGAATAATAACCATTCCAGAGGTGAGGTGCATTTGGGACTGGTACATATTCAGACTGTAAAGCCGCATACCCATGCCAAAAGAAGAGGTAACGCTAATCGATTGTAAAAGCATGTAGAAACCGCCACACATCATGGCGAATCCGATAAAAAACTGCCCGGCTCCGCCTGTCGTGCCTCCAGCACCTCGTGACATAAAATATAACTCCTAATTAATGTGTTAAATAAAACTAACCATAATCAACATAAAATATATTGGTTAGTACGAATAAGTTGATTCTTTGCTAAATAAAGATTTTTAATTGCTCTGTAATCTAGAATCGGACGGACATAAAATCAAGGATTAGTGCTGAGGAAGCTAAAAATAAGTCCACTATTACCAATTTGGTCGAAGAAGTTTACTCGCTGACTCCCTTAGCTGATTAGGTCGGACTTATTGTATAAAAAGAGGATAATATCAACTTCTATAGTGAATCTATCCCGCTTTCGATGACATAAAAACCGATTATTCCGATATAGTACATTCCGCCTGTCGTCACCGCTATGAGAAGTTTTACAATTACGTTCAGCAACTGATAGTTACCTAAGGGCTGAACGTATAAATATACCGAAATAGCTGCAAGTAAGATATGAGATAGAAACCAGACGGTTTCGTTCATACCCAGGCTATTGGGGGATTATGTGTATAAACGAACTGCATAGTCAGTGACGACTACAGCTCATAGACCCAGGCTCCAGACAAGTACTGAAGACCACATTCTATTTTTTATTTATCATTAACGGTTGAGTCTTGGTTCGTGGCTTGAGTTGACCGTTACAGAAACCCTGAGGCGTCTTCCTGCCAATCAGTGTCAATTTGCATGCCTAAAAAGTCTTCACATAAAAACTGTAGTTCCTGGTCATTGTTGTGGCAGGCAAAGCTTCCGATGGCAAATACCAGAAGTCGCTGTTGGTGTGTAGGGGCTGAAGAGAAGCCATCAATTTGGCAAAGAATTTTCTCTAACCGGTTTATAAACAAATCTTCTCTTAGTGAGCAGGCTGTTTCCAGTCGGCCGAGCATTGCTTCAATTTCTGTTTCAAATACGGACTTGTTTGTCTTGTCGTCAGTACTCATATCCATGACCTTTTCCTTGTCGATGTGTCGCCACATATCTCAAATTGCGAGGACTGCCTTGTGTCGGTTTTACGTCCTGTTCCCCGTTATTTATCATCACAATTTGTCGGGGTAAAGGTTTATTTTTTGATAGTTGAATCCCGTAATTGAAACCTTGAAAATAGCCCCGTCCCAAAAATGGGACGCTTTAAAATCAATGGTTTACGTTGGTCGTGGCAGTACCTCCAGCAACAAAGATTTGTTCTTCATCTTGCTCTCTTCAATTTCCCATATCTGAAAACAATGAAAAAGACACGGTAAAGTAGCTTGGCCATGCCTGTGTCAGCTTGTTGGAAAACACTGAGGACACCGGGCGGGTTGTTATAAAAATGAACTAATGGAGTAACAAATCATGCAACAACTATCTAAAACAAGCCTCAGCTCAAATACCATGCATTTGCAGGGTCATTCACAAATAGTTGGCATCGGTGGTTATGTGCCTTCCCAGCGAGTTACTTCCCAGGAACTTTTGGAAGAAATTGGATCGGAGCGTCGTTTTGGTATCGCACACGATTGGTTGGATACCGTTTGCGGAATTGAAGAGCGGCGTATAGCCCCGGTTGATAGCCTGCCATCCGACCTGGCATTGGAAGCGGCTAAGGTTGCACTGGAAGATGCGGGTTTGGTAGGAAGGGATATGGACCTAATTATCTTCTGTGGTATTGAGGGGGACTGGTCAGAACCTGCAACGGCCCATCGAATCCAGACAGAGCTGGATTCAAAAGCGATTTGTCTGGATGTATCCAATGCCTGCCATGGTTTTATGAACGGCTTAACTATTGCTGACCTTCATATTGCAGCGGGGGCGGCTGAGCATGTGTTGGTTGTGACAGGTGAAATTCCTAGCCGTATATCGTTTGATGTATTGCAGATGCTTCAAGAAAACGAGGATCTGGACATACTTAAAAAAAAAATAGGAGTGCTTACAGTCGGTGATGCTGGTGGTGCAGTTGTACTAAAAAAAAACAAAGTGACATAGGCTTTCAGCAGTATCTCTTTACTTCGGAGGGACAGCATGCCTCCCTATGCTACTACAATTATGAGCGAAGTGGGGATCTTCATGTTGAAATGATAATGGATAAGATCAGCAAAGCGATTATAACCATGCATGGCAATCTCATTGAACAAACTTATGAGTGTCTTGGATGGACTCCAGATGAAATTGATCATCTGGTTTGTCATCAAGTTGGTCGCAAGCCTCATCAGCGGTTAGTTGGAATGACAGGAATAGAAGCGGAACGAGCCCCCGTAACCTACCGAAACTATGGTAATATTACAAGCGCCACCATCCCCTTCAATTTGCATCTTGTCCGGCCTACCGTCGGCGATAAATTATTGCTGCTTGGAACCGGTAGCGGACTGTCGATTAGTCAGGTAGGATTGACGTTCTAATTCGATCTTAGACAAATAAGAAGATGGATCTTGAAAATAGGGCTCTACTTGGTGTTTGCTTGTAGGGTCCTTCTTGGTTGTTATTGACACTGCAAACCGGAATATTATAGTTAATGGATTAATGCTGTATGGAGATTTACGCACTGCCCTCGGCGATTGCCTTGGTGATTAAGCTTTGGCTGTTTGTTCGTGCTCGTGGAGTACTGTTAAAAGAAAACACAGTACTTGGTCTGTTTCTTGCTTCTTTGTTTTTTCTAAATCTTTGCGAATTAACCTTGTTCTCATATATTAATGATATATCTAGAGCCGGGCTAGTTCTTTTGTTGTATTACGTTGCACTCTTTTTTACGGTCACAAGCCTAGTCAATTTAAGTGCTCGTCTATCTGGCCTAAGTACTTTTTATCTTCCCCGAGTATATTATTCTTCTGTAGGTCTGCTTGCAGCTTTTTTATTTGGCTCAGATGCGTTAATTGCTGGTGCTCAATCTATAGGATACTCAATTACGCGTGTACCCGGTGAATACTACTGGATCGTCCAAGCATATGTTATTACTGGTTTGTTACTGTCGTTGACACTTCTGACTATAGGTACGATTAAGCAAAGTCAACATTTTCTTCGAAGGAGATGTCTAGTCGTTTTGTTAGGTTTTCTTCCCACGATATTGGCTTTTATAAGCGTTGTTGTATTAATGCAGCTTGGTTACAAGGTAAATGCGACAGTTTTGGTCTCATTAACAATTACTTTCTTTTTGGTTGTTTTGATTCTAACAGAAAGTAAATCAGCTCAGTTTAACTTGTTGCGATGGGTTCCTTTTACTCAAGAGCGTATTCAGTTTAAGAATAGTTATGCTCTTATATTGGAGGCTTTAGGGCATACTCATTATCAAGAACCGATTAAACTAAAAGAAAAGTTGCAGCAAATTGAAGAGCAAATTATTAAGCTTGCTGTTCAATCAACTGATGGAAATCAGGCACGAGCCGCAGCTCAGTTAGGAATATCTAAAAGCACTTTAAATCGTAAACTTAAGAATAAGGATGAATAATGTTGTTTTTATAAGTGTCTTCCAGATTTAATTTGTTTTTTTATATGATTTTTGATTGCAGAGGTATTGCTATAAATTGAGGGTTGTTTATGGAAATTTATATATTGCCATCAATGATCGCGCTGATGATAAAATTTTGGCTGCTTGCCCATACATGGCATGTTTTGTTGAAAAGTGATAAGAATCTAGGTTTGTTTTTTATCGCATTGCTTTTCCTTAACTTATGTGAGTTGTTTGGTTTTATTTTGTTCTTTGATGACATGCTCAATGCTCTGAATATTTTGTTACTTTATTATGTTTCATTGTTTTTTGTTATTACATCTTTTATTAACTTAAGTGCGTTTCTTTCAGGTTGTAAATTTCTCTATAAACCTATTTTATACTATCTAGTTATGGGGGTGTTTAGTGCCCTTTTATTTAGTTCGGATTTGTTTGTTTCGGGTGTCGAGTCTATTGGTTATTCGGTAACAAGAATTCCAGGTGAATATTACTGGATTATTCAGTTATATATAGTTTGTGGATTGTTGCTGGCGATGTTTATGCTTATTGCTGGTGTTTTTAGACAAAAAAATTACTTCTTTAGTAGGCGGTGTCTTATTTTAATTATCGGTTTTTTACCTACAATATTGTCATCTTTTGTAATTATGATTTTGATGAATCTAGGTTATAAAATTAATGCTACAATGTTAATCGCAATAACTGTTAGCTTCTTTCTGATTTTTTATAATCGAATGATTGTAGCGGGAGATAAAGTAGCTCAGTTCAAGTTGCTGCGGAAGGTTCCGTTTACAGAAGAACGTCGGCAGTTTAAGGCCAGTCATGCGCTGGTCATCGAAACTTTAACTCAAGCCCATTATCAGCAACCCATGCAGTTAAAGGAAAAACTGCAACAGCTTGAAGAGCAGATTATTGAATTGGCGGTTCATACATCCGATGGTAATCAGACTCGTGCCGCGGAGCAGTTAGGGATTTCCAAGAGTAACTTAAATCGAAAACTCAACAGTAAAGCCTGAAAGCCTTTTCTCTATAATCGGTAAGTACTTTAGTGGCCTCAGTGGAAAACAATGTTTCTTTGTCAGTATATGTTTTCTCAAAGCAATCCGCGAATTCAGCTTCCTGGTGGGGCACACTCTATACCGCTTGAAATCTGGCATTTAGGAGGTCCCATCAAATTATTCTACTATTCGCCAGCGCTGATCAAGCTGGTTTATCAACAGGTCTTAAATTAAGTTGTACTTAAATAACTTTAGCCACGACTTCTTGTAATAGCCTGACCCGCCTGTTATAAGGATGCGTTGTCGGCCGAGCCTGCTTGACAGCTTATTCCAACCGTTATACGCGGGCTACTCCGTTCCGGCGGTTTGCGGTTAGTTGAGACAAAAATTCCGTTCCCCAGTTCACATGAACATAGGTATCGGATTTGGGAATCATGTGTTCCTGGTGTCATAGTGATTTTTGTGTGTGTTGGACGGTGATCTAATTTTTATTCCGCAGGAGGCCCCGCCAGATACTGATAAGCCTCGGTCCTGAGTTCCTTCACGATGTCATAACTATCTCTCTCTGCGTGTTGTGGACAGATAAAGAGAAGTGATCCAAACCTTGAGCAAAAGTCCGGTTCTGAATCGTAGGTAAACGGAGGCGGAATCAACTGGGCAGAGGGTCCTTTAAGCCCTTCCACCCAGGATTCTGTCGGCCAGGATTTAGCGGCCCTGGGATAGCGTGCCTCCCAGGCATCAGCCAGCCGTAACGCCTCGGCGATACCCTCTTTGGATACCCGCCCGGAGGATTCCAGATGATCGACAGCATTGCTGGCAAAACCGGAGTAACTGAAGTTATCTTTTACGCGTCGAAGAGCGAGCACATGCCACATATAGGCCGAGACTGAATCAAAAGAGTACTTTCTGAAGGCTTTGCCGATCTGAAAGAGTGCTTCAGGGTGACCCTGTAAGGCTGCCTTGTAATACCAGCTAAAAGCTTTTCGTAAGACGGGCTGGCGTTCTTTAAACCGAAAAGAACCACTAAGATCGAGGGCAACAGCATATTCAAATTGAGCGATAGCATTGCCCTGTAATCCCGCTTTTTTTGCCCAGATCAGGGATTCTTCCTCATCGGATAAGGGGTTATCGTCGGTTTTGTAATAAACCAAGGATAAAGCAAGCTGTGAAGCGGCGTCACCGGCATCTGCACAGGGTTGTATCATTTCCCTTGCCTGATAAGCCTGGTAGGGTCTTTCTTTATAAAGCGTCTTAAGAGTCTCGTTAACCAGTTTTCCGGTACAGTTTAAACGGTCATTGCCGGTCAGGGTGATGACCGAATCAGCCTGCTCCTGATCGATCGGTTGGCTTGCGGCATATACTGGTATGGCCGATAGCCAACCGATAAATAGAGCTGTAATTAACTGCGTCTTGCCCATACCGCCTCCTCTGCCAGTGTTAATGCCTGGATGACCTGACTATTTAGCCCTTGCGCAAAGGACCCGGCTAATGCCTCCAGGCTACTGTTACTTTGCTGATTGTTCCAGATATAGGTTTCCGTGGAGCCAAATACCGGAACTGTTGCCGGATCATGATAAAGATCATAACGGTCGATATTGGCCAGTATTCGCATGGCTTCCCGCCGGGCCGGAAAGCCCCCCAGGTTACCCTTGTTGATGATGCTTAGCGGTAAAATACACTGGCTTTTACCGATAAAACGGCCCTTAAGTTGGGCCAGCTCCGCTTTATATTGGCTCTTTTGGGCATTGACGTTAATATCATCCACCTGAACGTGCAATCGATGCCTGGGGTCTGTATGGGGGCCACATTCAGCCTGATCGGTTCGAACCAGATAGAGGGCTGTTCGCCCCGGGCCGTAGTTACTACCGGCATAGACCGCCTTAATCTTGTGCAGCACCTTGCCAAAGCCCTGGTTCATACGGTCCCGATGCACTCCCGAGTCATCATCAATCACCTTGCTGTCATCCACAAAAGTGCGGATATGTCCTACTGCATCTCTGTCATCTTCGAATAACCGCTTGCTGACAATCTGGCCAATTTGTTGCGCTGCCTGACGGCCAAAGGGGCTGTTAAGAAACCCGGTTTCCACCTGATCGATCTTTTCGGCAAAGGCATCCTTAAAACGCAGGTAGTCTTGTTGCAGCAGTTTGTTGGCATCCTTGGCCTGGTCGGCATATCCCAGTTTATACAGGTTAACCGCTTCACTGGTCAGCCAGATCGGTATCGCTGCGCGTTTCAGCAGCAGTGCCCCCAAGGAGGTGGGGAACAGCTTTTCCGTGGCATTGCTGGCAAAACTAAAGGCGGCAGCAGCGCGAAAGGCTGGCGGTAAAGTCGAGATAGTCTTGGCATTGCGACTAAAGCAATTATCCAAGGCATTTAAGCTGGCTGACTTCCAGTCATAAATTTCAGCACGAAGCGCTTCCGATATATCTTTAGGGGTTGCCTTATGAATTGTTTCCATACGTTTCCATCCTGGAAAGATTTATTAGATGAGTCAATTGGATAGGTTAGTTTCGATTGGTCAGGCTGTGGCCAGTCGTGACCAAGGCAAATAAAAGACCATGGTTTGCCTATTGCTGATGGATCAGCAGGGGCGTTGTATTGCGTTAACAGCAGGTTCGACCAGAGGGGCGTGAGGGACACAGCTTGCGGAGAGTGTGACAAACGGCATATTTACTTCCTTATAGGGGGTTAGTCTAGCAATTCCTTGCTTAGTGGTTTGGATTGAAATTAGCTTAGAAAACTATCTTTTTAAAACCCCCGCGCATCTTATCAGCAGGTTAAGTAATAATCAATTCTGATTCAGGGAAAATTGAGTAAAAAATAATCTTGATTGCAGGGTAGGAAGAGATTGTTTTATTCGTTGGCTGAAAGCAGCCTGTTGATCCATCATCTGCCAATTGCTGCGGCTTCTCACATTGTTGCTGCCATCGCCGTAAAAGCTGACTACGCTTAATAGTATGAAATTATTCACAATGATTGTATTGGATGTCGCATTCTTGATGAATGCTGAGAAACGACAGGAAGGTGATGCTGCGTAAAATTCTACTACCCACTATTTTTGCCATACTTGCTTATGGTTTCTGGTTGAGTCCAAACTTTAAGGAAATTGCAGCGGGTGTTGCAATTTTTCTGTTTGGCATGCTGTCTTTAGAAGAGGGGTTTAAGGTATTTACCGGAGGGGTACTGGAAAAACTCTTAAAGCGTTCCACGGACCGATTATGGAAAAGTCTCAGCTTTGGCGTGGTGACCACTACGTTAATGCAGTCCAGCACACTGGTTTCTGTATTAACCATCTCTTTTCTTAGTGCCGGTATTCTTGGTTTAAGTGAAGGCATCGGGATTATTTTTGGTGCCAACCTCGGGACCACTACCGGTGCCTGGCTTGTGGCTGGTTTTGGCTTGAAGGTTAATATCTCGGCCTATGCGATGCCGATGTTGGTGTTCGGAATTATCCTGGTATTTCAAAAACAAGAGCACTTAAAAGGTGTTGGCTATGTGCTGACTGGATTAGGCTTTTTGTTTCTTGGCATCCACCATATGAAAGAGGGGTTTGAGGCCTTTCGAGATAATTTTGACCTGGCTGCTTATGCGGTTTCCGGCTATGCAGGCTTGCTGTTATACGCCGTGATTGGGGTGGCTGCTACCGTTGTTATGCAATCGAGTCATGCCACCTTGGTGTTGATTATTACAGCGTTGTCCGCCAACCATATCACCTATGAAAATGCGCTTGCTCTGGCAATTGGCGCTAATATTGGTACGACTGTTACGGCATTAGTCAGCGCTTTGGGGGCTGATATTTCTGGAAAGCGCCTGGCGGGTGCCCATCTGATATTTAATGGAGTGACCGGGCTTATCGCAATTGTACTGATTTCAGAGCTGATTTGGGCAGTGGATGTTATTAGTCTGAGCTTGGGGATTGATGATCTGGACTTTACTCTTAAGCTGGCAGTCTTTCATACACTGTTTAATCTGATGGGGATTCTGGTGATGCTACCTTTTATCCAGCCGATGGTTAAATTCCTGTCGGTCGTGCTCAAGGAGAAGCCGGGAAGGGTGATTGGTCCCCTTTATATCTATTCTGCCACCATAGAGTTTCCGGATGCCGCATTAGAGGCGGTCCGTAAAGAAACATTACATATTTTCGATCATGCTCAAGAGATTATTATTGCCGGGCTGGGAATGTCTGCGGATCAGGTCTTCTCTGAAAAACCGCTGAAAAAGCAACTGCAAAACCAGAACTTTATTACACGAGTGGATATTGAAGATCTGTATAACCGAAAAGTTAAACGTATCTTCAGCGCTGTTATTGCCTTTATCAGTGCTGCTGATTTTAGCTGGAAGGAGAAACATCCCAGTGAGTTTCATTGGCTAAGGGAAGCGAACCGAAATATTGTCGATGCTGTCAAAGGGACTAAACATTTGCAGAAGAACATGCTTCGTTATCTGGTTTCGGACAATCATCATATCAGTGTTGAGTACAACCGGCTGAGAATAAGCATTGCAGAACTGCTGTTTCAGTTACACCAGATTCGCAACGGAAATGATCCGGATCTGGGTATCCTTTCTTTAGATGAGTTAAAGCTGGACTTGAAGGAGTTTGATATTCAGCAATCGAGACGCCTTTACCAGTTGATCCATGAAAATCGGATCACACCTGAAATGGGGTCTTCATTGATGAATGATAGTGCCTATGTTGCCAGTATTCGTGGTTGCCTGATTAGTATGGCGTCCACCCTTTTTGTGACTGCTAGCCATGAGCTGAGCAGTGCTGAGCGTCAAATCGCGTTGGATGATTCCGAGATTGAAGATGTGTTGGAAAAAGATTCATGATTAGAGTTGCGGTTGTACTCAATGAGGCTATCGGGATGGAGGCAGGAAGGTGAAGACCAAAAAACTGCTGAGTAAAATCAGAGCTTTTTTCGATAGTGATCTTCGGGATGTGCAAAGGCAGACCGACTCCTTGAGAGAAGTGCTTGATAAGCTGAAAAAAAAAGAGACGGTATTAAAGTCAAGACTGGAAAATGAGCATGATCCAAAGGCCCGGAAAAAACTGGAAAAAAAGATCAGTCTGGTCCATAGCCAACGAAAGAAGGGACTGGATTTATTAAAGAGTCTGCATCTCAGTGACTCCCCTGAACGGGAATAGCAAGTGCCCGGAAAAAGGGATGCTCTTCGGAGAAAGGTCCTGTTTTTTATGATGAGAGGTACAAATGAAACGTTCTGAACCCGTCCATAAGGAGGCTCATAAAATAACTGATCCGGGCTCTGATGCGAATGTAGCTGATTCGGCTCATCATTCCTCTGACGGGCTTCAGCCTGAAGTTAATCTGTCATCTTCGACACAGCCTCTCAGGGCTCAACCGGATCCCATAGCTGTATCGGTACCTTCATCGCCTATTGAAGTTGTGGCCCCGTTTGCTCCAGCGTCTGAAGGTACAGACAGTGCTATCGATCTGAATGACAGTCAGTATTACATCAATCGACAGTTGAGCCATTTGGAATTCAGCCGGCGTGTTCTTGAGCAATCGCTTGATGAGACCCATCCTTTGCTCGAACGGCTGATGTTCCTGCTGATTTTCTCCAGTAATCTGGATGAGTTCTTTGAGATTCGTGTCGCGGAATTGATGCACCAGGTGAAATACGGTCGTGAGAAAGCGGGAGTTGATGGCATGCACCCCCGGGATGTGCTCCACCAGATTCGTAATAGTTGTCATGAGTTAGTGGAGCGCCAGTACAAGATTCTTAATGAAATCCTGTTTCCTGCGCTTAACCAGCAGAATATTTATTGTTTACGTCGAAGTGAATGGAGTAAGGATCAACGGGCCTGGATTAAGAAGTACTTTGCCAGTCATATTTTGCCGGTGATCAGTCCTCTGGGTTTAGACCCCTCTCATCCTTTTCCGCGGCTGATTAATAAAAGTTTAAATTTCATTGTTTCATTGGATGGTAAAGATGCGTTTGGCCGGGACAGTGGTTTAGCTATTATTCCTGCACCGCGCTCTCTTCCTCGATTAATTACTTTGCCACAAGAGCTGGTAAAGGATGGTGGTAATTATTTGGTTTTTCTTTCTTCAATCATTCATGAGTTTGCTGATGATTTATTTCCGGGTATGGATGTTCTAGGCTGCTTCCAGTTTCGGTTGACCCGTAACGCCGACTTGGTTTTTGATCAGGAAGAAGTTGAAGATCTGGCCCGAACATTGAGAGGAGAGCTTCACAGTCGTCGTTATGGTGATGCTGTGCGTCTGGAGATTTCTCATAAATGCCCTGAACCATTAGTGGAATTCTTACTGAAGCAATTTAATCTCAGTGAAACAGAAGTCTATCGTGTCAATGGACCGGTAAATTTGATTCGTATGATGCAAATTATTCAATTGGTGGATCGGCCCGAGCTATCTTATGCTCCCTTTAGCCCCGGACTGCCTAAGCGATTGCAGACTAATAAAAACCTGTTTGATGCGTTGAAACAACAGGACTTTTTGTTGCTTCATCCCTTTGAATCATTCTCCCCGGTTGTTGATCTGCTGCGCCTGGCGGCCCAGGATCCTGAAGCGCTATCGATTCGCCAGACTCTATACCGGACAAGTGCTGAGTCAGAGATTATCAGCGCATTGGTTGAAGCTGCCCGAAAGGGAAAGGAAGTTACTGCGGTTATCGAGTTGCGTGCCCGATTTGATGAAGCGAACAACCTTGCGCTGGCTAGCCGCTTGCAGGAAGCCGGGGCACTAGTGGTCTATGGCGTTGTTGGCTATAAAACTCACTCTAAAATGACTTTGGTTGTTCGTCGCGAAGACGGGGAGTTCCACCATTACGTTCATCTTGGAACTGGAAACTATCATGCCGGAACGGCACGGACCTACACTGACTACAGCTTGCTCACTTCAAATAAAGCAGTAGGCAACGATGTACTGAAACTATTTCAACAGCTAACCGGGATGGGGAAAATAAGACGCCTGAAAATGCTCTTAAGCGCTCCCTTTACCCTACATAAATCCTTGTTGGAGCTGATCCTCAGAGAGGCGCGTTTCGCCAGGGAAGGAAAGCCTGCCAGAATAATTTTAAAAGCTAACGGGTTGACAGAGCCCCGGTTGATTCGGGCTCTGTATCGAGCGTCTCAAGCGGGTGTACAGATTGATCTGATTGTGCGTGGAATGTGTAGTCTTAGGCCCGGCGTGAAGGGCGTCTCCGAGAATATAAGGGTGCGCTCTATTGTCGGTCGATTCCTTGAACATAATCGTACCTTTTATTTCAGCAACGATGGGGAGCCGCAGCTTTATAACGCCAGTGCTGATCTGATGGAACGAAACATGCTTCATCGAGTCGAGACCTGTTTTCCGATACTGAATTCCAAACTGGCCCAGCGTGCCCTGAGAGATCTGGAACTCTATTTGAGCGATAACACCCAGGCGTGGGAATTAAAGGAGGATGGTAGCTATCAGCGGTGTCAGTTAACCGAAGGGGCGGAGCCCATCAGTGCCCAGCAGAAGTTGCTGGAACGTTTTGCTAACTGAATACACCGTTTTTGCCTACAGATTACTAATGTCTAGAAGAAAATCATCCGAGAAACAACAGACGCTTCGGCCTATCTACAGAATTGCCAATTTTTTGATAAAAATATTATTTGAGGCTGATGGAAAAGCCCTCAAGCCTCTGGCACATGGGACGCAGTCTCGCAAACTCGACAAAAAGAGTTTAACCGCTGACGAATCAAGGGATGACGTGCTTCAAACACTACGGAACCGGTATTCGGAAACCAGGAAGCCAATAAGGGGCTAAAGCGCTTTACTTTGAGAGGAGAAAGCGAACGATCGGGGCCAGGTCTTGCTTTTTGGTTTTTTGATCTAGTCTTAAAACATGTCTAGACCGCTTCGATCAGGGTAAAAACCAGCAGCTAAGGATTAGCTGTTTACAAAACCTATCCATGATTACCTCTGCTGTCAGCAGGGTGTCATGAGGTCTTTCAGATCAGCGCACTTCTCGCGTAGCATATCCCGAAGCATCAAGGCCGTGGGGGTGACCTGTTTGCGTGTTGGGCAAACTAACCAAAGGGTTAGTGGAGCGGAGTTATAATCTGTCAGTAACTCTACAACTCGACCAGACTGTAAATCAGCTATCATATCCAGGCGGGATTTGAAGGCGATACCTTTGCCTGCAACTGCCCAGCGGCGAACAATATCGGCATCATTACACAAACGGTTGCTCTTAACTTTTACCTTATAGGTGCCATCACTATTATTGAGTTCCCACTCATCATAGACTTGGTTATCCAACCGGTAGCGCAGGCAGTTGTGATGCTTCAAATCATTGGGGTGCGTTGGTTTGCCAAATTTTTCCAGATAGTCTGGGGATGCGCAGATAACACGATCAACTGTGGTGATCTGGAAAGCGACCATTGATGAGTCTTCAGGCTCGCCGTACCGCAGGGCGATATCCACTCGGTCGAGGTAAAAGTCAGATAACGAATCGCCAACGCTCAGTTGCAATGATAAATCGGGATGATCTTCCATCATTTCATCAAGCCAGGGTAACACTAGGTTTCGTCCCAGATCCGAGGATACAGAGAATCGTAATCGCCCGGAGATTTCTCCTCGCATAACCCTCAGGGAGGTTTTGCCTTCATCCAGCGCCTCTAATGCCCGACGGCAGTAAAGTAAAAAGCGTTCGCCTTCGGCAGTGATTCTCAGCTGACGTGTTGACCGAATAAATAACTCAGTTTCCAGCTGTTTTTCCAATCGCTTTAATGCCGCACTGGCTGCAGCTGGTGAAATATCCAGCTGTCGTGCAGATGCCGTGATGCTGCCAGTGTCGGCAGTGCGAACAAAAAGTGAAAGATCTGCTGTATTCATTGTCAAAAATATTTTGAAATAAATTAAATTATTACTCTGTTTTCAGATTGGTTAGTGTAACTGATAATGCATTCAGACGAAAACATCAGGGCCTGTTAATTTGAGCCTCTTCAAATTGGGAAGCTGTGAGAAAGTTATTGGAGATACTGTTATGAAAGCAATTGGATACCTGCAATCTTTGGCGATCACTGAAGATGATGCGCTGATGGATATTGAAATACCAACGCCTACTGCAACCGGTCGTGACCTACTGGTAAAAGTTAATGCTATTTCGGTTAATCCAGTGGATACCAAAGTTCGTAAGAATGCTGAACCACAAAATGGTGAGCATAAGGTTTTGGGTTGGGATGTTGCCGGAGAGGTGGTTGCAGTCGGTGAAAACACAGAACGTTTCCAGGTGGGGGATAAAGTGTGGTATGCCGGGGATATTACCCGTCCTGGTGCGAATAGCGAATACCATCTGGTGGATGAACGGATTGTTGGGCATAAACCAAAAACCCTGTCAGATTCGCAGGCGGCAGCTGTCCCACTCACTGCAATTACGGCTTGGGAGCTGTTGTTTGACAGATTAAAATTTGATCGGCTGGAGCCTGGGCATAAAGTAAAGGCTACCAAAAGGGGGGATCGGCGTCTTCTTATTGTCGGAGCTGCTGGTGGAGTGGGGTCGATACTGACCCAGTTGGCAACGAAGTTAACCGATGCCACGGTCATAGGCACCGCCTCAAGACCCAGCAGTCAGGAGTGGGTGAGTAATTTGGGAGCTGATCATGTTATTGATCACAGTAAGGAGCTTAGCGAAGAGTTAGCACGCATCGGTATTGACAGTGTGACAGATGTAATCAGTCTGACCCACACTGGCCAGCACTTTGGACAATTGGTTGAGGTTCTGGCTCCTCAGGGGCGGTTTGCATTGATTGATGATCCGCAACCCCAGGAGTTGGACGTTTTGCAATTGAAAAGAAAATCTTTGTCGCTGCATTGGGAATTGATGTTTACCCGTTCCATGTTCAACACAGAAGATATTGATAAACAAGGTGAGTTACTAAACTCAGTGGCCGGGATGATTGATAGGGATATTCTTAAGACCACTTTGGGTGAAAATTATGGCACTATCAATGCTGACAATCTGAGACGTGCACATATTCATATCGAGAGTGGAAAAGCGATTGGTAAAGTTGTGTTGGAAGGGTTCTAAACTGCCACTTCCTGTACTGGACAGGCTTTATTAACTATTAATATTAACAAGGAAAGAGTGAGTCAATGATCAAGACTAATTTAACAATAGTGGCCCGAATTGAAGCGGAGAAGGGGAACGCTGATTTGGTGAAGGCAGAGCTGTTGAAGTTAATAGAGCCAACTCGCAAAGAGCCAGGGTGCCTGCAGTATGACTTGCACCAGGATAATGAGAATCCAGAAGTTTTTGTGTTTTTTGAAAATTGGAAATCCAGGGAGCTGTGGCAGGATCATATGAATACTGCCCATCTGAAGGCTTATCTGGCAGCGACTGAAGGTTCTGTAGCTTCCTTTACTGTGAATGAAATGAGTCAGGTGGGTTAACTGTTAAGGACGGGCTGTTCTAGTAGTTCTGGTTGGGTTGTTTTAGATAGTTCTAATAGCCATCAGTCTAGCTCGGCTTACCGGGTTTGCTAATCCGGTATTCCTTGATTCTTTTATCGAGAGTGGGTCGGGACATATTGAGAATCTCTGCAGCGCGTTTTTTTTCGTAGCCTGTATACGCCATGATATTTTCGATATGTTCCCGCTCGACTTCCTGCATGGTTTTAATCTGTAACGGCAGTCGGGTGCTATCAATCGCTCCCTCCAGTTGCAACGTTTCTGGCAACAACACATTCCCAGGTGATAGCAGCACTGCGCGGCGAAGAGCATTCTCAAGCTCGCGAATATTGCCGGGCCAAGGGTGGCTTTGTATACGGTCCATTATCTCCTGGGGAACGACGGATATTTCTTTTCCGGTTTCTCGGCGTATTTTTTCGAGGAAATAGGGCACTAATAAGGGTATATCCTCAGTACGTTCTTTTAAGGATGAGAGTTCAATCGTAACAACCCGCAGTCGGTAGAACAGGTCTTGCCGAAACTCTCCCTTAGACACCAGTTCACCAAGGTCTTTGTTAGTGGCAACAATGACCCGGACATCGGCTTTAATCGTCTTGATACCACCAACCCGTTCGAACTCTTTCTCCTGTAGAAAGCGTAAGAGTTTTAATTGGATTTCGGCGGAGATTTCTGAAATTTCATCCAAAAATAAGGTTCCGCCTTGGGCCAGTTCAAACTTCCCCGGTTTACTCTGATGGGCTCCGGTAAAGGCGCCTTTTTCGTGCCCAAACAACTCGCTTTCCAGAATGTTGGCCGCCAGGGCTGAGCAGACGATCGGGATAAAGGGGCGGTCGTGATACTGGCTGTTAAAGTGCAGTGCTCGGGCAACCATTTCCTTACCTGTGCCGCTGGCTCCCTGAATCAGCACTGTGTCTCTGGAATCTGCTACGGCTCCTATGGTCTTGAATACCTGCTTCATGGCCCGACTGCGCCCGACAATAGTATTGGGTTCAAAACTACATTCCGGAGTATCGGACAGGCTGATGCCTTTTTCCGACAGTATGGCTATCTGCTGTATTTTTTTGATGACTTCGTCGAGTTGGTCCAGATCCAGTGGTTTACCCAGATGATCAATTGCTCCCAGACGGATTGCCTTGATTGCGGTTTGCATGTCGTCAAATGCGGTGATGACAATTACCGGAAGGGCAGGCTTTCCCGCTTTGATTTGTTTAAGGACTTCAAATCCATCAAGCTTTGGTAAGCGTAGATCCAGCAGCACAAAATCAACACTGTTTTCCAGGGCTGCTTTTACCCCTTGTTCACCGTCTTCTGCGGATATGATGTCAAAACCTTCATCAATTAAATGAAGCTCCAGTGATCGGCGGATAGAGGGATCATCATCGATGACCAGTGCTTTGTCTCTGGACTCCTTGGTCTGAGCGGTTTCCGCTGAAGGGGTATGAGTCATGATCAAAAATGTCCCGTATCTGTTAAATCGTCTTTGTTGGCCATTGCCGTTGGTGTGATAGGGAGACGTATTCTGAAACAGGTTCCAGGTCCTTCTTTTTCGACAATATCCACAGCACCCTGATGTCGTAATAATATCCCCTGTAAATTACAGAGTCCCAATCCTCCGCCAGCAGGTTTTGTTGTATAGAAAGGATCAAACAATTTATCACGATCTTCTGGTCGAATACCGCAACCATTGTCGGTTACCCGGATAAATACCTGATTACCTTTGCAACTGCCGACAATGGACAGCTGTTTTTCTGTCTCTATTTCTTTCATCGCGTCCAGAGCGTTAATAATCAGGTTCAGTAACACTTGTTCAATTTGTTCCGCGTCGCACACCACCAGCAAAGGATTGGGCATACGAGTTTCTATGGCTACCTGTTCTTCTTCAAAACGTTGGGTAAGAAGCAGATTAACTCGCTGGACTATATCGTTCAGGTTCTGTTTTTCCAGTCGCAGTGGGCCCGGGCGAGCAAAGTCCATCACATCACTCAGTAATCGGTTTAACCGCAGTATTTCATCATCAATAATGGAAAAGTGTTCCTGCAGCCGACCTTCCGGTTGCCATTTTTTTCTGATCATTTTGATGTTCATACGTATTGCCGATAACGGGTTACGGATCTCATGAGTGAGCCCTAAGGCTAAATGGCCAACAGCTGCGAGTTTCTTGGATTCCAATAGTTCGTCGAAGGTATGCTCAAGTTGTGATCGGGCTTTCGCCAGGGCGCTGGTCCTGGCATCAACACGACGGGATAGCATCCGATTCCAGGCCAGTAGCAGGCCACTGACAACAACGGTTACTGCCAGAATGCTGATAACCAGAGTCAGGGATACTGTTTCCTGACGGCGCAGGAAGGAGGAGAGCAGCTTATCGACCTCTCGCTCAGGTGTTGCAACACCGATAAACCAGAGATGATCGCTAAGTTCCAGGATCTGATAGCCGAGCAGCTTTCGTACTGCTTGACTGTGATCAGTCGGGTCCTCATAGCTGTACCAATCGGTGCCACTGCCGCCATATTGAGCAGAGGTGAGTAATGAATACAGTTTGGGCCATTGGGGTAAAAATGCTTCTTCAAAGCTACGTCCTGCGACGGCTCCATGAGGGTCCACTAACAGGGTCTTGTTGTTAATATCTGCCAGCCACGCGTATCCATTTTCTCCAAGACGAACAGGTAAAATGTGCTTTCTTGCCAGTTCGTCAAAGTTGACGGTAAACATCGCAACGCCTTTAAAGCTGCTGTCTGGTGAGTAGATGCCCTGAGCAACGATAAGGGCTTTGTCGCCTCGATTCTGACCCCCCTCCAATTTCAGAAAAGGAGATACATACATCTGTCCAGGTTTACCTGTGTCTCTGGCCCAGAGGTAATAATCTCTCCAGGCATAGTTACGTCCCAGGGTATAAGGGTCGGAGGGCTGAATGGCAACCACGGTTCCTTTAGAATCAAAAACCACCAAATCAATAATGGCTGAATCGGCAAGGCTTTCATTTAACTTGAACAGGCTGCCCTGGATTTCCCGGGCCCGGTTATTATCAACCGGGTGATCTTCAAAGAGGCTGGTGACCAGGCCCAGGCTGCGGTTAAGACTGACAAAGAATACTTCCAGTGCCGCAGAGGCCTGTTCCGCCATCAGCAGCTGCTGGCGGTTGTACTGTTGGAAAAACTGCTCTCTGGCTTCCTGACGCACAGCGTCGGTAGCGAGAAAAATACCGTAGAGGGCTGTGGTACTCATTGCCACTAAGATAAACAGCAGCGTCCATAACTGAAATGGACGTATTAATCCCATAAATGGTGGTATTCCTGTCGATAATTGTAAGCCATGACATCTTCCCAACATGCTCTTTCTATCTGACTGACTTGTTCTTTTCTGCCCAGCTTGAGCGAGTACGGGGGCTCTTAAAGTATGCGTGCTCTTAATTATGTGTGTGTTCTTAATATAGCACCCTGGGATATGAGTCCTCCCGGCTAAGACTCTTTTCAATAGAAGCCCTCTCAAACACGGGTGCCCTAACCAGTGGTTTTTGTTTGCCTGTAACCAGGACAAAAATGCTTTTTCTTAGTCTTAAGGAGGCTGGGAAGCTCCTCTATTTCATACAGAGCAGGAGTGTTTAGTCAAGCACTATATTTCATGAGTGTTAAGGACGGTTCAAAAGTGATCGGGTACAGATCTTCTGCCAATTATTCTGTTCTTTTCTCCGCTTTTTCTCGCGCAACAGGGCTCTCTCGTCTAATCCTTGCAGTTATCCCCGATGATTTTTCTATTTCTTTACACCTTTAATCAAATGTTTACACGCAAAAGCTGATTGAGCCCTGGAGATTTATTTCCATCCCTGAATCAATGACAGCTGTTGAATTCTTTTATCCTTTTTTATCAACAGATTACAAGTTTTAGTGAATTATAATTCATATCTGGCATGGAATTTGTGTGTATCCATATGAATTCAGTGGATATACATAATAAAAAGTGGACTGACTGCCATGTGTTGAAAGAGGCCGAGTCCTACCGACTGGAGAAGATAGATCATGCAGCCCGGAGCCGGTACTAATCGTTTAAGTACTCATCGTTTAAATAGCAGTAACTGTTCGCACCATATGGCCTTCTATAATGCCGCCGACTATTTTGTTGATCGCAATGTTCGTGAAGGGCGAGGGGAAAAGACTGCTGTCATCTGTGAGGATCGAAGCCTTACCTATTCACAGATTCAACAGGGTGTAAACCGTTTTGGAAATCTGTTAAAGAGCCTGGATGTTCGGATGGAAGAGCGAATTGCGTTGCTCATGCTGGACACTGAGGCCTACCCTCAGGCATTTTTTGGAGCAATAAAACTGGGGGCCGTACCTGTCTGTCTCAATACTATGATGCGGCCCAAGGATTATCAGTATTTTCTTAATGACTGCCGTGCTCGGGTTTTGGTGATTGATGCTGCCTTAAAAGAGAGTATTGAGGGTATTGAAGGAGAGCTTCCTTTTCTTCAGCATGTGATCGTCGTTAATGGTGAGGCGGTTGGTGACGAGTTAAGCTGGGCCGATGAAATGGCTCAACATCCCGCCGAGCTGGAGACGGCGCCTACCAATCGTGATGATGCCTGTTTCTGGTTGTATAGCTCAGGTACCACTGGTGAGCCCAAGGGAACCGTCCATCTTCAGCATGACATGATCTTTGCCTCCGAGACATTTGGTCAACAGGTACTGGGAATCAAAGAGAATGACATCTGCTTTTCCGCCGCCAAGCTGTTTTTTGCCTATGGCCTTGGAAACGGTCTTTACTTTCCTTTTAGCGTCGGGGCAACAGCTGTTTATCATCCTGGGCGTCCCACACCAGATGCCGTCTTTGAGGTCATCGCAGGCCATAAGCCTTCGCTCTTTTTTGGGGTTCCCACACTCTATGCTCAGATGCTGGAAGAAGAAGGGGCGCTGAACGGTGTGCGTCTTGGTGTTTCTGCAGGAGAGTCTCTACCCGCAGATATTTTCAAACGCTGGCATGAGCGATTTGGTGTGGAGATTCTAGATGGAATCGGTTCTACGGAAATGACTCACATTTTTATTGCTAATCAGCCTGGCTGCTGCCGACCGGGAAGTACTGGTCGAATGGTACCGGGTTATAACGCTCGGATCGTTGACGAAAATATGCAGGATGTCCCCTTTGGCGAAGTAGGAACCTTATTGGTAAAAGGTGATAGCGCCGCAGCTTATTACTGGAATAAGCACGAAAAAACTCAGGCGACTATGTTGGGTGAGTGGCAGAATACCGGCGATAAATTCTCCTGTGATGAAGATGGTTACTTTTATTACTCCGGTCGCAGTGATGATATGTTAAAGATAGGGGGTATCTGGGTATCTCCTATTGAAGTTGAAGCCTGCATTATCGGGCATAAAGCGGTACTGGAATGCGCAGTAGTGCCGGATATAGATAACGAAAAACTGGTCAAGCCCAAGGCCTATGTTGTGCTCAATGGCAGTCATACACCTTCAGATGAATTAAAACAGGAAATCAAAGAGTACGTAAAGCAGACTCTTGCTCATTATAAATACCCTCGATGGATCGAGTTTGTCGATACACTGCCCAAAACACCTACCGGAAAAATCAAACGCTTTGAATTGAAAGGGCTGAAATCTCAGGAAGCTCAGTGATGTCTGTGCTTGCTGGCTCTTCTGTCGTGCCTCTTGTTGATCAGTCTTACTGATCAAGGGGCTTTTAGGATCAATCCTTAATGATTTTGTACTGGAGACTGAAACCATCTCAAGAGATCGCTGACGTCCGCAATTCATAAAATCTGTTGTGGGGGCCAACTGACTTAAGAAATAACTGCTGTAAAACAATAACAGGCAATTTAACTCAGGAGCAGCATCCAATGAGCAATTTAGATAAAGCAGGAATAAACCGTCGCACTGTCCTAAAGGGGGCTGCGGGGCTTGCGGCAGCGTCAGCTATTTTTCCATCAGCATTTGCAATCGGCGGACAGGCAAAAGTAAAGGTGGGATTGCTTCTGCCTTATACGGGAACATATGCAAAGCTGGGCACCAATATCAAGGATGCATTGGAGTTACGAATACAGCAGGCGGGTGGGAAATTAGGTGGGCGTGAGGTCGAGTTTGTCAGTATCGACAGTGAAGCTAAACCACCCAAAGCGCCGGAGTTGACCAGCAAATTAATTAAGAAGGAGAAAGTCGATTTTCTCGTAGGTCCGGTCCATTCCGTGGTGGGTATGGCGATGGTGAAAATGGCTCGAAAAGACGGCATTATTACCGTCATTCCAAATGCCGGAGCCAATCAGCTAACCGGTTCCCTCTGTGCACCAAATATCTTCCGTACTTCGTTTTCCAGTTATCAACCGGGCTTCCCGGGCGGCAAAGCGATACTGGAAGATGGACACAAGCGTGTCGTACTGATGTATTGGAACTACGGTTTTGGCAAGCAGGTTGCCGCTGCCTTTAAGCAATCATTTCTCCCGGGTGGAGGCACCATTGTCAAAGAGATTCCTACGCCTTTCCCTAAGGTAGAGTTTCAAGCCTATTTGACAGAAGTTGCGGCACTCGAGCCGGATGCGGTGTTTACCTTCTATGCTGGCGGGGGAGCAGTCAAGTTTGTGAAGGATTATGCGGCTGCAGGTCTGAACAAAAAAATTCCTCTTTATGGGGCTGGATTCCTGACTGAGGGGGTAACCGGCGCACAGGGCGCTGCTGCCGAAGGAGTTCGGACGACGTTACACTATGCTGACAGTCTTGACCTTCCTGCCAATCATCGTTTTCGGGATGCATTTAAAAAGTCATTTGGGCGTCATGCCGATGTTTATGCGGTACAAGGCTACGATGCGGGTGATCTGTTGATTCAGGGGATGAATGCTGTTCAAGGGGACACGAGTGCCAGGGCCGAGATGATTGCCGCTATGGAAAGCAGCACCATTGACAGCCCCCGGGGTAAGTTTACTTTTTCCAAGTCCCATAATCCTGTTCAGAACATTTATCTGCGGGAGGTGGTCAACGGTGAAAACAAGGTCCTTCGCACGGTTGAAGAAGCTTTGGAAGACCCTGCTGAAGGTTGCAAAATTGCCTGACCTCTAGAGTTGTTGATTCTTGCTATTGCTGTTTGTGATTGTTGATGATCGTTGGCAGCTGATAGATGCTTCCGGCCGTTAACTCGCCGGAAGCCCGTCAGTTGAAGGTCTTGCTGTACTTAATACTACCGTACCTGCAGATACCAGGATTTTGTCAGGGTCGTTATCGTCGATTTCTAATTAGCCAACATTTAAAGGGGTGGTATGGACAGTTCCTTCTACTTGATACAGCTGTTGAACGGAATTCAATACGGCTTTTTGTTGTTTTTGGTGGCCAGCGGACTGACTTTGATTTTCGGTATCATGGGGATCATCAATCTGGCTCATGGTTCCTTTTATATGATTGGTTCCTATCTGGCATTTTGGTTTACCAGTCTGACTGATAATTTTCTGTATGGCATCTTACTGGCCATTCCCGTCACTCTGGTGGTGGGCTACGCTGTGGAACGTTTAGCCATCTCCTACCTGTATCAGCGTGATCATTTGTATCAGGTACTTCTGACTTATGCGCTGATTCTGATTTTTAACGAACTGCAACGTATGTTATGGGGCAGTGATGTTCACAGTGTGGCTGTCCCTCAAGCCTTCAGCGGCTCTGTTCAGCTGACTGAAAACCAGGCTTATCCGGTTTATCGATTACTGATTTCTGCCAGCTGTATCGTTATCGCATTAGCTATGTATTGGGTGATTCAAAAAACCCGACTGGGTATGACTATCCGTGCCGGTGCCAGTAACCGAGAAATGGTGCAGTCATTGGGTATCAACGTAAACCGCTTGTTTGCAGTGGTGTTTAGCCTTGGGGTTACGCTTGCAGCGCTGGCGGGCATGTTGGCGGCTCCGGTCAATACGGTTTACCCCGGTATTGGGGATGGAGTGCTGATTATCTCCTTTGTGGTGGTTGTTATTGGAGGTATCGGTTCGATTAAGGGCGCTTTTATTGGTGCGATGTTGATTGGTCTTGCTGATACGTTTGGCAAGGTGTTACTACCTGAGATGGCCAGCATGGTTGTTTACGCGCTTATGGCTTTGGTTCTTTTCTGGCGACCACAAGGTCTATTTGGCAAAGGATAAGGAGAAAAAAATGTATACGCTAACTCGTCCTATCCTGATTTTCCTCTGCCTTGGTGTGGCAGCATTAGTGCTGTTTCCTCTGGTCGGCAGTGAGTTTTACGTCGGCCTGTTGATACGGATAATGATCCTGTCCATTTTTGCCATCAGTCTTGACTTATTGATTGGTTATACCGGTTTAATCAGTTTTGGACATGCCGCTTTTTTTGGTATCGGTGGTTATACCCTGGCTATTTTTTTCCAGGATGCCGACAGCATCAATTTTTGGATCGCGCTGGTGTTGGTGCTGTCTTGTTCTGCATTGGTTGCTCTGCTGGTTGGATGGATAAGTATTCGAGCATCCGGTGTTTATTTCATCATGTTGACTCTGGCTTTTGCTCAGATGTTCTATTACTTCTTTTTTGAGTCTCCGGATTTTGGTGGCGACGATGGTATTTTTCTGTTCAGTAAACCGGAGATATTAATCGGCTCCACTTCGTTAATTGATCTCGAAGATGAGCATAATTTCTACTATTTTGTATTGGCCTGGATGGTGGCTGTCTACTTGATTCTGAGCATGATTCTCAAGGCGCCTTTTGGTCATGTCATTGTAGCGATCAAGGCCAATGAATCGAGAGTGAGGGCGCTTGGCTACCCCGTTCAGCGTTACAAACTGGTGAGTTTTGTTATTGCCGGAACTCTGGCCGGGATCGCTGGGTTTTTGGAAGCTGCTCACACGGGGTATGTGACACCCGCTTATTTGGGGTGGCACGAATCCGGGATCGTGATGGTGATTGTCATACTTGGTGGGATGGGGACCTTATTTGGTCCAATTCTTGGTGCTTTTGTCATCGTGTTGTTGCAGGACTTTTTACCTAATTTTACTGAGCACTGGCAGCTGTTGATGGGGGGGATCATCATTGCTGTCGTGTTGTTTCTGCCAAAGGGTATTGCAGGGCTGTTGTATCGACTCAGTAATCGCCTGTTCACCTCGAAAGAATACGCTGATGTTAGTCAGAATAGCGGGGATACACCGGCAACCGTTGACGTTCGGGAGCAATCACTTTGAATAGAAAAACAGGAGTGCCAGTATGAGCGAGGTTATTCTGCGTACTGAAGGTTTGTGTAAACACTTTGGTGGTCTTCAGGCAACTCATGAAGTTTCTCTTTCGTTTGAACGAGGTGTAACTCACGGGATATTAGGACCCAATGGTGCAGGTAAAACCACCCTGATCAATCTGTTATCTGGTGAGCTTGCACCTTCAAGCGGTAAGATATTCTTTAAAGATTATGATATTACCCAGGCTACGTCGGACAAAGTCTCCCGCATAGGGATTGGCCGTAGTTTCCAGAAAACCAATATCTTTGCTGATTTTACCTGCTTCCAAAACTGCTGGGTCGGTGCCCAGTCACGGTTGTCCAGCTCTATGCGTTTTATCCGCCCGGCTCGACATCTGCGAGAAGTTCATCGCCGAACTGATCGGGCCTTACAGTTATGCGGGCTTGCTGAACGACGAAATATACAGGCATCTTCCATGAGTTACGGTGAGCAACGGCAGCTGGAAATTGGCATGATGCTGGCCACCGAGCCGGAGCTGCTATTACTTGATGAGCCCTTGGCAGGGATGGGGAGTGAAGAGTCTCTGAAAATCACTGAGCTGTTGAAGGAACTCGCCAAAGAGCACACTCTGATCTTGATTGAGCATGATATGGATGCGGTATTTGCGGTGGCGGATCGTCTGACAGTCATGGTTAATGGAGCAGAACTGGAAACCGGTGATGTAGCACAGATTCGCAACAGTACTGCGGTTCAGGAAGCTTATCTGGGGAGTAGTGAGGATGCGGCATGAATGCTAATGTGGTTTCTGATATAGATGTTGATGCAAATACAAATACTGAGATAGCGGCTGACAGTTCTGTTGAGGAACGGGGGCTGGCAGAGGGCTTATCTAGGCATAATGCTTCCGGGCCTGATACCCCAGCTGATGTTCTCATTACGGCCAAAGACTTACATACCTATTACGGGGACAGTCATGTTCTTAAAGGAATCAGCCTGATTATTCGTGCCGGAGAAACAATCAGCCTGATGGGGCGCAATGGTATGGGCAAAACAACGACCCTAAGGTCGTTGCTGGGATTAACTCCTGCTCGTTCCGGCCGTATATGCTTTCGGGGGCAGGATACAACTCGCTGGCCAACACATAAGATCATCCAACTGGGAATTGCCTACGTTCCGGAAGATCGCGGAATCTTCCCTAACCTTAGTGTTAGAGAAAACCTGATTATGGCTGCCCGGCCCGGGCCGGATGGACGAAATGAATGGCCACTGGATCGGATACTGGAATATTTTCCCCGTCTGAAGGAGCGCATTGATAACATGGGGAATCAGTTGTCCGGAGGTGAGCAGCAGATGTTGACGATTGCCCGGGCGCTGATGACTAACCCAGACCTACTGATTCTTGATGAGGCGACTGAAGGGCTGGCACCTTTGTTTCGGAGGGAAATCTGGTCAGTTATCAAAGATATCAAAGAGACCGGAATAGCAACAATTATTGTGGATAAGGATATTCATGCGCTGCTTTCAGTCTGCGATCGTAATTACATTATCAGTAAAGGGCAGGTCGCATGGGAGGGAGACTCCAGGCAATTACAAAAAGAGCCTGAGCTTCACAAACAGTATCTGGGGGTTTAGTGGATTTTGAACACAGCTTTTATAAATGGGCTGAAAAAAACAAAATTAAATGGCAATTACTTGCTTAAAACCTCTAATTTAGAGAGGTTGCCTGGCATTGAACAGAACAGGAATAAGCCGTCCGTAAATGAAGTCTTCACCAGAGCAGGCCATTAGTTTTTACTTTGTCCGCCATGCGGAAACTAAGCTGAATCGGCAAGGTTTGCGTTGTGGAGGGGATGTTGATGTCCCGTTGACAGAAACAGGATGCAAACAGGCTTTTCAGCTGGGTGAGCAGATTCGAAAGATGGATCTGGATATTGGTAAGGTTTTAACCAGCCCTCTCATCCGAACACGGCAGACCGCTTTACTGATTAGTGGAGTGTTGGAAGGGGTATCAATTGCCGAGAGTCCGTTGCTGAAGGAACGTCTTTTGGGAGAATGGAATAAGCAACCGATTATTGACACTGAACCCCTGCTACATGATCGGCAAACTCCTCCTGGGGGGGAGTCTGAGGCTCAATTCAGGTTGCGTATGCAAAGAGCACTGGAGTGGTTTTCCTCCTTTTTAGATCAACCCCAGGATCAACGTTTATTGCTTGTTGGCAGTAAAGGGGTTGGACGGGTGCTTTATAGTTTGCTGGGTGGGGAAGAGCGACTATTAGTCGGTAATGCTGAGTTATTGCGATTTGAAGTCAGTCGATCTGAGGGAAACCTTCGGTGTTTGAAGGTTCAAAGATTGCTGTCGAAGTAATTTTTTGTCTTTGATGGGGATTCTTGTTGGAGCATGGAGTACAGACCACTCTTTGACCCCACTGTCACCATATATCAGCCATTCTTTGATAAATTCTGTTTGGTGGCGGTCACAAAGAACCGGAGTATGTCCGGTGTCCGGTACGTGCATGACGGCCATTGTAGGATGGCTGTTGCGCATTTTTGTAATGGTCGTGCTCAATAAGGCATTCGACAACAGACCATGGATAAGTAATACCGGACATCGGATATTGTGCCAGTGGTGCCACTGATCCAGGTCCTGCTGGGCATCAACTTTATACGCTTGCATTGCTCGAACATCGTGTCGGTAAGTTCGGCCATTATCTTTATTTGACCAGCGAGTCTGATGAAAGGTAATAATAAAGCGAATGTCGTCACTGATCGGACCATCGTTTTTTTGCGATACTCCTACTCGGCGCATCAAGTCGGCGGGATCACGGAACACATAATGTCGAGCCAGCGTTTCGGCTCTTCGTTGGCGGCGTTCTTTGGGAATATAAGGGCCGATATCGTTAAGTATTATCTGCTGCACGAGTTGAGGATGTCTGGATGCCAGTTCAATGGCTGCACTTCCCCCTAATGAAGAGCCCAGCAGAGAGACGGGACTGACTCCCAGGTGTTCAATCAATTGACGAAGCTGTTCAACACAGGTTGCTAACGAGTAGTCAGCCTGATCTGCCATCCAACCGGACAACCCCCGTCCAACCCAGTCCATGCAGATAATTCTGTGAGTATGCTGGAGGTCGGCCGAAAGGTAATTGAAGCGCATTGCCGAATTGGCCACACCACCACAACAGATGAGGACCGGATTTTCTGGATCTCCCCAGTCTGAATAGGAGATCTTGACCGGGTAGGGGTGCTGGAACCTTGCCGGAGTCTCCGGCTGTAAGTGAATCGGGTGAATATATTCAAACTGACGTAGCTCGAAAAGATCCGTAAATCGATCTGCAAACTGTTCTGCCAGGGCATCATACTCTTCCCAGTTTTCTGGGGTGGCGGCTAATCCGAAATCAGGTAATTCTGGGTGGGCAGGAGAGGCTGCCGTTTGAGAAGGCTTCAAAGGGTTGACGCTACTTCTGATTGTGTTCGACATCAGTGCCTTTTCCTGTTTTTATTCAATACGCAAATTTCATTTAACACCTGGTTTTTATTTAACAGATTGCCACCCTTAGGACTGTTGGCGCAATTGCCGCTTGGCTTCATCATCAGCCCGCTTTTGCTCATGTTCGCGTTGTCGTAATACGTCAATCAGTATGTTGAACGTCCGAGACAGCTGGCCCACTTCATCAGTACTTTTAACGGCGACATTGGCGTTTTCGTAGTCGCCACTCTTTAGCGCATGGGCTGCTGCAGTGAGTGCTTCAATGGGGCGTACAATACTGCGGGAAAACAACATTGCCAGGAACATAAATATCAGCCCAACAACGACCATGCTGTAAATTACCATCATGAACAGTTTGTTCAGAGGCGCCTCAAAATAGTCACGGGTTTCCACCAGCCCAATGACCCAGTCGTGACCCGGTACAGGTGCATAACCGGCAATCTCGGCTGTGTTGTTAAGTTTAGACTGATAACTGACACTGCCTCTTTGCTGACTGCCGATCATCGCCTTAGCCAGTATTGGCTGGTTTATGCTGTTGACCTCTGACCGGCGAAAGCGCTGGTCTGCTTTTATTTCCTGTTGCTTCTCCTGGCTGAGAGGTATCAGGCTGTGGTACAGGAAGCGGGTATCGGGATGGCGAACAATGACCCCATCGCCATCGATGAGAAAGGGTACCTGAGAGCTTCCTTCTGTAGCCTCTGACAGTATCTTGGAGACGGAAGAGGCTAGAATTCGTAACACGACCGTTCCGATAATATTGTTGTTGGAATCAAATACCGGGTTGGAATAGAAAACTCCTGCCTGCCCTGCAACTGAACCGACGACAATACCGGTCATGTGAGGGTTGCCCTGTATCGCCTCTTTAAAATATTCTCTAAAGGAAAAGTTTCTCCCCATTACCTGATTGTTACTGGAGATCAGGGCCGTTCCTTTGGTGTCCATGACCATGACCAACTGTACATCAGGGTTGGCTTTAATCAGTCCGTTCAATTTACGTTTTAATGCTTGTTTCTCATTATCGACAGGACGGCTGAGAAAAGTTAACACCTGATTATCGATATCGATTAAGCCTTCTAACTTTGCAGCCAATTGCTGTTTTACGCTACTTTGAGGGTTGCTTAGAAAACGGACGAAATCCTCATCACCACTCAGATAGTTTGCCAGATTTTTGCTGTCCCCCAATAGCTGGGAAATCCGACCAGCCGTACTTTGCGCGAGCTGTTCCAGGTTTTGCAGCTCACCGCGTGAGACGCTGGCGAGGCTTCCTTGTAAGTTAAAATAGGCGGTAATGATCATCGGCAGCAAAGCCGTAGCCAGCATTGCCAGCATCAGTTTTACCGCAATGGGCCAGGATGCCGGACGCCTCATTGCCCGACCAAAACGAGCCAGGCGTTTTGGCCAGAGGCGCGGATGAGTCAGGATTGATGGCCCCGTCTCATCGAACGCAACGGCTTCTCCGTCGGTGTTTTCCTGTAATGCTTCCTGCAAGCCAAGACTTGTCTGGTGAGCAGCAAACAGTTTATTACGAAACTCTGTCAGATCTTTGGGTCGATCTTCCGGCAAAGGTGACAAGGCCCAGTCTATTGCTTCAAGAAACTCCGGACTGTATTGGCCGTCACAAATAACTGCGGCTTTTTCCAAAGGATCGGTATTCCCCGTTCGCTGGGCTGCATCCATGGGCTTGCGGCCGGTTGCGAACCAATACAGGGTTGCTCCCAAAGCATAGATATCTGTCCAGGGACCTTGAAGCAGACCGTCAGTAAACTGCTCTATAGGGCCGTATCCAGGAGTACAGACGTAGGACAGTTCATTTTCAGCGCTCTGTGTCGCGTGCTGTGCTGCACCGAAATCCAACAACAGGAAGCTACCGTCTTCATCACGCACATAAATATTGTCTGGCTTGATATCACGGTGAAGATAGCCGGATTCATGAACTGCATCTAACCCGTCCATCAGAGGCAGCAGCAGGTTGAGAAAGTCCAGTTCAGAGATAGCAGAGTGCTTTTGTCGCCAGCGTTTAAGCGGTTGTCCATGCTCGTATTCAAGGACAATATAGGCAGTATTATTAGCCTCAAAGAATCGCGCCACGCGAACGATGTTTGGATGACGAAATGTAGCTAATATACGAGCTTCAGCAAGAAAACTTTCCAGCCCAAGGTGATAGATGTGCTCATCATCGCCAGTCCGTGCGGTGACCATCGTGTCGTCACGGCGATAAGCAAACGTTTCAGGAAGGTATTCTTTAATGGCGACCTTTGCCTTTAGATTGATGTCAGTTGCCAGGTAGGTGATACCAAACCCACCTTGTCCCAGCACTGAATCAATTCGATACTCATGGAGCCGATGTCCCTTGGACAAAGCTAATGCAGAGACTCTGGTTGTTTCCTCTGATGTCCGGTTTACCACTACCGTCCCATCGGGGTTAATCTTTTGAGAGTCTGGGGTCTCAGGAGCACAGAATTTTGTAGCGTTACCATCAGTTTCAGAAAGCAGTCGAGTTCCATCATTGTTGCCTTGGTCCATTGCTGTCTGCGCCGCCTCAGGTTTAACAGTTTCAGGCGTAACTGTCTCAGGCGTAACTGTCTTAGGCGTAACAACAGTCCTGGGTTGGTCATCAGTGGGCAATGGCCGATGATTATCGTTCTGTTCTGACATATCTCCCCCATGCCATAAGGACAGTCTGCATCCGGATATTTCTTATTGTTCGTTGAATCTGCAAAGCATGTCTCTAAAACTGGTTATCGATCCACTTATTCCTAACGAATTACAATAAACTAAACAAGCGGTTACGGAAAAGACAATTATTCGGATGATGGATATTAAATTGGCTAACCCTTCGTTATCCTCATGCTAGACTCAGCAGGTAGTTAAAATCAGGCTTGGTAGTAAATCTCATCAGTCGAGTCATATCTGTAATGGTGATTAATGAAAACAACAGGCTGGCGATTAATTATAGTCGCATTGGTGGTCTCTATTTTTGCGATAGGAATGTCAACGCTGCTGAATTACTTTAAATTTCGTGCGACAACAGCAGAAATGCTCAAGTCACGAGTGTTGGTTGTCGCTGATGATATTGATCGAAATGTGGTTTCCTCACTGGCTTTAGGGCTTTCCTTTTCAGAAATTTCCACCCTGCAGCCACTGATTGAAGCCGAACAGGCGGCAGCTGATTCTATCCGCCAGATAATAGTCTTCGATACCAAAGGTAAGATTCTTTACAGCACCGTCCCGGATCAAATGGGTGGCCGGGTTGACTCCGACTGGTTAAAAACGGCGAGTACCAGCGGAGAAGGATGGCTTATTGAAGGGGCTGATCTGAATATTACTGGTCGGGCATTAAGTAACAGTTTTGATCTTAGGGTTGGCTACGTTGCCTTGGCTTATTCCCCTGATCATATGAATGCAGCGGCTGTCATGGGTAAGGAGCTTTTGTTGATAGCGATAGCTGTTTTACTGTTTGCCATGTTGCTTATTTTTTCAGGGTTACCACCGCTGATAAGGAGGTTAGATAAGGATCTGAAAGCGATGGCTGATGTTTCTGAGTTGAGTGATGCCATTGCTAAAGTCGATAAAGAGTTAGAGCAGATTCATCAGACGCTGGAGGTAAAGTCTTAGTAATGGATGCCACTTACCTAAAGCGGATGTATTGGAAAGTGACGGGGTTTATTCTGATCATTGTTACTTTGTGTTTGGCGCTAACCTCTTATTACTCGCAGAAACAGTTTGAGCAAGCGTTGATACCTGAAGTTGCAAAGAAAGCTCAGACAGTAGGGAAGGGGATTAACCGACTGATCGTCAAGGCTGTCGATCTGGGGATTGCTTACGATCAGCTCTACGCCGTTAATCAGGCTTTTGCTGCTGTGATTGCAGAGCACCCTGAGTTTGATTACATCGCAGCGACTGATCGACAGGGAGAGGTGCTGTTTTTGTCTGGTGAGCTGCCAGCTGTGAATCAACAGTATTTTAAACAGCCTGCCGCATTTGCTCTCCAAGGTTTTTCAGTGGATGTTGAAAACCCAGTAATCACCGTTGGAAATCAATATGTTATTTCTGTGCCTATTTTTAGTGAAAGGGTCATAGCACAACCTGATGGTGAATATCGCCCCGTTGAAGGTCAAGGGATTGAGGCAGATACGGGGCTGAAAATGCTTGGAATGCTGCATATCGGAATCGGCAGTGTTTTTATCGATCAGTTATTGACGGAAGTGATGCTGGATATTCTGGTAATCCTGATTGTGGCCCTTTTCTTTACTCGCGAGTTACTTAGTTTTATGTCCGGCGCTCAGCTGGAGTCAACTATTGATGCCTATTCCAGTGTTCTGGCCCGAGTCAGGGAAAGAGACTTTCGGGGCCGTATCAATGCGAGTGCTGATGGTGAGCTTGGCCGTTCAATGGGAAAAATTGATCTGGCACTCGATGAATTGCAGGAAAAATACCTGCTGTTAAAAGACAGAGTTCGAGCTATTAAAACAGATGATGTCTGGGACAATTTAACTCGTCGATACCAGTTCCTGCGCCCTCAGGTCCTGGACACTCATCACTCTCCGGTAGTCACTTCTTCCTCTCAGCAGGAGAAGGCCGAGGTCGGCGGCGTCATGAACAGAATTAGAGCGCCGTTATTTATATTTATTCTTGCTGAAGAACTGACTCGCCCGTTTTTGCCCGGGTATATCAGTCAGTTGCTGGTTCCGATACCCGGACTCTCCCCGCAGGTTGCCATTGGTTTACCCATTGTTCTGTTTATGCTGATCGTCGCTGTGGGACAACCCTATCTGGGAGTTTGGAGTGAACGCTTTGGAAGACGTGGCACCATGCTGCTGGGGGCATTGATCGCGTCAGTGGGTTTTTTAGGTACAGCGTTGGCGCTGGACTTTTATCAGCTGCTGCTGTGGCGATCCGCTTGTGCGCTTGGCTATGCACTGGTTTTCGTTGCTGCTCAAGGCTTTATTCTTGACCATTCAAGTCCGAGTAATCGAGCGAAAGGGTTCGCATTGTTCATTGGGGCGATCATGGTTGCAACGATTTGTGGTCCGTCTATTGGTGGAATTCTGGCCGATAATATCGGCTATCGACAATCCTTTTCGGTGGCTGCTGCGTTAGCTTTGGTAGCGATGATCGTAATCTGGCGACTTCCTAAGGATGATCGTATCCGAGGGGCATCCCAGCAGAGGCGTGGTAGCAGTGCGCTGAAACTATCTGTTATGACTAAGTTGTTGTTGAATCGACGATTTATGTCATTGGCTGGATTGGCGGCCATGCCTGCAAAAATAGGCTTAACCGGTATCTGTTTTTATTTATTACCCTTGTATATCCTTTCCACCGAGGGGACTCAAGCGATGGCGGGGCGTTTGCTGATGGTCTACGCCGTATTGATGGTTATTATCGTACCGCTGGCCGCAGGGGTGGGAAATAGCTGCTCAGGTCGTGAAAAACTGGTGGCGTCCGGGTTATGTGTTTCAGGAATAGGTGGGTTGGCTTTGATGGTGTCAGACAGTAGTTGGGCAGTCCTGGCGCTAATCTGCTCGCTGGGGGTTGGTCAGGCTTTATCCATTGCCTCTCAGAGTGCTTTGGTTGCAGACCATTGTGATGACGAAATTCAACGATTTGGTAGTGATGCCGTATACGGTGTCTATCGATTGTTAGAACGACTCGGCAATGCGTTAGGACCCTTGCTGGCCAGTGTTCTGGTGATCTATCAGGGTTACCAGGGAGCTTTGGTCGGAATTGGCCTGCTACTGATGCTTAGTGGTGTGTTATTTGCTCTTTCGATAGCGCTCAGTCGTGAGCGACAAGAGGTTTCGGTATGAGCCGCCAACTATCATTATGCCTGCTGATGTTGTTGGGATTGTCTGAATTCGGCAATGCGGATCCCTTAAGGATTTATGGCATCTTGTATCGTGGGGAGACAGCGGTAGAGAAAGGCTTTCAGGATTACTTTCGGGAGCAGGGGATTGATGTGCAATATACCTGGCGTAATCTCAATCGGGATAAATCCAAGCTTCCGGGGTTTGTTCAAGAGATTCGACAGCAAAAGCCGGATCTGGTTTACACCTGGGGCACTACCGTAACTCTGGGTGTTCTGGGAGCTTACGACAGCATTGATCCAAATAACCATATCACTGATATTCCTGTTGTCTTCACTCTGGTCGCAGCGCCCGTCAGAGCAAAAATTGTCGAGGACATGAGCTCTTCTAATCGCAATGTGACCGGCGTTACGGTTACGGTTCCGATCGAGACACAGATACGCGCGATAGAATCGTACCGACCCTTTAATACGCTGGGAATACTCTATACACCGACAGAAAAGAACTCAGTCGTTTTTGTAGAAGACATCCGAAAACTGGGTGAGGAAATGGGTTTTAAGGTGGTCGCTAACGCGTTTCATTTGGACGCCAATAACAAGCCAGTGGTTGATGGAGCCGAAGAACTACTGAGTCAGTTGAAGAACCAGGGAGCCCAATGGTTGTACCTGCCACCTGATTCCTTTCTTGGCAGTCAAGCTAAGACAAGAATCATACCTGAGGCGATGAGGCTGGGGTTACCTACATTCGCTTCTACTGAGCAGTTGATGTCTACTGGTGCTTTAGCAGGTTTAGTCAGTCGCTATCAGGGAATCGGCCGTTTTACCGCTCACAAGGTAAAGCAGATTCTGGTAGATAAAATTCCCCCCGCCCGCATTTCAATGGGACCGTTATCGCGCTTTTCGTTCCAGATCAATCTTGATGCCGTGAAACAGTTGAAACTGCCGCCACCGCTTCAGATGCTTAACTATGCGGAGATCTTAAATGGGGAAACCGAATAAAAGTCTATTTGAGAGTTTAGGCCGTTGCTCAGAGGTCAGTCCGACAGCAGAGATCAGTGTGCCTGTTACTAACTTCAGACTTGCAATGGCTATTGTTTAATTGTAACGCTGCCAATGTCACCAGGATCACTGTATAAAGTGATTAATAAACAATGAATATTTTTAATTGTTATATGAAGGTATGTGAAAACTAAAAAAGGTAATAAAAATATCAACTTACAGATTTCTGAGAACCTTGAAGGAAAAAGAGAACCCTTCAAGGTTCTATACTTGTAGAGGTGCTGCTTTAAAGAAAAAGGCTATGATTATGAAGATGACCCATTGGCAATCTATTAGTAAGATGTTCCAGACGGACAGCTTGTCAGCTTCAGATCAACAAACCTAAACTTTAGCGTTCGCCTCGATATCCCAACCGTACTCGCCAGCAGATGAAGTCTTACCCTTATCATCCTGAACAAAGTACTCAACCTTAACTTTGGCAAAATTAAGGGTAACATTTTCCGTTAGCCGGTCTTCACCACCACTGCCTCCGCTGGAAACGGATGTGATGATGCATTTTTCCATGGTGATTTCCATGTACTTTTGTGCACCTTCCCCTGCTTTACGGCACAACAATACACATTTATCAATATGGGTACCTTGTGAACAATGAAGCATTATCGGCGTCGTTGCCGTATCCAGGTACTTAGTGAAAGACAGATCCTGTATGTTAACTTTACCGGCACCACCACCGCCACCGGTGTGGAAAGAACCTGACTGAGACATTCCCCAGCTCCAGGCTAAAACGTCAATGTCTTTGCCTTTGGACTGTTCTTTGTCTTTAGTCTCACCCTTAATCTTATCGCCCATATTAATAAAAATATCGACAGCCATTGCGGTATCTCCTTCGCGTGTTTATTCCAATTTTAGAGTGCTAATATTTCACTCGGTCAAGAAATTACGTCAAGGAGAGTATTTAGTCAAATATTAGACCGATGGCTGGTGTGAAATAGCCTGATCTGTTCTTTATTTTACGCTTCAGCGGTAACTTGAGAACAACCTTATTGCTTTGCCCCCAGATCCCCGGTAGCGTAGCGGCCAAGTATTTTCCCTGGCGGGAAGGAGCGAATTTCCCGTCAGGGATCTGCATCGGTTCAGAGGTTAAAGGTAAAGAACATGACTACAGCAAAAATCGGTATTGTAACTGTTAGCGATCGGGCCAGCGCCGGTGTTTATGATGATGTCTCAGGTAAGGCGATTATTGAGACCCTGAATGAATACCTGACCTCTCCATGGGAGCCGGTATACGAGGTTATTCCTGATGAGCAAGCGGTTATTGAATCAACCCTGATTAAGATGACCGACGAGCAGCAATGCAGTTTGGTGGTAACCACCGGTGGTACCGGTCCTGCCAAAAGGGATGTCACTCCAGAGGCTACTGAAGCTGTTTGTGATCGAATGATGCCGGGTTTTGGTGAGCTCATGCGTGCCGAGTCGTTGAAGTTTGTTGCTACTGCTATTCTCTCACGACAGACTGCGGGCTTGCGTGGAGATAGTCTGATTATCAATCTACCGGGGAAACCTAAGTCTATTCGTGAATGTCTGGACGCTGTTTTTCCTGCGGTTCCTTATTGTATCGACTTGATGGAAGGGCCTTATCTTGAGTGCAACGAGGAAGTTATCAAGCCTTTCAGACCGAAGAAGTAGCGTTTAGTGGCACTCAGCCGTCATGGAGTGATGGCGGAGAATTTTAATATCGATCCAGTGCCCGTTCGGTGTCACCTGTTAATTGAATTTCAGCGTTACACCGATGGCTTTTAGATAGCCCGCTTCCTGCTCCAGGTCTGCTTGGGTCAAAGGGTGGCTTTCAAGCCAGTCCTTGGGAAACTTCAGGGTTAGTTTCTTTCCTGAATTCAGATTTAATTTGAGATCTGGAACCTGCTCAGGTTGTCGGCTGTGATGAAGGGCAATTGCTAGCCTCAGCAATATGGTTAATGAGAGAAGTTGTAATCGCTGTGAGGGATTAAAAGACTCTAATTCAGAAAGGGCCATCTTCCTGCGATGATTTCTGACTAATAGGGCCAGCTGTTGTTGTTCTCTTTGGTTGAATCCAACTAAATCTGAGTGCCTGATCAGATAGCTGCCGTGCTTCTGAAACTGGCTGTGGGATATCGCCAGACCTATTTCGTGAAGACGGCTGCTCCAGCCCAATAGCTCACGATTAACGTTACTGTCCAGCTCTGTTTGGGCCAGGCATCGAAGCGCGGTTGTTTCCACATTGCTGGCATAGTCCATATCAACAAAGTATCGTTCCATTAAGGCCGTTATGGTTCTTTCCCGGACATCCTCATGTTGCCGACGACCGATTTGATCATAGAGCAGTCCTTCCCGCAAAGCCCCTTCCGAATGGCTCATGCTCTCGATTTCCAGCGCTTCGAAGACAGCTATCAAAATGGCAATACCCCCGGGCATTATGGCTGCTCTATTGTCCTTGATTCCGCGTAGTTGGATTTTGTCTAATGAGTCAAAGCCAATAAGCTGTTGTTTTAAGGAGTGCAGAAATTTTAGAGTGATAGGATGATGGTGTTTATCCTGATTCAATAAATGAAAGGCAGCCTTAATGGTGCCGGAAGAACCCACCACGTCGTTCCAGCCACGTCTGAGATAGTGACTGCGGATGTTGAGTAGTTCCGAATGGGCAGCGTTGATTGCTCGCTGAAAACTCTGTTTGTTTAATTGGCCGTTAGAAAAAAAACGAAGGCTATAGGAGATACAACCCATGTGGAGGCTTTCCAGCTCCATCGGTGAAAAACGTTCACCAATGGTGAGTTCAGTACTGCCGCCGCCGATATCAACAACCAGTCGGCGTTCCTGATCATCAGAGTGAGTATGAGCAACACCCAGATAAATTAGTCGGGCTTCTTCCCGACCTGAAATAACTTCCACTGGGCATTCAAGTAGCGACTCAGCAGCTTGAATGAATTGTTGGCGATTTCGAGCTGCTCTTAGCGTGTTGGTGCCAACAATCCGAATCGAATCCCGAGGAATTCCTTTAAGACGTTGAGCAAATCGTTCCAGGCAACTCAGTCCCCGTGAGATAGCGTCGTCTGAGAGTATTCTGTCATCGTTGAGAGAGGAGGCCAGCTGGATTTTTTCGCCAATGCGCTCAACCATCTGTATTTCACCTTGCACGAGTCGGGCAATAGACAGATGGAAGCTGTTAGAACCAAGATCGATGGCCGCCAGTTGTGGATGCTGGGGCTTGCTCATCTAGCTTTGACCGGATTGATAACATTGGTTAAGCATCGTATGAGACTATTGCAGCGCATCAGTCTTCGCAGCACAGATAAAATCATTTTTATGCAGTCCTTTGATACTGTGAGACCACCAGGTCACCGTAACCTTACCCCAGGTTGTATGGAGGTCTGGGTGATGCCCTTGTTCTTCAGCCATTTCTCCGACACGATTGGTAAACGCCAATGCATCGCGAAAATTCTTGAAGGTAAATGACCGCTCCAGTTGCAGTACTCCGTTTCTGGATACACTCACCCAGTCGGGAATTTCTTTGCTCAGTTCCAGCAGTTCCTGATGACTGACTTGAGGTGCATCGGCACGGCAGGCTTCGCAAGACAGAGTGTTTAGTTTTGAAGAGTTAAGTTCTGACATGCTTGAACTCCTTGTGTGAGGGAATCCGCTAAGTAAGTCCATTATGCTCTCTTTAGTCCTTTGTCGTTTCTTTGGTCAAAAGTGCTTGCTACTGAAATGTCTTGAATTACCTGCCTGATCTACTATTGAAACGGGATGATTAAGGAACTTAATCACTTATAAAATAGCACTTTCATCCGTCGCCAGGATGTGACAGCTCCTTTTGTATCCTGGCTTAGCCATTGTGGATCAGTCATTAAAGGGAGGATTGACTTTACCCGATTCTTCAGAGTCTCGCTGATTATTGCCACGGGGTCTACAGTCTTCAAAAAATTTACATTAAATGTTTATCGAACAAGCTATTTCAGTATTCAGATAGAAATACAGTGTTTATAGCGCTTGTAGCGGTATAACAGTGCAGAAATTATGGGTTTAATATATTGAGAAATATCATTTTTTCAATATTGGCATTGCACTTTATAAAACAACGTCTAAGTTAATAACTGATAAAAAAAATAATTATACAGAAGTATACAGCTGTCTCATCGGAGGTAGGGCGGTATGCGTTTTCTTGCTGCATTTTTTAGGGGTCAAGCCAAAAAAGGTCGGTACTGGATCAGCAGAGGGTCGCTGGTGTTACCGCCGGTTCTGTTGTGGTCTGGTCATACCAGGGCTGAGTATGGGCTTAATTTTCCACAGCCGGCAGCATCGGTGGCTCAGGAAATTTATGATATCCATATGCTCACCATGCAGGTTGCCACTGCACTGCTCATCATAGTTTTTTCTTTTGTTTTCTACTCTCTCTACTTTCATCGAAAAAGTCGCGGTTATAAAGCTGATCAGAAATTCCACGATACCTGGTTTGGCCATTGGTCTTGGATCATCGTACCGGCACTGGTGCTGGGTGTGGATTTAACCATTGCCAGCAATGCTAACACGGTGCTGGAAAAGGTTTGGGAAGTCCCTGATGACAAAGATATTCTGGATGTGAAAGTGACTGGTCATCAGTGGTGGTGGGAATTTGATTATCTGGATCATGGAATTAAGGTCGAGAGCCGTTATGTCCCGGAGGAGCAATCCAAGGATCTTTATCTGCGGGAGGTGGATAACAGGTTAGTACTACCGACGGGTACCAAAATCCGCTTCCTTCATACATCCGCTGACGTACTGCATGCTTTTTGGGTTCCTGAACTCGCCGTTAAAAAAGATGCCATTCCTGGCTACGTTACCGAAACCTGGGTAGACCTTAACAGAGAGGGGGTATTCAGAGGCCAGTGTGCTGAGTTATGCGGAACCTGGCACTCCCGGATGCCTATTGTTGTGGAGTCGGTTTCTCCGGAAAAGTTTGCTGCCTGGACCGCTGAACAAAAAGGGATCATGCAAGCAGCGGCTGAAGAGGCCAGTTCTGATAAAACCTGGACTTTTGAAGAATTAATGGCAAAGGGCGAGGAGCTGTATAACACCAAATGTGCGGCCTGCCATCAGGTGACAGGCGCGGGTTTACCACCGGTCTTCCCTCCACTGAAAGGTTCTGCTCTGGCAAAAGGAGCGCTGGCTGGTCATCTTGAGGTTGTTTTAAAAGGCAAACCTGGTTCGGCTATGCCCCCCTGGGCTTCCCTGAATGATCTGGAGATTGCGGCAATCGTTACCTATGAGCGAAACGCCTGGGGTAATGATGCAGATGGCGGCAGTGATAGAATTGTTCAACCCGCTGATGTGAAGCAGCACCGATAGAGGATTTTCATTGATGACTACAGTGGCTGCAGACCATCATCATGACCATGCCCCAACGGGATGGCGTCGCTGGGTGTACAGTACCAATCATAAGGATATTGGCACACTCTACCTGCTGTTTGCGTTGACCATGTTGTTCCTTGGAGGAACCAGTGCGATGTTGATTCGCGCGGAGTTGTTCCAGCCGGGGATTCAGTTGTTACAACCGGATCTTTACAACAATCTGGTGACCAATCATGCGTTAATTATGATTTTTGGAGCGGTGATGCCTGCCGCCGCCGGACTGGCCAACTGGATGATTCCTTTGATGATCGGGGCGCCGGATATGGCCTTACCGAGGATGAATAATCTGAGCTTCTGGATTCTTCCTGCAGCGGCAACCATGCTGATCCTTTCCTTTGTTGTTCCTTTTTTCCCCGGCGGTGGAACTCAGATAAATACAGGTTGGACTCTTTATCCTCCACTTTCCCTGCAGGTCGGGATGTCGATGGATTTTCTGATTTTTGCTATCCACTTATTGGGAATCTCTTCAGTACTGGCGTCTATTAATATTATCGTCACACTGCTTAATATGCGGGCGCCAGGTATGACATTGATGAAAATGCCAATGTTCTGCTGGACATGGTTAGTTACCGCTTTCTTGCTGATTCTGGTGGTGCCGGTGTTAGCGGGTGGTGTAACCATGTTGTTATTTGACCGTCATTTTGGCACCAGCTTTTTTGATGCGGCAGGCGGTGGTGATCCCGTTTTGTTCCAGCATTTGTTTTGGTTCTTTGGCCACCCGGAGGTGTATGTGCTGTTACTTCCCTCGATCGGTGTGCTCGCTCATGTAATCCCAACTTTTTCTCGTAAGCCTTTGTTTGGCTATCGCTCGATGGTTGGTGCGATGTTGGCTGTCGCAACCATAGGTATGGTGGTTTGGGCTCATCACCAGTACACCATAGGGATGTCTCTGGGGGCGGTCAGTTACTTTATGATTGGCACGATCATTATCTCTATCCCTGTCGGGCTGATGATTTTCAACTTCATTGCTACGATGTGGCGAGGGGCCATGACCTTTGAAACCCCGATGCTGTTTGCTGTGGCGATTATTCTGATGTTCACGTTTGGTGGACTGAGTGGTGTGATGTTGGCGGTGGTGCCAGCGGATATGCAATACCACGACAGCATGTTTGTTGTGGCCCATTTTCATTATGTCCTGATGCCCGGTGCCGTCTTCGGCTTGTTTGCCGGTGTGTTTTACTGGTTGCCTAAGTGGACAGGGCATATGTACGACGAAACGCTGGCCAAGATCTTTTTCTGGGTCAATGTAATTGGTTTTAATCTGACATTTTTCCCCCAGCATTTCCTTGGTTTGGCGGGAATGCCACGACGAATTGTTGACTACAACGTCATGTTTACGGAATTTAACGTGGTTTCCAGTATCGGGGCGATGATTTTTGGCTTAAGCCATCTGTTATTGCTCTATATTGTTATTAAGACTATCCGAGGCGGCAAGAAGGCCGATGCCAAGGTCTGGGAGGGCGCTCATGGACTTGAATGGCATCTGGATTCACCACCTGCGTTCCATACCTGGACGACTCCACCTGAACAGCTAGAACTGAAGGATACTTATGAAAACCCCGCATAATCTTAAAAAAAAGAATGGTCTTCTGGCTCTGGTGCTGGGAGGTTTTGCATTGCTGGTGCTGGTGACTTCCTTCCCTTTCTGGCAGGAAGTACTTGTTGCGGCGGCGAATAAATAGGGATGACAGATAAAGAGAACCTACAGCAAAAAAACCGACGTACACTGGTCCTGCTATCAGGCTTGGTGATAGGGATGTTTGCGTTCGGGTTTGCTTTGGTTCCGCTGTATAACTTGATTTGCCAGGTTGCTGGAATTCAGTCAGTGGCTGTTAGATCAGCGGCTGAGCCACTGGTTGCACCCGATACTGTTATCGAAAGTGGTGATACGGAACGGCTGCTGACAGTGAAGCTTGATGCAAGTGTACACCCCAGCCTGCCCTGGAAAATCGATTTGAAACAGGGGAGCAAATTAGAAGTAAAAACAGGGAAAGTTTATGAAGTGGTGTTTACCGCCCTGAACCGGAGTAACGATCCGGTCAGTGCGCAAGCTATTCCCAGTGTAACTCCCTGGCAAGCAAACCCGTATTTCAATAAGTTGGAATGTTTTTGTTTCAATCAGCAAACCCTGGCAGGAGGTGAACAAAGCGAAATGCCATTACGTTTTGTTATCTCGCCTAAGCTGCCCAAGGGAATTAATTCGATCACTCTGTCCTACAGCGTGATGAAAATAGAGAACGCCCCGTTGGCTCAGTTATCTCAATAGCCTGATGACTGTTGTTGATTCGAGCTGTTCTGAAGCGAGTTTTTGCAGACGGGATTGTTCTCTGATTACAGTGATTAACAGCGGTAATCATTAATAACAATAACAGGGCCTATAGACTTACGGGAGATCCAGTATGTCAGCCGACCAAAACAGTGATCACTACTTTATTCCAGACCCCAGCCCCTGGCCTGTCATTGGTATGGTGTCCTTGCTGCTGGCGTTGATCGGAACAGCCTTGACAATGAATGGAGTGGGGATTGGCAAGTATGTGACAATTGCGGGTCTGGTGCTTTTTGCGGTACTGCTGTTTGGCTGGTTCAGCGATGTGGTCAGAGAAAATCTCAGTGATTGCTACAATCGTCAGGTGGATCGATCATTTCGTATGGGAATGATGTGGTTTATTGCCTCAGAAGTATTCTTTTTTGGAGCCTTCTTCGGCTCTCTTTTCTATATTCGAAATATTGCCGTTCCCTGGTTGGGGGGTGATGGGTACTTAGGAGTGACTCAAGAGTTGCTCTACGGTGAATATCAGCCTGTATGGCCCACTCATGGGCCCGCGGAAGTTGGTGGAGATTTTGCTCCCATGGGGCCTTGGGGCGTGCCCGCCATTAATACTTTCCTATTGTTGAGTAGTGGCGCGACGATTACCTGGGCACACTGGGGATTGAAGCTCAACAAGCAAAATCATCTGGTTTGGGGTCTGATTGCCACGATTGTTCTAGGACTGCTTTTTGCTGCTTTGCAGGCTTGGGAGTACGGTCATGCATACAATGAACTGAATCTTACTTTGGGGACCGGAATCTACGGCTCCACCTTTTATATGCTTACCGGTTTTCATGGATTCCATGTTTGTATGGGAGCGATTATGTTGATGGCTATACTCGGTCGCAGCATGAAAGGGCATTTCAGCCCACACAATCACTTTGCTTTTGAAGCGGTGGCCTGGTATTGGCACTTTGTCGATGTGGTTTGGCTGGGATTGTTTATCTTTGTTTACTGGCTCTAGAGCCCATATGAGGAAGGTTTATCCGCAGCTTTATAAACCGTTAGGCTGGATGATCCCGGTAAGGTATCCAACGACCAACAATCCGAACAATAAAAAAGAGAGCACAATTCGAATTGTCAGAGCTTGTACAACACGGGTCTTACCGTTTTCACCATCATCCTTGGCAAGACAGTACATGCTGCGAGCCAGGGCACTGACAATAAACACCAGAATCAGAATGACGGGTAATTTGATCATTATGTCCATAGGGAGCCTCTCAGCGAATTCAGTTTATTATCTCGGGCCTTTGATGCCCTTCAGAGGGCAAGTAGCTCGGCTGCCGGACCAGAATCGATCAAACTTCATGACTGGATAACACTGTATTCTGTCACTTAATTATAGGACAACATGACCCTGATAGATGCTCAATTTTCGCCTCATTGGATACTGACAGCGGTGGTCGGTCTGTTGGTGGCTGTATTTGTTTATCTAGGCTTATGGCAGCTGGAGCGGGCTGAGCAAAAACAGCAGTTGGCAGAGACTCTTACTCTGAGGCAGCAACAGAAACCCTTGGCACTCATTGATGACATGTTGCTGGAAGAAAGTAATCTACAGGAACCCAGTGATCCGGAAAATTTTGCACAAAAGCTTGAGTACCGGCAACTTAAAGTGGAAGGTGAGTTTTTGCCGGAAAAATCTGTACTGATTGAGAATCGAAAACATCGGGGTAAAACCGGATTTCATGTGATAACTCCTTTTTTGCTATCCAAGGGTGAACATATATTGCTGATAAATCGGGGGTGGGTAAAAGCGGGACCTGAATTGAGTATTCCTCAGTTTGATACCCCCAGCGGGACTCTACAGTTGATTGGGACGGTATCGATACCTTCCCCGCCTGTCCTGGATCTGACAGACTCTGACCAGAGTGGGACGGCAGTTACTGGCAGTATACAGCGATGGCCTTTTTTCACCTTAGAGCGCTATCAGCAATGGTCAGGAGGCGATATTTATCCACTGGTCTTACTACTGTCGCCGGAAAGTCAAGGTGGCTTTACCCGCCAATGGCCTAAACCTCAGGTTGATCCAAGCATGCACATTGGCTATGCCCTGCAATGGTTCGCTTTTGCTTTGATTGTTATCCTTATCTGGCTGAAATTGTCGATGAAAAAACGTTCAGTGCCTGCTATCCAGTCAGATGGCGCTTTTAAAGAGGTGATGGAAGATATGGAGGATAAATATTAAATGGACATGACTGCATCTGCTCCTGCTACCAAAAAATATGGATCGCTGACTTTACTCTTATTGATTGGGCTCTTTGGTTTACCCCCATTGATGGGGTGGCTGTTTTTTCTCAATCCTCAATGGTTGCCGGATAAGCATAGTAATCAGGGAGAATTGATACACCCTGCACGGCCAGTTTATCCGTTACAACTTAAGTGGAACGACGGTCGATTGTTGAAAGCTGACGAATTTAATGACGCCTGGCGGATGGTGGTGGTAGCCCGAGGCTTGTGTGATGAAATTTGTGGACAACGATTAACGGGAATTGATGAAGTTCGACGGGCGATTGGTGGAAATCAGCGTCGAATCCTGCCCCTGATTATCCTGTTACCCGCTGAAGGGGGGGGGAGCTCGTCTCGAGTTGCAGCGAAAGCCGATGAAGCAAGTACAGATACTTTGTGGGTTACGGAGGAATCTCTGGAGCATTTTTCACAGCTATTTGAATTGGACCAACATCCGTTAACGGACTATACGTTTGTTATAGACCCGATGGGTGCTTTGATGATGAGTCATGATCAACAGCGGCTGAGCCAGAAGCAAATTCTTGAGGATATGGAGCAGCTACTCAAAATTTCTCAAAACTGGGTGAAGGGTACAGAATATGGCCACAACTGAAGCTGTTACTCGTTCCAGAGGAAGTTTTCCCTGGCGTAACTACTATCAGCTAACCAAACCTAAGGTTGTGCTGTTGATAACGTTTACGGCATTGGTAGGGATGCTTTTATCAGAGTCGGGAGCTGTTCCCTGGCAACCTTTGATATTCGGTCTGATTGGCATCTCCCTGGCAGCCGCTTCGGGAGCGGTAATCAACCATATTATCGACCAACGCATTGACGCCATTATGGCCCGTACTAAGCGCAGGCCGATTCCAAGCGGTAATATGGATAGTTCTCATGCGATAGCTTTTGCTGTCCTGCTGGCATTGACCTCAATGCTGATGCTGTGGTTCTTGGTGAATGGTCTGACAGCTATACTGACTTTTATGGCATTGATCGGCTATGCCTTTGTTTATACTCTTTTTCTGAAGCGTAACACCCCGCAGAATATTATCTGGGGTGGTTTAGCGGGCGCTGCGCCTCCTCTGTTGGGGTGGACAGCGATAACCGGTGAAGTAACAACAGAAGCTTTTTTGCTGCTGTTGATTATTTTCATCTGGACACCTCCTCACTTTTGGCCGTTGGCAATACACCGGCATCAAGAGTATGCCAAGGCGGGAATTCCCATGCTGCCGGTTACTCACGGTATTCCATTTACAAAGAATCAGGTATTGGTTTATTCAGTGATGCTGCTGGCCGTTTCGATGATGCCATTTTTTGTTCATATGAGCGGCATGCTTTACCTGCTGGGGGCTACCATTCTGGGGTTGGGGTTTGTGTGGCATTGCTGGAAACTCTGGCAAGGCGATGGCATACAGCATGCTATGAAAACCTTTAAATTTTCAATTGTTTATCTCTGTATGTTGTTTGCCTTACTGTTAATTGATCACTATCTGGTGTTCTTTGTGCCTGCTTATATGGGCTAATCACAGTGGTTTAGGCAAATAACCCTGATTTAGGGAATAAACGAAGGTCCAGACATCAGACGGTGGCCTGAATTGTCAGTCAGTGGTTTACATTCACGGTTGAAAGTAACCCCGGGACAGGTTTGCTTAAAAAACTGACGCTGGGGTCTAAGGAGCCTAACCTGCTACTGAATATTTGGTTGCTGCACTCCGGGGTGTTCTGTTTTGGCACCCTGCAGGAATGCCCGCAACATTATCCAGACAAAAAGTATTCCGCCAATGACAGCCATCAACCCACCGATACCCATGACTCCCATGGATAGTTTTGCTGCCAGACTGTCCAGTCCCTGAGCTGCCCCAGCCGTTTTTCTTTGAATACCCATGGCTCCAGAAAGGGCGAGTCCGGTGATATGCAGTAATTGACCGATGCCATAGCATAGTGGCTGGATACTGGCGAGGCGGCCAGTAATCGGACGGTAACCCAGCTTAGGTAATAACAGGTATCCAAGACCCATCAAAGCTAATGTGATACCAACAATGGAGCCGTGGTAATGGGCAGGTATTACAGTATTTACCCCGGATATCATCAGGGCAATCCCGCCACCGCAGGCAAACAGCATTATTGACATCCATAGAGTCAAACGCAGAGGGCGGTGTTCCGGGGTAGGACCGGGAGATCTTTTTAATCCATATAACAGGATAACTCCGATGGGTACGGCTGCCAGAACACCACCGTATTGCATCAATCGGGTAAAGGCTAAGCGGGATTCTGGGGAAACTGTCGGGTAGCTGAAATAAATAACGGGTACTGCCAGAACAGGGAGTACGCCGAGCCAAAGCCATCGGCCAAGGGATTTTTCACTGGTTGGAAGTATTACACCACTCGCCACAGCCAGCAGCAACCAAGTAATCAGCAGCAACTGACTGTAGGCAAATTGTAAGCTGTGCCCAGCTCCCCAGAATAAAAATTCAAAGAATCCCTGGCCGCTGATTTCGGGTGGTATATCCCACCAGCTCCAGAGCAGAGCCGCGATTGCTGTGATAGTGGCGATGGCCACGGTAACTGAGGCTACATAGAGGGGATGGCTGTCGTTAATCAACACTTGCCTGTTGCTTGCTATCAATGTCAGTATCAGGCGAAGGGTGATTCCCGAACCAAACACAGCCAAAGAAATAAAGAACAATGGGCGTTGAAGTACAGGGATATAGTTATTCATCAGTGCTGAGCCTTCGCCAAAAAAGGCAGAAACGGCAATACCAACAGTACCTGTTATTGCTAAGACGATAGATAGGAGGCGGAGTAGTGAGGGATCTCTGCATTTGTCAGTCAGAGACCAGAGAACACCCGCCATGGACAGGAACCAGATCAGGACCGATTGATCCACGTGAACAACGAGGGCGGTATGAAAGAAATCGATCCATGGAAAAAAAGCATCGGCTCCGGGTACTCTCGACAGCACCAACAGCAGAGCAAAGATACCAGCGATTGCCAGGGACAAGACCCCCAATTGCAACCAGCGCCTGACCTCCTGAGCCTGGACAGGATTCAGTATTATCCGATCAACGATGCTTTTATCCGTTTTCTGTTTCAAGCAGCTGGTCTCCATTGATGTTTCGTTCAGGGATGTCGCCTGTACAGCGGGCTTTTTACGTCAGTATCTCAGATATAGCGTCCGTACCGTTAAGAACGTAGGTCAGGCGCCGAGCGTTAAGCGTCAGATCTAATAATGATTTATTGAGATTCCCATGAGCAGAGCTAAGATTCAACCGCAATCAATGAGTCAACCGACTGATATTCAAACCCGATTGGCCAGCGGCTCGACAACTTCCGCTTTGCAGAGCAAGGATTCCTGCTCTTTAGCAAAGGACGTAAAAGTCGGTCGTCCTTTTAAAACTCAGTTACGAGTTGCGCTATGCAGTTGCGTCCTGGGAGTGATCGTGGTGATGTTGGGAGCCTATGTAAGACTTTCAGATGCGGGACTGGGTTGTCCGGATTGGCCGGGTTGCTATGGCCAGCTGACAGTTCCCTCTGTAGAGCAGGAGATTCTTGAAGCCAACGCCAGTTATCCACAGCGCCCTCTTGAGGTGGATAAAGCCTGGAAAGAAATGATACATCGCTATCTGGCTGGTTTTTTGGGTTTGTTTATTGTCAGTTTATCATTACTTGCCTGGAAGTTTCGGCAATTGCCGGGACAGCCTAGGCTATTGCCCGCACTGCTGTTACTTGTGGTTGCTTTTCAGGGGATGTTGGGAATGTGGACAGTAACGCTATTGGTGAAGCCGTTGATTGTCACTATTCATCTCTTGGGCGGTCTGGCAACAGTGACTCTTTTATGGTTGCTAAGCTTAAGGTTGATATCTGTTTCCATGGTATTTCGTTCCTTGATACCTCATTTTGTGGAGAAACCTGTCCCTACCCAAAAAATAAAGGGACTATTTGCTGCAATTTTACTGGGAGTATTCATTCTGGTTTTGCAGATATTCCTTGGGGGGTGGACCAGTACTAATTATGCGGCTATTGGCTGCACGGAATTTCCAACCTGTAACAATGGCGTATGGTGGCCTGAAATGGACTTTTCAGAAGGCTTTGTTTTGTGGAGAGGGTTAGGGATCAATTACGAATATGGCGTTCTTGACTATCCTGCCCGCACAGCGATTCATGTCACTCACCGTATTGGTGCTCTGGTTACCGCCGTTTACCTTACGCTGCTGGGCTTGCGTTTGTTGCGCTCCGATTTACCTGTCGCGGTTCGACGGGTAACTTTGCTGTTGCTGGGACTGTTGATGCTGCAACTGGGACTGGGTATCACCAATGTGCTTGCCAAGTTACCTTTATCTGTAGCTGTGGCCCATAATGGCGGAGCATTATTACTGCTGTTAACTCTTACGACGCTAATGTGGCAGTTGTGGCCGTATGTTTCCGGGAAAACGGTTTTTCAACAGGCAAAAGCTAGAAGCAATCCTGTTGGCAGTAATAGTGGTGAATAAGACTGTGGTGGGTTCCTGATGATCTGATTTCTTCCAGCGCAGCCTGCCATGCTTTAATCACAGAATCGGGTGTATTATTTGAAAAAGCAAGGTAAGCCAGATTCTCGTGCAGTTTTACTCCCGTCGTAGTTATCTCTGCTGTTGTTTTCCTGGCTAAATCCAACAGGGTCGGCATCAGTTCAATAGCCAGTGTTGTCAAGGTAACCTGTCCTTCGAAAAGCATATCCCAACAGGCTTTGTAGGAACTGGCCGTCCGTATATTGTTAAAGCCTTGTTGTTTCAGACTATTAACCTGGGGGCTTCCTTGTCGAACGCAGACCGCTTTTGTCTGCTTTGCTTCAGCGATGGAAGTGATCAAGGCAGGGTTCTTCCTGCTTTCCAGAAAATGGATGCTGTCGTTTAACAGGGGGCCGACCCATTTGTATTCAGAGGTTTTATAGTGGTGCGATTAATATCAATGACTGCAATCAACTGTTGATCTTCAAGCGATTCAATAGCCTGTTCTACAGAGTGCTTTTCAATCAAGGGCTGCTGGTTAACACTGATCATCAGCTCTCGAACTAATTCCGTCAAAAAAGCTCCTCGGCCGCCGTGGTGCTTACCGCGAAATTCACCCAGGGTATCGATATAGGTATCTGTGGCTGTGTTGTGGGAATAGACAATGACATTGTTGGCTGGGACCTGGCCATTTTGGTCAGCAGATGCCTGATTGAAAAAAAATGTCTGGCTGATTGTCAGGATGAGCAGTATTGATCTTTTCATTATATTAACGCTGATATTCGTGTAGTTGAGAGATGGTTGTTTTGACTACAGTATAGAGGCTTGGTCCATTATTCATCGCTAAGACCTTGGTGTTATAGGGTTATAAAGGATGGTTGTGACAAGGATAGTTGTAACAATAACAGTTGTAACTGCCTGTGAAAGCCATGGAGTTATTCACAGGTTCCTTATAGGTTCAACAACAGCTGAGTTAATATAATTCCTGAAAAAAAATGCTCTATGGCACTTTTTCATTTGAGCTTCGACACGAGTCTGAAAGGCCTGATTTACCTGCTTTAAACTCCAATTAATAGCAGTGAACGGATTCTAATGAGCAGCTAGTAAAAGCATTGGCTTGTTGAATATACTTTACGTTTACGTAAAAGTAGTTTAAAACTGTCTCCCCACCTTACCCAGGTGGGTCTATATTATTATGAGCAAACCCTCATAAGGGGTCTGCAGCTATCCACTTAGGGGACCCTACTGTCAGGTGTTCCAAAAAATAATGAAGAGGAAGCTATGAAAACGGGTACTAAAGATAGAGTTGTACACAAGCTCAATTTTATCCGTGGAGACGAGCTCCAGATACCGACCTACAAGGTCCTGAAGCAGGATGGTTCTCCTTACAAGGGAGCAACGCTGCCTGATCTGGAACAGAGCACAGCACTCAGAATTTATAAAGCGATGGTCCGCACCCGTGTGCTGGATGAGCGTATGCTGGCAGCTCAACGCCAGGGACGTCTGAGCTTTTATATGCAGTCGACAGGAGAGGAAGCGACCACGGTTGGCTTTGCTGCTGCCCTCGATGATGAAGATATGATCATGGCTCAGTACCGCGAACAGGGGGCTTTGGTCTATCGCGGTTTTACCCTCGATGAATTTATGAATCAGCTATTCAGTAATGAACGAGATTACGGCAAAGGCCGTCAGATGCCGATTCATTATGGTTCTTCCAAGCTGCATTACATGACGATTTCATCTCCACTGGCCACTCAGATTCCACAGGCAACCGGCTATGCCTATGGACAAAAACTTGCGGGTGAAGGTAAATGTACCGTAACGGTCTTTGGTGAAGGTGCCGCTTCTGAAGGTGATTTTCATGCTGCCCTGAATATGGCCTCGGTACTGAAAGTGCCCGTCATTTTTCTCTGTCGAAACAATGGCTATGCCATATCAACCCCGTCTAATGAACAATTTGCAGCCGACGGTATAGCACCGAGAGCTTTGGGTTATGGTATGCATACCATCCGGGTGGATGGTAATGACACATTGGCAGTCTATGCTGCGACTGTTGAAGCCCGTCGAATTGCGGTTGAACAAAATGAACCCGTATTGATTGAAAGTATGAGTTATCGTCTGGCTGCTCATTCTTCTTCCGATGATCCCTCTGGATATCGAAGTAAGAAAGAAGAGGAAGCCTGGGCCAGTAAAGACCCGTTATTGCGAATGAAGCAATGGTTATTCTTACAAAAATGGTGGACTGAAGAAGAAGACAGCAAGCTCTTCGACGCAGAGCGACGAGAGGTTTTAGCAACGCTGAAAGAAGCGGAAAAACGTCCTATTTGTAAACTCGATGAGCTGATCACCGATGTTTATGATACTCCACCGACTTTGCTTGTGGAGCAACTCGATCAGCTAAAGGCACATATCCGTCTGTACCCGGATGCCTATCCAAAGACTTCAGGGGATCTAGACCATGGCTAAAATGAATCTGCTGCAGGCGGTTAACAATGCATTGGATATCGCCATGGCACAAAACTCGAAAGTGATCTGCTTTGGTGAAGATGTTGGTGGGTTTGGCGGGGTGTTCCGCGCGACAAGTCATCTCCAGGAGAAATACGGAAGGGATCGCTGTTTTAATACTCCGTTGGTTGAGCAAGGTATCATTGGTTTCGCCAATGGTTTAGCCTCACAGGGATCAGTACCTGTGGCGGAAATCCAGTTTGCCGATTATATCTTTCCGGCATTTGACCAAATTGTTAACGAGGCTGCTAAATTCCGTTACCGCTCAGGTAACCTGTTCGATGTGGGCGGGCTGACGATACGGACGCCTTATGGGGGCGGTATTGCGGGTGGTCACTACCATTCTCAGTCGCCGGAAGCTTATTTTGCTCAGACACCAGGGTTAAAAGTCGTTGTCCCTCGTAATCCTCATCAAGCCAAGGGGCTACTGTTAGCCTCAATTCGCGACCCCAATCCGGTTATTTTCTTTGAGCCCAAACGTATCTATCGTGCCTCGGTTGGTGAGGTCCCTGAAGAAGATTATGAGTTGCCTTTGAGCAGCGCTGAAGTGGTCAAAGAAGGGAGTGATATTACTCTGCTGGCCTGGGGTGCTCAGATGGAATACCTGGATATGGCTGATCAACTGGCTGAAAAGGATGGAATCTCCTGTGAACTGATTGACCTTCGTACGATTGTTCCCTGGGATATTGAAACTGTAGTTGCTTCTGTAAAGAAAACCGGCCGCTTGCTGATTACCCATGAAGCCCCTGTAACGGGTGGTTTTGCCGGTGAAATTTCTGCGACGATTCAGGAACGCTGCTTCCTGCATCTTGAGTCACCGATTGCACGAGTTGCTGGAATGGACACACCTTATCCGCTGGCGTTGGAGAAGGAATATATTCCCGACCACCTGAAAATTTATGAAGCGATTAAACGCAGTATCCACTTCTAGGGGGATGAGAGAATGTTAAAAGATTTTATCCTGCCGGATATCGGTGAAGGAATCGTTGAGTGTGAATTGGTTGAGTGGTTGATTAAGGAAGGCGAACTGATCGAAGAAGATCAGCCGGTTGCTGACGTTATGACCGACAAGGCGCTTGTGCAAATACCTGCACCTCATGCGGGACGGGTTACCAAGCTTTATTACCAGCAAGGTGACAGTGCTAAAGTGCATCAGCCACTGTTTGAAATTGATCTTAATGGAGCTGAAGCTGACACCGTATCTGATGGTGCAGCGGCAGAAGCGGTATCTGCGGTCGATGAAACATCCGCAAGTTTGCCGGCTGCTGCCGGTTCCGGGACTGCTCCAAGTGAAGACTTTATTCTGCCGGATATAGGTGAAGGGATTGTTGAGTGTGAAGTCGTGGAGTGGCTGATTGCCGAAGGTGATCATATTGAAGAAGACCAGCCTGTGGTTGATGTTATGACCGATAAGGCGTTGGTTCAGATTCCAGCCCATACGGCGGGTACTGTTACTAAACTGTATTATCCGCAGGGTGATATTGCCAAGGTGCACCAGCCTTTATTTGCTGTGATTCCTGATCATGGCGTCGCTGTTGGCGAAAGGGCTCCTGAGGCGGCGGAAACACCAAAAACGGCAGTAAAACGAACCTCAATGGCGACGGATGCCAACGGTGCTGACTCGAAAGCCCAGGTCAACTTAAAAGAAAAATCGAGTTTCACCGACTCTGCTGCTACTAAAACCAAAGCCTTGGCAAGTCCTGCTGTACGCAGGCTTTGTCGTGAATACGAATTGGATATTGTTAGCATACCTGGTAGCGGTAAGGATGGCCGTGTGCTGAAGGATGATGTTATTCAGTTTCAAAAAAACAAATCCTGTGGCACTGTTGCTCCACTAGTGGAAAAACCGATTTCAGCTTCGGCAGCCATAGTAGATGCTGACATCAGAGTTGAGCCTATCCGTGGTATCAAGGCTGCCATGGTACGGCAAATGGCACTGTCTGCCAGCACTATCCCCCACTTTACCTTCGGAGATGAGGTAGACGTTAGCGCGTTGCTTGAACTGCGTCGTCAATTAAAACCGAAAGCTGAAAAACAGGGGATTCGACTGACGTTGATGCCACTGATTATGAAAGCGTTGGCAATGGCGGTGAAGGAGTATCCGATACTGAATAGTCGAGTGAACGATGATTGCACTGAAATTCATTATTTGTCGGATTGCAACATCGGTATGGCTGTCGACTCGAAAGTGGGTTTGATTGTTCCCAACATTAAGGGCGTCAACAGGCTCAGTATTCTGGAAATTGCAGCAGAAGTTCAGCGACTGGCTGATGCAGCTCGTGACGGACGTGTCAGCCCGCAGGATCTGCAGGGGGGGACGATCAGCATTTCAAATATCGGGGCACTGGGCGGCACTTATGCCGTACCCTTGGTCAATCCGCCGGAAGTAGCAATTGTGGCGCTTGGCAAAGTGCAGACGCTACCGAGATTTGATGCTGAAGGTGAGGTTGAGGCGCGAAGCATCATGAATATCAGTTGGTCTGGAGATCACCGGGTGATTGATGGTGGTACCATCGCCCGCTTTAGCGGTTTGTGGCAGTCTTTCCTCGAAGATCCTGCATCCATGTTGCTGGATTTGAGTTAGTCAGGACCGTCAGAGTAGTACTTCAGAAGTAACTGGTAAACCCAGTAACAGAAACATCGGCATGCAACAATCGAGACCGCAGTTAGCGGTTTCGATTGTAAGTCAGTGCTAATAAAACCTTAAACTCAAGGTATCAATGGACTACCCAAATCTGCAGCAATTTTATATTCCTGAAGAGCAGTCTATCTATCTGCTCAGTCACGATGACGCGAAAAAGCTGAAAGATTGGGTTAGTCTCTGTAAGCAACAACTGGAACAATTAGGCTATACCGACATTGAGATGATCGGTAAAGGCGCCTTTGGATTCGTCTTTGGCGGAACGAATACTGCTGGTCGGAGGCTGGTATTCAAGTTCTCACGCATTACTCTTCCGCAGCATGTGCAAGATCGTCTCGAGGAAGAGGCATTTATGCTGGGGCAAGTCGAACATAATCTGGTTCCGAAACTGATCGACTTCCAGCGTATTCGTGGTCAGGCTATTCTGGTGATGGAGCGGGCCGTCGGCCTGGACCTGGAGCAGGTGTCGTTAAAAGAGGGACGGTTGTCGCCCCGTTTGATTGTGCATATCGCGGCGCAGATGGTGACTATCCTGCTTGGCTTGAGATCCATCGCTATCAAGTCTCGAAGACCTCTGGTACACGGGGATATTAAACCTTCAAATATAGTTTTTGATCCCAGCACTGAGAATGTTGCCCTGATTGACTGGGGTTCGTCAGTGTTTGCTCAGCTTGATCAGAATCAGCAGTTTGTATCCAACAGTGTTATGGAGCTGATGTCCGGTGATTTGCAGAACTCTAACGCCCGATTGGGGGACGTTTATTTTATCGGTGAAGACCAGCTCAACGGGGCGCTCTCTACCCCCCGTTTCGATGAGCAGGGGTTAGCGGGTACTCTTTACGCTTTGGCATCGGGACAGTCCTGCCGTTTCGGACATCGTGCGATACCACCGACGTCTTTGGGGTTGCCGTTGGAATTTGCCCGTGTTCTTGAAAGCATGCTTGATGAAAATCCGCAAACACGAATGAAGGCCGGGGATTACCTGTTAAACAACATGGCTGCGATGGCACGCGCCCTGATGGTGGACCTTAAAGAATCACCAGAGCCGCATTTGATTCCGGTATGGTCGCACAGCGAAGTACGTGATATCGATACGGTTGCTTACACCTCGCGTAAATCCTTTTTGAAAGAGGAAGGAGTGGAAGAGTCTTTGCAAGATCTGGATGACGTTCAGTTCGATCGTTATTACAAAAATTTTCTTCAGGGAATGGGGGAGACGGAGAAGGCTTTTCTTGCCAGCATTAGCCGGCTAGCCAAATATCCGGTTGTTGGTGGATTAGCAGTGCGTTGGGAGACTGATGGAGTTTATATCGATTCTTGTTTAAACCTTCATGACAATGCGCTGAAGAAGTCGTTTATTACCTCGGTCAATAATATGGTTAATCTGGCTCGGGCAATCTATCGGCAGGGGGTGTTCAAGAGTTGTTTTTTCAATGCCAAGGATACTCTGCATATTGAACGAGATACCCCTGAGGTGCCTTTTCAGCCGGCTGAAGGATTACTCATCCCCTATGAAGTATCAGCAGCGCCGGAGCTGGAAGATAAAAGTCGCATCCATTCTTATTTTGAAGACGGCAAGGACCCGGAGGAATTTCTGGAATTACCTGAAACCATTATGGATAGTCTTGAACAGCTGAATCAGATACATCATACCGGTTTGATCATTTTTGAAAGCCTACCCACCCATCTAAAAATTCATAGCTATTACCGGTTACTTGATCCTCGTCGAGAAGAGGAGTTTAAAGACTGCTTGGCCTGTATTCTGGCAGCAGTACCTCTGATTACGGGACTGGGGGTATCGGGATTTATGAAAATGCCCTATAAAGACACCCGTTTTTTTAGCCATATTGATCGCTTACCGGAAAAATACTATCCGAAGAATCCCAAGCAGTATACAACCGACCATTCGCTATCCGTGGAGGAACAGCGACAGCCTGTATCGAGTCCATTACAGGTATAGAGTCTATTTCCGGGGGACTTTGATTTATAAGCAATTTGATTTATAACATTCTGCTCATCGAGTGATTGTTACTGGCGTGTGGTTCGGCAACACTCATCAATAGATGGATATCTTATTGGGGTTGTCTCAGATAGAGGGCTTAACTATTTGATATCCTGACAATTGGCACTCTGGGGACTGGCGAACAATGATTATCTATGGTCTGATTATGGTTAGCGAATGACTAAGGAATCCAGGGTGCGCTCAATGTCAGTCCCAGCAAGTCCGCAATTACTTCGGTTACCGTCCCCTCAGCGTGGTGGCGGTATTACCCAGTTCCTTGTGAGCCTGACCATTGTCTTATTAATGGCGTTTGCCGCTTATTGGGTTTTGTTCAGCGATCAAAATTCTCCGTTCCAGGATTCATTTAATTCGGTGCAGTTGCCCCAGGATGGTGTTGATTCTGGTCCAGGATCCATCAATGCCATTGATGAACAGTCTCTTACACCAGAGCAACTAATGACTTTGAAGCCAATTCAAAGTAGTGCTCCAACCCATGGCAATGGGACGGCTCAGGGGCAGGAACTATTGGACGGAGCGGTCGTTGACGGTAGCCAAAAAAGTTTGAGTGGCAGCATTGTTCGCGGTACAGGTCTTCAAGGATCGGGAAGTATTAATGGCGCCATGAATAATGGTGTCACCAATAATGAGACTATCAACAAGGCATCTGGCAGTGGTTCAACAACTCGTAGTATTCAGGCAGTTAATGGTTCTGCAGTCGCTGGTCAGCTAGCCGGGAATTCAGCAGGATCTGAGGATACTGGTCGAGGAGTGAATTCTATTAGTGGCACTATTGTTCGCTCTGGAAATGCGGATCCATCCTTATATTCGGGCCTTTCACTGTCAACCCCGTCAGCAGATACGACTCTGGCATCCCGGTTAACCGCTGATAGCCGGTTTCCAATACCACCTCTGAATAACAGTGATTCGACGGTTAAGCAAAGTCTGATGTCCCTGGATGCAACTTTGATGTTGGCCAATTGGTTAGTTGATGAAGAGTTGGTGAGGAAGTTTGTAGTGATGGTGGACAATATGGCAGAGGGACAGATCCCTCGAAAGCATATTGTATTGAAGCCGTTGCCCACGACTTTTAGAGTATTGGAGAAAGGGGATCAGGTTTTTCTTGATGGCTATAACTTTGGTCGTTATCGCCCCTATATTGATCTGTTAACAAGATTGGATGCTCAAAGGGTCACTTCACTCTATCTTCGCTACTATCCGTTGATGCAACAAGCTTATGCTGAGCTTGGTTATCCCCGGCGGTCATTTCACAAACGGTTATTAATGGCTATTGATCATATGCTGGACAGCCCTGTGATGGATGGAGCCATTGAACTGGTACAGCCGTCGGTAATGTACAAATATGCTGATCCTGAGTTGGAGCAATTGTCCGATGTCCATAAGCAGCTACTGCGGATGGGACCGGAAAATGCACGTCAGATACTGACCCGTTTGACGGCTTTGCGAAGTACTTTACTCCAGTTCAGACATGGTTAATTGCTTTTCTGTTTCATGCTGCAAGTGCGTTATTATGCGCAGGACTTCTTTTGTCTTCTTTTTTGTGAGTTTGTAAACTGTTGTTTTAATTTTAAAAAGCAGTATGAATGTCATCTTTTATCCGCAAAATTTTTTTTGTTGCACCTGCTTTCAAGTTTTTTCTGGCAATCCTGTAAAACAGCCGCTAATCTGTAAGAGTTGACTCCTAATAACAACAAAAACAGGAGGACATCAGTTATGGATGCCCGTGTACCTTTTAGCGCCTACCGATGTCAGGTGCTTCCTGAATGGATTGACTATAATGGCCATATGAATGTGGCTTACTATGTGCTGGCTTTTGATCAGGCGACAGATGCCTTTCTTGAGAATATTCACCTGGGTCAGAGTTACGTCAAAAAACACAATCACTCTGCATTTGTTGTCGACATGAACGTGACCTATAAGCGAGAGGTTCAGGTTGATGCGCCTTTGCATTTTACTACGCAACTGCTGGAATACAGCGATAAGAAGCTTCGAATATTTCATCAGATGTTCCATGAGACCGAAGGTTTTCTGGTAGCAACTAACGAGCTGCTACTTGTTCACGTTGATCTCAATTCACGAAAGAGCTGTGAATTCCCTTCGCAGGTATTAGCCCGACTTGATGAAATAGCTGATCATCACCAGAGTCTGGAACTTTCTGAGCAGGTTGGACGGATCCTTGGACTTACCCCCATTGATCCCTTAATAACGGATACAGACAGTCGCTATAGTGCATAGCGAACAACAATGGACATTCCGATCATAGATGGAGTAAGACTAATAAAGCCCTTGGACAAATTATAAACTGATTACTGCTGTCTAAGGGCGATTTGCTGGGGCGACCTGCTCAACCAGTTGATTGATTTGCTGTAAGTTATAGGTTTCCACGCCAGCTTTCAGTATATCCGGTTGAATTGGGATTCCTTCACAGCTCCCCGAATCTATCAGCTCTACGTTATAGGTTGATAGTTTTAGAGCGCCCAGATTACCTAATGCATAATTACTTTGAGCGAGGCATTTTCCTTTGCTTGGCCTGCCAATGATCAGGGTTCCGGGAATCTGAGTGCGCAAAATCCGTGCAAATATTTCAGCTGAACTAGCGGTGTATTCACTTACTATTATGATGATTGGTATTCTTTGTTCAATCTTTCCGGGAAGGGTGAACAGGGTTATGTTTGAGCTTTGTGTACTCTTATGTTGTTCAGACTGTTTGCGTAATGTTATAACCGGTATATCGTCGTTTAATAATAATGATAACCAGTCTACCAGCGCATAGATATCGCCTCCTGGGCTATGGCGTAAGTCAATTATTAATTTTTTTTTATTGTAAGCCAGGCTAAGTGCTTTTTTTATAAAATGTATGGTTCCTCTCCGAAAACTTTTTACTTGGAGTATCAGGTTTTGGTCCTTGATCGATACCTCAACAGCCTTGCGTTCTACGTGCTCGGCTGTTAATTGAAGTCTTTTCTTACTATCGGAGTTAAAGCTGTTTTTGTAATCGAGAGTCAGCCTATCGCCGGGCTTAAGATAGGCGAGATTTTTGTAGCTGGAAAAAATATTTTTATCGATTTTTTTTCCATTTATATTATCTATATAAACTGGTGCTATTCTCATCCCGAACAGCTGCTGTCTCCGGGAGGTATTCTTTGATCGCGACTAAGCGCTCAAGTTGCGTCTCTGTTGCCAGATAGGTTATGCCGAAGGCACCGCGCCCAAGCATTTTTTCGATAACATACCCCTGCAGGTGAGTTCCTGGTGGCAGTGCGTCAGTAGGGTAGGCCTTATTATCTCCTGGGCTCATAGCGGTGCGGTCCTTTCACGCTGATCAGAGACGTATTAACAATGACACAACAATAGTATAGGCCGAACTGAGATCCAGATTGCTACCTATAGCATTGTAAAACTGATGTTTATGTAAGAAGTATTGTTCAAGAGTGGTCAGTGTGACAGTTTTTTGAGACTAGTGAGGGTTGTAAATGGTTTGTCTGGGGGCTTTAAGTGGTTTTGATGCATTAGTCCAGGCTACTGTTCAACCTTTTTTACGCTATGATTCAACTCAAGCATACGGTATCGTATAGTTGGTGACCCTGTCGGATTATGCGGTCTTAGAGTAGGTTTTATTAGCATGATGGTTAAATCATGAATGTGAAAATCAAGCGAGAAGCCTGGATTCACGAAGCCCTTTCGGTGCTTGCCGATGGCGGGGTGGATAGTATCAAAATTGAGGCCTTGGCAAAACGCTTAAAGGTCACTAAAGGTGGATTTTACTGGCATTTTAAAACTCGTAATGAGCTGTTGGAAGAAATGCTGGATTATTGGCAAAGTGGCCGTATTGGAGCAATTCATCAGCAAGTTGAGAGTGGCAAGACTGCGATTGAAACCCTTCAGGACTTACTGGACCTTTATACCGATCACACTAATCCCCGGGGTAAAGCAATAGAGCTCGCGGTCAGGGATTGGGCGCGAAAGTCGCCGCAGGCGGCAGCAACCGTGCAATTGGTTGATAATGAGCGACTCGCAACAGTAACAGGGTTATTTTCTCGTCTAAGTCTTGCTGAAGAGGAAGCCTTCTCCAGAGCCTATTTGTTCTATAGCTATGTGTTTGGTCAAAGTCTATTGAATTACAGCGGTGATGACTTCGATGAAACGATGGTAAAACAAAGAATCGGACGGCTACTCATCCCTGGCTAGCTCTGCTGTTACTGATAGATTCTAGGTTGCATTTGCTGCTAAATCCGCTGGGGACGCTAGATGTCGTCTGCTAAGTGAGTTCCTATGTCAGATTCATTACCACCATGTGGTTTGAGTCCTTTTTTTGGGTGAACCCTGATGCTAAAGCGCATACAATGCCAAGCTGATTGAATTGTCCGGTTAATAGGTGGGGTCATGACAGCGCTTAGTGTCAATCTAAATAAAATAGCCTTGATGCGGAATTCTCGATTATCGGGGATTCCTAGTGTCACAGCGGCCGCTCGGGTGGCACTTGAGCATGGAGCTGATGGTATTACCGTTCATCCCCGCCCTGACCTCCGACATATCAGACCGGATGATGTCCGTGAGCTATCTGAAATGCTGGATGTTGAATTCAATATTGAAGGTAATCCATTTGAGGGAGCTGTGGGTGAGTATCCCGGTTTTCTGCAGTTGGTACGGGAGGTCAAGCCTGATCAGTGCACATTAGTCCCTGATTCCCCGGATCAGTTGACTTCTGATCATGGCTGGAACCTTGTGGAAGATGGTTCAAGGTTGGAACCGATTATTGCTGAGCTTAAAGAATTAGGTATCCGTGTTAGTTTATTTATGGATGCAGAGACTGAAGACTTTGGCATGGCTGCAAAAATAGGGGCTGATCGCGTTGAACTGTATACAGAATCCTACGCTGGCAATTATGGTGGCAGTGACCAACAAGCCGTGTTCGAGCTGTTTGCTGATGCTGCCAAACGTGCAGGTTTAGCTGGTCTGGGTGTGAATGCCGGGCATGATCTTAATCTGGATAATCTGGGGCTGCTTGCTTCTATACCGAATCTGGAAGAAGTCTCTATCGGCCATGCGCTAGTTGCTGATGCGCTGATGATAGGACTAGGACCCGCAGTGGCTGCTTATAAGGATATATTAATAAGTGCGAGCACTGGAAGCTAATACCGATGAGTGTAGTTGACGACGCTACCATTAAATTAGGTTATGACAGCCATGATCGGTTGAGCGCCTATGATAATCTGGTCTATCCCGTAGTATCCAGGCGTTCCCGTGGCCTTTCTTTGGGGATAAACCTGAACCCTGATAAACGCTGTAACTTTGACTGCGTATATTGTCAGGTAGAGCGACCACAACCCTCTGCTATTATTCGTCCGGATATCGACCAGCTTGAGTCTGAGTTAAGGCATTGGCTGGGGCGTTTAAGAGAAGGAGACTATCGGGGCTATTTGCTTAAGGATATTGCATTAGCGGGAGATGGCGAGCCCACAAGTGAGAAGCAGTTACCCCAGGTACTGGAACTGCTTTTAACATTGAAAGAGGAATACCAGTTACCTGAATCAGTGAAACTGATCCTGTTTACTAATGGTAGTGGCATGGATCGTAAAGATCTTCAGGCGATCTATCCTCGCTTCTTTGAGGCAGCTGGAGAAGTTTGGTTCAAGTTGGATTATTGGGACCAACAAAGCCTGGTCGAGATAAACCGGACTAACCTCAAGTTCGACAGTTTGATTTCTAAATTACAGCGTTTCGGTAATAAGTATCCCGTGGTATTGCAGTCTTGCTTTTTCCAATGGAAGGGGCAGCGCTTTGCTGTCGAGTTGTATCAGCCCTATATTGAGCTGGTTAAAACACTTATATCTGAAGGTCTTCAGATCCAGAAAATTCAGGCCTACACATTGGCACGAAAACCTGCAGAAATGGATGCCCATCCTTGGCCTGATGCTGACATGGATGAACTCGCTGAGCAATTACGTCAGCAGTGTGCCCTGTCTGTCGAACTCTTCTATGAAAAAGGGGCTGAATAGGCTGGCTGTTTAGATGTTAGTCAGAGATATTCAGCTTTCTTAAATGACCTACTGAACTTTCCTGTCGCTGGGCTACCCCAGTCCTTGAGCTCATAGCAGCCGTATTGAGTTCCGTCATATTAGGCGAGATCGGCTATTCAGCCTATACCAAGCGATTTATCTTTATGTTGCTTTCTTTGTTTTAACTAGTTGATTTATAGCGATTTTTTAAAAACTTGTGCGTTGCAACAAAAAAGGTGTTGACTTAAAATTGATCAACTAATATAGTTAGCAGCATGAATTGATGCGATGCAGCATAACTTTTAATTTTTGAACCGAGGTGATAGCTATGTACAATGATTTCTTTGCAGACATGAAAACTCGCATGCAGCCTGTTGTTGAGCTGGCCGAAACCAACAAGAAGGCTATGGAAGAACTGGCTGCTTTGCAGAAAGATTCCATGACTGACGTTATCAACGCCAGCGTTGCACAGTTTAAAGAGCTGGCCCAGTGCCAGGACCCTAAGCTGGCACTGGAAAAGCAGTTGGAATTTTACAAGTCTCTGGAAAGTAAGATGACCGACACTGCAGAGAAGAGCATTGCTACTATCTCTGAAGCTAAAGATGCTTTTGTTGCTGTTATCGAAGAATCTGCGAAGCAGACTGCTTCTGAAGTTGAAGCAGCTGTTAAGAAAGCTTCCAATATCGCTTAATATTTGCGATACGGAATAAATACCAAACCCCTGTGTGGATACGCAGGGGTTTTTTTATAGCAGTTATTGCTGTCCTTTAATAACAGATACAGTTTCGGCCATTTTCTTTAGCTTTATAGAGAGCTTTGTCGGCCTGTTTTATACTATTGACCTTGGGTTGACGTTGAGCTGCGCCGATGCTGATGGTTACGGATACTGACTTTTGTTTTCCGTTGGTTTTTCCGCGCATTTTCTTTCCTTGTTTGCTGTTCTTAGGGCGTTGTTGTCCCCTTAAGTGCATCTGAGCAGCTTCAATGTTTTGTCGCACTTCTTCAAGAGCCGGCAGAGATTGCTCGATAGCTTTGCCGGGAAAAATGATACAGAACTCTTCTCCACCATAACGATAGGCTGTCCCGCCACGAACCTGGCGCAGCTTAGATGCCACCAACTGTAAAACCTGATCGCCGACATCATGGCCGTATGTATCGTTAAATTGTTTAAAGTGATCGATATCTAACATGGCTACTGTATGACGGCGGCCCAGTGCCATTAATCTTTGATTTAATGCTCGTCTCCCTGACAAGCCAGTCAGTTCATCCAGATAGGCCATATTGTGGCTATGAATTAATATGGCTGTGATCCAGAGCAGTAAGTTTAAACTGATAAGGATCTGCTGTTGGATTAAGCTCAGATTTTGATCGAAGTGGGATTGTCCCTGGAGTTGTAGTAATGATCTGAATAAAAGCCACAACATAATGCCCACCGTTATTATCAAATAGCATTCAAACAGATGGGGTTGACGGGAGTACTGCCACACCAATGCAATTATGATCAGTAAGTGACTGATTATTATAAGAAACGGATAGGGCAGAGTAAAAGAAAGCAGTGCCAGTGAGGCGGGTTGAAGCTGCAACCAGGGTTCCAGTTCACTGCGATGAAACTGTAACAACCAAGCGACTAAAGCCAGTTGGCTCAATACTAATAGTAAACGTCCCAGAGTTTGCATGGATAGCAGTGATTGTTCTCGATAAAAGCCGATAATCACCAGATTTAAGGGGACTAATGCCAGCAATAGCTGGTGTAATAATGGATCTTGCAGCTGTGGTGAATTAAGCCAGTGAGCCGTCATCAGGATGATGGCTGTAACCAAAATGGCGCGGCTACTATGAAAGTGCCAACCCAGTAAGGTGATAATGGCAGCGAATAAGTAAGGGACCCAGGGTAATAACTCCAACCAAGGAGGGGAGATATACAGAAAATAGGGAGATAAGCCATAGTAAGCGCCAACTAAGAGCAACGGCAATAGGAGTAGGCGTACTGATCTGAAAAGGTCTGTCACTGAGGTCTCACCGGGAGCAGTCTCTCTGAATGTCGATTTGTCTTTTTTGATATTTTACTGTTCCGCTCAGGACTCCATATGATACGAGGAGGTTCCCGTCTGGTCGTCAGCTGGCTGATAGCTTAGGGGGGAGATTATGCTCTGGCAAGGGATTATGGAAGTGGGTTTTGCAGTTGTATTGGTTTCCATGATAGTTTTGCGTCTTTGTGATGACAGATAGGGGCGAAAAGGATCATGGGACTTAAGGCAATTCTTGGTGCTTCGGCGCTGGCACTGGGTGTTTCGATGCTTGGGTTGACTATACCAGCGCAAGCTTCCGACAAACATGTAGCTATTACTCAGATTGTGGAACATCCTGCGTTGGATGCCTGTCGTAACGGTGTTCAAGATGGATTGGCAGCAGCTGGTTTCAAAGTCGGTGAAAATCTGAAGTGGAGTTATGAAAGTGCTCAGGGTAATCCGGCCACTGCGGCTCAGGTCGCTAAAAAATTCGCCGGGGAAGCACCGGATGTGATTGTCGCTATATCAACTCCATCGGCTCAAACGGTCGCAGCCTCAGCACGCCATATACCTTTGGTCTTCACGGCGGTGACTGATCCATTAGGGGCCAAGCTGGTAAAGAATCTGGATAAGCCCGGTAAGCTGATCACTGGAATTACAGACCTCTCCCCAATTAATAAGCATGTTGAATTGGTGCAGCAGATTGTACCTGGCGTTAAACGTTTGGGGGTTATCTATAATCCGGGGGAAACCAATTCAGTCACCTTGGTTAGCATGTTGCACACTGAAGCGAAAGCGCATGGCTTGACAGTTGTTGAAGCTGCTGCAACAAAATCCGGGGATGTGCTGGCTGCTGCGAGGAGCCTGGTGGGGAAGGCTGATGCGATCTACATACCTTTGGATAATACTGTAGTTTCTGCGCTAGAGGCGGTGATTAAGGTTGCAGAACAAAACGATCTCCCTCTGATCAGTGGTGATACTGATTCTGTCGGTCGTGGTTCAATTGCGGCTGTTGGATTCAATTACTACGATGTGGGCCTTCAGACTGGTAAAATGGTTGCTCGAGTACTCAATGGTGAAAAGCCTGGAGATATAGCCGTTGAGAGTGTTCAAAAATTAGAGCTTTATCTTAATCCCGCTGCTGCTGAGCGAATGGGCGTTAAATTGAGTGATGAACTGATTGCAAGTGCTAAAGAAATAGTTAAATAAACTGGCACGGTCAATTGAGTAAGTGTATTAACTAACCAAGTATATCGATTAACAACTAGGAGTAGGCCGAGTGAGCCTGATCGCTTTTCTCGGAGCAATCGAGACCGGACTTCTGTTCGGTCTTGTTGCTTTTGGGGTTTTTATTTCTTTCCGGGTGCTGGATTTTCCTGACCTTACTGTTGACGGTAGTTTTCCTCTTGGAGCTGCTGTATCTGCTTCTATGATTGTTGCTGGATATGATCCCTGGACATCAACATTGCTGGCGATAATAGCAGGGGGAGCTGCTGGTCTGGTTACCGCATTGCTGAATATAAAGTTGAAAATACTGCACTTGTTAGCTTCTATTTTGACGATGATCGCGCTCTATTCCATCAATTTAAGAATTATGGGCAAGCCGAATGTCGCGTTATTGGGAGATGATACCCTGCTTACCCCGCTAGAAGCTGTTGGTCTTCCTTATTATTGGATTGCTCCCCTTGCGTTTGTGCTCGTGGTGGTTGTCGTAGCAATACTGTTAATACTTTTTCTTAAGTCCGAAACCGGGCTTGCGATGCGTGCGACAGGTGCTAATCCCCGTATGGCTAGAGCTCAGGGTGTATCAACTACAATGATGATTCTGTTGGGGATGGCAGTGTCTAATGCAATGGTGGCCTTGGCAGGTAGTTTATTTGCCCAGAGTCAGGGAAGTGCCGATGTAACCATGGGGGTAGGAGTGATTGTCGTAGGGTTGGCTTCTGTGATCGGTGGAGAGGCTGTTATGTCCACCCGAACTATCTTGCTTGCCGTGATTGCCTGTGTTGTTGGCTCCATTTTTTATCGTTTGGCAATTGCATTTGCATTGAATGCTGATTTCATTGGACTCAAAGCCCAGGATCTTAACCTGGTCACTGCCGTATTAGTCGCGCTGGCAATTGTGATGCCACAGATTAAGAGCAACCTGAAAGCGAAGAAGAGACTATCATGATCGAGATCGATAATATTCATGTCACTTTCGCTCAGGGGACTCCTGTAGAAAATCATGCCATGCGGGGGCTGTCACTATTTATCCCTGAGGGGGATTTTGTCACGGTCATTGGTTCTAATGGTGCCGGTAAATCAACCTTGCTGAATGCCATTTCAGGAGAGATCAGAGTTGATACCGGTTCCATTAAAGTGGGTAATCAAGATGTCACCCGCCGTAACACAGAGCGCCGGGCAGGGGATGTAGCACGGGTATTTCAGGACCCTATGGCAGGAACCTGCGAGGGCTTGAGCATTGAGGAGAATCTCGCGCTGGCAATTAAACGGGGGGATTCCCGTGGCTTGGGAATGGCTGTTAAGAGAGAATATCGACAACGATTCAAAACGAGGTTAAAACGTTTAGGGTTGGGACTGGAAAACCGTCTTGAAGATCGTATGGGTCTTTTATCAGGAGGCCAGCGTCAAGCTGTAAGTCTTTTGATGGCAACGCTACAACCGATGCAAATTCTGTTGCTGGATGAGCATACCGCAGCCCTGGACCCAAAGACCGCAGCATTCGTACTGGAGTTGACCAGAGAGATTATCGAAGAGCAACAACTAACCGCTTTGATGGTCACTCACAGTATGAAGCAGGCTCTGGAGGTCGGTAGCCGAACACTGATGCTGCATGAGGGAAAGATTGCGTTTGATGTTGAGGGAGAGCAGCGAAAAGGGTTGGAAGTTAAGGACTTGCTGGCATTATTTGAGAAGAACAAAGGTGAAGAACTGGCGGATGATAGTTTGCTGCTGGGTTAAGCCTGATCTGACTATAGATGCCGCCTGGCTTTCAGGTCGAGCCAAGGGATCGTTACAAGCAAGTGGTTGCCTGGTTGGTCAACTGGTTTGTGAGAGCTGAGCCTTCTTGACCTCGGCCTTAAACCTTTGTTCCAAGTCTGCAGAGCTGGCTGTTGTGCTGGCCGCTTGTCGGCCAGCTTGAACCTGCTGCTTGGTGACTACCAGAAGTGCTTTTATAGATGCATCAAGCTTGTTGTTGAATTCCTGTCTGGCTACATCCGCCTGGACTTCGCAGAGCATGGAACTCAGGTCATTTTTCCCTCCTTTACTCTCAATGCCGGTCAGGCACTCATTAAATTGCCGGTTATAGGCGGCCCGACTGTTTCTGATCAGGTCATAGATGACGGTAAGTTTACCAAGGTAAAACTCTGAGGTGACAGAGACATGGTCAGTCTGACCGGCCAGCTGTTGATAGCTTTCAATATGTACCTGAAGCTCTTGCGCGATTTGGTCTATCTGGGCCAGATCCAGTTTATCTGTTAGCAAGTGGGTGTTGCTTTTTCGTATCAGCGAAAAAATGTTATGACGAATTTCATTGTCAGCAGCTTTTAACCGTTGTTGAGCAATTCCCAGAGCCTTTTTTGTCTCTTCAAGCTCTTTGAGTGTGCTTTCGTATTCTTCTTTGAAGGAGGGTTCACATCCACTTATTAGAAAAATGGCTGCTATCAAGACTAGCGCGCGCTGCATATGGAATTCCCAGTATTTACCTTGATGGTTAGGCATGCCTATCTTATGTCAGTTACTGAAACTTAACCCCACTTTTACCATAGAAAACTTCAGATTAATTTGACCTAGTCTATTTCACATGTTTTTGCTGAAGCGGGTCAATTGAGGGTGCCTTTGAATGAGTCTAGTCTATAAAAGCCTGTTTAAACCACTGTCCTGTAGCGTTCAGTGTGTCTTCAATATGATCGAAGGGCAACATATGGCTGCCTCCTTCGATAACTATTAATTCAAAGGGGTGCTTGCTGCGTCTGATTAATCGTTGTGTATAGTCCAGCGGGATTATGTCGTCATTACTGCCAATAATGATTGCCGAGGGAGTGTCTAATTTCCGGCGAAGGACGCTACTGGGCTTTGAATAGAGGCTGTATAGCGTCGATACAGGGTAGTCCCACACTAATAAAGGGTCTTTATCTGCCAGCTGTCCCATTGGGTTGTGCTTCAGTAAACTCTCTACATTGACGAATGTTCGAAAATTTACCTTCATGCCAGGGGTGAACCAGTTTGCAAATTGAAGCGAGTTCCAGCCCAGTGCGTGCCAAATGTCAGGCGGTATTTCTGATAAAAACAGCGTGTGACACAACAAGGCCTTGATACGGGAATCCTGCTCGGCAACTGCCAGTGCCAGTCTTGCTCCGATAGAACATCCGAATAAGCCTACTGGCCCTTGATAGTGGCTTGCCACATAATCAATAACCAGCTGAATATCCTCCACAACCTGATCTACAGTATATTTGCCGCGATCCCCTCCTGAATAACCGTGACCACGCAGATCAACAGCGAGCAAATTAAAACCCTGTCGAGATAGTCGGGCAAGAAGTTCACAGTAAAGCTCACTATAAGTACCAATTCCGGGAATAAAAAGAATGGTGGGTGCCTGGACGTCATACTCATAGAGTTCACAGTGAATCGGTAAATCACCCATATCAATGATTTGTCGTTGTTCCAGGTAGGGGGTTAATCCCAGCTCTTCGAAACGACGATATCGGATTCGTTCCGCTAACTTTGCATCTTTTGAACCGGGATTTGAATCAAACATATATATTGTTACCTCTTGGAGCGATTGGTGTCTTGGTGCTATCTGAATCAATCAGGTTCTTTGGCTGTTTAATTAAGCCATTAGTTGAAAGTGTAGTTACAGAGTTCAGTCAGGCTGAACTAATGATCCTTTGAAGCTATCTTAGCTGTTTTAAAGAGCTGTCCCCAGTATTACCTTCGAGCATTAACGGTTGGTTTAAGTAAAATTTTCAGTATTGGTGGGTTTTACCGGATAGGTTCTGGTTTGGAACTGATAAAGCAGCAGAGTGGCGACTATTTTGATGATTCGACTGCAATCTAAGGAAAAGTGGCCTTTATTCGACTGATTCTGTCTGCAAGCTTTTCAAACTGCTAAGCTGTATTTATTATAAAGCCTTCTGCTGTATTCAGCCTACCTGGGAGTTCAAATGCAAATCTCTGACAAAAAAGTCGCGAGCATACATTACACATTAAAAAACGATAAAAATGAAACCCTCGATAGCTCAGCAGGATCTGAACCACTGGTTTATTTGCAGGGTTTTGGCAATGTTGTCCCTGGTTTAGAGAATGCACTTGCAGGAAAAAAGGCTGGCGATACGTTTGATGTCACTGTTGCGCCTGAAGAAGCTTATGGGCCGATTCAATCGGAATTAGTACAAGAAGTTCCCAGGGATGCCTTCGATGGTGTTGAGGAGGTGTCTGTCGGTATGCGCTTTGAGGCCCAGACCGCTTCCGGCCCTATATCTGTGGAAGTTGTTGCTGTTGAAGAGGACCAGGTGACGGTTGATGGCAACCACCCTCTGGCTGGAGAAACACTTCATTTTAATATTGATGTGGTTGAGGTGAGAGAGGCTACCGAGGAAGAATTAGAGCATGGTCATGTCCATGGGCCTGGATGTAACCACTGACACTGGATATAACTGCCAATCGGTTCTGCGACGATGCCTGCCAGGGCATCGTCGCTATTCCATAGACTTCGTCAATTAAGTCCCCGGCGAATAACGTCTGCCAGGCGTTCTAGTCCTTGGTCGATTTGTTCAGCCGATGCATGGCTGAAGTTTAACCTCATGGCCCCCTTAGGAGGCTCTGAGTCTGAATAGAACGCTTCCCCGGGCATAAAGGCTACTCCTTGTTGTAAAGCAACAGGTAAGAGTTCTCGTGTATCTTGCGGGCTGTTCAGCTGCAACCAGAAAAACAATCCTCCAGCAGGCGTCTGCCATTTGGCCAGATCGGAAAAGTGCATTGCCAAAGCGCTCGCCATCGTATCGCGACGACTTCGATATAATTCTCGTATTTTTTGTAGCTGCTGAGGGTATAGAGGTCCATTGATATAGTCCCAGGCCCAGTGTTGTCCGATACGGTTACTATGAAGATCCGTAGCCTGTTTTAGCTTGACGAAGTAAGGGTGTAAATCTTCAGAGCAAGTGAGGTAACCCACTCGGAATCCGGGAATTCCTGTCTTTGAGAAAGTCCCCAGTGATACCCAGGGCGAGTCAGCAATCAAGGAGCAGATGGGAGTGCGTTCTGACGCTGAATAAACCAGCTCCCGATAGGGTTCGTCTTCTATCAACGGAATTTTATGGGTTGTTAGCCATTCCGCGACGGCTTCCCGCGTGGGCATATCGTAGCAGCAGCCTGAAGGGTTCTGAAAAGTGGGGATAAGATAAGCAAAACGTAATTGTTCCGGCTGTTTCAACTTATTCAATACTTCCAGGTCCAGGCCGCCGGTCTGCAAGGAGATCGGCTTAATATCGGCACCAAATAACTTGAAAGCCTGAATTGCCGCCAGATAACTGGGCGATTCCATGAGTACAGGAGCGCCTTCGTCGACAAATAATTTTGCTATCAGGTCTATGCCCTGCTGAGACCCTGAGGTGATTAACACCTGCTCCGGGCAACATTCTCTTCCTCGATTGCAAAGCTCTTGAGCAATAGATTCCCGAAGAGAACGTTCTCCTTCAGTTGCTCCATACTGACGCATGGATTGAGGAATATTGGCAAGATTTAAATCCGGCATGGCTTCTGGTGAAGGTAACCCTCCCGCAAAGGATATAACATCTCCTTTATCTGCCAGGGACAGTATTTCACGGATTAAAGAGCCGCTGAGTCGGTTGATACGCTGAGCAAACATGAGTTTATCTTTATTGTATGCATACAATTTTTGTATGTAGTTTAAGGGATATCACTTTATTGCAATATATGAGAATACATCTCAGAAAATCACGGTCAATCTGTTTTTTGTATGGGTGACAATTAGAATCAGAAGGATAGTGTCGTATACAAAGGGTGTCGGGATGATACGAGTCGGTTAACTACGACAGGCCGCTTTACCTTGAAAATATGGGCTAAAAGCACAGAGCCATACGAATCTCGTCGAGATAGCGGTCATCCAGCTTCAGGGCCAGGGGTTCAACACTTTCAATTCGAAAGCCAAGACTGCGATAGAGGTGTAATGCCGGTACGGCTTCCCCTGTCAATTCAATGCTAAGTTTTTCCACTGACATGGTACGGGCTTGATTGATTGCATGAGTGCAAAGTTGGCGTGCTATGCCCTGTCGGCGATATTTTGTATCAGTTATCAGTCCCCAGAATCGAGCTCGGTGAGCTCTGAGGGTTCCAGACATCCGTTCCAGTCCAATAACCCCGAGTAGCTTACCTTCTGGGCTGAAGGCTCCAAATAATAGCTGGTGTGGTGAGTTATCAGTTTGTCTGATCAGTGCTTGATAGTAGTGAACATCCTGCAGTTTTGCTTCAGATAAAGCCGTACAGAAGCACTCTGGATTTAGTGTAATTGCATTGAGTCTCAGATCTCTGAATGCAACGGTATCGGCGGCAGCGAGAGGACGAACGACACAAGGGTTATTAGCTGCCATCAAAGGATTATCCCCGGGGAAAGAATCTGTAATCTGATTCGATCTATGCTGTTGCAGAAGGATACCGCGATTAAACTGATATGTCGCGTTATGGTGACAAGCATTCTGAACTACTTTGACCTTTTTATCTAACCGTTGTTTGAATGAAATTGATTTGTATGAAATATGTTAACGAAAACAGTCAGAGTGCGGTTATGGTGTATTCAGATGGCTGATGATCACTGGGTTAACGCTATAGGTGGGAGCTTGTGGTGAAGGTGAGAGTATTTGCCTGGATTGAAATCCCCAGGCAAATTGAATTGTCTTTACTGGATTAAGATGCCCCAATTGATCAGTGGCCGAATACTCACAGGCCACATATTGCTGTGGCCTGCTTGCAGATTCGTTTTTTAACCTGCTTGTATCAGGGAGCCTGATACTGATAGATCACATAATGGTTGTCTTCACTGACCAGTATCAGCTTTGAATAATCTCGGCTAAAGGTCATACCTTCAAATTGACTACCCTGAGCATTATTGAGAAAGTCCTCGTCGATGCTTAAGGTATTCAATACCTGGCCAGAGAGTGATACTTCAATGATTTTTTCACTGACATCGCTCATCAGCAGCAAGCTGTTATTGGTGGTATTAAAATAGCAACTGGATATGTCGTTTATCAGAGGTCTCAATGTTTCCGCGTCGAAAGGCGAAGTGACTGTCAGCTGTGAATCCTGGTAACTGATGTCCTGATCGGTTGCAGGGCGCTGGAACTGATAGATAACCATGGGAGAAGGAGCGACCTGTCCTTCTACACAGACATAAAAAGTATCGTTTGCAGCGTCATAGGCTACACCTTCTCCTCCATTGTTTTTCTTCAGAGGGAGATCCGCGTAGGTAATCCGTTGAAAGTCCCCGTATCTCAGACTTGCACCGGGATCGATGGTACCGAGAAACAGCCGTCCGTATTCATCAACAACTGCGTATTCATGCTGACCATTTTTTTCACCGATGAACAGGAGATCTTCATGGTCGTTGCCATTATAGCCATTGTTCATCTGGCTGATAAAGTTCATGTCGCCGTCAAACAGGTTCATGTATTTGTCGCCATTGTGAATGGTAATAAACTGGTCCAGCTCGGAGTTATAGGTAATACCAGAGAGATCACCGTTAGAAGTAAGGAGCGAAACCTCTGTGATTTTATGGTATTGATCAAGGGGGTACGGTCCCTGAACGTCGCTGTCCGGTGTTGCCTGGTAGTATCCGCAGTTTTCCGCAGAGCATTCGGTACCCAGATATTCCCAGATATAGGATGATAGTGTCAGGGGATCCTTATTATTGAGCCCGGTCTTCTCAGTTTGGCAGCCATAAGATGCTTGGCGCTGGGTAAGTTCCTGTTCTGTTTCATCACAACCGGCAAACCCACGAGCACCATACAGAGTTTGCTCTGGACCTGTTGATCCATCATCATTCACCGTTGCTCCATTAAAGCGATAATTTCTGAAGTGTCGTTGAATCAAGGTTTCCTGAGGAAACGGCCACATGTAAACATCAGCATCACTCTCGAATGCGCTATCACCGTAGAAGGTACCTGACTTGCCTATAAAATTGAGCACCTCAGCCCCCAGACGAGTCCCGTTTTGTCCCATATGGAGTAGAGGGGAGTTGTCCGGTAGTTTCAGGAAGGTTTCGAATTCAGGATCAATGGATGATTCATTGTTCGAGTAAACGTCTCCTGCACCATTGGCACTGGTTTGTCCCAAAAATCCGAAGATGTTGTTGTGATCAAGTCCAAGCTCCTGGCCTGCGCGAGTGTTTCTCAACAGATCACCTTGGTACATCAGCGAGCCATTCCTGTAACCCAGGTTGTGTAAAATAGAGTTGTTGATATAGCTGCTTCGATTCCGACTGTAGAGAAAATAGCTGCTATCGTAGAAATTTATTTCGCCCAGGGTAATGTTGTTACTTATAGAAGGCCCCGGTGCGGACAGCACTGGGATATGATTACCAACGCCGTGACGGTACTTGGCGGGCTCAAGGTCCCAGCCGATAACATCCCGCCAGATAGCAGGCTTGTTATTATCCTGAGAGTCAGCCCAGGTGGCCATAAGTCCCAGATCGGTATTCAGTCCAATACTTCGTTCGAAAACGATATTCTCCGGGTAGTTGCCGCAATTGGTGGCAGGAATACCGTAAATATTGGCCAGATTTTTAGTATCGGTCCAGAAACGTCTGGCATTTCCATCAACGACGATATTGTTTTGGAAGCGCATGTTCTTCGAACAGTATGCTACCAGTCCTCCCAGGGGCTCATTCCCATGATATTCATCAATGCGGGCGACGATGCGCCGGGCGATTGATTCCGAGGCACGGTAGAATTGCAGTTTATAACGTCCGCGACCCCAAAGATAAAGGCCTTCAGCGAGGACGTATTGGCTTCTTGAAATGTAAACGTTAGCGCTCATTGCACCTGTGCTGCGGCCTGCATCTACCACGCCCATATCGACCAGCTTGACATGGTCAACATTATCGAGGCGAATACCGGCGCCATCAGAGTTTTTCGCAACCATGCCCTTAAGCGCTATATAGGAGCGTTGTTCATAGCTGTCAGCGGAAGATACATGTCCCCAGTCGGGATGAGTGCTTTTGCCGACTAAGTGGAATGGGCGATGTTTTGCCGTCCCTTCCGAATCAAAGATAACCTTGCCAGGGTCTTCGGCAATCACGGTGGTGAAGTTTGCTGGAGTCCCAGCCGGAGGTCCTACCCGTTTACGATTACCAAAGTCGCCCATCCGGTTGGCGTCGCCTTTGTAAACGCCATTACGAACAATCAAAGTATCCCCGGAGTTCATGACTGCCAGAGCACTGGTCAGGTCTTTCAGTTCCTCGTTGGCGCCCATATAAAGGGTTTGCCCGCTGCCTACGGTCAGAACCCAGGTTTCGATATTGAATCCTTTGTCATTAGCAGCCAGAACGCCGATATGGAAGCTTTCTCCAGGCAGCTCTTCTGGTATCTGCCAGGTGACTTTACCTGTGTGTGGGTCGACAGTCAGGTCGTCAGGACCGTAGGCTTTGCGCCATTGGACTTCAGAGCCATTCGATATAATCTCAGGAGTATAACTGTATGTAGTTCCTTGCAGGACCGTAAAGTTACCCTGGTCTGGAATCGAACGGATTTGCGGTGCTTCTGGATTATTCGGCAGAATATTGGCAATGGATACACTTTCCGGATTAGTCGTTGCCGAGACCGGTTCTGTCAAAGTAGACAGGTTGTCCGACTGATCAAAGCTCGCAAGTTGATATTGATAGGAGCTGTCAGGCAGCAGGCTATTATCTGTGAACTCCAGTTCCTGCACCGTTGCCAGCCATGAACCGTCACGGTAGATATGATAACCGGCAATAGATTCACTGTTGGAAGCCTGCCAGCTCAATTTGATACTGCTTGCGCTCAGTACACTGGCATTTAGATCTGTTGGTGGAAGGAGTGCCAGATCCGCTGAAGTGGGATCGGTTCCATTGGTAAATTCCTCCAGATTGCTTACCCCATCATTATCTGAGTCCAGGTCGCTGTCTGGGTGGGATGGGTCCAGGCCATAAAGTGTTTCGTAACTGTCTGGAAGGCCATCCTGGTCTGTATCGTACTGATAGTCAGGATTATCCGGGAATGCATCGAGATCATCGGATACACCGTCATTGTCGGAATCAATATCTCCGGGATTGCCGTTGCCGCTTGTCGTTTCAATCTCAAGCCAGTCAAAATCCCAGTTGCCGCTTCTGGCATACAGAGACAGGTAGCCATTACTGGCTGCGGTATCTAATTCTGGCACCGCCATCGAATACACTTCTTCCCCATCGCGCAGGACAGATAGCGTTTGTTGGCCGAAAACAAGGCTTAACTCGTGCCAATTACCGGGTCCCGACAGCAAACCCTGGCCCTTACCCGAGTAATAGAGGTTTTTGTAACCGGACTGGGAGAGTTTGAAGAATTTACTCTCGGTGCCGGTTAGCGTCAGAGTGTAGCTATCTTCAACGGTATTGCCCTGGGCGTCTGTGAAGACATGGATGTATAGATTTGCATACTCAGGAGTTCCGTCACTGGGTTTTACTTTAAAGCGGACAGTGGAGTTTGGTCTTTGAGCGTTTTCCAGTTTAGTGACAATCCGGTTGGAATTGCTGGAAAGTGTCAGTACACCATTACTTAGAGACTGGGGGCCGCCATTCCACAAAGCCAAGTCTGAAAATTCTTCCCGCCAGGTTGTTGTCGGTGCTGAGTTGTCACCATCCGTCTCGCCTGTGTTGTTCCCGGTCTGACTGGCTTCCAGCCAGTCAAGGTCCCATTGGGCGCCCTTAGGATCAATAGACAGGTACTGTTTACTGGGGTCAATACTCTGTGATGGTAACTCTAACGTTAAAACCTCAACATCATCTCGAATAACCCTTAATTGGCTATCAATAATTTCCATTTCTATCTGATGCCAGTTACCGGGTCCGGACAGCAATCCACCGTTACTGCCGGAGTAATAGAGCGTTTCGTACCCCGCGCGGGATACTTTGAAGTACTTGTTCTGAGCGCCGGTCAGGGCCAGTGTATAGCTATCACTGTTTAGTTGTCCCTCGGCGTCGGTAAACAGATGAATTTTAAGATTGGCGTATCCGGGTGTTCCGTCTGCGGGCTTTACCCTGAAGCTGACATGGCCCTGGCCTTCACTCAGGTGCGATGATTTGCCGACGATCGGTCCCAACTGGCTGTTTAGGGTTAGAATGCCGTTGTTGGTGGTGTGATTTTCTCCCGTCCAGGCTTCGAGGGTGTTGAAATCATCCCGCCAAGTCTGAGTGGACGCCATGGCGTCTTGATAGATTGCCAGCCAAGAGGATAACAGCAGGAAAAAACGGAATAGGTGCGTGTTCATTTCCACTCCTTGGTCGCTGAATTTCACCAAATGACTTAACGTGCATTGGTCGGTTGCTATTCGACAATTGCCTACAGCAGACAGCTTGATTACCAGATGATAGATGAGAGGGGAAAAGTTAGTGGAAAAATGGACAACTGGCAACCGGTATGAAGAATATTTCTGCTCTATTTTGGGGTATTTTGACGGAGATCAGCGTTAAAACGCTTGTTTACGAAGCACGTTTTTACATGTTACCGGATCAAAGAGTAACCCTGTCAAGTGCTTACTGAGGCTTCCATGAGTGTCATTCGTCAGCCCCCTTTTCTCTGACCTAGCTTTCAAATCTGTGCGTCTGGAGATCAATGGTTTCAACATTCAGTCCAAGTAAGACTATTTGACCCTGGTAGCGGTCGTCTCCGGTTGAAGAAAACTCAAAGTTATAAGATCGCCAAAGGCGTGTGCGGCCACGGCTATCTCTTTTGAGCCAGAAACCTCTTAATGCAATGCTGTCATCCAGTAGCTGTAGCTCTAGTTTCCGGCAATGCCTGCGCGTGGTGTTCAAGGCCAGTTCCTTGGCTCCTTTCGCATTCCACCAGTACCACATGCAGGCATAGGCAACCAACAGCCACAATAAATCACTAATCTCAAATGTCACAGCGCAAGTATTCCTGTCTGCATTATTTAATCCTGTCGATCAATTCCGGCTTCTTGGATGTGATTCTTTAATGCAGTAACAATGCTTTTATTCGCTACCATACAGGTTTACCACATCAGATCATCAGGAATCTTATAGTCGGCATAAGGATCATCCTCATCATCTTGTTGTTGCTGCGGTTCGTTATATTGAATGATCACAGCCTCATCACGAAGACGGATCTTGTCGGCAACTTTGGTGGGGATAAGCTCGTAACGATCATCCAGTGTCGCTATAGCCAATTGTCCTCGGCTTAGCTGTTCCACCAGCTCTTCCGTGATGTAGATGCGTTTTATTTTGCGTTGATCAGTAAAATTGTAGGCAACCTCGCCGTCCCTGTTCTTCAGACGATTCATTTCGATCAATTGTCGAATCTGTGCCTGAACAGCTTTTTGCTCTGCTTCTTGTTGCTGCTTACGGTTAAGCTCCCGATCCCGTTCTGCTTTTTCTGCTTTTGCCTGTTGAGCCCTGAGTTTGGCTTCGTCAGCCTCAGTCGGTGCCACTTTACCTTTTTGACTGCGTTGTTTGTGCTTATTTTTTTTAGATGCCTGAACTTTTTTCTTATCGACCAGCCCGGCCTTCATTAACTGGTCGTGGAGTGAATTACTCATGATTCTGTTCTCGTACAAGACAGTGACTGTTTATTTGAGCTGATACTAAAGTCACTAATCAATAAACCAGCAGGTCGGAACTGACTAAGATGCTGCTGGTTATAGTCGTTGAGCAAATGATAACGGTGATTATAGTTTCTTATCGATATCAGTCCGGTATATTATTACCCAACAGATGTCAGTCTGTTAGATAAGAGCAGCAGTAGTCGGTAATAGATTTAATCCGAATACCGAATTTTGAGCGCGCTGGCACTTCAAACGATTCGCCGCCGGAAACCTTCTGCCAGTCTGTTGAGCCTGGGAGTAGAATCTCCAGGTCCCCGGCCAATATTTCCATGAGTTCTTTTTCCTCTGTGCCAAATTCGTATTCGCCAGGCTGCATAATGCCAAGTGTTTTTTTACTGCCGTCTGGGAATATTACTGCACGGCTGGTGACATTCCCATCAAAGTAAACATTGGCTTTTTTAACGATACTGACATTGTTAAATTGTGACATTAGAAATTCCTGAACCTAAAAATTGACCCTGTTAATACTGGATAATCTACCCTTGACGGCGTTTAGAAAGCATATCTTCAGCATGTGGTTTTTTGACGATAATGACGCAGTGTTATTGGTGTAGTCCAGTCGTCCTAGCATACCTTATGAAGGAGGCTGCGTCTTTATGAAGGGGCGGCGTCTTTGGTGATAATTGCTTTGGTAGAAATCATTGTTCTTGGCAGTTGTTCTGCGGAGATAGATTGAATTTTCCGTAGAGTAGAGCCTTTATACCTGCAGGAGAGTCTCTATATAAAGGTCCAGCCCCGGACTCCTGCGATTGCACCAGCAACAGCGACCAAGCTGATAAACAACAGCACATAATGCATACGATGGAGTAAAAGAAAACTTCGCTGACTATTCAATTGGGCTTGTTGATGAAACCAGCGATGCAGGACAAGTGGTTCAAGTACAAATAGGACCAGGGTAAATATTGCCCAGATCAAGGTCATCATATGAATCCACCAGAACCCTTCTTGTTGATACCGATTCCAGGCGTCCATTGCATCGAGCATATAAAAGCCAGAAAGGCCCGTGATTAGTGTGACTAGTTTCGCTTGTGTGCCAAAGCGCCCCTCCAGGCTCTCGAACAGATCCATGCGTTGTTGTTTCGAGGGGAGTTGGCGAAGAGCAGGTATCAGGACAGTAGTAACGAACGCAACACCGCCTATCCAGAGTACTACACCCACCACGTGAAGAACCCGAGCAATTATAAGTGAGTGGTAACTGTCCAATGTCTTCTCTCAATCAGGAGATTTCTAAAGAGCCGACATTAACGGATTTTTGCAATCAGGGCTAACCCTGAAATCAATTTTTGAATAAATCGTCAGTTTCCTGCTTTTTGGCACGGTCGTATCAGGTAGCGTTGATGAAACTGCTCGCTTTTGCTGTCCATCCAGCGAGTGAGCACTGCAACAACCAGTAACGAAAAAAACAGTCTCATCCAAAGAACTCCCGAAATATGTGCTCCCAGCAACATAACCAAGAGCGTGTCTTCGATGAGGCTATGACAAAGGCCGAGGAATGCCATGGCAGCAAACACGTCTCTCTTGGATATCTGTCCCGCTTTGGCTTCTTTGATCAACAGTCCTCCGCCGAAAGACAGTCCCAGAGTGACGCCAACGATGGATATTGTTGTTGCCTCAGAACCAATTCCCAACATTCGTAGCAACGGTTGTAATAGCCATGCCATCAATTTTTCAATGCCCAGCAGTTTTAATAATTTGAGGCCAGTGAGCAAAGCAATAATGACCAGCTGGATCACCAGCAAACTTTTTATCTGATGAACGGTCCAGGCTAAAAACGTATCTTCAACAATTTCTGGTTGCCATAACAGCTCATTGGGTTGCTGTAGCCAGCCTCCCTGGCTATAAATCAGATTAAGTAACCACGCAAAGACCAGACCTCCGCCTATTCGTAATAGCAGCGTTGCCCTCATTCTGACTCCGGCAATCTGGGCAATGCGTGCTTCGATTGGTAAACCATGTGCCATTAACAGCAAGCCTCCGAGAACAGTAACCTGAGCGACAGAGAGGCTTTCCTGATGTGATTGGGTAAAGAACACCAGCATACCTGCATAGATGTTGGTTGCCATCGTAGTGGCCCAGACGAGAGCAGTACTGTCGGGCAGACCAACCATAGCCATCAGTGGTCCAAGCAAGCTGGCAAACCATTCAATTCCCCCCATTTCTTCCAATAGTTTGATAATCAGAATAACAGGGATCATTAGTTTGAATAATGTATAGGAAACATCGTGTATCTCAGAATATAACTCTTGAAAGAATGCTTTCACTACCGGCACGGAAAAGGCGTTCATCTATGGATACTCACCGTCAAAACTCTGTATTCATAACCAAGACCTGGTCTTTGGAAGGTCTATTGTAGAGTAAGTTTATAGACAGAGTATTCTTTATCTTTCGTGTTTATATTGTCTTGATTCTTTATTTTTTATAAAAAGAAACTAATATTTCTTAAAACCATGCTTAAACAAAAGAATTGAAAATTATGGAACTGGACCGTATTGACCGCCATATTCTTAATCTGCTGCAACGGGATAACCGGATAACCAATGCTCATCTGGCTGAGCAAGTGGGATTGTCACCTCCGGCCTGCCTGCAGCGTGTGCGGAGGCTGAGATCTTCGAAGCTGATTCGAGCTGATGTTTTATTGTTGGAGCCTGCGTTGGTCGGGCAGATGTTGACGATGATCGTTGAGGTTGAACTCGAACGGGATAGACCGGACCTATATGAACGGTTTGCCAGCAGTGTTCATCAGGCCAATGAAGTAACTCAGTGTTATCGGGTGACTGGTGAGGTTGATGTTGTGTTGGTGGTGTCTGTTGCTGATTTACAGGCTTTTGAGGCATTCGTACAACGGGTGCTTTATGCTGAACCGAATATGCGAAAGTTTCGTACGCTGATTTCTTTGAAACGAGAGAAATTTGAGACTGCAATCGAGTTATAAAAAGACTTTTTGATCAGGGGCGGCTTTGTTCAGGATAACTTCGGCTGAACTGTTGTCTAATGGGTTCCACACAGGGCAAGTAGCGTTGAGCCGGAACTCCCGCATCATAAAAGAATCTGCAGCTTTAGCTGTATTCTGTGGTGAATTCAGGTTCAGGAGGTAGAGATGAAATACAGTGATCTGACCCTTGAGAACCTGCGAGGGCATGTTGAAGCCATAAACGTTCTGTCTAATGAAGGTGATATTTATACTGCTCAAGCCGTTATTCAGGGTATCGGTTATACCATTGAATCGCGTGTTACAGGTCTGCCAATAATCTTTCACAGCTTTGTCGAAGCAAAGCGTGAGTTCAGACAGTTAGGTGAGCTGCCTATTACTCTGGAATCAGGAGCCGTGCATGACGAAATGGTCGGCGAAGATGATCCTAATTCGGTCGCTAAAGGCCATTAAGTATCGTCCCGCTGTTCCCGGGTATAAGCGTTGTAGAGGGTGAGCGTTATTGACGATGGGCATTACAGGCCACATTGCCGGGGAAGACATTCCGGCAATGTGGCTGTGAGGTATTAGCTTTCTCTTTGAGGGCAATGGAAGGTTTTGACTACTTCGTCTCCACGTACGGATTCCAAATGAACATCGAATCCCCAGAGTCTATGCAGGTGCTTAAGCAGTTCATCTGCACTGTCTGCTAAAGGTCGATTATTGTGGCGATAGTGTCTTAACGTCAACGACCTGTCGCCTCTCACATCAACATTGTATATCTGGATATTCGGCTCTCTGGAGCCCAGGTTGTATTGTTCAGATAAGTCCGTTCTCAGCTGTCGATACCCGCCCTCATCATGGATATTGGACACGATCAGATTGTTTTGCTTTTCATCGTCGGTGATGCTGAACAGTTTTAGTTCTCTCATTAAGCGTGGTGACAGAAACTGCTGAATAAAACTCTCATCCTTATAATTTCGCATTGCCTCCTGCATGGTGTCCAACCAGTTAGAGCCAGCGATGTCTGAAAACCACTCTTTGTCTTCGTTAGTCGGGTCTTCACAGATTCGACGTAGATCCTGCATCATGTGGTAGCCCAGAGTATAGGGGTTTATACCACTGAAGTAAGGGCTGTCAAAGGGAGGTTGGTAGACAACGCTGGAGTGAGAGTGCAGAAACTCCATCATAAAACCGTCGGTGACCAATCCCTTGTCATACAAGCTGTGCAGCAATGTGTAGTGCCAGAAACAGGCCCAGCCTTCATTCATAACCTGGGTCTGTTTTTGAGGATAAAAATACTGGGCCGTCTTGCGGGCAATACGAATGACTTCCCGTTGCCATGGCTCAAGTAAAGGGGCATTTTTTTCCAGGAAGTAGAGGATATTTTCCTCAGGTTCAGGAGGAAAGCGCGGTGCATTACTCTTCCCATCCGCGTCCACTTCGTCTTTTTTGGGGATTGTATCCCAGAGTTGATTAACCTGTTGCTGAAGTATTTCGCTTCGGTCTTGCTGACGCTTTTTTTCCTCTTCAGCAGAAATTGGTTGGGGTCTTTTGTAGCGGTTCACACCGTAGTTCTGTAAGGCGTGACAGGAGTCGAGTAATTGCTCAACTTCTTCTATTCCGTATTGTTCTTCGCACCGGGTAATATAGTGTTTGGCAAAAACCAGATAGTCAATAATAGCAGTGGCGTTGGTCCAGGTTCGGAATAGATAGTTACCTTTGAAAAAGGAGTTGTGTCCATAGCAGGCATGTGCGATCACCAAGGCCTGCATAGTCATAGTGTTCTCCTCCATCAAATAAGAAATGCAGGGAGAAGAATTAATGACAATTTCGTAAGCGAGCCCCATCCGACCGCGTTGGTAATTTTGCTGAGTTTGAACGAATTGCTTACCAAATGACCAGTGGTTGTAATTAAGTGGCATACCCACGGATGCGTAAGCGTCCATCATCTGTTCAGAAGTGATTACTTCGATTTGATTTGGATAGGTATCAAGTTCAAAGCGCTCTGCTTCCTGAGAAATTGCCGAATCGTAGGCTTCAAGGAGCTCAAATGTCCATTCAGAACCTGTCGATATGGGCTTTTTTTTCATAGTTGTACCCCTAAGTTCAACCAATGAGGCTGGTAAATCAGCCGACACAACCAGTAATAAGCATGACTAAAACAATGATATTTATTGTTGTTAGTAAGGCTTCGCAAGTGACGTCTTGTCAAAGGATACGCTGTTAATCGTCCCCTCGTTTGGAAAATAGCTCTCTAAACACCGGGTAAATATCGCCACTACGTTCAATTTTTTGCATTGCAAAAGTTTCTGGGTAGGTATTTCGAACCTTCTCATACTCAAACCAAAGATTCTGATGCTCACCAGTAGTGATTTCCACATAGGAAAAATACTGAACCTTGGGTAAGACTTTTTTCATCAGCAATTCTCGGCAACTGTCTGAATCCCCGTCCCAGTTATCACCGTCAGAAGCCTGAGCAACATAAATATTCCAGTCTGCTGGTGGGTAGCGTTCTTCAATGACGTCAGATGTCAGTGCAATGGCACTGGAAACAATGGTTCCTCCTGTTTCTCTGGAGTAAAAAAACTCTTCCTCATCAACTTCCTTCGCTTGTGTGTGATGGCGAATGAAGACAACATCTATTTGTTTATAGGCCCTTTGTAAGAACATGTATAACAACAAGAAAAAGCGTTTTGCCATGTCCTTTATCGCTTGAGTCATTGATCCGGAAACATCCATGACACAAAACATAACGGCTTTTGAGCTAGGTACCGGGGTTTTGATCAGATTGTTATATTTAAGGTCGAATGTATCCAGGAAGGGTAGCTTACTGACCTTTGCCCGCAATACGACCAATCTCTGCTCGATCTCTGAAAGGCGTTGATCATCTCTATCGTTTTCAGGTTTCTCCATCAGGGCTTTTTGTTCTTTCTCTAAAGCCTTTATCTCCCGACGGGTTCCGCCGGACAATGCAATGCGACGAGCGTGAGCACTGCGAAGTGAACGGACGATGTTGATTCTTTCAGGGTTTCCTTCATTACTGAAACCAGCCTGGACAAACTTGAAGTCGCCGCTGTCCTGAAGCTTCTTCTTCACCATATGAGGCAGCTCCAGGTTTTCGAACAGGAATTCCAAAAATTCATCACGATTGATCTGAAAGCTGAATTCGTCTTCACCTTCACCTGAATCACTTGCCTTCCCCTGGCCGCCGCCAGCTCCACCACCGCTGGGGCGTTGCAGTTCATCTCCAACAACAAATTCCTTGTTTCCCGGGAAAACTCGATGATTAACGCCACCAGAGCCGTGATGGAAGATGGGCTCAGAGATATCTTTGCTTGGTATTGTTACTTCGCTACCGCTCTCAAGATCAGTGATGCTGCGAGACTTAATCGCATCAGTCACTGACTGCTTGATATGCTTTCGGTAGCGTTTTAGAAAGCGCTGCCGATTCACGGAACTCTTGTTCTTTCCGTTTAAGCGACGATCAATAATGTAGCTCATTTCGAGCCTCCTCCACTGATAGGGACACTTTCTCTACCATCGGCCTCCCTACTGGGATTTGCGAACGCGGATATACCACTCAGAAAGCAGTCTGACCTGCTTCTCAGTGTATCCCCGTTTGATCATCCGCTTAACAAACTCAGCATGCTTGCTTTGGTCCTCTGAAGAGGCCTTGGCATTAAATGAAATAACCGGCAGAAGATCTTCCGTGTTGGAGAACATCTTCTTCTCGATAACGGTTCTCATTTTTTCGTAGCTTAACCAAGCTGGATTTTTTCCTTTGTTGCTGGCTCTAGCGCGTAGGACAAAGTTAACGATTTCATGGCGAAAATCTTTTGGATTGCTGATTCCTGCTGGTTTCTCTATCTTTTCTAATTCCTCGTTAATGGCGGATCGATCCAATATGTCTCCTGTCTCAGGGTCGCGATATTCCTGATCCTGAATCCAGAAGTCAGCGTAGGTCACATATCTATCGAAGATATTCTGTCCATACTCAGAGTAAGATTCCAGATAGGCTGTCTGGATTTCCTTACCGAGGAATTCAATATACTTCGGTGCTAAGAATTCCTTGATAAAGCGTATATATTTTTCCTGTACCTCTTGGGCGAACTGCTGCTGTTCAACTTCTTTTTCCAGTACATAAAGCAGGTGTACTGGGTTGGCTGCAATTTCTGAGGGATCGAAGTTGAATACTTTGGAAAGGATTTTAAAGGCGAATCGAGTCGATAGCCCATCCATGCCTTCATTCACACCGGCATTATCTGCATATTCCTGAAGTGATTTAGCCTTGGGGTCGGTATCTTTAAGGTTTTCACCATCGTACACCCGCATCTTCGAATAGATACTGGAGTTCTCTGGCTCTATCAGACGAGACAGAATGCTGAACTGAGCCAGCATCCTCAAGGTGTCTGGTGCACAAGGTGCCTCACTCAGTGAACTGTTCTCCAGCAATTTCTCATAGATATGTATCTCTTCTGAAACGCGAGAGCAGTATGGAACCTTGACGATATAAACCCGGTCAATGAAAGCCTCGTTAGTCTTATTGTTCTTGAATGTCTGCCACTCCGATTCATTGGAGTGGGCCAGAATAATTCCTTCGAAGGGGATTGAGCCCATTCCCTCGGTGCTGTTGTAGTTACCCTCCTGAGTAGCTGTCAGTAATGGATGGAGTACTTTTATTGGAGCTTTGAACATTTCCACAAATTCCATGATGCCCTGGTTGGCCTTACAAAGTCCCCCTGAGAAGCTGTAAGCATCTGGATCATGCTGGGCATATTCTTCCAGCATTCGAATATCTACTTTACCGACTAAGCTGGAGATATCCTGGTTGTTTTCGTCACCTGGTTCTGTTTTTGATACGGCGATTTGATCGAGTACCGAAGGGTAGAGCTTTACGACACGGAACTTTGACAGGTCTCCTTTATATTCGTGAAGCCTTTTTACTGCCCAAGGGGACATCATGCCTTTTAAATAACGCTTGGGAATGCCGTACTCTTCTTTAAGAATGTCGCCGTCTTCCTCCGGATTAAACAGGCAAAGAGGAGACTCGTTAATAGGCGAACCTTTGATGGCATAGAAGGGGATGCGTTCCATTAACCACTTAAGTCGTTCAGCCAGAGATGACTTTCCTCCTCCTACCGGTCCCAGTAAGTAGAGAATCTGTTTCTTTTCTTCTAATCCCTGTGCAGCATGTTTGAAATAGGAAACGATTTGCTCAATAGCTTCCTCCATGCCATAGAATTCACTGAAGGAAGGGTAACGCTTGATCAACTTGTTTGAAAATATCCTGCTTAGACGCGGGTCTCGGGCGGTATCGACAAACTCTGGCTCACCAATAGCGTCGAGCATTCGCTCGGCTGCAGAGGCATACACCGATTGATCTTTTTTACACAGGTCCAGATATTCCTGCAGGCTTAGTTCTTCCTGTTCTATGGCTGAATATCTCGATTTATAATTGCTGAATATACTCATATTTTTTCACCTTCCGCTCAGTCTGATCACGCTGAATTCAAGAGGTCTATATTTTGATCACCACTCTCTTTGAAAGGGTTCCGTATTAAGTGTAGTTGACGATTTCTTAAGTAAATCCGTCACTTAAGAAAACAGAGCTGCTTTCTACAGTTGGACAGCGCCCTGTGGCCGATGGTTACTGGTTTTACTGGTTTTACAATCTTTTTACAGTGCTGATTTCAACACAGAAGTTATATCTGCTCATGGCCAGCGCGGGAAATGGCTTATCGCTTGAAAGTTATTGATTTCTTAGTGTTGCCAAGTATTTATAGTGATGATGTTTATAGGTATACAGGCTGTGTGGGTATATGCGGAAGGTGTCTGTGAGGAGATTGATTGTGTCAGCAGATAAGCCATTCGGACTTATACATTTATTGTTTCATCAATCAGCCAGTCTACGACCTTCTGCAATGCGTCTTCATGGCTATGGCCCGCATTTGTTGCCTGTTGATAGATCGCGCGTTGTTTATCGGCACTCGTGCCTGTTGTCAGTATTTTGCGTGCATGGGACACTTCTTTACTGCAACCCAGCTCCAGCGCGGCCTGATTTATGAGCTGAAGCCATTCCTCCAGAAGCTCGCTGAAAGCCGCTTTTTCCTGGCTGCCAAAATCGATAAGCCCTTCGCTGATACCATATCGCTGTGCACGCCAGCGATTTTCATGGATCAGCATAGGGGCATATTGACGCCAACGTTGGTTGTTAAGGCGCAGGTTAGCAAGCATCCTCATGGTCGAAACATAGAGTGCGGCAATGGATATGGCGTCATCAAGCCTTGTGCAGACATCAGTAATACGCATCTCTAGTGTAGGAAAATTGTTGGAAGGGCGGATATCCCACCAAAGCATCGAGGCATCCTTGATCAAACCTGTTTTAACCAGAACATCTACATGCCGCTGATATTCCGCAAAACTGTTAAATCGATCAGGTAAGCCAGTCCTGGGCAGCTCATTAAATACTGATAACCGATAAGAATTCAGTCCCGTGTCATCTCCTCCCCAAAAGGGTGAAGAGGTGCTCAGAGCCAAGAGATGGGGAAGAAAGTAGATGGCCTGGTTCATCAGGTCGATTCGCTGATCATCATCAGGTATACCGACATGGACATGCATTCCGCAGGTTAGTAAGCGACGGACGACTCCCTGCAGATCTTCCGCAAGTAAGTCGTATCGATCAAGTCGAGTATGTTGCTGATTCGCCCAGTGTGCGAATGGGTGACTGGAAGCGGCGATTAAGCCCAATCCAAATCCCGCTGCTACCTCGGCTACACTGCTGCGAAGGTGCGACAGTTGTTGACGGGCTTCCTGAAGGCTCTCACAGACAGGGGTTCCTACCTCAATCTGTGCTCGCAAGAACTCATGAGTTACCATATCAGGGAGTATTTTTGAGCAGCGCTGAAACAATGCTTCAGGTGGATCAGCCGCTAATTGACGCGAGGTTAAATCAACCAGTAGATATTCTTCTTCAATACCAATGGTAAATCCGGGGGATGTATCTGCCATCGCGATGACCTCAGTCCTAAATATCTGTATTACTGTATTACTGTATTACTGCGATTCCATTTGCCTATTGCTGATCTAAATAGTCTCTGGCATTAATATAAACGGGACTTATTTGCAGATCCCCTGAATCATTATTTGATATCGGCTGCTTACAGCTGATCATCCACCAGATCAAAGTATTTAACACAGTGTATATCTTCAGAATCTAAAGCTTTTTTAAGGCCTTCCGCAAGTTTCTCTCCCCACCATAAGCAATCAGCATGATCTTTTAGCAGATCTTGGCGTATTTCGATTGCACAGTTGGGAAAACCGTGAGCGTGGCCATGTCGATCAATAGTGTAGGCGACTTCCCGAGCGGAATAGGGCTCATTGTCACCGATTAACAAATGGTCGTGCTGGCGCAGGTGTTTCATCAGCGGTTTGGCGATCCTGGGGTCTGCATTCCATAGTATTCCTGCATGCCAGGGTCTTGGTTTGCGGCAGCCTTTCATCGCCGGTGTAAAGGTATGAATTGAAAACAACATGGGGGCCGGTGAATAGTTTTGTAGAGCCTGCATCTGCTGCTCAATCGCCCGATGGTAAGGTTCCATAATTTCGCTTATTCGCTGTTGTTTCTGTAGCGAATTCAGATCCTGGTTAGCGGGAATAATGTAGCTGTCACTGATTTCAGGAATCATTGAGGGATCATTATCGGCCGGATTTCGATTAACATCGATCAGCAGGCGGGAGTAATTAGCCAGCACAGCACGGCAATTTAACTGTTGAGTAATGATTGCCGCCAGGTCGGCGGAGCCAATATCCCAGGCTACATGCTCCTGTAGAGTTTGATCGTCCAGGCCCAGATTGCTTAAGTGTTTGGGTACATGATTGGAGGCATGGTCACAAACCAGCAACAAGGGGGTTGTCCCGGTTTCATTCAGGACCCGAAAAGGGAGAGGGTCGTTTGTCGTCAATAATTTTTTGGGTATATCCTGGTTCATTACTCAGTCAAATTTGCAGATTTACGCTAATAAGTCCTTTATGCCGGGTTGTCACAGTTATCATCTAAGTCGGTATAAAGAGGGTTAATTCTGTTGAGCACCATTCAGAGAATAGGTTATGTCTGTCGATGTTGCTTGTCATGAGACTGTAAACTTTCCAGTGGGGTGGCGGCAACTATGCTGTGAGCGAATGTTTATCAGCGAGCATTTCGCTGTCAGGCTGGCGGTTCATTATTCACATTGTACTCAGTAAGATATATTTTTATGATCAATATTTAATAATATTGTCAATAAAAATTTACATCTGGGGTATGATATTTGCTGCCTTATTTTTCGAATAATTGACGAAGAGACTGATCGGAAACCACGGTTCTTTGTTCGCTTGATAGTTTGGCATTAAGCCGTTGTGCTTTTTACAGCCGACAGGCCTGTCGATGAGTAGTCTCCATAGCCCTAGGAAAAACAAAAATGACTAATTTCCTGAGTCGATTCAACAGCCGTCTTTTGCGGCCTGTTTTGATTTCTGTGTTGATCATCAGTGGATTACAGGTGTTCACCGCTCTCTGGGTGACGCGAGACAGCGTTGCTACATTAGTAACCAGTGTGGTTTCGACTCTTAATGAAGGAGGGCAGAATTTAGCTACTCGCCTCGATGCGACCGGAAAGGAGGTGAGTGGTGCGATAAAACGACTATCAATCGGTGCTGGAACTGCACTGAACCTGTCTTTGAATCAACAGCTGGCAGCAGAACAGAAGACGGTCCGTGAGCTGCTGGTCGATTCTGCTCATCAGAGTGCCCATGCTATGGCGGAGATGATGGCTTTAGCTTCTCCGGGTGCTATTTGGGATAAGGATTCTCCGGCACTGACTCGATTGATTAGGGATCTGCATAGAAACTCTCAGGTAGTCTTTGCTGCTTATTATGACGCTGAAGGCAAGTTACTGACCCGCTTTGTCGATCGTAAGGATGAGCAAGTCAAAGCATTGCTTAAACAAGGCAAGGGTAAGGGGTCCTTCAATAAGCTTAAAGATGCCACTAAAAATAACCCGGAATTCTATGTCTTTGAAACTGATATTAATCCCAAGGGAGCTGTTATTGGCAGGTTCTTGTTAGGGGTTTCCGACAAGGCCGCGATTGATGCGGCTGAAGCTCTGGATATTCGCTTTGAGAAATTGATTTCGGCCACAGGGTTGCAGGTCCAGTCTGCGATCAGTCAGGAAGCAGATAAAGCAGCAAAGGCGCTGCAACAGTCCCTGGTGGATACCGCCGAACTTAATCAGAGTACTGGTGCCACGACAAAAACTGCTATTGACCGGGCCTCATCAGAACTGATCTCAAATCTTACCATCGCTTTGGTATTACTAGGTGCGATTCTGGTGTTGTCCCTGGTGATTGTTATGGCAGGTAGAATCGTCAGTAAATTAGTCGCATTGACGGCTGAGTTAGGTGAGCTGGCTGCCGGGGAAGGGGATTTAACGCGGCGGATTGATATCAAAAGCAATGATGAGATAGGTGATATGGCTGCGGCTATCAATCAATTCATCGATAAAACTCACGGTATTGTCCGTCAGGCAAATAGCGCCGCAGATGATACCGATGTCCATATTCAGGCGATGAACCAGGCGGCAGAACAGACACAGTCTGCTGTCGAGAGACAGCATCAGCAGGTTGGCCAGGTTTCTGATGCAATGGCTGAGATGGTTGATTCAATTCAACAGGTTGCAGAGCGAATACAGGAAAACCTGGCTAATGTTGATCAGATTCGTCAGGCGAGTAATGAGGCCAGTATTATTTCCACCTCCGTCAAAGATTCTATTGAAACCCTGGCTGATGAAGTACGTCAGGCGACCGAGGTTGTCAGTGGCGTGGCCAGCTACAGTGAGCAGATTGAAAAGGTATTGGATATCATCAAAGGAATTGCTGAACAGACTAACCTGCTGGCCTTAAATGCAGCAATTGAAGCGGCACGAGCGGGCGAATCAGGGCGAGGCTTCGCGGTAGTGGCTGATGAGGTTCGTGCACTGGCCAGTAAAACGCAGTTATCCACCGAAGATATTCAGCGGCAGATAGATGAGTTGCAAAATCAGTCCAGAGAGGCTGTCAAAGTAATTACCAACGCATCAGGTCATGCAGAAACCGGGATTGAGGGGATTGCCCGATCCGATCAGCATTTACAGAGCGTGACGGCGTCTGTTGAGCGACTCTTTGATTTTACCAACGATATTGCGGCTATGGCCGAGCAGCAGTCTCAAGTATCGAATGGTGTTAATAAGAGCATTGAGCACATCAGTAAAGATGCTGAACTGGCATCTCATTCTGTACAGGACAGCACTCAAGAAAGTCGCGCGCTAGCTGCAACAGCTGAGTCGCTCAAGTCGACCCTGGCTCAGTTCAAAATCTGATCGACGGTTTTTTGACCAGTATCGGTTAGTACTGCCGAGAACAAAAAAAGCCCCGGTCTGGGGCTTTTCTGATATTGAATTTTAGTTGGATATTACCGTTGCTCTCGGGCTATTGCTCGATAGGCAATGTCAGTACGGAAGAACATTCCTGGCCAGCTGACTTGCTTTGCCAGCGTGTAGGCGTGCTTCTGAGCTTCGGTAACGGACTCTCCCAACGCTGTAGCACAGAGTACTCGACCGCCATTAGTGACTGTCTGGCCGTCTTTTTCTGCGGTTCCGGCATGAAATAACTTAGAGTTATCATCTGCTTGAGCTGGCAGGCTGATTGCGTCACCCTTGTTGTAACTATTGGGATAACCTCCTGCTGCCAGAACTACGCCTACCGCGGGTCGTGGATCCCATTCAGCTTTTGCCTGGTCAAGGTGCCTGGCAACGGCTGCTTCACAAAGTTCCACCAGACTGCTTTTCAGGCGTAACATGATCGGCTGGGTTTCTGGGTCACCAAAGCGGCAGTTATATTCGATTACCTTGGGTGTACCGTCAGATGCGATCATCAGACCTGCGTATAAGAAGCCGGTGTAATCATTACCTTCGGCTGCCATTCCGTTAACCGTCGGTAGAATTACCTCATCCATAATGCGCTGATGGATTTCAGCGGTCACCACCGGGGCTGGTGAATAGGCACCCATACCCCCTGTATTTAAACCGGTATCGCCGTCACCGACTCGTTTGTGATCCTGGCTTGTGGCCATAGGCAGTACATTTTTACCGTCGACCATGACGATAAAGCTGGCTTCTTCTCCCTCCAGAAATTCTTCAATAACCACTCGGCAACCTGCTTCACCGAATGCGTTACCGGATAGCATGTCTTTTACAGCATCTTCGGCTTCTTCCATCGTCATGGCGACAATTACACCCTTGCCTGCAGCAAGGCCATCGGCTTTAACGACGATTGGAGCACCTTTCTCATGCAGGTATGCTAACGCTGGCTCAACTTCCGTGAAGTTTCCGTATCCCCCCGTTGGAATCTGATGGCGTGCCAAAAAATCTTTCGTGAAGGATTTGGACCCTTCAAGCTGGGCAGCTGCTTTGCTAGGGCCAAAGATGGGTAATCCCTGAGATTGAAAATGATCGACGACGCCGGCAACCAGTGGCGCCTCAGGACCCACAATCGTCAGATCGATGCTTTCCTGTTTAGCAAAAGTAGACAGTCCCTCAAGATCCATTACATCCAGATTGATGTTTTCAAGCTTAGGTTCCAGAGCTGTGCCAGCATTGCCGGGAGCAACAAAGACTTTTTCAACGCGCTCGTCTCGGGCTGCCTGCCAAGCAATAGCATGCTCACGACCACCACTACCAATAACCAATACTTTCATCTGAAATAATCTCTTTTCGTTATGCTGTCAAAAAATCTTTGTTGCCAGGCTCCCCATAAGGGAGAACACCCTCAGTCCGGTACCAAGGGTGTGTGTTACGGGCTTAAGACTTTACTGACAGCACTTTTTCTGAGGGCAATACTTAGTGGCGGAAATGGCGCATGCCGGTAAAGACCATGGCGATGCCTGCTTCATTGGCAGCAGCAATAACTTCGTCGTCACGCATTGAACCACCTGGCTGAATAACGGCAGTAATTCCTGCAGCTGCTGCGGCATCGATGCCATCACGGAAAGGGAAAAATGCATCGGATGCCATGACTGCACCGGGAACTTCCAGGCCTTCATCTGCTGCCTTGATACCGGCAATCTTTGCACTGTATACGCGACTCATCTGACCAGCCCCTACACCAATGGTCTGTCCGTCTTTGGCATAGACAATAGCATTGGATTTAACGTATTTGGCGACTTGCCAGGCGAAAAGCAGGTCTCGTAGTTCCTGTTCTGACGGTTCGCGTTCAGATACCATTTTAAGCTCACTGACATCGACCATCCCCAGATCGTTATCCTGAACCAGCAAGCCACCATTAACGCGCTTCAGATCAAAGCTGGCCGGGCGGTCTGCATCCCATTGGCCGCATTCAAGTAAACGAACGTTAGGCTTGGAGGCAACCACTTCAGAAGCTGCATCGGATACTTGTGGAGCAATAATGACTTCCACGAACTGACGATCAACAATGGCCTTTGCTGTGGCTGCATCCAGTTCCCGGTTGAAGGCAATAATGCCACCAAAAGCTGAGGTAGGATCGGTCTGGAAGGCAAGGTTATAAGCTTCCAGAATATCCTGGCCAATAGCGACTCCACATGGGTTAGCATGCTTGACGATAACACAGGCCGGTTCTCTGAACGGCTTGACGCATTCCAATGCTGCATCCGTATCGGCAACATTGTTAAATGACAGCTCTTTACCCTGTAACTGCTCGGCAGTAGAGACGCTGGGCTCTGCTGGATCACTTTCTACGTAAAAAGCAGCCCTTTGATGAGGGTTTTCGCCGTAGCGCATTTCCTGGGCTTTAATAAACTGAGTGTTGAAGGTGCGAGGAAAGTCTGCGACCTGGTTTTCTTCATCACCAGCTTTTACCTGCTCAACACGTGCCCCCAGATAATTTGCAATCGCACCGTCGTAGGCAGCGGTATGCTCAAATGCTCTGGTAGCTAGATCGAAACGGGTTGACTGGCTGATTGCGCCGTTATTCTCGGACATTTCAGCAACGATGTTGCCGTAATCACCAGCGTTAACAACGATAGTAACAAAAGCGTTGTTTTTCGCTGCTGAGCGGACCATTGTCGGCCCACCTATATCAATGTTCTCGATAGCCATCGGTAGGTCGCAATCGGGACGGGCGACGGTTGCTTCAAATGGATAAAGATTGACAACCACCATGTCTATTGGACGGATACCGTGCTGTTCCATGACTTCATCATCCGTTCCACGACGGCCTAGAATGCCCCCATGCACTTTCGGGTGCAATGTTTTGACCCGGCCATCCATCATTTCGGGGAATCCGGTGTAGTCAGAAACTTCAACTGCGTCTATATCATTCTCTCGCAGCAGTTTGAAGGTGCCGCCGGTAGAGAGGATTTCCACGCCCTGTTGAGTTAGGCTTTGTGCAAACTCTACGATGCCGGTTTTATCCGAAACGCTGATGAGTGCACGGCGAACAGTGATGAGGTTATTAGTATCAGCCATAGTTCTCTGTATTGAGTTGTGGTTGTGGTTGACTTGGTCTAGTTACAGCTACCGGTTTATCTATAGTAAATCGTATTGTTTCAACTTTTTACGTAAGGTTCCGCGATTTAAACCCAGAAGTTCAGACGCTTTAGTCTGATTGTCACGGGTGTATTCCATAACTGCTTTAAGAAGAGGTGCTTCTATTTCATTTAGCACCATTTCATAGACATTGCTGGCTGGTTGACCATCCAGTTGCTTAAAATAGTTGTTCATGGCCTGTTCCACGCTTTGGGAAAGGCGTTGAGGCTGATGAGAGCTAGGCTCATTGGCCGCTGCTTCTGAAAGATGAAGACCCCCATTGGACGGATGGTTTGTGCCGGGGGAAGGTGTTGTAATGTTATCGCTCACGTTGCTCAGATTACCTAGTGCCATTTTGTTATGCCGCCTTCGGGTCGTGCTGCTGGCTGATGAAAAAATGTTTAATAGCCTTCAGCTGTTCTTCCGTTGAGTCCAGACTGTTAAACTTTTTGCGAAAATCTCGGCCGCCCTTCACCTCGTCTATAACGAGATTTGCGCTTGTTACCAGATACCAACCTACATGCTTACGTGCAATTCTGACGCCGAGATAGCTGCCGTAAAAATCGTAAAGTGCATGTAGATGTTCTAGTAACCATTGCTCCACTTGTTCTAGCGCAGGTGGGGGCAATGATTGGCCTGTATCCAGATAGTGCTCAATTTCTTGAAAGATCCACGGGCGTCCCTGAGCCGCACGGCCGATCATAACTGCATCGGCACCGGTGTAGTCCAGCACAGCTTGCGCTTTTTGAGGAGATACGATGTCACCATTGGCAATCACCGGTATCTTCACAGCCGCTTTAATCTGCGCAATTGTTTCGTATTCGGCCTCTCCACGATAGGCACAACTTCGAGTTCTTCCATGAACGGCCAGGGCCTGGATGCCAGCCTGTTCAGCTAAATGTGCGATGGCTAAACCGTTTCGCTGTTCCTGATCCCAGCCAGTACGAATTTTTAACGTCACCGGAACGTCCACGCTGGATACGACCTCATTCAGTATTCTTTCCACCAACGCTTCGTCCCGAAGCAAAGCTGACCCGGCCGCCTTGTTACACACTTTTTTGGCAGGGCATCCCATATTGATGTCTATAATCTGAGCACCCCGTTCCACATTCAGAGCAGCGGCTTCTGCCAGCATCTCTGGGTCACCACCAGCAATCTGGACGATACGGGGGGAGGGTTCTCCTTCGTGATTGAGTCTGAATTGAGACTTTCTGCTGTTCCAGAGTCGCTTATCCGAAGTCACCATTTCAGAAACCGCAAGACCTGCTCCAAGCTTTCGACAAAGTTGGCGGAACGGTTGGTCCGTCACTCCCGCCATCGGTGCCAGGATTGCCCGGCTGTTTATACGATAGGGGCCAATGTCGTACACGTGAGAACTCGATTAGTCAGGTTGGTTTGAAGGTGGCCCGTAGGCGACACTGTACAGTGAACGACCAATGATACCCGTAGATGCAGCGCCGGGAAAGAAAAAATCATGCGGATTAGGAAGAATGGCAGCACTGTTTGATGCTGCATCACATTATGATGCCGGTTTTAGCACTCGATCTGTGTTTTACAGGAGGTCTTTTCAGTGGCGACGGCTTATCTGGTTAACAGTCTCCCCCTTTGTTAGCTTGAGTGAGCGTCGTTGTTACAGATGCTTTTTTGCTGGGAGAAAGCTAAGTGTATAGTTGGGGGCTTGCAGACTCGGTTCCAGTATCTCCAGGTTGAGCCGAACCTCTTTACCACTGGGCATTAACTGGATATTCTCAAAGTCACCACCAAGGTATTCATGGGGTTGGAAGGTCCTGGCTGCTTTAGGTTCACCATTCAATGTTGAAAAAACCAGTTGCAGAGCCGGGAACGGTTGTTCGAAGGGAGCTTTGTTTTCTACTAACAGATCGACCGATAGAGCGCCAAGGTATTTGGGATGGTCTCGGATAATTAAATGATGACTGATGATTCTTGGAAGATCCTGGCGTGCGGATAATCTACATTCTATATGTTTGCAGGCTTGGCTGTATAGCCGTTGCAGCTGGGGATGTTGAGAGAGTTGGTCTCTTTCAAACCAAAGAACCTGGAGTCCCAAGGTAGACAGAGCCAGCAGAATCATCAAGGACCAGCCAAGGTAGGAAGCGGTTGAATCTGGTTTTTCAGTGATTTGTAGTTGCAACGGAACTTCGGGAATAGAAGAGGACTCTTTGTCCGGTTTCTGTTCTAAAACGGGATTAGGTTCCGACTCAGAAGAAGTTTCCAGGTATTGATCTGCTGCAAAAACGTGCAGGCAGGTGCCGCAACGGACCAATCCCTGTGCCTTATTTAATTGCGCCAGCGTAACCTGAAAGCGTGTCTCACACTCTGGGCATTGGGTAGCGTAATTTCTACTCATGACCGTTTCTACTCATGACAGCGATGGCTTTTACTCATGATAACAATGACTTCTACTTGTGATAGTTACAGTAACTACTCAGGATAACAAGTTTTTCTAAATACAATATCCTTGGGTTGTCGCTGGATAGGAATATCTTTGTATAACAAGAGCCTTTGATAAGATTACTTCTGGTTTCTGATTCCTGTTAACCGAATCCATTCTTCGCGGTTGCATACCGGCTCCAATGTAAACCAGGGAGCATAAGCTTCAATTAGCTCATCGACTTGAGATTGTAATACGCCGGAAAGGGCTATAAACCCATCCGGTTTTACCAGGGCTGCCAGTGTTGGTGCCAGCTCCACCAAAGGACCAGCCAGAATGTTCGCCACCAGGATGTCGGCTGTTACATTGGGCATCTTGTCGGGATAGCAGAGCTCCAACTGACTTGCATCTATTGTGTTTCTGTCAGCGTTAGCTTGAGTCGCTTGCAGGGCCTGGGGATCAATATCTGTGGCCAGCAATTTTGTAGCACCGAGCAATAAAGCAGCAATACCGAGTATTCCTGAGCCGCACCCGTAGTCGATCACCAGTTTGTCCTGGCAGTCTTGTTTGTCCAACCATTCCAGACATAAGGCGGTAGTCGGGTGAGTACCCGTACCGAAAGCCAGCCCGGGATCAAGCATGAGGTTTGCTGCGCTTGGGTCTGGAACATCCTTCCAGCTCGGGCAAACCCAGAGTCGCTGACCAAATTGCATCGGGTGGAAGCTGTCCATCCATTCACGAACCCAGTCTTTATCTTCCAGGATTTCAGTCTTACAGGCAGGGAAGGGTAAAGACGGTGCTATCTGCTGATGGCCCTGTTGCAGTCCTGTCTGAATCTTTGCGAGGTCTGCCTCCGCATCAAACAAGCCGGTTATACGGGTTTTATCCCATAAAGGGGTACTGCCGAGATCCGGCTCAAATAAAGGCTGATCGGCGCCATCTTCAAGGGTTACAGCACAACTACCAAGAGCCAGTAATAACTCTTCGTAGGCACTTGCCTGATCAGGCTGAATATCCAGTTTCATTTGGAGCCAGGGCATAACTAATTCTCAGTCTGAAAGTTGTTAATCAGGAACGGCTTAGCTTAAAAATAAAAAACCTCTTTATAGCAGTATAAAGAGGTTTTCGGGCATAAAGTTTTATTCTGTCAGTCATCCGTTACCGGTTGAGTGTTTGTTATCAGTGACTGGTATTGAGCAGTCACTGATACCCTTAAGGTACTGATGAATAACGACAGTAACTAGAGGCCGAGCTTTTTCTCAAGGTAATGGATATTCAGTCCACCCTCTATAAAGTTGGCATCACGAACAATAGTCTGCTGTAACGGAATATTTGTACTGATACCACCAATTACTGCCTCATCCAGCGCATTTTTCATGCGAATCAATGCGCTCTTGCGATCTTCACCGTGGGTGATTAATTTCGCGATCAGGGAGTCGTAGTAGGGCGGGACTTTGTAGCCACTGTAGAGGTGAGAATCAACTCTGACCCCAATACCTCCCGGGGCATGATAGTAATCCACTAAACCCGGGCAAGGCATAAAGGTTTTGGGGTCTTCAGCGTTGATTCGGCATTCAAAAGCGTGACCGTTAAGCTTAATATCTTCCTGACGCAAGGTCAGCGGCTGGCCACTGGCAATCTTCAGCTGTTCTTTTACGATATCGACACCGGTTACCATTTCGGTTACCGGGTGCTCGACCTGAACACGAGTATTCATTTCAATGAAATAGAATCCGCCGTTCTCATAAAGGAACTCGAATGTTCCAGCACCACGGTAGCCAATTTCGATGCAGGCATCGACACAGCTCTGAAGAACAGCTCCCCGTGCATCTTTATCAATATTCGGTGCTGGAGCCTCTTCCAGAACCTTCTGGTGGCGTCGCTGCATGGAGCAGTCACGATCATACAGGTGAATGGCATTACCCTGACCGTCGGCCAGTACCTGCACTTCTACATGGCGTGGGTTTTCAAGGTATTTTTCCAGGTAAACAGTGTCGTCACCAAATGCTGCCTTGGATTCTGTTTTGGTTACGTGAATAGAACTGAGCAGTGCAGCTTCTGTATGAGCAACACGCATCCCCCTTCCACCGCCGCCTGCTGACGCCTTGATGATCACAGGGTAGCCGATTTCACGAGCGATACGCAGAGTTCTGTCATTATCCTCAGTGAGAGGACCGTCTGAACCGGGTACCGTTGGTACGCCCGCTTTTTTCATTGCTTTAATGGCAGAGACTTTGTCCCCCATCAGACGAATGACGTTAGCGGTTGGACCTACAAAGACGAAGCCGCTGTTTTCGACCTGCTCGGCAAAGTCCGCATTCTCAGCCAGAAAACCATAACCCGGATGAATGGCCATGGAGTCGGTCACTTCGGCAGCACTGATCAGGCTTGGTATATTCAGATAGCTTTCGGCTGATGAGTTTGGACCGATACAAACGGCTTCATCAGCCAGTCTTACGTGCATCAGGTCGCGGTCAGCCTGGGAGTGAACGGCTACAGTCTTGATATCAAGCTCTTTGCAAGCACGCAGAATGCGAAGTGCAATTTCACCCCTGTTGGCGATAACGATTTTATCCAGCATAGTTTAATGCCCTTCAATTTCGCCTAGATTGATTAACCGATAGTGACTAGAGGCTGGTCAAATTCGACCGGCTGGCCTTCTTCCACCAGTATCGACAAAATGGTGCCGGATTTATCGGCTTCAATCTGATTCATCATTTTCATTGCTTCGATAATACAGATCGGATCGCCCGCTTTGACCGTCTTGCCAACTTCAACAAAAGGGTTTGCACCGGGGGATGGGGCGCGATAGAAGGTGCCAACCATCGGTGATGTGACAACATGACCCTCTAAAACCGGCTCAGCTGTTGTATCAGCAGTTGCTAACAATGGTGAAGGAGCTGCTGGTGCGACGACTACTGGTGTGGGTGCCGGAGCAGCAGCCACAGGAGTAATGCTGGAAGCCCGACTTATACGTACCGAGTCCTCCCCTTCCTTAATCTCAATCTCATTGATATCGGATTCTTCCAACAATTCAATAAGTTTCTTTACTTTGCGGATGTCCATGGTGACTCTCTATCAATAACTCTATATCAGTTGCATGATCGGATTTATCACGAATGCAACACAAAAAAACGTATGCCAATCCTCGAAATTACTGACTGAGGGTGGGCATGAAGATGGAGTAGCTTATTTCAATCGCAGCGATATTTACGGAGCCGCATTGCGCAGAATGTTCCTACGCAGCTACAAGGGTTGAGTAGTTTGCCGTAAATGATTCAAGCTGTCTACAAATGTGTGGTTTTTTAGATGTTTAATGCATTTTTGCTGATTTTAGCACCAATTTACTAATCATTTTTATTGAAAAATATGCTTGAAGTCAGTTTTTATTACTTGCGTAAGCAACTACGGTGACAAACTGACAGCAACCGCTCTGAATGGCTGCCCGTTAGTTGTTAAGTCGTTAGTTTGAGTTGCCGGTTTCTTAACGTTCACGGCGTTATTCACTGATGTTATGATGGCGTGGGTTTGAAATGGAAAATCAGATGAAAACATTTATTGCTGTATATACTCCGCGGGCATTAGCGATCCTGCTGGTTGCTTTTTTGGTGGGCTGTTCAACAGGCTCAGGGGGTGGGAAGTCTTCAACCGAGTCAACTTCCAGTGGTTCTCCGGTATTGGCACAGCAGGAGAAAGCAGAGGTTTCTGCCATAGATGTTGATCGAAGAAATCAGCAGATTCATCAGATTTTGGTTATGTTGGGCGAAGCAGAGCTAGCTATGGCTGATAAGCGACTGACGACGCCGGAAAATTATAATGCTGCCAGCTTCTACAAAAGGGTTCTGGCGCTATCCCCAGAAAATAAAGAAGCAAAACAAGGTCTGGTAAAAATAGTTAATCGGTATATACAATGGAGTGATGCTGCCTTGCAGCAAGGGCAGATCCGAACGGCGCGCTCATATTTAAACCGTGCGGCCAAGGTTATTCCTGAGCATCCCGAGTTACCTGCCGCGATAAAGCGTCTGTCATCGATTCCTGCTCCCAAAACTGCGGGTGATTTTATTGCTTTAGATGTAGCAGAACTTAATGACAAATCTGCAGTTGCAAAGAATAAGTTACAGCAGATTGCTGACCGGGTTCGCGATCAGGATGCCAGGGTTATTATCGAAGTACCCAGTGATAAGCTGGGCCGTTGGGTTTACCAACAGATGAATCAGCGTCATGAGGAATACCGGATTCGAGCGAACTTGCGCTTGGGGTCCAAAGTGGGCATTCGGCTTTTGTATTGATCCATAAGACTGTATTGATCCATAAAACGTACCGACGTATAAACTCTGCTGAGGTGATCAATAAGCCGGTGCTTTAAGCAAAGTTGTTCAAACCTGTCTGGATGTGGATACACAACTGTTCATTGCGACAAAATATTGCTTATATTGGCATACACAACGAGTTGGAGGTTTAAGTGCGCAGAGTCGTATTTAATCAAAAGGGCGGGGTAGGAAAGTCCAGTATTGCTACAAATCTGGCTGCTATCAGTGCTAACAAGGGATTCCGCACTTTACTGGTTGACCTGGACCCGCAATGTAATGCCAGTCAGTATCTGCTTGGTCGGGAAATTGATAAAGTAGAAAACGATGCTATGGATTTCTTTGAGCATTCCTTGGCGTTTAAAATGCGGGGTATACCGCCGCAAGAGTACATCTCCAATACCCGATTCAAGAATCTATCGTTACTTGCATCCAACCCAAAGCTTGGAGATCTGCATTCAAAGCTTGAGGCTAAGCATAAGATATACAAGTTGCGGGAAGCTCTGGATGGATTGGAGGGGTTCGATTATGTCTATATCGATACTCCACCTGCGTTTAACTTCTATACGCTTTCTGCGTTGGTTGCTGCTCAGGGCTGTCTTATTCCATTTGATTGTGACGAGTTTTCTCGTCAGGCACTTTATTCATTACTGGAAAATGTTCAGGAAACTGTGGAAGATCATAACGATGAACTTCGCGTTGAGGGCATCGTTATCAATCAGTTCCAGCCTCGCGCCACACTACCCAGGCAGATGGTTGATTCGCTGAAGGCAGAAGAGTTGCCGGTCATGGCAAGCTATCTTTCATCCTCTGTAAAGATGAAAGAATCTCATAATGAAAGTATACCGTTGATTCACTATGCGCCAAAACACAAGCTGACCCAGGAGTTTGTTGCGTTGTTTGACGAACTGCACAGCTAAGCTGTGTCTATTCCGCAGTTTGGTCTCCGACCATAATCCGGTTCTGCTGAGCGTAGCCATGCTATTACCCGACTATAACAACAGTATTGTTAATCTGGTTTCCTCTTTGGTATCGAAAGATGCGCCAGTCAGGGGCATTTATCCACAATTGCCTGTACTTGACGAGTATCGGCTTGACCAGCGTCCTGTTGTTCTTCTTGTCATTGATGGGCTTGGTTATAACTTTCTTTGTCAGCATTCCGATAGCTTCCTCTATCAAGCATTGGCTGGGCAGCTGACTTCTGTTTTCCCGACAACTACCGCGACAGCCGTTACCGCTCTCGCTCTGGGGGTTCCTGCACAGCAGCATGGGATTACAGGCTGGTTTACCTACTTTCGTGAGTTGGGATGTGTTGCAGCGCCTTTGCCGTTTACACCCCGAGGTGGTGGCCGTGATTTTTCTGAACTGGGGGTCAGGGCAGAAGCTTTGCTTGATGCGGCTGCCTTGTTACCTACTCTTTCCCGTCCGGCAACCCTGGTCAATCCCTGTTATATAGCAGATTCACCCTACAGCCAGGCTCTTTTTGGAGGAGTGGACCGTCAGTCCCACCGACACTTATCTGGATTATTTGATGCGTTGTCCCAGGCATTGGCTCAGCCCGGTAATCCTCTGGTATGGAGCTACTGGACAGAGTTGGATGGAATGGCTCATCAATACGGAATAAACAGCGAGCAGGTGGCGAAGCACTTCCGGCAAATTGATCGTGAATTTGCTGATTTTTCAGCTCGTATTGCAGGTAGTGGTGCGGCAATCGTTGTTACTGCGGATCATGGTCTGATTGATACGGCTCCAGACAGGACTGTACATGTGGATCAGCATCCCAAGCTGGCTGAAATGCTTCAATTACCATTATGTGGTGAGCCTCGGGCCGCATTCTGCTATTTGAAATCCGGATACGAGGATGCCTTTGATCAATACGTTGAGTCCCATCTGACAGAATCTATTTGTTCTTATCGAAGTCGCGACGTGCTGGAAGCGGGCTGGTTTGGTCTAGGGGAGCCATCGCAGCGTTTACCCGAGCGGATTGGGGATCGGGTCTTACTTCCACGTGACAACTGGATTATTAAGGACCGACTACTGCAGGAGCAGTCTTTTGAACAGATTGGTGTGCATGGCGGGCTGAGCGAAGAGGAGTTGTTGGTACCCCTGGTGGTGGTTGAGCCCTGATAGCCGTTCAGTCTGATAAAACAGCCAACAGAGGTCGGCTGTTTTATTGCTGAACGGCTGAGCTGGCTGCGTAACAACATATCGTCGGGTAACTGCTATTGATGCACAGATACAATTACCCGGCTGTTATTATGTTATTTGCTGTCTTCGTACGCCTTAGCAGCGGTTTCAATGGCGGCACGCGCGGCTGCGGCGTCAGACCATCCTTCAACTTTAACCCATTTGCCTTTTTCAAGAGTTTTGTAGTTCTCGAAGAAATGCTTGATTTGTCCCAGCAGCAGTTCAGGAAGATCGTTGATATCATTAACGTCGTTGTACATCTGAGACAGCTTCTCATGAGGTACCGCTACCAGCTTGGCATCTTCACCGGCTTCGTCGGTCATATTAAGAATGCCAACAGGACGGCAGCGAATGACAGAGCCTGTCAGAACTGGGTAAGGGGTTACAACCAATACGTCCAGTGCATCACCATCGTCTGCCAGGGTGTTGTTTATGTAGCCGTAATTGGCTGGATAAAACATTGGCGCAGCCATGAAGCGGTCAACAAAGATAGCATCACTGTCTTTGTCGATTTCATACTTAACGGGAGAACTGTTTGCAGGGATTTCGATAATTACATTGATATCGCCGGGAAGTTCTTTGCCCGCTGGAACTTTTTCAAAACTCATGGTTAGGCCTTTTACTGGAATATGACGAAAATTTGAGTGGCCGCATTATAAAAGACCTGACAGACCTTTTCCAATACGACAAAGGGGGGATGTTTTAAGCGCTAAAGTAGGCAGTCTTCAAACTGTTTTATGTTTTAGCGCTTCGGCTGGCTTTGAATTAGGGAGCCCATGAACAAGTCCTTTCGGCCTCTGAAAGCGCCGAGCTCCCCCTTAGATAGTTATCTGTAGATAACTATCTGGCCTTTTGGTGGTAGTCCATCACTGTATCAACCTCTTCCCTGGAGCCCAATATGACAGCGGTGCGTTCATGGATGGACTCCGGGTCCACATTCATGATTTCAATTTTGGTGTTAGTGCTACGACCACCCGCTTGCTCGACAAGCATACTCATGGGGTTCCCTTCGTACATCAGGCGTAGCTTACCCGGTTTATGAGGTTCTCTGGAGTCCCAGGGGTACATGAACACACCACCACGGGTCAGAATACGATGAACTTCCGCGACCATGGAGGCAACCCAGCGCATATTGTAACGTTTGCCCCTTGGGCCTTCCTCTCCTAGTAGCAGATCATCGACATAATCACGTATCGGTTGTTCCCAGAATCGTTGATTGGACATGTTGATGGCGAATTCCTGAGTGGTGTCAGGGATTCTTACATTCTCGCGGGTCAGGTAGAACTCACCGTTGTGACCTAAGGTAAAGATATTTACACCTTCTCCTGTGGTTAGTACTAACAGGCAAGATGGACCGTAGAGTACGTAGCCGGCAGCAACCTGGGTGTTGCCTGCTTGCAGGAAAGCTTCGTCATTGCAACCAACCAGATCTTCAGGGGCTCTTAAAATTGAAAAAATAGTCCCGACAGAGACGTTAACGTCGATGTTGGAGGAGCCGTCCAGCGGGTCGAAGGTGACCAGGTATTTACCCTCAGGGTTGGCAGCAACACTGTGGTCTTCTTCTTCAGACGCCATGCCCCTGACAAGTTTGGACTGTTGCAGGGTCAGCTTAACGATATCGTTAGCAATGACATCCAGTTTCTTTTGTACTTCACCCTGAACATTTTCCAGTTCTGCTGATCCCAGGATTCCCTCCAAATCGCCATTTTGCAGTTTGCTGTCTACTTCTTTGCAGGCGGACATCAGCAGGTTTATCAATTCGATCAGGTCGTTTGAGGTTTCTTTCTGTTTAAGAAACTGGGTGAGCCTAAGCATGGGTAATACCTTGTAGATCCTGGGTCGTTTTGTATAGCTGTGAGGCAGAGTTTCGTACCCGGCTTTTGAGCTGTACTGTTAACATTTTTATAGCGCCGAGAATGATACGTGATGCAATTCCCGAATGCATTAAATCCTCGCCAAAATACGAATGTTTCCAGCGGATGTTGGAGAAAATATGCCTAACATTCCTAATAGACTAGCCGAATCTCCCTGCTATTGCCCATTGAGGTGTTTGTTCAGCGTCTGTAATTATTTTGTCAAGGGGAATAGGGGTGCTTCATCTGTCCCGGGTGAAGCTGCTATGATGGCGCCTTTTATTATCACTCGAGATCACCATGCATCTTCATATTCTCGGCATCTGCGGTACCTTCATGGGGAGTCTTGCGTTACTCGCCAAGGCCCGTGGATTCAAAGTTACTGGCTCCGATGCTAACGTTTATCCACCGATGAGTACCTTGCTGGAATCACAGGGAATTGATATTGCTCAGGGTTTTGAGGTTCAGCACTTACAGCCTGAACCGGATCTGGTGATTATCGGCAACGCTATGTCGCGGGGAAATCCCTGTGTGGAATACGTACTGAATAAAGGATTGGATTATTGTTCTGGTCCTGAGTGGTTGGCTCGACATGTGCTAAAAGACAAATGGGTTCTGGCTGTTGCCGGTACTCATGGTAAGACCTCTACCAGTAGCATGTTGGCCTGGATTCTGGAGGATGCCGGTATGTCTCCAGGGTTCCTGATCGGTGGCGTGCCTAACAACTTTGGTTTGTCGGCGCGTCTGGGAGATACGCCGTTCTTTGTGGTGGAAGCGGACGAATACGATACTGCATTCTTCGACAAAAGATCCAAATTTGTTCATTACCACCCCAGAACCGCCATTCTAAATAACCTTGAATTTGATCATGCAGATATTTTTGATGATCTTGCTGCTATCGAGCGTCAGTTCCATCATTTGGTGAGGACGATTCCAGAAAGCGGCCAAATTATCATGCCAGCGAGTGATCAAAATTTAACCAGGGTTCTCAGGCAAGGGGCCTGGACTCCTGTTGTCAGCTTTGATGTGGAAAGCAAAAAACATGTTGACGCCGATAGCGATGTCCGCAGTGATCTATCCAAAGATAACAGCGACCATGAGAATCAAGCTCACTGGCAAGCTAAGCTCCTGAGCGATGATGGCAGTTGCTTTGAGTTATGGAGACAGGGTGAGAGAGTTGCTACTGTTGACTGGTCACAGACTGGCATCCACTCTGTGATGAACGGGTTGGCTGCAATTATCGCTGCTCAGCATGTGGGTGTATTACCCGTTTCTGCTGCAGAGGCGCTGGGACGGTTTCAGGGAGTAAAGCGTCGAATGGAGGTTGTCGGGGAGGCCGCAGGGCTGACGCTCTACGATGATTTTGCTCACCATCCTACCGCTATTGAGTCCACACTTAAGGGGTTGCGGGCTCGGGTTGGAGATGCTCCCATCCTGGCAGTCATAGAACCTCGTTCCAATACCATGCGTTTAGGGGCTCATAGTGACAAACTGGCGCCGGCCACTGCTGCTGCCACTGAGGTTATCTGGTACCAACCAGAAGGGTTGGACTGGAACATGGAGGCGGTCTCTGCTCAAACTACGGTAGCGTCCCAGGTCCATAGCAGTATCGATTCCATTATCGAATCGGTAAAAGCCTATAGTGGCAGCGGAGGTCATGTTCTTATCATGAGCAATGGCGGATTTGGCGGTATTCACGCTAAACTGCTGAAAGCACTCCAGGAGCTGGAACAGAATTGAGGCTTAAAAGAGCCGGAGCCCCGCTAATGATGGTGTCAACTGATGACTGATCCAAGGTTTTCTAATCGTGTGACGGTAGCCCTGACGGGGGCTTCTGGTGCCCAATACGGTTTGAGATTAATTCAATGTCTAGTGGCAGCTGATTGTCAGGTTTTTGTATTGATCTCCAAGGCTGCGCAAGTGGTAGTGGCGACCGAAACAGAATGCCGTATACCGGGCGGGGCTGATAAAGCACAGAGCTATCTTACTGAACTGTTTAATGCCGAAGATGATCAAATACAGGTCTTTTCCCGGGAACAATGGTTCTCGCCGGTAGCTTCAGGGTCCAGTTCGCCTTCCGCAACGGTGGTATGTCCCTGCAGTACAGGCAGTCTTTCAGCCTTTGCTTGTGGAGCCAGTGATAATCTGATCGAGCGGGCGGTTGATGTTGCCTTAAAAGAGCGCAGAAAGTTGATACTGGTACCCAGAGAAGCGCCTTATTCAGAAATACATCTGGAAAACATGCTCAAACTCACGCGTATGGGAGCGATTGTTATTCCAGCCAGTCCCGGTTTTTATCATAAACCTCAGTCCATAGAGGATATGATTGATTTTATTGTCGGCCGTATTCTGGATCAGTTAGCTATAGAGCAGACCATCATGCCCCGTTGGGGCGAGGATGAGGTGTAGCATGCAATGTCGTGCCGGCTGCGGTGCCTGCTGTATAGCCCCGTCCATTAGCTCCCCCATTCCGGGGATGCCGTTTGGCAAGCCTGCTAATATTCGGTGTGTTCAGTTGGGTGATAATGACCGTTGCATGATTTTTGGTCAGCCGGAACGGCCTGCTGTTTGTGGGCAGTTTAAAGCAGAAGTTGAGTTTTGTGGTGAAAACTCTGATCAGGCTCTGATAATACTGGCCGAGCTGGAATGCCAAACCTGAAGTATTAACTTCCTTCTTTATTGATATATTGCTATTTAACCAGCACTCGTACATCGTTATTCCGTTCTTCGTCTCAGGGGGGATGTCATCTCCTTTGTTATTCTTTTTCCCTGCACTTATTCCTATGGTCGAAGAGGTTCGCTCTGTACAATAAATACAATCCCGCTAGAATAGCCGTCTATTTTTGAAAGGCCGTGTTCCGACAGGCCATGTTCTGGAAGACAAAGGTCCGATGACTAAAATACTCACTCTGGATACATCCTCAGAAGCTTGCTCTGCTGCTCTTTATATAGACGGACAGGTTCAAGAATGCTTTGAAGTTGTACCCAGACAGCACACGCAAAAATTACTGCCGATGGTGAATTCCCTATTGGCTGAGGCTGGCCTGGAACTTTCGCAGCTGGATGGCATCGGTTTTGGTGCTGGCCCTGGTTCTTTTACCGGGCTGAGAATTACCACCGGAGTCGCTCAAGGATTGGCCTTTGGGGCCGATCTACCCTTACTGCCCATTTCTACCCTGGCTGCCTTGGCGCAAGAGGTGCGTGAAGAACAGAATGCCAGCCATATTTTTGCGGCCTTGGATGCCCGGATGGGCGAGCTTTACTGGGGCGTATACCTGGCGAAAGAGAATAGAGTTGTTGCGCTGGCACCAGAGCAGGTTTGTCCACCGGATAAAGTTATGGTGCCGGATCAGGAATTACTTCACTCTGCTCCCTGGATCGGGGTTGGACCAGGCTGGAATTATCGTGATCAGATGCCTCTGTCGCTTAAACAGGTTGTGACCCAGTTTGATGTTGATCGACAGCCTCGTGCCGCTGCAATGGCCACGTTGGCTGCAATGGATTTTGAGGCAGGTAAGGGGCTTGCTGTAGAAGCAGCGATGCCGGTTTATCTAAGGGACAACGTAGCCTGGAAAAAATCAAATCATCGTGACTAGCCCTTACTAAGATAATGTTTTCATACTTATGACATCAGGACTGGTAGACACTAAGTCAATCAGCAAATATTTAATAAACTAATCGACGATACAGGACCTAGGGATATGGGATTGGATTACATTGTTATGCTTGCGGTGATACAGGGCGTAACCGAATTTTTACCGATATCCAGTTCAGCTCATCTGATATTGCCTGCTCAGCTACTGGGGCTTGCTGATCAGGGATTAGCCTTCGATGTTGCCACCCATGTAGGAACCTTGATGGCAATTCTGTTTTATTTTCGTCGAGATTTTTCCTTGCTGACTTATGCTTGGTTACGCAGTTTCCGAGGCGGTCGCAGCAGTCAGCACTCTCGACTTGGCTGGGCATTGGTGATTGGCACCATACCAGCCGTTTTGGCAGGGTTGGCATTCAACAACCTTATTGAGCAACACCTCCGTTCAACTCTGGTGATTGCCGCAACAACGATATTGTTTGGTCTGCTACTCTGGTTTGCAGATGCCAAACGAACCGAGAGCCGTAAGAACCGTGATTTGAACCTTAAAGATGTGTTGATTATCGGCTGCGCTCAGGCGTTAGCGTTGATACCCGGCACATCAAGATCCGGTATAACCATTACCGCGGGGTTAATGCTGGGGTTGACCCGCCAGTCAGCGGCTCGATTCTCTTTCTACCTATCCGCTCCTCTTATTATGGCTGCTGGTGCCTATAAAGGACTGGAGCTTTATCAGAATGGGGATCAAGCGGCCTGGTCTGCGGTATTGGTTGGCACTGCTGTGGCTGCTATCAGTGCCTATGCCTGTATCCACTGGTTTCTGAAAATTCTTGATCGTGTTGGGATGCTGCCATTTGTTATTTATCGAATGATTCTCGGCGCTACCCTGTTGGGGTTGTATTGGTATTTGTAGATTTTAACTATGGCTATTCGTAGCACATTTAGATTTGACAGTCTGCGATGGCAATGGAGGCTTTCCGATTCCATTCTGTGCAGCAGGCTGGTTACTGCTAAAGAGATGGGAAGCCGCGGTCGTTGGAATTTTCAGGGTTGTCGGCTAGAATTACCGGAACCTTTCGTTTTTAGAATCAGGACTCGTTGAATGCAAATTGGCTCATCATTCAATTTTACCAACACAACGGTTCGTCCTGGCGTCCAGATACCTGCTAATCGTCACTTAACACACCAGCAAGCTGAATCTCACACAAGCAATCCGCAACCCGAGACAGTAGTTGATGTTACTGAGCTTATCCAGGTTGCTGAACAGGGCAGCAAGGAAAGAGCCCGCTTCTACACCATGGATCGGGATATACCTTTGAAAGGTCAGGAAGCGCTAAGTACTTACCTGACAAACTCCCAGTTCACTCTTCAATCCGAATCAACCCAGCTGGTTGGGGTCGATATCTATATCTGATTCCAGTTCAGGGCTTTCTGAAGAACTCTTCCCTTTTAATGGCAGATCTCTAATGTTTCTACAAACAGCAATATATTCTTATGTCTGAAAAGCCAGTGACTTCCTTGGCCGTTGTTCCTTCGTCTGCTGATTTTCTGGAACAGGCCCGTAAAATCAGTGATGCATTAAATATTCAATTGTTGGAGCCTGGTAGTAAACCAGAGCAACTTCAGTCGTTTTTAATGGTTTTGTCCTGTTCAGCTCAGGGATTGCAGTTGCAGCAGACCGGCCCAAAGGCTCCTGGCCCCGTATTTGTTGATTTTGTGAGTGGTGCTGTGGCTCATCGGCGCAAGTTTGGCGGTGGCATTGGGCAGCAGATTGCTAAAGCGGTTGGAATCAAGTCGGGAGTGAGGCCTTATATTGCAGATGTTACTGCCGGGCTGGGTAAAGATGCTTTTGTTCTGGCGACGTTAGGCTGTGAAATCACGTTGGTTGAACGTTCTCCTGTCGTCGCAATGTTGTTACAGGACGGGCTGGAAAGAGGAGGCAGGGATTTGGAAACAGCAGAGATAATAGCTCGTATGAGTTTGTTTAGGGGGGATGGCATCGATTGGCTCGAAAAATCTTTAGACTCTGATGAAAGTCAACCGGATGTCATCTACCTGGATCCGATGTTTCCTCACAGTAAAAAAAGTGCTCAAGTCAAAAAAGAAATGAATCTTTTTCGGAAACTTATCGGTGACGACACGGATACTGCAAAACTTCTCGAAAAGGCACTGAAAGTGGCCAATAATCGTGTAGTGGTCAAGCGTCCTCGTAAAGCACCGATCATCGAGGGACCTGCGCCCAGCTTTGCGTTAGAGGGCAAGTCTGGACGCTTTGATATTTATGCGATCAAAAGTTTCTAATACTTTTCCGGGCTTTTCTATCAATATTTGTGCGTTTGCACACTCTCTTTACAACAGGTTGCAGTACCCCTGTCAGTAATGTGGCGGAGGTGGTTCATCAGCTGAATCCGCCGACATATCCTGAGGTAAGGTCTTCATCTGCTTGTTGATAATTTTAACCATCTGGGTTAGATCATCAATCTGTCTTTGCTGCTTTGCAATAGTATTGCTTAGGTCCTCAATCGTATCGTCCTGAAAAGCCTGTCGGGTTTCCAATTCAATGATTCTTTCCTCGGGGGTTGTCACTATATCAAACTCCTGACCTAAAAATGTTTGCAGGCTAAAGGGGGCTCCAAAGTTGTTTATCGGATGTCTGACAGCCGTATTTGGAAGCTCCTTTATATTAACCTATTGAATCTTTTACTGGTAATGGGTATATAAGGGGTATGCCTGAACCGAAGTTCGGGGCTCCCTTGTTGCGTCTGTACAATATCGGTGCACCTGGCCACTATCCATCTGATGCAAAGGAGCTTCGAGAAATACCAGGCTATTAATTCCTTGAATTAATGTATGTGTTTCCCAGAGTCTTTAGGTGGCTGTGGGTGTATTTAGTTTCAATATAATTAACACCAAGAGAAGTTCATAATGAAAACAAAGACAATATTGCTAAGCGTTATATACAGCGCCATATCTGCTATTGCAGCAGCATATATTTTGGTCGCTGCTGCTGATCTGCCAGCTGAGAACAAGGTAGTGGCAATCGGTATCCTGTTTGTACTTTGCCTTATCAGTTGCCTGTTAGCCGCTAATGGAGCCGGTGGAGAAGCATCTATCGAAGGAGATGAGTCCATGTACAGCTCCGAAGATGAAGATGGCGATGATGACAGGGAAGGCGGCACCGTCAAATGGTTCAATGTAACAAAAGGATTTGGTTTTATTACCAGGGATCAGGGTGATGACGTATTTGTACATTTTCGTTCAATCCGTGGTACAGGGCATCGTTCATTGTCGGAAGGTCAACGAGTGAAATTTGAAGTAGTGGAAAGTGATAAAGGATTGCAGGCTGAGGACGTTTCCGTACTTCGCTGATAATTCCTTTTTGTAGGTGCGGCAACAATACTCGTAGCACAGTTGCCGCACTCATCCTGATAGCGCTAAGATCCCTTCCTTTTTAAACCCGATACGCCCTGCATTAAAACACAGCGGCTCTGCCCAGGTTTACCTTTAGCGTCTCCAGATCACAGTAGCCGTGACTTATCAGACGGTAATGTCCTTCACTGAATAGCACCAAGCTGGGAAAGCCCTGAATCCCTAACTGCTGAATAAACTTAAGCTGTTCAGTAAACAGCCGATTAGTCGTGTCGCTGTTCAGATCTTCAGAAAACGTTTTAGCTTCAAGGCCCAGATCTGTAGCGAGATCGACCAGAGTTGATTGATCGGAAGGATTTTTCGCCTCCAGATAATAGGCTTGCTGAATTGCCTGAATCATTTGATCAGCCAGCGTATCCGATTGGTTACCTGCGGTGATTACCGCTCTACAGGCCGGGTAGGTCGAACGGCGTGGTGTATTTTTCACCCAAAATTGATAGTTAAACAGAGTTTTTGTTTTGTTTTCAATATGATGCCAGGTTTGTTCGATTTGTTGGCGCATATTCGCTGGCATGGGAGCGTCACTATCCGGTGCCAGTCCTCCGAGTAATGTGTAAACTTCCAGCTCCTCCGGCAAATCCTGTTTAAGTTGCTTGAAGACAGGCGCAAATGCCCAGCACCAACTACACATAGGGTCCATAATATAAAGTAAGTGGCGAGACGCGGGTTGGTGCTGAGGGTTATAAATCATATGGCGTTATTATTGTTGGTTATAGTGGTTGACAAAGACTAACAATATCAATAATATGCGCACCTGTCGATGCGGGGTGGAGCAGCTTGGTAGCTCGTCGGGCTCATAACCCGAAGGTCGTTGGTTCAAATCCAGCCCCCGCTACCAGATTCAGAAAAAGCTGAAGTTCAGAAATGGATTTCAGTTTTTTTTTGAGTGAAGAAAAGCTCGTCGGGCTCAGCTCTTTTATACGGGCGCGAAGGTTGTTGGTTCAAATCCAGCCCCCGCTACCAGATTCAGAAAAAGCTGAACCCGCTACCAGATTCAGAAAAAGCTGAAGTTCAGAAATGGATTTCAGTTTTTTTTTTGAGTGAAGAAAAGCTCGTCGGGCTTAGCTCTTTATACGGGTGCGAAGGTCGACTATTTATAAGTCCTTGTTCCCCTCGCTTTTCTTAAGGAGCTGGCTCAACAACGAGAGTCTTAAGGTCTCTTGATAAAAGCTGGCTGGTAGCGGCTATATCAATTGGACCCTCACCGATAGCAATCACATCCTGTATCAGTTTCATATGTCATCACTCCTTTGAATGCAGGGCTTTAAAAAAGAAAGCTGTATAGGTAGCCAGCAATTATGGCCATACCTAAAACCACCGTTAAAAATGCAGCAATCATTTGAATTTTGAATATTGATTTCAGCAGAATGACCTCCGTCAGACTGGCACCGGCGCTACCAATAATCAGTGCCATAACAGAACCTAGCGCCATACCTTTTTGCACCAATCCGGCACTCAACGGGATTACCGCTGAGGCCCGAATGTAGAGTGGTATACCAATCACAGCAGCAATCGGGATCGCATACCATTTGTTTTCACCGGCATAGGCTACGATCAGGTCGGTTGGGATAAATCCATAGATAATCGACCCTAAGGTGATACCAAGCAGTAGGTAAGGCAAAGTGTTTTTAAAGTCCTTCCATGTGGAGTGCCAGATACTGACCCAGCGGTTTGGCTTTACCGTCCCTGCCTGAGCAGAAACGCCACAGCTGCTTGTGCCTGCAGAGTCAGTGCCACAGCCAAAAGCCTGCGAAGCGTCGATATTCCTGTCGCCTTCGAGTGCAGCTATGGGTGTGGCTAGTGCCGTTGTACTGGAGGCAGCGTCATGGTATGACTCGTCACGCAGATAGCGATCAAAACCAAGCTTCTCCAGTAAAAAACCTGCTGCAATAGACACAGTCATGGCGAGAGTGAAGTAGAAAATGGCTACATCCAGGCCGAACGTCACTATCAGGAGACCAATAACAATAGGGTTAAGCAGGGGGCTGGAAAGCAGAAATACCATTATTGGCCCAAAGCCCGCTCTTGCTCTAAGCAGCCCTTTTAAAAAAGGGATGGTAGAGCACGAACAAAATGGGGTGATAGCACCAAGGAATGCAGCGATAACATACCCCTTGCCATTACGCGAACTCAGGGTAGCCTGCACTTTCTCGGGAGTAATGTACTCCTGTAAAACACCCACAACATAGCTGATAGCCAAAAATAACACTGTCAGTTCAACTGCCAGGAAGGCAAACATATTGAGCGATTCCTCAAGCATAGCTAGAAATTCTGGGGACATAATGAAATTTCCTTGATCAATTAAAACCATATTTCTAATAATATAGAAACATAAAGGCGAATCAATATATTTCTGCAAACATGGAAATAACAGGTAGAGGTCGGCTATGTGACTTTAAGTTGTGCTGGCAGGGTTGATATTCATTCAGAAGTGACGCCAGGGTTAAATGCCAGTGAATCTAATACTCCCATACCGCTGTGAATGCCGCCTTCCGTTGTTTGGGCGGATTTACTTCGGATCAGATAACCGGCATAACCGGCTTCTGGCATCGTTGATTGACCATTGATGTGCACAGTAAACATACCGATTTCGCTGATCAGATCGTCCACAACCATTAGTTCTGATTTTCTAACAATCAAGGCTGGCTTGCTTCGCGGTAAAGGGCGTAAGCGCTGCATAAGTGCCCATGCCGAGTACTCCTCTGGTGGCAGCTGTTGGAGCTTCGGTAGAATATCGTTATCGAAAATGCAGTGACCTCCACCTTCGCCCTGATTTTTCAACACCCAGTGAGAAGGATTCTGTTTGCTGAATGCGGCAACGGTATTTGCCGAGACTGGGAGCATTTTACCGAGCAACGATTTAACCGCAGTGGCTTCATAGAGGGTCAGGCCAAACTGTGTTAAAGCTTCAGCCGTCATGGATGAGAGCATCATTTGTACTCTTTTACTGGTTGCCAGCTGCTGGCTTACTGTTGCATTGACAGCAACTCGATGGTTTTCAATCAATACCCGGGTCTGCATCAGTGTTTCACAGCAGTTCTGGCTGTGTAAGTCATCGGCTGCATAGTCACAGTATTCATATCCAGCTCGCAAATACACACAGTCAATAGGCCCAACTCCTTCCAGGACTAATCGGTTATTTGGGTTGGTTACCAAGCTTCCATTCAATTCGCGAAAACTCCTCCTTACGGTGTGCACTCCCTTGTTGTGCAACGCATATTCCAGTAGGTGCTGGTCGTATACATTGTCTTCATCTTCCTGAACCACCATTAGAAAAACAGGAGTATCGTTATCTTGAAATTCATTTCTGATGGTCGTTGCTGCCTCAGTAATGGCTTGTGACAAGCGCTCGATGGCTGGATTGTCGATAAGTACAGTATTTGGCTTGTTTGACCAGAGTGCATAAGATTTTGGGTTATGTGAGTGTATGAATCGATGCAACTCTTGAATGCGTTGACCGAATGGCCCCATGCCTGCTGCTATTCCATTGAATTCAACCAGCTTGGGACCCGTTTCTGCATCATCCATAAAGTCGCTTCTCATGATCAGGAGAGGAAGGCGTTGTGCGTTTTTGGTTTGTTGATGCATGGTGAGTAGGGCGCCAAAAAATGCGTCGCCTGTCGCAACAGGAGTGATGGCCTCTTGCAAAAACTGATGATCTTTGGACACTGCATGAACCAGTTTCCCAAGAAGAGGGACCGCTGCTTTTAGGGTGCTGAATCGATCCCTGTCTATGGTGCCGGGAGCAAAGTTAAAGGGAACGTGAGATGCTGTTTCTGGCCCTGTTTTGAACGCCAGGCCATGTGCCAAGCTCCATTCGACCGCTTCACTGGCGGCTTGTGTCGTGGTTGAATCGATCATCGGTATGGCTCTCTTCCAGTTACTTAAGGGAGGTGTTAATCAGCAGCTTTTCTGAGTTCTGGTTGATATTTAAATCTAAATATCTAGAATAATGGAAATATTGTGATTTAATAGGAACTGATTATCAAGATACTTGTACGACAAACTATATACATTCTGGAATAGGGTACTGGCGGGTAGCAAGCTTATAACTAATATTCTGGAATGTTCGAATTAGTTGGTTTATTCCAAGCTGCTGCCCTTAAACGAAGTCCCCCGCCGGCGGTCGAGAGCTATGACTGGTCTGGGATATCACACTCGATATCGGGACATCTTATCGGATTATCAAAATCATCATGGCAGCATTCGTCTTGCAGAAAGCGTATTACATCCGCTAAACACTGGTATTCTGCTACACAGTAGAGAGTGCGGCTTTCACGCCGTTGGAAGATCAATCCCGCTGAAGCAAGGCTTGAAATATGGTGAGACAGAGTAGAGCCGGGGATTTCCAGTTGTTCCTGAATGCTACCAACGGGAATCCCCGGTAAACCGGCTTTGACAACCTTTTTATAGATTAATAACCGGGTCGGGTGTCCTAGTTCTTTCAATGCTTTGGCAGCTTCGTCAATTTCCATTTTCATATCGTCTTGATTTCTGGATATATCGAAATATAAACAATGCAACACCAAAAATACAGCTCAGTTTTATGGGGCTAAGCCACTGTTACCCGGATGCACAGGCTATGGCCTGCTTCTCTAGCCGATCAGAAACGTCAGCCGCTCTATGGTCGTATCGGTGGAGTCATGTCGTCCCATATCGAAGGACGCGGAGTATCATTTCATTTGGCGCGCTACAACATGCGCGAAGGGGATAAGATCACCAGCTGAATCCGCTACTGGGAGTTGTGAAAGGGGAGGGGGCAGATAAAGGGCTGGTCTCTGTTTTAGCCAACCCTTTATTGTAAGACTTGGAGTTACTGTTCCAGCCAGCTATCCAGTTGTTGCACATCCTCAGGATTCAGAGTGCCCAATGATTCCTTGAAGGATATCTGATTTCTGATAAAAGTGTAGCGGGCGGTTTCGTAGTCTCTTATGGCTTCGAAAACGCGTCGTTCTGCTTCGAGTACATCAACGATATTGCGGGTTCCTACGCTGTAACCTGCTTCTGTTGCTTCCAGGGCTGCTTCTGCAGAGTTTATTGACTGTTCTCTGGCGGCAACAGAATCGACATCTGTGCGTAAATCTCGAAACAGCGAACGCGTCTGCTGAATTACACCGCGCTTGGTATCTTCCTGAGTTTGAATTGAAGCATCCCAGCGCTGGTAGGATTGGCGAATCTCTGAGCTGGTGCGCCCGCCCTGGTAAAGTGGCAGATTAAAGTTCAGGCCGACAAAACTACTCTCCGTGTCTCCGGTACTTCCAGTGTCGGTATCTCCGTAAGATGCGACCAGGTCAAGAGTGGGGTAATGTCGTGATTCCGTCGCTTTTCGGTTTTCCGAGGAAACATTTACATCCATACGAGCGAGCTGTAGAGACAAATTGTTATCCAGCGCTTTTTTTACCCAGGGCTGGTAGTCAGCGGGGCTGATCCGCTCAATTTTGTAGTCTTTACGCAGCAGGTCAACGCTATCCCAGGTAGTGCCGGTTAATCGGTCCAGCGCTTCATAGCTATTGTCCAGATTACCTTTGGCGACTATTCGATTAACCCGCGCCAGGTCGTAGCCCGCTTTAGATTCTTCTACATCGGTAACTGCTATCAGACCCACTTCAAACTGAGCTTGAACCTGATCAAGTCGACGCTTAAAGGCGGCTTCTTCTGCTTGGGTGGTTTCATAAACCGTTTGTGCTTGCAGGACATCCAGATAAGCGGAAACAACTCGACGAATTAGTGCTTGTTCTACCTGACTGAATTCCACGCTGGCTTTTTCACTCAGAACCTTACCTGCCTGGTAATTAAACCAGTTTTCAGCCCGGAACACTGGCTGGCTCAACGACACCGTAAAACCGTTGTTATTACCATCGGTGATGGACTCAGGGTTGCTATCGCGATACCCAATGTCTGCCGTCAGTTTAACGTCAGGCAAAAGAGTTGACTTGCGCTGAGCCAGCACTTCAGCATCTGCTTTACTGATGGCACGGGCTGCTTTTAGCTGTGGATCGCTTTGTAAGGCAAGTCGATAGACTTCAGAAAGAGCGCCTGCCTCAGCGGTAGTCGCAGCTACACCGAGTGCCATTGCCAATATCAGGGGGTGCTTGAACACTCGAGCCTCCATGGAATACCTACTAAAATAGACACTGAACTTTACCGGATTTTTAATTGTTAGCAACGATAACATTGAATGCTAACTAATCACACCTCTGAAGCCCTTGTAGTCTGTGGGCTTGCGCTAATCATATGATCGCTATCGATTAGTGATTGTAGCGATTTTGTCAACAGCCTATCTGCTGCGCAGTGCTTTTGACTGGGTGCCAGGTGGGCATACCTTAGCACCATATCGATAGATTTCCAGCCTCCAAGCTCCATTAGCTCCTGTAAAGATGTACCGAGTTGTACGTGCCAGCTTGCCCATGTGTGGCGTAGGTCATGCCATCGAAAATCAGTGATCCCAGCATCGGCCTTTGCTTTGTTCCATGCAGCATGAAAGCCACCACCTAAAAGCCCCATTTCACCAAAAACAAATACTGAGTGATAACCAATCTGTGATCTAATCAGCGCAATCGCATCTTGGTTTAAGGGAGCCGAAAACTCGCGCTTTCCTTTATAGTGTTTTGCTGGAATTGTGACCGTTCGATTAGCAACGTTGATCCATTCCCATCGCAAATCGAAAACGTTCTTTTGCCTTAATCCAGTAAGTAAGCAAAGTCGCATAGGCTTTTTGAAACGCTCCGGCAGGCCTGCCTCCAATGCGTCCGCCTGTTCAGGAGTAATCCATCGGTTTCTCTTGTTATCCAGCGGAAGCTTTCTAATTCTCGATCTCTCCTTAGTCAGCTTCCAATCAATAAACGCAGCGTTCTGTACGCTAATAATTATGCTAAGATACGCGTTGATCGTACCAGCAGATATGGGGCCATTAGATTTGCTTCTCTTTGGTTTGAGCGCCTGGAGAACCATATCTCTATCGATGGTTTCTAATGGATGTTGACCCATGGATTCGCACAAAAAACATAGACGTTCTATATCTCTGTGAATGCTGCGCTTTTCATGGGCCTTTTCATCCACCCATTTTTCAGATGCTTCAGCCAGCGTTAGAATCGGGAGCTTCCCGTGTACTAGTTGATTCCAGACTTCCTGCTTAAGCTTAGCCTCTATTAGCTCTGCTTCATCCCTGCTTTTTGTACCAGATGATCTTTGAAACTTTTCCCCTTTAACGGAGAATTGGATTTGCCAAAATGGCGAACCTTTGCGTTTGTAGACTGACATATGGACTCCTCTTTATTTCTGTCAGCTACACCGCTTTGAACATTTTGATAATAGCGGCTTTTTACGTAACTGGCTAAATCCTGTCGAACAAATACCCATTCATGACCAATCTTTGCACCTGGAATTTCCAAACTCTTGGCCAACTTTCGCAGTGTTTCGGGCTCACAGCGTAAATATTCAGCTGCTCCCTCTAAACCCATGGTGTCTAATTCATGCATATACGCTTAACCGGCGTGGCACCAACATGCATACCGCCGTTAAACTGGTCAGCCCCAAGCGGGTCAGCAATCCCAATGGCATCATGAATACCCGCCGATTGAGTGCCGGTGTGGAATCAGACCGCTACGGCGCTTCTATTGCCTTTCATGTACGGGAAACCGCTTCAACCGGGTTAGGGCTGGGCACGGGTTTAGGCCATAACTGGAAAAGAGTACAAGCCCGAACCGCTCATGGACGGCGCAAGTTTATGCATGTGTTCGAGCCGGTTGAGGATGGCCAGACACGCGGCTGTAATCAGTTTTTAGCGGTACTGGAACAAATGCACATGCTGCCAAAACTGCAACACACCAAGCTGCAGAACGCCATTGTGAACTCCATGTACGCCGCCACCATCGAGAGTGAGTTAGGATCTGAAGCCGCCATGCAAATCATTGGTGCCGGTGAAGAGGGCATGAGTGGTGTCACCAACTGGTTAGCAGAAATGAATGCTTATCATGCCAACGCCGGTATTCGTCTTAATGGCGTCAAAGTCCCGCACCTGGTACCGGGCGAAACACTCAACATGCACACTAGCGGTAATGTGGATAACGGCTTTACTGATCTGGAATCATCCATATTAAGATGGATGGCCGCCGGGCTAAACGTCCCTTACGAACCCTTCGCCAAAGACTACCGTCAAAGCTCTTACTCCAGCTCCCGTGCCTCCATGCTCGAAAGCTGGCGCTACTTTATGGGTCGACGCAAAATCATCGCCGGACGATTCGCCAGCATGTTATTTACCCTGGTACTGGAAGAAGCGCTACAGCGACGAGAACTCACTCTGCCCAGAGGCGCAAATCGAGGCTTCTACGAAGCCAAAAGTGCCTGGTGTAATGCAGATTGGATCGGATCAGGAAGACTCGCCATCGATGGGCTAAAAGAAGTCAAAGAAGCGATCTTAAGAATCGAATCAGGCCTATCCACCTACGAGAAAGAACTGGCACTGATGGGAGAGGACTACCAGGAAGTCTTTGCACAGCAGGTACGGGAAATGGAAGAACGAAAAGAGGCTGGGTTACCGATGGCGAGTTGGGTAAAGGCTGAGGAGTTGGCACCAGGGGAGCAGGCTGGATAGCCAAATTAAGAACAGTGGCAGAGGTGACGGAAATTTCTCCGTCACCTCTGGCTGGTGGAGTCAGATTTTATTGAGTTTATATAGGTTTGTATTGAATTTCGGATTGTTGGGCGAACCGAGGAGAGGGTAACACCTCCCTCTCCTCAGATGCAGGAACACACTTTCTGGAATTAAAGACAAAACCATAATAAAAACAAGGGAATGAGATGAGTAGAGTGAAGAGGTTGGCAGCAGACTCTTCTGCATCCATTCAGTTTTTGTGAATTAGATTTATCTAACGTATTGATTCTTTGCTGATAATGGATGACTATGGAGCGAAATGTGTTGAGTTAAACGGATGTTCGGTAAGTGGAGGCATCCTGTGAATAGCGCTGATAGGTGATTGCATGAACTATAAGATGGTAGTGAATTCAGACCTTTTGGGCCAGAGCATTCCTGAAAGGTTTATTGAATATGCCGAAGCCTATTGCAACGGCGCAATCGCTTTAACAGATCAGATGCTAAGAGATGATCAAAAGAATACATGGGCAAATGCTGCTGTCGTGTTAATGCTATCTTCACATTCTGTCGAACTTCTTATGAAAGGAATGATTTTTTTAAGACAACCGGATAGAAAACTACATAATACTCATGATTTAGATGGCCTTTTCAAAATCTACAATGAAGTTTATTCGGAAAATGAGTATAGCTTTGATATGCCGTTCAAAGCAGAATATCTTGGAATGCCAGAGGCTGAAATTGAAATCTTTAAAAAAGAGAAAAAACCTCCAGTCCCGAGTATTTTGTATAGGTATCCTACGGCAACAGGTAAAGCTGAGTGGAGTGGTGCTTTCGGATTTGAGGTGGTTTTATTTGCTCCCACTATTAATCAGCTCTTATCGGATATAGTAAGGCTGAAGATCTGTATCAGCTAACGAAATTGGTAAGCGGGATTGTTGAAATCTAGATTTCGCTATAAAGTTTCTTTTAAAAAAGGTACTAGGACAAGTAGCGCTGATGGAGTCTCTCAATTGCAGGTTATCGAGTCTTCATTTTACTACTACGTCATAAAAAGTTGCCCGAAACTGTGGACACTATGTTTGAGGTAAGTACGTGTGCTAGTAGAAAAATATGCTAAAAAAATCAGAGAAGCAGACTCAAGGGCCTTTGTTAGACGTGTCATGTGGAGATCGCTTGATGAAAGAATATACAAAGTATTTGATGACTATGCAGAAAAAATAGGTGCATTAAATTCCTTTGGGGGGCTTAAAATAAGGAGAACTCGCAATTATGAACCTATTCGATCATCCGAACTAATATCATCACAGCATATAAACAGTACTCATATTTGGACAGGTGACCGATTTCTTGGAGTGGCGCTGGTTGATCGAGAAAAGAAAAGTATAAAAGATGCCTTAGAAACCAATGCTCAGTTGTGGTATTCGCAAGGTCCTTCAGGCCAAGTTCTTGTGTTTGTGGCACCTTACAGTTCAAATGCAGGAGAAATTCAGGAGAAAGAAATAATAATTGGAAAATATAAAGAGCCAGCATCCATATCTATATCAGATATAAACAGTCATTTTTCGATTTTCTTTAAATATTGTTTTTGCACAAGTCAACACTCTGCTAGCAGTTTATCTAATTACTTGTACAGGAAAAAGTTGATGTTTAGAGATTTTAGATATAAAAGTGATTTTAAGTCAAAAGCAATAAATGTAGTTGAAAGAGTGGCAATTTTAGTAGTTGGCGGTGCCGCGGTTTGGGCCTCACTCTATGCTGGTGGAAAAATATAAAACATAAGCTGATGGTTGACCCCATTCGGAGTTCCCAGCCTACTCCGATATCGGACTGTGGGAGGCTGGCTATATGATTTTTAGCCCCCTTTGGGTTGCCCTCTGGAATAATAATGTTATAAGTCTATGGAGTACTGATGTCAGAGTTGATCAAGGATCGTCCCGAAGTATTGGAAAAATTGCCATTTTATAATGAACTCCCTCAATTACCTGTTGGAATCGATATCGCGAGTACAGTGCATGATTTCCTTAAATTTGATATTGATGATTTGGATGGACTGCAACCGATAGAAGAGAAGTACTTAGCAGAAGCTGGAAGAGTTTTTGGTGTACACCCTTCTGAAGAGCTTATTTCTATATATGAAAGAAATAAGATTGATTTTCAGCTCATTAATGTGATTGTGAATCTTTATGGATTTGAAGAGAAAGATAATACTCTAATAGGTAAACCTTATTCTATATCGCTTAAACCAACGGAAAAGAGAGGAAAGGTTACCAAGCATAAACCGGCATACTTTCGAAATTTCAATATGGAAAATCTTAGAAGCCAAGATCTTTCTTATATTGGTTTTAATCCATTCACACAAAGCTACGTAATGTTTGGCCATTATAGTACTTTTATTTCGCAGGGATGTTTTAAAACACATTCTGATATGGTTGGTTTTGTGCTTAACACCTACGCACTGGCGACAAAATGGGACTTCAATGAGATATGTTTACCAGGAATGCCAGGTTGTAATCAGCACTTAAGGACTAAGTTTAAAAAATATAGAACCAGACGATACTTCAAGAAATTTGATAGTATTCGACCTCGGAAGGTCTGGGGGTGTGATTCACCAATTGAGTTATTTCTTCTGCAAGCAATGGATGTAAAAGGACTATTTCCAGAAATTCAAACCGCGTTATTTGAAGATGGTAGTAGTCACCCGACTCTGCATCAGATGATAACAGCCAACAGCAAAGAGTGCGAAATCCGTCAAATTACAGATGCTGACTTTTACTTTCCAGAGAAAAAACTTGCAGTTTTTTGTGATTCTAATGCGCATCATAGATCTAAGAAAGCAAAAGATAAAGATACGCGAATTGATGGGGAGCTAAAAGACTTAGGTATAGATTCTCTTCGGATCATGGGCACAGATATTGTTAACGATCCGTATCGTTGTGTAGATTCTATTTTAGAAAAGCTATAGGCTGACGGGAAAGATCTGATGGGGGCTGACCCTATTGGTTTAGAAAGTCGAAATAGTGAGTCTATCGAAATATGGATAAGAGTCGTCAAATCAAAAGGAATCATCACTATGTATGGAGCTTCTATTTAAAAAGTTGGGCCGAAAATAACGATATTTATTACATATCGAAGAAAGGAAAAATATCGCGTGACAGCGTAAAAGGATTGGCTAAAGAAACAGACTTTTACAAGATCAATTTACTCAATAAGTCTGATGTAGAGTTCATCAAGGGGTGGTCTTCTTTTTCTCCTGATTTCCTTCAAGATATCCATATGTCTCATTTGAGAGATTTTCAAAATCTAACAAAAATATCAAGTTTAATTTCAAGATCTGGCTTTAGTTCAGAAGAGTTAGAAAACACCAAAAAAGCTATCAGGCATAATAGTTTAGAGAACCTACATACCATATATGAAGACTTGGCTGTAAATGTTGTATCAAACCTTGCGAAAGGTAAGTTGTCAGTTCTAGATGATAATCAAAACATGATTGCCTTTTGTTCATATTTAGGCCATCAAATATCCAGAACTAAGTCATTCAAAGAAAAATGTTTGGGTGGGATGCAGCTTCGAGCTAACGGAAACTTACAAGCCACAAAGTATGCCGAACTAGCCGAGAAAAACTGGTGGTTCATAAGTTTTATGCTGGGACTCAATATTGGAACGAGCCTCTATGCAGAAAAACAGAAGAACAACCATGTTTTTGTCAAGAATAATACTTCTGTTCCTTTTATTACAAGTGACACTCCAATAATTAACATACATTCTTCATTAGATGGCTTAGGTGAGTTGGAAGCTCCAGCTTTTTCAGATTTCTATATCCCCCTTTCGCCGTCTTATGCATATATGATCAATGATTCATCGGACTTTAATCATCTCTCGGAAATAGCTGATGTTGATATGGTCAATGAGCTAAATAGGGTTATGTATCAAAAATCATTTAAAACTATTTTCGCAAGTACTGAAGAGGTGCTGAAAAACGTAAAAGCTAATAACAAACGCCAGCAGTCTGACCTTCGGTCAATGTCACCTTCTGCGTGACCAATGGGGTCTGATAATCCTCTAGCCGCCTCCTAGTTCAGGTGGTATTCGTTGTAGTAAGCACAGCAACGAAGCACCTGAAAAAGGAGACGACCATGACACTTTATTGCGGAATTGACCTACATGCCAACAATAGTGTGATTTCGGTAACGGATGATCACGACTGTG
>NZ_MIEQ01000060.1 GCF_001968815.1 Motiliproteus sp. MSK22-1 | reverse complement strand
TGGGACTGGCCGCTTTGCTTCCACGTATCAAGATGCTGTTTCCAGGTCTCTCGAAGGGCTTTCAGTTCATTGGCAGTCATGATGATCTCCTTAATTCAGAGATCATGACCTTAGCTGGCGAGCAGCCCTGGTAACAGGTGGGGTTTATTTACCGCTTACATACTACCCGTTCAGATGTCTTTGATATTGCACCAATCTGTTCTTTGGGTCTAGAGCAAAGCAAGTGAAGGAAACGGAAAAAGCGAGCCATAATATGTGAGACCCTACTCCATGGCGAGGTTGTTTTGATGTCTCTGAAAAACAGTGGTTTTACCCCGATCCGTCAGTAGCAAAGGTAGCATCTGTGTGTAATGTTTTAGGCAGATAGATCGTCAATGACTATGGAGCAAGGGTTGCAAAAATATATAAGAATGAACCTTGGAATAGCAAGTGAAAGCTAAGAAGGTTGCAGTCTATTCAATTATTCCAGCCTTATTAGTTTCGGCCGTTATGCTTTATGTAGGGTTTAATCATAATGCAATGGAAGAATTCTGGTTAAACCCCGGAGAAATTGAATGTATTATTGACTGGCCCTTCACACTTGGGGTTGGACTATCATGGTTTATTCCTGCCTATGTATTTTCATTCACACTATTATTATTTATTAGAATATTCCGAAGAAAATAATAGCTTAAATCAAATAGAACCTGGCCCTATATCTAGTTGTATCTGACCCTACATTATCATAGTTGTATCTGACCCTACATTATCATTCGATCCATAGCCACTCGATCAAGGGAGGTTTTGTCCCATTCTTAAACGTGATATTGATTACTATATCGTCTTCCGTGCCCGAGAATTTCGCAGAGAACAGTAGCATTGGATTCTCACCTCTCCTGAGAGCTGCTAAGAGCAATTTCGATTGAAGTGTACCGAGTTGCGGCGCCACCTCTCGATGCGCTCGCATGAAGTCTTCCTGCGTAATCTTTGCGGCCAGATTGCTCGTTATTACAGATAAATATTCTTGGTAATCTCCAGCTTGATGGGCATAGAGAGCACGGTCAACAACAGGCAGCAGAAGCTGAAGCGCCTCTGCGTCAGTTGACCCAAATGTTCCAAAGAAATTCATGTTGCCTCACTCTATTGTAGTCACTTAATGCCCGCACCAGCTGCAAAATTGCAAGCGAAGCCCGGCAATTTTGTCGGACTGCATGCGTTTGTTATAAGGCAGTTGGCTAGTAAGCATTTATTATATCCAGCACTGCTGACTCAATTCGAAGCTGTATGGGTGATCTAGGGTTAGAGTTTATTAATTCCCAATGCTCTCCAACTATTAACCTTTGGTAGTTTTCAGATTCAATATGGGGGTAAAAGTTGTTTGCTAGTCCCCACGCAAGACTCCCGATAACAAGTGACTGCTCTTTATCTGTTCGCATTTTCAAATTTTCTAGAAATGCTGGTGCCTGTAATGTGTATAGGCGTGCTATGCCAAATGAAATATTCTCATCCGCTGAGCCAGATGAATCTATAACAAAATCAATGTAAGCAGCGATAAGTTCTTGTGAGTCTAGTAGACTTATGATCTCTGATATCGTGCCGTATCGGACGTCAAAGTAACTAAGATCCCCGAGCTTCTCCCCTGCCGTAGTTCCTATCGGCAATAACGTTTTAATGAATTCGTGCGTGAACTCCTCGTCGATTTCTTGTTTTCGTCCCAGGCTAAAGTGAATCGAATGAATGCATTGTACGGTTTCTTCTGCCTGGGGTTTTGTGAGAAGGCCTGCCTTGTTTTCACATGCTCCGTATACGGTTGAACTAGAAACGAAGACTAAAAGAGCAATACCAAACTTTGTGGATTTATTGGTCAAAGAACGAATCATCCTGCCTTATAACGCCACACATAAGGGGCGCGCAACGAAGCGGAGCGTCCCAGCGAACGATAGTGAGCGAACCTGATGTGATTGTTAGGTATTAATTGCACTTGCGAAGACTCGTACTCATACTTTGCTGAGCCACACTGACCAAAGCAGAACTAAATTTTACATCTGGGTTACTTAGACAATATACAGATACCTGCTCGAGAATATTGTTGATTTCCGTTTCTCCGCCGAATACATCACAGGTATTTTCAGCGAGATGGTTAAAGCCTGTTCTGAAACCGAGAACATACATTACGTAGCTCTGCATATCGTTTGCATACGGGATGCTATTTATTCCCTTTTGCTTTGCCTTTCTGAATTCATAACGGAAATCACCACACGCTATAGCTCCCGCACCTCCTCCGTACCATGCAGTTCCGTTGCTATCTGCTGCAACAGCTTTCCCTGCGAGTAAAATGAAAATGATCCAGAATGATAAAATGTGTTTAATCATGTTCTGAGCTTCCATTTTTTTTTATACCTAACGTCGCCAATAGAGGCCGCCGGAACAGAGCGAAGCGCCGAGTAGGCGGTCCTTTCTGACTGGCCTTGTTAAGTTTTGATTTGCAGTGCAGGCCATAATTTTAGCCACCCTTTGCCTGACACCCTTTTTTTGAATACATCGACTGTTCTTGCTGGGTTATGGTCTACGTTGCCATTGAATTGGAAGCCTAAATCAAAACAGTGCTGTACTACAATATCGTCGTTTCGATCAAGCATTACACCAATACTTGTTTGTTTTTCTGGCCAATATCTCATTGCATCCAATGTACTTTTGTATGGAGTATCACCATGCTTGAGGTGCATCCTGGCTTGGTTTTTTACTGACCAAGGCAAACCAGGCTCAAGTTCACAGAGGCGCCTCTCTAAAATTTGATCTCGCTCTTTTGAAGTGTCAGCTGTACAGAAATAAACAACATCTATATCGCCAAGATCTACTTCATTATCAAATAGACGACCCCAAACTAGGTTTCTGACGAAGCCTGCCGCGATGAGCCAACCCGGTAAGCCGAGAGCTCTCGCCGCACGCAAAGCACTCATACGTAGCTCGTCGGATTCTATTAGTTTGATAATGCGTTGTTCGTAGCTCATAGGAACTTAACGTTTAGCTTGAGGGGCCGGACGGAAGCGGGCAAAGCCTGCTGTAGGACGGCCCCTCTCGAAGCGATTGTTAGAAATCACTCCTCAATCTCCGGCAAAACGGTTGGATCAAGGTCTACTGTGTGTTGTCGTGGATTGCGTTCACAGATGAAACGATCATAGCAAGGGCCGTCTTTTGGGCCAATGTTACGTAAGTGCATCTTCGACTGACACCAAGGACAGGTGGCGGTAAAACTGCTCAAGTAGAGCCCATTATGATTGCCTGCTTCGATGTAGTACTTGCGAAATAGAAAATGTTCAAATTTGCGCTTGCGTATGACGGCTGCCACAGAAACAGAGAAGATGGCAATGGCAAACATAAATATAAAGGCCGTCGACCAAGATGAGTGTTGCGAACGGGGAAAAGCCTGAAAGAGAGTGAAGTAAAGACCAGCAACGCTAGCTATACCCGTAACGATGCCAAAGGTGCTCAGGTTCTCACTCTTTACGCTATGCCCTCCTAATGCTTGGTGTCGCCGGATTCCCATTTGCTCGGGAGTAAACGTTGGCCGCCCATTGCCGCCGACGTTTACGTTTGCGTCACGAAAGTCGCCAACGCCGACGTTAAGACTGTTGTCACCGCTTTGTGACCCATGATTATCGTGAGGCAAAACTGTCTCCTGATTTCTAACGATTTAACTCACGAGTACCGGTTTCGCGAAGCGGAAGCGGTGTCTCGTGCAGTGTATGATTGGGACGTGCCGATCGCTCCATAACTAATGATCTGGGAAAGTACCTATTTTTGAATGTCACCGATTTCACTCCCTGCGATCAACTTTCTCCTCGCTACAAACCAGAAAAAAATAGCCCACATCGAGAATACTCCTCCCCGTGAACTCGTCTGTTCGTGCCGCTTGAACTCGTTCAACCGCGCGGACTGCGGTTCACGGTAGCATGATTAGTAAATCTCAGATATAGGACATTTTCTGATTTTTACTTCGAATTTAACGACTTATAGCTTATGACGTACTATCCTTTTTAACATAAACCTCAAGCAGCTATGTTTTCTATATATAAAGGGTAAGGTGTCTATCTCAACATTTGTATATCGCGCACGCTCGGTTTGTCAATTCAACAAATCGACCTATTTTATTGTAAGAAACTGATAGTAATGGTGTTTTATTAGACATCTACAGCCTCCATTCTGCAAGGAAACACGCATGCTCGCTTTCACTCTTTGATATGCGCCGTATCTCCATCTACGCATTCAGATGTCTTTGATATTGCACCAATTTGTTCTTTGGGTCTAGAGCAAAGCAAGTGAAGGAAACGGAAAAGCGAGCCGTAATATGTGAGACCCTGCTCCATGGCGAGGTTGTTTTTGAAGCTGACTCAGTCTGACACTGAACAGGGGAGCAACAAAATCCCATATGGATAAACTGATTCGCTCTAAAACAGCCAAAGTATCCATACCAACAAACCACACCCATAAAAAAGGCTGTTTTAGCCATGAGCAAAAGATACTTACCCACAATCAGGGGCAAAACCAAACCAAAAAACCTGGTTCTCCGGAAAATACCGATAAGCAAAAACCAGAAAAGCCATGCTTAGCAAACTAAGCATGGCTTTTCTATTTAAAGACCGTGACGAATAGCTTAACGACTGCGACGTCGACGCCTGCCCCGTCCTGCGGTTGCTGCGGCCGGGTCTGCTGCTTTTTTCTCTGGCAGTTTCACGGCTTTGCCTAATTCGACAAATTCATCGGTCAGGTGTGGCAGTGCCATCGCTTCGACGAAGTGGTCCTGGAACTTTGCTTCGATGGCTGTTTCGATTTTCTCGACGGTTCGCAGAACTCTTTCAATTTCATCCCGCTTAGCTCGATCCAGCAGTGCTATTCGTGCACCGGTTCCGGCTGCGTTGCCGACAGGGCCCACCAGATCCAGGTTACAGTCCGGTATCAGTCCCAGTACCATGGCGTATTTCACGTCGATATGGCTACCGAAAGCGCCGGCCAGTCCCACTCGTCCCACTGAGCTGATTCCCAGGTGATCCATCAGCAGGCGTATACCGGCGTATAGTGCTGCCTTGGCCAACTGGATGGCACGAACATCATTTTGGGTGATGCGCAAAGTTTTGGCACCGTCATGTAATACGTAGGCGTAGGTACGCCCTTCGGCCACGATTCGCGAGCTTTTGACGGCCATGGCGGGGTCGATTACACCATCGGAGTTGATAACTCCGGCCAGGAATAGCTCTGCGATAACTTCGATGATGCCTGATCCACAGACACCACTGATGTCAATTTTTCTGGTTTGCCGGGCGAAATCGATATCGTCAGACCAGAGATCACAGCCGATGACTTTAAAGCGCGGTTCCAGGGTATCAGGATCGATTCGAACCCGTTCGATCGCGCCAGATGCGGCTCGTTGTCCACAGCTGATCTGAGCGCCTTCAAAGGCAGGTCCTGTCGGGCTGGAAGCAGCTAACAGACGGTCACGATTGCCTAATACGATTTCAGCATTGGTGCCTACATCCACCAGCAAAGTGACTTCTTCTGCCAGATCGGGACGTTCGGCCAGGATAACACCAGCGGTATCCGCTCCTATGTGGCCGGCGATACAGGGCAATATAAAGGCTCGCGCCTGTGGGTTGAGGTTTAGATTAAGCTCCGATGCCTTGAGAGAAACAGAACGATCTGTTGCCAGGGCAAAGGGGGCAGATCCCAGTGGCGTTGGATCAATACCCAATAGCAGATGGTGCATAATAGGATTACAGACGATGGTCATTTCGAGAATGTCATCGATCGCAATATCCGCTTTGGCAGCAGCATCTTTGGCCAGTTCTGCCAACGCCCCCTGTACGGCATCAGTCATTTCCTTGTCGCCGCCGTCATTCATCATAACGTAGGAGACACGGCTCATCAGATCTTCACCAAAGCGAATCTGCGGATTCATGACTGAAGCGGAGGCAACGATATCTCCCGTAGTTAAATCACAAAGATGCGCAGCAACGGTGGTAGAGCCCAGGTCTACCGCCATCCCGTAGAGACTTTCTTTCACTCCCGGCCAAATGGCGATCACTTCAGATCTGGCATTTGTTGGGTGGTAAACAGCAACAGAGACTTCTCTTGCAGCAGCCTTCAGCGCCGGCTGTAATTGCTGCATAACAGCCAGGTCACAGCCCAGATCAAGGGCCTGTTCTGTTTGCATTTTCTCTTCGATAGCCCATTGCAGGCGTCGAAAATCCGATGCGGGCTCATGCATATCCGGCTCTGTTACGGTGACGGTAAAGAGCTTGATAGCCGGATCCTGATTAATCTCAACAGTGGTCGCCTCTTTAACGATATGCTGTTTGTGAATCTGGCTGTCCGAAGGTACATCAACAACCATATCCCCGAGAATCTGGGCGGCACAGCCTAACCGTCGACCTTGTTCGAGAACCCGGTCTTTGTTACTTATTTCAAGTTCAGAAGGAGGCGTCAGGTGCTCAATGCGGGAACTGATCCGGTGTTTTGAAAACTCCCCCACACCGGGAGTAACCTGACAACGGCCACAGATTCCCCGTCCACCACAACTGGACTCCAGATCCACCCCTAACTGCTGGGCGGCCTGTAGTACCGAGGTCCCGACAGGAAACTCCCCCCGTAACCCGGAGGGGGTAAAAACGACCGTTGCCATTTCAGGCTGAATAACGGTATCGAGCCCAGCAGCATCATTAATAGCTATATCAATATCACTCATAGCAACGGTCTCAGTCATAACAACGACCTCAGTTGTAACATACAAAGTTAAGCACGGCGACGACGTCCACTCGTCGCACGACGACCACGACCTTCACCCTCGGCTGGCGCTTCACGGAAACGTTGGATCCAGTTCATGCAGTCAGGGTCGCGGCCCATCATCACATCGGCCCCAAGGGTCGCTGCGATAATTTCCTTATGCAAAGGGTTGGCAATAGCGGAAGTCATACCCGCCTGAATAGCCATGCTCAGGAATGCGCCATTGACGCCATCCCGGTTAGGTAGACCAAAGCTGATGTTTGATGCACCACAGGTGGTATTCACCTTCAGCTCGGTACGCAGACGATGGATCAGTTTCATCACTTGCAGACCGGCTGTATTGACCGCACCAACAGGCATAACCAATGGATCGACAACAACGTCACAGGCCGGAATACCATAATCCGAGGCACGCTCTACGATTTTCTTAGCCACCTCAAATCGCACATCCGGATCCTGAGAAATACCGCTTTCGTCGTTAGAAATCGCGACCACTGCCGCACCGTATTTCTTAACCAAAGGCAGCACCTGCTCCATTTGCTCATCTTCACCGGTAACGGAATTGACCAGGGCTTTACCCTTGTACACTTCCAGTCCTGCTTGCAATGCAGCAACAATGGAGGAATCAATACACAGAGGCATATCAGTAAATGACTGAATCAATTGAATCACTTCTGCCAGAATCCGAGGCTCATCGGCGAGTGGAATACCGGCGTTCACATCCAGAATGTGAGCACCCGCTTCAATCTGGGCGCGGGCATCTGCTTCTACCCGGCTGTAGTCCCCTTCCTTCATTTCAGCGGCCAGGACTTTACGACCGGTCGGGTTGATGCGTTCACCGATAATAGTAAACGGGCGCTCAAAGCCGATAACAACTTCTTTAGTGTCTGAGCTGAGAATAGTGTCAGTCATGGTTATGCTCTCTCCTTCTGTAATTCTTGGTCACGACCGGGATACCATGGCACACGGCCCTCCAGTACACCGGAACGATCAATAATTTCAGCTACCGACTCTTCTTGACGGTAAGCCATCACGTGAACCCCACTCACACCCTCGATTTCTCGAAGCTCCTGAATCAGGTCGATACAGATTTGCTGGCCTTCTTTCTTTTGATCTTGCGCACCAGCAAGGCGTTTGATCACAGCATCAGGAATGTGAATTCCCGGTACATTGTTGCGAATCCAGGTCGCTGTTCTGGCAGATGCCATCGGGCCAACACCGGGTAAGACAAACACTTTTTCCAGCAGCCCAAGATCTCTTGAGCGCGCCATAAATTCCTTAAACCTGGGAATATCAAAACAGTACTGCGTTTGAATAAACTGCGCACCCGCGGCTATCTTCTTAGCCATTCGGTGGGGGCGAAAATCATAGGGCGGTGCAAAAGGGTTAGCTGCGGCGCCTAAAAATACTTTTGGCGGGTCGGTGATCTTACGACCACTGAGAAACTCGCTTTTGTCCCGCATGGTACGGATGGTTTCCAACAGCGACATACTGTCCAGATCAAAGACCGGTTTGGCTTCTGGATGATCGCCTGACTGAACACCGTCACCACTCAGACAGAGGATATTGGTGACCCCCATTGCAGCCCCGCCGAGAACATCACCCTGGATAGCAATACGGTTTTTATCCCGACAGGAGACCTGCATCACCGGAGCGTAACCAATGCGAGTCAACAGGGCACACATCCCTACACTGGACATATGACAGTTTGCACCTGAGCCGTCAGTGGCATTCATGCCATCAACGTAGCCATCGAACACTCTGGCCCGGGCATAAACATCTTCAGGGTTGGCTGAATCCGGTGGTGCCAATTCAGAGGTTACGGCAAAATGCCCCGCCCGCAGAACCCGTTCCAAACGACCACCAGTCGTATGACCTGGCAGGATCGGCAGCATTTCACCGGGATTTGGCTCATCTGGAAATATCATTATGAACGCTCCTCTGCCTGCTCTTCGCGTTGGGCAATCTGACGAACAACACGTAACCAGGACGAACTGCCTTGCTGACTGAAATTAACCGGTTTCTGTACAGCAAAAATACGATCACCATTTTTCATCTTGCGACTGCCATCCCAGGCCTCGACCCAGACACAACGCTTTTCGGCATAAACCTCGCAGTTACCGTTCAGACGAACACCACCACAAGGACCGTTACGCAAATTCTTGGGGCAGTTCATGGAGCAGGACATACCGGTCGAACTCAGAGCACACTGACCACACATTTTGCAATCAAACAACAGTCCTTTGCATGCCTGCTCAATCTTACTCATCGGCTTTTCAGCCCGGTCATAGCCCAGCTTGCTCCAAATGGGATGAAGCTTTACCAGCACAGGCTCAAACATGTTATAGACACGTTCAAAAAACCTTGCGTGGCGTACAGTCCAAAGACGAACGGAATACACAAACACCTCCTGCTACGACTGTCAGGTCGTGAAATCAATCTATAAAACGGTAAAGTGACCTGAAGTCAGCCGCTGTAACCACTGTCAGCAAAGGCTACTACCCAATTAGGAAAAGCTTTTACTCAGGCTTATAACCGCACCTATTCTTGCTGAACCGCGATCCTTCGAGTGAAATCCGTTAGTGCAGCGCCCAAATCGCCGCTACCACTAAAATAATATTCGAACTCCAACCCTAGTCTCTGGGCGGCCGCTTTAGCTTTCTCCAGCAGAACAGCGTCTTCGGATTGTGCTAAATAAAGTAACTTGCGGTAGTTTCCAAAATAGAGCGGTTCCAGTTCAGGCTTTCTATCCAGCCCCAACCCACGAATGACCAGCCGGTCGAAATGCCGTACCAGAAAATCAGTGAGGTAAAAGGTTCCTATCTCGTCTTCGTGAAAACGGGCAAACTGATCCTTACCGCTGTAAAACTCATAACAATGGGCTCCAGGGATGCGATCAACCCCTTCTTCCTCAAGCAGAGCGTCCAGCAATCCACCCGTACCGCAGTCAGCAAAGGCGACAAAAACGTCCTGTCCTTTGGCTTTCGCTTTATCAATCAGTTCTTTCACCGCTCCCGGAATCTTTTCCGGGGTATTGTGCACTTCCGATGAAATGCACAGCGGCTCAAGATGGTTCCAGCCGTTGGCGCGAGACAGGGCAACAATTTCACGCAGTATCGCAGAGCAGGTAATAACCGCAGCAGGCGCCGTTCCCTGCTGCGACCGGAGTTGCCCGGGGGTCAACAGATCTGTCACTGACAACCCTTCATCTGCCAACTCTTCGGCTAAAAAATCCATGGAAGGCATCTGGCAACTCCTGCATTCACTCAAACGGAGAACCTGAATTGGTTTATAAGCTGTTACCTACAAACAGCAATTCAGTCACTAGGCAGCACGGCGCTGGGCAACCAGCTCCTTCGCCATGTCAACGGTTACAGCCGCATCACGACAGTAGCCGTCTGCTCCAACCGCATCACCAAACTCTTCATTCAAAGGAGCACCGCCGACCAATACGATGTAATCGTCACGGATACCTTTCTCTTTCAAGGTATCGATAACGACCTTCATATAAGGCATCGTTGTGGTCAACAGAGCAGACATACCGAGGATGTCAGGCTTATGCTCTTCCAGGGCTTCAAGGTAGGTTTCAACGGGGATATTAATGCCAATATCGATCACTTCGAAGCCAGCACCTTCCATCATCATGGCAACCAGGTTCTTACCAATATCGTGGATATCACCTTTTACGGTACCAATGACCATTTTACCGACAGACTCTGCACCCGTTTCTGCCAGCAGAGGGCGAAGAATTTCCATTCCGCCTTTCATAGCGTTAGCAGCAGAAAGAACTTCAGGAACAAAGAGAATGCCATCACGGAAATCGACACCCACAATAGCCATACCTGCTACAAGCGCTTCGTTAAGCACTTTAGCGGGTGACCAACCCCGCTCTAGCAGAATTTCGGTGCCTTCCATGATCTCTTCACGCAGACCGTTGTACAGATCGTCGTACATCTGTTCGACAAGTTCATCATCTGGAAGGGTCGAGAGATCAAGCTCTTCGTCGTCATACAAGTCATCAACATCAGTCATTAGCCAAACCCCAAATATGTAATTCAAACCTGCCCGTCTCCCTAGACGGAATGTGGTTTTAGATTATTGCCAGCGGGGCTCAGCTGCTGACATCGTAGCGACACAGGGTTACTGGAAAGCGACACCCCTAAAACAGCCCGTCGCAGAACAAAAAAACAGCGTCGTTGTGAGGTAAGCAACTCCAGTCGGTATGCATAATCTGTATGATGAAATATTGCGAATATCAGTATCGCTATCCTTCTGTATTGCAAAAGATTTAGACAACTCGAAGAACAAACAGACGCCGCTTGCCATAGTGGGGTCAAGCTTCACCCCCCTGATTGTGGAGACTCGGCCAGCAGTTATCAGAGCCCGGGCACTGTTGCAGAAAAATGAAGAAAGCTTACAAATTGTAAGATTAATACTCTCGGACACGAGCCGAAGGGGAAAAAATGACCAAGTACAGAGTACAATAGCTGCAAAGCGAGTCTGATATTTGCCAATAAAGATGCTGCGGAACACCTGGAGAATGATAAAGTCTGACTGAATTGGGCTGTTTGCGAATAACAGGAGCAGTCCATACACAAAAACGTCTGCTGATGGGTACAGACGTTAATTTTGTAAAGGTATTAATTCTACAACGAACCATAAAAACTCTATCAACAACCAACCATAAAAGGTCAAACGAACATGGCACAAATCCTTGATGGAAAAGCCTTCGCCGGAAAGCTCCGGGAAACCATCACACAGGAGGTAGATAAACTGCATAAACAAGGGATCACTCCAGGACTGGCAGTGATTTTGGTTGGAGAAGATCCAGCCAGTGAAGTTTATGTTCGCAATAAGGGCAAACAGACGAAAGAAGCAGGTATGAATTCTTTCGAACACAAATTGCCGGCAGAGACTAACCAGGAGGACTTGCTAAGCCTCATTCAACAACTGAATGAAGATGACAGCGTCCACGGCATTCTGGTACAGCTGCCGCTACCAAAGCAAATTGATGCCGATACGGTTCTCAATGCGATCGCCCCTGAAAAGGATGCTGACGGCTTTCACCCCATGAATGTGGGTCGTTTTTCTACCGGCGGCACCGGCACCGTTCCCTGCACCCCACTGGGCTGCCTGATGCTGTTAAAAGATCATCTGGGAGACCTTAGCGGTTCCCGCGCGTTAGTACTGGGACGCTCAAACATTGTCGGTAAGCCAATGGGGAACCTGCTTTTAAACGAGAACTGCACCGTCACCATCGCTCATTCCCGCACCAAAGATCTGGAGGAAGAGTGCAGAAGAGCAGACATTCTGGTTGCTGCGGTTGGCCGCCCTGAAATGGTCAAGGAAAGCTGGATCAAGCCAGGAGCAACTGTAATCGATGTCGGCATCAACCGCATTGATGGTGAAAACGGAAAAACACGCTTGGTCGGTGATGTCGACTTTGCAGGAGCATCCAAAAACGCTGGCGCCATTACCCCAGTCCCGGGTGGTATCGGCCCTATGACTATTGCCTGCCTGCTGCTTAACACCCTTATTGCAGCATTGCGGCAAAACGATTTGCCAATCCCTGAATGGATTCCGGTAAAAGGCTAGCAATTGCTCCAAATGACAACTCCAGGACCAGGATTCTGGATAAGCAGTCCCAGATAAGACTGATGTTGTTGAAGCAATGGTGGCAAGTTTAAGAGAGGCAGTAACCCAGTTGAGCTACTGCCTTTTCTTTAGCTGTACAAAAGAGCGATAGTCAGTGATTGCACGGAGAGTTAGCCTTCAGAAACACCGGCGTCAGCAAAGGTCGCCATACCATTGTGCAGTTCACAGGCCAGTCGAACCAGCGGCACTGTAGTTGCCGCTCCACTGCCTTCACCCAGGCGCATCCCCAGATCCAGCAACGGATCAGCCCCCATGGCTTCCAGCATGGCTTTATGACCGGGCTCGGCTGAGCGGTGGGAAAAGATCAACCAGTCCTTCACTGCAGGCTGATAACGCACAGCAACCAGTGCTGCCGCTGTGGTGATATAGCCATCAACCAATGCAGGTATGCCTTGTTGTGCACAGCTGATATAGGCACCCGCAAGTGCAGCAATTTCAAATCCGCCCAGGCAACGCAATGTTTCCAGCGGCTGGTCTGCCAGCCCCTGATAACGAGCCAATGCTTGCCGTAAAACACTTGCCTTGTGGGACACCCCGGCGGCGTCCAGACCCGTGCCGGGACCCGCCAGCATAGCCGGATCAGTTGATAGCAATACGCTGGCAATCGCCGCAGCCGGAGTGGTATTTCCAATCCCCATATCACCACCGATAAACAGCTCAGCCCCCTTCTCCCGGGCACGCATTACCGAGGCTCGTCCCGCCTCCAGAGCAATGGCCAGCTGTTCATTCGTCATGGCATCCTGCGTATGCAGGTTGGCTGTTCCCGCACCCGCCCGATGGCTGATCACGCCGGGCAGCTCATCCGGCTTATGGACAGTCCCCACATCCACCACTTCCAGATCAGCCCCTAAACTCCTGGCCAGCACACTGATAGCCGCACCTCCGGCGGAGAAATTAGCCACCATCTGCACGGTAACTTCCTGCGGAAATGCGGAGACCCCTGAGGCGGTTACGCCATGATCAGCCGCAAATACAGCGATATGCACCTTATCCACCTGCGGCTTATCTGTCGCCTGCATGGCACTCAGACGGATTGCCAGGCTCTCCAGCCCGCCTAAAGATCCGGGTGGCTTGGTCAACTGCATCTGCCTTTGCCGGGCACTTGTTTCAGCGGATTCATCCAGTGACTTTACACGATTGTTCAGCCATTCGGAGTTCACAGCTTGTCCCCTTTTGTTCACAGCTTCTCCCCTTTTAATGTGTGCGGCAAACCTGCCACAGTAAGAATAACCCGATCACAGAGTGCGGCTACGTTCTGATGCAAACGGCCTGACTCATCCTGAAATTTTCGGGACACTGCGCCCATAGGCACGATGCCCATACCAACCTCATTGCTGACCAGTAATATATTTCCGGGCAACTGAGGCAACACCTCCAGCAAGGCGTCCATTTCTGACTGAAAGTGACGCCCCTCTTGCGTAAATAATGTATTCGAAAGCCATAGCGTAAGACAATCAACCAACAGACAGTGTCCTTCTGCTGCATGGGCTTGTAATGTACTGGCCAGACTCAAGGGCTCTTCCACCAAAGACCAGTGCTCCGGACGTCGCTGACGATGTATATCAACACGCTCAGCCATTTCAGAATCCCCCACCGTAGCAGTGGCAATATAGATCACCCTGTCACTGGAGTCAGCGGCCAACTTTTCTGCTAATGCGCTCTTGCCAGAGCGGGCACCACCGAGAATAAGTTGCTTCATGTTAGAATTTCCTGAGTTGTAGAATTTCCTGAATAGTTAAATTTTCAATAACAGCTCACATCCGGGATTGCGAAACAGCGGCCATTATGAGGCCTTTATCCAGCCAAGATCAGCATCTTAAGTAAACAATGCGAAAAATACTGCTTTGGATACGACTTTGATCGATATCCAGACTTCATCCGACTCTCAAAGACAGACTGAAGCCGCTATCAGGATGCAGACACTTGCTCCGGTGGCAGATCAGGTGGTGTCGGGGCAAGGAAAAACGGCGCTTTAATTGTTTGAAGCCCCATCGCCCGCTGAACCCCGGGCAATTCTTCCAAAGCAGCCAGTAAACGCCGGAGACAGGGGTTGCTGTTAACAAACCCGATTCCCAAAGCACTCCCCGTCGGGTACAGCATGGACCAGCGACAGAGCGCACCAAGATAAAAATCCAGTATCGACAGGTCTTCTCCCAGAAACCAGGGCCCAGCTTCGCTTTTTTCCAATTCAGCTTCGATCAGCTCAAAATGCCTGAGAACCCGACTCTGAGTTCCTTCCAGCAGAGCAGCTATCGCAGCCCCGTCACTGACGTGACGATGCGGGTAAAACTGCACCCGAAGATCAGCATGCAGGGTATTAGACAGGTAGAACAGCCATTGAAGCAATCGACTGCGCTCTGCCGAGCCTGCCTCTTGCGGCCCAAGCTGCTGGTGCTTTTCAGACAAGTAAAGGGCAATAGCTGCTGTCTCAAAAACAGCAGTATCAGCATCCACCAGAACCGGTATCAGCCCCTGCGGATTCAGCTGCTGCCGATATTGAGCCCCTTTGTGCTCCTTAAGGCTTCGATCCACCCATAGCAGATCAAACTCAACCTCCAGCTGCTCCAGAATCATATGGATAACAATATTGGCGCTGTCAGGAGCGCTGTATAGTTTATAGCTCATACACACATCATACCCGTTTGTAATTTATAGCCGTTTACCCGCCATAGTTGCTTACAACTGATAACAGGGCTCGGCTCTGCTTTCCCTGACACAACAGCCTCTAGCCTTTTCGAGCATGATTAGAAACAAAGACATTCATATGAAATTGAGCATGCTCAGGTTTATATCGGTAGTCCTGACCAACAGGGCAGGCACGGCGGGAACCACAGCCCAGCTGGTTGCATTCGTAACCGGCGTTATCTGCCAGAAACTGAGCACACTCAACATGCCGATACTCGCTGCCGGTAAAAGCACCAACAGGACAAGCACTGAGGCAAGGCTTATCGTCACAACCAGAACAGGGGTGAGCAGAAACCGGTGATTCAGACTGGATTTCAACAACGCCCGAGCCTTCTGATTGCTGGGATAAGTCTAAACGCTGAGGTAACCCCAACGCAAAGCGGTAGGCATGCCAAAGCCCGTATTCCGGATGCAGAGACAAACCCAAAGGCGAACTTTCCGAGGGTTCTGCGCACTTTGCCCAGCTCAAAAAAGGATGGAATGGAGGCCCCCCAAAGGGGAAAAACGCCGTTCCGCCAAACGCTTGAGCCAGACGATGTCCCAGTCGTTCGCTCCATCGATCTAACGAATCAGGATAAGAATCAAGGTATTCGGTAGAACGACTGAAGGCTTCCCACATGGCCGAACCGGCATTGCCGACAAGCAATAAGGTAGCGGCTGGTTCAGCATTATCCAGCCGCGGCATAGAATCATCGGGGGTTGTATGAAATGCTGAGCGTATCAGCAGACCTTCAGCCTCTACTTTCTGTTTGATCTGCTCAAACACGGCTTCTCCTTATTTCGCTCAAATCACCCTGTTCTATTCTGACCCTTTCTGCCCGCACCCCAGGTTTTCCATTTGGCAGCTCAAGCCTGCAAGGATACTGGATCAGCCTCTTCAGCATTAAAAGAATCCAGGTTAAGCGCACCGCAGTTAGGTCGCCCGGTTGCGGTAGCAGTAATCTCACAATCCAGAAACAGCTCGCCATCAATATCGTGCAAAACCTGATTGTCAGTTCGGGACAAGGCGACTTCAACTGAGACGGCACCGGCTGCACGAGCCAGCTCCAGAGCATCCGCGGCAACAATAGCTTCTGCACATTTAACCGCCTCTTCCAGATCATAAAAACGCTTGGGCTCTTCTTTGTGATAGAGGCAAAACAGGCCAAATGTCGGCTGGGAAATAGTCACATGAGCCCGCTGAACCACAGACCCCATCACAGCTCCAACCGCATTGGCAACATCACCGTTCTCCGGCAGATGTAACCCTACACCGAGACTTTTGGTTACCGCTGGGTAGTAGCTGGCTGCCGGAGCCCCTACCGCAACAACCGGGTAATCAGAAGCAAAATCAATTTTGAACAATGGGTTGCTGGCCACTTTATCAGTATCCTTATCGGCCCCCTCCAAAATAAGCCCGGTCAGCAATCCGGCCAGGTTCTGGGCCTTTGCCTCATTGAGCTTTCCAGACTGATGCAATCCTGCTTCTATTAGCGTACGACTGATTTCATGGGTCACCATATCGTAAACCTGCTGACAGGGACCGATGGCATCCCCCAGCGTCCAGTTACCCAAACCGTACAGATGACGAATTTGTTTTGCCCATATTTTGGCCCCCAATTCAGCTGCTTCCTTACTCCAGTGGTCACTCAACCCCAGCACATGGGCGGCATCAGAGGGTGTAAAGCCACTGTAGATAGCCAGTCCCGAGCGCTGCAACTTTGCCAGTGACCGGGCAAGCTCACGGTCTTGTTCTACGGCGGCATCCAGTTCTATAGGCCCATCTCCCAGCTTTTCCCAGGCGTAGGCCTCTGACTCACTGAGTTGATTAAGCAAGACTTCATTACTTTCCAGGCGCATCACAAATCTATTGTTGCGGGCATTGGGAAAAGCATTTAGCTGGTGTTTCAGCCTGTCGATAATCCAGGGATACTGATTGCCCAGTAAACACATGGGCACGACCCGCCGAGGGCCTATGCCCAGGCTTCCACCCGCGCTGAAATGTACTTCGCTGTCTCCCCCCAAGCCGACCGAATAGACTCGCACGGCTTCTACCATGGGTTGCCAGTCACCGACTTTCGCACCTTCTGAACAGAGTTCCGGTTGCCCATTGGTGACGATTGCAATATCTGTGGTCGTTCCACCCATATCCGCAACAATGGCATTTTTCAGGCCACTGAGGGCACAGGCCCCCACAACACTGGCAGCAGGCCCGGACAGCACAGTAGCAACCGGTTGTTGCAGTGCCGTTTCGGTATTCACCAGAGAGCCATCCCCCTTCACTATCATCAGCGGGGCGTCTATTTGATGATCTACAAGAATCTGCTTGACGGAGGTAATCAGGCGCTGAATATAGGGCACCATACGAGCATTGAGCACAGCCGTCAGGGCCCGCTGTGGCGCCCCCAGACTACTGGCCAGCTCATGGCCACATGCCACCGGCTTTCCTGACAACGATTCAACCATTGAGCGCAGTTTCAATTCATGGCTGGAGTTGCGCGTACCAAACATGCTGGAGATGGCAAATGCTGATACCGAATCCTTCAACTTGAGAATTGCTTCACGGGCGGCATCTTCGTCCAGCGGCTCCTGTTCTTCTCCAGTGGCATTATGACCACCGGCCAGAATAAATGCGGCATCGGCCGAAACGATATCGCACAGCCCACTTTGTTCCAGCTGTCGCTCATTGTAACCGGGCAGCAATACACAGACCGGCGCTCCCTGCCCCTCTACAACCGAGTTGGTTGTCAGAGTGGTGGATAAGGAAATCAGGGTAATATTCTGTAACAGCTCATTCGGCAGCCCCTTAAGGGCATTACCGATACCGATAGTCAAATCATGCCTGGTGGTTAGGCTCTTAAATGTGGCAACTACCTTTTGCTGATCGTTAACCAGAACAGCGTCAGTATAGGTGCCTCCAGTGTCTATCCCCAGTCGAAATGACATACCCTACCTCTTGAAACAAATCACAAATTCGGGCCCGCAGGCACAGCTCTATCATTCTACAAAATATCAGGATTTGCACGGCTCCTGTTGGTATCGCAGCGGCATAAAGTGTCCAACGTGCGACCTTGCTGTTCGGCCGCTTTAACGTTGACCCTCTTCCAGCAAACGGACGGTATTCGCGACCATTGCCAGTAGTTTGCCAGTCCCATTATCCTGTTGAAGTTCCTTAACGCTAAGCCAAAGCAGATCCAGACTGGCATTTATCCAGTCGGCCAGCGCCAGCCCTTCCAATAGCTGCAACGATGAATAGTCACGAAAGGCAGGAAGGGTCCCGATTTGCCCGGAGGTCAATGAAAAATGCCGGCGCAGACTGGCCACATCAAACCAGGCCGAGCCAATACCGGCATGCTCCCAGTCCAACAGAGTCAGCTGGCCCTTATTAGATCTTCTTTCGTTGTTAGCTCTTTTTCCATTATTGGATCTTCCTCTGTTATTAAACTCTTTTCCCTTATTGAAACAGAGGTTTTTCGGGTGGAGGTTGTGATGAACCAGACAGGGAACGGTTTTCGGCAACAGCTGCATTTTTTCCCAGCTCAGCTCAAGCAATTCGCGGAACAACTCAATCGCCTTGACCGTTGACCGTGGCGCAGATTTACAGCAGTGAGCATAGATTAAGCGATAGCGCTCCCACAGCAACTGATAATCACATACCAGCGCTGGGTCTGCGCTATAAAAGCGCTGAAGATCCGCAACGATGGATAACAGTGGTTTACGCAAGTCGCCATGCAGATCTTCGTCAAAAATGGACTTCCCGGCATCGCTCATCAGGCACCAGCCACGCTCCCAGTCGTTACGCAGTAGCTGCGGCGCCCAGGGTTGATGCTGTATCCATTCAAGAAGCCTGGCTTCACGGACCCGATCCACGGCGAGACCGGCCAATCCCGGTGAATTGACCCGCAGTACCAGTTGCTGATCCAGGCAAGCCCCACGATAAAGACGATTAGAGGTATCGCCCGTCGACAGCCTGTGCCAAACCACTTCTGTTTCCAGGTATTGATTGGCGAAGCTTAAGGCAAGCTCTGGCATGGCAAAAATCCAACCGCTGAATTCGGCTCCCGACCAGTCTGCCGGAAACTCTGACACCCTAAGTCTAATCGTCGAAGCATATCAGTAACAGCCTGATAGTTCGTTTTACCGGCACAACTTGTCGGAGTATTTTATCGACGCTTTTTAACAGTGCTATTGACCGGTACCGATAACCAGTGCGGACACCTTAATATCAGGGATGGAATCACCCGAGTCAATCGGCATAGTCAGAATCGTCGGATTAGTCAGACAGTACCAGAATCAGCTGACTCAATAACCTACCGACCCTGTACGCAAACCATAAGGATCGGCAGTAAAGCATCGCAAAAAGGCTAAATTTCTTTCACCAGCCTGAGTGCGTCATAAATTGCGGCGTGAGTATTACGAGAAGAAACCGCATCACCAATCCGAAACAGTTGAAACGACCCTTCGGTGTTGTCGTTCATGGTTTGTGGTTGGCCAGCAATCAGCGCCGCCTGATCCACAGCCCCCAGATTGCTCGACTGAGGTTTCAGCTCAAAGTACAGCTCATCCATCGGGATCGTACCGTGGTTAACCACCACCTGATCAAAACATCGCTCTTTACGCAAATCGCTGTAATCCGTTCCAATACTGGCCTTCAGTCCACCATCCCCATTTGCCACAGATTCGTTGACACGGGTGACCGCTTTCAATCGATAAGTCACCGTGAAGGTAACCTCCTTATCCTGCATTGAGCGCATATAAGGAACAAGGTTCATGGCCATCACATCCGGCGCAAAACTGCGATCTGGCGTCATAATTTCGACCCTGGCCCCTGTCGCGGCTATTTTTTCTGCAGCCTGCAACCCGGCATGGTCTCCGGCATCATCGTATACGAGCACATTTTTTCCGGGCGGAACATCTCCGGCAATAATGTCCCAACTGGAAACCACCAGATCATTACCACTCTCCAACACTTCGGTATCAGGCAGTCCTCCGGTAGCAATGATGACCACATCCGGATTAAGTGCCAGTACATCATCAACCTCAGCCCAGGCATTAAAACGAAACTCCACATCCATAGCGGCACATTGGGACATACGCCAGTCAATTATTGAGATCATCTCTCGCCGACGCTCACTTTGAGCGCATAGGCGAACCTGCCCGCCGGGATCCGGGGCCGCCTCAAAAACGGTCACGGAATGACCTCGTTCAGCCGCGACACGGGCGGCTTCCAAACCGCCAGGTCCGGCCCCTACAACCACGACTTTTTTACTCACATCGGCCTGCGGAATATCGTGAGGCATGGTCAGCTCTCGCCCGGTCGCCGCATTGTGTATGCAAAGTGCATCTCCACCCTGATAGATGCGATCCAGACAGTAGGTCGCGCCGACACAGGGGCGAATATCATCCTCACGACCCTGGATTATTTTTCGAACAACATGTGGATCAGCCATATGTGCCCGGGTCATACCCACCATATCTACAATCCCTTGTGCCACCGCATGGCGCGCGGTTGCCACATCTGTGATTCGGGCAGCATGAAAGGTAGGCATCCCGGTGGCCTTACGAATCTCACCGGCAAAATCCAGATGAGGCGCGCTTCTCATTCCCTGCACCGGAATTACATCCGTCAAGCCCGGATCGGTATCAATATGCCCACGAATCACATTGAGAAAATCAACCATTCCCGAATCACGCAACAGTCTTGAAATCTCCACCCCCTCTTCGGCTGAAATACCTCCTTCAGCACATTCGTCTGCGGTATAGCGAACACCAACAATAAATTCATCCCCGACCCGCTTACGGATCGCCTGCAGTACATCGGTGGTAAAACGCAGCCGGTTCGTTAATGAGCCTCCATAGGGCCCATCCAGTGTATTGGTTCGTTGCGACCAGAACTGATCCATCAGATGGCCGTAGGCTTGCAGCTCTATCCCGTCAAGACCGGCAGCATACATACGTTCTGCGGCATCGGCGTAATCTCTGACAATTCGATCAATATCCCAATCTTCAAGCTGCTTGGGAAATGCCCGATGGGAGGCTTCACGACGATGAGAAGGAGAAACCACCGGCAGCCAGTCACCCTTATTCCAACCGGTTCGACGTCCCAGGTGGGTCAATTGAATCATCACTTTACAGTCATGCTGGTGACAGGCATCAACGACCTTCTTCATCCAGGGCACCACCTCATCCTTGTATGCCAGAATGTTATTGAATACCGGCGGACTGTCTTTCGACACTGCAGCAGACCCGGCCGTCATGGTCAATGCAACTCCGGCCTTTGCCCGCTCTTCATGATAAGCCCGATAGCGATCCTTCGGCATCCCCTCTTCAGGATAGGCCGGTTCATGGCTGGTGGTCATGATGCGATTCTTGAGCGTAAGATGCTTCAATTTATAGGGTTGCAGTAAAGGATCGTTGGACATAATAGCCTCGGTGTATCTGTACCAGTCTGACTGGGTTTTCTACATAGGTTAGCTCAACAGCAGGGCAGCGTTGTTTAGAAACGGTCCGGCTTTATGGAACAGCTGGCGATCAGTACCAGCTGTCTGGCATAGAAGCCTTACGTTGAGCAATAAAGTTTTTCAGCTGTTGGTCAGTAACTTCATCCAATGCCGGCGCCTGATAGTCTGCCAACACCTTTTTCCATTTGTGATTAGCCCGGGTCATGGCATCTTCGCTGCCCTGTTCAGACCAGGTTTCAAAAGACTGATCGTCGTTGAATTCACTGTCCCAATAAGCCGTCTCATAGTGGGCCATAGTGTGCGGAGTACCAAATAAGTGCTCCCCGGGACCGCCGACCCTCAGAGCATCAATGCCCAGCGTATCCTCATTCACGTCAAAGCCTTTAAGGTAGGTGTGGAGCGCCCCACAAAGATCGGTATCCATAATGAATTTCTCATAGGACATGGACAACAGACCGTCAAGAAATCCCGCAGAGTGCAGAATAAAATTTCCACCACATTGAATCGCCGACATCATCGACATAGCCCCTTGGGTCATTGCCTGGGCATCCGGCATTTTGGAGGTGGAAAAATTACCCGCACAACGGAGCGGTATTTCAAGACGACGCGCCAATTGCCCCATCACGAGACTGCCAAGCGCAGGCTCCGGCGTCCCAAAGGTTGGACTGCCGGTCCGCATCGACATGGAGGCGATAAAAGATCCCAGCACAGTCGGAGCCCCCGGTCGGACAAGCTGGGTTAAAGCACAACCGGTCATGGTCTCCGCCAGGTTCTGAGCAATGGCACCCGGTATGGTGACCGGTGAAACCGCCCCTCCCATCAGAAACGGCAGATGAATGGAGCCTTGCCCCGCTTCGGCATAAGTGCGTATTCCCTGAGTCGTCACTCCATCCCAGACCAGGGGAGAGGTGGAGTTAAAGTTACCCATAATCACGCAGTTTTCATTAACAAAGTCTGAGCCAAAAAGGATGCGACACATTTCGATGCTGTCAGCCGCTCTTTCCGGCGCAGTGATTGATCCCAGGAAGGGTCGGTCAGAATAGCGCATATGGGCATAAACCATATCCAGATGGCGCTTATTAACCGGTATATCAGTGGGTTCACAGATGGTGCCGCCGGAGTGGTGTAGCCAGGGGCTGGATTGGGCCAGCTTTACGAAATTCTCAAAATCAGCAATGGTTCCATAACGCCGTCCCTGATCCAGATCCATCACAAAAGGCGAACCGTAGGCCGGGGCAAAAACCATAGCATCGCCACCAATTTCAACCGACCTGGCCGGATTGCGGGCATGTTGGGTAAATCGGGCCGGTGCTGTTTTTAAGATATCCCGAATCAAGCCAGGCGCAAACTTGATATTCCAGCTGGATTCGGTGAGTTGTGAAACCTGCCCTCCAGCCTCCTGAAAGAGTTGTACGGTGACGGGATCTTCCCGGAATTCAATACCAATCTCTGCAAGAATAGTATCTGCTGCCTGCTCAATCCTGATCAGACTTTCTTCGCTGAGCAAATCATAAGTAGGTATGCGACGGGTGATAAAGGGCACCTGAAGGTGTTTGTTCGGCACGGATCGGTCCTGACGGGCCGCTCCTCTTCGTGAGGTACGTCCACGCCTGGCACCACTTTTTCCTGTACCGACGGGTTTTGCATCTTCTGTTTCAGCGCTGCCAGCATTTACAGCATCAAGCGTTACCGTATCAGCTTTTACAGCCTCAATTTCTGTGCCCTCAACTTCTGTGCCGGCAGCTTTACCACCAGCCCTTCCCAGGTTTTCATTCGATGCTTCTAATTGTTGTTTTACAGACATCTCATCCTCCATCACCAAGTGTGAACGAATCTCAGATTATCAAACTCGACACTAATGTCAAACTCGTATTACACAAGTGTTAACTATAGATCTAAAAACCAAGATCTCAGGGAGTCCTGTTCAGGTTCTTTAGCCGGGCGTCGAGAAAACCTCATAAAACCCCTATGAATTAACTCATGGAAAGCGCTAAAGTAGATGCCGAAAAAACGCATCCAATAAAGTGCATCGCGTAAATAGTTGTAAAATTGATAGAAAAGGTTGTAGCAATGAAACAAAGTGGCTGGCGGGGATCTGAGGATCTCTGGCTTGATGAGGCCTATAAAATGCTGGTGGAATCCGGTGTTGAGTCTGTAAAAGTCATGCCACTGGCGAAAGCGCTGAATATGTCGCGCACCAGTTTTTACTGGCACTTCGAACACCGGGAAGCGTTGCTGAACGCCCTCATTCAACGATGGGAAAAAAAGAACACCGGTAATCTGATCAGCCAGACGGAACGCTATGCCGAATCGATCTCAGAGGCAGTGCTGAATCTTTTCGATTGCTGGATAAACCCGGATCTTTTCGACGCCCGAATGGATTTTGCAATCCGCAACTGGGCACAACAGGCTCCTGACCTGAAAAAAACGCTGGAACATACGGATCAGGAAAGAATCAACGCCATTCGAGCCATGTTTACCCGCTTTGATTTTTCTGAAGAACAGGCTGATACCCGCGCCCATACGGTCTACTATACGCAGATCGGATACATTTCGATGATGGTGGAAGAACCACTGTCCAGACGCCTGAAACGAATACCGGCCTATATAGAAACCTTTACCGGCAGCTATCCAACAGAATCAGAAATCGCCCGTTTTGAATCCAGGCATCAAAGCCGCATAACCAAGCAGTCCGGTTGAAACAACTCAACAGTACAGAAACAGACAGCAGACCTGATCAAAAAAAGACCGGCGCGAACCGGTCTATAACTCAAAGAGCCATCAATCCCTTAGGCTCTATGAAAACTAACTGTCACTACGCTTATAAAGCACGCTTCTTCAGATTGTCGCGCACAGTTTCGCTATACCAGTCGATGAAATTAATTACACCAAACTCAAAAGTCTCGGAATAAGGCCCGGGTTGATAACCAATGGAGTTGATACCCTGCTGGTTTTCTTCTGCCAGGCGTCGATCCTGCTCATTAGTGGCATCCCAAACCTGACGCAATTTTGCAGGATCATAATCGACACCTTCTACCGCATCTTTATGGACCAGCCATTTAGTGGTCACCAGTGTCTTTTGTGCAGAGATTGGCAGCACTCGGAATACCACCGCATGATCCCCCTGCATATGATTCCAGGAGTTGGGCAGGTGCAGGATTCGCATGGAACCCAGCTCCCGGTTTTTAATCCGGCCCATCATCTTTTTACAACCCTGACTACCGTCCAGTGTCATCACCTGAGCACCTTCTTTCAACGGCATCCGAACGATACGATTACGCAGCCCGTGCTCCACATGCTTGTGAGGAATACCTTCGGCATCCCAGGCTTCGGCCTGGCGGTTGTACTGGGCCAAGAATTCTTCGCTGGCGCGGGGATCGTTGGTGTCATCCCACTCCAGTAGAGTATTCAGCAGTTCAGGATGATTGCCAGCACAGTGATAGCACTCACGATTGTTCTCAATGACCAGCTTCCAGTTTGCATCCTCCAGAATATTGGATTCCACCGCTACTTTGGTGTTCTCCATATCATAGGGCTCCATATAGGCTTCCAGTGATTCCAGGAAAGGGTCCAAATCCGGCGCCTCCCCTTCAGCCAGACTGATAAACACAAATCCACCGGCCGTGCGGCAATGAGCAGGCTTGAGGCCATGGGCTTTCATGTCAAAATCATCACCCATTTCTGTTCCGGCGTACAGCAGGTTACCCTGCAAGTCATAGGTCCACTGATGATATGGGCAAACCAGATTGGCAACCTTACCTCGATGCTCCCGACAGATTTTTGACCCACGATGACGACAAACATTGTGAAATGCTTTGATACCACCTTCGGCATCTCTCACTACCAACACTGGATTCTGACCGATTTCAACAGTGAAATAATCACCCTTGGCCGGAACTTCAGAGCTCATACCGACAAAAATCCACTCCTGTTGAAAAATCTCCTCCATATCTGCCCGAAACATGTGCGGATCATTATAAAACGGTTGTGGAAGAGACAAATTACCGGCACGTTCGTCCAGTAACTGGTGCATTTCATTTCGCGCCTGATCGTAACTGTTATATTTAATATTCAACAGATCATGCTCGTTCATCGACCCTATCCTCATTGTTGCTTGCTGGCGTTGCTCTTCTCTTTTTATTTTCAGGTGCCGCCAGTCAAACCATCTTATTCAGTGTTTATCTTCAGAGGAGCCAAAAATTTAATTGATATTTATCAGCAACTCGACAGGACGCAATCCTCTACTAAGTTGCCGGAGTGGAATTGTCCATTTGCGACACAGACCGACGTTTTTATCGACGCAGAGACCCTTTCCATCACAGGTGAATACACGCAGAGGGCCAGATGAACAAATTGATGTCGTTTTCAGTTAAACACCACTTGAGCACTCGGCAGAGAATGGCGCCCAGAAGCATCAATAGAAAATCAACTTCCCGGCTTTTTTGATATTTAGCAATTACCCAGTCTGACAGAACGATACTAAACCGTTTGACGATTGCGGACTGAATGTCATCTATAAGAGGTTGATCCGCTCTGATTGCTTGAAGATAGACAGTTTTGCAACGGCTTTGGGCCCCTGCACTGTTGTACCAACCTTATAACGACTGGGGTTCCTACTTATGAACAGCCAAACAGAAGCAACATCTTCTACTTCTCAATACCTCAATGCCGTCAACACCAATACCTGGACCAACGGACGCCACGCCGTGAGGTGTGTAAAGATTATTGAGGAAGCTCAGGATGTAAAAACATTCTGCTTTATGGCTGAACAGCCGGTCATGTTTTTCTTTAAGCCAGGGCAATTTGTCACACTGGAACTGGAGATAAACGGACAACAGGTGATGCGCTCTTACACCATATCCAGCTCCCCCTCAGTGCCATACAGCTTTTCCATCACGGTAAAACGCGTACCCGGTGGAGAGGTATCCAATTGGCTGCACGACAAATTCAGCGAAGGAGAAGAGATTGCGGTTCATGGCCCGGTGGGGCAGTTTAACTGTATCGATTTTCCAGCTACAAAAGTCTTGTTGCTGTCCGGTGGGGTTGGTATCACACCGGTTATGTCGATGGCTCGCTGGTTCTTTGACACCAACGCCGAAGTGGATATGACCTTTGTTCACAGCGCCCGTACCCCAAGAGATATTATCTACCATCGTGAGCTGGAACATATGTGTTCACGGATTAATAATTTCTCCTTACACCTGATCTGTGAACGTCAGGAAATCGGGCAATCCTGGGCCGGATACCGGGGTTATCTGGATCAGCCTAAATTAGAGATGATCGCTCCTGACTTTATGGAACGAGAAGTGTTTTGCTGTGGCCCCGAGCCCTATATGTCGGCTGTCAAGGCGCTGCTGAAAGCTAACGGTTTTGATATGAGCCGTTACCATGAAGAGTCTTTTGGTGCCACTCCTAACGATATCGAACAGGAAGCGCTGGAGCATGCGGAAATCGCCTCCGAAGAAGCCGATGCACTAACCAGTGCAGACCTGCTCGAAGTTCAATTTACCAATACCGGAAAAAGCATTCAGGTGGCACCAGGAGAAACAGTACACGCAGCGGCTGCCAAACTCGGCATGCATATCCCCAAAGCCTGCGGTATGGGTATCTGTGGAACCTGTAAAGTACTAAAAACCAGTGGCGAGGTGACCATGGATCACAATGGCGGTATCACCGATGAAGACCTCGAAGCAGGCTACATCCTGTCCTGCTGTAGTGTACCCACGACAAATGTCACGGTAGAAAGCTAAGGTGTTATTAAAGTAACCACGGAAAAACTAATCCCTTATTAATCAAGCAAGGCTGACTCTGATGAAAAAGAGTTTGCCTTGCTGGTTGTCCCGTTGTTGCTGTCCCGTTGTTGCTCCCGCACGGCCCTGCTAGGCCGACCCTAACTGCGATGTCGCTGGCGCACCAGGCTCGGAGAAGCGCCAAAATAATCCTTAAAACAACGGCTGAAATGTGTAGTGCTCAGAAATCCGCACGCCACGGCAATATTCGCCACAGAGTCATTACTCTGTAATAACAGCCGTCGAGCATGGGTAATACGAAGTTCGAGATAATAGCGCGATGGTGTGGTTTCCAGATGAGCCTGGAACAGTCGCTCAATACGACGCCGCGAGACGCCGACATAGGAGGCAAGCTCATCAACACTGAGAGGCTCATCAATATTGGCGCTCATCAACTGTAAAATATTGCGTAAGCTGTTGGGAAAGCTGGGATCATCAGTGGCCTGCACCAATTTGGCTTCGCTGCTTTCTGCCACCTGATCACAGCTGAGAATTTCGCGAATAGCCCGGACAATATCCTTACCTCGAATTTGTTCAATCAGAACCAGCATCATTTCTAGAGCGCTGCTTGGCCCGGCACTGCTGACCCGCTTGTCACTCACGACCAGCACCCGTTCAGATACCCGGACTTTATCGAACTGCTCATGCATAAAGGCATGATTGTCCGGATGCAGTGCACACTCCTGATTATCCAGGAGGCCTGCCTGAGCCAGCGCAATAGCCCCGTTCCACAGGCTGCCCAAAACCAGATTGCGCTTGGCAGCACTTTTCAGTAGCGCACTCAACGGCGAGTGTTCCAGGTGTGAACAACGATAGCCGCCACAAACAATCAGAACTTCAACAGCCTCATCGCCTTCAAGGGGCAACTGATCAAGTACTGCGCTGGTAGAAATATCAATCGCCAGATCACTTTTGACCGTTTTCGAGTCCAGTCCATAGGTCGCAAAACTGAACAATGGAGCAGTTCGCACCAGATTGGCGGTAACCAGCGCATCAACGGCGGCGGTAAAGGTCATCATCGAGAAGTGCTGAAGTAAGACAAATCCGACTTTTACCGGCGTCTCTCGTCCTTCATGAGCAGGCAAAAAAGCACTGTTGGCATCACGCATCAGCGTATTGAAGTGCCGTTTTTCTTTGGACTCACTCATGACAACAACCGTGATAATAAATAAGCGGACTAACAAACCCAATACATAATATCGATCTTTTAAGGTCGACTGAACCGGCAATGTCACCTTTGTCGCTAAGGTGTTTCCTTTGTCGCTATAAGCACCGTAGAGCGCTACAAGTATCGAATACCGCTGTAGGCATCTGATATCGCTATAGCCATCTTAGGATACGTTAATCGATGTATAATCAACAACACTGACAAAACTCCGAATTAGTACGTAGAGAAAGCGTGAAAGTACGTAGACCTCAGGGGATAGTTCTAGACAAAAATCAGTGGATCTGGCTCTTATTATCTTATTCAGCGTTACGGATACAGAATTTACAAACGCAAAAACGATAACCACAACCAGACAAGCCAATGTCCCTTAAAATAAAAATACTGATGCTGGCGATACTTCCTCTATTGCTGGTCACCGCGATGATTACAGTCATCGTACTCCACCAGGCGCGAGAACTAGGTGAACAGGAAATTCAGATTTTTGAGAGCAACCTGCTGGCTTCCAAAAAAACGGAGTTGAAACACTATGTTGACCTGGCACTCACCTCCATTTCTCATGTTCACGACCTTCCCAAGCTGGACCCGACAGATGCGCAGGCCCAGGTAAAATCAATCCTCCACAATCTGACCTTTGGTGAAGACGGTTACTTTTTTGTCTATGACGATAACGGTGTTGGTTTGGTTCATCCGCAACAGCCAGACATCGTCGGCCGAAGCCTAATCGATATTCGCGATGAAAACGGCGAGTACCTGATGCGTAAACTGCTGGCCAGTGCCCGAGCCGGTGGCGGATATCACCGCTACCGCTGGAGGAAACCCTCGCTGGATGGGGAAGCCGACAAGCTCAGCTATGTAGTCCAGTTACCGAACTGGAAATGGATGCTGGGAACCGGGCTCTATGTAGACGATATTGCCCATGAGGTGGCAAAAATAAGAGCTGAGGTGGACAAGGATATTCGCGAGACTTTTATTACCGTTCTGGTTATCACTTCGGTCACCGTAGTGATCATCGTGTTGATCGGTGTTGCCTTCAACCTCCACGGTCACCTGATGGCCGATGCCAAACTGCGGGATCTGGCCCAACGCTATATCCAATTCCAAATTGCAGAACGGCGTCGATTCTCACGGGAGTTGCATGAGGGTATTAACCAGTTGATGGTGTCAGTACAACTGCGCATTGAACAGGCAATTCGACGGATCGACGAGGGCGATTCAGCAGTGTTTGAAGACCTCCAGCAGGGCCAGTTGGTACTGAATGACGCTATTCAGGAAGTCCGTAGAATTTCCCATGATCTGCGCCCCAGTGTACTTGATGACCTGGGCCTGCCTGCCGCCCTTAACAGCCTGCTGGAACAGTTTTCCCAACGCACGGATATCCGGGTTCAACGAACGATTGAGATCGATAACAACCGGCTACCGGAGCAAATTGAAATAACACTTTACCGTGTTGTGCAGGAGTCTCTCAAAAATATCGAACAGCATGCCGATGCCTCTGTTATCCGACTGGTGATAACTCAGGTTGATGATATGATCCGGTTGGAAATCAGTGACAATGGCTGTGGATTCACTCCTGAGGAAGGAGAGTTAACTCAGGGAGCTGGCTTAATCACGATGCGCGAGCGAGTGGAGCTATTAGGTGGTATCTTTAGCACAGCCTCAGAGCCAGGGAACGGTACCTTACTAAAAGCGGAAATGAATCTTAATGGTTAATCCGCCAGTGGACGGCCCTGAATGCGGAAGCAGTGATGTCAATACAACAAGAACAGCAATCACCGAAACAGCCCCCGAAACACACAATTAAAGTACTGCTGGTTGATGACCACCCACTGGTACTGGACGGTATTCAAGCGCGTATAGAAGGTGTCCCCGGTATCGAGGTTATCGGCCAGGCACATAATGGGTTGGAAGCGCTGGAGCACGCCAAGCACTCATCGCCAAATGTGGTGTTAATGGACGTCAGCATGCCTGTAATGAACGGGATGGAAGCAACCCGACGTTTTCAAACTGACTTTCCCGCTATCAAGGTTCTGATACTCACCATGCATGACAATAAAGAGTACATTCTACAGCTGATGCAATCCGGCGCCAGCGGCTATATACTCAAAGATGTATCCTCCGATGAACTGATTAAAGCCATCGAAACCGTTTATCAAGGCAACACCTATTTCAGTCAAAGCGCCTCTCAAACCCTGTTCAACAATTCAGAAGCGGCGCAGCCTCAGACCCAGAACCTGACCAAACGAGAAGAAACCGTTCTTAAGCTACTGGCAGAAGGGAACAGTAATAAAGGCATCGCCAACGAATTGAAAATCAGCGTCAGGACAGTGGAAACCCACCGACAGAACATCAAGGGTAAGCTGGATATACATACCGCGGCAGGTTTGGCCAAGTATGCAATAGAACACAACCTGGTGCAGTTATCTTAGAACACCCACAACTAATCGGACTGAAAGGTGCAAAACCGATCGGGACCTCTACTCAGGCGCTGCTGACCCAAACCGCTGGACTGACCGCTGTTTAGCTTTGACAGCCTCAGCCTCCCGATTCCGGGGAGGCGCAGAGGTTACCAGAGTGTCAAGCAATTCGCGGGCGCCTGACTGGTCGACTTCCCGCTCAAACATATGGGCATGAATGTGATTAATTAGCTCATCATTGCTTACCATCCCCGACCCCATCTCGAATCACAACGATGTCTGAATCATTTATTGGCTACTCTTCACAGGTGATAACAATCCTTATTAAGATGATTTATCTAACTATTCCGAAGGAGTTTGAATATTGCGGAGTAAGGGAGTAGCACTATCGCTTGGCCCTGCCAGCAATCAAATCCTAAAACGCTAAAATCCACTGCTGAATTTATCAGCAACAACTAATAACTGCAAAAGTCCTGTTAATAAATAAATTATTCACAAATTCTCTAATATAAAGATCCTGCCATACAAGTAAAATGACTTTTCTTACTTTATGGTTATTATTCTCTAAAAAAATACACGATCGTTTTAATTAAAAAGATGTTGGAGTAAGATCGATAACCCAAATAAGCCAAGGAGAAGGATGTATGGCTACTATAGGAACGGCATATCACGCCGTAGACATGATTTATTCAAATGTATTTTATGGTGATGTTATTGAAGCCAGCTCGAACACCATCCGTATTAGCGATGGACGATATGAGCAGGTTTATCAAGGGCAGTTTACGTATGACTCTTACGGGCTAAGCGGGGGAGTAGTAAACGCGACTTCGTTTTACGAATACGGGGAGTTATTCTACAAGACATCAGGCGGCCCGTATCAGGCGCTATCAGTAGAGAGATATATAAACAATAACGATTTAGAAGGGTTATATGACAAGGTAATTTTTTCCGGTGAAGATACTATTAACGGCTCCAACGAGAATGACACCCTCAGTGGTTTTCAAGGAAATGATATTATCTACGGGAACTCAGGAGATGACATTATCATTGATACCTCTGGAGACGACAGAGTTTATGGTGGAAACGGGAATGACCTGATCTCGATTGATTACTATGGGGCTTATGGAGGCCATGATGTTATAGATGGTGGTGAGGGCATAGACACACTGGTTTATACCAAATCCTTAGCTAATTATTCAATAACAACCACCGGAAGTAATGGTTCCGTGACTGATAACAGCGGGCAAGCAGGCTATGCTGAAATAGTTAGTGTAGAAAGGTTACGTTTTATTGATAAGAGCCTAGCCCTCGATACTGAAGGAAACGCAGGTCAAGCCTATAGAATATACAAGGCGGCCTTTGATCGAACTCCTGACTCAGGGGGGTTAGGTTATTGGATTGATGTTATGGACAATGGCCATACTCTAGAGCAAGTTGCGGCAGGCTTCATCAACAGTATTGAATTCCAAGATATGTATGGTGAAAACCCTTCTGATGAGCAATTCCTGACGGCTCTCTATAATAATGTACTTGATCGCGGCCCTGATGATGGGGGGTATTTATGGTGGCTAGACTCCCTCGGCTCAGGGGCGTTTACCCGTGAAGGTGCATTGGCTGGATTTAGCGAGAGCGCAGAAAATCAGGAGAACGTTATTGAATTAATCGCTAATGGCATAATGTACGACGAGTGGGCCGGATAATACTTGGCACTATTTGATAATATTTCTGACTAAATTTATATAACAGAAAGAACAGAGGGCCAGCTAGGGGGCAGTGGGACTGGAGACGATATGTTCCAAAATATCTTCGGGATTAATATTTTTTAAAACACTTGGTATATAAATCTATACTTATTCCGGTTTCGAGAGTTCCCCACGCCTGTGGGGAACACTAGCAGAGTTATGAGTCATCATGATTAGCCCTGCGGTTCATCCCCACGCCTGTGGGGAACACGGCTATTGCTGCTACACGCTGGGATAGTCTCTCGGTTCATCCCCACGCCTGTGGGGAACACTACCGCCCTCGGTGGCGATTCGAAATTTCTTACGGTTCATCCCCACGCCTGTGGGGAACACACAACAAAGAGCGGCTAGCTAGTCATGAAAAACGGTTCATCCACACGCCTGTGGGGAACACATGTACTGTCAGGACGGCGAGTTGCCACTAATCGGTTCATCCCCACGCCTGTGGGGAACACAAACTCCAGATTCGTGGTTTCCATAATAACGGCGGTTCATCCCCACGCCTGTGGGGAACACCTCGTGTAGAGTTATATCAAGCTCTGCTGCGACGGTTCATCCCCACGCCTGTGGGGAACACCTCATCATGCCCCAACCCGATCAATTCCAGATCGGTTCATCCCCACGCCTGTGGGGAACACTTACAACCTTGAGGGCGGTTTGGCTTTGTTTGCGGTTCATCCCCACGCCTGTGGGGAACACTCGAAAAGCTCTGGGGGCAAGGGTTTGCTCATCGGTTCATCCCCACGCCTGTGGGGAACACTCTAAAACTATACAGTTGTTTTTAAAGACAAAAAACACCTTCACAAAATCTACCAACTATTTTCTACTTTTTTAAAGAGCGGATATTAGTCTTTTTGCGGCAAAAAAGAGACCAGTCTCAGGCCTTCATACTCAACTGGGATTCGTCGGTTTTCACCATAAGTCTGGAAATCAAACCCTGATTCCGTATTGGTTGCCCAGGCCATGACTACATTACCTTCTTCGGCCAATTCAGTAATCTGCTCCCATATCATTTCTCGAATCCGTCGGGATACATCCCCAATATAGACTCCGGCGCGAACCTCTAATAGCCAGATAGCCAGGCGCCCTCTTAATCGTGGTGGAACATTTTCAGTGACTACGGTAATCATGCTCATTTATCCACTCCTATGGCCTTGATCACCGACCGATTCTGGCTCTGGTATAGCAGGTGGCTGAGCATCCTCTGGAGGTAAGGGTGGTTCAATATCACCCGCGGCCAGTACTTCTTCAATGAGCGGAATCAAGCGTTTGAGCACCTTATCCTTACGAAACAGATCTCTACAGGCAATGCGTACTTCCTGATCGGGTTTTTGAGGGTTCTTGGCGGCAATTCGAAAAGCAATGGGGACCACGGTTTCAAACTTTAGGATATCGGCAATATCGTAGACAAAAGAGAGAGGTTTCCCACTGTGTAAAAAACCTATCGCTGGCGCATAGCCCGCTGCCAAAATAGCAGCTTCTGAAATACCGTACAGACAGGAAGTGGCAGCACTAATGCATTGGTTGGTTTTATCACCCTTAGCCCAGTCTTTGGGGTCATAACGCCGCCCTCTCCATTTGACACCATATTGCTTCGCCAGCAGCTCATAGGTTTTACGAACTCTCGCTCCTTCAATCCCTCGGAGCTGATCGACAGAACGACGTTCTGGCGCAGCTTCACCAAAACGTAGTTCAAACATTTTTCGAACGACCTTTAAGCGCAGCTGCTCATCCAATGCCAACTGCGCTTGATAAAGCAACTTATCGGAGCGGGCTCCTCCAGGTTGACCGGAAGCGTACAAGCGGACACCAGCTTCTCCAACCCAGACCAGCAAAGTTCCTACCGTGGCCGCCAGTTTAGCCGCCGCATGAGAAACACGTGTACCGGGTTCCAACATAATACAGGCCACTGACCCAACGGGGATGTGAGTACGGACACCGTTTTTGTCCAACAGTACAAAAGCCCCATCGATCACATCGATCTGACCATAACGAAGAAATATCAGCGAGGTACGGTCTTTGATTGGGATAGGCTTTAAAGGGGCTTTTGGCGTCAGAGTTGTTGACATTCCTTGTCTCCGGTTGCGTTAAAATTTCAGTTCAAACAGCACTTTTTATATTTTTTGCCACTACCGCAAGGGCATGGATCATTACGGCCTACTTTGGGTTCCAACGAACTATCGGCTCCTCATCGTCGACAAATTCAGTTGCTGATTCATCCCAATCCGCATAGTCCGAATTTTTCTCATTACACTCAGCGTCCCTGACAGCAGAACCTAAGGGTAATCAACCATTTAATTTTCCTGCCTGATTAAACCCGACGAATCATCATCAAACCGCAGCCAAAGGCCTTGGCAGGACCTGTACCATCAAATAGCAACTCCTTGAATTTGTCTACATCCCGTACAATTACCTCACCTGAAAGATCCAGTGAATTAAACCCAGCATTTCGATTCTTTTCCGGTAAATGATGCTTTTGGTATGCCATAGCCTGCAATGATGTCTCGTTCTCTGGCAGGCCGAAACCATGCCGTTCTCCCTGACGTAACCACCAACGAAAAATAGCTACCTCCACTGCCGTTTTCATCGCCCACTCCAGCAGCTCAGAGCGTTTTAGCCTATACTCCAGTCGATGACCGAATGGACCTTTTTCAATCTGGGATTTCCACGCTATGAGGCGAGTATCATCGGCATGCTCAAGCAAGCGTCGTTTACAGGAACCCTTATCACCTTCACCGGAAAGATTTAGAGCGGCAAGCTCTTGCTGCAGCCAACTTCGCTGTGTATCCATCACGATGTCGTGGCGTTTACCGTTGCGACTGACTACGGCATTGACGCGCAATTTAAACGATAGGCGATCTCCTGTACTTAATTTTGGTTCATAGCGCTTAGACTCGACCTGTAACAGCGGGCTATCCTGCTGTGGCTCTTGAGCCGACAGCAAATAATAGAGCGGATCTGCCCTGCGTTTTCCCTGACATGTTAACTGTTCAGCAGCCAACTCTTCACGAAACAGAAAGTTACGTTTTTTGCTATCAAAAAGTCCCCAGAATAATCTATGCAACCCATAACCTTTGCGATCTCGCAACAGACTCGCCAACTGGGTGGAGTCCATTGACGGGTGCAGCCGTACACGCGATAGATACATCAAACACTCTCCTTTGTCTGTTCTGCCCGCACCTGATAGAAATGCTCAAATCGTGGGCTAAATTGCCAACGTTTACGTGAGCGAGGTTGATCATTTCGTGTCAGGGTCTGTACCTTGTCGGGATCAAAATCTGGCCCGGCTGCAGCCAGATCACTGAGTTTTCCATCCCAATAATACTGCTGCAGTTCAGGCAACGAGAGCCACTGCTTATCCCTTTCAGGCATAGCACTAGACCAACCTTTCAGGGGCTCACCCGAAGGCATCACCGGCAGTACTGGATAACTGTCAAAAGCAGCCATGAGATTCGCTACCCCGGTTATCAGCAGGGGAGCCAGCGGCGCCGCCAAGGGACAGGATTTTCTACCCAAATAGAGATGAAAAACAGGTTTACGCAGCGCTTCGACTAATTCAGGTAAACTAGCTAGAGCATCAGAATCTGCCTGTACCGCTATCAACGCAAGACTGTCGCTGCGATACTCGCGAGTAGAGAGAACCGTCCCCAAACGATTACGCCCCATCACTACCTCATCACGCCGGGTCCGATAACGGTACTTACCTACCGAGTCCGGTACCTGTGTGGTGTGATAATCCCGCATCAATTGGCCAGCACTGAGTTGTTTAACAGCAAATCGGTAGTTCTGGGACAGCATTGCCTGCTGTCGTTCATCATCGCGGCGAATCCCCAACGCAGCAGCAAGCAGTCCCAGCAATGCCGACTTGCCGGGGTGATTGGCACTATGGCGAGATTCTCCTACCGCCACCTCGCCCCAACTAGCCATTGAGCCATAGAGGCGAAAAACCAAATAGTCCATGGCGCCTCCCTATTCACTAATACTAGCTAACAAATTCTTAAGCGTTCCGGTGCGTTCAGGAACATTAATCTCATAACGATGATCAGCGCAGTCACCGTAGACCTGATCAAACGCCTGATATTGTGCCTTCAGGGCAGCAATGGCAGCGACGGCAAAGTCTTCCGTGTCGCGCTGTGTTATTGCCTTCAAAAAGGAAGCGGCCAGCGAGCGCGGTTGTTGCTCACCAACCTCCGCCAGCACATAGGATGCATAAGCACGACTGGCAAAGCTGTTCTGTTTACCTTGCGGGGCGACTTTGATGGCAGCTTCAGCTAGCGCGGAAACGGCTCTATCAGCCAGTTTCTTACCCTCAGCTCCACCGCCTAGATTATCAATCAACTGGGATTTATTGATACAGATATAGGAATAGAAAAGACCGGCGGCAAAAGCGGTTTCACCGATATGAGCGGCACCGGCATCTACGCTGCGATCATTCAGGTCATCCACTGCGGTAAAATAATCATCCTCAATCACCACAGGATGGACACTGATCGCGTGCGCTACCTGACAGGCGGCTTCGATGTTTTTCGAAGGGCTATCGGCCAACATTCGTCCAAACAGCGCCACATCGACAGCCGATGTTGTGTCTCTCAACAACTCCAGGTCGTTTTTTAACTCAGAAACCTCACCGGCGACCAGGCGGTCAGCCAATAAGAATGCAGCTTCACGCTCTTCGGGGCTAATAAATGCCAGTTGTGAAATCTGAACAGCCAACAAGCTATTAAGTTGTTCCAGGGAGTACTCAGCAATACCCAACCCCTCATCATCCCAAGCCAGCCACTGAGCCTTCAATTTATTGAGAATTTTAGCTTTATCTGCGTCGCTTTTTTTCTTCAGATCAGAAAACGTTTCGGGCTTACCAAACTGTGCCGCGATTTGTGTAGACCAAGCTAAGGCATCCTTAAAGGATTGGTCTTTAGCAATAAGATACTTAAAAACCTCTACACCAAACAGCTTAGTTCTTTCACCGATATGACCGGCAACTGCTGACTGAAATAAATCAGAAGTCCGCCAGGTCCGTTTCAGGCTCTGGGAAGAGACCCGCAACCGATCAGCCCCCCCCATCTTAGCCGTCTTGGGTCGGCCCTGGTCATCTCGATTGAGATTTGCTGGCGGGTAGGAGGTCAGCAGGTGCAGTTGGATAAATTGACTCACAGGTAATCCCTCACGCAAGTTTGAAATGGTTTAAGGTCGAAAAATAATCAGTCGCCCAACGCACCGCCAACCGGCGCCGTGGATTTTTATCCGCACCATAATAATGTTCTTGGTGCCAGTGCAATGTATCTTCTATTAACGATTCCAGGTGAACGATACCACTCAGCAGATCGATGGCTCGGCACATCTGTAAAAAGAACTCCTCCAGATCGTGGCTCTTTTGCAGCCGCTGAAAGCGCAGCTCGTTCATCAACGGACGTTCTCCTTTGCCGGGCATCGCCAACTGGGCCGCAAAAGTAGCCTGTTTCTCTTTTTTCTCCAAACCATCTTTGTTGTTATTCAGCTGTTCAGATTTGATGGTGTCGGTTGAGCGCCCCTTAACCCGTGCCAACAGACCACAAATCAATGCCGCTGCATGCAGGTTGTCAGCCTGACTCCACTCTGCACCCAGTCCGATCTGTTTACCATTAACCTCCATCCGATAGCTGAGAAATCGAAAAAAAGCCTCCTGCAACAAAATATCATCGAGGCTTGTCGCCCTGCGTAACCGTGCTCTGCTCCTCCGGTCACCATCCAAAGACTGCCACCAGTCGACCAGTACAGACAGATCCTTTTCTTTCAGCCTTAATATCATGGGCTCACCTCCTCTGCGGGCAGTGCCCGTTTTTTCATCAATTTAATGACTCTGTTACCCCAGAACAGCTTTTTCAGTTTCTCACGTGCCAGAACGATACGTTTCATATCCAAGTCTTCGGGCGGGGCCTCCAGCGTCCAGCGATCAAATGCTAGCATTAGTTGCTTGAATAGCAGACGAGGCCATTGCTGAAAAACAGTAGAGGGAAAGGGGGCACCAGCTGGCTGCTCTGCCAGCTCATAGAGTAAACGATAAAAATCGGCTTCACTGTCTTGCCAAAACGGCGATTCAACATGGGACATATCACCCTTGACATCCCCTGGGCTATTGAACCAAGCTTCCTTCACGTGTGCTTTCAAAAGGTAGACAGCCAAGCGAGCGCACCGCAACATATCTCCAACAGATTCCATCAACTGGCTTTGTTGCTGTTTGTCCAGTCGAAGAAGTGGGAATGTCTGTTCATACCAGCAGCGGGCCTTCATATTGTCCATATCATAGCCAAAACACCACAGACGGGTGGAACACAGTTCCTCTATTTCTTCACTCTTTTCATGGCGAAAATGCTCGGTAACTTTGGCACTGGTATCTCCATTATCCCGATCTTGTAGGGTGAGTCCCAACCAATGCCGATAACCCAACCCGCCCTGCTGGCCTTTTAATGAGAGAGGTAAGTTTTTCTTTTTAGGGTCAAATCGATAAGGAGTTAACGGATGCAACCAAGGGCCATCGTAGTTGGTACCGTAGTTTTTGCTCCGGTAGCCGTCAAAACCATACGCGGCATCGAAACCGCAGAGGTCACAATGGATATTTTCCCGCCGCTGCAACAAACGGATACGACGTGGCATTCCCCAATACATCTGTAAAGGACTAACATCTTCTGGAGTGGTTTCCGAGCCCTTTTTATCGGATAGCCGGGTAGGTCCCAGCCAGGGAAAAACCGCCGGAGACGCTACATCACCAGCGACTGACAGGCTTTCCCGATCCAGGATGTTCAACCATAGCTTTTGCCAGAGACTGGAATCAGCCTCCAATGGCAACACCAAAGTGGTCAAAGGTCCACCACCACGCAAACCTACCCTGTGCCCGACACCACCAGAAGGTGCATTTGTCTGCAAGGTAAATAGGGCCTGAGCCGTACAGCTAGGACAGAGGCACTTAACTCTACCCCGCTTAATGAAGTGATCAAGATTGTCCTTGAGAGTTTTTCCACCGGGGGCTTCGATCAACAGAGCTGAGATTGATTTAGGCTCTCCTTCGGCCAGATCATAATCTTGTAAAAAGGCGGGTTTATCTGGAGAATCCAGTTCAAAGGCGTTGCCAACCGAAGCAAAAGCTACTTTCAATTCATCTAAAGGAAGCCCCTCCTCCCAAAATTTTGCCCAGACCTCAACATCCTCCGGCGCAAAGGTAGTCTGCAGCAGACCTATCAAAAATTGATAGAGCGCTCCCTGAAAGTCAGCTCGCGGGGCATCCAATTCGATGATCGGGTTTTCAGCCTCGGCAATCTGCCAGGGCGCAATCCGTTCGCGCTGTCCATCCCGGCGAATGACTGGTAGCCAAGCATCGGTTATCAGGTTCACTTTTTCTCTCCTTGTCGATTACCTGTTAAATCCAAATCAGTTTCTATGCAGTTATAACTGCTATAATTCCGTCTTTAAGCTGCGTTTCGGTTACTTAACAACTGGTAATTGATTAGTACCAAACCTAAGGAACCTATAGCGCTTAAATTGATACCTAACATTATTGATCTTATGAATCCTAAACCTTATCATTAGGGCAAATGGGTTGGGACTACCCGGCCGGCGTGGGGCTGCTAAGACTATTCTTGGTGGCCCTTCTGCTTTTAGGGGAAAACTTTTAGTCCGTTACCAGCAATGCAATTACTACGTCCTGTAAACAGTTTTCTTTCAATAATCTCGTACGCTCTGTTTGGCTGCTTAGGTCTTAGGACCGATAACCCTATAGGTCTTGCTACAAGATCCGCCAATTGCAGCCCTTCCGAGTTGGTTTGCTTATGAGCAATAACTATCTCAAACGGTAGTTTTCTTCTACCTTTATTCATGCCGTCACAGACCCGACGAAACTCCAATTCCAGCTCATTGTCTTCCTTCGCTCCCCTTGCCTCACATATTATGTGAGTCACTTTTTCCTCTTGGTCCTGAATTTTCAAAAAATCACCGAGACGTTCCAAGCCAAACTGTAAGGCTAGGTGGTAAGGATGATAGGGATCTGCATATCTCGCCTTATGCTTCGGCTTATCAATAACCACAGCAATAATAGTCATCTCAGACTGCTCCATTACCCCTGCAAGCTCAGCCATAAATAGGGCTCTTGCTTCCTTATTCAGCGCTTTGAACGGCCCGTTTCTCTTTCGTATGTCGTGCTCGTGCAAAACGACAAGCTCATGCCCAAAGGTATTAGCCTTCAAAGCTCTTATTTCGGGGGTAATACGGTTGAAGTAAAGTAAGCGGTAAATAAACCCCACCTGTTACCAGGGCTGCTCGCCAGCTAAGGTCATGATCTCTGAATTAAGGAGATCATCATGACTGCCAATGAACTGAAAGCCCTTCGAGAGACCTGGAAACAGCATCTTGATACGTGGAAGCAAAGTGGCCAGTCCCA
>NZ_MIEQ01000059.1 GCF_001968815.1 Motiliproteus sp. MSK22-1 | reverse complement strand
GTTGTTACGATAACGCGGCAGCAGAAAGCTTCTTCGGTCTCTTAAAAAGAGAAAGGGTGAACAGAAGAAATTACAAAACCCGAACAGAAGCCAGAGCTGATGTATTTGATTACATCGAGCGATTTTATAACCAGAGGAAGAAGCGTAAGCTAACTCAGACTGCTCTTAACTGACTGTCTGAGATATCGGGGTAAAACCATATCTAGCCCAGTAGGCGTGGAAGAACATCCAATAATCCGCGCCGTATCTTTAATGCATAACCAGACAGATCACGATTATACAATCTATCAAAACTTACAAGTGGCATTCTCCTGGGACTGAAATAAAAAAGAATCCGAGGACCCTCCTGTGTACGAAAATTTTCAATCACACCTTTGCAACACTCTCGATCTAATTCGCAGTGATGGCTTCTATAAAGAAGAGCGCGTAATCGACAGCCCTCAAGCTGATAGCATTCGCCTCGCCGCTGGTCAGAATGCTCTTAACTTCTGCGCAAACAACTACCTAGGCCTGTCAAACGATGAGCGGCTTATCGAGGCGGCTAAACAAGGTCTTAATAATTATGGCTTTGGCATGGCTTTAGTTCGCTTACTGATGTCGGCCTTGAAATGTCAGGCGTTCCATCAGCCTTTGAATCCATGCTGGAGCATATGAATCATGGCGGCAAAGTAGCAATGCTCGGTATTCCATCAGTAAACAACGCCATTGATTGGAATCAGGTGATCTTTAAAGGCCTTGAAATCAAAGACATTTATGGACGTGAAATGTTTGAAACTTGGTACAAGATGGCTGCGATGCTTCAAAGCGGTTTGGATCTGACTCCAATCATTACACATAGCTTCCCACCGAGTAAATTCGAAGAAGGCTTCGCTACAATGCTATCAGGCCAGTGCGGCAAAGTAATACTGGATTGGGAAAGTGTTAACAGCTAGACCACTTATACCGATGCTGTGCGGCGAAAATCAGCCATTTGTTTGATACAAAAAATAATTAGCAAAGGTTTATTATGAGAAAAGTTCTAAATTCCACTGTAGAAGCTATTGGCAACACTCCATTAGTTCGTTTGGACCGTATTACAAAAGCATACGGCCTAAAAGGCACAATCTTGGCAAAGCTTGATTATCTAAACCCAGGATTTTCAAAGAAAGATCGTGCTGCCCTTGGAATTATTGAAGAAGCAGAGCGGGAAGGTGCCCTGACTCCAGGCCAAACGGTTGTAGAGCTTACCTCAGGCAACATGGGAACAGGCTTAGCAATCGTATGCGGTATCAAGGGATATCCATTCGTTGCAGTTATGTCAAAAGGCAACTCGGAAGAACGCGCTCGAATGATGCGATCGCTAGGTGCTGAAGTTGTTCTGGTTGACCAACTGCCGGACTCTATTCCTGGTCAAGTATCAGGTGGTGACCTTGAGCTAGTGGATCAAGTTGCTCAACAGCTAACCGAAGAACGTCAGGCATTCCGTGCTGACCAGTTCCATCGCGACGGTAATTGGTTTTCCCACTACAAAGGAACAGGCCCTGAAATCTGGGAAGCTACTAATGGCAACATCGATGGTTTTGCAGACTTTATAGGTTCCGGCGGAACCTATAAAGGTGTAACGAAAGCGCTGAAAGAGCTTAATAGCGAAATTCGTTGTTTTGCTGTTGAGCCAGAAGGCGCTGCTGCAGCTGCCGGTGAGACCGTTATAAATCCTGATCACCCTATCCAAGGCGGTGGGTATGTGATTCCTGACTTGAAGTTTCTTGATGAAATGCCAATTGATGGTTTCGTACAGGTATCTGGTGAAGAAGCTAAAAAAACAGCTTTAGAGCTTGCGAAGTATGAAGGTATCTTTGGCGGCTTCTCTTCAGGTGCGAATGTCGCTGCGGCTCTAAAACTGCTTGCCGGTGAAATGGAAGGTAAGACTATCGCTGTTGTCGTGTGCGATAGTGGTCTGAAATACCTTTCAACTGATCTTTGGGGATAAAAGGTTAGTCCTCTGATCTATTGCCGGGTCTGTGTCTTACTAAAACGTACGTACTGACCCGGCGTCACTCCAAAAGCATCCTTGAAGCGTCTAATTAAGTGGCTTTGATCGACAAAACCAACTTCCAATGCAACCTCCGCAGCAGGCTTTCCTTTTAACAGCAGCTTTCTAGCATGACTTAATCGTACGCTTGTCAGATAAACATTGATGGGCACTCCCATTTGCGCATAAAACGAACGCATCAAATGCGGCAAGCTTAGCTCAACCGAGGCAGCTACCTCAGAACCACTAATTGGCTCAAAATAGTGAGCATCAATAAACTCACGCGCGATCTCTACAGCACGATTTTCGTGACCAGGATTCCTGATATCTTTTGTTGGTAGCATGCATGTCAACAGCTCTCCCAACACTCTTATTAACTCTACTTCCTTGTCAAAGTCATTCCCACTTTCAGAGAATGACTTGTGCGTTTCCAGAAAGCGATTGTATAGGCCAGTATCCGACAGTAAGCCCACAGGCATTCGATCAAACGCAGGTTTACCATGAAATAAATCTGCACTGATTTGGTGAACCAAGTCACTTCGAGGATATATTGCTCGATAAGACCATCCATCGTTACTGGCGGCTTGTCCGGTATGAGCCACACCAGGAGGTATTATCAATACAGACCCAGCCTTTGCTGTTAATGTAGCGTCCTGAGCCTCAAACTGCTCTGCACCTCGCTCAAATACAGCGAGCACAAACTCCTCGTGAGCATGCCTAGAAAACCGATGCTTAATGCATTCAGCAGAAAGAAGATCAATGCCACCTAGCACGGGAACTTGCCAGTATTTAATATCGTCCTTCTTAACAGTTTGATTTGTACTCATAAAACATCACACAAGCTTTTGATAATTCATTACGTCCATCAATATATGCTAGTATAGCGGCTGGCAGCCCTTCGGACATCTGCTCAAGTTCAATAAATGCGCTCTTAATATCTCCAAAAAATGACCTACTCATAGATAGCTAAAACTCTAGCAGCTTTATTAGACTGTAAGCGAGCACACCGCTAAAAACAGGCCAGCCCAAAGACCGCGTCTTGCGCCAAATCAATAGCGTAGTGGCACCACCAAACACCTTTGCCCCCAAAGATATAAGGTCTAAGCTCGATGGGATCATTGAGACACCTGGCATTGCAGCAATCATTATCGGCCCAAGTATTGTCAACCAAACAGGCATCACTTTGCTAAGCATGCAATAGCAGCAGCGTCTGAGCTTATTATCTTGGGGTTGCAAGCCGTATCAAAAAAAGAGCATTCTATAACTAGCTCGGCTTGGGAGGCTTTCAAAGTGAAGTGGCTGGCGCAGAAAATTTACCCAGAACGGTAACTAGAAAATGCGCCTGAATAGCAAAAACATAAGACTTATCTTACTAAATAAGATTACAGGATCTATTTACTGGGTGGTCGGCTGGCCTTTTTTCAGCATGGTCTTTCACTCAAATCCGCACTATCCAGGAACTCCGCAAAAGTAGCGTTGCCCAAAGGGCGTTGATGGGGTTTCACCGCATTCAGCAGCAAGACCCGGTTTCGCCGTTTCGAAGAATTGTTCTATTTCAGTGTTACCCAGCGGTTCGGGAAAACCCTGTGGCTAAGCGGGACCCCTCTGGGAGGGTTACCGATGGAACACCAGCTTACTTTTACTGTTTCCTTTCTCTATGGCCAACTGAGTATGCGACTCCGTTTTGGGTTGTGTAGAGCATGTAAAAAAACAGTTGCATCCATACTGTCGGATGGGTATAGTCTGCCTCGCATTCAACGGAGCGGTAGTTCAGCTGGTTAGAATACCGGCCTGTCACGCCGGGGGTCGCGGGTTCGAATCCCGTCCGTTCCGCCAAATGCCTTTCTTATTATTCTTATATCCAGTCTTTCCTTTATTCTAGTGTTCTGACCGTTTCGTTTGAAAGAATTTTAACGGTTTCTGAATATCCTCAGATACAATATTTTTCAGTAATCATATTTAACTTTATGATCTATCCGTGCCATTTTTACGCGATCCGTACAGCTGATCCGGCTCTTGCTGATTAACTAACAGGTAGGATCTCTTTTCGGTCATGTCAGTCTACTGACATGACCTGTCAGTAGTGAGCAGTAAACTAGGCTTCATCTTCTTCAATAATGGAATCTATTGAATCATGGCTGAACTACTGAAAAACGGTTATAACCGAGCGTATATGGCAGAACTGGCAAGGGCTGTTCAATCTGTACATCCTTCTTTTGATCGTCAGGCATTTATTGACAGGGTGTTTGATCAGCACTGGACGAATCTGGAGCTGAAGGGGCGGATGCAGCATATCCGCCATTGTCTAAACGAAGAACTGAGCTTGCCCTATGAGCAGGCTCTCGTCATTCTAATGGCTATAGCGCCCAGGTTTGGCGGTTTTGAAGCTATGTTGTTACCGGATTATGTGGAGGCCTATGGTATCGATGACTGGTCCTCGTCAATGAAAGCACTAGAGTGGTTTACGCGATACTCAAGCTCGGAGTTTGCTGTGCGACCTTTCATCTTGAAGGATCCACAACGGATGATGGAGCAGATGTTGGAATGGAGCAAGGATTCTGATGAGCACGTACGACGGTTGGCAACAGAAGGCTGCAGACCTCGACTTCCCTGGGCACAGGCATTACCAATGTTTAAGCAGGACCCTTCGGCCATTTTTCCGGTTATTGAGCAGTTAAAGGTTGATCCAAGTGAGTATGTCCGCCGAAGCGTTGCAAATAATCTTAATGATATCGCTAAAGATCATCCCCAGCGTGTACTGGATTGGGCAGAGGAAAATATTGGTCAGCGAGAGGTGACTGACTGGATAATCAAACATGGATGCCGAACCCTGCTTCGACAAGCGAATGCTCGTGCTTTAAAACTGTTTGGTTTTGCTGATCCTTCCCATGTGGAGGTCAGGGAGCTTGTTACCGAGTCAGCATCGGTAGAAATTGGGCAAGCGTTGACTCTCAGTTTTAAGCTGCTCTCTCAATCGAAAGCGATTGGTCTGGTTCGGGTTGAATACGGTATCGAGTTTGTTAAAGCCAATGGAAAAACCTCGGTGAAATGGTTCCAGGTATCCGAAACAACAATACCAGAGAAGCAAAAAGTTTATCAGCGCCAGCATAGCTTCAGGCAGATGAGTACTCGTACCCATTACGCAGGCACCCATCAGTTGAAGATTCGAATCAATGGGGATGAGAAAGCCAGCGTTAAATTTGCGGTAGTTTGTCCTGATGAGGAGGTCTTGGTCGAGTAAGTATTCGGCAATGGAGCGATCAAACGGGTTGTAGATTATTTGGGTTGCCTGAAAATCAAAGACTGATATTGATGCCTCAATTTGTGGGATTAGGTTGCTGATTAACCATTCCTGTCTTAAATTGATATATGTTTGCAGGTTTCCTAATTAAACCCTATGAGAGTTGCTGCATGGATTTCGAACATATTTTCGATAGTAGCTACTCCCGTGTCCTTGCGGTTACATACAACAAACAAGGCTTCTTCGAGACATTTTATCAGCGTTTCGTTGTCGCTGATGAAAAGGTATCAGAACTGTTTAAGAACACTGATATGGCGCGTCAGCAAAAGTTGCTGGAGAGTTCCGTCTATTTCTTAAGGGATTTTTACACCACAAGCTATGCTGATGATGTTCTGCAAAAAATAGCGATATTACATAGCAAGCGAGTATTGGATATACCCCCAGCACTTTATGATCTTTGGTTAGAGGTACTGCTTTCAACAGTTTCGGATTTTGATCCGTTGTTTGATGAAAACATAGAGCTGGCTTGGCGATTGGTACTTTCAGCAGGTATTACATTTATGAAGTTTAAGCACAATCATTAGTATTTATCGGTATTTTCAGGTTGATACTTGTGTGGCAGAGATTGGCTTAGGGAGTTGCTAACATTCTGCCATACCTTGCTGGACGGCATAGGCTGTACCGCCAATGTTGACCCGTCCGTTGTTCTGTAAGTAGATCGGAAAGCCTCCTTGTTCCCCATTATCATTTTTATATAACAACATTATTTGGTTGTTGTATCGTTGAACATCCCAGTTACCCATAAGAGTGTTGTTAGAGGCACCGCCTGCCATACCGGGAACTGACCAGCTACCTTCCCTGTAGTATGTGAATCTGCCGTTGCGGCATAGATTGATTACTGTAAGGGTGCTATTTGAGCTAATGGCCGAGCCGGAGTAGGTGGTAAGCTTTGCTCCACTTAGTCCCTGTTTCCACTGCTGGATGAGATTGTCTGCTCTTAACGTTGGAGATGCCAATAAGAGGCTGATCAGAATGACCGTTGATAACTTTGGTGCAAAACTCATTGTGGTTGCTCCCTCCATTATGTTTTGAGTGCAGGTTGGGTTTATGGAGAGAACTCAAGAGACGATATGATTATCATCTCTTGAGTCTTAATGGAGCCTATTACCTTTGTTGACGAAGAGCTAGGGGGAGTACAGAAAAATTCGGACCTAGCTAATAGGCTGTATCCACAGTTCAACCCGGCGGTTTGCTGCTCTACCGTTAGCAGTAGAATTGTCGGCGATTGGTCTGGATTCTCCGTATCCTGCAGTTCTTATTCGTTGGGCGTTTAAGCCCTTGCCTGTCAAGTAATAGGATACGGATTGAGAGCGCTGTTGAGAAAGGCTTCGGTTTGATGCCTCAGAGCCAACGCTGTCAGTGTGTCCATCGATATTAAGTTGTGTCTGGTCATATTTCTTGAGAACCGTTGAAACCCCATCCAATACTGAATGAAAGCTGGTTGCCAGATGGGACGAACCGGTTTTAAAGGTGATATTCCCGGGCATTACCAGTTGAATCTGATCCCCATGGCGCTCTACTTGGACGCCTGTTCCTTCAAGATAACGGCGAAGCTCTGCTTCCTGTTGGTCCATATAATAGCCCACACCACCACCGACAGCGCCACCAACCAAAGCACCTGTCAGGATACCTTTTTTCCGATCTCCCTTGCTGGAAGTGGCTGCACCCAAAACAGCACCGGCAACGGCGCCGATACCGGCTCCTTTTGCAGTATTACTGGTTTTTGACTCACCGCTATAGGGATCAGTTGTCTGTGCCGTCGGGGCGACTGTTTGACAGCCTGATAACAGTGCGAAAGAAGTGACAATTGCAGTGGATAATCGGATATGGTGTTTCATAATTTTCCCTAGTAGTACAGAAACCTTATAGTAAGTCTCTACGTATCGATTTTGAACCCATTTTTTGACTGTCTTTCGAATTACGGGATTGGCTACTCAGGTTTTAGTCGCCGCCCTTTATTATAAGTTCAGTGTTATTGACTGGTCAGTCATTGGATAGTCCGTGGTTGGGTAGCAATTCATTGGATCGCAATAACTTCAGTGCAGGACTGCGATAAGGTTCTGTACCGGTTAACAATGCTATACTCGCGGCCATTCTTTTTCAGGCGTTCTAACGTAGAGTCCATGGTTTCTAAACATCAGATAGCTTTTACAGAGGGACCTGTTGCCAGGCAGCTTTCAGCCCTTACTTTGCCTATGGTATGGGCGATATTGGCGTTAATGTCCTTTAATGCCGCAGATACTTTTTTTGTTGCTCAGTTAGGTGATGAACCGCTGGCAGCGATGAGTTTCACCTTTCCCGTGGCGATGGTGTTGACCAGTGTAGCTATTGGTCTTGGCGCTGGAATGTCTTCCGGTATCGCACGGGCGTTGGGCTCGGGGGAATCAACTCAAGCTTGTCGCCTGGCGACTGATGGAGTGAGCCTGTCATTGCTGATTTCTGTATTTATCGCGGTTTTAGGCTGGTTTAGTATCGAATGGATATTTTCCTTGCTTGGGGCGGGAAAGGAGTTGTTGCCCCTGATTCGAGAATATATGGAAATCTGGTATCTGGGGGCTCCGGGGCTTATTGCACCAATTGTTTGCACTGCCACATTAAGAGCTAATGGTTTGAGTCGATTACAGAGCTATATCATGATCGGCTCTTCATTGGCCAATATCCTTCTGGATCCTATTCTTATTTTTGGTTTGTTGGGGGCTCCTCGGTTGGAATTGGCGGGGGCGGCGTTAGCAACTGTTATTGTTCGTGCATTTACGCTGCTGGTATCGCTGTGGATTATGCGTCGAGTAGGTATCTTAGGGAACCCCTTTAATCGATGCGATTTAGTCTGGCAATCCTGGAAAGCAATTTTTCATGTAGGTGTTCCGGCCACGGCAACCAACGTGATTATTCCTTTGTCCAGTGCCATCGTGGTCGCATTAGTCGCTCAGTACGGTAGCTCGGCAGTTGCAGGATATGGAGTTGCAAGCCGAATAGAGATGCTGGCGCTTATTTGTTTCTACGCACTGTCTAGTATTGTCGGACCTTTCTTTGGTCAGAATCAGGGGGCCAATAAGATTGATCGCCTTGATGAAGCTGCTCGGGTTATTCTGCTATTTTGCCTGTCTTGGGGCTTGTTTTTGGCATTGGTTCTTTGGCTGTTTTCGCGATCTATTGTTGAGCAGTTCAGTCAGTCGGCAGAGATTATCCAGGTGGCGGTTACTTACTTGAGTATTGTTCCGCTGAGTTATGGAGCCTACGGATTGGTGATGTCAATAAATGCAGCCTTTAACGGACTGGCCAAACCTATGCCTGGATTACTGATCTCTACCTCCAGGGTATTGATTATTTATCTACCCCTGGCTTTCCTGGGGCAATGGCTTTGGGAGCTACCGGGACTGTTTGTGGGAGCTGCGTTAGCAAATTTGATTTCCGCAGGATGGGGTTATCAATGGCTTAAGCGTTATCTTTGAGCTGAAAAATGGCTATAACAACAGGATTTAGTTAGCAGAAGAGGGGGATTGTAGCCGAAGAATTAATAGTGGAAGGGATAATCGTAGCAGGGACTGCAGTAAAACTGATTTCTTCCGGTGTCAGGGCTCGATATTCTCCTGCTGCCAGGGATGGATCTAAGATGATAGACCCCATGCTTTCCCTGTGTAAGGCGGTAACGCGGTTATTAAAGCGGCCAAACATTCGCTTGACCTGATGATAGCGCCCTTCGAAAAGTGTTAACCTGGCTAACCGGTCATCGAGGATTTTCAACTCAGCAGGCTGTGTGGTTATGCCTTCATACTGGAAGTACATGCCTTGTCTGAAGGCCTCAATATACTCCGGGTGAATCACATCTTCGGTTTCAACGCGATAAACCTTGGCTATTTTCTCTTCAGGCTGGGTGAGTCGACGGGACCACTTACCATCATTGGTAATCAGCAGAAGTCCTGAAGTATTGAAATCCAAACGCCCTCCAATATGTAATTGCCGTCGAAAAGGTTCATTGACTCTTTCCATAATCGTAGGATGTTTGGGATCACTGGTTGCGCTCAGGCAGCCGCAAGGCTTGTTTATCATCAGGTAGTGGGCAGTTTTGGATTGCAGGGTTTTGTTATCAAAAGTAACTTCTGTAAATTCATTAATATCCAGACGCCCCTCCGTGACTGTTTGTCCAGCAACCTTTGCCATGCCTTGAGCCAACATCAAACGAATCTGTTTGCGGCTGAATTCGGTGTTGTTAGATAAAAAACGATCAAGTCTCATCGGTGTATTATTTCATAGTTATCTTTTTTCAGGGGAATCCAGGAGCCAGAGGGCTCAGAAAAAGATGGAGATTGTCCGGTTAAAAAAGATTGAGGTTTTGGCCCGCTGCATTTCTTAAACCTTCGCGCTTGTTAAAATAAGCCGGGATTTGTTCGGCTGGAAGTGGTTTGCTGTAGAGAAACCCCTGTACCTCATCGCAACCTTCTGCAGCCAGAAAATCCTGTTGCTCAGTTGATTCGACTCCTTCAGCAATGATTTCCAGCTGCAGACTGTGTCCAAGGGCAATAATGGCTTTAACAATAGCCTCGTCGTTACCATCATTCGGAACATCTCGAACAAAAGACTGGTCGACCTTGAGGCGATGAATTGGTAGTCGCTTCAGGTAGCTTAAAGAAGAGTAGCCAGTTCCAAAGTCATCAATTGCCAGGGTTACCCCCAATTCTCGAAGTGCCTGCAAGGTCCGTATTCCCTCATCAGCCTGAGTCATGATAAAGCTTTCAGTGACTTCCAGCTCCAAGCGCCTGGGATCGATACCTGAATTGCCGAGGGCATTTTTGACAACGGTAACAAAGTCTTCTCGCTGCAATTGAGCGCCAGAAACGTTAACGGCAATACGGTCTATTTGTACTCCCTGCTTAAGCCAGTGGGCAAATTGTTTGCAGGATTCTTCTACCACCCAGCGGCCGATGGGTAATATCAGGCCGCATTTTTCAGCCACAGAGATAAAACGATCGGGTGGAATCATACCTGCTTCCGGGTGCTGCCAGCGAAGCAGGGCCTCAACACCAACGGCAATGTTCTGATGGAGGTTTATCTGTGGTTGAAAGACTAAACTCAGCTGCTCTAGAGCAACCGCTTCTCTTAATTGATTTTCCAGCCACACACGCTCAAAAGCCGAAGTCGTTAACTCTCGCGTATAAAACTGAAAGTTGTTACGACCCTGATCCTTGGCTCGGTACATTGCTGCATCGGCATTACTGACTAAAGTGGTACTGTTATTTCCGTCATCAGGAAATACGCTGATGCCGATGCTGGCAGAAAGGTGAAATAGCTGGTTGTCGATGGTTACAGGAGTGCGGATAGCGTTAAGTAATGTGTCTGCAACGACAGCGGCTTCTTGAGGATTATCCAGCTCTTCAATGATAACGGTAAACTCGTCTCCTCCGAGACGAGCAACGGTGTCCTCCTCTCGGATAACATCTTTTATACGCCGTGCTATCGCCTGAAGTACGCGATCGCCGACCGGATGTCCAAAGCTGTCGTTGATATCCTTGAAACCGTCGAGATCAAGAAAGAGTACTGCTACAGAATGATGATCGCGACGTGCTTTGCTCATGGCGTGATCGCAACGGTCATGGAATAGCAGACGATTGGGAAGCTCGGTTAAAGAGTCGTAGTGGGCCAGTTGGGCGATGCGCTCTTCAGCTTCCTTTCGTTCGGTTGTATCAGAAAATATAACGATATATTGAAGGATCTCGCCAGTTTCATCACGCACGACACTGATGTTGTGCCAGGTACTGAAAATGAAACCCTCTTTATTTTTGATCCAGATTTCTCCTGACCAATGATCCATGGTCTCTATCTGCTGCCAAATTGCAGAAAAGAATGTTCGGTCATGCCGGTTTGAGTTCAACATTCGGGTTGAGCAGCCGGTTACCTCGCTCTGGGTAAAGCCAGTGATATCGGTAAACGCCTGATTAACCCTGAGTATCTGACGTGATGCGTTGGTTATCAGAATACCTTCACTGGTTCCGTTGAAGGCGCTGGCCGTTAGCAGCAACTCTTTACGTGCCTGGTGCTCCTCAGTGATATCAGTAACCAGGCCTTCCAGAGAGTTATTTTTTACGCTGATAGTACTGGTATAGCGAAACCATCTGACAGTCCCGTCCAGCCGGTACAGCTCAGACTCAAAGTCATCGACTCTTCCGGCACGGGCAAGTTCTGCCAGCAATCGATCCCTGTCTTTACTGTGTACGTAATGCTTTGGAGCAAGATAATCGGCTATCATCTTTTCTCTGGATGGGTAACCGAACATTTGTGCAAGTCTTTCATTACATTCAAGCAATTGACCCGTAGTAATATCAGTCCGGTAAAAACCAACAAGTTCATTCTCAAAGATACTCTGGTAGACCTGTTCCCTGACGCTGGTTTTATTTTCCTGCTCCTGTTGGTTGGAAATATCAAGGAGGGTTATCAGGGTTTCTCCGCTAGTTTCAGATGGCTGCCCAAGATGGATTTGAACGGGATGCTGATTACCATCAAGGCTGATAGCAAATAACGTTCGTTTATCTGACTGAAAAAGTGCTTGTGCCAGTAAATTGGATAAAGAGTCAGGAGCGGATTGAATTTCGATGGATGTATCAGGTGCTGTATCTGCAGCTGAGATTGAATTGAGGGAAGGGAGTGTGAACGGTTCTATGGTCAGCAGTTGAGTCAGGTGGATAGATGATAACTGTTCGATATGCCGGCCAAACAAAGAACCCGCACTTTTGTTTGCTGCTCTAACTACACCCTTGCGGTCGACAGCCAGAACTGTGATCGGGAGTTGATCTAGGAAAGACTGCGGTACGGTAGTTTGAAGCTTCAACCTACTGATCCCTTACCATTGTTAGAATGCTAACCATTCTACCGGTTTTTTCAGGGCTTTGTAAAAACCCTGACTGGAATCGGTTGAACAGAAAAAACGTTTTAGGAATAGGGAGTTGCTGTATTTACCTGGCTGAATTTTCTCTCAGGCCTGAACCAGGCTTGTTTGCTGCTGTTTGGGTTGCCACTGACTCAATATCACTCCACCCAACACCAGTGCTGCGGCAGCCATCTGTTGAACGTTGAGAGTTTCTTTCAGAATCAGATAAGCCATTAAAACAGTGAAAACGGGAATAAGATTGACGAAAGCAGACGCCTGACTGGCCGGTATTTTTGAAACCCCCAGATTAAACAGACCATAGGCACCAATGTTGATCAGCGTTCCCAAATAAATAATGGCAATGATTCCCACCGGTTCTATCGTTGTTGGTAGCTGGGTACTTGGCAGGAGCAAACTGGGGAGAAAAAACAGACTGCCACAGAATGCCTGGATGGCAGTGAGAAACCAGCAACTGTATCGGTCTGATAAGTGCTTCAGGCAGAGCGTATATCCTGTGGCACATAGCATGGCGCAAAACTCAAGGAAATTGCCTAACATCGGATTCGGGGCGCTCTCAGTTTGTTCACCAGATAAGCTCAACCAGATGGCACCCGTAATGGCAATGGCAAATCCAATCCAGGCTTGCATCTGTAGTCGCTCCTTGAGTAGCCAGTAGGCACCTATCGCAACTAAAAGGGGAAAAAGAGCGGTGATCATGCCCGCTTCAGATGCGGTAGTGTTTTCCAGGGCCATCGCTTCAAAAATAAAATAGAGACAGGGCTCGCAGAAAGCCATCAGCAGCAGGTATTTCCAATCCCCCTGGCGATAGCTGAAATTATTGATATAGCGAAATACCAGCAAAAAACAGACAGACGCTATCGCCATGCGACCAAAAATCACAACCATTGGATCATAAACACTAAATGCCAATTTCAACGCAATGAAGGAACTGGACCAGAGTATCATTGCCGAGAATAAACTAAGCATGGGTAAATAACGGTTGTTCATAGAAGACCTGGAAAAACAGGAGGCTGATTAAATGTCAGGAAGCACTGTAGAGATCAGGATGAATCACTTTTACAGGCGTTTCTGATTCTTTCACGCGAAGTTGTACAAAAGGCCTTCAGGATAGACTCTTCAGTAGTGAAGTAAAATTAATAATGCTTATCAGTCATTAATAAAAATAATTCTGTTGATCCTTAGTCCTTCTATTGCTGGTACGTGATCATCAAGATTGTCGGTATTTGATAATCAAATCGATGATCTCCAGGTCGCTGGCGACAGCGGCCAGGGACTCATTCATTGAGCGCCGTTGCGGAAGCTGGATATTGAAATTGTCTTTCAGGATTTCTGTGACTTGTTCATCAGAATTTGGGTCAAAGTCCTTTCCAGCAAAAATACAGATTCGCTGGAGCATAAATGCCTTGCTAGTCATTAATTAGGTATCCGGTTTTTATTTGAAAATGCTTGATCATTTTGAATAGAGCCATTAACAAATGGCCCTTATTGCTTACATATACAGGGCTGACAGCCTGAGGAATTTCTCATCGCAACCCTTGTCCAGATTACAGAAGGGCTGGCTTTATTTCCATTTGAACTCTGATTCTTGCTGAGTTTCACCGCGATGTTTCTGCTGCAGGCCGGTTAAGAAATTACGCAGTACCTGATCTTTACATTCACGATAGTGTTTATGATCAACCTTTCGGAAGAAGGCGCTTAATTCATGCTTGCTGATACGCAGGTTTGCAAGCGCTAAAATCTCCAGGACGTCTTCTGCTTTTAGGTCCAGTGCGATTTTTAGCTTTCTGAAGATTATGTTGTTCGTCATGCGTTGTTCTGGTTTCGGTTGAGGATCTTCTTTTTTGCCCCGATTAAGGTTAATAAAACCATTGAGAAATATAGCCAGGTGGGTATCGCTGCAGTTCTGATGTGCAGGGTTATCATCTCTTTTCAGCCAGTTACTGAGGACTTCCCTGGTAACCTGATAATCAGCTGAGGAAAATATAGTCATCATTTTTGAATCGTCAAAATCAAAGGTATAGCGTATACGGCGTAGTACATCGTTATTGGTCACAGATAAATCCTGAATTAGTTTGGGAACCGATGAGCAAGTCCCTTGAGTCTCTGGCGTTTTCGGTTATACCGATTAAGGCTACTGTAGCAGATTTAGCAGCAAGTTTGCGGGTGAGAGTTTTGACCTGGGGGCTGATCGGCAGATCCGTTTTTTGCATATATGATTTTATCTGATCCAATTTGCTGCTGCCGTTATGTTCTCGCTTAACCAATCAGCTACACTTAAGCTGTTTCTTGCTGTTAAATTCCCTTCAACAGATAGTCGTTGTGTCATGCAGTATCTTTATCCCGTTAAGCGAAAAAATGTGCATAGAGTTATATCACTGTGGGTTATCCTTTGTTGCTATGCTGTGCCGGTAAAAGCGGATAATGCTGAAAATCTAGAACAGCTTTTGCTTTCAGAAGATTCCAGGTCGTTGACAGAAGCGGGTCTGGATTTCCAGCATGGAAGGGGAGTCGAGCAGGATCTGGAGCGGGCGATTCAGTGTTTATGCGTTGCTGCAAATCTGGGTTACGCACCAGCTCAATATGAGCTGGGATGGCTCTATCTGAATCGTCGTCATGGCCGTGATGACCAGGGACAGGGGGCTGTTTGGTTGAAAAAAGCAGCAGATCAGGGCGATGATCATGCCCAGCGGCTGCTGAGTCTTATGGGAACTGAAACTGATCAGGATGCACGTTGTCCCTTGCCAGACGGTCGTGATTATTTGCTGCCTCTGAAAACCAAGCCAAACCCAACTGTTGCAGAGATCGTTAGCTGGGTCGAACGGCTGGCACCTGAGTACGGATTGTCCCCGCAGCTAGTGTTAGAGGTGATTCGCGCTGAGTCTAATTTTAACGTTAAAGCACTATCCAATAAGGAGGCTATGGGGCTGATGCAGCTTATTCCTCGTACGGCCAAGCGCTTTGGTGTCAAAGATGTTTGGGATCCATTACAGAATATTCATGGGGGAATGGCCTATTTACGTTGGTTGCTGACGCATTTTGATGGAGACATAAAACTGGCATTAGCGGGCTACAACGCTGGAGAAAAAGCCGTGCAAGCCTATCAGGGGATACCTCCTTACGGAGAAACACAGCGTTATGTCCGACTGATTATTCGCAAACTCGATAAATCTGAAAATCAGTGAGCATCACTGCAATTTTGACTAAGAGTGGAAAAAGCAGGCTTGAGAGCAAGGTGTTTTCCCCACAGCAAGCATGCTAATCCGATATATTTTCAGGTGCTTCGTTGGGTAGCGTCAGAGTCACAGTCACGCCTTTTCCCAGTTCGCTGGAAAGGTCGATCTTTCCACCAAGAATAACCGTCACCAGATTAAAAGCCCGGTAAAGTCCGAGTCCGGACTCCCCCTGGCCGAATTGTGTCGAGAAAAAGGGGTCGAAGGCATGAGCGATGGTCTCTGCATCCATTCCGCGGCCGTCATCTTTGTACTCAAATTTGACCTGATCTGTTTCTTGCTGTGCTTTAATGGATATATTACCGGCAGATCCCACGCCATGAATCAGAGAGTTCTCTAGTAAAATGCTGATAATCTGAGCGAATGCTTCCGGATAGCCTGTTAGCCGGGTATGGGATTCGATTTGACTGCTTACCACAACATTTCGTGAGTCAATCTGCTTACCAAATAGCCCTAGTACTTCCGTAATTATTTCTTCAGGGGAGTAGGTACAGTATCTATCCTGTCGGCGGTCATTCGCCAGCTCTCGAAAACGTCTGATCAGGCTTCCGCAACGGTTGAGACTGTCATTCAGCAAGTCAATGATCTGATGACATTCGCTTCGAAAAGTCTCAAGGTGAGATCGACTGAGGGTATTGTCGTTACACGACTGATCAAGAGCCTGTAATTTCAGTTGCAGGCTTGTTGAACCCATCAGGGCGTTACCGATGGGAGTGTTAAGTTCATGGGCGACGCCAGCCACGAGTCTGCCAAGTGCCGCCAGTTTTTTTGCCTGTACCAGTTGGTGCAGGGTACTTTGAAGTTCTGCATGAGCTTCTTGCAGACTCTGCCAGTGCTCTCGTTCAGCGCTCTCTGCCTCTTTTTTTGCGGTAATATCCTGTAAGGTTTCTATGGCGCCAATAGTATTTCCCTGTCCATCCAATAAAGGGGCTGCGGTAAAGTAGAGCCAGCGTCCGCCATTTATCATATGAGGGAAAAAGCTTTCAGCTTCGTAGGCTCCTGGAATCAGTGACGAAGGACTGTATTTATCCTCATAGTAATAATCGAGAGTCTCCTGGGTGGCCTTATCAATAACCAGATCAGCCAAGGTTGGACGGGAAGCACCGTAGAATCCTTTCCAGGCCGCACTGTGGCCCAGCACCTCTGAAGCATTAACCCCTGTAATATTCTCGCAAGCGAGGTTCCAGTGAGTTATTTGGTGGGCACAATTAATGACAAAAATAGGGACTGCGCTACCTGCGATTATTTGTGCAAGCTTTTGTTCACTGTCACGAACCGCCTGTTCGGCCTTATGCAGATTGGTAATGTTGCGACCAACTCCGCGGTAACCACAAAACTCCCCTTCAGCATCAAAAACAGGTCGACCGCTGATAGAAAAACGTTGCACCTCACCCTGAGCGCTGAGTATATCGTACTCAAATTCGTGGAAGGCTTTATGTGCCATGCAGCAACGAATGTGGGCGGCCAGCTCTTCTGGTGAAACACCACTGATCGACATATCCCAGCGACGCCGGCCGATAAAATCACTCTGTTTTCTGCGCAACATCTCCGGTGACATCCCGGAGAACCCCGTGAAACAAAGGTTTGCGTCTTGCTCCCAATACCAGTCTGAGGACAGCTCTGAAAAATCCTTCAGTCGAGCGACTTCCTCTTGCAATGCTTGGATCTGTTGTTGGTGAGAAGCGTTGGCCGGCGGTTTATTCATTCAACTGGGTCCTTGAAGAGTACGGTCTTATTATAGAATATACCTCCAATTATAAGGTCCATTTGTGGGGTTCATTTTGGTCTGCCATAACGGGCTACTGTGCGGCTTATCAACTGTTACCTGATCACCGATCATTGGTAAGACCTGGGTTCCGTTTGCAGCCTCTGCCAGTTCACTGATTCGATGAAGAGGCTCGTGCCAGGGATGAAGCGCCAGATCGAAAGTGCTGTTGTGCATCGGCATAAAATACTGATGTTGATAAGATGAAGCAAATGGCTGAAGGCGCAGTGGGCATGTTTCTGAGCGATTATGCCCATACTGCGGTGATGATCAGAACCAAGATACCAGACTGATCAGTCTGTCCTAATTCCCACCGGCTCAGGCGCTATTGACTCAGGGAACCTGCAAACAAGTTCCTCGCTGAGAACATAATGGACTTATTCGAAGGTTTCTTAGGCTGTTTTAGCGCCTCGTTAAAGTGTCTTTTTGAGGGAGGGCTTACCGAGTGAAAGCAGGGTGGAGCGCAGCTGAAGCATTTCTTTTTCCAAGGAGTGATAACGTTCCCAAGAAATGTCCTGCCAGCGGTTTTTATCAGCTAAACGTGCAGCTCTTCGCTTTATTGCTGCCATTTCTTCGTAAAGGAAACCCATTCGCTGGTAATTCTTGCGTGTCTCCCCCTGACTGGACCGCGCCTTTCCAAAGGCCTGGTTGGACTTTTCCATATAACGATTGGCTGTCTGTCTAAAATCATCGCCGGGTTGCTCTCCTTTTAACCCCTCTGCAGCGCTGATCAACGAGAGAGTTAGCGATAAAGAGAATAGTAGTGTTTGTAGCAGCTTCATGGGATGCTCCTCCTTTAGTGAACCTCTGTATTAAGTCCTTTGTGTTCTCTGCGGGTTCTTAGGGCAATATGCTAAAGCAGTACTCCGAGAGCAATATTGCTGAATCCTGCTGCATCAACCGTATTGTAAAAATAAGGTCTTGGGACTTTAGCACCCATTACGGAAATTAGTCGGTCAATTTATTGATCCGTGTCAGTGACTTTGTCTTTTTTTGCACTCTCAATTGGTCCCAAAAATCTGCTGCTCTTGGTTCTAATTCCATTTCACTGCAAAGGATCTAATAGTCAGGGAACCTGCGAACAGGTCCGTCGGGCCTCAGGCCTTTATATTGGCACCAGAATCAAGGGGTGAATCAGATGGCATTGCAGCGGTACGGCTTTATTGTCAAGTCAGCAGATCTGGATATGTTTAAACATCAGGGGCAGATAGCCAGTGAGCATTTCAACATGTCTGTCTCCGGTGTTCGTGATGTTTCCGAGGCTATCTTAGTGGCCCAGGAAATGTTGACGCGACGGGTGCAGCTCATCGAACTCTGCGGAGGTTTTAGCACAGAGGAGGCCCAGCAGATACGCGATGGGATCAATGATCATATTCCTGTAGGGGTTGTGCAATATAGCCCTGAAGAGCGTGAGCGTCTTGCTAGTGAATTGGCTTGATACCGTTCCAGTGGGCTCTGATGAAGAGGCTTGATCATGTCGATTCGAGTTGTACTTGCAGATAGTTCACCGCTCTATCGTCGTGGTATTGCGATGGTTCTGGAACGTTTCTCTGAAAAGGTTGAATTGGTTGAAGCTGATAGTTATGAGGCGTTAATGGTGGCTGTTGCTCAACAGACAGCTATTGGTTTAACGGATAAACAAACAGTTGACTCAGTTTCTTTGCTTGTGATCGATGATCTGTTAGGTGGGCTTAGCTCATTGAAGCAAGTCGGTGAGGTGATTGCTCGATCAGGCTCACCCGTGCTGATGACCGTGAGTCTGGCTACGGACAAATTTGTTAGAGATGCGTTTAAGGCCGGGTGTCAGGGAGTGGTCCGAAAGTCAGTTTCCGCTGATGTTATGGAACGCGCTCTAAGGGTTTTGTTAGAAGGAGGAAGCTGGCATCCGGCCAGAGAAACTCAACAATGGCTGCTGGACGAAGAAAGTCGGGCCGGACTGATTGAAGCGATACCGCAATTGTCACGGCAAGAGCGAGTGGTTTTGGAATTGGTGAGGCAGGGGGCGATGAACAAGACGATTGCTTCTTCAATGCAAATTTCTGAGAACACCGTTAAATCTCATGTATCACGGATTTTCAGAAAACTCAGAGTAGAGAATCGTACTAAACTGGTGCTGGCAGTCCAATCCATGCAGCTTCTCGAATCTGCGGCGCTCTGCCGGTCCTTATAAATCGGTACTTATTAATGCCATGACTGGCAGTTTTGATCAGGTTTCCAAGTACCGTTCGATCGGCAGTGTTGCTACATTAACTGAGATTCAACATCCTTGACGTTTTCCATAACCACAAAAGTACTGGTCTGCTGCACAAAGGGCAGGGAAGATATCTTCTCTCCCAGCACCATACGGTAATTTTCCATATTGGATGTCCGTACCTTAAGCAGGTAATCGAACCCTGCTGCGGTCATATGACATTGCTCGACCTCAGGAATCTGTCTGACCGCTTCATTGAATGCCTTCAGTGCTTTGGAACTGGTGCTGCTCATTGTTACCTGCACAAAAGCAATATGGTTGGATCCCAGTTTGGTTTGGTTTACCAGCGCTACGTAACCAAGGATATAGCCCTGTTCCTCAAGACGACGCATTCGCACCTGACAGGGGGTTTTTGACAACCCGACTCTGGAAGCTAATTCTGTCACCGTGATTCTGCCGTTTTTTTGCAGTTCTCGAATGATCGAATGGTCAATGCGGTCAAGTGTTTCCGTAGGTTCAGCCTGCCCTACTGTTTTTTTTAGATAACCCATTTTACGCCCATTATAAGGTTTTATAGTTTAAAGGACTGTGAATCTGAAAAAATTATAGCATTAAGTCTTCTCTGTATTCAAAATATAGAGAAATGGGAATATATAAGTCGATTAATTAGAGAAATAGACGTGTCAGGGCTGGTTATACTGTTAACAGTGCAATTTAAACGAATTCACTTTAACAGATCAGTCAGAACCCATCATTTGAGAAGCGTGGCTGATAATAAGTGTAGAACAGAGTGATCTGAACAGGAGACAGCTATGACCTTGGTTAACAACAGTCCGGTAAGTGAGAGCCACCAGCCCATGGGTCAGTTACGACAGACTATCCGTGAATATTATCTGGCGGATGAGTCCAAGGTTGTGCGAGAGCTGATCAGCAATGCAAAGCTGTCTCAGGAAGATCGTGACACCATCTCCGCTAATGCGGCTGAGTTGGTCCGACAGGTACGTAACGACTCAAAGCCGACGATGATGGAAAAATTTCTCGGTGAATACGGTCTCTCCACTCATGAAGGTGTGGCTCTGATGTGCCTGGCAGAAGCGTTGCTCCGCGTGCCTGATGCTACAACCATTGATGCCCTGATCGAAGATAAAGTGGTTTCCGGGAACTGGGGACCTCATCGTGGGCAGTCAAACTCTTCTTTAGTGAATACCTCAACCTGGGCGTTGTTAATTACCGGTAAGCTGATCGCCCCTGTTGATAAAAAGGGACTGGCAGAGTCATTACGGGGAATTGTTAAGCGTCTGGGCGAACCTGTTGTTCGTTCTGCTGTTGCGCAGGCGATGAAGGAACTGGGGCGTCAGTTTGTACTGGGAAGGACGATAAGCGAAGCAACAAAGCGGGGCCGTAAATACGAATCAAGGGGTTATACCTACTCCTACGACATGCTGGGTGAGGCTGCCCGGACCAATAAAGATGCGTTGAATTACCACAGTGCCTATTCTTCTGCGATCAGTGAATTGTCCGCCAGCTGCAACGATGTGGACATTCGAAACAACCCGGGTATCTCGGTAAAGTTATCTGCTTTACATGCACGTTATGAGTTCGGGCAACGTGACCGGGTGATGGATGAGTTGGTTCCCCGTACTCTGGAGCTGGCTAAACAAGCGAAAGCCGCGAACATGGGATTCAATATCGATGCAGAGGAAGCAGACCGTCTGGATATTTCTCTGGATGTGATAGAAGCGGTGCTATCAGATCCCTGTTTGGAGAACTGGGATGGCTTTGGGGTAGTGGTGCAAGCCTTTGGTCCTCGCGCGTCTCATGTATTGGATTGGCTTTACGCCCTGGCGCAACGACTTGATCGTCGTATTATGGTGCGCTTGGTGAAAGGCGCCTACTGGGATGCGGAAATCAAGCGTGCTCAGGTGATGGGGTTGGAGGGTTTTCCGGTGTTTACCCGAAAGGTCAATACGGATGTCTCCTATCTGGCCTGTGCGAAAAAGTTACTGGGAATGAACGACCGTATTTATCCTCAGTTCGCGACCCATAACGCTCATTCAGTGGCGGCTATTATGCATCTGGCGGGAGATAACGATAATTTCGAATTCCAGCGCTTGCATGGGATGGGTGAGTCCCTTCACGATGCTGTTGTTTCAGATAAAAAGAGCCGTTGTCGAATTTATGCACCGGTGGGGGCTCATCAGGATCTGTTAGCTTACCTGGTACGTCGCCTGCTTGAGAATGGAGCAAACAGCTCTTTTGTTAACCAGATCGTTGATACCCGCATCAAACCTGAAGATATCGCCCGCGATCCGTTTACCGCCGTGGAAGCTCTGGGAGAACAGATATCCAGTCGAGCGATTACTCTCCCTGGTGATATCTATGGCAGTGATCGCCGGAACTCCAAAGGGTGGGATATTACCGATCCGGTTGAGGTTGCTGGCTTGGAAAAAGAACGTGGCCGATTTAAAGATCGTGTCTGGACGGCAGGCCCAATCATTGCCGGACAGGAAGAAGGGGCCAGAACCGATGACGTATTCAATCCAGCGATTCCCGAAGAAATAGTAGGACGGGTTGTTCAGTCGTCTCCTGGGGATATTGAACTTGCCATTGAGGCCGGGCAACAGGGTTTTATTGAATGGTCGGCACTGGCTGCTGAAGAGCGAGCAAGTCGCATTCGTAAGGTTGCTGATCTGTTTGAGGAACATTCGGCCGAACTCTTTACTCTTGCCACTCGTGAGGCGGGAAAAACCCTGCTTGATGCCGTTGGAGAGGTTAGAGAAGCGGTTGATTTTGCACTTTATTATCCTAACGAAGCGATTCGCAATAAAGATGCCGGTGAGGCTCGGGGGGTGATTGCCTGTATCTCTCCCTGGAATTTTCCGCTGGCGATATTTTCGGGGCAGGTTTTAGCCTCTCTGGCTGCTGGTAACGCAGTCATTGCCAAACCAGCTGGACAAACGGTACTGATTGCCGCACGTGCGGTTGAATTGATGCATCAGGCTGGGATACCCAAGGCTGCCATGCAGTTACTTCCGGGGGATGGCTCAACGGTCGGGGCTGCTCTTACATCCGATGCTCGTATCGCGGGCGTTTGTTTTACCGGCTCTACCGCAACGGCACAGCGTATTAACAAAGTCATGGCAAAAGGTATTGCTCCTGAGGCACCGCTGGTTGCTGAAACCGGCGGCCTTAACGCCATGATTGTTGACTCAACAGCTCTTCCTGAGCAGGTTGTGCGCGATGTTCTGGCATCTTCATTCCAGAGTGCCGGTCAGCGATGTTCTGCACTGCGAATGCTGTATGTTCAGAAGGATATTGCTGAGAATTTGCTTGAGATGTTATTTGGAGCCATGGATGAGCTGCGAGTGGGCAACCCTTGGGAGTTATCCACAGATGTAGGACCGGTTATTGATGAGGCAGCTAAAACGGGTATTGAGGCCCATTGTGATAAGTTTCAGAAAATGGGACGAGTGCTGAAAAGCCTTGCTGTTCCGGAGAAAGGACTTTTTGTGGCTCCGACGGTTATACGACTTAACGGTATTGAAGAGCTGGAACAGGAGATATTTGGACCTGTTTTGCATGTGGCCACCTTTGAAGCCGATGAGATAAATAAGGTGGTGGATACCATCAATGCCCAGGGATATGGCCTTACTTTTGGTTTGCATACACGGGTTGATCGCCGGGTTGAACAGATTATTGAGCGCATTCAAGTGGGCAATATTTATGTAAATCGTAACCAGATTGGTGCCATCGTTGGCTCACAGCCCTTTGGCGGGGAAGGGCTGTCAGGTACTGGACCAAAAGCAGGCGGGCCACAGTATGTCCGTCGGTTTATGAAGTCGGATAACTCTGAAAGTATTGCGCCTAATGCGGAAGAAACAGTGACCAGTGCACAACTACAGGAAGCGATTGATCAACTTAAGAGTGGTCAGTCATCGAACCCCGAGGGTGATTTCACTGTTCGCGCCTGGGCGGAGTCGGAGAACAGAGCTGAACTGCTCCACAAAGCCTTGGAAAACACAGGGGTCATTGTCCCGACTGACTGTGGTCAGAAAATGGAAGTTATGCCTGGGCCTACGGGCGAAACCAATCATCTGTCCACTCAACCGCGTGGCGTGGTGCTTTGTCTCGGACCCACTCAGGTAACCGCTTTGCAACAGGCGGCTGTTGCCTTGTCTCAGGGGAATGGGGTGGTCATTGTGGCACCCAGAATTGATCCAAAGATAGGAAGCATTGTTGCGTTAATGCAGAGTATGGGAATTCCTGCTATCGGCATTAATGGATTGCTGCAAACTGAGGCTCTGATTTCAACTCAGGGTTTTGATGCTGTAACCAGCTCAGCTGATAATCTGACTCTGGCTGGCTATCGTCAAGCCTTAGCTGAGAGGGATGGTGTGTTAATTCCACTTATTACTGAGATAAATACTTCTGAACGTTTTGTTATTGAGCGCCATCTCTGTGTTGATACAACGGCTGCCGGGGGTAACGCCAGTCTAATCGCCGCATCAGAGTAAAGGTAATCGTCCGGACACGGCTGTGTAGCCGTGTCCGGACAAAAAAAAGCAGCATCCGAGGATGCTGCAAGAGGCACAAGCGTAGGACTTGCAGGAAAGTTGAATCTTGACAGACTCTGGCAACAGAGGCTAAGCAGCCTGGGAGCTGCCTCTCAGACCAAAGGCCGTGGTGTCCAGGCTCATACTATCGCCCTGTTCCTTTAATTGTTGAGACAGCACACGCCGAGGCCACCAGTCGCTTTGTGAAAGTATCTGATTAACCGCTGTACGCTCATTGTTGCACGGACTATGAGACTGGGGCAGTTGTGGATAAATCTTGGGCATATTTCTGCCGAGCAGTTGGCGGCAGGCAATATGATAATCGGCGTAATCGCTTATCCGGGTATCGGGGTGCAGCGCTTGCAAGACCTGTAGATGACCGTGACTGAACGGAAAAACCGGTAGTTGCGGGCATAGAAAAAACAGCAATCGACTCGCAGCAGATTCATTATATTGACTACCAAATAATCCGGTTGCCGCTTTTTCAACCAGCTGTGGTGCCAGTTGGTGTCGCTGTTCGTGATTCAGTTCATCCAACTCATCCCATAATGGGGCCAGCTCCTGACGAACGTAGTAATCAACTCTTGATGCCATCTCATCAAATGAAAGGCCTGTTGGTTCCAACGACTCTGTTGCCCATAGAATCCGCAGGAAAGTCTTGTCGATCAGTGTCCGCCCGCCATTCAGCCAGTTATATGCTGCTGCGCGGTCGAGACTTCCGTAAAACAATCCCAACAGGCTGCTTTCAGTGCTACGGGGGTCGTTGCCAGAAGCAAAATCCGGGTGTGGATTACTCCAGCGATTGAGTACCTCATTACTCAGCGCTTTATCAATATCATTCATGGTCGTTCCTCTCAAACGCCAGTCATATCTGCTTACAGAACAAATGCCAACAAAAACTGTGGTCTAGAGGACTATAGGGGGTTGGGCAAAATCACCCTAGGGCCAGCTCCAGATCTGCTTTAGATCCAAGCCAGGCTGTATTTATATTCTTAATGGTTATGATTATATTAAATAATATTCCATTACATGCTAACAAACAGTCGTTATACTGGCCCAATACAAACTCCCCAACTGGCTCTATTTGAATGTAAGGAAGGGTTTCTTCAGCTTATAACTGAGTAAAGAGGTTTATCATGAGCGCACAGCAAAAAATTGAAATCAGCCCAGTAACAGTCCGTCAGAACGCTGCTCGTTTGAGTGCAGTGGTTGAGAACGGGACTGCTGATTGTGCCTCAAAGATGGACAGTGTTTCGAACAAGATGCCTCAAAAGGAGCAGCCTGCTCAGCCCAGCTACGACTTTGTCGGAATTGCTGGTTAGTTTTCCCTTTTTCTTCTGTATTGGAAGGAAGGCCTATCCGATGATAGGCCTTTATTGTTTAGACTGGCCAATAAGACAGGCTCTACTCTGAATCTTCATACCGCTGGGTTAATCTGGTTCTATAAAAAATCTTGTAAACTGGTTTTATAAAAAAGATTGTAAAACAATTGTTTATAGAGCAAGTATTTATAAAACAGCGGCCTGTACAAAACGTCTGCAAAACAAACTGCCTGAATCCAACCCGTTCCTCGCCAAGGTTATGAAAACAGGGATGCGATTGCCACCGCTATCGCTGTTACGACAACTAAAGAAGTACTGGTCACTCTAAACTTTTTAGCCAGGGCTTGTTGCCAGAAGTAGAGTGCCAGGTGTTCTGGGTGCAAGGGATTGGCCAATGCTTTCTTTTTTATCTGTTCAAGTTGGTAATAAAGTGGCCCGTCGATTATTTTTGGTACCTGCCGAACCGCTCGCATGTGGGTTCTTAACAGCCGACGATAGCTGATTTGCTTTTCTTGCTCGGTTTCACCCTCTGAGAAGCGGTAGAGTGGGTGCTGTACCTGTGCTTCTTCCAGGCTGAGAACATCAGCGACTTCTTTAGGACTCATATGCGCCAGGCTGTGCAGAAGGAAGCTTTGCTGGGTAACCAGTGGCAATTCCTGCAGTCGGAAGCAGGCACCATGTTGGTCATCCGGTTCTCCTACAGGCTGCTGATCCAGTTTTGACTTAAGATGGAATAGTTGAAGTATGCGCTGGCGAATACGCCAATCGATAATAGCCCCCTCCAGTAACAAGAAAAACTTGGTTTGTCGGTATGATGGGTCAGTGATCAGCACCTGGCACGAGAACGCTTTAAGGGCTTGTTCTAACAGATGCATGGCGGACTTTGAGTTTCCGGTGGCGACTCTTGCCAGTAAATACCCGTTGTGTACATGCTGATCTGGCAAGCTGACTACACTACTGACTGTATCCATAGTTTGACGGCCTCTCACTGTTGATACGCACTCAATTTGCACGTAATGAGTTGATCTCCTGGCATAAAGGTCTCAACGACTAATTTATGACCTATGGCACAGATGGAAAATTGAACCGACTCCCTGCGGGTGGTGTTTGTTCTATCAATTTTGGTCCTGTCGATTTCAGCCCTATCGATTCCACTGTGTTTTTCATCCCTATCTTAAGCGTAGTTTATTTTTTGCCGGTAGCATCCCTCAGTGTAAATTCCAACGCTAATGGCCGTGTAAAAACCTGCCTTGAGTGTCTCTCAGCGGCTGATTCAGTGTCCAAAATGCGTTAACAGGTTGATGATTCGTAGAAGGTTTATTGAGGTCGCTTGGTGATTTTGCTGCTGGATATGTTAATTCGGGCTACCTTTCTCTCAGTAAAAATAAGTAAAATAAATGCTCCGGCTAAAAAGCATAAGAAAAACCGAATCATGGCTATTACTCTGAGACAACTAAGAATTTTTGAAGCCACTGCCCGCTTAGGGCGGCTGACACAGGCGGCAGATGAGCAGGCGCTGAGTCAATCTGCGGCGAGTCAAGCATTGAAAGAGCTTGAGTCATCCCTCGATTATCGGCTTTTTAATCGCCGTGGCCGGGATCTGTTAATGACTGACTCCGGGCAGGATGTGCTGCCGAGAATCAGGGAGATTCTCGATCTGGTTGATAGCCTTAAAAACCCTGATCGTAATGCCCTGTGTGGACATCTTCGTGTCGTTGCCAGCGTGACGATCGGATGCTATCTGTTACCCAATTTGATGGCTGAATTTATAAAGTGTTATCCCGGCGTTGAACCGGATCTGCAAATTGCCAATACCAGACAGGTCATTGAGCGTCTGGAAAAAGGTCAAGCCCATATAGGTATGATTGAAGGCCCGGCCCTGCATAAACAATTACAAATTACTCCCTGGCGGGAAGATAGTTTGGAGGTGTTCTGTCATCCCGATCATACACTGGCTGGCGCAGGGGTTTTAACCCGAGAACAAATTCCCGATCAGCGCTGGATACTGCGAGAGCAGGGCTCGGGTACCCGCGCCATTTTCAATCAGGCGCTGCAGCGTCTGGGAGTTCAGGCTTCTGTTGCGTTGGCGCTTAATCGGCAGGAGGCAATAAAACAATCTGTTAAGGCGGGACTGGGAATTGGTTGTCTGTCACGGCTTTCAGTCGCTGAAGAAGTCAGAGCGGGTGAGTTGGTCGTATTAGAGACACCGCTGGAATTAAGCAGGCAGCTATCACTGGTCACCTGGCCGGTCGATCAGGGCAGCACTTTGACAATGACTTTTGTTGATTTTTTAGAGCGAACTAGAATCTAAACTCGAAGCCGATGGCCATTTTGTCTTTTTTCAACTGGCCTTTGTAGATCAGGTTGGGGGTGTAGGCGTCTCTATGTTCCCAGCCCAGGCCACTTCCTTTGAATTTGATCGAACCATTGCGGTACCGGATGGCCGTTTTTTCAGAAATGTATTCCCGCAGTAGCTGTGGGTCGTAGCCTAATTCGTCTACGGCCTGGCCGATTCCCAGCACGATGATTTTCTCGCCGGTATGGCGGCTGTTTTGTAGCGCTTTATAGATGATTTTCCCAATGGCTTCCTCGGTTTCTTGTTGTTGATCCTGCTCATTACAGACACTGAGACAAGGCAGATCGACAATTTTTTCATCAGCCAAAGCATCAGAGCTGATGACCAGGTGGGCTGTTAATACCACCGCAATCAAAGATAGATGCTTAAAGACGATAAGAGAGTGAGGAACGCAGTAAACACGCCAGGATGCTGCTGGAATATCGGTCTGATTGGTACTGGAGGTCACCATATATCGCCCCCTTTTTGTAAGCTGATGACTAAGGTCTTGCAAAAAACAGGCCGCAGTATTTAAATCAAAGACTTATCAATACTGTACATTGAGCTTGTAAAGCTTGTTGACAGTTTCAACAGCATGCCTTGGTTTATTATAGGCGATGAACAAAAAGTAGTAAGAGCGGGTCCAGGCTACCGACCGCTTTTATTGAGTTCGGTCACTATCTGTTCAATCTGTGCCCTGTTTAGGTGGGGATGTGAAGCTGTGCAGGTGAATTTTAATCATACAGATACGGCGATCAATCAATATCAGTCCTGTTGACCCGAAAAAGCCAGACCGTTCAGTCTTTATATTGGCTATCAATACAGATCCGGGGCGTTCAACTAGCCATTTTCCAGCAGATAACCCCAGAAGCTGTCGATTTCCTCGGTACGAGTGCTTTTTTGCCGATAGAGCATAATCTTCAGATTTGTTGTCGGTAAATCCGGCAACTGCTTGAGCTCTCCACGCTTTAACTCCTGTTCTATCAAGCTCGCAGGTAGCCATGCCATGCCAATCCCTTGCAGAACCATTGCCTTAATGCTTTCCGTCAGTGCGGTTTCGCAGGCTAACTCAAAGTGTACAGCCCCAGGTACCTTTGGAAAACACTGTTGTTGAACCAGGCGACCAAAAAAAGATCCTGATGGAAAACCAACCAGTTTTAACTGCACGGGTTCATTTGCACCCTCTATCTCTTCAATAGGGCATGAGCTGACCGATGCATTGCAGGCATAAACAGGAATCAATTGTTCATCACCAATTTCCATACTGATAATGTTTTGACGTTCCAGTTCAGGATAAATATCCGGTGAGTAATAACAGAGTAACAGGTCACTTTGCCCGGCTAGAAACAAATCGATGCAATCGTGAAGATTGCTGGCGTTAACGCTAATGCCCGGATGACCTAAAGCGGACTTGATCCGATGGTACCATTTTGGAAAAAAGGAGACGCTTAAGGAGTGCTGGGTAGATAATATCAGCATTTGTTCATGGGCCGAGCTTTCCTGCATCTGTGCTCGTAATCCGTAGACCTTGTTAAGCGCTTCGCGCATGGGCTCCACAAATTCTTCGCCGGTCTTTGTCAATTTGGTCGGGAATGCGTTCCGATCAACCAAACTGACACCAAGCCAGTTTTCCAGTGAGCGGATACGACGGCTGAAAGCAGGCTGGGTTACAAACCTTTTTTCGGCAGCCTTGGTAAAACTGCCCTGTTCAACCAGAGCAAGAAAGTCTTCGATCCATTTAATATCCATCAGTTGCTGGCCTTAATCTCCAATCGCGCTCAAAAAAGAGGCCTCAAAGGGCTGGTTAATCGGCTGCTTAGCTTAACAGTCCGTTAGGATTATTAAACGTAATAACTGCTCATGCCGAAAAGTAACCGATAGCGGACTAAACAGCATTGGTCATAAGGGAGTGGGTGGCTTTACCATAATGTCCTGTCTTCACAGAACTTGATTCCCAGGAATTACATTACAAGCGATCACACTACTACTGACCAAATCACGATCAAACTACGATAAGGATCACCCTCATGCATTTGTCCCGCTACCCTCGGCTACATTTCGCCCACCTTCCGACTCCTCTGGAGCCAATGAAAAACCTGAGCAAAATTTTGGGCGGCCCTAACCTGTGGATCAAGCGAGACGATTGCACCGGTTTGGCTGGCGGTGGCAACAAAACCCGAAAGCTTGAATTCCTGATGGGGGATGCGGTTGAGCAAGGGGCGGATACCATCATTACCCAGGGCGCGACTCAGTCAAACCATGCCCGTCAAACAGCGGCTATTGCGGCGAAACTGGGAAAAGAGTGCCACATTCTACTGGAAGATCGTACCGGTAGCACCGAGGTTGATTACAATTACAACGGTAATGTTTTATTGGACCAGCTTTACAATGCGTCTCTGAGCAAATTTCCTGCTAATACGGATATGAATCAGGCGATGGAAGAGTTAGCTGCACAGCTGCGCACTGACGGTAAAAAGCCCTACATTGTGCCTGGAGGCGGGTCCAATCCTGTCGGGGCACTGGGGTACGTCAATGCTGCCATTGAACTGCTTTATCAAGCTAACAGTATCGGGCTTAAGATTGATCATCTGGTTCATGCCACAGGAAGTGCCGGAACTCAGGCTGGATTAGTAACCGGACTGGTTGCTTCCAACAGTCAGATTCCCGTTCTTGGAGTGGGGGTGCGCGCAGCTAAAGAGGCTCAGGAAGCTAATGTCTTTCGCTTGGCAGAGCATACCGCAGAGTACATGGGGATATCGGGTGTTGTTAAGCCTGAACATGTTGTTGCCAATACCGATTATGTTGGTGAAGGTTATGGTATTCCGACAGAAAGTGGCATTGAGGCGATCAAGCTCTTTGCACAGCATGAGTCTATTCTTCTGGACCCTGTCTATTCGGCAAAAGGAGCCGCTGGTTTTATTGACCTGATTCGCAAAGGCCACTTTAACAAAGATGACAATATAGTCTTTTTGCACACGGGGGGCAGCCAGGCGCTGTTTGGATATCGTAGCGCTTTCGATTTCCCTGCCTATGATTAAAGAGTCTTCTAGAGAATTCTAACTTCCGGATATTAGCCTCGTTCTTGCGGGGCTTTTTTTAGTGCAGTTGATGATTTACATAGCTGCAAAATATCACAACTTACTGGCGTAGTAAGGCAGGATACTCCCGGTAAACAATGCTTTGTTTTCTATGTGAGGTTGCCTGGAGTTCGATGTAATGGTGACCAGAAGATCTAAGGTCGGCACAACAAATAGATATTGCCCGCCCAGCCCCGCAGCATAGTGAAAATTAAAGCCGTTCATGGAGCTGACCCACCAGTGGTAGCCATAGTTGTCTCTTTCAGGAAAACCTCCGGTTGAATGGATGCTAGTTGCTTCACGAATATAGCTTTCGGGCAGCAATACCGTCCCCTTATGGTTACCTTTATCTAAGTACAGCTGACCGATCCTGGTGATACTTTCTGGGGCAAGGTCCAGACCAAACCCACCGTGATAATGTCCCTGCTTATCAAAACTCCATTTAACCTTTGAGATCCCAAGCGGGTGAAATAGGTGAGTTTTTGCATAATCTAAAACGTTAAGCCCAGTTAACTTATACAACAGCGCAGAAAGCAGATGGGAGCCTGCAGAGCTGTACCGAAACCTCGTTCCCGGTTGGCTGGTGATGGGGCGTTCTATTAACCCGGTGGGCTAATACGTTTACGATGCGTAGCGGATAGCCGGATGCTCGAAGTACTTCGCCACTCTCTTTGGCTTTTTCTGCAACATCCGCATATGGCCCAGCACTTTACCTGCCAAGTCCGATTGATTTCTTGCTGGTGATGCACTGCG
>NZ_MIEQ01000058.1 GCF_001968815.1 Motiliproteus sp. MSK22-1 | reverse complement strand
AAAGAGAGCGAAATAACAACAATCGTTGTTAACAGATTTTGTAGGCTTGTAGCTCAGCTGGTTAGAGCGCACCCCTGATAAGGGTGAGGTCGGTGGTTCAAGTCCACTCAGGCCTACCAATTATTCGATAGAATGATTGAAGTAGCTCAGCTGGTTAGAGCGCACCCCACTCTTTATCGATAAAAAGGGGTGAGGTCGGTGGTTCAAGTCCACTCTGACCCACCAAATTACGCGACTCGGCGTTATGAAAGTATTTGCATAGCAGGCTATGCTTCGCGCTTTCATGGCTTGTGTCACGAAATTTGGCGTAAAAAACTGACTCCGAAGTTTCCAGCACTGATTGATGGAAACGCCAGGGCGCAGAGATTTTTTCAGTGGACCAGGCGCGCGTAGAAGCGAACGACGGCCGATGGAAAAAGATCAAGCACTGGGGCTATAGCTCAGCTGGGAGAGCGCCTGCCTTGCACGCAGGAGGTCAGCGGTTCGATCCCGCTTAGCTCCAC
>NZ_MIEQ01000056.1 GCF_001968815.1 Motiliproteus sp. MSK22-1 | reverse complement strand
ACTCGAAGATTGTCTAGAATGAGAAACACTTTTCGTCCCGCATCCTTTATCAGACGCTTCATAAACCGTAGTAATACTTTTGCTGTCATGTTCTCTCCATACATCATGAAGCGTACAGCACCTTGGTTGTTAACCGCTGAGATCATATTCGTTGAGAACAGTTTGGCATTGATTTCAACTACCGGCGTTTGCCCCTTTGGTGCGTAACCCCGACTGTGCTGGCAGTCGTTACGTATTCCCGTTTCATCGCCCCAGTAGATCTCCGCTCCTTCCTCGAAAGCTCGCCTTTTGATCTGCGGGTAGGTGTTGTCCAACCACT
>NZ_MIEQ01000055.1 GCF_001968815.1 Motiliproteus sp. MSK22-1 | reverse complement strand
ACTCGAAGATTGTCTAGAATGAGAAACACTTTTCGTCCCGCATCCTTTATCAGACGCTTCATAAACCGTAGTAATACTTTTGCTGTCATGTTCTCTCCATACATCATGAAGCGTACAGCACCTTGGTTGTTAACCGCTGAGATCATATTCGTTGAGAACCGTTTGGCATTGATTTCAACTACCGGCGTTTGCCCCTTTGGTGCGTAACCCCGACTGTGCTGGCAGTCGTTACGTATTCCCGTTTCATCGCCCCAGTAGATCTCCGCTCCTTCCTCGAAAGCTCGCCTTTTGATCTGCGGGTAGGTGTTGTCCAACCACT
>NZ_MIEQ01000054.1 GCF_001968815.1 Motiliproteus sp. MSK22-1 | reverse complement strand
GCGCCAATCTCGAAGTCAACTGTTTATTTCAGCCGGTTGATTCAGTCATTCACCTCGGTGAGATCTTCAATCAACCGCTGCAAAACCTGATGCTGCTTGGGTTTTGCTGGACTTCTATTGCCGCCTTCAGCGACAACGTGGGGGCGTATTCTACAGACCCCGTTCAGAGAGTCAACAGACTCTTTGAATATTTTAAAACTATTTAAATATTCTTACCATATCGGCTCATTAGCGTTTTTTAGACTTCTTCTTAGACTTTTTAGTGAACTCTTTCAGCCGTTCTTTTTTCTGAAGCTGACGACGACTCAAGACGTTCTTCTTCCCTTCAAAGGGATTATCCCCAGACTTGAACTCAAATCGAACAGGGGTGCCCTTGATTTTTAGCACTGAGATAAATTTATTCTGCAAATACCGCTTATATGAAGCAGGAAGCTGATCTGTCTGGTTACCATGGACAATAAATAATGGAGGATTCGAACCACCCTGGTGCGCATAACGCAATTTGATTCGACGCCCATGAACCAGCGGGGGCTGATGGTCTGCAACCACATCTTCGAGAAGCTTTGTTAGCTTACTCGTTGACCATTTGCCCATAGCAGAGGCATAAGCCTCTTCGATTGACTCATAAAGATTGCCCACACCAGAACCATGCAAAGCAGAAATAAAGTGGATATTAGCAAAATCTGTGAAAACCAACCGTCGTTCCAGCTGACTACGTACTGAATCTTTTTCTTCAGCTGTCATCCCATCCCACTTATTCACAGCAATAACCAGTGCCCGCCCGGAATCCAGTACAAACCCCAGCATATGCAAGTCTTGTTCGGTCATCCCTTCCTGAGCATCCATTACTGTTACGACTACGTGCGCATCTTTGATCGCCTGTAAAGTCTTCACAATAGAAAACTTTTCTACCGCTTCCTTAATATTTTTACGACGACGTACTCCCGCTGTGTCTATTAAGGTATAAGGTTTGTCATGACGAACATAAGGAATGTAAATACTGTCACGCGTAGTGCCTGGCTGGTCATATACTACAACGCGATCTTCACCAAGCATCCGATTGACCAGTGTTGACTTACCAACATTTGGCCGTCCAACAATGGCTATGCGGACCCCCTTTTCAGCTTCCTCATCAGCATCTATTTCGGCCGGTTCAGGAAACTCACCTAACACCTCATCAATAAGACTGCGTACTCCACGACCGTGCGAAGCCGCTATCGGAATGGGCTGCGTCAATCCCATTTCATAAAAATCAGCCATCGCCACATCAGGATCGACACCATCTGTTTTATTGACTGCAAGATAATAAGGCTTGTCAGACATACGCAGGTGCTTCGCAATCATTTCATCAGCAGGGTTCAATCCACTACGACCATCAACCAGAAAAACAACTACATCTGCTTCATCTATAGCTACCAGAGACTGCTCAGCCATGGCACTATCAATACCGCGCTCATCACCACTGATACCGCCGGTATCAATGACAATAAAATCCCGCTCATCAATACGTCCCTCACCATACTTTCTATCGCGAGTCAGCCCTGGCAAATCGGCCACCAATGCATCCCGTGAGCGAGTCAGTCGATTAAAAAGGGTGGATTTTCCAACATTGGGGCGCCCAACCAGGGCAATAACGGGGATCATCTATCAAACCTGCATACACTAACAAAAAAGAGAAGGGCACCGACTGCATATCACGCCCGCTATACCCACTGAACAACTACTGTTTAAAAAAATCGCGTGACATGTATAGCATCAAGTCAAATCTGGTAATGTTGGTCCCTTCCGAAGTTCACCATCCCTCTCAGGTACCCAGCCATTACTCTATCGTCAATGCTGTCAAACGACCGCTGTTACCATAAACGTAAAGAACATCATCAACACTAATCATTGGCCCACGGACCCCGGATGAATCAACTTGTAAACGTGCCATAAAATGGCCATCCTGTGGCGATAAGAAATGGACATAGCCTTCAAAATCCGCTACTGCTACAGCATTTTTAATAACAACAGGTGCCGTAGATTGACGATAAAAGAGCGCATCCTGCTTCCAGAACTCAAGACCATTATTTTTCTCAAATGCTCTTACATTTCCTTCTGCATCACTCACAAATAACTGAGACAGATTTTCTGCAACACCGCGGAAGCTGGATACACTTTTATTCCAGATCAATCGCCCATTTCCAGCGGAAATTGAGACCAAACGCCCCTGATAACTGCTGACATATAACTTGTCACCTGACAGAAGCAGCTCGCCATCAACATCAACTATTCGTTCAAGTTCTGTTTTACCCTGAGGAACCGCAACACGCTGTTCCCAGACCAGGTCACCATTCTTATTATTTAGTGCTACAACTTTTCCATTTGAAAACCCGGCAAAGCTCATCCGTTCTGTCAAAAGCGGCGTACTGGTACCCCGTAAACTGAGCGCTGGTATTTGCGCATTATAACTCCATAAACGTTCACCGGAGACGGGAGACAAAGCAGTCAAACGACCATCAATCGTCTGCACCAGAACCAGGTGCTGATTTGATTGCGGCGGAGCAACAGACTCGCTACTTAAACGTGCCGTCCAAAGAGGTTCGCCATCCAAGGCTTTAAAGACATGAATCCGACCATCTAAAGTGGTGACTAAAACTTTGCCATCACCAACACCTACCGCACTACCAATTCGTGAGTTTACCTTTTGCGTCCATATTGTAGAGCCGCTGTCTCGATCTAACGCCTGCAGGTTTCCCTCAATGTCCGACACATAGATTCGACTACCAAGAATGGCAGGCTTTAACTCATTGTAGGTTGCTCCAAGCCCTTCACCGATTTTGGTTGACCACAGTTTTTTGACTTTACGCTCTTCATCAATAGACACCAGCTTCGCAGGTTCAATCTGCTCTTCGGAATCCCACCAGCTACAGCCACCAAGAAGCACTAATGTAAAAAAGAAGCACCAAAACCGTACCATCTTCATTAGTTGTCCTCGGCAGCCAGGTTATCAAGCTTCATTGTCAAAATTGGACGCTGTCCACCCTGCGAAGAAGAGCCAGCTTTTGTATAAGCTTCACGTGCCTCATCCGTGCGCCCCATCGCCTCATATACGTCACCTTTCACCTCATAATAACTGGCTTGAAAACCTTCAGCCGGCTCCTTATTAAGATATTTAAGTGCCTCTTCAGCTTTGTCCTGGGCCAACAGAACACGAGCTAATCGCAATTCGGTAATGCGAGCAATACCTTCCATAGGCTTACGCTCAAGCACCCATTCCAATTCCGTTTGTGCCAACGACAGATTCCCAGTCTCTACAGCGCTTTTAGCCAACCACAATGCTGCATACTGGGCATAAGCAAGATCACCAAAGTCTGTTTTCAGTTGCCCGGCAAGATGCTCAGCAGTTTTGCGCTTTTCCTCGTCTAATGTCTGTCCCGGCTGAACAACAATCGCCGCCTGCATGTTCTGATAAAGGACAGATGCCTGCTCTGCAGCATTCTGGATACTTTGCTGCCACCCTCTCCAGCCCAATACGATAGCTATGGCCGCCAAAACTCCAAAAACAGTTGAGCGGCCATTTTCTTTCCACCAGTTTTTAATTACTTCAATCTGTTCTTCTTCTGTACGCAGTTCAGTCACTCTGGACTCCTATCCAAAACTCGTCACTATTATTCTCACCGCCTGACAAGACATACGGCTGACTCTAACAACTATCAATTACAACAATCGATATATCCCTTCTTCCTGGCAACCAGGCCGACAACCATTTAGGCAGTCGCCATCAGAGCTATCAACTCGAAGACATATTACTTTCGATAAGCGCCAAAAACTCCTGCTCACTCATATCTATACGTGGATTATCTTGATTCCAGTATGCGACACTTATTCTACCTTCCTGTTCATTCAACAATGCTATCTGCCCAGCCCCAGTCTGCCGAGCTTTATTGTTGATATTCTTGAGGCCGCTACAGTGAGTCATCACTCTTAGCTCAGGATCAATTTGTCGTATATTTTCAGCCAGCAGCAATACATTTGGTTGCAGACCCTTTTGCTCTGCCGCAAGATAAAGATCTAAGGAACATTTTAGTTCAGCAGGGACTAAATCTAACGTTTCCAGCATCAGAACCAAACGCTCTATCCCCATTGCAAAACCAACTGCCGGGGTTGGGCGACCACCAAGCTGTTTTACCAAGCCATCATAACGGCCACCAGCACAAACAGTTCCCTGGGCACCCAGCTTATCCGTTACCCACTCAAAAACCGTTTTGCAATAATAATCCAACCCTCTCACCAGACGAGGGTTTATTTCATAAGCAATCCCAGCCCGATCCAAAATATCTCTAAGCTCAGAGAAGTGGGTGGCAGACTCCTCATCCAGATATTCGCTCAGAACAGGAGCATTCTCCAAGACCCTCTGCGTAGACTCATCTTTAGAATCAAGAACACGCAACGGATTACTGCTTAGTCGACGCTGGGAGTCTTCATCAAGTTTATCAAAATGAATATCCAGATAACTAACCAACGCGTCACGGTAGTTAGCACGGGCTTCATTACTTCCAAGGGAGTTCAACTGCAACCTAACCGAGTCAAGCAAGCCCAGCTCTTTCCAAAGGCGAGCTGAAACCATAATAACTTCAGCGTCGATATCAGCACTGGCCATGCCAAAAGTTTCAATCCCTATTTGATGAAACTGCCGATAGCGACCTTTTTGAGGTTTCTCGTAGCGGAACATTGGGCCTTTATACCAGAGTCTTTGCGTTTGGTTAAAAAGCAATCCATGTTCTTCACCCGCCCTGACACAACCTGCAGTGCCCTCGGGCCGTAACGTTAAGCTATCGTTATTACGATCATCAAAGGTGTACATTTCTTTTTCGACGATATCGGTAACTTCACCGATTGAACGCTTAAACAGCTCTGTTTTTTCGACGATAGGTAATCTTATTTCACTATAGGCGTATTGCCCGACAACCTTCTCAACAGTCGCTTCCAGGTAGCGCCATGTCGGTGACTGGTCAGGAAGAATGTCATTCATTCCTCTAATGGCTTTAATCTTGGCCAATGTTACGTTCCTAAATAGGGGAAGTTAATATTAGAAATTGAGCTCTAGGCGAGCTACATCCTTACGAGCCAGTTGGGCCAATTGGAGATCTTTACCCCCAAAAAAGGCACGGCTCACCGCAGAAACCCTGCCAACCAACAAGTTTGCTGACGCTTCCAGATCCAACTCCAAGACATCTCCTGCCCGCTTGGTGTTAGCAAATATCAGCTTTCCTTTAGCATCTCGAATGCTAACCCAGCAATCTCCAACAAACTGTAACTCCAACTTAGCGACCGGCTTGACAGTGTCAGCAGTCAAATCATCAGCAGGGACTTCACTTTCAGCCGATACCACACTCTCTTGATTTGACACATCGGTAGACGTAATAGAATCATCAACTGCAGTACCGGGTATCGCTTCTGCAGTACTGTCTTGTTCTACAGCACTTTCATTGTCATTGGTTGCCGGTGCAGTTTCAATTAACTCACCAGCAGTGCTTACCTCGGTACCAGCCCCCCTGGGATCAACAGTTTGCTCACCGTTGTTTGTATCGCTATTAATGTCAGTCTCATTGTCGGTTTTTGCTAACTCAGCCGCTATTCGCTGAATTTCCTCAGCAGATAGATACTCTGGGTCAGCTTCCGTCGGATCATTATTGACAGTACCTGTTTCCGCACTCTCATCTGACATAGTCGTCTGCTGTTCCGACTCTGTCTGTATTTCCGCTAAACGAGCCTGAAGCTTACTTTCTGCTGTTTGTGGACCAGACTCATTTTCAGCTGTTTCGCTATCTCCAGTATCAACACCTACAGCTGGATCAAGATTAAAAATATCTGGTAAAGAATTCCCGGATTGGGTTTGCCACCACCAGACACTAATCCCTAAAACCGCCAGGAAAAATATAAACATGGATGTCCGCATTAGCGGATCACTCAGCTTTACCTGCCTTCCAACCTTATTAATCGAAGCAACCGGCCCGACATCACCGACTTGAGCATACCGATTAAAACTTACCACCAGCTCATCGCCTGATAATTCAACAAAACGGGCATATGAGCGGATATAACCTCTAACAAAAGGCAGCCCAGGTAAGGATTCGAAATCAAGTTCTTCAAGTGCTCGAATATATTTTGCTGAGATATTCAGCCGCGCGGATACGTCCTCTATACTAAGGTTTCTCGCCTCTCTTGCTGATTTTAAGCGCTGACCCGCTGATAGCTCATCATCGCAAAACTCAACAGCTTCCCGCTGTAACTCGCTCACTGCCGAGACTCCTTATACAACTGATATTCAGACGATTGCGGAAAGAGATTTTTTAATAGCAAAGCATAGGTGGCCGCCATACTGGGATCTCTACCCTCCCGCGAAAGACGGACACCTAGCCATAGACTTTTAGCAGAGTGCTCCACTTTTCTTTGGTTAACCAACTCAGAAAAACGGTCAAATAACTGCCAGGCTTCACCTGATTCACCACGCTCGTACACAAGACTTGCCAGTTCAATCAATGTAATCGACGAATTTGGTGTTAATCGCAATACACGTCGATAGGTTTCTTCCGAAAGCTCGTGATCCCCTGCAAGTTGATAACAACCAGCTAAGTTTTCCAGCGCCTGGGGCCGTCCAGTGTAAAGAGGATCATTTGATGCTGCAGCAAGATGAGGGCAAGCTTCGTCGTAACGGTTTTGAATCATTAAAAAGATGCCATAATTATTACGCCCTGGTGCGAAAGAAGCGTCAGATTTCAGCATTCGCTTGTAATACTCCTCAGCAAGGACCATATCCCCCTGCTGCTGAAAAACAAAAGCCAATAAGTTCAAAGCCTTAGGGCTCCCCTTGTCAACTTCTAATGCCCCTGTCAAAGGGCGTTTAGCTTCCTCATATTCCCCCTTACGGATATGTTCCTTCGCCCAGCGAATACGCACATCGATTCTTGCCTCTGCAGAGGCTTCACTGACCACAGGTACCTGTTCAACGCCGCACCCGGTCAACACCAAAGAACAAAATACCAGAAATATTGAAAGTTGCTTCACACCCACTCCATGCAAAAAATCTATTTTGATATCACTTCCTGCACTACCGGAATATATTTCTGGCTGCGTCGGGTTCTATCATCAACCTGACCAACCAGTTGACCACAAGCAGCATCAATGTCTTCACCCCGAGTAGTACGCACAGTCGTCACAATACCAGACCTGCTGGTGATTTCCTTAAAATAATCAATCGCCTGCTTCTTTGAACGCTTGTATCCAGAATTAGGAAATGGATTAAACGGAATCAGATTGAGCTTGCAAGGTAAATCTTTTAATAATCCAACCAACTCCCGAGCCAATTCAGGTGAATCATTAACACCATCGATCATCGTATATTCGATAGTAATCACCCGTTTATCATTCAAGCGATCCAAATAACGCAGACAAGCAGCCTTAACCTCTTTAATAGGATAACGCTTGTTCAACGGCACTAATTCATTTCGCAAAGCATCATTCGGTGCATGTAAGGACAACGCAAGAGACACATCCAACTGCTCACTCAGCTTGTCAATAGCAGGCACAAGTCCAGCTGTACTGAGCGTAACTCGGCGTTTAGAAAGACCGTAAGCATTGTCTTCCATCATCAACGACATAGCATCGACAACTGCCTCAAAGTTCATCAGCGGTTCGCCCATGCCCATCATTACAACGTTGGTCACTCTTCGAGGCCCCTTAGGATCTATGGGACCAAAGGATTTTATAGCCACTCTCAATTGGCCTATAACTTCTGCAGCCGTGAGGTTACGGTTAAACCCCTGCTTACCGGTAGAACAAAAGCTACAATCCAGCGAGCAACCGACTTGAGAGGATACACAAAGCGTTGCACGATCACCTTCAGGAATGAGCACCGTTTCGACAAGGCTTCCTCCATCCACTTTAATCGCCCACTTTCGTGTACCGTCTTCTGAATAATCCTGATAGACAACTTCTGGCTCACATATCTTAGCCACTTCTTTGAGTTTGGCACGTAAAGCCTTACCCAAGTTGGTCATCTCATCAAAGTCTTCAACTCCTTGTTGATGAATCCACTTCACAACTTGAATTGCACGGAATTTTTTTTCGCCGATGCTTTCAAAAAAGGCTTCCATTTTTGCCTTTGAGAAGCCCAACAAGTTAGTTTTTTCAGGAGTGGAATTCATGATAATAAAGCCAGGTAAATCAGAGGAGCGCCAATCTTTCGGATAGATAAATCCGGGATGAATTCATCCCGGATCTTTATCTCGCAATAAACTGCGCTTGTATTTTCTTGTAACGCTTATGCGCCGAAGAAGTAAGCTACTTCACGCTCAGCAGAAGCTGGCGAATCAGAACCATGAACGGCATTAGCGTCGATAGATTCAGCAAAGTCCGCACGAATGGTGCCTGGAGCAGCCTCTTTAGGGTTAGTAGCCCCCATCAAATCACGATTTTTAGCAATGGCATCTTCCCCTTCAAGCACTTGAACCATCACAGGACCAGACGTCATAAAGGCAACCAGATCATTGTAAAAAGGACGACCTTCATGCTCAGCGTAAAAACCGCCTGCCAGCTCTTGTGAAAGAGTCAACATTTTTGCTTCAACAACTTTAAGACCGTTATCTTCAAAGCGGCTGTAGATTTTACCAATTACGTTTTTTGCAACTGCGTCAGGCTTGATGATGGACAGTGTACGTTCAATCGCCATTTAGATTCCCCAATAGCATGAGATTAACAAGAAAGTAAACAGCCAATTATAAGGCTGCTGACACAGGGAAGAAAGGAAAATAAACACAGATTAGGTCGATAATGCGACATTGAGTTTAAAGTTTCTCTCCAGCAAATACCTCATCACCGATCTAAACTATAATTATACTCTAGACAGCTACTAATTTTGCAGGAGTTAATCATGGCAGAGACCCCGATCGCTTCCATGCTAAGATCATGGGATCATCATACAATTGAGCATCTTCCCAAGGTTATTCGAAAGATCCCCATCTCAAAAGATGATGTCGCTAAACTGGAGGCTCTTGCTGAAGTCTACCAGCTTCCGACGGAAGACATCATAGCAAACCTGATCAGTAACGCACTCCGGGAAGTCGAAGAAAAAATACCCTATGTCCAAGGATCAAAGGTTGTGCGTATTGAGGAGGGCGACCCAATTTATGAAGACGCGGGCCTTATGCCAAAATACTTAAAGGCTAAGGAAAGACTTGAACGTAAAGCAGGATGAAACCACTAACCTGCTGATAGCCAGTTAACCAAAAGCCGACCCATTAGCTTTTTAACCTGACAGATGGGTCGGCGGCGCTTTGCACTAGCTAATAAATATCACTATTGATAGCACTATTGCTTTTCGCTGCTAATCCTTATTTTATCCCGGTTTCGGGCTATCAGGCTCTCCCCCACCCCTTTGACTTCAGCTAACTGTTCCAAAGACTGAAACGGCCCGTGTTTCTTCCTATATTCCACAATTGCCTGAGCCTTTGATTCCCCGACACCCGTCAAGACAAGCGCCAACTCACTGGCATCAGCTTGATTAAGATCGACTTGATCGGCGGCAAAGATAGAAGAAGAAAGACTTAAAAAGGCAACAAAAACAGCAGCAAGTTGTTTTTTTGATAACATTATATCTCTCCATGATTTTTAAAAATAAAGGCCCGCATCCAGCGGACTTTCGTATACTACCTGAAAAAACCAGTAGCTACTAATAAATTACAGTACTATCTGACAGGTTTTTAACGTACAGGAACACTTAGCCAGAAATGCAGCCTAAGAAACCCACTCAACTCTGCCAATTATTGAGTTCCGTTGTAATTTGGGTCAAGGCGGCAACAGGATCAGCAGCTTGAGTGATTGGACGGCCGATAACCAGATAATCGCTGCCTGCCTGAACAGCATCCAGTGGAGTCATGATACGCCTCTGGTCACCTTGATCAGCCTCTGCAGGTCGAATTCCCGGGGTAACCAATTTAAAACCATCGTTCACGCACTCGCGCAAAGCAACAGCCTCCTGAGCCGAACAGACAACGCCGTCCAAACCACACTTCTGGGTTAACATGGCAAGCCGCTGAACCTGATCTAAAGGCTGGCACTCAATCCCGACCTGCTTAAGATCCGTGGCCTCCATACTGGTCAACACAGTAACTGCAATCAGAAGAGGCTTTTTCCCATTAAGCTTATCCAATTCATTACGAGCAGCTTCCATCATCCGCCGGCCTCCACTCGCATGCACATTCACCATCCACACACCAAGCTCGGCAGCAGCGAGCACTGCCTTTGCAGTCGTATTGGGAATATCATGAAATTTAAGATCCAGAAAAACCTCAAAGCCCAAAGATTGGAGTGCTTCAACAATCGCAGGACCCGAACGTGTAAAAAGCTCTTTGCCAACTTTTACCCGACATAAAGACGGATCAAGTCGAGCAGCCATTGCTAAAGCTTGCTCGCCTACAGAAAAATCCAATGCAACGATAACTTTTGAATCACAACCAACCATTTGAACCCCACTATAAAAATTCTACTTCTACATGCTGTCTATTTACTACAACGACTAAAGACCATTACAACTCAGACTACTCCCCCTCCAAGCCGCGAATTGGTTTTACCCGCCCCCACTCTTTACAGCTAGGACACTGCCAATGCATAGCCTGCCCAGAGAATCCACAATTATGACATTGGTACGAGGGTTTTGACTGCTCCAACTGCCCTGTTAAGCCACGAAGAACGTTCAAGCTTTCCTTTGCACTTTCCGATGCATGCTTAAGATGAAGATCAATCAGCCGATTAAAGCCTTTCACGGAAGGACGTCGTTTCAATTGCTCAGTAATGTAAGCTCCTGCCGCATAGTCTCCCTTCTCCCGAGCAATCTCTTCAGCAACCAGAAGCATACTGGTCGTGGAGGGTGCAGTATGCATGCTAAGTTCGAGGAAACGAGTCAGATCGCCATTAGCGCCTATGTGTCGGTAACAGTCAGCAAGAAGAGGCACAGCTTCAGAAACAAAGGAAGGATCCTGGTCCTGTACCTGACGAAGATGTTTTATGGCAGCCTTCCAACGCCCTTCAGCCATATCGATCTTTGCACTTAGAAGAGATGCACGCACACAATTCTTGTCGTGATGCAGTGCTAGCTTAAGTTTCTTCTGAGCTTCCTTAAGCTCCTTGAGCTCAATAGAGACAGCAGCCTGCTCACAGTAGAAATGCGACAAACGCAGGGCCAAGCCTTCTACACTGGAATTGAGTTTCGCGGCAACATCCAGCGCTTTACCCCATTCCTTTTCCTGCTGGTAGAGATCGATTAACAACCGAATGGCAAGATCACGATCATCTCTCGCTCCTTGCTCAAGCACATCCAGCAGCAAACTCTCTGCCCGATCCAGTAGTCCTGCTGCCAAATAGTCCCGCGAAAGAGCCAACTGAACCTGGATATACTCGCGTGAACTTAGAGACGGGTGGGCCATCACCTCCTGATGCAACTGAATAGACCGCTGGATCTCACCTCTTCGTCGAAACAAAGTCCCCAGTGCCAAACGAATTGGCACTGTCTCGCTGTTATACTTTAAAGCCTTAATGAAGCTATCTATAGCCTCATCAGTTTTATTATTGACTAAATAATTAAGGCCACTAAAGTACTCTTCTTTCAAATGTTCGCGATACTGATCCAAGCGCTGTTTACGCCAGTCCCTTCGTCCCAGATACCAGCCTATGGCTAATGCCAGGACTAGCGGAATCAGTAAAAGGTAGTCACCCATTTTCGTACACTTTCCTAAAATGCACGACGGCTCCCATACCCCTTGGTACGGTCATGCTAAGCTACTCTTTGCCATCGCAGCACTACCACAACCCTGCACCAAGCTCTGACTAGTGAAGGACAAACGAGCTGTTAGGTTTTGCCGTGGCAATTTACACCCACTAAGCAATACTAGCGGTCTTAAGCTTATCCAGTTCACGATTGGAAGAATTGAGCTGACGATTAGCACGACGAAGGCGAGTTTTAAGAGCCACCACAGCCAAAGACCCGAATATCATGCTAACCAAAGCACCCAATAAGAAGCTAGCAATTAACCAACGAGCTAAGCTAGCCTGAGGAATCTGTATAAATACCAGATCAATGGAAACCAACTGCTGATTATTAACAGTCAATAAAATACCCAGCATCACTAGAAGTACAGCCAGCACAACAGCAATAATAGTCTTAATCAAACGCACAGGAAAACCTCATAAAATATACAGGCGGTTATTGGGACAATAATACCCGCAAACTATGCCCTCTTAATACTCTCATTCACTTGTTCCCTGAGATCCTTACCAGGTTTAAAGTGGGGTACATACTTGGCATCCAATTCCACCGCTTGCCCTGTTTTAGGGTTTCTACCTACACGAGGCTCGCGGAAGTGTAACGAAAAACTGCCAAAACCTCGAATTTCAATGCGCTCACCGCCAGATAAAGCTTCGGCCATATGGTCTAGCATCGTTTTAACTGCCAGTTCGACATCCTTAACTGACAACTGCTCATGCCTAGCAATCAAACGCTCGATTAGCTCAGACTTTGTCATAGTCGCCCCCTGTTCATTTCGTTGATATCAGAACTTAACCCCTATGATGGAGGTATTCCAAACAAGGGGACATAAATGTTCACTTCCGCTTAGCATCAATCGCGTAATAGTTCAGCAATTATCTTCGATATCACCTATTCTGCCTGCCGCACCGGCAACTTCTTGCACGACGCGCGCCAAAACCTCATCGATACTCAGCCCAGTACTATCAAGCACCAAGGCGTCATCTGCTGGCTTTAAGGGGGATGCTGCTCTATTCATATCCCTCTCGTCCCGCACCTTAATATCATTTAGCACCTTCTGAAGGTTAGCACCAGTATCCTTATGCATCAACTGGTTAAAGCGCCTTCTCGCTCGCTCTTCCGCACTGGCCGTAAGAAAAATCTTGACGCTGGCATCAGGAAATACAACGGTTCCCATGTCACGACCATCAGCAACCAGTCCCGGTAACTCCGCAAAAGCACGCTGCCGGTCTAAAAGAGCCACCCTAACTTTTGCAATCGCGGCAACAACTGACGCCGCCTGGCTACAGGCGTCACTTCTTATTGCAGCAGTAACTTCCTCACCTTCAAGGACAACCTGAACCCCTTCTTGTGCAAGATCCGCCTGGAACTGCACATCAAGATGACCTGCCAGAACTTCTAGCGCATCTTCATCTTCGAGACTAACACCATGATGTTCTGCTGCTAATCCAAGAACACGATAGAGAGCCCCACTATCTAATAGATGCCACCCCATTCGCTGAGCCAGCAGTTTTGATATAGTCCCTTTACCCGAACCACTAGGCCCATCGATAGTTACAACTGGAATTAGCTCCGACATGTGACTACCCCTTAACTTCTATATCAAGTCCAACAGAACGAACAAGATCAACAAAATTAGGGAACGATGTCGCTACGTTAGCACAGTCATCAATTTGAATTTCACCGTTTGCTCTAAGCCCAGCTATTGCAAATGACATGGCAATCCGATGATCCCCTAGACTATCCACACGACCACCACTGATTTGGCCACCTTTGATTATTGCACCATCAGGAGTTCCCTCAATATCAACTCCCAACACCTTCAGGCCATCGACCATGGCCTGTATTCGATCACTCTCTTTAACACGCAGCTCTTCGGCACCGGTCAAGGTCGTAACACCATCAGCACAGGCTGCAGCAACGAACAAAGAAGGAAACTCATCAATAGCCAGAGGCACTTGATCTTCCGGTATATTAATACCTTTTAAAGGTGCATATCGAACGCGCAAATCAGCAACAGGTTCGCCACCTGCCTCGCGCTCATTCTGCAAAACAATATCAGCCCCCATGGCCTGCAAAATATTGATGACTCCGATACGGGTAGGATTAATACCAACATGTTTGAGCAAGATGTCAGAGCCGGGCGTTATAGCCGCAGCAACCATAAAAAAGGCAGATGAGGAGATGTCTGCTGGCACATCGATATGAGTGGCCGTCATTTTGCCACCACCGGTCAAACGCGCAACAGCTCCTTCACGACTAACCTCATAACCAAAACCAGACAGCATTCGCTCCGTATGATCCCTGGTTGGTGCAGGCTCAGTGACACGGGTTTCACCTTGCGCATACAATCCTGCCAGCAACACACAAGATTTCACCTGAGCACTGGCCATCGGCATTTTGTAATCAATAGCTTTTAGAGTCGCGCCTCCTCGAATACGGATAGGAGGGCAACCACCTTCACCGGTTTCAATCTGCGCTCCCATCGATCTTAGTGGTACGGCAACCCGCTCCATCGGACGCTTGGAAAGTGATTCATCACCAGTCAGCTCAGAGTTAAACGACTGCCCGGCAAGCAAACCAGCAAACAAGCGCATTGCCGTTCCGGAATTACCTACATACAACGGCCCTGGCGGTTGCTTTAATCCATGCATTCCCACTCCATGGATAGTCACTCGTCCCTTATATGGGCCTTCTATCACGACCCCCATATCGCGAAACGCCTGCAAGGTTGCCAGACTATCCTCGCCTTCAAGAAATCCTTCAACTTCGGTAACGCCCTCAGCGAGCGCACCAAGCATGATTGAACGATGGGACATGGATTTATCACCTGCGACACGAACCTCTCCTGAGACAGTGCCACCGGGTTTTACTTTAAATGTTATATTTTTATCAGTCATAGGTAGAGAGTACGCAGTTCCAGTCAATATCTTGGAAAAATGATCACGGGCCGATTTTGCCCGGGTAAAAACCCCCAGCAAGTGCTGCCCGTCACGCTGTTCAATGGCAGTGCGGAGCTGATCCACACCCTTGGAAAATTCTTTTAGTACTTTAAGAGTCGCCTCACTATTGGCAAGAAAAATATCATGCCACATCATCGGATCACTTGCCGCGATTCGTGTAAAATCCCTAAACCCACCTGCTGCATAGCGGAAAATATCACGATTTTCATGATCATTCGCCAGAGTATCCACTAGCGAAAAAGCCAACAAATGAGGTAGATGGCTGGTAGCAGCCAACACTTCATCATGGCGCTGAACATTCATATGATGAACCTCAGCACCAACAGATTCCCACATCTGGGTTATTCGCTTTAAAGCAAAGCGATCAGTCTCAGACAGCGGCGTTAGAATAACCTTATGGTGTTCATACAAAGTCGCCTTTGCAGAAGAAACACCACTCTTTTCTGATCCGGCAATAGGATGTCCAGGGACAAAATTTGCAGGCACCTCGCCAAATACACGCCGTGCAGCTTCGACCACATTTCCCTTAGCGCTCCCCACATCCGTCAAAATAGTTTCTGGACGGATAGCATTACGAATGTCAGCAAGCACTCCTTCCATCACCTTGACAGGGACAGCCAGCACCACTACATCAGCATCGTAAACAGCCTGAAAAAGCTCCTCGGCCTTTTCATCAATAACACCTCGATGAAGCCCTTCGTCCATCTCAGCAGGATTGATATCGAAACCAACCACTGTCCGACAGCCGCCGCGCTGTTTTAATCCCAATGCTAAAGAGCCGCCGATAAGCCCCAACCCGACCACTAACAACCTTCCAATTGGAGTTGTCACTTTTTCAACACTCCAAGTGATTCTTTTAAAGTTCGGCTCATCAGACAGACCATCAAACTAAAGCACCGCCTGAGGGTAAGATCCTAACAGCTTCAGCTCCAGAGCCTCTTCAGCAATCTCTTTCATTACCTTCTGAATGGGCTCATCACGGTAATGCCCTTCGCAGTCTATATAGAAAATATAACCCCAGGTACCGACACTGGATGGACGGGTTTCAATTCGGGTCAAACTGATGCCAAATCGATGAAACGGTTCAAGCAGGTGATACAATGCACCAGGCTTGTTTCTCGCAGAAACCAGCAAGGAAGTCTTATCCTTTCCGCTGGCTTCGGTTAATTGCTGTCCGATAATCAAAAAACGGGTGGTATTGTCTGGCTCATCCTCTATATTTTCAGAGACTTTGTTCAAGTGGTAAAGCTCAGCAGCCATGTCGCCAGCAATAGCGGCAACATGATTACCTTTTTCACTGGTCGCTCGGCGCGCGGCTTCGGCGTTACTGCTTACTGCGACCCGCTCAACACCCGGATAGCGTGCATCTAACCAACGCCGACATTGAGCAAGGGATTGTTGATGAGAGTAAATACGAGTGATGTTGTCTGCATCAACATCATCATCCATCAGTAAATGTTGATGGATGCGAAGCTCCACCTCGCCGCAAATACGTAACGGCGAGTTTCGGAACATATCCAATGTATGATGCACCATACCTTCTGTAGAGTTCTCTATGGGTACCACACCATAATTGGCCGCACCGGACTCAACCTCACGGAAGACCTCATCGATAGAATGCAACGGTACGCTAACAGTTGAGTGACCAAAGTGCTTCAGTGCGGCAGACTGAGTAAAAGTCCCCTCCGGTCCTAAAAACGCAATATGCATAGGCTGCTCAAGCGCCAGGCAGGAAGACATTATCTGCCGGAAAACACGCGCCATCTCCTCATCCCCGAGAGGCCCATCATTACGCTCCATAATCCGGCGAAGCACCTTCGCCTCACGTTCAGGACGATAAAAGACGGCTTCACCCTCACCCTGCGCCTGCTGCTTAACGTCAGCCACTCGTTGTGCACACACTGCTCTCTGGCTAACAAGCTGCATGATTTTTTGATCAATTTGATCAATTTCATCACGCAACTTACCCAGCTGTTGCTCCTGATCACTCATTCGCCTGCATCTACCTCGTTACCTTAACCCTACCGCTTTACGCAAAAAACAACGTTATCTATCCACTCGCTCGACAATGCTGGCACAATCCCGATTTAATCGTCAGCACTATCGTCTTTAGCGGCATCAGAATCTGGTTCTGCAATAACATCACTGTCTTTCGAAGCAAGCTCTGCATCAACCAAGTTTTCATCGGTATCCTCAGGTTCGTCCTGATCATCAGGCTCTTCAACTCGAGCTACCCCCACCAGCTGCTCGTCCTTGGAAATACGAATCAGCGTCACCCCTTGAGTATTCCGACCCTGCACAGTAATCTCATCGGTGCGAGTGCGGACCAAAGTACCCTGGTCGCTGATCAACATAATCTCATCGCCTTGGAATATCTGCTCAGCGCCTATCATCTGACCATTGCGCTCAGACAGCTGCATGCCGATAACCCCCTGACCGCCTCGGCCGTAGGTAGGAAAATCATCCAGATTGGTAAGTTTACCAAAACCGTTAACACTTACCGTTAATATCCGGCCACCTTCTTCCGGAATAATTAGCGATATCACTTTACCATCATCCTGCAGACGCATCCCTCGAACGCCTCGTGCGGTCCGCCCCATTGGCCTTACATCATCCTCGGAGAATCGTATTGCCTTGCCCTGATCGCTAAACAGCATGACTTCCTGATCACCTTTGGTTATTGACGCACCAATCAGGGTATCTCCCTCGTTCAGGTCCAAAGCAATAAGCCCAGAACTTCGCGGGCGGGAGAAATTTTCCAGCGGAGTTTTCTTGACGGTGCCAAATGCGGTGGCCATAAAGATATAACGGTCCTGATCGTAACTGGAAACCGGCAAAATAGTGGTCACTCTCTCGCCATCATCTAAAGGCAGAATATTAACGATTGGCCGTCCTTTCGCTGTACGGCTCGCTGGCGGAATCTCAAACACCTTCAGCCAATAAACCTTACCGTGATTGGTAAAGCACAAAATAGTATCGTGAGTACTGGCGACCAACAGATGCTCTATATAGTCCTCATCTTTGACGGAGGAAGCGGACTTTCCTTTTCCACCACGACGCTGGGCTTGATACGCCGTTACAGGCTGAGTTTTAGCGTAACCACCGTGTGAAATAGTCACGACCATATCTTCTTCTGTAATCAGATCTGCTGTGGTTAAATCTTTTCGTGAAGCAGTAATTTCAGTACGGCGATCATCTCCATATTGCTCTACAACCTGAATCAACTCTTCCCGAATCACTTCCATCAAACGCTCGGTACTACCTAAAATACGAAGTAACTCTGCAATTTTCTCCAGCAAAGCCTTGTATTCATCAATAAGCTTCTGATGCTCCAAACCGGTCAAGCGGTGTAACTTCAGATCAAGAATAGCTTGAGCCTGAGCTGGAGACAGGTGATAGAAACCCTCCCGAATACCGTACTGCTCTGGCAAATCATCTGGACGGCAAGCATCATCTCCTGCACGCTCCAGCATCTGCATCAAATCACCAGGAGCCCACCGAGTCTCGACCAGTTTTTCTTTGGCTTCTGCCGAAGTTTTAGAGTTCTTGATCAACTCAATAACGGGGTCGATGTTGGCCAGAGCAACGGCAAGGCCCTCTAAGATATGCCCACGTTCACGCGCCTTGCGCAACTCATAAATAGTTCGACGAGTAACCACTTCACGACGGTGACGAATAAAGGCTTCAAGCAATTCTTTCAGGTTCAGTATCTTTGGAAGCCCGTCGACCAAGGCTACGATATTAATACCGAAAACATTCTCCATTTGCGTCTGAGCATAGAGGTTGTTAACAACGACCTCTGGCACCTCTCCCCGACGCAACTCGACAACGATTCGCATACCATCCTTATCAGATTCATCACGCAGCTCAGTAATGCCATCGATTTTTTTATCTTTTACCAGTTCTGCGATCTTTTCGATCAATCGCGCCTTGTTTACCTGATATGGAATTTCAGTAACAACTATCGAGGCTTTGCCGTTCTTTTCGTTTTCTTCCACATGGTATCGGGAACGGAGATAGATTCGACCACGACCGGTTCTGTAAGCCTGTAATATCCCCGCACGACCATTGATAATAGCAGCGGTAGGAAAATCAGGACCAGGGATGAACTCCATCAGCTGATCCACATCCAGACCGGGGTCATCAATCAGGGCGATGGTTCCGTTAATAACTTCTGTTAAATTATGTGGTGGTATATTCGTTGCCATACCTACCGCGATTCCAGAAGAGCCGTTAACCAGCAAATTAGGAACACGAGTCGGCATAACTTCAGGAATCAGTTCAGTGCCATCATAGTTGGGAATGTAATCGACGGTTTCCTTATCCAAATCTGAAAGAATCTCATGCGAAATTCTTTCCATTCTGACTTCGGTATAACGCATCGCAGCAGCAGAGTCGCCATCGACAGAACCAAAATTTCCTTGGCCATCGATCAGGGTATAGCGCATTGAAAAAGACTGGGCCAATCTGACAATGGTGTCGTAGACGGCAGAATCCCCATGTGGGTGATATTTACCGATAACATCACCGACAACACGAGCAGATTTTTTATAGGGTTTGTTCCAGTCATTCCCCAGCTCGCTCATCGCAAATAGCACGCGACGGTGCACTGGCTTCAGACCATCTCGGACATCAGGTAACGCCCGCCCCACGATGACGCTCATCGCGTAGTCCAAATACGACTGCTTCAGCTCATCTTCGATATTAACGGGTTGGATCTCTTTGGCAAATTCACCCATAAAACCCAGGTATCCTTCTCAAATGCCTAAAAACAAAGGCAGAATATTTGACTTTTTCAACTGAGAGCAAAGCTCCCCGCAGACGATTTAAAAATCACGCAATCATACCATAAGCAACAGGATGCTGGCAGGTAAATAACACCCAAAAACCTCCCAATACTGTGATGTCACCATTACAGGTGTTACCATTCGGCCCTCAAAATAGAGCGCGTAACAAGCAATTGCTCAACCACTCATCCCGTTTGGATTAAGAAGCGTTTGAAATGACAGAGAAAGATCGCCCAGCCTCACATACCAACCAACTCAACGTTGACTCAGAAGAGATTGCAAAATTTGACGCGCTCGCCAGCCGCTGGTGGGACAAGGAAAGCGAGTTCAAACCACTTCATGACATTAACCCCTTAAGAGTCAACTTCATCGATGAATATGCCTCTTTAGCAGGAAAACAAGTCCTGGACATAGGCTGCGGAGGAGGCATTTTGTCTGAATCCATGGCGGTGAGAGGCGCCGAGGTTACCGGCATAGACATGGGTGAAACACCCTTAAAGATTGCCAAGCTTCATGGCCTGGAGACAGGAATCAAAGTTAACTACCGACAAATCACAGCAGAAGAAATTGCTTCTGAAGAGCCTGACAGCTACGACGTTGTGACCTGCTTAGAGATGCTCGAGCATGTTCCCGACCCCTCATCAATAGTAAAAGCCTGCGCCAAACTGGTTAAACCTGGCGGCCAGGTTTTCTTTTCCACACTAAACCGCAACCCCAAGTCTTTCCTATTAGCCATTGTTGGAGCAGAATATTTGCTTAACATGGTCCCAAGGGGAACACACGACCATTCAAAATTCATCCGCCCAAGCGAATTGGCCAAATGGTGCCGCGAATCAGGCTTACAACCTGGGGAAATGACCGGAATGACCTATAATCCGCTGACCAAGAAATACAAACTAAACAGTAAAGACGTGGATGTAAACTATCTGCTACAGACCTTTAAACCCGAATAGACTCCATATAACGAACACTATCCTGATCACAAATCCTGTAGCGACAGGTCATGCATTCAGAATGGTTAAAATTCTGATGATTTAAAAACGGTAATATTTAAAGGTAGAAGGTCTGTTTTGATGGCAATAAACGAATCCACCACCGTTACCTCCGTACTATTCGATCTGGATGGTACCTTGCTGGATACCGCTACGGACTTCTTCGGGGCAATTAATCGCTTAAGAAAAGAAGAAGGCTTACCTGATGGCGACTACAAAAGTATTCGATATACAGCTTCTAACGGAGCAGCCGCGCTGATCGACCTTAACTTTCAGGTCACTAGAAATAGCAGCAAATTCGAAGAGCTGCAACGAAGACTACTAAGCCATTATGAACAGCACATTGCCGACACTACCCAGCTGTTTAAGGGCCTGGATACATTACTTGATTGGTTAGAAAGCCAAGCAATGCCATGGGGCGTCGTAACCAATAAACCCGAACGCTTCACCACCCCGCTGCTAAAAAAACTTCAATTACACCATCGCTGCGCAACCATTATATGCCCCGATCACGTAACTCATACCAAACCGCACCCTGAGCCACTGCTTTTAGCTTGCCATCAGGTAAGCAGCCCACCGTCCGAGACTGTCTATATAGGGGACCATTCTCGCGATATTGTGGCCGGACAACGAGCAGGAATGCGGACTATAGCAGCCCTGTACGGGTACCTTAGCCCAGAAGACAAACCAGAGAAATGGAATGCAACTTTTAGCGCAACCAGCCCGGATGAGATTCTGGAGTGGCTACAACAACAAAATTCGTAGACTTAGCGCAAAAGCCGCTAAAATATAAAGAACGTCAATAAAACTTACCCACAAGCATATCGAATCGATATCAAAGAATCGCTCTATCGGTATGCTCCACACTGGGTAAACAGCCTGACCAACAGACAGCTGCTGCACAAGGAAACACCATGTTTGAATACAATGCCCCTTCCAACCTTCTTGCCAATCGAACGGTATTAGTGACCGGAGCCGGGGATGGCATAGGCCGAGCTGCAGCTTTGACCTATGCAAGCCATGGAGCAACGGTGATTCTGGCCGGCAGAACAACAAAGAAACTGGAAACAGTCTACGATGAAATAGAAGCATCAAATGGTCCGCAACCCGCTATCTTTCCGATAAATCTTGAAGGTGCCACTCCTCATGATTACGAAGCGCTGGCTGCCACAATTGAAACCGAATTTGGAAAACTTGATGGATTGTTGAATAACGCGGGAATACTAGGGGTACGAACACCCATAGAAAGCTATGACCCAACTATCTGGGACCAAGTCATTCAAGTCAATCTTAACGCCCAGTTTCACCTTACGCAGGCAATGATTCCTCTACTAAGACTCTCAGAAGATGCCTCCATCATTTTTACAGGCTCTGGAGTAAGCCAGGTAGGGAAGGCATACTGGGGGGCTTACAGCGTATCCAAATTTGCCACTGAAGGCCTTATGCAAGTACTGGCAGACGAACTGGAGTCAACCTCCAATATTCGAGTCAACTCCATTAACCCCGGAGCAACACGCACCAACATGCGAGCAACAGCTTATCCCGGCGAGAATCCCGGCACACTCCCACTTCCAGCGGATATAATGCCTCTGTATCTTTATCTCATGGGTGCAGACAGCAAAGACATTAACGGCCAAGCCCTTAAAGCACAAGAGAAGTAGAGAACAAGCCACCACTTACCCATGGCAGCTTTGCAGATATAGCAGTATTTACAGATACAAATAATACTACTAAACACTAAAGCAGGAATGCGATCAAGACGACGGACCGCGCGATCCACGTCTCCCCACCTGCTTACCTGCGATAGGCTTCGCACGACGCTGGACTCTCTTATCCGAGGCAAGTTGCTTAGGGGTTTTTGATTTAATTTTTTGACGTGGCAAACCTGCAAGATCGGTTAAATCATTCAGTTCTTTTTGCGATAACTCCACCCACTGCCCAGCCGATACTGATTTGGGCATAAAAATACAACCATAACGAACTCGCTTCAAACGGCTGACTTCCAGTTCCTGAGATTCCCATAAACGACGAACTTCTCGATTACGTCCTTCCATCAGAACAACATGAAACCACTGATTGCGTCCGCTACCATCGAAATGCTGAACATCTGAGAACTTTGCCATTCCATCTTCAAGCAACACCCCCTTTTTAAGCTTTTCCAGAATATCATCCGTCACTTCGCCATGAACCCGCACAGCATACTCACGATCAACACCTGTTGACGGGTGCATCAATCGGTTTGCAAGCTCTCCATCATTAGTAAACAACAAAAGTCCACTGGTATTAATATCTAAGCGCCCTACTGAAACCCATCGCCCACCGCTCAATTTCGGAAGTTTTTCGAATACTGTTGGACGACCTTCCGGATCTTTTCGAGAACAAACTTCTCCCACAGGCTTGTTATACAAAATAACTCGGGGCCCCTGCTCCTTCTGCTTTTCTATATCAATAAGCTTATTGTCTACTCTGACCTGATCAGAAAGCTTAATGCGATCACCCAGAGAAGCCTTCTCGTCATTGACAAAAACTCGCCCCTCCATGATCCAACGCTCCATTTCTCTTCGAGAGCCAAGACCAGAGCGTGCGAGTACTTTTTGAAGCTTTTCATCAGTCATTGCATTTACCAAAAGCGAATATAGAGATACAGCGGCCACATGATGTTCAAAATAATGATGCGAAAACTCTAAGAACAATCCCGCCAGATATAACCAAGATGATACCAGCCTATGGAGCAATCTTGAAAAAAAACCCCGGGAGCAGTATGAAATAGACAAAAAAAAGGTGCGACACTCGCACCTTTTGACTATTCAAAACAAACTTATCAAAGCTAAGCCTACTTGATTAGACAGTCTTCTTTGCTTCCGCCTTGATCAAAGAACTGCTGAAATAACTTCGGCGTACGACCGCGTCCAGTCCACTGATGCACATTACCGTCAGCGTCCTGAATTTCATATTTAGGCTTGACCGTGCCTTTTTTCTTAGGCGTAAGACTGCCTTCCAGAGAATCAACCAAATCAGAAAGCTCAATTCCTGATTCGACGATTTGTCTTTTCAGAGATTCAAGTTTTTCGAGCTTTTCCTTCTGCTCCTCAAGACGCTCAGCTTCTTCTGCTTTACGCTCCTCGATCATTTCGAAGAGATTTTCAGATAGCTTTTCCATATCCGCAAGCGAGATTTCTCGACAGGCTTTGCGGAGCGACGTTTTACGTGTAAGAACATTGAGAACGTCAGACATTATTCAACCCCAGTAGAAGGTACTTTAATTTGAGTATGGCAAAAATACTGCGAAATACAATTAAAGGCAAATAAATAATATTATTTTATGCATTTTCAAATAACTATAGTCGAAAATGAGTACCAAATGAATTAGTTTAAAGACTCAAACCTAAGTAACAACTAATCTAAAATACTTAGAATCTAATTCGACAAAGGGACCACTAATCAGCTTAGTCATCCCTTTCAATACTGAAGGGTAACCGCCTTAAAAACAAACACCCTTCTATACAGAAGCGAGCAACGATCTCTGTCACACAAACTAACCGCTAATTAACTTAAAGAAAGCAATAAGAAGTCAGCTATACGCCATAATATTCTTCATACCAGGCAACAAACCTACGAATTCCCTCTTCCACTGGAACACTCGGTTTATAGCCTGTCCATTCAACCAAAGATTCAACGTTCGCATAGGTATCAGGCACATCACCAGGCTGCAGAGGCAGCAGGTTTTTCTCAGCTGTTTTACCTAAGTGCGTTTCCAATAACTGGATATAAGTCATTAACTCAACTGGCTGCTGATTACCTATATTAAAGACACGCCATGGAGCTTTGCTTGTTGCGGGATTTGGTGTCAAACCGCTCCATTGATCATTAGGTTCTGCTGGGCGGTCTAGAGTACGAATGATTCCTTCAACAATATCATCAATATAAGTAAAGTCTCTACGGTGCTTTCCATAATTAAATACATCTATTGAATCACCTGCCAGAATTGCTTTGGTAAACAGGAACAGCGCCATGTCTGGCCGTCCCCAAGGACCATAGACCGTAAAAAAACGTAATCCTGTGGTAGGTAATCCATACAGATGACTGTATGTATGAGCCATCAGCTCATTTGATTTTTTTGAGGCTGCATATAGAGATAACGGGTGGTCGATATTATCATGCTCAGAAAAGGGCATGGTTTCATTGGCCCCATAAACAGAGCTTGAAGAGGCATAAACCAAATGCTCAACGTTATTATGACGACATCCCTCAAGAACATTCAGATAGCCAACTATATTACTATCAATGTACGCCCTAGGATTTTCGATACTATAACGAACACCAGCCTGAGCTGCCAAGTGAACAACTCGATCAAACTGCTCAGTCACAAACAGATTATCCATGGCCGCTTGATCTGCCAAGTCAATCTTTACAAAGTTAAAATTTTCACTAACTTTATGATTATATAGACGTTCCAGCCGCGCATGCTTTAGTGAAACATCATAATAATCATTGATGTTATCAAGACCGACAACTGTATCCCCTCGCGCAAGCAACACTTGGCAAACATGAGAACCAATAAATCCTGCAGCTCCAGTAACTAATACTTTCATGCTATATCCTTCAAACTAGTTGTGTCGTTCTCATCATTATCAATAGTCGTTTCCATACGAGGAATCGAGCCTACACTGTACTTAAGAGCAGAATTGTTAAATAAAGAGCGGGGCTTAACCCTTATACAACCTAACCATTATATACTTTGACTGTTTATAAACGGGCATCTACTTCAGATGCTGGCAGCAGGTGCTTAATATCATATACAATATGATTGCTTTTACCGAGAGAACGAATATCTTCAGCTGACATTTTCGCAAACTGATCATGACCCACAGCAAGAATTATCGCATCATAGGTGCCTTCTTTGGGTTCTTCCAACAAGGTGATTCCATATTCTTTTTGCGCCTCGGCCTTATCGGCCCAAGGGTCATAAACATCAATCTGTGCATTATATTCAGATAACTCCTGAATCATATCAACGACTCGAGTATTACGAAGATCTGGGCAGTTCTCTTTAAAGGTAAGCCCTAAAATCAGTACTCGACTATCCACTACTTGTATCTTCCGCTGAGTCATCAATTTGATAACCTTAGAGACAACAAATGCTCCCATACCGTCATTTAATCGCCGACCCGCTAGAATTATTTCTGGGTGGTATCCAATTGCCTGAGCTTTATGAGTTAAATAATAGGGATCAATACTAATGCAATGACCGCCAACAAGACCCGGTCGGAAAGGCAAAAAGTTCCATTTGGTACCGGCTGCTTTCAGTACTTCTCCGGTATCAATCTCCAGCCTATCGAAAATAATCGCAAGCTCATTGATCAACGCTATATTTAGATCGCGTTGAGTGTTTTCTATCACCTTCGCTGCCTCAGCCACTTTAATGGAAGCTGCTTTATGAGTACCTGCAGTAATAATTGATCCATACAACCTATCAACAAAATCAGCTACTTCCGGTGTCGACCCCGAGGTAACTTTCAAGATGGTCTCTAAACGGTGCTGTTTGTCACCCGGATTAATCCGTTCGGGGCTATAGCCGACATAAAATTCTTTATTAAAACTCAGTCCAGATACCTGCTCCAGAATAGGCACACAAACCTCTTCTGTCGCCCCTGGATATACTGTGGACTCATAGATCACGGTATCACCATCAGATAACACCCTTCCTATAAGCTCTGAAGCCCGCCTCAGCGGGGTAAGGTCAGGCTGATTATATTCATCAATAGGTGTTGGTACCGTAACAATATAAACGCGGCAGTCCGCTAAATCGTTTGCTTCAGAACTAAAACTCAAGTGCTTTGTCTGTCGCAGTTCTTCTGCGCTAACTTCCAATGTAGAATCCCGGCCAGCCAGCAACTCATCAACTCGCTCAGCTTTTATATCGAATCCTACTGTTTCAAATTTTTTCCCGAAAGAAACCGCTAATGGAAGCCCGACATAACCAAGCCCAATCACTGCCAATTTCAGTTCATTAAATCGATCCGAACGCTCCATTCACTCTCTTCCTTCGTTCATTTAATTATGTTGTTTCGTCTCTAGCCGTTTCGTCTCCAGCCACAGAGTATCCTCAATACCACATTGAGGTAAATAACCACTCACCTGGTCCAATAAAAACTGCCTGACCTTTTCTACATCCTGTAGTTTCAAATATCCATCAAGGGTTGAAACCAATTGACCGATATCCTGGCACTCAGGTCCTTTTTCATCAGCAACCATAATTAAGGGATGCTGAGTACCTCGGACATTATCTCCGATTAACAACTCTTCAAACAGCTTTTCACCATGACGCAAACCAGTATACTCGATGGCAATACCGTTACCTTCATTGTTACCAACCTGATAACCAGACAACCGTATCATCCTCGCTGCTAATTCAGCAATTTTAACAGGCTCACCCATATCAAGAACAAACAAATCCCCCCCTTCTCCCATGGAGCCTGCCTGGATAACCAACAAAGCCGCCTCTGGAATAGTCATAAAGTATCGAGTGATATCAGGATGGGTGACAGTAACCGGCCCACCTTGCGCAATTTGATCTTTAAAAAGGGGGATAACCGATCCAGATGAGCCCAGCACGTTACCAAATCGAACCATTGAAAAACAAGTTTGCTGGTCAGATTTTATTGATGCTGTTGATACATTTTTTTTCTGTTGTTTATCGTGCAACCCCTGCAATACCATTTCAGCAAGCCGCTTGCTTGCACCCATTGTATTTGTTGGCCTGACCGCTTTATCAGTTGATACAAGGACAAAGTTTTCCACTCCCTCATTGAGAGCTTCCATCGCCATGTTGTATGTTCCAATAACATTATTCCTCACCCCAGCCAGAATATTGTGTTCAACTATCGGAACATGTTTATAAGCAGCAGCGTGATAGACGGTGGTAACATTGTAGGTTCTCAGTAGCTTTGCAACCAATCCCCTATCCAATACTGTCCCCAATACCGCAATAACTTCAACTGCCAGATTGTAACCATGCACTCTCTTTTGCAGTTCATCTTCTATTCGATACAACAGGAATTCTGAATGCTCGAGCAAAATCAAGCGGGTCGGTTTTAACAATAATATTTGTCGGCAAAGCTCAGAACCGATAGTCCCGCCAGCACCGCTAACGAGCACATGCCGATCTGAAACACATCGACTAAGCAAACTCGCATCAGGTGTCACCTCCTCTCTGCCAAGAAGTTCTGCCATACCCACATCGTACAATTCTGTTAAGTCCGCTCGCCCAAGCGCAATATCATCTAAAGAAGGCATTGTTCGCACAGCGACTTCAAATCTCTCCAGACCATCAACTATTCGTCTACGGTCCTCCCGGCTGGCACTAGGCATAGCTAAGAGCACCTCAAGAGAACCACAACTATCCTTTAATCCAGCTATTGCTGACTGCCCCCCATAAACCTGGAGCCCGGCAACCTGATGACCATGTAACTTCTGATCATCATCAATAAATCCCAACAACCTCAGGCTATGACTGTGACTTAACGAACTTGCCAACTGAACACCGGCCTCTCCTGCACCGTATATCAGAATGTATTTTCCCTGGGACGAACGAAAAAGATCAGAGATAAACCAACGTGCAACCTGACGGCTGCCTCCAACAGTAATACAAAGCACCATCCAAAAGATAAACGGCAAGGAACGAGGTGAAAAAAGTTGAATATCAACATAGTTCGGCAGATAAAAAGGCAGCAGTGACCATAACAACGCCAACACCGCATTTGCATAAGCTATCGTCAGCATGGCCCGATGACCAATGTAACGAATTACTGCTCGGTAGAGCCCCATCCTGACAAAGACAGGCACAGCAATAACAGGGGCAACTGCAAATAATAACCATTGACTACCCGCAGGAACATACAACTCACCAAGCCGAAGTGAATATGCTACCCAAAGCGAAATAATAACCAGACAAGAATCCATCAAAGCAACCAGCGCTGCCTTGTAGAGTCTGTCAAGCCTCAAAATATGACTCAGCATATAAGCCTAAAACCCTAGATTTAAGCTGTGACGGCCATGAGATTTATCTCGCCAGCGGAAAAAGTCAGTAATTAGATCCATCAACCTAACCATCTCCTCGCCCTATGCCGTAGTAATCAAATCCCAAGTCTTTAAGAAGCTGAGGGTCATACAGATTTCGCCCGTCAAAAATGACAGCTGAGTTTAAAAGCCCCTTAACAGATTGAAAATCCGGAGCCCAAAAACTTTTCCACTCGGTACAGATCGCCAAAGCATCCGCTCCTTCCAGCGCCTGTTCCTGATTATCAACTAACTCAAGATCACTGCGTTCTCCGTAAATACGACGAGCTTCCTCTAGAGCTTCCGGGTCATATGCACGCACACGAGCTCCTTTCTGCCAAAGCGCTTCCATCAAAGTACGGCTGGGAGCCTCTCGCATGTCATCGGTATTAGGTTTAAATGCCAACCCCCAAATCGCTATGCACTTTCCCTCCAGCTTGCCATTAAAATAACTGGAAATTTTTTGGTATAGCACTTCTTTCTGACGCTTATTAATGGACTCTACTGCAGTCAACAGCTCAGCCTTATATCCGTGTTGGTAAGCAGTCCTCTCTAAAGCGTTGACGTCTTTAGGAAAGCAAGAACCGCCATAACCACAACCAGGATAGATAAAATGATAGCCAATTCTAGGATCTGAGCCTATGCCGTTTCTGACACTTTCAATATCAGCCCCTAAACGCTCTGCCAGATTCGCAATCTCATTCATAAAACTAATTTTAGTAGCCAGCATGGCATTTGCTGCGTATTTAGTCAGTTCAGCAGAACGAATGTCCATAAAAATGAGCTTGTCGCGCATCCTATTAAAAGGAGCATAAAGCTCACGCATTTGCTCACGAACGACCTCCGAGTCCGTACCAACAATAATCCTGTCCGGTTTCATAAAATCGCCAACTGCATTCCCTTCCTTTAGAAACTCCGGATTGGAGGCTACAAAAAAACTAATATCAGCTGAGCGTTTTTCTAATTCTTGTTCCATGACAATACGAACCTTATCAGCAGTACCAACAGGCACGGTAGACTTGGTAACGATTGTTTTTGAATCGTCCATCAGACGCCCAACGGTCCTGGCAACATCCAGAACATGCTTAAGGTCTGCAGACCCATCTTCGTCGGGGGGGGTTCCGACAGCAATAAAAATAACATCACTGTCCTTAATGGCTGAGCGAGCATCATTTGTAAAAACCAATCGACCCGAACCGATCCCCTCTTGGACGTAATTCTTTAGACCTGGCTCATAAATCGGAATATCGCCTAATGTCAAAGCGTCAATTTTTCTTTCATCAATATCTACACAGCAAACATGGCGACCAGACTCAGCCAGGCAGGCACCAGTAACCAATCCAACATACCCTGTGCCGAAAATTGAAACTTTCATAAGGTGACTACTCTTTTGATCAACAGCAGGATTCTACTGCAATGGGAAAATAATAACTTGCCGACCTTCTGCATATTCTTTATAAATCTCAATTTTGCTGAAACTTTAGCAGCTGCAGAACAAAACTCGTCAAACCTCCTGCAAATGAGCAGCTCCCGATTTAAAATGAGCCGCTAACCAAAACAGAGGAACATAGGCAAGAATTAAACCGAGCAGTGCATTTAACCAGTCCAAGGCAACGAGCGATGCTATTGGGGTCAGCCAGAAAATATTGATAAGCCCAACAGAAACGGAAATTACTTTATGTCCACCTAGCTTACGGGAAGCGTACTGGTACCCGTGGCAACAATGAGCTTCATACACCTTATCTCCATGTAGTAATCGGCGAATTAAAGTAACAGTCGAATCCACCAAAAAAACACCCAACAATATAATCCAGCACCAAAATAATTTTGGTGCTGCCCACGCAGCCTGCAACGATAACAACCCGAAAACCAACCCTAGAAAACCACTACCACCATCGCCCATGAATATCTTTGCAGGCGGGAAATTCCAAAAAAGAAATCCAATAACGGAAGCAACTAATAAGAATGGAAGGAATACAGCTAAAGATAGCGGATCAGATAGCACCAACCAGCAAACAACCCCTGCTCCAAAACCACTGGTAATCGCTTCAATTCCAGCAAGACCATCAATACCATCCATAAAATTATAAAGATTCAGTAACCAAACGAGATAAACCGCCGTCAATAAATGTCCTATCCAACCTAAGTCAAAAGCAATATCGAACAACATCAGAGGAGGCATACCTCCTAACCAATAAAGTCCCCAACCAGCCGCAAAAAAGTGTATTATCAACCGCCAACGAGCAGCTATATGACGGTGATCGTCGATAAAACCTATTAAAGCGGCTATACCACCTGCACCAACCAATCCAAAGATTTCGCGATATGAAGCCCCCTCTTGAACAACTAAAACACCACATCCCACTATAAAAGTTAAAACTATCGCAATTCCACCTCCACGGGGAGTGGGTACCGAGTGTGAGCTGCGGTCATTAGGGACATCCAGCAAATTTTTGGCTAAGGCATAGCGATGCAACAGACCGGTTAGAAACCAAGAAAACGCTCCACAAACTATACACAATGACCAATAATTCATTAACCTCATCTCTCTGGTGTACTATCGGCCATATATATAAATTCACTTACGCTTATTTTTTGAATAATACTCAGCCGTCATACGCAATGCGGTGTCAATACTGACTGGCGGTTCCCAATTTAATACTTCACGTGCTTTGGATATATCCACCTGTAAAGATTCACATAACCGTTTTGATATAGCTTGTTTACCAATAAGAGACAGGCCAAAATTCAATATCTTTGGAGGTACCGGAATCAAGTGCGCTGGTTTATCCAAAGCTCTTCCAACTCGATGTAAGAGTGCGGTGGTAGAAAGATCCTCTCCATCTCCAACTAGAAACGTCTGATCTGCAGCATCTGGATGTTCAATGCAAGTAATAATAAAGTCAATCAAATTATCTAGCGCTACTAAACTACGTTTGTTACGAATAGCACCTAACGGCAGTGGTATACCACTATCCACCCACTGCATCATTCTTTTAAAGTTAGCTTTAACACCAGGACCATATACCAATGGTGGCCGAATAATGACAACTTCCATCCCAGTCTCTTTTGCTAGAGATCGCAAGCCCTCCTCAGCTTCTAATTTTGAAATTCCGTAAGGATCAACAGGTAAAGGAATATCTTGTTCTGTGAAAGGACGGCTAGGTGATGTACTTTCTCCATTTACTTTAACAGAACTGATGAATATGAACCTTTTTACGTCTGAAGCGGCTGCCTGTCGCGCTAGATTTAGAGTACCTTCGACGTTGACACGGCGAAACTCATCTAATGGACTGAAAACAGAGTCATTCATGACGTGCACACGGGCAGCGGTGTGGATAATCACTTCGATGCCAGTTAGAACCTTCATCCAGTCTTTGTTCGTTTCCTCTAAACTTCCCATACTCACAGGCACTACGTCTAACGGCCATCCTGAAACATCAAAACGACTCGTCACTACCAGTGAATATTGCAAGTCACCAAGTAAACGTCTAGTCAATGCCATACCCAAAAACCCAGTTGAGCCAGTCAACAGCAAACAAATATGATCTTGTTTGCTCATTCCTGCTCTTCCAGCGTTTGATAAATTTTTAAGTGAGCTTGCACGATTTTCTCAATTGAATACTCTTTTTCAGCTAACCGCCTTCCCTCTATTCCCATACGTTGACGTAACTCGGCATCTTCGATTAGCCGCTGTATTGCTGAAGCTAGCGCGTCAGCATCACGCACAGGAACCAACAGCCCTGTCACATTGGGGTCTATTGCATCACGACAGCCTGGATGGTCTGTGGTAACAACCGCTCGCCCACAGGCAGCTGCCTCGACAAGAACTTTAGGCAATCCTTCACCATAATAAGAGGGCAACGCAACTATATGGGCTTTTGAAAAAAGCTCCGATATATCTGTTCGATAACCAAGGCACTCAACAGCTCCCTCCTTTTGTAAAGCACATATGGATTCAATACTAGTACTTTCAGGATTACCTGAATCGGGTTCACCTACTAGCAGAAAACGTGCTTTGATAGCGTCTGACTGAAGTATTCGAGCAGCTTCAACAAACTCATTAACCCCTTTGTTCTTTAATAGCCTTGACGCCATTACTATAACCGGTATACCTACAGGGTCTGGCTTTGCTGAATATTCCTCCAGGTCGACACCTGAGCCTCTAATCAAATCCGATTTATCTCTCAGTACACAACCAGCGTCAACTAGTTCCTCCATATCCTTTGAGTTTTGGAAAATCACTCGCTGGTTTGGATGCCCCATAGCCAAGCGATACAAAAACAGCACCATATGACGGAGCACTCTCTTTCGTAAGCTGCCTGTTTTTACAAATAGGAAACCAAGACCTGAAATAGCTGAAATGACCCCTGGAATTTTCACTATTCGCGCTGAAATTCCGCCATAAATTACAGGCTTTATCGTAACGAGATGGACCAATTGTGGACGTAGCTGTCGAAAAAGGCGCCAAATAGACCAAAAGGCTATTAATTCAATTATAGGATTTAGGCCGCTCCGCGAAAGAGGGATCACATGGTGAGGGTATCCCAATTTCTCAATCGATTCAGCCCCAATCCCACCCATCGTTGCAACATGAACATTGAAGCCATCATTTCTTGCAGCCACTGCAAGAGGTAAACGATGGGAAAGAAAAAATCCGGGATCGTTTACAACAAATAGTAGAATTTTTTTGTCCATAAACTACTCACTCAGCATATCTCATAGAATATGTATTAGCTGACTATACTCATCTTGATCAAAACCTAAGAAAACTGACAAAACAAAATTCTGCCAACTCGAAAACATGCTGAAATTTATTATTTACTAGCCACCACAAAAAAACCAGATGGGGCTGAGCCTCCGCTTTGCCTAGAAGATAAACAGGAAAAAGGATGGACGATCAAATGATTTACAATGCGAAGCGGCCAGAATACTGATCGAGGATAAAATGCTGTCGTAATCAGATCTGATATGGCGTGAATCCGATTGCCTTGATGGTATATTTCTGAACATACAAACCTAGACGTTGCCATTTTTAATGCCTGAACTGTTGGTCGCCAATAATCCGATGGGTCCCCGTGTTGATGGAAGATAAAAGGAACTGATAGAAGAAGATGACCATCAGGAGAAAGAACCCGATACGCTTCTTCTATAAGCTTTATAGGGTTTTTAACGTGTTCCATTACCTCCAAAGCAACAACACAATCAAATGACGAATCCTCAAATGGTAGAGCAGTACCGTCTGCTATTATTTCCGTAGAACCAGGAGTAACGACAATATCGAGTGCCAAGTAAAAGTCAGTATTCAAAAAATAATCTCTATAAGGATCGTGTCCTGCACCAATCACTAGAACTCGCTTGTAATCATTAATAAACCAACGCTTAGCATCTCTTTCTACCAATAACCTACGTGCTGTCGGAAATACTTGTCGAAACAAACTTCTAGGGTTAAGTGTCGCCATTTAAAGTATCTCAGCAGCCATCTTCAGCCAACACCAGCATGCAGAAGTTCGTGGTAGAGTCGTCTGTACTTTTCTAACATGACATTCTCATCATAATTTTTTATCACCTGCTTTCTACCTTGAGACCCGATAGTTTTTCTTTCAGCTCGTGTTGCACGAACTAACTCATATGTCTTTCTTGCAAGCAAATGTGAATTACCAACAGGTGCTGTAAACCTCTGACCCACAATATCTCGGAGCACTTCAAGATCAGAACACACCACAGGTACCTCACAAGCAAGCGCCTCTACTACTACTAACCCAAATGATTCAGAGTACGAGGGGCATACAAGAATATCAAACCCATTCATAGCACGTTCAATATCCGATTGTTCTTCCAACAAAGTGCAATAGTCGCGCAATCCTAAACTATCAATGATGCCAATTAGCTCACGATTACTTGCACTGATATTTGTACCTATCATCACAAATCTGATATCTGTTTCCGTTGTCAGTAAAACACGGGCCATATCAAGAAAAACTTTATGACCTTTTATCGGAGAATACCTTGCAACCATACCAACAACAGCAGTACTAAGACCTATGCCTTGCTGGTGCCGAAAGTGTGCACGTAACGAAAGTGACGAGCAAAAACGTGTTGTATCAATCCCATTATTTATGACAAAACTTTTCCCAGAACAATATCCAAGTCGAGTATGAACTGCCCTAGCATACTCTGAACAATAGACGATTCTTGACGGGAACTTATTTGATAACAAAGACAGCAGTTTCACCAGCCATTTAGTTAGCAACTTATCTCCCTCAGACTTCTCATTAGCATGATGAACTGACCAAAGTAAGGGGCATGCCCGTAAGCGATATCTTGCTAGCGTTGTCAAAAAATCAGCATGGTACAACCATGTATGAATGACATCTGGTTGCTCCAACTCCAATATATCCCGGAGTTTTATAACGCCTTGAATCAAAGAAAAAAAACCAATTATATCAACAAAATACAATTCAACGCCATAGCTACGAAATTTATGCGCGAGATTCGTGTCCCCTGTCAAACAAACAACAACATGCTTAAATTCTGGTGTTTTAAGGGAGGCGCACAAATTTTTTAGTAATAACTGTGCACCTCCTATCTTTAAGCTACTAATGACATGGCAGATTTTTATAGGCTTAGGCAGGTACACTTATTTCACATCCAAAAAATAGGGGCTTTCAACGTTTCATATAAAGCAATTAAGTTGCCCCATTTGGCTAATAATCATGTCATACTAATTAAACTACAGATGCTACAGCATCGACAAGTAAGGCATGCAGTATCGACTTCGAAACGCCTAATTCAACCTATTGTCAATTAGAAAAATTAAAAACTGTAGCGGTTTGAACAAGTAGCTTCAAACCGTCTGACTTCTAGTTTCCACGCAGAACTAACTCCGAGTCATCATTTTTTTTTGCTTTTTTACTGCCCATTGAGCCCATTTTGCGCTCAGCAGACAGATTTATCCTAAGCCAGAAGCTTATGTCTCGACTGAAACAGATTCGATAGTGCAAACAGCATGGCAAGCTGAGAGTCGTTTTTAGCCAGCCCACGATAACGGGCTTTGGTGAAACCAAACTGACACTTTATAACCCGGAACGGATGCTCGACCTTTGCTCGGATACTGACTTTGGTTTGTTCTATACCCTTCTTGATCTGGTTGATGGCCGTTCGCTTCTTCAGCGCTCTGATGCGACCTGGCCGCTCTGCAACATACCATTGAGTTTCACTGTCTTTGAAAGCATCCCGTTTCTCGACGCCGATATAGCCCGCATCGGCAAAGGCATAGGCTTCATCACCATGTAGAAGGTGCTCGGCCTGGTTCAGATCATGCTCATTGGCTACTGCGTATTCTGGAGAACTTGATCAGCCATTCCGGAACTATTTGATCACCCTAATCCCGTAACGCGTTAATCTGGATAGTAGCAACCTTACTGATCAAGTTCAGCAACTTCACTCATTGTCTTTCTCATTGATTCTCCTTTCAGTTTTAGTTTGTGACTG
>NZ_MIEQ01000053.1 GCF_001968815.1 Motiliproteus sp. MSK22-1 | reverse complement strand
ACCCTGGAACGATCAGCCCTCCTGATCAAAAGCTGTTGTTGGGTTACGTTGCGCTAACCCAACTTACCCTTGGCTTTAGCTGAGTCCTAGTTTACAGAAAACCGACTACCCTAGAATAACAAACCCACCCAATGCAAGGTGGGTTCCTCAATCGCTTACCAATACACGATTGATAAAGACGTCATTTTAGAAATGACCGAACGGTCTAACAACCAGGAAAGAGTTTAAATTGTAGATCTAGAAGGTATCTGCGGTGCGTACAAACGTATAAGGTGTTTAATGGATCTCAGTCTTCACTTTAATTCTGTTTACTGCACTCCAACCTAGCAATCCCAGTTAAAAACAACACTAAAAAAAAGATATACGCGGTAGTCAACGGATTTCGTGACAGCCAGTTTTGACTGATGCCATCTATCATCACCGCGGCTATTATAAGCACCCCGTCAAAAGCCAGGTACTGGACGATAGGATTCCCGGAATCATAAATGCGCTGCCAAAAGTATCTAAAAGGTTGAAAAAAGACAGCCCAAATCAATAGCAAGAAACCAATCAGACCTGTTGTGGCAAGAACTTCAAAATAGAGGCTGTGGGCTTCTGTATATTCCTCTATCACTCTAAAACGGGGCTCTTTTGCCGCGAGTTCCTTGGTGTCCAGCCAGTAATCTCCAATACCACTACCAATCAAAGGATGTGCTTGCCAGTGTTCAATTGCAGCTTCCCACTTAAGAAAACGGAGTCCAATACTTCCCTCTATTGTTCCTTCCCAATATTGATCCCAGCTCACCACCGCATTTTGTGCACGATCTTGAAATATATCAGTTGTAGTTAGAGCGCCTCCTGCAGAAAGAGCTATGATCAGCGTGCCCCCGAGTATCCAGTTACGTTTATTACCCTGATAGCGCTTTATGCAAATCCAGACAAACAACAGAAAAGCAAAAGGAAGTACCAGCCAAGCCCCCCTTGTCTGAGTCAGCAATGAGGTATACAGAGTCAACATTGCTGACACCAGCAACATAAAGTTCATCCACCGGCCTCGTCCAGCCAGCAATGCAGCACTCAGCGCTGAGAGACAAACCATCAGGGAAAAATCCCCATAGACAATATAATTGTACGCTCCTATCGCTCGCCCACCCTCCATCGTCTCAAAAGCCACCCAAAGCATGACAGGGCCACTAACAATGAGTCCTATTAATAGCGCGCGGTAAGCCACATCGGCATAACGACGGATTAAAAGATATATAGGCACAGCCAGGAGAAATCTGACAACCTTTTCAAATCGATGCCAGGCTCGATTAGAATCATCAGACATCAAAACGCTAAAAAGCTGATAGCCCACAAACAGCATGAATCCGTAAAGAATCGCTTTTTCCCAAGAAGCGATCAGTCTCCAGTCTTTATAGATAGTGAGTAATCCAACCAGAGACAACAGGATAAATATCGTGCTGGCTGCACTTTCAATAGTTCCCATTACAACAGGAAACAAACAGACAAGCGCCAGCACCAGCCACTTTTCAGCTACAGCAGCTGTAGATTTGAAACCCGCTATTGTATTCATGAACATGCTAGTCGCTTGATGGGAGAAAACGTAGGCTGACTCCGCTATACATCAGTTGAATGACGACCATAAGTATCTTTCAATCGAACGATATCGTCTTCCCCCAGATAAGAACCTGTTTGAACCTCGATTAAGTCCAACGGAATCTTCCCGGGGTTCTCCAATCGATGCGTTTCACCAATAGGTATGTAGGTAGACTGGTTTTCACTCACCAGAAATACGTCTTCACCGCGAGTCACTTTGGCTGTACCCTGCACAACCACCCAGTGCTCGGCACGGTGATGATGCTTTTGCAACGAGAGCTTCTCACCCGGCTTAACCCTGATATGCTTTACTTGGAATCGCTCACCCTGATCAATGGATTCGTAGCTTCCCCAAGGCCGGTATACTTCAACTTGATCAACCGCTTCCATACGCTGTTCGGCTTTTAGCTGATTGACTATCTGCTTGACCTCTTGAACACGACCTTTATCAGCCACCAGGACAGCATCGGCAGTTTCTACAACCACGATGTTATCTACACCAACGACACCCACAAGCCGGGACGAGGCACTCAGATAACTGTTACTTGCTTCTGATACGAGCACGTCTCCCTTCAGCACATTGCCACTCTCATCCTTATCAGTAACTTCCCAAAGCGCCGACCAGGCTCCAACATCACTCCAGCCTGCATCCAGCGGAATAACACGGGCATCTTCGGTTCTTTCCATTACCGCGTAGTCGATAGAATCATCGGGACAGGAAGCAAAAGCTTTTTCATCAAGCCGAATAAACTCAAGATCAGAATGCTCACTCTCCAAGGCCTGCTGACATGCATGAATAATATCGGGCCGGAATCGGTTGAGTTCCTCCAGGTAGCGAGAAGCAGAAAACAGAAACATACCACTGTTCCAGTAATATTCCTTTGAATCCACATAAGCCTGAGCTGTCTCAAAATCTGGCTTTTCGACAAAGGCGGAGACGGACAGGCTATTGCCCTCAGCATTCGTTCCAGATTCTGCCCGAATATATCCGTAACCTGTTTCAGCCTGTGTAGGTACTATGCCAAAAGTAATAAGACTGCCTGACTGAGCTGCTAATCGAGCTGACTCAACTGCTTGATGAAAAGCCGCTCGATCTTTCATTACATGATCTGCGGCCAACACCAATAATAATGGATCACCACCTTCACGCATTGCATGCATTGCGGCTAAAGCCACTGCCGGTGCAGTATTACGTCCAACAGGCTCTAAGATGATACCGCTATGTTCAAGCTCCAACTGCCTGAATTGCTCAGCAACCAAAAACCGATGAGAATCATTACAAATCACTAAAGGTGGCAACAGGCTACCTATCCCCTCAAGCCGTTGCACCGTATCCTGAATCATTGATGTGCCATTCACCAAAGGCAGAAACTGTTTAGGGCAATGACTGCGCGATGCTGGCCATAGCCGAGTTCCTGAACCACCCGACATAATCACCGGCAAAAGCCGCTGGTAATCCTTACTCAACGTTAACTCCTGAATAGCTAAAGAACAGGGGACGAATCACCCCAAAAAATTGGAGCTAAGGATACCATGTTGCTAAGCATCGGGACATTTTTTGCGTTAAAAGAGAGCAGGCAGCTAAAAGCAGCACCTGCCCCCCATGACAGGAGCGGCCGGTAGAGTGAATCTCTACTCTCTATTTTGGATATCCTTCCGGGTTTTCCGATTGCCAGCGCCAGGAGTCGAGCATCATCTGCTCCAGACCACGGGTAGCAGACCAACCTAGTAATTCCTGAGCATAGCCTGGATCTGCATAACAAGTAGCAACGTCACCAGGCCTACGATCAACTGTTCGATAAGAGACTGTATTTCCAGAGGCTTTTTCAAACGCAGCGATCATTTGCAACACGCTGTAACCCTGCCCTGTACCCAGATTACAAGTCATCACTCCCTTTTGTTTTTTCATCGTTTCCAGTGCCCGCAGATGCCCATCAGCAAGATCCAGAACATGAATATAATCTCTGACTCCAGTTCCGTCTGGAGTTGGATAGTCGCTACCAAACACCGATAACTGTTCCAGCTTTCCAATAGCGACCTGTGAAATAAAGGGTAATAAATTATTGGGGATACCGTTAGGGTCTTCACCAATCAACCCTGACTCATGAGCACCAACAGGATTAAAATACCGGAGCAATGAGATACGCCAATCATTGTCAGAAGCATAGAGATCCTTCAAAATCTCCTCAACTACCAGCTTAGAACGACCGTACGGATTGGTGGCGCTAGTGGGAAAATCCTCACGAATAGGCACACTGGCCGGATCACCATAGACTGTAGCAGAAGAGCTAAAAACAAGACGTTTAACACCCGCAGCCTGCATTGCCTGACAAAGGGAAATTGTACCGAAAATATTATTGTCATAATAAGTCAAAGGCATTTCACAGGATTCACCAACAGCCTTGAGTCCAGCAAAATGAATAACAGAGTCAATGGAATAGGCTCTAAATAGCTGCTCCAAACAACTACGATCACGAATATCACCTTCGATGAAGCTCAGCTTATACCCTGTAATCTGCTCAACTCGTCGCAACGCTTCAGTACTGCTATTACTCAGATTATCAAGAACCAGCACATCATAGCCGGCTTCCAGCAATTGAACGCATGTATGACTGCCTATATATCCGGCACCACCTGTCACTAGAACTGTCATCGTTATTTATGCTCCATATGCAGCTTGTTATTACGTCCGTAATCTAAATATATGATGCACTTAATCAATACATCATAGTGTATTTTTTTTAATACAAACAATACCTTAAATACTCAACCAAACAATTACCATCTGCATTATCTTAAGTATCTTCGACTGTCGCTGTTAAATTCATCGAGTCAATTAAGTCCATCGAGCCCACACAGGATCGTGAGTTCCCCTAACGGGTGGATACTTACCAACTTCTGTCCAACTGTAGCGAGGACTGTGGAAATCGCTACCCACCGAGGCCATCAATTTATAACGCTGGGCCAGCTTGCAAAGTTCAAATAAGCGATCAGGGTTCTCAGCACCATAGCTGACTTCCATCGCCTGCCCTCCTAAACTGATAAACTCATCGAGAAAAGTGCGTAGTTTTGTCCATGTCATACCGTACTTTCCAGGATGAGCAAGTACCGGCACCCCTCCTGATTTTTCGATCCAATTGATGACCTGTTCAAGCGAGGGCCAATGACATTTAACGTCTCCAACCTTGCCAGCTCCCAGATAACGCTCAAAAGCCTCTTGCTCAGAACTCACATAACCCATTGCCACCATTGCTTTTGCAAAATGCGGTCGACCAATCTGAGCGGTGCCTGCAATATCTGCGGCGTTTTGGTGTACGCCGGGCATATGACGCTTTTCCAGCTTTTCTGCTATTTCAATCGCACGCTGATTGCGGGACCGAGTCTGATACTTTGTAGCAGCAAGCATCGAACCATGAAGAGGGTCCACATCCAGACCGACAATATGTATACCAATTCCTTTCCATACCGTGGAAAGTTCTATGCCATTGATCAACGTAACTGACAGATTCTCAGCCGCTTCAGCCGCCTCAGGCAAACCAGAGCAGGTATCGTGGTCAGTTACCGCTAGAATATTCACACCGTGTGCGGCCGCTCTCGCGACCAGATCAGCAGGACTGAGCGCCCCATCAGAAGCCAGGGTATGGGTATGGAGATCTACTTTTGAAGCCATTTGAAATACACTACTGCTATGATTGTGGATGCTACTGCTTGACGGCTACGACAACCATCTTCACAAATGGAGTTGGCACGATAGAGCCATCATGACACTATTAAGGACTATCTGACACTCTATCATAGCTCTATTATTAGGCTAACGGGTCCCTAAAAATTTAATCGAGCACAGAACGACTTAAATCTTCGGGCAACTCTATTTATACTAAGGCGATTAACCAAACCGGATTTTATTATGAAACTGCTTTTTGATTTTCTTCCCATCGCCATATTCTTTGCTGTCTACCAGTATACGGAAGATATTATCATCGCTACTGCGGTGCTGATTCCTGCAACGATAATTCAAATTGGTTATACCTGGATTCGGACTCACAAAGTTGAAAAAATGCAACTCGTCACTCTTGGACTGGTTATTGTTCTGGGAGGGGCAACACTGCTGTTTCAGGATAAAACTTTCATTCAATGGAAACCAACTGTTGTTAACTGGCTGTTTGGAATTGCCTTCTTGGGGAGCCAGTTCATAGGTGCTAAACCGCTGGTCCAACGAATGATGGAAGGTAATATCGAATTGCCAGAGCCGGTCTGGTACAAATTAAGTTGGGCATGGGTCTTATTTTTTATGCTCATGGGAGCACTGAATCTGGTAGTCGCGTACACCATGAGCGAAGAAGCCTGGGTTAACTTTAAACTCTTCGGCATGCTTGGACTGACCTTGGTATTTATAGTACTCCAGGGTATCTACCTGACTAAGCACCTGAAAGAACCCAGTGGAGAAAATTCAGGAAATGACTAGTAATATTAATTAGACGAACAGTAATTTTTTGATTTCATATAGTAAATTTTACTCTGAAGAAATCGAATCAAAGTAACGGAACCAATCATATGTTTTACGCCATTATCAGCGAAGATGTTGAGAATAGCCTGGAAAATCGCCTGAAAGCCCGACCGGATCACCTTGCTCGGTTAGTAGCACTCAAGGAATCAGGGCGACTTCTGGTGGCAGGACCACACCCTGCTACGGATAGTGAGGACCCCGGACAAGCAGGCTTTACCGGAAGTCTGGTTATCGCTGAGTTTGATTCCTTAGAAGAAGCCCAGACCTGGGCTGACGAAGACCCTTACATTGAGGCAGGAGTCTATGCCAAAGTGGTCGTTAAGCCTTATAAAAAAGTACTTCCTTAATACTCTCGCTTAAATTTGCAGGCCTTCTGGTCGTTGGTCAGGGTCAGCGCTCCCAACAAAAATGGCAATGAATAGATTACAGCGTATTTATCTGGAATCTATTCATTAGCTGGCCAGCTTTTCCAGTACGGTTGACAATCCGGCGCGCCAATCTCGAACAGTATCAGAACCCAGCATATCCTGTAGTTTTTTATTATCCAAAACGGAAAAAGCCGGTCGAGCCGCAGGAGTAGGATAGTCAGCCGTCGAAATGGGAGTCAGCTCAGGAGCATCCGCTAGTAAAGTAATTTCCACAGCTTTGGTAAATACAGCCTGAGCAAAGTCAAACCAGCTTACCGCCTTATCACCACAAAGATGATAAGTTCCCCAACCAGAAAATTCCTTTTCATTAATTTCATCAACAAATCGTAAAATTATTTCGGCAATATGACCGGCATAGGTAGGACAACCAATCTGATCGCTTACGATACTAAGCTGATCTCTCTCTTGCCCCAGTCGAAGCATCGTTTTTACAAAATTATTGCCATATTCAGAAAAAACCCAGGAAGTCCGAAAAATGAGATGTTGCGATAGATGCTCTCTAACAGCTTCCTCACCAGCCAGCTTAGTACGGCCGTAAGCTCCCAGGGGAGAAGTCGGCATCTCTTCATCATAAGGGGTTGAGTTCGAACCATCAAAAACATAGTCGGTAGAAATATGAACTAACGGGATTCCCAGTTTCCCACAAACTAACGCAAGATTTTTTGAGGCTTCAGCATTGACCATATAAGCCGATTCAGGCTCTTGCTCGGCTCGATCTACAGCGGTGTAAGCAGCAGCATTAATAACCACCCTGGGCTGAAAACGGGACAGCACCTCCTCAACCTGGGTTAAGCTGGTGATATCCAGATCACTACGACCCAAAGCGACCAATTCATAGCGGTTTACCCTGTCAGCCATTTTAGCCCTGTCCTGAACGCAGCGACCAACCTGCCCGTTTGCCCCTGTTAACAGGACTCTATTTGGAGACGCACTCATACCCGGACTCTTATACTGTAATATTCAATAATGTAATGTCCAAACTCAGAACTCATCGGGAAACAACTCTTTCAATGTCAGTCCGAGTCGGTCCTTTTCTGACAATAATGGATCCTGAAAAGGCCAATCAACAGCAATTGTAGGATCATCCCAGATCAAGCACCCTTCGTCGGAAGGGTCGTAGTAGTCCGTACACTTGTACTCAAAATCCGCACTTTCTGACAATACTACAAAGCCATGGGCCAAACCGGGTGGTACCCAGAATTGACGCATCGATTCTTCTGACAAAATAACCCCTTGCCACCGACCAAAGGAAGGGGAATCAGGGCGTATATCTACAGCAACATCAAAAACCTCACCACGAACAACGCGTACTAACTTACCCTGGGGCTTTGTTTTCTGGAAATGCAATCCGCGCAACACGCCTTTCTGCGAACGCGAGTGATTATCCTGCACAAAAGGAAGATTAATACCATATTCTGCATAACGATCAGCTTGAAACGTTTCCAGAAAAAAACCCCGAGCATCACCAAACACTTTGGGTTCAATAACCTTAGCTCCAGCGATTGGTCCCTCGGTAACAATCATTAATGTGCTTCCTCTAATATTCGCAGTAAATATTGGCCGTAGCCCGTCTTAGCCAACGCCTCTGCTTCTTCTCTTAAAGATTGTGCGTCTAACCAACCATTCCGGTAACCAATTTCCTCAAGACAAGCAACCTTAAGCCCTTGCCGATTTTCTATCGTAGCGACAAATTGACCAGCCTCAAGTAACGAGTCATGAGTTCCCGTATCCAACCATGCAAACCCTCGACCAAGTAACTCAACATTCAGGCTACCGCTGGCCAGGTAGGCGTTATTGACATCAGTGATTTCCAGTTCCCCACGGGCAGAGGGTTTAATTGACTTCGCAATATCTATGACCTTGTTGTCATAAAAATACAACCCCGTAACTGCGTAATTAGACTTGGGCTGGTCGGGTTTTTCCTCAATACTGATAGCCTTTCCGGAGGTATCAAACTCAACAACCCCAAAACGTTCCGGATCAGTAACATGGTAGCCAAACACCGTTGCTCCCTGATCACGGTTAATGGCCGATTTCAGCTTGTCGGAAAAATGCTGACCATAGAAGATATTATCTCCCAACACCAAACAAACAGGACTGGATCCGATAAATTCCTCACCGATTATAAAAGCCTGAGCCAAACCATCCGGGCTGGGTTGTACAGCATAACTGATGGAAATCCCAAATTGACTTCCCTCCCCTAACAGACGCTGATAACTGGGGAGATCCTCTGGTGTCGAAATCACCAGGATGTCTTTGATTCCTGCCAGCATTAACACCGATAATGGGTAGTAGATCATCGGCTTATCATAGATTGGCAACATCTGCTTGGAAACACCCCGGGTGATAGGATGAAGTCGAGTCCCTGAGCCACCGGCCAGGATGATGCCTTTACAATTTGTCATAGTGAACAGCCTGTGCTTTTTCAATAAATATCATGACTAAAGAACTCTAAACAGGCCCAATATGTTCCTGCCTGCTAAAGCGTTCTGACAATAACGAGCCCGATTGAAAGAGGTTGGTCTACTCAAAAACCCGGTCTGAATGATCCTGACGGACAGCAGTATCAGCTAGAGACCTCTAACTCAACCTTCACCAATTCTTTGCAGCTGGTATTCACCGGAAAGGACCCGCTCCCACCATTCTTTATTCTGCAAATACCAATCCACCGTCTTACGCATCCCACTCTCAAAAGTTTCTTGAGGCACCCAACCAAGCTGTCGCTGAATTTTACTGGCATCAATCGCATACCGTAAGTCATGTCCTGGACGGTCTTTAACAAACTCAATCAAATCACGGTATGCCGCGACACCCTCTGGCTTTGCGGGGACCCGTTCCTCAAGCAGCTGACACAGGGTTTCCACCACCTCAAGATTGGTTTTTTCATTATGTCCGCCGATATTATAGGTCTCACCAATCACGCCTTCAGTGACCACCTGTATCAGTGCCCGGGCATGATCTTCAACATATAACCAGTCTCGAATCTGAGAGCCATCGCCGTAGACAGGCAGCGGCTTGCCCTGCAAAGCATTCAGAATCATATGTGGAACAAGTTTCTCTGGAAAATGATAAGGGCCATAATTGTTAGAACAATTGGTGACTATAACCGGCAAGCCATAGGTGCGATGCCAGGCTCTGACCAGGTGATCAGAGCTGGCTTTGCTCGCTGAATAAGGAGAACTGGGGGAATAGGATGTCTCTTCGGTAAACAGATCCTCTGTTCCTTCCAAATCACCATAAACTTCGTCAGTGGAGATATGATGAAATCGAAACAATGATCGCTTTTCCCCTTCCAGACCATCCCAGTAATCCCTTGCTGCTTCCAACAAATTGTAAGTACCAATAATATTGGTCTGGATAAAGGCACCGGGACCATCAATGGAACGATCAACATGAGACTCAGCGGCCAAATGCATGATAGCTTCCGGCTGATGCTCTGAAAGCACTCTTTTTACTGCCTCAGGATCACAGATATCAACTTTTTCAAAAGTGTAACGAGGCTCTGATTCAGCACCAGGAATCGATTCCAGGTTACCTGCATAGGTCAGACAGTCAACATTTACAACTGAATAACCAGTACTTGCCAATAAATATCGAATAACGGCACTGCCGATAAATCCAGCCCCACCGGTAACTACAATTTTCATATGAAAACCCAAAAAACTGATCGCAAGTAAATTCCAAAGTACAACCCTTGAAAATACCTTCAGGGGTCGTATACATCGTCCTGCTTATTTAACTTTAGCTTTTATAGAACTGTTCAAAACAATAGTTTGTCGCTGACACATATCCGGGTACACTTCCGCAGTCAAATCGAGTGCCTTTAAATCGATAGGCGATCACCCGTCCTTCAACTGCTTGCTTCATTAATGCGTCAGTAATCTGAATCTCCCCCCCTTTGCCCGGCTTGGTATCGGCGATAAGCTTGAAAATATCCGGTGTCAGAACGTAACGGCCAATAATAGCTAAATTACTAGGAGCCTCATCGACAGCAGGCTTTTCAACCATAGTACGCACACGAAAGACGCCATCCGCTTCTTCTTCTCCGTCGATAACGCCATACTTATTAACCTGATCAACAGGAACTTCTTCAATCGCAACAATACTGCACTGATAACGCTCATAAAGCGCCACCATCTGCTGTAACACAGATTCTCCTCCGGGATTAACACAAAGATCGTCCGGAAGAATAACAGCAAAGGGTTGATGGTCAACAATGGGCTCAGAGCAGCCGATTGCATGCCCAAGCCCCTTCGCTTCCACTTGACGAATAGATGCAAATGAGCAGCTATCCATCAATTGGTTGATACCAGTCAGCAGCTGCTCTTTGTCAGTATCCTTCACCGAGGTTTCCAGCTCAAAGTTACGGTCAAAGTGGTTTTCAATGGCTTGTTTATGGCGGCCATTTACGAAACAGACCTGCTTCAAGCCCGCTGCCGCAGCTTCTTCAACCGCATATTGAATGAGTGGCTTGTCAACAATTGGCAGCATCTCCTTTGGAACGGCTTTGCTGGCAGGTAAAAACCGGCTACCAAATCCAGCGACCGGAAAGACACAGGTATTGATCTTAGATTGACCCATTAAATTACTCTCAACTTTCTTCAATTTCAGCCTGTTGCTTGTTATCTAAAGCAATTACAAACCACCATGGTAGCCAAACTCCAAGGCTCTTCAACTACGAATCACTGCCGCTACGAAACAGCCATCAACAAGGACCAGTAATACGACTATCAGACAAATTCGCTGGAACGCCCAATACCAAAATATCTGAATCCTAATTGCTTCATGTAAGAAGGGTCAAACAGATTCCGTCCATCAAAAATCAACCGCTCATTCATCAGCTTTCCAAGCAAATCAAAATCAGGACTCCAGAACTCTTTCCATTCAGTGACAATCATCAGCGCATCAACGCCATCAACGGCTTCGTAAGCCGATGCACAAAGCGTTAATCCCTTCCTATCACCAAAATATTCCTGGAATTTTGGTAGCGCTTTAGGATCATAGAGTCGGATATGAACTCCCTGTGCCCAAAGAGCCTCCATTAACAACAGGCTGGGAGCATTATCAATACTGTCGGTGTTAGGCTTAAATGCTCCACCCCAAAGAGCAATAGTCTTACCTTTAAGCTCAGTGTCCCAATAGCGCCAAAGCTTACGGAACAACACTTCCTTTTGTTGCTCGTTGGTATCCAGCACTGTTTTAAGAAGAAACGAATCCTCAACCTTATCTTCTACCGTTCGAGCCAGACTAATAAGATCTTCTGAAAATGATAGCCCACCAAAACCACAGCCGGGATAGATATAGTCATAACCAATCCGAGGATCAGACCCAACCCCTTGGCGCACTTGCTCAATATCCACCTCCAACTGATCCGCAAGATTAGCCATCTCATTCATAAAGCTCAATTTTGTGGCCAACATGCCATTAATCGCATATTTGGTGAATTCAGCGGCCTTAGTTGACATCACTATCAGCTGATCATGATTGCGGTTAAAGGGCCTCAGCAAATCAGTTAACAGTCGTAGCCCCCAATCATCATCAGCCCCGACTAAGATCCGCTGTGGACGAACAAAGTTTGCAATGGCAGCCCCTTCCTGCAGCAAGCTTGGCAACGCCAGGACATGAATATCCGGGATGACCCCACGCTGTTCCTGCAATTCACACATAAGCGCTTTTAAGCGAGTGGCGGACCCCACCGGAAATGTACTTTGGTTAACTACCGTAATAGTCGATGAAATCTCTTTGGCCAGCTGGCTTAATAACACTTTTGCATGGTCCAACTGATCCGATGATAATGCAATAAAGTGAACTTGACCGTGGTGGAAGCCTTTTTTAACATCAGCGGTAATATGCAGTCGTCCCGATGCCAGCTGGTTTGTCAGCTTTTGGTTAAGACCTGGTTCTTCAAAGCCAATCACTGCGTTTTGTAATTTTTCTGCTGTGTTTTTATCATCACTGTTTTTGTCAAAGTTGCTGTTATCACAACAAATAACTGCAACGTCATTACCGACATCAGCTAGAGCACAGGCGGTAACCAAACCAGTTAACCCACTGCCATATACAGAAACCTTCACGTTATTGCCCTATCTTCCTTGTTACAAAAATGAGAACTAGTGTCGAGAATCACAGAACAAAAATTCGGAGCGCTGATTCTCAATAAAAGACTAGTCAATAAAATATAAATGCTCAGGGTTCAGAACGATCACTCGAATAACTGCGAACAAATTCCAAAAGCCCTTGGGTCGAACTGTCATCAAACCGATTCTGACCTGAAACAATAGCGTTATAAGTTTCCTTCGCTATCTGCTTTCCTAACTCAACTCCCCACTGATCGAAAGGGTTGATTTCCCAAACCACGGATTGAACAAAGACTTTATGCTCGTAGGCAGCAATCAATGACCCCAGGGAAAATGGCGTTAGCTCCTTCATCAAAAAAGTCGATGAGCATTGATTACCCTCATAGTGCTGGTCGTTACTGCGCCCTTCCCGTTCCTGATCGGCAATAGCATGATCTCCCAGCATCAGAGCACGAGACTGTGCCAGACAATTAGCAAGCGTCAATTGCTGCTGAGCCTGCAACTGTCCCTGGGTACCTTCTGCCTGATCCTGCTGATAACGAATAACAGGTGCAATAAAATCACAGCTGACCGGCTGAGTCCCCTGATGCAACAGCTGGTAAAATGCATGTTGGGCGTTTGAGCCGACTTCACCCCATAGGATAGGGCAAGTTTCATAATCAACCTGCTGCCCATTCCGGTTAACAGACTTTCCGTTACTTTCCATTTCCAACTGGCTTAAATAATTCGGTAAGAATTTCAAACGACCGTCATAGGGCAGCACAGCATGACCTTTAACGCCTAAAAAATTGCTCGACCAAATTCCCATCAGTGCCATCATGACTGGAATATTCTGGTCAAATGGCTCATCACGAAAGTGATTATCCATCCAATGACCGCCTGCCAGCAGTTGCCTGAACCCACCCATCCCCAGCAACAGGGCGATCGGCAAACCAATAACAGACCACAATGAATAACGACCGCCAACCCAATCCCAAAACAGCAATTGATTATCTTTACAAAAGCCCATTTCCGTCATTTTGTCAGCATTGGCAGAGCAACCAATGAAATGCTGGTTCAGCAGAATCCGTTCTGACGATATTTTTTCGGCCAACCAACGCTTTGCGGCTTCGGCATTGGAAAGGGTATCAATTGTCGTGAAAGACTTCGAAGATAATATAAATAGCGTTGTCTCCTGGCTAAGATGCTTAAGTTTCTCTGCCAGCTGGCTTCCATCAATCGATGAAACAAAATGCAATCGCAGATTTTTAGCTTCTTCCAAACGAAACTCTTCCAGCGCATGACAGGCCATCAAAGGTCCTAAATCTGACCCGCCGACACCTATATTGACTACATCAGTGATGGCTTTGCCACTATATCCTCGCCATTGACCAGTATGAATACGCTTGACGACACGTTCCATATGATCAAGATTTTCTTGTATCTCTTGAGAAATCAGCTGATTATCAACTACAGTTACCCTATCCGCAGGAGCTCTTAGTGCGGTATGAAGGGCCGCTCGGTTTTCAGAGCTATTTATATGGTCACCGGAAAAGAGTTTGCTGATCCACTGTTCCAGCCCCTGTTGCTCAACCAAAGAAAGGAGGTGCTGCAGGGTTTGACAGGTCATTCGGTGCTTGGAGAAATCCAGCAGATAATCACCTTTTTGCAGCGAGAAACGCTCAAAACGTCGATCATCTTGCTGAAATAACTGGTGCAGACTTGTTCTCTTTATTTCAGCGAGATAGTGATTCTCAAGTTGTAGCCACGCGGGGGAGTGACTGACTGACATATAAATTCCCTTAGCAATCAGTGAGAAATCGAAATATAGTAACACAGCTATAACGAGGCTTGAGAACAACATTTTTTAATGGAATAAAAATGCCAATATTTCACCCTTACCAGGGTGCTAGTTGAAGCAAAAAATAACCAGAAAAGAACAACCAAGGGGAATTCAGATGAATCTAAAGCCAATAGCGGCAGCCTTAGTTTTAACTAGCACCCTGTGTGCAGCTCCTGTCTATGCTGTTGACGGATTTACCATCAATGTGGGCAGCAGTGACGATAAAATCGACCTCTATCGTGCAGCAGCTCGCTTCCAGTGGGATAAAAAATGGTTCGAAGAAGGGAACTGGTTTCTAGGAGGGCATTACGAGCTGGGTCTGATGTACATGGAAAATAGCTCTGACACAGTCAATACCACCAATGCCGCCTCAGACTTATATGCCATTTCCTTCACTCCGGTATTTCGCCTGCAGCGCTACGCGCTTGATAGCGGAATCGCCCCATTTATTGAAGCAGGTATAGGCGCAGCTTACTTATCCGAAGACAAAGTACAGAATGATTCTCCTCAAGGAGCAGATCTCGGCGGTAATTTGCAGTTCGAAAACAAGGTGTCTGCCGGTCTGTTATTTGGTGAGCAACAACAATACGAAGTCGCGATAAACTATTTCCACTATTCCAATGCCGGACTGGAAGAACCCAACGATGGCATAGATAGCTTCAGTTTATCGTTTTCCATGTGGTATTGATTTTTTGCCGATAAAAAGAACGGGAAGCCAAGCTTCCCGTTCCTCTTCATTCAGCCAGATACCCTGCTCAGCTATTAATAGCAGAGCAGGCACTGCTTTTATTCCAAACTAACCAACCCAAGCCCGCGCATTACGGAACATGCGTAACCAGGCACCATCTTCCTCCCAGCCATCGGGAGCCCAGGAGTTTTGTACCGCACGGAAAACACGCTCAGGATGAGGCATCATAATGGTGACCCGACCATCCGGGGTGGTTACACCGGTAATTCCCGCTGGAGAACCATTAGGGTTAGCCGGATAAGCTTCAGTGACCTGCCCTGAGTTATCCACATAACGCAACGCCACTGAGCCGGAAGACTGCAGCTGTTCAAACTGTTGAGTATCCGAGAATTCTGCCAAGCCTTCACCATGAGCTACAACGATTGGCATTTTCGAACCGGCCATACCTTGCAGGAAGATGGACGAACTCTCCTGAACTTCCACCATGGCTACACGGGCCTCAAACTGTTCGGACATATTTCGTACAAAATGAGGCCATAAATCAGCACCGGGGATCAAGTCATGCAGGTTGGAAAGCATCTGGCAGCCATTACACACCCCCAGAGTAAAGCTATCCTCTCGATCAAAGAAGGCCTGAAATTGATCACGCACCTTATTGTTGAAGAGAATCGACTTCGCCCAGCCTTCCCCAGCCCCTAGAACATCGCCATAGGAGAATCCACCGCAAGCTACGACGCCTTTAAACTGATCCAGTGTTTTGCGGCCAGCCATCAAGTCGCTCATGTGCACATCTACAGCGGAGAAACCAGCTCGATCAAAGGCTGCTGCCATTTCAATCTGACCATTAACCCCTTGTTCACGCAACACGGCAATCTGCGGCCGGACTCCTGTATGAATAAAGGGAGCCGCTACATCTTCGTTAATATCGTAACTCAGCTCAAAGCGTAGACCCGGGTTCTCAGAATCTGCCAAACCATCAAATTCCTGCCTGGCACAGTCCGCATTATCACGCATCGATTGGATTCTGTAACTCGTCTCCGCCCACCAGCTATGAAGCTGAGTACGAGATGCACTATAAATCTCTTGATCGTCAAAACAGATGTTAATACGATCATCAGCATTCAGACTTCCGATTACCTTGGAGCAATCACCCAGTCCCGCAGCATTCAACTCAACCAGGAGCTGTTCGGTCGACTCTCGTCTGACTTGAATAACAGCACCAAGCTCTTCGGCAAACAACGCGCCAGCAAACTCCTCAGGATTTGATGCCAACAGGTCCAGATCAATATCTATCCCGGTATGACCAGCAAACGCCATTTCTATCAGCGTAGTAAAGAGGCCTCCGTCGGACCGATCATGGTAAGCAAGTAGCTCCCCTTGCTCATTCAACTCCTGAATCGCAGCAAAGAATGTCTTAAGCAAGCCGGCGTCATCGAGATCTGGAACACTCGCCCCGACTTGCTGATAGACCTGCGCCAAAGCTGACAAACCCAAGCGATTCTGACCGCTTCCAAGATCCAGTAAGATCAAATCAGTTTCGCCCAGGTCCGTACGCAACTGTGGAGTCAAACTTTTACGAACATCAGCTACCGGTGCAAATCCGGAAATAATCAAAGACAGGGGTGAAGTAACACTCTTTTCTGCCCCATCTGCTTTCTCATCGGTCCAAACAGTCCTCATGGACATAGAGTCCTTACCCACTGGAATTGTAATCCCCAGTTCAGGGCAGAGCTCCATACCGACAGCTTTTACAGTATCGTAGAGTTTTTCATCTTCTCCAGGATAGCCAGTGGCACACATCCAATTCGCAGATAATTTAATATCTTCCAGTGCTGTAATTCGAGCACATGCCAGGTTAGTAATAACCTCACCAATAGCCATACGGCCAGAAGCAGGACCGTCTACAAGAGCCAGCGGTGTTCTCTCTCCCATAGCCATTGCCTCCCCCGTGTAACTATCGTAGGAGGATGTGGTTACTGCACAGTCAGCCACAGGCACCTGCCAAGGACCAACCATCTGATCCCTGGCCACCTGCCCGGTGATAGTACGGTCACCAATGGTAATCAGAAAACCTTTACTCGCTACCGCAGGCAACTTAAGCACCCGCTCTGCCGCTTCAGCAAGGTCAATAGAGGTACTGTCGAAGTCAACTACTGGGTATGTTTTACGCTCGATTGTCCGGTGCATTTTAGGCGGTTTTCCGAACAATACCGACATGGGCAGATCTATAGGCTTGTTATCAAAATGCTTATCACCCAGAGTTAAATGATGCTCTTCGGTCGCCTCACCCACCATCGCATAAGGACAACGCTCACGTTCACAGATAGCGACAAACTGCTCCATATCTTCTGGCTTGACAGCAATGACATAGCGCTCTTGGGCTTCATTACACCAAATCTCAAGCGGTGACATCCCCGGTTCATCATTATTGATATTCCGAAGCTCAAAGTTACCGCCGCGCCCACCATCTTTTACCAGCTCAGGAAAAGCATTGGAAAGCCCACCGGCGCCAACATCATGGATAAAGGCGATCGGATTCTGATCACCTCGCTGCCAGCATTGATCAATAACCTCCTGACAACGGCGCTCCATCTCAGGATTTTCTCGCTGCACAGAGGCAAAGTCTAAATCAGCAGAGCTAGCACCTGAGGACATTGAAGACGCAGCCCCGCCCCCAAGACCAATAAGCATGGCAGGACCACCTAAACAGATAAGTTTGGCACCAACGACAATCTCTGCTTTTTCAACGTGGTCATCTTTAATGTTGCCCATACCACCGGCAATCATTATCGGCTTATGGTATCCCCGAACCTCAGCACCAGCAGCCCCTTCAACAGATTGTTCGAAGGTACGAAAGTAGCCATTCAGATTCGGTCTACCAAATTCATTATTAAATGCCGCGCCGCCAATCGGCCCTTCAATCATAATATCCAAAGCGGAGACGATCCGGTCCGGCTTACCATAGGAAGATTCCCAAGGTTGCTCAAAGCCCGGTATTTTCAGGTCTGAAACAGTAAAGCCATTGAGGCCTGCTTTAGGTTTTCCGCCACGGCCAGTAGCACCTTCGTCACGAATCTCGCCACCAGAGCCAGTAGAAGCCCCCGGATGAGGCGCTATGGCAGTTGGATGATTGTGGGTTTCCACTTTCATCAGTATCTGAATATCTTCCTGATTGTAACGATATTCCTGATTATCAGGATCAGGATAAAATCGACCGGCCTTACTCCCGACGATTACAGCAGCATTATCCGAGTAGGCGGAAAGCACGTTTTCACCACCCAGTTCATGGGTGTTTTTGATCATCTGAAATAATGATTTATCCTGGGCTTCTCCATCGATGTCCCAAGAGGCATTAAAAATCTTGTGACGGCAGTGCTCTGAGTTCGCCTGAGCAAACATCATAAGCTCTACATCAACCGGGTTACGCCCCAGCTCATTAAAGCTATCAACCAGGTAGTCAATTTCGTCATCAGCCAATGCCAATCCAAGATTAATATTGGCGTTCACCAGCGCTTCACGCCCACCACCCAGAACATCAACGCTATTGATGGGTTTTGGTGCTGCATGGCTAAATAAGGACCCAGCTTCTTCAACTCCGTCCAAGACAGACTCGGTCATTCGGTCATGTAAAATCGACTTGATTTCATCAAGATGACTATCGGACAGTGGTTGTTCGCTTTTAACGGAATAAGAAATCCCACGCTCCAAACGACTAATGGAGGCAAGTCCACAGTTTTTAGCTATATCTGTTGCTTTACTCGACCAGGGAGATATAGTCCCTGGACGGGGCACGACCAAGAAAAAAGCATTCTTGGCTACTCCCTGATCAGATTCGTTCACATCTTCGATAGCCTCAGCGTCAGCCTTTGGACCATAGTGAAGAATGGTTTCCAAAACCTTAAGTTCGGCTTCATTGAGCTCAGAATCAAGCTCGGCAAAATGAGTAAATTCAGCATATACTCCTGAAATTACAGGGACTTTTTCCTGTAATACAGAAAGCAATTTCTGACGACGAAAAGCGGAAAGGGCGGGTGCGCCACGCAGCGTAAGCATGTGGAAATGGGCCTCTCGGAAGCAGGTCTGGGGAAGATAACAGCCAGTATTTTTGAAGCCAGAATGATACTGGAATCAGCTCGTAGATACCATGCTTGAGTAGCAATTGTATTTGACTAACATGAGCCTCTGAAATGGCATGAATTCACCGGGTAAAAACAGCGTCCGCAATGATATAGGTTTCAGTAGAATACGTATTTAAGTAGGATATCCGAATATCTAAGGCATGGTAGCATTAGGGTAGGCCTACCTCAGGAAAACGAATGCGGCAAAACAGTTTTTTCAAAAATCCGTTCAAATCAAAAGACAGCCTGTTACTTCTGGTCGTCATCGTGATTTTCTGTGTGCCTATTTTAGCCAGCTACAATCCAGCAACCCAATTGGATGTCATTAAAAGGCAGGGAGAGCTTCGAATTATCACCCGACTCAGCCCCACAACCTATTTTGTTTCTAATGGAGAGCATGATGGCTTTGAATATGAACTCGCTAAACTCTACGCCAATTATCTTGGCGTTAAGTTAAAAATTTCTACCGCCAGTGATATTCAGGAAATCTATGAGGCCCTCAGACTCAACAATGCCCATATAGCCACAGCAGGACTAACACAGACAGCAGAGCGTCAACAGCGTTTTGACTTCTCCCCCCCGTATCACACGGGTCAGACCCAACTGGTCTACTTAAAGAAAAAGAAAAACAAAGCACCAAAAACCTATCAAGACCTAAAAGGCGGCAGCCTTATGGTGATGTCAAACAGCAGCCATTCCGAACTATTACGCAGTCTCGACCCTGGCATCGAAAGCTGGCAAGAAAGCAGTGAACTGGAAGTACTTGATCTGATGGAAGCAGTCCACGATGGAAAACTGGACTATACCCTGGTTGACTCCAGTGACTTCGCTGCGAATAGTTTTTTTTTCCCACGCCTTGGTATAGCTTTCTCTTTTGCAAACCCGCAACCCATTGCCTGGATGCTGAAAAAGCGTAGTGACGGCAGCCTAAAGCGCAGTCTTGATAAGTTTTTCTCCATTCCCCATACAAAAAATGAAATTAAACGACTACAAAACAAATACTTTCAAAGTGGTCAAAGACTGAACCTGGTCGATAATCTAACCTTTCGCAAGCATCTAAGAGAGCGGCTGCCGGCACTGAAAGACTGGTTTCAGGAGGCGGCTCAACAAACAGGAATTGACTGGCAGATGCTAGCAGCAATTGGTTATCAGGAATCTCACTGGAACCCTAAAGCAGTCTCCCCTACCGGCGTGCGTGGTATTATGATGCTGACCCGAGATACAGCTAAAGAAGTAGGGGTCAAAAAGCGTACCGACCCACAACAGAGCATTATGGGTGGCGCTCGCTATTTCTCGCAGCAAAAATCCCGGCTTCCCAAACGTATACAAGAACCTGATCGTACCTGGCTTGCCCTGGCTACTTATAATGTCGGACGAGGACACCTTGAAGACGCTCGTATCCTGACGCAAAGAGCCGGAATGAATCCTGACAGATGGGATGATGTCGCAAAGCACCTGCCACTGCTAAGCCAGGCGCGTTGGTATAAGACTGTCAAGCACGGGTACGCCAGAGGCAGAGAGCCGGTAACCTATGTCAGGAATATTCGGCGCTATATAAAACAACTGAAACTGGAGACTCGCATTCAAGCAGTCCAAGCCGCCCAGGCTATTCAGCAAGCAGAGTCAGAAGCAGCTTCAGAAGCACCCACTCAAGCACCTGAAACGCTACCGGAAACCCTGTAACTGCAGCGTTTAAGATCCAGACTGATCGGAAGACTGTTTAAGCAATCGCTTCTGCTCACGACGCTTCTCAAAAAAGGTGCTGATCCGGTGACTGCATTCTTCAGCAAGCACACCGCCTTCATATTCGATACTGTAATTAACCCAAGGACTGTCCAGAAGATTACTAGCACTTCCTACCGCACCAGCCTTAGGTTCAGCAGCCCCAAAAACCAGTCGACTAACACGAGAATGGATTAACGCACCTGCACACATGGAACAAGGCTCAATGGTTACATAAATAGTGGCGTCGACCAGTCGATAATTTTCAATCTGCGCGGCGGCATCTCTTAACGCCACGATTTCAGCATGGGCGGTAGGATCATTTCCTGATATAGGCCTATTCCAACCTTCGCCAACAACCCGATTATCCATTACTACGACAGCCCCTACCGGCACTTCCCCCAAAGCTTCAGCTCTATTAGCCAAATCCAGGGCATAGTACATCCAGTACTCATCGCTATAGCGTTCCGACATACAGATTATCTCTCAACTCTCATGTATATTGTGCATTAGACAGACAATAATACTATCAACGCTAGCCCTGATGCCAAAGTTCTGATCAGCTCCACTGGCTATTTCGCTGTATAATTCCCATTAGTTTGTAAACCAGCATAGAGGCAGCAAAATCGTAAGCATGGAATCCGGAAATAGGAGCATGCTCCATCAAATCGAAACCAATAATTTTGCGCTGACGTGCAACAGACTCAAACAGGTTTAGTGTCTGATACCAGTCCAAGCCGCCTGGGACAGGTGTTCCCGTCGACGGAAACACACTAGGGTCCAGACCGTCGATATCAACAGTAAAAAAAACCTTACTGGGAAAACTCTCTGGTAATTCGATATTGTGAATGCGCTGAGGTACTAACTGATCAGCGTCGAGATAATAGACGCCAAACTCTTCCCTGGTACTGATTTCTTCAGGACAGAATGCTCTTATACCTAACTGAAATAATGGAACATTTTCATCCACTATACGCTTCATGACACTGGCATGACTGTAGGGGTTTCCTTCATAGGCATCACGTAAATCCGCATGGGCGTCAATTTGCACAACACCAAAATCAGAAACCCCGGCATCAAGGAATCCCTTGATGAGTCCATAAGTCACCGTATGTTCTCCACCCAAAGCCACTGGCATCTTACCTAATGCCAGAATTTCCTGGGTTGCTTTTGCTATATTATCAATAACCTGCTCAGCGCTACCCTCTACAGAAACCGGAGACCTGGTGTAAATCCCCTCGTCACAAGGACTACTCAGCCCATCCCAGGTTTCCAACTGCCAAGATGCTTTTAGAATTGATGAAGGGCCCTTAGCTGTACCTCCACCATAGGAGACACTCTCTTCATAAGGCACCGGCACAATATGGAAACGAGCATTTTCGGGCAGCGGTTGCCGTATCTCAGATCCCAAAAAAACCGGATAATCCAATGCAACCAACTGATCATAATCTTCCACAGCAGCCTACCCTGTTACTGGACATTAATTTATATAGTTTTTGAGAAAAGAGAGGCGCTGATTAAGACAGTCGAGATCGAAAATCTTCATAGCCAAACTGCTTAACAATACGCACCTCATCACTGCGGGAATTCCAAATAGCAATCGCTGGCAACCCAATGCCGTTAAAAGTCGTCGTTTTAACCATCGTGTAATGAGACATATCATCAAACATCAGCCGCTGTCCTGGAACGAGTGGTTGTTCAAAACTATAGTCGCCAATCACATCCCCCGCCAGACAGGTCATGCCTCCAAGACGATAGTTATAGGCTTTCTCATCCAATTTTCCCGCACCAAAGATATCAGCACGATAAGGCATCTCCAATGTATCAGGCATATGACAGGTTGCCGAGGTATCCAGAATGGCCTGATCGCACTGATTCCAAATAAGATCCAACACTTCTGCCACCATAACACCGGTATGAATCGCAACGGCCTCCCCTGGCTCCAGATATACCTGTATGTCATACCTGTTACTGAAGTCTTTGATCAGTTCAATCAGACCTTCAACATCATAGTCTGGATGGCTGATATGGTGACCTCCTCCAAAGTTAATCCATTGCATCTCTGGTAACAGTTGGCCAAACTTTTTCTCGATGACAGCCAAGGTTCTCTTAAGAGGATCAAGCCCCTGCTCGCAAAGCGTATGAAAATGCAGACCACTGATACCCTGGAGATCCTGCCCTTGAAATTGAGAGGAAGGAATACCCAGGCGAGATCCAGGAGCGCAAGGATCATAAATAGCAACCTCCCCTTCCGAGTGTTCGGGATTCACTCGCAAGCCGTACTTTAACTGCGGCCGTTTTTCTTGAGCCCGAATTAACAATGGCTGAAAGCGCTGCCACTGACTAAAAGAATTGAATACCACATGATCGGCTATATCCAGAATTTCCCGCAGGTCTGCTTCAGAATAGGCGGCTGAAAACACATGCAGCTCTCCGTTAGCCTCATCGCCAAGCGCATTCCTGTTACAGCAATATTCATCTTTGCCCAACCGCGCTTCATGCAACCCACTGGCACAGACCCCACTTAGGTAGCGGGATGTCAACGAGCCCAGGCTCCAGCAAGAAAAAGCCTTTAACGCCGCCAGGACCCGAGCACCACTGTCATCCTGTACCCGTCTTAGCACTTTCAAATTTTCCTCCACTGCCACCTCATCGATAACGAAGCAGGGGGACGGAACCCGGGACGGGTCAAAACGAGAGAAAGTCTTACTGTTCAAATCCAAATACTCAAAAGGAGATGAGCATTCTCTACAGAACAAGGCTCTAGAAATCACATAAAGGTGTTTTAAAAAGCCTTAAAGAGAATGCTCTAAAGATATTGTTAATGAGCCAACTGATAGTCGGGATCTTCAATGACCTTCCACGGCAAACCATACCGATTCATGTCATCCATAAAAGGATCGGGATCCATTTGCTCCATGTTCCATACACCAGGCTTCATCCACTTCCCTTCAAGCATCATCTTGGCGCCAATCATCGCAGGAACACCTGTCGTGTAGGAAACTGCTTGGGACTGCACCTCCTGATAACAAGCCTGGTGATCACAGATGTTATAAACATAAACCACTTTCTCTACACCATCTTTAATGCCTCGAACAATACAACCAATACAGGTCTTTCCGGTCGTTCTTGGACCGAGGCTCGCTGGATCTGGCAAGAGTTGCTTTAGAAACTGAATAGGCACAATCTGCTGACCATTGAAATCAACAGGTTCAATACCCGTCATACCGACATTACCCAAGACTTCTAAATGCTTTAGGTAGCTGTCACCAAAACTCATCCAGAACTGCGCTCGCTTGAGACTTGGGTAGTGCAGAGTCAGAGACTCCAGCTCTTCGTGATACATACGATAAATATTATAGGTACCCACAGCCTCTGGACAGCTAAAGGATTGTTTCATCGACATGGCAGGAGTGGTTACAAACTGACCGTCATCCCAATGTCGGCATTCCGCCGTCACTTCACGAATATTAATTTCAGGATTAAAGTTGGTGGCAAACGGATAGCCATGATCGCCACCATTCACATCTACAATATCGAGGTAATGAATTTCATCAAAATAGTGTTTAGCAGCATAAGCAGTAAACATGTTGGTCGCCCCTGGATCAAATCCTGATCCCAGTAGCGCCATCAGCCCCGCTTTCTCAAATTTTTCCTGGTATGCCCACTGCCATTTATATTCAAACTTTGCTGTATCTTCGGGTTCATAGTTAGCAGTATCCATATAGTGAACACCGGTTTCCAAACAGGCATCCATAATAGTCAGATCCTGATACGGCAGTGCTACGTTAATCACCAATTCCGGACCAACTCGATTGATCAATTGGACCAATTCGGGAACGTTGTCAGCATCAACCTGCGCAGTTTCTATATGGCGTCCGGTCAGTTCTTTAACCTGATCGGCAATTTTCTGACACTTTTCCACAGTACGGCTAGCCAGCACTATCTCAGAAAATACATCAGACACCTGGGCACATTTGTGCACAACCACTGAACCCACGCCACCGGCACCAATAATCAGCACTTTAGACATATGATCAACACCCCACTTTTCCATTCTTTCTATAATGTTCAATCGATAAATCGATCTGATAAAAAGCCCAAAACAAAGAGGCTAACTTTCGTAATAAGTGTAACCGCGGAGACTATCTGAAAACGAATCCAGCAACTCCCGCCGCTCTACAGCGGAAATAGTCCCTTGTCGAACCGCCTTTTCAGCCGTTCTCCTGAAGTTCTCAAGTATCGATTGAGGCTGATATTCAACATAGCTAAGCACATCTGAAATACTGTCCCCAGCCAACTCCTTAACCAGGTCAAAACTACCGTCTTCACTAATGCGAACACTGGCCACGGCCGTATCCCCAAACAGGTTATGCAGATCACCCAGTGTTTCCTGATAAGCTCCTACCAGAAACACTCCTAGAACATAGTCCTCATCATCCTTTAAGGGATGAAGTGGTAAGGTTGATCTGACATCCTGATTTTCGGTGTCGATAAAATTATCTATTTTGCCATCACAATCGCAGGTAATATCTGCCACTATCGCTTCGCGGCAGGGCTTTTCACGATGCCTGTGCAAGGGCATCACCGGAAAGACCTGGTCAATCGCCCAGATATCGGGCAAAGATTGGAAAACACTAAAGTTTCCATAGTAAATATCGGCCAGATATTCTTTCAGCCCTTCCAGTTCATGCGGGATTCTTTGACATTGTTCCAACTCTGTCTTAATTCTCTGCAATATCTCTAAAAACACATTCTCTGCCAAAGAACGATCACGTAAATCAATTTGACCACGTTTGAACAATTCACCAATTTCTTCTCGGTAATAAATAGCATCGTTATAGCACTGTTGCAGATCTGTCGGGGAAATACTGCCCAGAACCTCATGCAGATTGCCAATCAACTCATGCACCTCGACAGGAAACGGCTTCGGCAACGGTGCTGGCTCAAAGTGAGTAACATCCAGAACATTGAAAAGCAGCATCGACGAATAGGCTACAGTTGCCCGTCCCGATTCAGTCACTATGGTCGGATGAGCAATTTCGTGAGCGTCCAGTGTGCTCTTCACCACCTCAACCACATCGGTGCAGTACTCATCCAGTGAGTAGTTCTTAGAGTGCACATGGCAACTTTTTGATCCAACATAATCCACAGCCAGACCACCACCCAGATCCAGGTATCCCATGGAGGCACCTTCTTTCACCAGATTTACGTAATAGCGACAAGCCTCCATGACGCCATTACGGATATCGCGAATATTAGGTATTTGAGAACCCAGGTGATAGTGCAAAAGTTCCAGACAGTCGAGCATCTGATGCTCTTTAAGTCTATCAAGTACATCAACCAGCTGATTGGAAGTCAGGCCAAAAATACTTCGATCACCACTGGTATCGTTCCAGAGTCCAGTCACCTTAGAGGAAAGCTTAACCCGCACACCAATTTTTGGTTTTATATTCAAAGCCTTGCTTCGTTCGATAATGATTGGAAGCTCAGTGGGAGTTTCAATAACAAAGACGCAATGGTAACCCAGACGCTGAGCCCTTAACGCCAGGTCTATAAACTCTTCATCTTTATACCCGTTGCAGATAATGAGCCGGCCGTCCGGCTTTAAAGAAGATAGTGCGATGATCAATTCGGCCTTGCTGCCGGCTTCCAGTCCATGATTATAGCGTTCACCAAATTGCGCCAGCTCTTCGATAACCTGACATTGCTGATTTACCTTGACAGGAAATACACCACGATAGGAGCCTTTATATTCGCAGGCGCTGATAGCCTGATTAAAGCTCTCATTCAACAGAGCCAACTGAGAATCCAACAGGTTTTCGATTCTCAAAATAACGGGTAACGGCACTCCCCTTTCACGAATACCGGAGAGAATTTCAACTAACGAAACTCTGACATCACCGGAATCAAAGCGAATATTTACAGTCACATCGCCCTGTTCAGAAAGATCAAAATAGCCGGCCCCCCATTCCCGTATGCCATAGAGTTGAGCCGAGTCTTCGGTTGTCCAGGGAGTTTCAATATCTGTATTCAAAGCAACCGGCCTCTAGTTGGAAACATGGCGACAAAACCAATAACGTGGGACACATATTCGACGTCAAAAAAAGACGCGCAAATTTCTCACATTTATTAACGAAATGGAATTGCTTTTTTACACTGATTATCTATCTGATGTAGATAAACAATAGGCTCAGTTAAAACCGCCAAACAAACACACTTTTGCTAAAAAAAGTACGGCTATCGCTAGCTATTAACCAACCGACTTTGGATCGACTCAATTGACCGCGCCCAAGGTCTATCCGTTAAGTTATAGCGTTTGATCAGTGCAGACGCAGCCTTTTGTGCTGCTTTTTTCGAAGGATACCCTCCCACAATAACAATATCCCAGAGCTTCCCCTGATTTATTATTTCCACAACCTGACTGCCCGGTATAATTTTCAAATCATTCATTCTCTGACGGCAAACCTGAGCATTACAAGCCAATAACTGCAACGTATATTTGCCAGAAGGCAGAGCACCGGCTGAAGCGCCTGTAGCAACGGGCAAAGCTTTAGCAGCTGACATAGCTTTTTTTGGAGTAACAGGAACGCGAATCGCCACAGAGGCTTTTGAAATACCTTTAAATTCGACTTTGGAAATATAACGCTCTGAACGAAACACCTGAAGGGTATCATTTTCAAAAGCCGCACATAGCCAAACCTCTCCATCCTCCTTACAGGCCACAATACTTGCCACCTCTGCTGCAGAAGTGGCAGCAACCTGAATGCTAAGCAACGCTGCAAGAACAAACCGCTTAACCATAGCTTTGTCTCGTCAAAAGGACCTTAGGTTTGAATTACCGAGAGTAGATAATCCAGGTATAAGATGCAACACCATCACCAGATATCTATATCTGCCAAATCGCAGGCAAATAAAAGCCCGCAAGTTGCGGGCTCTAGCTAACATCTAAAATAGCCAAACCGATTAACTCGGTAAAAGGCTATTCCCACTCGATGGTTGCAGGCGGTTTACTGGATACATCATAAGCAACTCGTGAAATCGATGAAACTTCATTAATAATCCGACTGGAAACTGTCTCAAGCAGCTCATAAGGTAAGTGAGCCCAGCGAGCCGTCATAAAGTCAATGGTTTCAACAGCCCGAAGAGACACTACATACTCATAGCGACGACCATCTCCTACAACGCCTACTGACTTGACGGGCAAGAAGACCACAAACGCTTGGCTGGTTTTATGGTACCAACCCGCTCTATGCAACTCTTCGATAAAAATTGCGTCGGCTTCACGCAAAATCTCAGCATACTCTTTTTTGACTTCACCAAGAATACGAACACCCAGACCCGGCCCGGGAAATGGATGACGATAGACCATGTCATAAGGTAGCCCTAATTCCAGACCTATCTTACGAACCTCATCCTTAAACAGTTCTCGCAACGGCTCAACCAGCTCCAATGCCATATCATCCGGGAGCCCACCAACATTATGATGAGACTTGATTACATGAGCCTTGCCCGTCTTGGCAGCAGCAGATTCGATAACATCCGGGTAAATAGTCCCCTGCGCCAGCCACTTAACGTTATCGATCTTACTGGACTCATCATCAAAGACTTCAATAAATGTATTGCCGATGACTTTACGCTTCTTCTCTGGATCGCTGATACCTTTCAGCTTGCCAAGAAACAGATCTTCAGCGTCGACCCGGATCACTTTCACGCCCATGTTTTTAGCAAACATGTCCATGACCTGATCGCCTTCATGTTTACGCAAAAGACCATTGTCTACAAATACGCAGGTTAACTGATCGCCAATGGCTTTGTGCAGCAACGCAGCAACCACTGACGAATCAACACCACCTGAAAGCCCTAACAAAACATGATCATCACCGACCTGCTCACGAACTCTTTCAATCGCATCTTTAGCGATGCTGCTGGGTGTCCAAAGCCCCTCACAGGCACAGATATCACGAACAAAACGAGACAGAATTCGCTGTCCCTGTTTGGTATGAGTAACTTCAGGATGAAACTGAACACCATAAAGTCGTTTTTGTTCGTGATACATTCCGGCAATAGGTGCGCTTTCTGTCGACGCCATCAAATGGAAACCTTCTGGCATCTCGGCGACCTTATCGCCGTGACTCATCCACACATCCAGCAACAGCACACCATTATTGGCAACATGGTCTTCTATGCCGTCCAATAAAGAGCTGCTTCCTTCTATGCGAACCTGAGCATAACCAAATTCCCGCTGCTCAGAGGACTCAACCTTTCCTCCCAGCTGCGCTGCCATGGCCTGCATTCCATAGCAGATCCCCAACACCGGAACCCCAAGGTCGAAAACAATCTCTGGAACACGAGGCGTATCATCTCCTGTTACAGATTCAGGTCCGCCGGCAAGAATAATCCCCTTAGGATTATAAGCCCGAATTTCGTCATCAGTCATATCGAAGGCGCGAATTTCGGAGTACACCCCGCACTCACGTACCCGACGCGCAATTAGTTGAGTGTACTGGGAACCGAAGTCCAGGATCAAAATACGTTGTTCATGAATGTCTTTAGTCACGGTTTCTCTCCGCTGCATTGCCACGATCCCCTAAATGGGTACTCTGGGCATTTGTTTTTTGCTCTTTCAAAAACGAAAAAGGGGCTGCCTACGACAGCCCCCTTAATATTTTGTTGAGGTTATCCGACGCGATAGTTCGGAGCCTCTTTAGTGATCGTCACGTCATGCACATGACTTTCTTTCATTCCGGCCCCGGTTATGCGAACAAACTGAGGTTTGGTTCTCATGTCTTCAATATTGCTGCTACCGGTATACCCCATGCTGGAGCGCAAGCCCCCCATAAGCTGGTGAACAACGGCAGCCATTGGCCCCTTACAGGGAACGCGACCCTCAATCCCCTCAGGAACCAGCTTCTCAGCCCCTGCATCCGCATCCTGGAAATAACGATCAGATGATCCTTGAGATTGAGCCATAGCACCAATTGAGCCCATACCACGATAAGCCTTAAAAGCACGCCCCTGATACAGCTCAACCTCTCCCGGTGCTTCGTCAGTACCGGCTAGCATACTACCCATCATCACCGCGTTAGCTCCGGCAGCGATCGCTTTTGACAAATCACCAGAGAAACGCACACCACCATCAGCGATCAGAGGAACACCACGATCAGCCAGGGCTGCTGCGACGTTTGCAACCGCCGTAACCTGGGGAACGCCGATTCCGGCGACAATCCGTGTAGTACAAATTGATCCTGGACCAATACCAACTTTCACACCATCTGCTCCCGCATCCGCCAGCGCAATAGCCGCTTCAGCAGTGGCGATGTTACCACCAATCACCTGCACATCAGGGAAGGTTTCCTTAGACCAGCGGACACGATCAATAACTCCCTTGGAATGACCGTGTGCCGTATCAACGATGATCACGTCAACTCCAGCTTTAACCAGTGCAGTAATCCTGTCAGGTGTTTCCGGACCCGTTCCGACAGCAGCACCAACAATCAAACGGCCTTCGGCATCTTTGGCAGCATCAGGATAGGCTTTCGCCTTGTTCATATCCTTAACGGTCATCATCCCCTTCAGTTTGAAGTCAGCATCAACAACCAGGATTTTTTCAATACGATGCTTACGCAACAAATTACGGACTTTATCGGCATCGACACCTTCTTCAACCGTAACCAGACGATCCTTAGGTGTCATTATCGACGCGACTTTGGCATGTAAATGATGTTCAAATCGCATATCCCGACTGGTGACAATACCGACCAGATCGTCACCATCCACTACCGGGAATCCGGAGAAACCATGTTTCTCAGCCAACTGGTGCAATTCACCAACAGTAATATCAGGAGAGCAGGTAATCGGATCCTTTACAACACCACTCTCATAGCGTTTAACCGAAAGCACTTCTTTAGCCTGCTCTTCGATTGTCATATTCTTGTGAATTATTCCTATACCGCCCTCTTGCGCCATTGCAATAGCCAAGCGGGACTCTGTAACGGTATCCATGGCAGCCGAGGCCAAAGGAATATTCAACTCTATAGATTTGGTCAGACGAGTCTTAAGACAGACATCCTTGGGCAGCACCTCTGAATAGCCAGGAACCAGTAGAACATCATCGAAAGTAAGAGCTTCTTGGGCAACGCGCAGCATGACTTTGAGCCTTCTCCGGTCAAAGGAAAAAAGGGAGCATTATATAGCTCAGGAGGAGGCCAAACAAGCACATCAACCAGTAAGTTTCAGGATCGACCAATCTGTCTTGTATAATATCCTTTTATCCACAAGGCATGATCTGACACCAACCCATTTATCTTTATCGCTTTCCCTGTCTTGCAAACAAAAAAAAACGCCGCTTTTAGCGGCGTTATTCTTGATTATTCAGCAACAGCCTAATCCATCTCTGCTATCCAGGCGGCCTGCACTGCTTCCAGAATTTTTTCACCGCAGTGTTTCGGATCATCATCAAACTCATCCAAATCCATAATCCACTCACTCAGATCGGTAAATCGGACATAACGAGGATCTACATCCGGATGCTTTTCAGATAACTCGATAGCAATATCCAGACTATCTACCCATTTCAACCCCATGACTCACCTCCGGCAGAATCATCTAATGACTTTCAGATACCTGATTGATTGTATATTTCGGAATTTCCACAACCAAGTCTTCCTCACCCACCATTGACTGGCAGCTAAGACGAGACTCCGGTTCAAGCCCCCAGGCCTTATCCAACATATCTTCTTCAAGCTCATCGGCTTCTTCGAGCGAGTCAAAACCTTCTCGTACAACAACGTGACAAGTGGTACACGCACACGACTTTTCACAGGCATGCTCAATTTCAATACCATGCGCGAGAGCAGCATCACAGACACTAACTCCTGGTTCAACTTCTATAACCTGACCTTCCGGACAGAGCTCTTCATGGGGCAGGAATATTATCTGCGGCATTCTTTAAACCTCATCAACCGAATGACCCGATAGCGCTCTACGCACTCCGTCATCCATCCTGCGGGCAGCAAACTCGTCACTAGCCGCGCTTAAAACCTCTATACCCTTGGCAATAGCCTTATGGTCATCACCTTCACGCAAGCGCTTGAGATGAGCTATACCCTGAGAGAGAACTTCACGGTCTTCTACTGTTAACAATCGCTCGCCATCAGCAGCAAGCGCACTTTCCAGTGCTTCAACCAAACGATCGGCCTCTACCTGCTGTTCGCGTAGTGTCCGGGAATCATGATCATACTGGGCATTTGAAAAAGAATCCTTGATCATTCGAGTGATTTCACTATCGCTCAAACCGTATGAAGGCTTAACTTCGATAGCACTCTCAACCCCACTGTTTAACTCCCTCGCAGACACATTCAGCAAGCCGTCAGCATCCACCTGAAACGTGACTCGAACCTTAGCAGCTCCAGCTGCCATAGGCGGAATACCATGCAACTCAAAACGAGCCAATGAACGACAGCTTTCAACCAGCTCACGCTCACCCTGCAAGACATGGATGACCATTCCAGTCTGCCCGTCTTTATAGGTTGTAAACTCCTGACCCCTGGCAACAGGAATCGCCGTATTCCGATCAATAACCTTTTCAACAAGCCCCCCCATGGTTTCCAACCCCAGTGAGAGCGGAATCACGTCCAGAAGAAGCATATCGGAATCAGGCTTATTTCCAGCCAGAACATCGGCTTGAATTGCGGCACCGATCGCAACAACACGATCGGGATCGATCTCTACATGAGGCCTGCGGCCAAAATATTCACCCACTAAGCTCCTCACACACTGCACTCGCGTCGAGCCACCAACCATGACCACTTCACGAACAGAGCTGGCCTTTACCGAGGCATCTTTTAGCGCTCGCTTGCAGGCCCGCAGAGTTTTCTTCACCAATGGCTCGGCCAGTTGATTAAATGCATCAAGAGTCAGAGTTCCCTCCCAACTCAAATCACCGTGTTGCAACGAGATGCTTGCCGTGGAACTGTCACTCAACCGCTCCTTGGCATTACATGCAACATCGAGTATCGATCTCAGCTGACCTCGACTCAACTCTCTGTCACCCAGCTGTTCAATTATCCACTCTGCAACCGCATGATCAAAGTCATCCCCCCCCAGGGCGCTGTCCCCTCCTGTAGAGAGTACCTCGAATACCCCTCGGTTAAGACGCAGGATAGAAATATCGAAAGTCCCCCCGCCCAGGTCATAAACAGCAAAAATCCCTTCTGCTTCTTTATCCAGACCATAGGCCACGGCAGCAGCTGTCGGCTCATTCAATAAACGCAGAACATTAATACCTGCCAGCCTTGCAGCATCTTTAGTCGCCTGACGCTGAGACTCATCAAAGTAGGCTGGCACTGTTATAACCGCCCCTACCAAATCACCACCAAGACTCTTGCTCCCTCTTTCTGTCAAAACACGAAGGATGTCAGCAGAAATCTCAACAGGACTTTTATCTCCTGCAACAGTGCGAATGAACGGCATGCCACCATCACCCGCACTAAACTCGTAGGGGAGCTGATTCCCCAACTGGTGAACATCTTCCACTCCGCGTCCCATCAAGCGCTTCACTGACAGCACGGTATTCAAAGGGTCCTCACTGGCTTTAGCCTTGGCCTCATCGCCGACAGCCAACACCCCCTCTTTGCCATAACGAACAGCAGAGGGGAGCAAGTGGCGCCCCTGCTCATCAGGAAGCGTCTGGGCGTCACCACTGCGAACGGAAGCAACCAGAGAGTTGGTAGTTCCCAGATCAATGCCCACAGCGAGCTTGTGTTGATGGGGTTTAGCACTCTGCCCCGGTTCTGCAATCTGCAATAGCATGATATTTTCAGTAATCCGTTAGTTGGTCTTCGGCTTGCTCAATTTCGTGCAACAACTTATCAAGAAACTGCAGCTTTCGAACTGACTCAGTTGCTTGATCTAATCCTTGCTCAGAATCACTCTCTAACGCCTGGACAAATTGATTGAGTAAATCATCCCAGCTGCCCTCAACTTCCGCCTGTAATTGTTCCAGCTCAGATTCGGGATCCGGGTGCTGGGAAGCAGCCTCCAGCCGTTCGCGCAATTCCATTTGCTGCATCAGAAACAAGGGGTCTATTGGGCCACCAGCCTCAGGAGAAAGCTCCCGGCCACGCAGCTTTAATAAGTACTGGGCTCGTTTGAGAGGCACCTTAAGGGTATTTAAGGCTTCATTCAGGTGAGCGGCATATTGAACCGCCAGCATTTGCTCTCGCTCACTTGCATGAGCATAACGATCGGGATGCACCTCTTTTTGCAGGTTACGATAGCGCTCAGAGAGCTGATGAAGATCCAGATGAAAACTTTCAGCCAGATCAAACAGAACGAAGAAATTTTGATCGAGTTGCATTCAGTAATTTCTCAACAGGGATCCGACCCACTGGATTCAAAAAAATGACCAGCCAAGCAATCGGATCAAAGGTTAAACACTGAAGCTCTCACCACAGCCGCACTCACTGCGGGCGTTAGGGTTACTAAATTTGAATCCCTCATTGAGCCCCTCTTTTACAAAGTCGAGCTCTGTGCCATCAAGATAAATCAGACTTTTAGGATCAACAATGATTCGCACTCCGCTGACTTCAAACACTTCATCATCGGCCTCAACGTCATCAGCAAACTCCAGCACATACCCCATACCAGAGCAGCCCGTTGTGCGCACAGCAACACGGATACCTGCGCCTTTACCGCGATTTTCAAGAAATTTGCTCACATGACTGAGAGCAGCATCTGTCATGGTGATGGCCATATTTGAATATTACTCCAGATAGCGGCCACCGCTTTGCGGCAGCCAACTGTGATCGTTTGCTATTGCTTCTTACGATAATCGTCGATAGCTGCCTTGATAGCATCTTCCGCCAATACCGAGCAGTGGATTTTCACCGGTGGCAATGCCAGTTCCTGTGAGATGGAAGTGTTTTTAATATCTGCCGCCTCATCAAGTGTCATTCCCTTTACCCACTCAGTAACCAAAGAGCTGGAAGCAATGGCGGAACCACATCCGTAGGTTTTAAATTTAGCGTCTTCGATCACGCCTTCATCACTTACCTTGATCTGCAAACGCATAACATCGCCACAAGCAGGTGCTCCTACCATACCTGTGCCAACATTATTGTCCTTATCGTCCATCTTGCCGACGTTACGAGGATTTTCGTAGTGATCAAGTACTTCTTCACTATATGCCATGATACTTTCCTCCGAGCAGGGGCTTAGTGATGCACCCACTCCACTTTTTCCAGATCAACACCATCTTTGTACATATCCCATAAAGGAGAAAGCTCCCGCAGCTTACCAACTGCGGTGCGAATCTGCTCAATGGCATAGTCCACGTCTTCTTCGGTTGTAAAACGTCCAAAACTAAATCGAATAGAGCTATGAGCCAACTCGTCATTCATACCGAGCGCACGCAGCACATAAGAGGGCTCCAAACTCGCTGAGGTACAGGCTGAACCTGAAGAAACAGCAAGATCTTTAAGGGCCATCAGCAGCGACTCGCCCTCAACATAGTTGAAACTTATATTCAGATTACCGGCAACACGCTGGTCAATATCGCCGTTAACAAAAACTTCGTCCATCTCACTCACACCGTCCCACAGACGCTGACGCAACTTCAACAAACGTTTGTTTTCGTCGTGCATTTCTTCTTTGGCAATTGCAAAGGCTTCACCCATTCCAACAATCTGATGGGTCGCCAACGTTCCAGAGCGCATTCCACGCTCATGGCCACCGCCATGCATCTGTGCTTCAAGTCGGACACGAGGTTTACGACGAACATAAAGAACACCAATTCCCTTAGGACCATAAACCTTATGACCGGAAAATGACATCAAATCGACTTTAAACCGTTCCAGATCGATATTTATCTTACCTGCGCTTTGAGCAGCATCCACATGGAACAACACTTTATTAGCGCGGGTTATTTCACCAATCGCCTCAATATCATTAATCACCCCAATCTCGTTATTGACATGCATAATGGAAACAAGAATCGTATCTTCACGTAGCGCATTGGCAACTGCTTCAGGAGTAATAATACCCTTGTCAGTTGGGTCCAGATAAGTGACTTCAAACCCTTCCCGCTCAAGCTGCCGACAAGTATCAAGCACAGCTTTGTGCTCAACTTTAGAGGTGATAATGTGCTTGCCCTTTTTGCTATAAAAATGAGCAGCACCCTTGATTGCCAGGTTATCGGACTCCGTAGCACCAGAAGTCCAGACGATCTCACGCGGATCGGCATTAATCAGATCAGCAACCTGGCGACGAGCGTTTTCTACAGCTTCTTCTGCCTTCCAGCCAAACTGATGAGAACGGGATGCAGGATTACCGAAATTACCCTCACTTGTCAGGCATTGCGACATCTTTTCCGCCACCCGGGGATCGATAGGAGTTGTGGCTGAATAATCTAAATAAATCGGCAATTTCATCTAAAAAATCTCCGAGGCCAATTCGCCTAGGCTGATAACCTAAACAACTGCCTCCATTTCGATGGTGTTCAACAATTGGTGTGCTCGATCCTGACGCTTGGAAACTTCCTGCACATCTTTTCGAGCGACCAGATCCTCCAGGCTTATTCCACTCAGGAACTGGTGAATTTGACTACTGAGATCGCACCAGAGGTGATGCGTCAAACAAGCATCGCCATCGAGGCAATCACCATTACTGTTGCAGCCTGTAGCGTCTACAGACTCGTTAACAGCATCTATAACCTCGACCACATAAATACTGTCTTTCGAACGGCTTAGCTGATATCCGCCGCCAGGGCCACGTACACTTTTGACCAAATCATTCCGGCGCAGTTTTGCAAACAGCTGCTCAAGATAAGACAAAGAAATTTTCTGTCGAGTGGATATATCCGCCAAACTGATCGGACCCCGACCCTCGTGCAATGCTAAATCCAGCATTGCTGTTACGGCATAGCGACCTTTTGTTGTTAAACGCATAGACTCACCCCTTGTTTACTTCTGAAGGGATTATGCGATACCCGACCATAACAGTCAAGTATATACCTTAGTAAAATAGTCGGATAAGAGAGGAGTAAAGAAACCTTGAAGAGGAGACTACTATAACACCGCTCCGAACGCTTAAAAACTTTAGGACTTTAATTCATTCTTTGAAGGAATAACTTGATCTTCCTCAACCCCTTCGAAATCCTCAGATTTCAGCTTAGGCAACTGCTCACTGCAGTTATCAACCCCCATCTCCTCCATAGCTTTGCAAATAGTATCTATCTTGTTATCAACCGCCTGCATGTGATTTAACAGCGCTTTGATTGAGTGGGCAACTGGATCCGGCAACTCACTGGTCACACCATAAGCATCAAAACCAAGCTTTTTAGCCATCTGCTTAATTTGTGCCTCTTTTTCTTCATCCCCCTGGCGGCGCACAATCCTGCCAGGAATACCAACCACCGTAGCGCCGGCAGGAACTTCTTTGGTTACAACAGCATTGGAACCGATTCGGGCATCATCCCCAACAAGAAAAGGCCCGAGAATTTTAGCCCCAGCGCCCACAACCACACCTCTCCCAAGAGTCGGGTGTCGCTTGCCCTTATTCCAGGAGGTTCCACCCAGTGTAACCCCATGATAAAGAGTCACATCATCGCCTATTTCCGCGGTTTCCCCAATAACAACCCCCATGCCGTGATCAATAAAAAACCTTCTACCGATTCTCGCACCCGGGTGAATTTCAACCCCCGTCAGCCAACGAGAAACTGTTGAACCGGTGCGAGCCAGCCACTTCAAGCCCAGCTTCCAAAGTTTATGATTAATCCTATGGAAAAGCAGCGCATGCAGACCGGGGTAATTTGTAAGCACTTCAAACGCGTTACGGGCTGCCGGATCTCGATCAAAGACGGAACCAATATCCTCTCTCAGCTGTTTAAACATAATCGAGCCTAATCTGTGGATTTAAGTAATTTTTGCGTTGCGGTCAATATTCCTCTCAGCACATTCACCTCTACTTTATCCGGAAGGCTGCGAAGATAGAGGCGCCTCAATCGGGTCATCAACTGACGCGGGTTGCCGGGATCAAGAAAATCGATATCAATCAGCGTCTTCTCCATATGCTCAAACAACCGCTGCAATTCATCTGCTGATGCCAGATCAATATCCCACTCAGTACCCCAACGGGGTTTTTCCAAAACCTCTCCCGCTTCTGACTGCTGCTTATCTGATTGTGCCAACAAGCCCATGCGCAACTCATAACAGATCACTTGAACGGCTGCCGCTAAATTAAGAGAACTGAAATCAGGGTTTGACGGAATATGGACATGACGATGACAACGATGAAGCTCTTCGTTAGTTAAGCCTCTATCTTCTCGCCCAAACACCAGTGCCACATCAAGAGCCTGCGGGAGACCCATAGATGAACAAACGGACTCATTTCCTGCTGATTGTGCCGATTCCTGAGTGACCGACGGTTGCAGAATCTGCTCGACCAGCTCACGAGGGTCCAGCACCGGCCATGGAATATGACGACCGCGGGCACTAGCACCAACGACGTAATTACATCCAGCCAAGGCTTCATCAAGAGTGCCAACCACTTTAGCTTGATCTAACAGATCAACAGCTCCTGACGAACGAGCAACCGCTTTTTCACTGGGGAATTCTTTAGGATCAACCAGATAAAGGGTCGAGAAATCCATATTCTTCATAGCCCTGGCAACACCACCAATATTACCCGGATGACTGGTATTGACCAAAACGACCCTAACGGACTTCAACATCCAACAACCCTCATGCCTGAAAAAGCGTCGTATTCTAACAGAATAGCATTACAGCAGCTAAAACCTTAGGCGGGTAAATACAACTTTGCTATACTTCCGCTTTGATTTCTCTCGTCCTCAACGAGAGGGTCGCAAAATGTAGCGAGCGCAGCTAATTTTGCGGCAACCCACCACTTTTCGGAAAACATAGCGACTAACATGCAACCCACGTTAAATATCGCCCTCAGGGCCGCACGCATAGCCAGTGAACAGATCGCACGCGCAATCGAGCACCTGGACATCATCAAATCAGAACAAGAGGGCGTGAGCGAGTTTATTACCGAAACGGTACTAGCTGCTGAAAAATCCGCTGCCTATCACATTCATAAAGCCAACTCTCAGCATCGCGTTATAGGCCAGCACGGAGGGTCTTATGACACAGAAGAGTCAAAAAGCGAAACAGAATGGCACATCAATCCTATTGACGGACTAACCAACTTCGCCCACGGGATCCCACTGTTTGCACTAACGCTTATTTGCAAAGAGAAAGGTCGCACAGAACATGCTGTAGTTATTAATCCTATTACGGGGGAAGAATTCACCGCCAGCCGCGGACGCGGCGCACAACTGAACGGTAAGCGCATCCGCGTCAGCGGATTACGAGAACTGAAAGGCAGCCTGGTCGGAAGCGATTACGAAAACAACAGCGATCAACACCCCCATCTGGAAGCCTATCTGGATATATACAAGCGCCTGAATACTCAGGGCTCTCAAGTCAAAAGCTATGGCTCTGGCGGTTTAACACTGGCTTATTTGGCCGCCGGCCGCATCGATGCCTGCTGCCTTATGAATCTCAGTAGCTGGGAACTGGACCCGGGTATGCTTATCATCCAGGAAGCTGGAGGCTTGATGGGTGATTTTGTTGGTGGCAACAACAGCATGAAAAGTGGAAACCTGGTTGCCGGTAACCCACGCCTTTTCAAGCAGTTACTACAAGCCATCAGGCCTGCGCTTCCCCCTGGCCTGCAAGGCTAACCGCTCCTGACAACTATAGAGCACCTATGGAGAGAGGCTGCAGCTCAAGCGCTATCTCTCCAATCTGCTGATTACTGATTACAAGCACAGATTTCAAACACAAAAAAAAGGCGGTCATCTGACCGCCTTTTAAATCTCACCGTCCATTGATCTAGACGGAAAATTCCACAAGACTAGAAAGCACTTCTCAAGACAATGGTTTCATTACGATCAGGGCCAGTAGATACGATATCAACCGGTGCTCCAACCAACTCCTCCAAACGCTTGATGTAACTACGGGCTGCTTCTGGCAATGCTTCTAACGACCGCGCTCCTACTGTAGATTCAGACCAACCTGGAACTTCTTCATACACGGGCGTAACAGCTTCATAACCCTCACTATCAGAAGGCGAAGAAACCGCATTTCCATCCTGATCAAGATACCCTGTACATATCTTGATTGACTCAAGACCGTCCAAAACGTCGAGCTTGGTCAGACAGATGCCAGAGACACTGTTAATTTGGATAGAGTGCTTCAACGCAACCGCGTCAAACCATCCACAACGACGAGCACGCCCGGTAGTGGCACCAAACTCATGCCCCTGTTTAGCCAAACGAGCACCTGTTTCACAAAACAGCTCGGTAGGGAAAGGGCCTGAGCCAACACGAGTTGTGTAAGCCTTGGTAATCCCAAGAATATAATCCAGGTAAAGAGGACCAAAACCACTGCCGGTTGCTGCACCACCAGCCGTCGTGTTTGAAGAAGTCACATAGGGATAAGTCCCATGGTCAATATCCAGCAGCGAACCCTGGGCACCTTCAAACAGTATATTGTCACCATTCTTACGATACTCGTGCAGCATCGCAGTAACATCGGCAATCATCGGCTTGAGCTCTTCAGCCATAGCCATAGCCTGAGCCAATGTTTCCTCGTAAGATATTGCTTCAACCTTGTAGTAATTCACCAGAGCGAAATTATGGTATTCCAGAACTTCCTTCAATTTAGTCGCGAAGCGTTGCTGGTCCAGCATATCCCCTAGACGTAGTCCACGGCGAGCTACTTTATCTTCATAAGCGGGACCAATACCACGCCCAGTAGTGCCAATTTTCGCATCCCCGCGAGCAAGCTCACGTGCCTGATCCAAAGCAACGTGATAAGGCAGAATCAAAGGCGATGCAGGGCTTAAGCGTAGACGCTCACGAACAGGAACTCCCTTCTCCTCCAGCTCGGCAATCTCTTTAAGCAGTGCTTCTGGAGACAGTACAACACCATTACCGATCAAGCACATTACGTTGTCACGCAATACTCCGGAAGGGATCAGATGAAGAACAGTTTTCTCTCCATCAATCACCAGTGTATGCCCAGCATTGTGACCTCCCTGAAAACGAACGACAGCAGCCGCCTCTTCAGTCAGCAGGTCAACAATCTTGCCCTTGCCTTCATCACCCCATTGAGTTCCTAAAACAACAACATTCTTGCCCATAGATCGATAATCTCTAATCTTCAAATTTCAAAAGCGACGGCCCACTGAGCCGACGACAAAAAAAGCCGGTACAAATCAGTCAGTACGAGAAAAAGCAGGCGTACAGTTCCATCAAACGTCGGACAATTCCCACCCGCCAGCTCCACGAACCAGCTGCTTATCGCAATTCATCGCCGCCGCGCCAGCCTCCTCGCCAGGTAACGAACAGACAACCCGCATGCCGGCTTTACGTAATTCAGCCACCTTCCTGTGAAGCTCAACATCCTCCTCAGCAGGAGCAAACACGGCGCCTTCCGTAACTCCAGCCAGCCCGGTAACTTCAGCAAAGACTTTTAGGTCGCCACTGAACCCGGTTGCAGGACGAGCACGCCCAAAATCTTTACCAATCTGGTCGTAACGCCCACCCTTTATCAGCGCCTGACCATATTCAGGCACATATGCCGCGAAAACGACACCAGTGTGATAGTTATAACCACGCAATTCACTCAGATCGAAATAAAGCTGTACCTGCGGATAGCAGGCTGAAACCATATCAGCAATCCGCTTTAGATCCTGTAACGCGGCATCTGTAGCTGGGGATAGCCCCCCCAATAATTCTGTTGCCCGATCAAGCACCAAACAGTCCCCACTCAAGTGGATCAACTGCCTAAACTGCTCTGTTCGCTCACTGGACAACTCAAGAGAATCCAACAAGACCTCTAGCTCTGTTATTGCCTTTCCTTGCAGCAACTCAAATAACTGAGCCTCATCCTCTGCGGTTAATTTAGCTTCTTCGATTAGCGCCCGGTAGAAAGCAACATGCCCGAGATCCAAAGTAATCGTGGATGTAACACCGGCTGCTTTCAGCGTTTCAAGCATCAGGCAGATAACTTCAATATCACTTTCAACACCACAGTGTCCGTATAGCTCAGCCCCTATCTGCATTGGAGAGCGACCTGCCAGCATATTTTCCGGAACAGTATGCAAAACTGAATTAACATAACAATAACGAGCGGTGGTTTCCCGGGGGAGACTATGAGCATCGATACGCGCGACCTGCGGTGTGGTATCCGCCCGCAACCCCATCAACCGCCCAGTAAGCTGATCGGTAATTTTATAGGTGCTTAACGCCAGGTCATTACCTGTTCCCGTTAACAATGAATCAAGATATTCAATCAAAGGAGGCATAACCAGGTCATACCCCCAACTATGGAACAGATCCAGCAGCCGCCTGCGCAACTGTTCAACCTTCCGTGCTTCCGGTGGCAGTATTTCTTTCACGCCATCAGGCAATAGCCAGCGATCTGCTATGGACATTGTGACTCAAACTCCTCGCTCATCAACAACATGTTGGATCTATGAGTAAACGAAATTACGGTTCAGGGTTCTTCTGGAAACACGCAAAACTCTGGAGACAACCCACCAAGGCGACCAAACCTCGGCCAATCAGCCCTCTAAAAAATGCAACACAACAATCGCACTAAAATTAAACCTCGCAACGCTCCGCATTATTGGCACTCCATCTAAAAGCAAGCAAAGATAGAACCGGGTTCAGTGAATCAGATAAAGAGCCCCGGTACCTGCCAACATACTCGCAAACCCGATTAAACGGAGAGTCTGATCATCAGTAATTGCCAGCTGAGCCACCAATTTTCGCCAACGTTGCGGATAAAGAAAAGGCAACACCCCCTCCAACACCAACATCAAGCAAAAGGCGATCGCCATCTCTCGCCAAAATTCCACTAATTAGCCTTCCACCAACAATCTATCAGTCAATAATCCATCAACCAAAACTTCTGGGATAACCATGCAAGCCCAGACTCCCTAACAAGTCACGAAAGTGACTACAGGAACGCCGCTGCTTACCAAGCAAGCCAAAAAAAACCGGGAAAAGTCCCGGTTGATGAATTCTAACATGGTTTTTGAAAAAGAGTCTAAAAAGAGTCCAAAAAAGGCGCAGCTGTTAAGAACTACGCCTCTTTTTGACCAATCTAGCGACTACCTGGAATCAGCTCAGTATCAATTTCCTGTAGCGTTTTTCAGGTATTTAAAGAAGTCGCTTTCAGGATCAACCACCATGACATCCCCTTTATTGCTAAAGGTTTTCTGATAAGCATTCAGACTGCGGTAGAAAGAATAGAATTCAGGATCCTGATTATAGGCTTTAGCATATATAGCCGCAGCAGCCGCATCACCCTGACCACGAGTCGTCTCAGCCTCCCGGTAAGCCTCCGCTAAAAGTACCGTTTTTTGACGATCAGCGTCAGCCCGGATACCCTCAGCAAGCTCCTTACCCTTTGAACGAAGCTCACGAGCCTCACGCTCTCGCTCTGCGCGCATCCGCTCATAAACAGACTGACTCACTTCCGGAGGAAGATCAATCCGCTTAACTCTGATATCAATAACCTCGATACCAAGCTCTTCTTCTGTGGCGCTGCTTAACGTCTTACGCAACTCAAGCATCAATTCTTCACGCTCACCAGAAACGACTTCATTAAGCGTCCGCTGACCAAACTGATTACGCAACCCGGTATCAACCCGGGAAGAAAGAATATCCCCTGCACGGAACTCATCACCTGAGGTAGCGGTATAGTAGCTCCTGACATTGGATATTTTCCACTTCAGAAAAGAATCTACGATAAGACGCTTCTTTTCCAGCGTCAGATAATCCTGTGGCCGGGCATCCAGAGTCTGCACACGACCGTCAAACTTTCTGACTTCGTTTACCACAGGGAGCTTAAAATGAAGCCCGGGCCCCACATCAGCATCTACCACCTCACCAAACTGCAGCAAAACGGCCCGCTCTTTCTCATCAACAATATAAAGCGACTTGGAACCAACAATCAAGACAACCAGAATACCGGCCATTATCGCAATGGTTTTCGCATTCATCCTAACGTTCCTCCCTTCTCGCAGCCTGACGGCGACGGAGACGATCAATCACCTCATCCGCCACTTCCTGAACCGAAGCTTCATCCAGGCTTGACGAGAAACCAGACAGACGTTGCGAACTACCGCCACCACTTTGTACTATTTTATCCAGTGGTAGATACATCATATTATTACCACCTTTAACATCCAGCAAAACCTTAGTGGAGCTTTCCATCACTGACTCCACAGCATCCAGATACAGGCGCTCTCGAGTTACTTCCGGAGCCGCCTTATATTCAGACAGCAGCTGTAAGAAACGGTTTGTTTCACCCTCGGATCTGGCCGTAACCTGCTCACGATAGGCGTTTGCTTCCTCAAGCAACCGCTGCGACTGACCTCGCGCCTCAGGAACAATACCGTTAGCGTAAGATTCAGCTTCATTTTTTACTCGCTGCTCATCCTCTCGGGCTTTAATTACATCATCAAATGCCGCCTGAACCTGACTTGGTGCAGAGGTGCTTTCAATATTCACCTTAGAGATCAGCAATCCCGTTCCATAATCATCCATATAACCCTGGAGACGCTCCTGCACAGCTGACCCAAGCACGGCACGACCTTCGGTCAAAACAAAATGCATTTCAGACGTACCGACAACATGCCTGAGAGCACTTTCAGTCGCATGAGCTAAACTTGTTTCAGGATCCCGAACTTTTAGCACGTAGTTTTCAGGATTAGAAATCTTATACTGGACCTTGAGCGCTACATCGACGATATTTTCGTCCTCTGTCAGCATCAACGCACGGTGATCGATTGATTCCACTCGCGTAACGTTTACCGTATAGCGCTTGTCAATCAGTCTCGGATTCCATCGCAATCCAGGCATCACGGTATCGTGATACTGCCCCAATCGCAGAATAACGACACGTTCCTGTTCATTAACGGTATAAAATCCCATAGCCACCCAACCACCGAGCAACACCACCGCTAACAAGGCAATAAATCCGATACCTACGGAATTACCCTGACCGGAACCTGAGGACTTACTACCACCGCCTCCGCCACCAAAAATAGAGTTCATTTTATCCTGGAGTTTTTTCAGCGCTTCATCCAAGTCTGGAGGTCCTTGATCACCCCCTCCTCGTTTGCCGCCATCCCGTTTACCACCACCCCAGGGATCCTGATTGTTTCCGTTTCCACCCGGCTCATTCCAGGCCATAACTATCTCCGTTGTCAATACTTTGAAAGTGCTTGCGCATTGTAGGCAGCTCCACCTAGGCTTGCAAGAAAAGACGCCACTAATACGTAGCCATCATCTAGCGTTCTGGCTCGATTCCAGCCCGACTCAGCAGCTGCAAGAAATCGCGTTTTTGCAGCCGAATTTCCAACTCCATATGCCCTTTGTCATCAGCCCGCTCATTTAACACAGCACCCTGGGCATACAACTGTGAGCGAAAAAATCCTTCTTGAGGTTCAATCTTCAACCATCGATGGACAACTTCAGTTCCAACCAGTTCCGTGATTGCCTTCATCAGCAGGTCGACACCCTCGCCACTATGTGCCGACAACCATACCCTTACTGGTTTACCATCCTCATCCCGGTCAATATGTGGTCTAACACCCGGCATAAGATCAATCTTATTGTAGACCTCAAGCACCGGTATCGTATCAGCACCGATTTCCTGCAAGACTTTCTGCACCTGGTCCACGTTACTCGGACGCTCATCGGAATCACCATCAATCACGTGCAAAAGCAACGACGCCTCACTGGTTTCTTGCAATGTGGCACGAAATGCTTCAACAAGCTTATGTGGTAAATGCCGGATAAAACCAACCGTATCAACAAGGATAGCCGGACCCACATCCTGCAGCTCCAGCCTTCTCAGGGTTGGATCAAGCGTCGCAAACAATTGATCGGCCACGTAAACACCAGCATCCGTGACTCGATTAAATAAGGTTGATTTACCGGCGTTAGTATAGCCAACCAAAGACAAGGTTGGCACCTCAGCACGGCGCCGGGAACGCCTCCCCTGATCTCGCTGCTTACGCACTTTATCCAAACGTCGAAGAATTGACTTAATTCTGGCTCGCAACAATCGCCGGTCCGTTTCCAGCTGAGTTTCACCCGGACCACGCAGACCAATACCACCTTTCTGGCGTTCCAGGTGAGTCCAGCCACGTACTAACCGGGTAGACATGTGCTCAAGCTGAGCCAACTCTACTTGCAACTTACCTTCATAGGTCCGAGCCCGTTGTGCAAAGATATCCAATATCAGTCCAGTGCGATCAAGAACCCTGCACTTAAGCTCCTGCTCAAGATTACGCTCCTGAGCCGGTGATAAGGCGTGATTAAAAAGCACCAACTCTGCGCTTTGAGTACGAACTAACTCAGCAATTTCCGCAACTTTTCCCTGTCCAACAAAAAACTTAGGACTGGGCCCACGACGGGAACCCGATACTAAGGCTACCGGATCCGCACCTGCGGACAACGCCAGTTCTTCGAATTCTTTCGGATCTTCCCGGTCTTCTTCACTGGCAAGATCCAGATGAACAAGTACAGCAACTTCGCCTGATTCAGGCCGCTCAAAAAACAACGGTCAAGCTCGCTTAGGCTTCACCTTCAGGTGCAACTATCGGCGTCTTGACAGGACGAGAAGGAACGACAGTTGAGATGGCGTGCTTATACACCATCTGGCTGACGGTGTTTTTCAGTAGAATAACGAACTGATCAAAGGACTCAATCTGTCCTTGAAGCTTAATTCCATTAACCAAAAAGATGGAAACTGGAACCCTTTCCTTACGTAAAACATTCAAATAAGGGTCTTGTAACGTTTGCCCTTTTGACATTATGCATTCCTCAGAAGTACTGATATTCATTAGTATAAAAAATTTAAAAGATAATGGTTCGACTGCACACCAACTTACATTGCAGATCTGCGTTCAATTCTGCAACCAGCAATGAGAACAAAAAATTGAACAGACAAATAACTGTCTGAACAAAAAGGCGTTCCGGCAATTTTCACACACCTTACTAAACAACTTAACACCTATATAAGGTAGTCATCCATTAATTTCAAGACCTCGTCGATCAAATTAGGAGATCCTGCGGGCATTTGATGTAGCCCTTGCCACCCTCTCAGCCAGGTCATCTGCCTCTTCGCTAGCTGGCGGGTAGCGATAATACCACGCTCGACCATCTGTTCGAAATCATAATCACCATCAAAATACTCCCACATTTGGCGATAGCCGACGCAACGAATAGATGGCATGCTCTTATTCAGATCGCCCCGCTGGTAGAGTTTTTGCACCTCTTCTTCAAATCCAGCCTCCAGCATAAGATGAAATCGACGTGCGATCCGTTCGTGGAGAATTTTTCGATCAGGCTGATCAACTGAAAACTGAATTACATCAAAGGGCAACCGAGCTTGCTCTTGTTGCTCTGCCCAAAGCTCAGTCAGCGACTTACCCGTTAGCTCATGCACTTCCAAAGCTCTCTGCAAACGCTGGGGATCATTGGGATGAATTCGCTCTGCTGAAACCGGATCAATATCCTGCAGCTTGCGATGGAGTGAATCCCAACCTTGCGCTTGAGCAGTTTCAATAAGCCTTCGTCTAACGTCTTCATCTGCCTTAGGTAATTCAGCCAGCCCCTCTAATAAAGCCTTGTAATAGAGCATGGTTCCACCCACTAAAAGCGGAATCCGCCCTTGCTGGTGAATAGACTCAATTTCTCTAAGAGCATCACTTCGAAACTCGGCCGCCGAATAACTCTCTGCCGGGTCACGTATGTCGATCAACCGGTGGGGAGCCTTTACCAGCTCATCAGCGGAGGGCTTGGCTGTTCCAATATCCATCCCTCGGTAAATCAATGCAGAATCAACACTGATCAGCTCGCACGGCAATTTCTCACCAAGCTCAATTGCCAAATCAGTTTTACCAACCGCGGTAGCTCCCATAAGGCAAATAACCAGCGGTTTAGCTGACCTTTGCCTGCCAGCCAAGGGATAAGGACGATTGCTGGAAACTGTAGCCATTACTGCCCCCTCAAAAACAGCTTATCCAACGCCTTCATATCCATTTGAGTCCAGGTTGGCCGACCATGATTGCATTGACCACTACGCTCCGTCTGCTCCATATCACGTAGTAAATTATTCATTTCCGGTAACGTCAACTGACGATTGGCTCTTACTGATCCATGGCACGCCATGGTCGCCAGCAACGTGTTTTGCTCAGCTTCTATACGATCACTACTGCCCTGGGCTAATATGTCAGCCAATACATCTCGTACCAGCTGCTCACTATCACCATTCTTCAATAACGCGGGAATCTCTCGCACAACGATTGTTTCTGCCCCCATACGGGAGAAATCAAAACCAAGGCGCTTAAACAACTCTGCTGAAGATTCAGCACAATCAGCTTCGCGCTGACTCACGGCTATTGAGAGCGGAACCAGCATAGGCTGAGAGCGAACCCCTTCTTCCGCATAAGTTTGCTTTAATCGCTCATAAACGATGCGTTCATGGGCGGCATGCATATCAACAACCACCAGACCGTACTGATTCTGAGAAAGAATATAAACGCCGTGCAATTGCCCTAAAGCGAACCCGAGCGGCGGTATCGCAGAATGCTCGTCGGTTGAAGAGACATTCCCTTCCCCGCTTTCATAATTATCGCCGCTATCGTTACGGCCATTCTGGTTACTACTACCCGGACCACTGCTTCTCTGTTCGCTGCCATCTGGATGGAGATGTCCATAGACAGAAATCTGCTCTTGAATCAGGTTACCAGACGGACGATCGGATGCGGAAGCCATATCCCTTTGCGGAGCCAAAGACATTTGATGCTGTCCACGAAACTCTCCCACCTCAACCCCAGTCGTCAGAGGCCCCCGTGATGATGACATAAAGCCTTGATTCGAGCCTTGCCGTGCTCCCGATAGCGCAACTCCATCTGATTGTTCAGACGATGTCGTTGCTGCATTGGCCGACTCATTCCCAGAGGAAACCATTTGATCGGCAGGTTTTACTTCTGCAAGCCCACGATGGAGTGTCCGAAACAGAAAATCATGCACTAAGCGCCCGTCTCTGAAACGCACTTCATGCTTGGTAGGATGAACATTTACGTCAACATCGGCGGGATTAAGTTCCAAAAAAAGGACAAACGTGGGATGCCGACCGTTATATAGGACATCCCGGTATGCCTGTCGCACCGCATGTGCTACCAGCTTATCGCGGATAGATCGGCCATTGACAAAGAAGTACTGAAGATCTGCCTGACTGCGGGAAAATGTGGGCAATCCCACCCAGCCCCATAGCCTCAACCCTGATGCTTCAACATCCAGAGAAATCGCATTCTCCATAAATGGCGTACCGCAAACAGCTGCCACGCGACGTTCCATTTCGATAAGAGTTTTTGCCGGACGCAACTGATGAATCGTTCTGGCGTTATGGCGTAAGGATAAAGCGACATCAAAACGACTTAATGCGATACGCTTAACCACTTCTTCTAAATGGTTAAACTCAGTTTTCTCTGTCCGTAAAAATTTTCGCCGGGCAGGAGTATTAAAAAAAAGGTCGCGGGCTTCCACTGTGGTTCCCCGAGGGTGTGCAGTCGGAGTCACTACCGCTTGCATATCACGCCCTTCGCTGGCCACCTGCCAGCCACTATCCTGCCCTTCACTACAAGATGATAAGGTCAGCCGGGAAACTGAGCTGATACTGGCCAGCGCTTCTCCACGAAATCCCAACGTAGAAACAGCTTCCAGATCATCCAGAATCTTGATCTTACTGGTAGCATGCCGACTTAGTGCTAAAGCAAGATCATCTTTAAGAATCCCCCCACCATTATCCCGCAGACGAATAAGTTTAACGCCACCTTTTTCGATTTCCAGATCAATACGATCTGCACCAGCGTCAAGGCTATTTTCCAGCAGCTCCTTAACCACAGATGCCGGGCGCTCAACAACCTCTCCCGCTGCAATTTGGTTGGCCAAACGCGGAGTTAACAGTTCGATACGATTCATCAGGAAAGATCCACAGGTATTCAGCAATAGCTTATCAGGAGGTGGGGATTTGCAACACCTGACCTATACGAATAGTGTCAGACTTCAGCTTATTAAATTTTCTCAACTTGTTAAGCGTTACGCCATTACGATTGGCAATAACTGACAGAGTATCACCGCGAACAACCTTATAACGTGATGATGCGGCGCCTCCTTTTGCTTTCCACGCTAAATAGGTCATTGCCGGCGGTTTACGTGTGAAGTGCTGCTTAACGCCGTCAAAAACAGCTTTAGCAATTTTGTTCTGGTAGCTACGAGTACTCAGCAGCTTTGCTTCACGAGGATTGGAAATAAATCCGGTTTCCACAAGAATAGAAGGAACGTCGGGAGATTTAAGCACGACAAACCCCGCGTGCTGGACGGCTCGCTTATGCAAGTGAGCCACACGGCCGAGATTCTTAAGGACGTAGCCCCCAATCTCTCGACTGTCTGTAAGACTCGCTGTCATGGACATATCCAGCAACACACCAGCCAGCACCTCATCTTTTCCCCCCAGGCTAAGTGTACCAACGCCACCGACCAGGTCAGTATTGTTTTCTCGTCCAGCTAACCATCGCCCCATCTCACTGCTGGCCCCTCGCTGAGACAATGCCCAGACAGAAGCTCCTTTAGCTCTGGGATCCTTAAACGCGTCCGCATGAATAGAAACAAACAGATCTGCCTCTTTTTTCCGAGCAGCTTGAGTTCTCTTGCGCAACGGGATGTAGTAGTCCCCTTTGCGGATCAGCTCAGGTGTAAACCCGGGTTCTTTTTTGAGCAATCGCGAAAGTTCATTGGCGATGGACATGACCACGACTTTTTCCCGTAGTCGCCCCGGACCAATAGCCCCAGGATCTTCTCCCCCATGACCGGCATCAATAGCAACAATAATGTTTCGCCGTGGATCCTTCTGCTTCTTGCTAATACTGCTGGGCACAGTGGTTGTTTTCGGCTTACTGGTTTTAACCAAATCAACCACCAGACGATGGCCGTATTTTTTGTTAGGAGCAAGCTCAAAGCTACGAGGCTTCACTTTTGTATTAAGGTCAAGAACAATACGCAAGTCACGGCTATTACGACGGCCACTACGAATACTTTTAACCGGAGTTCCCTTGAGATCAAGCTGAGACAGGGAAGCTTTCATCTTGCTGGCAGGGACATCCAGCACAATTCTGCTGGGATTTGACAGAGTAAACAGCTTATGGGAAATAGGGCCGGACAGGTCAAACACCAACCGAGTGTGGTCTGGCGCCAACCATAGCCTCACGTTTTTTATATCCCCTGCCCAACTCAAACTGCTCACTGCCATACATAGCAAAGCTGTCGCAGCCAGAGCCCAACGTCTAAACTTCAAATTCCCACTCCGGTTCTGAGTATTATTCAAGCCAATTTGATTAATCCCTGTTAGGGAGCATCTACCAACAAACGCTATTTTGCCAAGGATGATCAATCAATACTATCGTCTATTAATCTCTTAGGCTATCAAAGCTATAGATCAACTATCTAATCCACTTTCAATTCTAGCTGCCATTTTATCCTGATTACCTTAAGACAAATGACAGATTACCCCGAATACTGTGCACCAGAGATATCCTCAACCGAATTACCCCGCAACCTGTTCAGTATTTGCCTTCCGGTCAGTGACTTTGCTTCACAGACAACTATGCGACCCTCATCATTGCGCTCTATCTGCAACGCAAGATCTGGCTCAGGAAGCTCCCCGGCTCCCTGATCCGGCCACTCAATCAATCGAATGGCCGGCTCGGAGAAATAATCACGAATTCCCAAATACTCCAGCTCTTCTGGATCAGCCAGCCGATACAGATCAAAGTGATAAATTAACGTCGTCGGCAGTTCATAAGGTTCAACCAGCGTATAAGTCGGACTCTTAACAGCTCCTGAATGTCCATGCGCCTGCAATACCCCTCTACAGAGAGTCGTCTTGCCCATGCCCAGATTACCTCTTAAAAACAGAGTTGCATCCCCTTCACAAGCGACTCCCAAGCGCTGCCCGAAGGACACCATTTCGCTTTCGCTGTTGAGCTCTATTTGATATTCACTGCTATCATTCATAGGGTTATTCATCCGGAGATTCACTTAGTCCGCCCTGCCGGTTTTCTCCAGTTAAAGGAGGATTCAATAGTTTTCTTAAACGAGTAATCAGGTCGGTTGCCAGCATCCCCCTCTCCCCATTTTCAGCAGCCTCAGCATCGGCTGCCTGAGCATGAACGCTGACACCAACACTGGCCGCAATCATAGGCGTCAGTCCCTGCGCCATCAAAGCCGCAATAACTCCTGCAAGAACATCCCCCATCCCACCACTGGCCATTCCTGGATTGCCCTGATGACAAAGTAATGACTCTTTGCCGTCATTGATCAGCGTTCCCGCTCCTTTTAACACTGTCACTCCACCAAAGCGCCTCTGTATAGACCTAGCGGCGGAAAAACGATCAGCTTGAACTACTCCGGTATCAACCCCCAGCAAACGGGCGGCTTCCCCAGGGTGAGGTGTCAACACTCTTTTCTTCCATTGAGGGTTATTCCTGAGGCCGTTATGGTTATGACTACGATCCTGAAGAAAATCATCCTCATGAAACTCTTCAGGTTTTTTTCGGTTGCTATCCTGTTCTCCTGCAATCGTCTCAGCCTTGCTTGTTTCATCTGAGGTTATTTGACTGAGCAGATTCAAAGCATCAGCATCCCAGACCATGGGCATATCCACAGACTGAATACTATTAAGTAATTGACCAGACCAGGCGCTTGTTCCAAGACCTGGCCCAATCAGAACCGTGGTCGCTCGTCCCATTAACTCCTTTAGCTCCAACCCAGAGCGTACCCCCTGAGCCATGACCTCAGGACAACGAATATTGCAACTGGCAACATTCTCTGGACGAGTTGCTAACGAAACCAGACCAGCACCAGAGCGAATCGCAGCCTGTGCAGCCATCAACGCCGCTCCGGCCATTCCTTTATCACCACCGACCACCAGCAGATGACCAAAATTACCCTTATGAGCACTTCGGGCTCTTGGTGGTACATGATTACGAACCGATTGTGGATCGATCAACTTTACCGAGGGAGCAAACTCTCTATAAACCGCTTCTGGCAGCTCCAGACTGGAAAACAACAGCTTTCCGCAATGATCGACACCGCGGTGGGTTAACATTCCTCGCTTCAAACCGATAAACGTGACCGTCAGATCAGCAACAATAGCACTGCCCAAAACAGCGCCGGTATCACTGCATAAGCCTGAGGGAATATCTACTGACAGAGTCGGAACCGAGGCTTTGTTTATCAGCTCAATAGCCTTGACATAACCCCCTCTCACCTCTCCTTTCAAGCCGGTCCCTAATAGCGCATCAACGACAACATCGCTGGCAATCTGCACCTTAGGATCAAAAGCCTGAACAACAACACCTTTCGCAATTGCCCAATCGTAGGCTTGACGCGCCTCACCTCGCAATCGCCTGACAGCATCTTCACCACCGACCAAATACACACTAACCTGGGAACAATCCCCACTCTGTTCAATAGCCAGTCCAGCCATGACCAAGCCATCACCACCATTATTTCCAGGCCCGCAAAAAATGCTGAGAGACTGAGCAGTTGGCCAGTGTTGCCGTAACGCCAGATAAGCACTCTTCCCCGCCCGCAACATCAATTCAAAGCCAGGAATCTCATATTTATCAATCGCAAGACGGTCGAGCATACGGGTTTGCTCGGCGGTATAGAGCGTTCGCGGTTGGGATTTATCCAGCCCTGCAGGCAATAGCTTCTGTTGCTCCAAAAGCGATGACTCCTGTTTGTTAAGTAAGATCAAGTTATGAATAAGATCAATACCATTATCTTCTGATATGATAGAAACTTGTTACACCCGTAGATTATAAAGCCAGCACCCGCTGCAACGCCATGCCTCAGGATAATCCGATGAAGTCACCCGGGAGCCATTCCCAAAACACTCGACAGCGCACCGACAGCGCCTCAAGTGAAGAATCCCGGCTGGATTCAGCCCAACTGACAACATCAATTAAAAACTGGGCCCACGAACTCGGTTTTCAGGCCGTTGGTATCGGTGATATTGATTTAAGCCGTCATCGCCAACCGCTTGAAGACTGGTTAAAGCAAGGTTATCAGGGTGAAATGCAATTTATGGAACGCCACCTTGATCTGCGTACAGATCCGAGTCAACTACACCCAGGCACTTTAAACGCTATCTGTGTGCGTATGGAATATATGCCCCCTGATGTAGAAACGGTAAAAGTTCTACAGAATCCAGAGCAAGCTTACATTTCCCGGTATGCATTGGGACGAGACTATCACAAGGTCGTGCGCAAGCGACTGGCTCAGCTCGCCAAACGTATCGAGGCGGACTATGGCAGCTTTAATTCTCGACCTTTTGTCGACAGCGCTCCGGTGATGGAAAAACCGCTGGCTCAACAAGCGGGCCTTGGCTGGCAGGGAAAGCATGGACTTATTATTGACCGCAAGGCCGGTAGCTATTTCGTTATTGGTGAATTGCTGACAGATCTTCCACTGATTCCCGATCTTCCTTATTCCGAAAACCATTGTCGGCGATGCACTGCCTGCATGGATGTCTGCCCGACCAATGCGTTTCCAGCTCCCTATATACTTGATGCAAGACGTTGCATTTCCTACCTGACCATTGAGTTAAAAGGATCAATCCCTGAGGAATTACGCCCATTAATCGGAAATAGAGTATTTGGTTGCGATGATTGCCAATTGGTATGCCCCTGGAACCGTTACTGCCATTTTTCTGATGAAACCGACTTTAAACCCCGACACTCTCTGGATAAAGCAGAGCTGATAGCGTTGTTTAACTGGAATGAAGAGGAATTTCTGAAAAAAACCGAAGGCTCCCCTATTCGCAGAAGCGGCTATCAAGGCTGGCTGCGGAATTTAGCCGTTGGCATTGGCAACAGTGGCGCTGGAGAACCGGCGATTCAGGCACTGTCAGCAAAACGAGAGCAGTGTTCTGAAATGGTTAAAGAACACATCGACTGGGCACTGAGGCAATTGACTGCCTCAGCTGCTATAGCCCCACTACCTTTAACTGAAAAGCACCCCCGTAAAGTAAGGCACCTGCTCTGAATGCAAACTTTCAAACCTTAAAAAAATGCTGGCGATAATGACGCAACTCATTAATAGAGTCTCTAATATCATCCATCGCCAGATGGGCACCTGACTTTTTCACTCCGGCCAAGACTTCAGGAGCCCAGCGGCGGGATAATTCTTTAACAGTGCTGACATCAATACTACGATAATGAAAGAATTCCTGTAAGTCAGGCATATAGCGATATAAAAAACGTCGATCCTGACCAACACTATTACCACAGATAGGCGATACCCCCGCATTTAGGTGCTTACTGAGAAACTCCAGTGTTTCTTGTTCGGCCTGGGCTTCCGTATAAGTACTTTCGCGCACACGTTGGGTCAAGCCGGATTTACCATGTTGGTTGGTACACCACTCATCCATTCCCTCTAACACCTCATCAGACTGATGAATGGCAATTATTGGTCCTTCTTCAAGAATATTAAGCTGTGCATCAGTGACTATGGTGGCGATTTCAATGATCACATCATTGTCCGGATCCAGGCCGGTCATCTCTAGATCAATCCATATCAGGTTAGTATCCCGTGACATAAGCTCCTCTTTGCCCAGTCTGACTTTCAAAAGTGTGGTATGTTTGCCCTTTCGTCGTCAGAGTGCAACCCTATGACGAAAACGAAGTGCAAGATAAGTAATATTCTAACAACCTAGGTATTTATTAGACACCCGCATGGCAAAACGCAAGCTCACACGTCGCCAGTCCTGGCGAATAAAGAAAATACAGGATGAGCGTGCGTCCCGTATCAGCAAACAAGACCAGAGTATTGACCAGAAGCTTCTATCTGGCGAGTTAGGGCAAGAGCAAGAAGGGCTGGTGATATCTCACTTTGGCAGCCAGGTGGATATCGAAGCGATAGAAGGCTCAAACAAGGGACTGATCAAGCGCTGCCATATGCGTGCTAATCTTGGATCCATTGTCACCGGGGATCGAGTGGTCTGGAGAGATGGCGACCCGATAGGTGTCGTCGTGGCCAACCTTCCCAGGCAGTCACTGTTATCGCGACCGAATCCTCAGGGAGAACTACGACCAGTAGCCGCCAATATAGACACTATCGTTATTACCATTGCTCCCAAACCAACACCTTACGCCAATCTGATCGATCGCTATCTGGTCGCAGCAGAATCCGTTGAGATTGAACCTGTCCTTCTGCTCAATAAGATGGACCTGGTCGATGACGACAACCGCGAAGATCTGGAACAGATGCTACAGAGCTACCAAGCACTGGGCTATCGCACTCTTCGGGCATCAACCAAAACCGACCATGGTCTCGAACTGCTGAAAAACAATCTAGACAATCGTATCAGTGTCTTTGTTGGTCAGTCCGGCGTTGGTAAATCATCGCTGATTAATGTGTTATTGCCGGGAGTTGATATAAGAGTCGGGGCACTCTCGGAAAACACCCTGAAAGGCACCCACACCACAACCACAGCACGGCTCTATCATTTTCCAGACGGTGGGGATTTAATCGACTCTCCGGGAATTCGTGAATTTGGTCTTTGGCATATTGATCGCTTCACCTTATTAGACGGTTTTCGAGAGTTTCGTCCGTTCCTAGGACATTGTCGTTTTCGGGACTGCAGTCATGAGCAAGAGCCTGGCTGTGCATTACAACAGGCATTAAGCGATGGACATATTAGTCCTGAGCGTATGGCCAGTTATCGTAATATACTCTTTAGCCTAGAACAGTAGTCAGATCTGGAAAAGCAGTTAGTGGAACAATAGTTAAAAAGTCTGAAACAATGCCATATCTGTCTGGAGTGAAATATCCCGGAGCCTGAGCAAAGCGGTCTGGAGCGGAGCCAAGGCCTCTGCTGGTCTAGGAACCCTTTGATTCCAATGCTATAGTCTAGTCAAGCATTAAGGATTTTCAGTCGTGGATGGGAACTAACTAATTCATGGGGCAATCTACCAGACCATTCGGAATCAATGAGTGGACCACCTTTCTTAAGGATAAGCAGCTACCGGTCTTAGTGAAAACCGTGCAGCGGCTTGAGCACCTGTTTGCAAATCCGGACCTCTCCCTACAAGAGCTGGTTCCAGTCATTGAACAGGATCCTATTTTTACTCTTCATTTGGTTCGCTTGGCCAACAGCCTCAATAAGAATACAGAAACTCAGGCCAACACTGTCGAGCTGGCTGTATCGACACTCGGTCTCGACCACATACAGAATCTCTGCCGTCAACTGCCCGTGATAAAAATCAATCATGCCAGTGTTCCCCACAGAAAATACTTCCACGCCGTTGCCAACAGCGCTCATGCCTCCGTTCAAGCGCAGTTTCTCTGTCGCAGTACCAATCGGTCAGTAATCAATGACAGTCGAATCGCCGCTCTGTTTTACGGGGTTGGGCATTGGGCTCTCTGGCGCTACGCTCCCCAGGAAATGAGCGAGATTAATATCCACATTTATGAAAAAAACAATGATGTTGTGATGGCGGAAAACGATGTCCTGGGCTGTACCATTCAACAAATATCCGAGTCTCTGGTGGAATCATGGAACCTGTCCAGGCTAGGCACCCAGGCGCTTAAACACAGTACTTCTCCAGATGCGGAAATGCTGGAAAGGCTCCACTGTTATGCACAGGGTGATGATTCCATAGAGGAGGCCGAGCATCGGGAAATCAAGCAACTGCTAAATGCCACATTCTATCCCGTTAAACTGGCCAACTGGTTGGCCCTGACAGTTCCTTATGGCTGGAACAAAATCAAAGCGTTGCGACTCATTGGAATTATCAGTGATTTTATGAAAAACTCAGAGGACGAGGCGCTGGCTCTATTGCATCAGCGTTGTGCTCTCAGCTCCAGAACTTTTCGAGTTGAAGGCATTTTAAGTCCAGCCGCATTAATGTTGCTGCTACCTTCCAATCAGGTACTCAGCTACCGAATGGACGGCAAGCAACCCAAGCTGAGTGATAATGGCCAGACAGAAGTTAAAAAACAGCACACAACTACCGCAAAAATTCCTTTAAACACTCCCCCAAGCCAAACAGTCCCTAAAAAGATAATTCCTGACACAGTGCAGGAAACAGCTAATCAGTCAGTAACTGTTCAGCATTCTGCAGATACAACTTTACAGGACAAGTTTGCAAATAAGGCCGGTTTCCAGAAACTTGCCAATAAGATGTTAAAGGATACCCAGTTATTCAAGGATGATTTGGATGTATACTCCGATTTGCTCCGAGGGCTAAAATCAGGCTTGGGTATAAAACGTGTCAGCTTATTCAAGGTTGATCAACAAGGCCAGCTATCCTCTTTGCTCCATGCCGGTTACACTGAGAATGACCCCATGCGGCGCTTTTCTGTGAACCTTGAAATTCCAAGCCTTTTTAAAAAACTCAGCCATAAGCCAAAAGCCGTTAGGATGACCGATGAGAATCGTAAACAGATTCGTGCGGAGCTTCCTGAACGCTTCAAGGCTTGCTCAAATCAACGCAGTTTTATTTTGATTCCATTGTTCCGAGAAAAAACACTGATAGCCTTTGTTTATGGCGATCATGATACCGAGCAGGCGGAAATCAGCGAATTCTACTTTAAATACTTTAAGTATTTATGTGCCGCAGCCAATCGTTGCCTCAACCGTATATCAGCAGCCAAATGACTTGTGCTCACTTAAAGGGCCAATTGATACGGTTGGCTATCAGGCGCATGTGGCTGATCTAAGGAATCTAAACAATCTGAACAAATCATTGATAACCCCATCGCACCGAATAGTCAGCCGGGATTATCAACATAAGCCCCCAATCCAGGACTTGAAATGACCACCTTACCTCTGATTTTGGAGCCCTCAGAACTGGCTCTTCACCTAAATGATCCCAATCTGCTTATTATTGATTTATCCAAGCCCGAGACCTATCAGCAAGGTCATATTCCCGGCGCCATTAATGTTGACCCGACCCGTCTTCTGGCGGGAACACCACCTATAGCCAATAAATTGCCCAGTACTGAGCAGCTCTCGACTCTCTTTTCAGAGCTCGGCCTGACCAGCAAGTCTCAGGTAGTACTCTATGATGATCAAATGGGGCCCTGGGCTGGTCGTATGATCTGGACACTTGATATTGTTGGCCATCATCAAGCATCCTTTCTGAATGGGCATCTGAAAGCCTGGGTCAACAATGGAGGGAAGCTGGAAACAACGGCCAATCAACCTACAGCAGTTGAGTTTTCAGCATCTGCTGATTTTTCTCTGGTGGCTGATCTGGAGGATATTTTCCAAAACCTGAAAACCCCCGAGCGAGTCATTTGGGATGCCCGTTCCAAACAGGAATTTCGCGGCGAAAAACGTATCAACGCGACCAAAGCAGGACATATTCCCGGTGCCAAACACCTGGAGTGGACTGATACCCTCATCAGCACGGACGACTGGCGCCTGAAAGAGCCTCAGGCACTGAGACAGTTACTTGAATCCAAAGGAATATTACCTGAGAAAGAAGTGATTACTCACTGCCAGACTCACCGCCGTTCCGGACTCACCTACGTTGTCGCTAAATCTCTCGGCTACCCGCACATCCGGTGCTATGATGGCTCCTGGTTTGAATGGGGTAACCACCCGGATACACCTGTGGAGTCCTCTGTCGGCTAGCCGGTAGGCTAGTCAATTCCCACTAACTTCTGATCAAAAAGATAATCAACGTGAATAAAGCTAGACTCTTTGCTCTATTGCAGTACATAGTACCTCAACACCTTATTTCCAGACTCGTTGGCTATCTGGCTGACAGCCAGGTAGGTTGGATAAAGAACAGTTTTATCACAATATTCAATCGTCTATACGCGATTAATATGGACGAAGCAGTCATCGAGGAACCCACCCGCTACCCCAGTTTTAACGCATTTTTTACTCGTGCACTAAAGCCCGATGTTCGTCCGATTCACCCGGACCCAATACGCATCGTCTGTCCTGCCGATGGTGCTGTCAGCCAATTGGGCGTGATTGATCACGGGCGTGTGTTCCAGGCCAAGGGACACAGTTATAGCCTGACAACACTCCTTGGCGGTGATTCCACTGTGGCCACACCGTTTATCAATGGCCGCTATGCCACAATTTACCTTTCACCCAAAGATTATCACCGTGTCCATATGCCCATAGAGGGCCGTCTCCGGGAAATGATTTATGTGCCGGGTCAACTGTTCTCTGTTAACGACGCAACCGTCAGGGAAGTTCCAAACCTGTTCGCCCGTAATGAGCGGCTGGTCGCATTGTTTGATACCCCGGCAGGCCCTATGGCCATGATTCTTGTTGGTGCAATGATTGTCGCCAGTATCGAGACAGTCTGGGCCGGCCAGATAGCTCCTCCGCCGAGAACAATCAAACGGACTTCATACCTGCCTAAGGAAAGCACTCCTGTAGTTTTAGCCAAGGGCGACGAAATGGGACGCTTTAAACTGGGCTCAACGGTGATCCTTCTTTTTGGCGATAACGCTATCAACTGGGATCAGACGTATGGCCCCGGCTCTACAACACGACTGGGAGAACCATTGGCAGAACTTGTAGATGAACAATTAGCAGAAAGTTAAAATACGGCGACAAGCTAACAACGAATGCCGTTTCGCCAAAACTTTGAAGGTGCGTCAACGCATACTCTGGCATCTGCCAGCTGACCACCAACCTACAGGATTACATTATGAGCAACCCTAACTGGATCGAGTTTCTGAAAAGTCAGGGCGCCAAGGTTAACGAAGAAAAAACTCAGCTGAATTTTGCTGATACGACGGTAGCGTCCGATCAACCTGTTTTAGTTCCGCTTATCGATCAGGCTTTACTTAAGGTCGAGGGCCCTGATGCCGAAAAATTCTTACAGGGGCAGCTTAGTTGCGACCTGAAGCAGGTTTCTTCAGCAAACAGTCTGCTGGGTAGCAACTGCACCCCCAAGGGCAACGTAATCAGTGCCTTTCGTCTAATCAGGCCAACAGACGAACAAATATTGTTGCGCATGCCAAAAGCGATAAGGGAGCCAGCATTAGCAAACCTTGGCAAGTACATCGTCTTTTCAAAAGCAGAGTTAACGGATGCCAGTGACAGTTATACTGGATTGGGGTTACAGGGAGCCGGAGCTGAAGCACTGATCAAGAAAACCTTTGGTGAAGCTCCAGACACTATCAACGCACAACTGGTAACTGATGATTTGGTGATCGTGCGGGTGCCTGGGCTATCTGAGCGTTTTGAACTCTGGGTACCGGGCGCTAAAGCAGCTTCTGTATGGGAACAACTCATCGCTGAATCTCAGGCTGGTGGTACTGATCTGTGGAAACTGGCGGAAATTCAGGCAGGTCTGGTTCAACTTGATCTGGATTCAGTGGAAGTCTACCTCCCACAGATGCTGAACTTGCAGGCCTTGGAAGGTATCAGCTTCAGTAAGGGCTGCTATACGGGTCAGGAAGTAGTTGCGCGGTTGCAACATCGGGGAAAGTTGAAGAAATATCTGATGAGAGGCTGGGTCGATTCAACTCTGCCCCCCACCGCTGGAATGAATTTACACAGCCCCAATCGCAGAAATGTGGGCAAAATCCTGTCATTCGCCCCTGCAACTAAAGCCGATTCAGATATCCCCGGCTATGAAGTTCAGGCGGTAATCAGCAAGAGTGCAGCTGAAGGCAACCTGCTGCATCTGGACACTCAAGAAGGTCCGCAGGTTGAATTGCTGCCTCTCCCTTACAACATTGATCCAGAGCTTTTCGAACGCTAAACGTTGACTACCGATGAAAAATACAGATCTTTAATGATTGATAAAGATTTAAAGTTTGTAGCACCTAAGTATTAACAAGGTTTCTGCTGGGGACAGAATAGTGGACAAGTAAGAGTAGGTCGACAATAGAGACCACAACCTACTCTGCCTCCAATACTGGCTGGTAGTACTCTTTTACTATTTTTAACAGTTCAGGCTGCACGGCTGGCCAACCACAAACCAACAACCGATCTCTGTGCATGTCATAAGGTTTTCCTTGACCATTGGTAACCAGGCAACCGCTTTCCTGAAGAAAAAGCAGACCTGAAGCGACATCATAGGATTTAAGATCCGTCTCCCAAAACCCTTGCAAGAAGCCACTGGCGACATAACTGAGGTCCAGCGCTGCCGATCCCATCCGTCGAATACCTCGACAATGGGTTAACACTTCCTGAGCACATGGGAAAAATGCTGAAGCCAGATCCGCTGAACGATATGGAAATCCGGTGCCGATAAGCGCTTGGTGAAGTGCCAACTGGGGATTAGCCTTAAGCAGTTTCTTGCCGTTCAAATAAAGACCACTGCCTTTTATTGAACGATAAATCTCACGACTCTGAGGCCGATAAACGATACCCAGCACAGGACTCCCATCCTGCACCAAGGAGACTGAAATAGAAAACTGATCCAAGCCACTGAGAAAATTAGTTGTACCATCCAGGGGGTCAACAATCCAATAAAGCGATTCGTTGCCACTTTGACCGGTCTCTTCAGCCAGCGTCCCAGCGTCTGGTAACAGCTTGTGTAATCCGCTCAGCAACATTTCTTCACTGTGAAGATCCACCTCAGAAACGTACTCATGAACTTGTTTCCGGGTACCTTTGCCCGGTGGTAAAACGCGAAACCTGGAGCATTGATAAGCCCCGGTTTCTTCAACAAGCTGTTGCACGCCATCAAGTAGCTGCTGGTCCATTGGATGCTCCTCACTAACGCTGCTTTTTAGCGGCTTTTTGCTCATCAAGCAATAAATCCAGAGCTTTCAGCAAATCATGAGATGCCAGCATACCGACAAGCTCTTGATCTTTATTCAGTACCGGCATCGCGCCAAACCGATTGTTGAGCAGAACCTTGGTGGCTTTAGCTATAGTGTCATAAGTATGGGTTACCGTAACGTTTGAAGTCATCAGGTCTTTAACTGACATATCGTCATCTAACTCATAAATGTGAGAAAGATCAGGAGCTTCATCCACCCACTCAGGACGACGTAAATCACGATCGCTGATAACCCCGATGAGCTGGCGATTATCGTCCACTACCGGCATATGATGTACTTCATTTTCCCGCATTCTGAAAAACGTCCTGCGAATCCCGTCATCAGGATGGGCCACCAGAACTTTTGAAGTCATAAAATTGCTGACTTTCAACGGCATAACAACTCCCTTATATATGGTTCGGTACAAGCGCAACCTTAAACTATTAGTTCAATAAACGCCTTATCATTCTGGCATTAAATCTGTGACAGTTGACCTCAACTTGTGTTTCCTCCAAATTCGTTTACCCTCCCTGTTTTTGCAGTTACTCAAAAATACCAAATATACTGGAAAAGCTCAGCAGGAGCCCTCTGTAGCTGTTTTCTTTAAAAAATTTCTTTAGAGAACCAAGTGATTACCGGAACTTATCAGCAATTTTCGACTCCTTTACTTTCTCAAAAGACGAGATTTCCGTTCAAGGACAAAGCTATGCGCAGCCCTTTTATTGTATTGTTTTACCTCCTGTTTCTGGCAACAACCACTCAGGCAGCACCTCTGACGCTGATCTATTCCGGTAACCTGGACGGAGAGCTGGAACCCTGTGGTTGCACATTGGATACTGATTTTGGCGGAATCTTGCGCAGAGCCTATTATATCGACACCGTCAGAGAAAATACTCCTGACACTATGGTTCTGATTTCTTCCGGCGGTTTGTTCTCCAAAGAACTTGCCGGCGACAAAATAAAAAATAACTACATTCTGACCGGTCTTGCGCAACTGAACTATGATGCCATTGGTGTACAGTGGGCTGATTTAACACTGGGAGTCGACTTCTTAAATCAGGTCGATTTGCCATTTACTGCCAGTAACTGGAGTTCAGATCAATTACCCCGAAGCCAGACTATTAAACGAGGTCAAAACACACTGTTTTTTACCCAGTGGTTAAATCCTGAAGAATCTCCCTATAAGTCCATGCCAGGGCTGTCACCAATCAGTACCGATATAAAAGCCTTAGAGGCTGAGCTGGCAAAGGCAAACAAGGCCGGACAACTGACAATTTTGGCAACGACCTTACCCCTTGAAGAGATTAAACAGCAACTGAACCTGAATGTCGTCGATATACTGCTGATCAAGTCAGCCTACGAGCAGTTTGGAGTCCCTCAGTTTACAGATGGGACCCTGATTCTCCAGCCTGGCTCTCGTGGCCAGCGTTTGGGTCAACTGGCACTTAACATCAACGCCCAGGGCGATCTGTCGGACTGGTCTCACCAGGTCATTGAACTATCCGCAACGGTCCCGGATGCCCCTCGCTTGTTAAGTTGGTATGACGATTATAATGAGGCTCTCAAGGTAGCCTTTGAAGAAGAAATGAAGCTACAACAAGAACTGAGTAAAGGTGAAACGCCCTACGTGGGAGAACAGGTCTGTGCAACCTGCCACCAAAGTAGTCATGACCGTTGGCAGGACAGTGAACATGCAAAAGCATTCGAAGATCTGGAAGAAGTGGGTAAGGCCTACGACCCGCACTGCGTAAGCTGCCATGTCGTTGGCTATAAAAAGCCCGGAGGCTTCTTGTCTATAGAACTCAGCAGCCAACTGGCGGGCGTTCAATGCGAAAACTGCCATGGCCAGGGGCAGGAACACGTTAAAAGCGCAGGTCAAACGCTGACCCCGAACCACGGCCTGGCCAAAGAACAAATCTGCACCCAGTGCCATGTTCCGGAGCACAGCCCTAAGTTTGATGTCACCAATTACTGGCCGAAAATTCTTCATAGTAAAGAACCTTCGGCCACAGATTAAGGAATCGATCAGCTGAGTCGAAACTGCATAGCCGATTCCCTGTCACATCCATACCTACGGATAAGCGACAGTGCTTATATCTTAAAGCGCTGGACTTCAGATTGAAGTTCAGCCGCCAACCGCGCCAGTTCTTCACTGGCGTTGGTTATCTGTTGAGTACTGGATTCGGTACTGGCCGATAGCTCGGAAATATCCGTAACATTCTTATTGATATCTTCTGCAACAGCACTTTGCTCCTCTGCTGCACTGGCAATCTGAGTACTCATATCCGTAATGCTGAGGATCGATTGCTGAATTCTGGCCAAGGCTTCACCAGTAAGTTCGGCCTGAGTGACCACCTGTTCCAACTGCCCTTGACCCCGTTGCATGGAAGCCGTTGAAGCCTGAGCCCCCTGCTGCAACTGAGCAATCATATCGGCAATCTGTTTAGTAGACATCTGAGTACTCTGAGCCAGAGAACGAACTTCATCCGCTACCACAGCAAAGCCGCGGCCTTGGTCCCCCGCCCGTGCAGCTTCGATAGCAGCATTCAGCGCAAGTAAGTTGGTCTGATCGGCAATACCATTGATCACATCAACAATACCGCCGATATTATCAGCGCTGGTGGCCACTTCTTTTAATGTCGAGGACATGGTTTCCACTTCCTTTGAAAACAGGTGAACTGACTCAATGGCTTTATTTACCTGAACATTACCTTCTTCAACCTGAGTTTGCGCAGCGGTTGCCGCTTCAGCGGCCGCACTGGTACTTCGAGAAACCTCCTGAACGGTCATACCCATTTCATTAATTGCCGTAGCGACCTGATCGGTACTCTGATGTTGTCGACGAACATGTTGTAGCGTCTCATCAGTTATCGCCGAAAGCTCTTCAGCTGCTGCAGCTTGCTGGTCTGAAGAATGGCGAATACGTGTAACCATCGACCTCAGCCCCTCGCTCATCTTTTTTAGAGCCTCCTGCAAATCACCCACTTCATCACTGGATGTTACCTCGATATCAGCGGTCAGATCTCCTTCTGAAACCTGCGTTGCAACCACGGAGGCTTGGGATAAAGGAGCACTGATACGTCGCGCCAAGAACAAGCCAATGACGATGATGATCAAAATACTCGGAACAATGACCCAAACAATTCCCCACTGGAGTGCATTCACTTTTTCAAAAGCTTCAGTCTCATCAATTTCAGCTAGTAGCGCCCAGGTTTTCCCCTCCAGATCCACAGGAGTATAGGCTGATAATACGGAATGCCCATTGTAGTCCGTTATAATTCGAGTATCTGTTTTTCCTGCCAGCGCTTCCCTAACCGCAGCAGTATCAACCCCGTTATCTGCCACTGAACCGGCGAACGAAGCCTTGACGGTGCGCCCTTCAGGATCAAGATAAGAGTCAGAACGCATTAGCTTATCGGTCCCCACCAGATAAGACTCACCGGTGTTACCCATCCCTTCCCGAATCCCCATAATATTGTTAATACCTTCAAGGGGTAGCTGCAAAGCAACGACCATCTCGACCTGCCCATCGACAATCAGGGGTTGGGCAACAAAAGCTGCAGGTTCATCATTGCTTGGTGCATAGGGCGAGAAATCAGCAAAACCAAACTGCTTGGTTTGCATAACCTCTGCGACCAGTTTGGCCAGATTACTACTGCTATATTTACCCGTAAGGATATTAGTATGGTAATCAGACTCTTTAGCTGCCGTGTAAAAAATATAGCCATCGGGGTTAATCAAAAATAAATCGTAATAGCCCGTTTTCTTTACGTAGTGGTCATAGTACTCCTCTCCGGCATGGTTAACGGGGCTCATGGCTTCAGTAATATCGATTTCAGCAATCATTGCCCAATTAAAATTTCCAAAGCGTAATGGAGACCAGGCTGACAACACAGATCGATCAAGGTAATTGTGTACTACGCCATGCCCGGATTCTCCTTTTAACGCTGCAATGACTGCCGAACTGGAGACCTTTCCTGCCTCTGGGTGGCGAAAGGAATTCCCCACACTTCGACTTTCCGGATCGAGATAACTATCTGAACGCATCAGGTTATCTTCTCCGACCAAATAGGTCTCGCCGGTCTGCCCCATGCCCGTGCGCTGGGCAACAATGGCATTGAGTCGATCAATAGGGAATTGGAAAATTGCGACTCCAATTTTTTGATCACCATCAAAGACGGGAGAGGCGACAAATCCAGCGGGGGCTTCATAGGAAGGAAAGTAACTTTTAAAGTCTGTAAAAAAGACTTTATTCGGCTCGTTGCTGGCCGCCGCCTGACGAAAAACATCAGCAAAATTGGTCTTTGCATAAGGACCATCAATTAATGAGGTCGCGTAATCCAGTTCTTTAAATACCGAATAAACAATATCTCCGCTTTCATGATCCACCAGGAAAATATCGTAATAGCCAAATTGCTCCAGATAGTGACGAATACTAGGATGAACATAACCGTGAGTTCGAGAGTAGGAAGAGATATCATCCCCTTTATCCATCAAATGCTTCGATCCCAAGGGGTTTGGATTATTGATAATATACTGATACTGAAGAGCAATGGCTTCATCATCCAGCTGTTCAAAAATCTGCTTTAGATCCGCTGGTTGATTACCTCCATTGGCGTCGAGGTAGCTGTTACGAAAATCCTTGTCGTAGTACTGAAAAAGAGCCTTTTTCTGCTCCCCAAGCGCTACCTCATCAATATCGTTATATTCTATGAAGCTGTTAAAACGCCCCTTAAAATTGTTCATCGCTTCGACAATCATACGATCCTCAGAAAACGTACGAACCTGCCGTTCAACGGTCTCCAGATATCGCTCAACAGCCTCCTGCTTTACTTCACGAACAGCTTCTAAACGAGCAAGTTCCAGACGACGTAAGGTACCAGACGTCTCCAGAATTGAATCCATATCCGATTTTCGATCGGAAAAATAGCTCTTTAACTGTGCCTTTTTTATTTCTCGAATTGACTCCAATTGTTGAAATGCCAGTGTTTCCAGGCCCTCACTGGCTTGTCGACTACTGAGAAGACCCACGATAACAGCTGGTAAAACCCCCAAAATAAGAAAACAGGCCAATAGTTTCTGAGCTAATTTGAGATTTTGGAACAAATTAAACATATGGAAAACTCCGGTGGTTCGAATTCAAGCATTCCAGAAACAAAGCTGCTAATTACACCAACCGAATATGGCAACCTGGACTGGAAGAGCGATAAAAAACCAGCCTAACGCTTACCTGAAAATCCATCTCGGGAGACTGCTGAAGCGAGAGACTCCAACTGAAAAGATACCAATATATTAGAGAGTATAGTTCGCTTTTCTGGAACGGTAGGTCTGGTCTAAATATCTGTTATTTTTAGTAGTCTATCCAAAGACATAACCAGTCTGACAGTCAGATTTTGATCTAAATAGACCTTCATCAACTTAAGGAGCTTATGAACAAATCCGTTCGACCTCAGGCTTTCAGAGCGATTGGAGGCCAAGACAACGATTACAGGTATAGGGATTGTCTGCCGCAACACATTACGCAAATATTGGATTGCTTTGTTTCAAAGCCCTGAAGGGTGAGATCACATTAATTCCGAGCAACAATCCAAAAAAAGAGCAGTGAATTGACATCACTGCCCCGAAATTTCGCGCTACGGATCAATAGTGTTTCTTACTAATGAAAACAGTGACCCCATCAGGTTATGCGGTTGCAGCGGACAAGGATTGTTCCAAATCAGCTATGATGTCTTCTGCTGCTTCCAATCCGATCGATATACGTACCAGTCCCTCGGTAATCCCATGTCTTGCGCGTTCCTCGGGAGTATATGCAGAATGCGTCATGCTGGCAGGGTGTTCACACAGGGTTTCAGCGTCCCCTAAGCTGACTGCCAGCTTGATTAATTTCAGTTTATTAAGCATTTTGATACCGGCATCCATACCCCCTTTAAGCTCCAGAGCAATCATGCCGCCAAACCGGCTCATTTGTTGGCTGGCTAACTGATGATAGGGGTCACTTTTAAGTCCCGGAAAAAAGACCTGTTCAACAGCGGGATGACTTTCCAGCATTTCAGCAACCTGTTGCGCATTGCTGCAATGACGCTCCATACGCAAGTCCAGAGTCTTCAACCCTCGCAGAATAAGAAATGCGGTCATTGGGGATATCACTGCACCGGTCATATCTTTTAGTCCAACCAGACGAATCTGTTCCAGAGTGGTTGCATCTCCGATCACCGCGCCCGCGATCAAATCACCATGCCCTCCCAGATATTTTGTCGCAGAATGGACAACCAGATCAGCTCCTAAGGTCAGCGGACGTTGCAACGCAGGTGTGCAGTAGGTGTTATCCACTATCACCTTTATTTCAGGATTGACATCTTTCACCAATGCGCTGAGACCGGCAATGTCCATAATCCGCATATTGGGGTTCACAGGTGTTTCAAAATAAAGCACCTTGGTGTCTGCAGTGATTGCCGCTTTAACAGCATCCAGATCAGTACAGTCTACGTAACTGACCTCCACACCAAACTTTTTCAGTCCATGTTCCATGTAAGCAAATGTGCACCCGTAAACGGTTTTATCGACCAGCACTTTGTCACCGGGCGCAACCAGGGTCCAGAGTGTCGCCGTAATTGCCCCCATTCCAGAAGCGCAGGCCAACGCGGCTTCTCCCTCTTCCAAATCAGCCAGACGGGTTTCCAGTATTGCCTGGGTCGGGTTAGAAATACGACTGTAAAAATGACCGGGCTGCTCCCCGGCAAAACGGGCTCCACCCTGCTCGGCAGAGTCAAAGGAAAATGTTGAAGTCATATAAATCGGCGGATTAAGAGAGCCTTCACAGTCTTTGGAATCATATCCTACATGGATAGAACGTGTAGCGAAGGCCAGTTTGTTATTCTGTGGCATGGTAATTCCCGCTTTTAGGTTTCAATGTTTGAATGCTTCGGAACTGATAGGCATCAGATTAACCAGTAAAAACGGGTGAAGTCTTGCTTTGTAAACCAGCATATTTCAGAATATTGGCACAGTTGTCTCAATTCTTACCAATATAAGAGTGAATTATGCCAACAAAAAAGTTGGATCGTATTGATCGTCGTATTCTTGAGGAAATTCAGGCTGACGGCGGCATCAGCAACCTGGAGCTGGCAGAACGCATCGGGCTATCCCCTTCACCCTGTTCCCGCCGGGTCAAACAGCTTCAGGACTCAGGCATAATCAGTCGTCAGGTCACTTTATTGGATCAACAGGCACTGGGGTTGCCAATAGCCATCTACGTGCATGTTTGCCTGGATAATCAATCACCAGAGCGATTGGAAAATTTTGATGACGTAGTCGGAAGCTATCCAGAAGTCGTCGAATGTGCTCTGGTCACCGGTAGCGATGCCGACTACCTGTTAAAAGTACTGATGCCAGACATGGCTTACTATCAGAATTTTCTACTGAACAAACTCAACAAAATTGAGGGTGTCCGTAGTATTAAGACCAGTTTTGTTCTACGCCAGGTTGTTCAGCGAACTGAACTGCCGCTGACCCATATAAGATAAACAATCACAACAAGCGTAGATAAAAGAACCGATGGGTTCCAATTCCCTGGCAAGCTCCGATCTGAGAGTTCTCATCCTCAATTGGCCTCGTCTATGCTTAGGGGAACCTAACCAGCATAAGAATTTCCATCAGGAATATGAGCCAGTGAACGGTACTCGACGTTTTACCTTCCAAAACAAACTATTCGCAGGCTTCGGACTGATGGCACTGCTGCTGGTGACCTTGATCTTTATTGGTAGTCGCATAATTCAGGAGGCCTCTTTTCAGTTAACTCAGATTTTCCATACCGAAGTTCAACCCCTGGCTAAGGTTAACCGACTTCAATCTCAGATCAACCGCCTGCAACTTAAAGAGATTAACCTTCCACGCGTAGAAGGATACTTTGCGGTGGTATCAGAAATTGACCTTATACATTCAGAGATGGGCTCTTTTACCCGCAACCTGGAGAAGTTCGAAATTGAAATGAAGGCACTATACCCCCTTCAAACTCAAGCCCTTATGTTGAACTGGAATCAACTGAAAACCAATCTGCTGGAGGTGACCAAACAGGCTAAAAGCATGAACATGGTAGAAGCCCGGCGTATCAGCACGCACGAATCCTCCACTCGTTTTGTCAATATCAGCCGAACATTACAGACAATGGCTGAATCGATTGATGCGTCCTCCCACAAAGCCAACAACCTGGCGATTCAGGCGCTCGAAAGACGTCACCGGCTATTCGTGATGACGGCCATTGCCGCAGTCGTTATTGGTTCAGTATCCATTTTTCTGTTCGCTCGCTCTCTTTCAAGAAGAGTCAGAGACCTGCGGGACGCCTCAAGACGTATTGCAGATGGGGAAATGGATCAAACCATAGAAATATCTGGAGATGACGAGCTAACAGACTTAGCCGTTGCTTTTAACACCATGAAGCAACAGATAAAAAACCGAGAAACAGCACTCAATCAGGCGCGGGATTTTCTTGAGCAACGAGTCCATGAGCGGACACTTGAACTCTATAACTCCGCAGAACACCTGACTCAGGAAGTTGAACAAAGGAAAAAAGTTCAGGACAGTCTGAGAATATTATCTCAGGCAGTCAGACAAAGCCCTGTCAGTATCGTCATCACCGATTCAAACGGCGATATTGAATACGTTAACGAAGCTTTTACCGCGATCAGTGGCTTTCGTGAAAACGAAGTACTGGGACGAAACCCCCGTCTCCTGAGTTCGGGGGAAACCCCCAGTGCAATCTTCAAAAAACTGTGGACAGCTATACTAAGTGGCAACGAATGGGAAGGGGAACTCTATAATCGTCGGAAAGACGGTTCCTTGTATTGGGAATACACCCATATTTCACCGGTATACAATGAAGAGAATCAGATAACTCATTTTCTTGCCATCAAACAGGATATTACCGAACGTCGTCAGCAAGAACAGAAGATACTCCACCAGGCTCAGTTTGACTCTCTGACAGATCTACCAAACCGAACCCTGGCCATGGATCGGCTCAGCCACACCATCGCACAGGCCCAACGCAATGACAACAAGGTCATTTTGATGTTTATTGACCTGGATAACTTCAAACGGATAAACGATAACCTTGGTCATGAGGTAGGTGATCAGCTACTGATCCAGGCCGCAAAGCGACTCACTCATTCCGTGCGACAGGAAGATACGGTGGCCCGTCTGGGAGGCGATGAATTCCTGATAATAGCAGGAGGCCTGACAGATCGCTCGGATGTTGATCCTATCATTAACAATATTCTAAAAACCTTCAGTAGTGCATTCTCTATCGGCGGCAGTGAGCAGGTTGTGACACCCAGTATTGGATTGGCACTATTCCCCGATGATGGGGAAACCACCTCTATGCTGCTCAGAAATGCAGATCTGGCAATGTATCAGGCGAAGGAAGACGGCCGTAATACCTATCACTATTTTAATCGGTCAATTCAGGAGAAGATGCGGGAAAAACTGGAGCTGGAAAGTGAGCTTCGTCATGCTCTGAATAATAATGAAATGCAGGTTCAGTATCAGGTTATTGTCGATGCCAATAGCCGCAAGCCGGTGAGTGTAGAAGCCTTGCTACGTTGGCACAGCAATAAATTCGGGCTGGTGATGCCGGATCGTTTCATTGATATCGCAGAGCAGACCGGATTGATTGAACCCATCGGCGAATGGGTTATTGAAACAGCCTGCAGGCAGGTTAAAGCCTGGCAGGACAGCGGATTCAGTCATCTGAGTCTCTCCGTTAACGTATCCCCCCGACAGTTCAGGGGAAACCGATTGTTAACCACTATACGCAACTGCCTGAAACGAACTCATTTTCCAGCGGCTAAGTTGACTCTGGAAATGACCGAAGGGCTCCTTATCCGCAACCCTCCCGAAGCCCGGCAACTGTTAGCCGAGTTAGACAAACAGGGTATCAGGTTAGCCATGGATGACTTTGGTACCGGCTATTCTTCCTTAAGTTACCTGAAAAAATACCCTTTCCATATTCTTAAGATAGATCGTAGTTTTATTCGTGACATCATCGATGATCCTGATGACAGAGCACTGGTTTCAGCCGCTATTCGTATGGGACAGGGCCTGGGCCTGAGAGTTGTAGCGGAAGGCGTAGAAAGCCTGGAACAGGTTGAATTATTAAGTACCATGTCTTGTGATTTACTGCAGGGTCACCTGTTTGGCAAACCTCAAAACCCGGAGGATCTTAAAGAGCTGTTGGCCAATTGCCGGAATCAGTCCCTGAAAGCACTGAAGCAGCAGGATAAACCTTCCTGTTAAGACCTGATACCGCTGATCCCCCCGAATGCTCCGCAGCCTTACCTGCCAATAGGCTTAGCCAATCTCACTAACTTAAAACTGCCGTTATCAGCAAAAGTTTCAATCTCAGCAAAAACGCCTTTGGCTTTACGCTCTAAAGGAATAAAGCGGTTCACAACAAAAGCCGCCTGGCCATCGACGGCCAAACGTTTAGATGCGCTGTGCAAAAAACGATCGGTCAACCCGCCGTCCACAGAAAACCCCTGATGAAATGGAGGATTACAAACCACCAGATCAAATCTACCCTCAAGATTAAGACCACAATTATCCGCTACGACATCCCCATTTACTGACCATTGCTGGAAATTCTCCCGGCATGAGATCACCGCCGCGGCATTGTTATCTGTAGCAATGATTTCGCTGGCACCCTGCGTCCAGGTTCGAAGAGACAGGTAACCATAACCGCATCCCAAATCCAGTACTCTCGGCTGAGGATTGGCTAAGCGGCCATAAACCGAGTCCAGATTATTCGCCAGATAGGCACTTCCCAAATCAATTTTGTCCCAGCCAAAAACGCCTGGTTTACTTATCAGAGGCTGGTCTTCAAACTCAGCAATGCTGCGTTTTTGATCATAATCCTTATCGTCCAATAGCTCGTCTTGCGCTCCCCCGGAAGACGTTACAATACCAACGAAAGCCCCCTTACCCGCTTTTATCAGCTCACCTTCGCCGAATAACTTACGAGCCTTGTCAAAGTAGGTTTTCGCACCCTCATTTTTGGCTCCCAGCAGTATCAGCTGCCCTTCTTCCTTCAGGCAACGAACGGCTTGGTTAATAATATGGTGAACCACCGGTTTCTCCTTGGAAACACGATAGTAGATTCGATCCAGCGACTTATCGGCCCAGGGACTGAAATCAAAATCACTGTACTCAACGGCCCAGTTGTTACTGTTCATTTCTACATAAATATCAAAGCGATTGGTTAGCAGCGACAGAGCAGGCATCGGTGATGAAGGTGCAAAGCTGGCCAGGTTTTCATCCAGTACCCAAAGACCATCCCCTCGGTGGTCGAGCAGATACTGTTGCAATTGTTGGTATAAAATCTCTTCGACAGAGCTCATAAGGGTTCCACACTAAAATTTTTTAATCGACAGGCAGCTAATCAGTTAATTGCGTTTAGTCACTACCGGGCTGAAGTTTTCGGGTTAAAACTGTCGTTCAGGATTGTCTCGTGCTGCCATCAGATGTTCTATGAAAATGCCCGATGGCCATAACTCTGTGAAGACACCACCCTATGGCAATAACCAGGTCGGTTAACAGAATGCTTCTATCTCCTCTGGGGTCAATTCCCGGTACTCACCAGGCTCCAGGGTTTTATCCAGTGTTATCAGGCCAATTCGCTCCCGGTGTAATTCTTCTACGTGGTTACCCACTGCAGCGAACATCCGCTTCACCTGATGATACCTTCCCTCACTGATTTCCACCGTAGCCTGATTGGGCGTTTCTATCCTTAACACCGCCGGCAATGTAGGCCGGTCCTCTCCTTTTAACATCACACCTTGCTGGAAACGTCGGCAAAGATCCTCAACTGCATCATCAGAAACGGCCTCAGCTAATGTGACCCGATAACGCTTTCTACACTTTTTACGGGGAGAAGTGACATTATGAGTCCAGTGTCCATTATCGCTGATCAGGACCAGCCCCGTTGTATCCCTATCGAGACGACCAGCAGGGTGCAGCTCTCCCTTAGGGTTGGCCAAGACCTCATCGGGCAACAGGTCAATAACGGTCGGGTGCTCCGCATCCTCGGTGGCACAAACCGTCCCTTTCGGCTTATGTAGCATTAAGTACTGAAACTCTGGTAGTGACAATGACCGTCCATCCAAAGTCACCTGTTGATTATCAGCGACGCTGATTGCCGCTTTTTTAGTAACGACACCATCAAGGCAGATATCACCACTTTTAATGGCCTTGCGCGCCTGGGAGCGTGTCAATCCTGTTGCCTTGGCCACAAAACCATCTAATCGCATTACAGCTTCGCCCCGATTCGTTGTTTACGATTCAACATAAATGAAAGCAATATCAGATAACCCGTAGCGACCCCAAAAGCCACGATAGTTCCCCAAACAACACCTATGATTGCATAAGTTTGTGAAACCGTCAGGGCATAACACATTAATGCCCCCAGCCCCAACGGGTAATTTTTAATAACGGTAAACACCAAAGACTTACCGTAAGTCATGTGGAGAATAAGCATGAAGGGGAAGAAAGTAATGGGAAAAGCAGAAAACAAGCCAGCCCAGACCGGTCCAAACCAATCAGCACTGGCTGTTATCAGCAAAATAGTCATCGCCGCCATTCCGGCTCGAAACAACAATACCCCACGGGTGAATTGAACCTTCTGTTTGATGGCCAGATTCTCGATCTGCCTGAATAACCGGGAGAACAGAAAGATTGCGGCAACCGTAATGAGCGTCCCCCCTAATAACCCAGGAGAAAGCTGCTTCAAGAAAGCCGATGCCAGCATAAACCCGACAATCCCGGTAATAGCACCAGCAGCCAAATGAGCTCGCGTCAGCGTTTTGGCAGCCACATAGTATCCCCAGGCTAACACAAGACTGGCAGTAAATCCGGCCAAGGTATGTACGGCCGCCGTAGCGGCAAATTCAGGGCTTTGCTCTAAACCGATAAAAAATAGAGCGATAGCAGAACCCAAAGGATAACCGGATAGAATCCCGGCAACTTTTGGGCTGACATGCTCTGCAACAAGCGACAGGCCGACAACAGCACCGATAGACACCAAAATTTTCCAGAAAAACAGCGTTTCAAGCACAGCAAATCCATCTTCAAATAACTATCGACTTATCTAAGGAGCATACAGACAAGCACCTTAGATTCCCTGAGAATATAATGGATTTATTCGCGCCCCCCTGACAAACCGCAATCACATCAGAGACCGTTAAATAAATCCGAACGTAGTTTTCAGAGTAAAAAGTCGCCTATCATAACAGCTATTATCTGAATTCGATGGAATCGCTTAATTATTCGTCTTCTCGAAAATACTCACGTGTACCGTGGGAGGTGACGGCCTCACCGATACGCCGCAGAGCCACTGTATAGGCTGCGTTCCTAAATGTGCGGTTTTCAGTGGTTGCCAATTTCCAGACCTGCTCAAAAGCCCTGGTCATCTGGACTTCCAGCTTGCTACGAACTTCCTCCAGATCCCAGGGATAACCGCCCCTATTCTGTACCCACTCGAAATAACTGACCGTCACACCACCGGCGTTAACCAAAACATCGGGCAAGATAGACACTCCCTGCTTTTCCAACTCAGCCTCAGCTTCAGTTTGAATCGGACCATTGGCCACTTCAACAATGTTTTTTGCCCGGATAGATTTAACGTTATCGTTGGTAATCACGCCTTCCAACGCTGCTGGGACCAACACATCCACATCCAGCGCCAACAATTCCTCATTGGTAATCTCTTTATGTTCAACAAGCTGGCAGACCGATTGCTCACAATATACAGCCCTGACCTGACGGGACGATTGCTTCTCCTTCCATAGGCTTTCAATATCAAAACCTGAGTCTGAATATATCCCTCCCTGAGAATCACTGATTGCAACGATTTTAAACCCATCTTTTTGTAACAATCGGGCAACATGGTAAGAAGCATTACCAAAGCCCTGCACGGCAATCCGAGTCTTTTCTGGCTGCCAGTCCTGCTTCAGGGCCAGCTCACGAATACAAATATAGGCTCCTCGCCCAGTGGCCTCATCTCTACCCAAGCTTCCGCCAAGACTGACAGGTTTCCCGGTAATTACACCAGGGGAACGGACCCGTTTTATTGCTTCATATTCATCCATCATCCAGCCCATAATCCGGGCGTTGGTATAGACATCCGGAGCAGGAATATCCACCTGCGGACCAATAAAATCAGCCATCGCCCTGACATAGGCACGTGAGAGACGTTCCAGCTCCATCGGGGACAACTCTTTAGGCTGAACGATAACGCCGCCCTTAGCTCCCCCGTAAGGCAGTCTCAGCAATGCGCATTTAATCGTCATCCAAAGCCCTAGCGCCTGAACCTCCTCCCCGGTCACCTGAGGGTGGTAGCGAATACCACCTTTGGTCGGTCCAAGCACATCGTTATAACGACAACGATAACCGGTAAAGTATTTGGTCGAGCCATCATCCATACGTACCGGCAAGGACGCTTTAATAACTGCCTTGGGGTATAACAGGGATTCAACCACTTCAGGATTGATATCCGCATCCGCTCCTATTTCCCGTACTCTATTCAGAGCGTCCTGGAAAACATCACTATTGCTCATTACCATTACTCCTCGTCTGTTCTTTCCTAAGAGTAACTGTAGACCCACCAGCGCCGAGGGATGTTACGAAATAGATGAAAAATGGGCTGCCCCTGGGTCCAACTCAGACAAACTCTCACAATGGCCGACGCCGTACCCATCTGAATCACCTGATCTTGACCCTGATTAAGCACTCAGCCAGGTTATTCTATTCAACCTATTGAACAGCCTCCGATTTATATGGGAGGATTCAGGTCATTGATATTTCGTTATTCATGGATAAACGTAGATAGTTAAAAAGTGTGGAATTGATCTCCTGGCACCGAAAAATAGTACCACCGCTGACGTTGCTATTACTGCTGATGTGGACCTTTGCTGGCTGTCAAACCGTGATGGCAGCAAGTTCTGCCAATGTCACAGAGGTTATATCCAATCATCTTTCCCACAATTTGATTGACATTAACCAAGAGAATCAAGACAACAACCTGCAACAGCATGCGTGCTGCAGCAGCGGATCGATGGTCGCCCTATCCGGGTCAGATCCGACTTCCAGAGATCAAAAACCTATCTGGGAACCTTCACTGCTATGGTCATCTATACTCCAGGCTAGTCTAGGAAGGATTTACAGTGTTCCGGAGTACAAATCCGGTGCCAACAGGGAATTTATCCTCAGCTTGCCACCTGTTTTCCTATCGAATTGTGCTCTTCTGATCTAGCCACCCGACTCCATGTCACTCCGCAGGCCAGTATATTCCTGACATTCTGACCAGTGTTATAAGTGACCCCCGAAGACCTATACCCGACATTAACCAGACTGCCATTATTCAACTAAATGGGATTGCCAAGGCAACTAAGCACCTGCGTAGCAGTCCTTTACCTAGAAAGAGCCTGAACCAATGAAACCAAAATACTTACTACCATCACTGTTACTTTCCTTCGCTTTGACACCTCTCATGACCAAGGCTGAGCCTATTGAAAATATAGGGCATATCCATAACCTCACATTTGCTGGAGAGAATCAGCAAACTCTCATTCTTGGTGCCCACATAGGATTGTTCAGCTACGAACAAAACAGTGCCAAACAGATATCCAAAGAATCTTTTGATGTCATGGGTCTGTCCCGAGAGCCGGTGTCAGGCGCACTTTACGCCAGTGGCCATCCTGCCAAAGGAGGGAATCTAGGGTTGCTACGCTCTGATGATGAAGGAAAGACTTTTAGATCCATATCCAAAGGAATAAACGGCCCAGTGGACTTCCACCAGCTTGCAGTCAGCTCCGTTGATCCAAAAATCGTCTACGGCGTACACGATGGTTTACAGGTTAGTGCAGATGGTGGAATCAACTGGAAAGAAGGAGGGAAGTTACCACCAAAATTGCTACAACTAGCGGCTTCAGATATCAAGCCCAATAAACTCTTCGCCGCCAGTGAACAAGGCCTTTTCGTCAGCGATAACAACGGAGATAGCTGGCAAAGGATATTATCCTACCCAACCACCAGTGTGTTGGTAAACAAAGGTAGCATTTTTGCCTTCGTCGTCGGGAAAGGATTGGTTGTCGCTGAGGAGGCTGAAGAAATGCAATGGCGTGAAATTAACAACACCTTTGGTAGCCAAGTTTTGCTTGATTTTGCGATCACTGCTGATGGACACCGGCTTGTTGGTTTGAGCCAATACGGAGCGCTGCTTGAGAGCGTAGATCAAGGACGTAACTGGCAATCGCTTCCAGCAAAACCACTACCTGTTACAGTCCAAGAAAAAAACGGCCAGATAATATTTCAGACTAATTGCCAAAGCTGCCACGGTATTGCCGGGGTGGGCGAAACCTACAGCACTGAGGGATTAACGACCAAGGGTTATATATTTGCACCGGCCCTGAACGGCTCCGCTCATGCCTGGCACCACACAGACGATCAATTACTAAAGACCATTATGGAAGGATCACCCCGCACTTCCAAAATGCCCGCTTGGAAAGCAACCCTGAGCAAAGATGACGCTCTTGATGCCATTGCCTACCTGAAATCCCTATGGGGGGAAACACAAAAACGCTGCCAAGGCCCCAAGCATATGGATAGAGCCTGCATAGGGGGAAAATAGTCCCAAAGTAGGCTCGGCACACAACAGACTTCCAGATAAGCTCAGTGCTGTTTGTGTTGCGCATCTCCGCTGTCATACCCTCTAAGTTTGTTGTAAGTAACAACCTGATGTTGGGATAGTTGCCGAATAACAGCAAGGTGTTTTTCGAGATGAACATATCTGAGCTCAGCCAGCGCTTCTGCACTGTTATCGATAAGTTTCTTTAAAGAATTGGAATCTATATTCTTATTATTAAATGCCAGATCAATCTGTCTCTCTATCTTTAGATAACGTTCGCCGACAACAACAGCCTGTGTCTGCATCAACTCAAAAAGAGTTTTAACAGTTTCTTGCTGATCGCTGGTAAGACCCAATTCTTCAGCCATGTCCAATACATGCCGAGGACCAGGATAACCATTGAGCTCAGCAGCCTTGGCCAATCCCCAGCCTTTTCCTGCCTGAATCTGCTGGATATCATCAATAGACAAACTCTTTATTTCACGATTTTGCTGGCCACTATAGTCAGAGCGGTACTCGGTAGCAAAACTGGGGGAGGACAATACTGCAATGAGCAGCAGGAATTGTAGTCGTTTCATAAGAACTCCAAATATTCAGCGTTCCTTCAGTCTAGCGACCTAAACACTGAATACCTATGATTCGAATCATAATCGTACCGAGCAATATTCCATGCAAAAACCTACACCCACTGGCCTACCCAACAGATGGAATCAAATGAAGATAAAATGATCCTAAAAAAGGAAATACTATTGTCGCTCTCAATCAAGGAGTATTGCTCAGGGAGTAAAGTGTTGCATATGATATCGCCCATCCTGAACACCAGGGGGCAATTTAAGCGACACACATTCAGAAATATTCAGGGGTTGATCGCTGATGATCAGCGCATCTTTAGCAAGCACAGGTTTCAGACAGCTACCTAAAAACTCAGCAATCATACAATTGTAATCTGAATCGCCGCTACCAATATCAATATGCGCAAGCACACATTGCCCCTTAAAACGAGCAACAGCTCTCGGCAATGTATCCCGAATATCACCGACAATCCGGTGATCGACATCTGGAATGCAATTAGGATGAGCCTGGATTTGCTTATCGAAAGCATAGATTTCATAGCCAGGGAAAAGATTTAGAAGATGATCGTAAGTTCGACCATTTCCCAACCCTATTTCGAACATGACAATGTTTTTGACCAGCCGCCCGGAAAGTATTTTAGACGCATAATTCAGGCATAATTTCTGAGCTTGAAGACGGCGTATTACACTATCAAGACGCGACATTGTACAGAACTCCTAAAAAAAGGGTATTTGAAGGGAGGCTTTCCACCTCCCTCGGAAAAACAATTGAATTTATGGCGAAAGCATCAACCCACCAGCCCTAATTTCCTTAGAAACTGGCTCCCATCATGAACCAAAGCTTATCTGTGTCCTTGATAGAATTGTCATCGCCAGCCCGGTAGCGGGCAAACTTCAACAACATACTGTAGTTATCATCGATCTTTTTGCCGATAGAGAAATCGATCTCATCGCCTAAGTCCGTACCTGTGTCATCACTTTCAAAATCGTGGTACACCAGTTTTAGCTGAGGACCAAATTGCGCCGTAGACAGAGTCAAATAGCGATCAACCAAACCGCTATCAGGAGTTGTTAGAAACTTGTCCGCCCAGCCACTAAAAGCGTGTTTGGTGGCGAGCGGCGTCTGAAAGCCATAATTGGACGAATCAGACCCAAGAACTTCGTAACTCAGTTTAGCGGTGATTCCTGACAGATTGATGCCTGCTTCCATCAACATGTATTCAGCTTTATTGGCCACTGGAGAATCAGCCTTCTGATGAGCGTACTCCAAGGTATACAGCAGACCACCGAGTGTTCCTGCTTTACCGTTACTCATACGAATGCCATAGGTATCACTGAAGTCATTGAGAAGATAACCGTAAGCACTGATATTAAGTGCAGGTAAACTTTTGTTGTTGATATGAATTAACTGGTGATCATTACCATTGACATTTGTACCCAGGATAGTATTTACGTTGGTAACGTTGGAGATCAGTACAGTGGTATCTGGAATAGTTTGGTTAATAATCGAAAACGCATCATAGGTTTGTTCATTCTGACGCCACCCCACACCTCCGATAAAACGTTGGTTATCCAGGTTCACTCGCTGACGACCAAAGCGAAATAGCGTATCTGTGGTATTAAAGTCAAGGTAAGCTTGATTAACCTCCGTATAAGTGGGGTCAGCAACAACCGGTGAACTGGTTTGCCCATTAAAGGTATCGTTGTAGTCTCCGCTGTGTATTTCAGTCACATTATCCATTTCAACCAGACCACTGAAGCCCTGGAAAGGTAACGTCTGGTAACTCAATCGCGTCCTCAGCGTCGATGCATTGGCATCATTTGCAATACCGTTCTGATCGACATTTTCAAACCGGTAACGAAAGTTGAGAGTTGGCGTCCCCTGTCGTAAAGCTTCGGTTAAAGTCGATACCTGCTTATGAGTCCCCTCCTTAACAGAGTTTCCTGCTACCGCAGCCTCTACAGCGCCAATACTGAGCGTCAACAGAGTATTAACGGAGAGTATCGTTACTTTGAAACCGGTCGAGTTTTTGATGGTCTTGTACATAGGTTTATTCCTGAAGAATATAATGAGGTCCTCCGCCAACCAGCGTATTAGTAATATTGTTATTAGATTTTCAGCAGGGACATTGATGATCACAACATAGATCTGGATCGCCCTTCATCGGTAATCTAGCCAAGCTTCCTAGATAAAAACATATCGATAATATGAACCGATATGATCAGAAAAACGGCATTGGAAGCGGGTTCCGCTGCCGTGGTTGAAGCGACTTTACGTCTTACTGAGATCAGAAAGTTATTTCCCAGGCTCCCTTTTCTCCGGTCAATATGCCCGGTCCCTCAGGAATTTCATCGCCAGGAGGAGCAGTATCGGGGACCTCTCCTGGGCTGGCGCACGCCAACAAAAAAAACAACAAAACAAGCAGCATTGTCATTCGGGAAATTAGCTTCATCATTACCTTAAGCTCTTAGAACTTGACGCGTGCACCCAGCATCCCGACAGTCAATGATTGATATTCAGTATCCATACTTTCACGATCATAACGACTCAGTGCGAAATAAAGCTCCGTACCGTATTGCTGGATTTTTTGCACCGCCTGGAAACCGTAACCTTTCATTTCCTCGCCAGCTTCCTGTTGTTCATCACCCAAAACATAGTCAACTGAGAACGACGTTTTACCGATACTGAAGAGATCTGCTTGGTAGCCCAGTTTGGTATAGTAGAACTGTGGATCGGCATTGTTATTGGCCAGCGCAGAACCCTCACGCAGGTCTTTGGAGCTAGACGCCAAAGTGACGTTAAAACCACTGGGGAAGAGAACAGAGACAGAGCCCGATAGGGAGCTATCATAACCAGAGCTATCATTGCTTTCAGCATCGGCGTAGCCCAAGGAAGCGCTTATCTTGCTGCCCCCTACCTTGCCGTTATACCGAGCCGCCAAGTCCCAACGATCGCCCTGCGCTAAACTGGTTGCCAAGGAAAAACCGCCAAAGGAAGGGGTGTCGTAACGCAAACGGTCAGTCCGACTTAAACCGTCAAAACTGTCACCCAGGTAGTAGACGCTGTCTATAGTGCCATCACCAGCATCATCGCTGGCCACATTTCCAGCCGCATCGCGGAAATAAAATCCCGCAGCATGCCCCTGGAAACTGGACGCTGCCAAAGCCGTACCCGATAGATCAGACTCGGCCGTACCATCGGAAGCGCTCCAACCCTGGCCCAACCAGAGTTTACCCAAATCCTTATGAGTCAACATCACTTCCAAACGGCGCTCAGTAAAGGAGGCAGTTCCCGACCCAGAACTACTTTCTGAGTTAGTCTGATTCATATTAAACGTGCTATTTGATTCGACCTGCATCTCTATCGCGGCCCCCAGAGACAGGGCATCAGTCAGAGGAGCATCAGCAATAAAGCGAACTCGGGTTGAGGAGTTGTCGCTGTCGACGAAGTTCGTGTAATTCTCGACTCCATCGTCCGCCAACTGTATACCTCGGTTTACCTGGCCGGAAATCTGTACCGTTACGCCTTTTTTCTTGGACTTCACCACCTTTTCATCAGCTTGTTCCACCATTTCCAAGCGCTTCTGAAGCTCGTCAATCTGAATTTTTAGATCGCCAACCTCGTTGGCCAATACTGTCTGTCCTGACACCACCGATCCGGCGAGGGCGATGGCGAGAGAAATAGCACGTTTTTTCATTAAAACTTCCTCAATGTTTAGTCGAAAGAATTGCTCGACGTTTTTTTGGCATGAAGCAACTCTATTCGGCGAATATAACAGTCGCCAAATTCCCAGTAATTTTTTAATACATAGCGGTAAGAATACTGCTAAATTTATTTAGAAAAGGGCTTCGATACTTAAACCCAGCACAAATAGATTTTCATCAAAAAATGACTATCTATATTATTTTCTAACAGATTGAAGGATTCTGTCATTACTAAAAATAGATTAATAATTTTTGTGTTAAGTCCAAGTACCAAAGCCACAAAAAAGATCCAATAGACAAACGACTTGAAGGGGAATTCAATAATCAACAAGCCTATCAGAGCTTATTTACGAACAGTCTATTCTTATAAAAACCTCCTTAATAAATTAAAAATTTTAAACAAGTCATCAATCAACTCAGTGAAAAAACATCCAACAAGCTCTTCTTTCCCGCAAGTGGGAGACGACCGATATATTGAGAACACATATCACTTGGAATCTGTGACCTATTCAACAATTCTTTGGATATCAAAAAATCCTTCTCTACCTCTTTACAGGCTTTCTGAATTCTTGACGCTGTATTTATCGTGTCTCCGAAGTAGACAATTTCACGTTTATGATCCCCTACTTCACTCGCAATGACTTTACCTGCATGCATTCCTACACGATATTCAGGGAAAGCCCCGTATTTTTTCTGATAATAGCTTTTCTTCGAATTAACATAATCATTAATGTCAGAAAGGCAACGAAGGTAATCCACATTAATTCCATGCTCATTGTAGTCCCAGATAACAACCACCTCATCACCAATATAGCGATGGATCTCACCACCATTTCGAACAATAATTGAAGATATATCAAAGAAGAAACTTGATATCATATTTTGAGCAGCGTAATCACCAATCGTCTCAGTTAAGCGAGTGGAATCTTTAATATCCATAAACATGAATATTTTATTTTCATGTTTAGGATTGTTATATCGTCCTAAAAGTATGTTCGTTAGCACTCGATATCCAAAAAATTGCGCAAGCCTTATTTGATAGTTAATAACCAACACGACAAAAAAGCAGAAAAGCAGATGCCGTAGAAAGTGCTTATCCTGTAACTCATTGATAAGACTAACATCAAGAGCCCTAAGTAAACTGTGAGATATCCATAAACTTAATCCTACTATCAACGTCCAAACAAAGGACTGAAAGGCCATATACGATAACAATGGACCTTGTTTAATTCTCTTTATATACTTACTACATTCTGACATAGACTCGAATAAAAAAACTCCAACCCCGAGAAATGCACCATTTACAACCCCAAATATAATCCTTTCTGACACCAGGACGGAATAACCAAAACCAAAAAGAATACTGAAAATAAAAGCCAGAACAAATTTTTCTGCAGTTACATTTGATAACAAAATATTCAGATCTATATTCATCAATAAACATCTAAGACTTGTTTGATTATTGATCACCTTAAGTCCACCTAATTCTTGACCACTATCTTACCAACTACCAACTACATCCATGAAACCAAAGTACTAAATCATACTCTCCACCTCAAGTGTTTAATAACAACTACCGCCACGTTTTTAATTTTTCATTCAGTACTAAATAATATTTAGTAGAAAAAAATTCACATTATTAAAGACACGTAAAAACCATAATAAAACATAAAAACAAATTTCGTAAAATTCATGAAAATTATACTGCTTAGTTTATCAGAAGGTATCGGAGAGCTTGAACTGTATACGGTACAGGAGTATTTGACCCTAAAGGCAGCGGAATTAACCTGTATCCCTGTTTTAAAAGAAGGGTCTGTATCGGATCAAGAATTCAAGAATACAGCCTTACTACTTAAATATAAAAAACAAAAATCCCCCATTAAGTTCAGCTATAAAGTTAGGGAACCTACGAACAAGGGAATCGGGTTCAGCTAAACCTGAACCCGAAATACTTCATTTCCGACAGGAAATGCTCTACATCAATAGGTCAATCATCAATAAGAGTATCAGAAACTTTCAATTCCGTACTCCCACCTGCACAAAGCAAATATCCCCTCCCCCACACTGTGCGAATTCGATCACGTCCCAATTTTTTACGCAACATGCGAATATAAACTTCAACCACATTGCTAACCCGTTCTTGGCCACTTTGATACAGCACTTTAAGCAACACTTCTTTTGATACGGCCTTATCAGAATTGGTCATCAGAAATCGCAAAAGGACCAACTCAGTGCGAGTTAAAGCGATGATCCGTTGCCGTTCATCAATAACCTCATAACGACTTTCGTCCAGAATCAATCCGCTGCTTTCTAGTCGGTGATGACTGATCTGAACGCGATGGCGAATAACGGCACGTAATCGAGCAACCAGATCTTCTCCCCGAACCGGTCGTAAAATAATCTCTTCCACCCCCTGTTCAACGGCATTTATCTGCAGTTGTGTATCTTTTCTGTCGATGATTAAAACCACTGGGATATCAAATTCCAATAAACTTTTGATTAGCTCCCAGGAAACTTCCTTTTGGAACGACAAGTCATAAACGGCCAGCTCATAACGCCCTTCTCTCGCCTGGCCAACTGCTTTTTGCTCATCAATTACTGTGTCGACAAAGTAGTCGTATCCGGATAATCGTTTTGCTTGTTGCTTGCTAAAAACAGCATCCGATTCAATCCATAAGATTCTCATGAATGATTCCTCCAAAAGTCTGCCGACAAAACGACAGCCTTTGTTTTACATGTTAATCGGTCAACTGCCTGTTTTTCCAAAGTAGAAATAACGCAGGGATAACGATCAACGTAAGTACCACTGAACTAAGCATGCCTCCGATCATAGGCCCTGCAATCCGCTGCATCACCTCCGATCCCGTACCTGTTCCAAGCATGATCGGTAGAAGACCAGCGACAATCGCCGCAACGGTCATCATGATCGGACGTACCCGCTGCTCAGCACCATCACGAACGGCACTAATAATGTCTTGTCGAGTTAACGGCCCTTGGCTGTGTTGCAAACACAGCTGCCACGACTGATTCAGGTACACCAGCATTAGCACACCAATCTCTACGGTCACACCGGCCAGAGCGATAAACCCGACACCCACGGCTACAGACATCTGAAAACCATAGAGATACATCAGCCAAATACCGCCAATCAGCGCAAAAGGCAGTGTTCCCATAATGATCAGGACTTCAACCAGACTGCGAAAATTAAGGTAAAGCAGCAATATGATGATCAGCAGGGTTAGAGGGACCACCACCATCAGCCTCTCTTTGGCACGCATCATATATTCATATTGTCCTGACCAAGCCAAGGCATAACCCGCCGGTAACTCAAGCTGGTCAGCCACCGCCTGTTGCGCCGTGAGGACGTAGGAGCCAAGATCAACTCCCCCGATGTCAACGTAAGTCCAACCATTTAGACGAGCATTTTCACTCTTAATAGCGGGTGGTCCGTTCTCGATATAGATATCTGCAACATCTGCCAGGGCGATCTTTTGGCCACTTATTGTTACGACGGGCAACAATCGCAATTTCTCTAGAGAATCACGATAAGCCTGCGGATAACGCACATTGACAGGATAACGCTCAAGACCTTCTACTGTCTGGGTGACATCCATTCCACCGATAGCAGTTTTGACCACCATCTGGATATCCTGAATATTGAGCCCATAGCGAGCTGCTCGATTGCGATCAATATCCACCTTGATATAACGACCACCAGCCACTCGCTCGGAATAAACGGAAGTGGTTCCCGGAATATCCTTTATGATTTCTTCCAAACGCTTGCCAATCTTCTCCAGTTGTTTGAGATCAGGACCCGACACTTTGATTCCTACCGGCGTTTTAATACCCGTTGCCAGCATGTCGATCCGGGTCTTGATCGGCATCACCCAGGCGTTTGTAATACCGGGAAACTGGATCAGACTATTAAGCTCTTCCCGCAGCTTTTCAGGCGTCAACCCTTCACGCCATTCAGAGCGCGGTTTCAACTGAATGACAGTCTCAACCATAGTCAAGGGCGCTGGATCGGTTGCGCTGTCAGCTCGACCGATCTTCCCGAACACCGTTTTCACCTCCGGTAAGGTTGCAATTAGCTTGTCCGTTTGTTGCAACAGTTCACGAGCCTTACCAATAGAGATTCCGGGATAGGCACTAGGCATATACATCAGATCGCCTTCGTCTAATGGCGGCATAAACTCGCTACCCAGTTTGTCAATCGGCCAGAGACCTCCGACAAGTATCACAACCGCTAACACCACTGTGGCCTTCGGAAAACGCAATGCCGCCCCGATGACGGGCCGATAGAGCGCAGAAATCAAACGATTCAACGGATTTTTGTGTTCAGGCAGCACTTTTCCACGAATGAAATAGCCCATCAGCACCGGCACCAATGTAATCGCCAACCCGGCAGACGCCGCCATGGCATAAGTTTTAGTGAACGCCAGTGGAGCAAATAATTTACCTTCCTGGGCCTCCAAGGTGAAAACCGGCAGAAAGCTCAAAGTAATGATTAGCAGAGAGAAAAACAGAGGGGCACCAACCTCCTTAGTGGCCTCAAAAATCACCTGCCAGCGATTCTCGTCAGTTAATGGAGTGCGCTCCATATGCTTATGGACGTTTTCTATCATTACGATGGCACCATCCACCATGGCACCAATCGCAATAGCGATACCTCCCAGGGACATGATGTTAGCGTTCAACCCCTGCTGGTACATGACAATAAACGCAACCAATATGCCTATCGGCAGACTGACAATCACCACCAGCGAAGAACGAATATGGAACAGAAACAGCGCACAAATCAGCGCCACGACGAGAAACTCTTCCAGCAGTTTTTCGTAGAGGTTATTGACTGCCCGAGTAATCAACGAAGAGCGATCGTAGGTAGTAACTATCTCCACCCCTTCTGGCAAACTGCTCTTCAGAATTTCCAGCTTATTTTTTACCGCCTCAATGGTTTTCTGCGCGTTTTCACCGAAACGCATTACCACATAGGCACCAACCACCTCCCCTTCACCGGAAAGCTCCGCAATGCCTCTGCGCATCTGCGGCCCTTCCACTATGTCAGCAACATCAGTCAACATCAGCGGAGTACCGTTGATATTCAGTCCTAAGGGGACCTCACGCAGATCATCTTTACCTTGGAGATAGCCGGTTGCCCGAACCATATATTCGGCTTCAGCCATTTCAACAACAGAAGCACCCGACTCCTGATTGGCACGTTTGATGGCATTTTGAATATGGCTGAGTGGAATATCATAAGCTCTCAGTTTTTCTGGGTCGACAATCACCTGATACTGGCGAACCATTCCGCCAATGGTGGCAATTTCTGAAACTCCGGGCACCGATTGCAGCTCATACTTGAGAAACCAATCCTGCAAACTGCGTAACGAAGCAAGATCCTGATTTCCGCTACGATCCACAAGCGCATAACCATAGACCCATCCAACCCCGGTGGCATCCGGTCCCAATTTAGGCCGTGCTTCCGTTGGTAAACTGCCAGCCACTTGGCTGAGGTATTCCAATACCCGCGACCGGGCCCAATAAAGGTCTGTTCCCTCTTCGAAGATAATGTAAACGTAGGAGTCACCAAAGAAAGAATAGCCCCGTACGGTCACAGCCCCAGGCACCGACAGCATAGCGGTGGTCAGAGGATAGGTCACTTGATCCTCTACCACCTGAGGAGCCTGTCCCGGATACGAGGTTTTGACAATCACCTGAACATCAGAGAGATCCGGGATCGCATCGATTGGGGTCTGCCGAATCGAATAGAGCCCCAAAGCCAGAATGAACACTGACGCCAGTAACACCAGAAAACGATTATTTAGTGACCAACGAATGACATTCGTAATCATTTGCTCCCCCCCTGCATAGACGAATGAGTAGGAGCGGCTTCGGAGCTATCTGAACCCATCAACATGCCGGTATGACTACCCTCCAGATTCCTACTAGAAACCGTATCCGGTGCCGGGTAGTCAGTTGCGCTTTCGTGCTGGTGCGCGGCCGCCGACTTTTCTTCGTGGCGATGATCCAGAATTTTGGAGATCTGGTATTTCTGCTCCCCCATATCCCGAAGCTCAAACCTAAGCTCGTCACCCTCACTGATCAAAGCAAGATCTACGTTGGTATCAACAGTGAAATTCATCGTCATCGACGGCCATTGCCAGATATCCACCGGCTGATGGGCTACTGTCAACATTCGGTGTTCGACCATGACCGTATTAACACGACCTTCGACGATCACGACCTTCTGCTGACCATCATCAAAATTCATCCGTTCAAAATCCCTGGTTACGCTAGACTCAGAATCAATAAGAAACTGCGCAGAAGTAACTATCTGTTCGCCAGCTCTCAGCCCGCGCAAGATTTCCATATGTTCGGGCGTCTCCAGACCCGTTTTTACGCGAACCGACTTAAACCGCCCCTCTCCCAAAGCCTTGACTACGCGATTCTGGTTTCCTGTTCTAATCACAGCTTCACGAGGAATCATCAGAATATTGTCCTTACCGCGGCTTTGTATGGCTATACGTGTGAACATGTTCGGCTTGAGCATGCCATCATTGTTTTCAAACCGGATGCGTACTCGCAACGTCCGTGTTTTGCTATCGAGTGTTGGATAGACATAATCTACCTTGCCCAACCATTCACGTCCCGCCAGGTAGTCCAGTGTCATCGTTGCAGGTTGTCCTTCCTTTAACCAACCAGCCTGTCGCTCAAAGACTTCGGCCATAACCCAAACGCTGTCCAATTGCACTAGCTTCATAACGGTCACACTGGGTTTGATATACATCCCTTGTCGGACATTCAGGTTGGCAACGTAGCCATCCTGTGGTGCATAAATACTAATGCGCTGTTTGACCTTCAAAGTCTGCTCTAATCGCTGAACAGCCTTCGCAGAAATCCCCAAAGCTGACAACCTAGCTTTCGATGCCCTTAACAATCCTTTGTTTCTACTTTTTAATGCAGCGAGGTATTCTTCCTGTGCGTTAACCAGTGTCGGCGAGTACAGCTCAAACAACCGCTGCCCCCGCTTTACTGGATCTCCCTCAGCCGTTACGTAGAGTTTTTCTATCCATCCATCAACTCGAGTATTCACCTGCGTCAGTTTATTTTCGTCATAACCCACATAACCCACTGTTTCTATCTGTTGGACCAACTGGCCGCGTTTAACCTCCGCCGTTCTTACACCCAGGTTGTTTTCAACAGCCGGGGTTATAGTGACGATTCCAGCTTCTTGCTGTTTTTGTTGTTCCGCTGCGTATACCGGTATTAGATCCATACCCATTGGAGATTTGCCGGGTTTGTCGCTTCTAAAATTCGGATTCATGGGTGCCCGCCAATAAAGTGGTGCTTCTGCCACTTTAGGCTCACTAGCTACTTCTGAATGCCATTCTCTGTCATTCAGGACAATTCCGCCGGAAAAGGCGATCACCATAGCTGGAATTGTTATCAACCATATTTTCATTCCACTTTGTTTCCTATTCGTTGAATCGTTATATTGCGGTGACTGGCAAGTAGTAGCTCAGTTGTTCTCCAACGCGGTTTTTCTCGACAGAAACACGTAGAAATTCCAGCTTGGTATTGAGTACCGTAATGTAGCCTTGCATCACATCGGCAAAGTCGCCAACATCAGATTGATAAGCAGAAAGAGCCGCTTCTGCTTGCTGTTCCGCTTGCGGTAACAGTGAAGTCTTATAGTGTTCGATCTGTTGATCTAGAAATGCCCAACGGCTACGGAGAGAGGTCGTTTTCGCCTGTAATTTTCGCATCAACGCCTGACGCTCTTCCTCGACGGCTAAGGCTCGGTATTGCTCTGCGGAGAGACGTCGATCCTGTCGGTTACCAGAAAACAGCGGCATATCCAGCGTTACCATTGCTGACATCAGATTACTTCGATCCGTATCACCATCAGCCCGAAACCCGTAACCAAGCTCAACTCCAAACTGAGGCTTATAAGCTTCTTCGGCCAGCTTTATACGATCACGAGAGATCTGCAATTCAGAAGAAAGTCTGAGAACCTCTGGGTGTTTTTCAAGAGCATGTATTCCCTTAGTGGTCCTTTGCAGATCTTTACGGCGGGTTGAATACATAGTGGCAGTCGGGCGCTGAGCCTGGGTTACCCCAATCCACTGCGACAAACTGTCATGGCTTACATTGATATTTTCGGAGGCGATTAACCTTTTTTGCTCCAGCTTACTGAGCTCCAACTGAGCTCGTAGTACATCCTCCTGATCTTTACGGCCTAGGCTGTAAAGAGACTCCGTTACCTCTATTAATTGCTCGAACAAATAGCGGTCCTGATCAAGAGTTTGGATGTATTCCTGCCAATAAGCGGAATCAAGCCAGAGCATACCGACATCAAGCTTCACTTTACGACGACGAATCTCTGATTCCAGTCTCCAAACTGCCGATTTGGTTCTGCCAATATCTCCTTTTATTGATAGTGAGTCTCCTCGAGGAATCTGCTGCCGTATACCCAGGCGTAGCTGGGTCATGGCTTCCTGATCAAGATCAAAGCTATCTGTCGGCAGATTTTGAATACCCAAAATGAGTTTAGGGTCTGGCAATTGCGAATCAGCTACACTTTGATCGATAAGAGCCCTAGCTCGAAGTAGTCTGGCTTGGATCCCTGGCTCATTCTGAAGAGCAAGGTACTGAGCTTCTATTAAAGTAAGCGCAGTATCATCGACCTTCGCTTGAACAGAGCTACTGATAAAAACAACGGACAATAAAAGTCCACACAGTCCAATCCTGTGATTAGTGTACATAATTCACCTGGCTATAGATTTTTAAATATTTAGATATTTCCGTAAATACAAATCTAATTTAACCAAGAACAATAAATGACATGATAACGAGTTGCAGGTTGTCTAAATAATGACAAGTATATTTTCGAAATCCGAGAAACAGAAATCATTGGAATGAATAAAACGGCTACTAGAGAGGCCGCAATTTTTACTACAATATCTAGAAAATAGTTACTTTCTGAACTGCATTTATCCTGAGTAGCATCGCAATCATCTAAGCTAGAAGACTCAACAAATTCATTATAACCAATTGAAAGTAATTGGTTTTCATCAAAATAATCTCTCACATCAAAGCAGGGAAGCACACAGATCACAAGTAACCAAATGGTTAGCAAGCGAGCTATGGTGCTTTTTACTTTCTGAGAGAAATTCATAATATCACTTAAATTATATATAAGCGTGAATAAATATTTTATCACAACCAAATAACACAAATAACAAACCGAACAACAGAATTTTAATGTTTATCATCCAATTTTCATTATGTATTAATATTTCACTAAGCACGAAATAAAGTTTATAAAACAAGCAAAAACCGAAGTCAAAACTCAACCTGAATCATTCAGTAAATAAAAAGACCAAGACATGAAAATATTCCATAAACAAACGAGAACTCACTCTACTCTAGTTATTAATACTTTGAAGTAATATAAAATTAACGTCCACCAACACCTCCTACCTCTTCGATACTTCTGGTTTACCATTAGGGAACCAAGTTTAATTATCTGCTCAGTGCAGTGACCTGTAATCACTCCATTTTAAGCGTTGTGCCAGGAGAGAGAGGATTCTCTCCCTCCCAAACCTGCATCAGAACCAGGCCTTCACTCCCAAAACCACTTGTAAGTCATCGCTGGACTCTCCGTCTTCCGAAGCAAAGTCGGCAGTATCACCGTATTTCTTTTCCCAGTTCAGGCCGATATAAGGAGCAAACTCGCGCTTAATTTCATAGCGCAGACGCAACCCCGCCTCTAAATCAGACAGTCCAGATCCGATTCCCCGCTCCTGATCATTTTTGCCATAAAGATTGACCTCTAGGCTCGGTGATAAAATTAACTTCTGAGTCAACAGAAGCTCATACTCTGCAGACAGTCGTAATCCGGTTTGCCCGGATTCCCCGATAAACAAAGCAGTATCGACTTCGAAGAAGTAGGGTGCTAACCCCTGTACTCCAAAGACAACCCAGCTCTGACTATCACCTGGACTGAAGTCTTGTCGAAGACCTATTTGCATATCCCAGAAAGGAGCTACCGCTTTGCTGTACAACAACTGAAGTTCAGAAGATTCTGTTTCGCCGTCCGCACGCTCACCTTCGGTTTTGAAATAAAACTTATCCAAATCGTAGCCTAACCAACCCTGAACGTCCCATGCAAACGGCTCATTGTCTTCGGCATCGCGGATTTCCAGCTCATCAAACTGCAAGGAGAACAGCAAGGGATCGTCAGATTCCGCAGCAAAGGCTGTTTGCCCAAGACCACTTAGCAACAGTAATGGGGGTACCCATTTTTTATTCATCTAGTTCTCCTCAACTCACATGCACTTCGCGGAACATACCGGCCATGTGGTAAATAAGATGGCAATGGAACGCCCACTGCCCCATGGCGTCCGCCGTCACCTGATAACTGATTCGTGCACCCGGCTGGACCACAATGGTGTGCTTGCGTGGTAGATAACGATTATCTCCCGTTTCAAGTTCACTCCACATACCGTGGAGATGCATCGGATGGTTCATCATCGTATCGTTAACAAAATTAATCCTGACCCGCTCACCGTATTTGAGGCGTATCGGATCAGCCTCCGAATACTTGACTCCATTGATTGACCACATATAACGCGCCATATTGCCGGTCAGATGCAGGTCAATCTCCCTTGACGGTTCTCGCCTATCAACAGTCGGCGTCAGATTCCGTAAATCCGCGTAGGAGAGAACTCTGCGACCGTTGCCTCGCAAGCCAACGCCCGGATCGGACAATCGATATTGAGGATTATCAGCGCGAGAATCAACATGGGGACCATATTCGGTTGCGGCATGAATCAGCGGTTTAGAATCTGTAGCAGGACTGATTTTTGACGCTCCTGGCATCTGCCCCATGGAGTGCTCCATGTCTTTCATCGAGGTCATCGAGTGATTCATGCCCTGCATCTGATCTTTAGGGTGCTCCATGCCCTTCATCGAGGCCATCGAGTGATTCATGCCCTGCATCTGATCTTTGGGGTGCTCCATGCCTTTCATCGAGGTCATCGAGTGACTCATGCCCTGCATCTGATCTTTAGGGTGCTCCATGCCCTTCATCGAGGCCATCGAGTGATTCATGCCCTGCATCTGATCTTTAGGGTGCTCCATGCCCTTCATCGACGCCATTGAGTGACCCATACCCTCCATATTATCCATCGACATTCCCATATCCCCATGGGACAAGATCGGCATTGGATCTAATTCCGGTACCTGAGCCTCAAGACTATAGTCGGGGGTCAATGTACCCCGGGCATATCCCGAGCGATCCATTGCCTGAGCAAACAAAGTATAGGCACGGTCATCACTGGGCTCGACAATCACATCAAAGGTTTCGGCAACACCGATGCGGAATTCATCGACAGAAACCGGTTCTACGTACTGTCCATCTGCTGCTACTACGGTCATTTTCAGCCCCGGTATGCGGACGTCGAAGAACGTCATGGCAGCACTGTTGATAAACCGTAACCTGACCTTTTCTCCCTTTCTAAACAGGCCTTTCCAGCCCTCGGAAGGAGTTTGACCATTCATCAAGAAGGTGTAGGTATATCCGGTGACATCGGAAATATCCCGATCGCTCATCCGCATCTTGTTCCACATTTCCCGGGCTCGCCAGGTTTCGCCGACACCCCGTTCCTTAATCTCCCGCCAAGCTTCAGCTACCGTGCGCTCGCTGAAGTTGTAGTAATCACTCATCTTCTTGAGTTTTGCATAGACTTTTGACGGATCCTCATCTGACCAGTCCGAAAGCATCACCACATAGTCTCGATCGTAAGAGAAAGGCTCCGGCTCTTTGGGATCGACAACAATCGCCCCGTAGACTCCCGTTTGCTCTTGATAACCAGAGTGACTGTGGTACCAATAGGTCCCAGACTGAACAAGATCGAAGCTATAACGAAAGGTTTCACCCGGTGCTATTCCAGGGAAGGCTATGCCTGGCACACCGTCCATCTTGTAGGGCAAAATCAAACCATGCCAGTGTATGGAACTGGATTCAGACAATAAGTTAGTCACATTGATCGTCACCCGTTCCCCTTCCTTCATTCGCAACACAGGAGCAGGAAGTGATTGGTTAACAGTGGTGGCCATAGCCGGTGTGCCGGTTAAATTTACGGCCTGCTGATCAATCGTCAGATCGAACCGGTTTCCCTGGAGTTGCGACATAGCGGAGCCGATGCGAGGGGCAGCTATCAGCCCCCCTGCCCGTATCCCCAGTCCCGCTACAACTCCACCCAGTGCAAGCCCTTTGACAAATTGTCGCCTTGGAAGAAGCTGCGATAGATTTAGCGGTTGTTCTTTTTTGTACATTTCAATTTCCTCTAAGACAGAGTCCCTGCTACTGCACGACCAAAGCCATATTCATTCCCGCTTCATAGTGTCCAGGTTCATTGCAAGCTGCTTCAAAACGCCCTTGATCAGTGAAAGTCCAAAGCAATTCACCAGTCTCTCCAGCTTCCAGCGAGATGGCATTAGGACTATCATGCTTCATTCCGTACTCTCCAGCAGCGGCCATCTCTTCAGCATGCTCACGCATCTTTCCTTGATCACCGATGACAAACTCATGTTTGAGATAGCCACTATTAGTGACAACAAAACGAACTGTCTCTCCGGCTTTGAACTGCCAGCTATCAGCTGCAAAACGCATTTTGTCGCTTGCATCAACTCGAATGGTACGACTTACCTGGGTGGCACGACCGGGATACCCCACAGCGGATTCAGAATATTCTTCCTCTTGTTCCTCTGAGTGCTGCTTCATCATTTCATGCCTGGATTCCATCTTCATTTGCCCTCCCATAGAGGACATTTCATGTTTCATCATATTTTCCTGGCTATTTTCAGCAGCCGTAACCCCAGTCACAAATAACGTCAAGAACGCAAATACAAATAAGTCCATAACAACACCCTTAAGCTTAGAATAACCCCATAGTAAAAAGGAAATACTATTTTTATTCACTTTTCTTGGGGCAAGTAAAACCACACACTGCGTATTAGAATTTAATAATCGAGCAGTGATATAAGTTCATATAAATAATTTTTATTCGTTTCTAAATCTTTTCATAGCAAGATCTGCCAAAAAAACGACAATAAAAAATTTATTTATGAAATTGAGCGTTTAGCAAGAAATCCGGTGATAAGAAACCACCATCCCTGCTAACTGAGAGTCTGCCTGGGCGGGCGCTGGAAAAGGTCGACAATCCATAAAGGAGGGTTAACGACCAAATTGGAAAAGATCGATTCTTTCAGATCGAACAGGTGCATCGATGAACATATGGCTGACGCACAACTCAAGTCTTGACAGCTATCTGAATCTGTTGACATATCAGAAATTTCTGCTGATAAATCAGTCTGTTCTGTCGCAATACCATCAATACTGTTTGAGTGAGTAGTGGCATATTCCTGGCCAAGACTGTGCTCCGAGGCGAACAAAGCCGGGGCCGCTGTTCCTAAGAACAGAGCAAGCGTTAGCGTCCACGCTGTAATCCGGTTTATATTCAACATCTTAGTTATGTCCAAGGAAATAGATTTCAACTAAATTCTGGTACTTTGAGATTTACCTGAAGGAAAAGTTCATTTTTTCTTAGCCTATCGAATCGAGGCAAGATTATTCTATAAAGAATAAAACTTCAAGACATAGTCGCTACTAATTTTAAGTGTAAATATAATATGATGACAATATGAATTATAAATGAAGAGAGATTAGTACAAAATAGAACCCCATGAGATTTATACAACCTTTACATTCAAATTGAAATAAAAACCAACAAAATCAGAGTTCCCTGCAATAACTGTGAACTTGATTCCATCGGAGTTACCTAATGACCAGTTTATTTCACTCTAGCGGCCTAAACCTTGAACCCGTAAGATTGAAATTACAGTCACACTGAAGAGCATTTCATGCAGAAACCGTTCACTCAATGGCTTACCGAGCAGCTTAAGCCTGATGAAGAAAGAGACCTGGCGAAAGGAGAGCTACTATTTCGAGCAGGGCAGTCCGTGAGCAAACTCTATTTGGTGCTAAACGGTGAAATCCATCTGGTACGCCCCTTAAGCCATGGCAGCACACTGACTATACACAGGGCACTGGCCAATTCCATACTGGCTGAAGCCTCTATGTTCGCGCCTCATTATCATTGTGATGCTGTAGCCCAGTGTAATTCAAGACTGCTCTGTTACAATCGCCAAAAAGTACAGCAGCAATTGCGCTCACAGCCTGGTTTTTCCGAAAGTCTAAGTGTTCAATTATCCGCTGAAATTCTGTCATTAAGAACTAAGTTGGAGCTGGCGAATATACAGTCGGCAGACGAACGGCTGTTGACTTGGATTAAACTACAGCTCCCCCCTCAAACAGATACCCTGACCATTGACCGTTCCTTCAAAAGCATAGCCTCTGAACTAGGACTCGCTCATGAGACCCTTTATCGTAGTTTAAAGCGACTAGAGGAGTTAAGGCTTATCCAGCGCCAACCGGACACAATTGTTCTCTTGCCTGAGTATTCCAAGCAGTAAGTTATTTCAAACCAGCCTAGGACTCAGCCCCGTCGAACAAACTATCAATCGCAGCACATTGAGGTAAACTTCCACCCGTACACTGTCCAGCCATCGACTCCAGGCTATTTTGCATTCGCACCAGCTCACTGATTTTATTCTTTACTACATCAAGATGTCCGAGTACGACCTGTTTAACCTCGTCACAAGAGTAACTGCTATCCGTCAGGCAGAGTAAATTCCTGACTTCTTCAAGCGTGAATCCTAGTCCACGAGCTTTGCAGATAAAGATGAGTCGTTGCTGCAATGTCTTTGAATAAAGTCTGTGTCCTCCCTCCGTTCGAGTAGGAGAGGGTAGCAAAGAGATCTTTTCGTAGTAGCGGATAGTCTCAATGTGGCAGCCTGTTTTCTTCGACAGTTTACCAATACTTAAAGCCGCAGCTTTGCTGTTCATTGAAGTTTCTCCGCATTAAACCTTGAATCTGTAGTTACTACAGGTTTTATACTCAATAGTAGCATTAAACAGAGCCATCAAGATTCCGAATAAAATTACCCATTGAGCGGCTATTAAAATGAGCAGTTGTTGTACATCCAGTCCGGCTAAAAAAGACACAGGCACTCAGCAACAAATGGATTGTCCCCATTGTGGCAAGCTGGCAAAACCTGTACAGCTTATAACCCTTTTACATCATGTGGTTGCGCCGCTAAATCAACAGTTGCCCTGCGATGAGTATTTTTTCTGTGCCAATATCAGCTGTGGCATCGTCTACTTTTCCAAAACCGGAACTGTTTTTGACCATACAAAAGTCCGTAAAAATACAAATAAAGGCTTATCAGACACATCGATCACCCTGTGTTATTGCTTTGATGTCACTCAGGCCAGAGTGCTGGAAGAAATTGGACAGACAGGAGAAAGTGCAAGTAAAGCTTTTGTTGTTGAGCAAACTAAACTTAAAAACTGCGCCTGTGATGTTAGAAATCCATCGGGGAGATGCTGCCTCAAGGATTTCCCCAAGTGATCAAAAAAATAGTCAATACGTCCGTACTCAGTTGTCCAGAGTGTGGAGGCAAGACAGCAGAGCTGATGCCGACCGATAGCAGTCAATATTATGACCAGTGTCACCACTGTCACATATTGCTAAAGCCCAAAAGAGGTGACTGTTGCGTATTTTGTCGTTACGGAACCATACCTTGCCCACCGACTCAATCGGCGTGTAAACACACCCAGACCGATGTTCATATTTTAAGTCCGTTAAGGAGTCCATCAAGTCATGAAGAAATCCACAACTTTACTGAAAACCGGTATTGTCGGCAGTGTTATAGCCGCTCTTTGTTGTTTTACTCCAATTCTCATCATACTTTTTGGAGTAGTGGGTCTATCGTCTCTGGTCGGCTATCTGGACTATGTCTTACTCCCGACGCTCGGAATCTTCCTCTGCATCACCATCTACGCAATGATAACTCGAGCCAATGGCTGATCAATACGATTGCTAATAAGGTCTGCGCTGTATTAGTGTGCTCCCGCTAGTTCTTCGTTAAAGCTGTCAAAGTGCCGACATCAGCAGAAATTTGAAGAAGTGCCCGGTGATAAAAGTCCGAGCTAAATCCTGTCTCTGATCAACAATTCGAAGCCCTGCTACTGAATTGTCAAAAAACCATAACCATCGCTTGACCTGTGTGTAACACCTATGTTTTACACTCAGGTATAACCCATATAAATTGATGGTGAGGATTCAGCAGTTGTGATGAAAGTCAGCGATCTAGCCAAACAGGCCTGTGTTACTGCGGACACGGTGCGACACTATACACGGATAGGGCTGCTCAAACCCAAGCGCAATCCCGTTAATGGCTACCAAATCTATGATGGCGACGCCCTCAAGCATCTTCGCTTTATCCAGAAAGCGCGTCTATTGGGTTTTGGCCTGAGCGAGATTCAGACCATTGTGCACCACGAGCATAGTGGAACATCGCCCTGCCCCATGGTTCGCGACCTGATGAAACAACACTTACCGCAGGTTCGTGAGCAAATCACCGAGCTGCAGGCACAGTTGGAACGTATGGAACGGGCTTTAGCGGCTTGGGAAGAGATGCCGGACGGTACACCGGACGGAAATACCATCTGCCAGTTAATTGAGCACTGGAACGATCTGGAGGAACAAAAACATGGCTGAAACCATTGCAGCATACCAATCATTCGTACTCAGTCTTGAGGGCGTCAGCTGCAACGGCTGCGTAAATAGAATCCGTAAGTTGCTGTTGTCATCTGATCCTGAAGCCGAAATCAGTATCGACCTGGAAAGTAAAACCGCCCAAGTACGCTCATCACTGACACTGGACGAGGTAATCGTGCTGATTCAGGAACTCGGCTACCAGGCTCACCCGGCCATCCCAACTCAGCAGCAGTTTAAGACAGAAGGCATCAAATGCAACGGTTGTCTAAACAAGATCCGCAAGGCCCTGGTGGAGCATGATGCCCAATCTGAAGTTGATGCCAATTTCGAGACCAGATCCCTGACTGTCTCCAGCGTGCTGAGCTCTCAGCAACTGATCGAAACCATTGGTGGCTTAGGCTATGGCATCACCCCCCAGAACCCTTCTGCTAATGAAGAGCCGGTTCAACAGGAAGCGTCTCCGAACTCACAAAGCCCAAAACAGACACAACCTTCCAAAGAAAAAGAAGCAGTGCCGACACAGAAAGGCCCACAGGTCCACCTGGCTCTGCAGGGGATGACCTGTGCCGGCTGCGTCAAGAGCATAGAGGATGCGCTGGATGCAGTGCCGGGCGTAACCCGAGTGGATGTCAACTTTGGCAGCCGCAGTGCCCTTGTTGCCGGAAAATTGCAAGCCGAACAGCTGATTCAGGCTGTCGAAGATGCAGGCTATGGAGCCAGTGAAGTGGTGGACCCCGAGCAGGCAGAGCGCCAGAAGGAAGCCAACGAAGCGGCGGAGTACAGACAAAAGATAATCAATACGCTGATAGGTCTGGCCCTGGGCGTGCCGCTGATGATTGCCAGCCTGGTGCACGAAATGAGCATCACTTCAACAGGGGAACGCAGTCTGTGGGGCCTGGTAGGATTGCTAACCCTAGCCGTGCTCCTCACCGCCGGCCGTCATTTTTATATCGGGGCATGGAAAGCTTTCAAGCACCATAACGCAAGTATGGATACCCTGATCGCCAGTGGAACCGGTGCCGCCTGGCTCTACTCCATGGTAGTGGTGGTGATGCCGGAGATCCTGCCGGAAACGGCTCGCGGTCTCTATTTTGAGGCTGCTGCGATGATCATTGGTCTGATCAATCTCGGTCAGGCCCTGGAACTCAAGGCTCGCGGACGCACCAGTCAGGCTATCAAGCGACTGCTGGACCTGCGCACCAAAACCGCCCGCGTATTCAGTGAAGGTGAGTTTCGAGAGTTACCCGTTGATCAAGTCCGTGAAGACGATCTGATTCAGGTGCGTCCCGGTGAAAAAATCCCAGTGGATGGAGTCGTCACCGAAGGTCAGAGTACCCTGGACGAGTCAATGCTGACTGGCGAACCGATGCCGGTCAAAAAAACCACCGGAGACGACGTTGCTGCGGGCACGCTGAATCGTAGCGGCGCGTTAACTTTCAAAGCCACCCGAGTGGGCAAGGAGACCGTCCTGGCTCAAATTATTGAAATGGTACGCAAGGCGCAGAACACCAAGCCACCGATCAGCCGTCTAGCCGATCAGGTGTCCTCGATATTCGTGCCGGTGGTCCTATTGATCGCGGTGATGACCGCGTTAATCTGGTACAATTTCGGCCCCGAACCACAAGTCGTATATATGCTTGTCTCCGCTACTACGGTACTGATCATCGCCTGTCCCTGTGCCTTGGGCCTGGCCACCCCGATTTCCACCATGATTGGCGTTGGCAAGGCAGCTGAACATGGCATTCTGATCCGCAACGGCGAGGCCCTGCAAAAAGCCAGCCGTCTGACTACCGTAGTCGTCGATAAAACCGGCACCCTTACCGCCGGCCAACCCAGTGTCACTGACTTTGAAACCTTTGGCACACTCGATCGAACAGAGTTACTGGCAATCACCCACGCCTTGGAAAGCCGCTCAGAACACCCGCTCGGTGAAGCACTGGCAGCTTTCGCCAAGCCTCAGGCGACCGATCTGAACCCTGTCCATTTCGAAGCCCTGTCTGGCATGGGACTCCAGGCCGACCTAGAAGGGAAAAAAGTCTTGATCGGCAACCCTCGCCTGATGGCTCAAGCCAATATTGACATTCAGCAGGCCCAGACCTTGGCACCCACCTGGGAGGGACAAGCTCGCACTGTGGTTTATATGGCTGTAGATGGACAATTCAGTGCCCTGTTTGGCATTGCCGATCCACTCAAGCCCGATGCCCTGTCTGCGATCCAACGTCTCAAGCGTGATGGGGTGAAAGTGTTGATGCTCACCGGTGACAACCCTGCAACCGCCGCTGCTGTGGCTCGGGCCACAGACATTGATGACTACCGCGCACAACTATTACCTGAAGACAAGCTAACTGAAATTCGTCGATTGCAAGCAGAGGGCGAAGTCGTAGGAATGGCTGGAGATGGCATCAACGACGCTCCTGCCCTCTCGCAGGCTGATGTGGGCTTTGCCATTGGGTCCGGCACCGACGTAGCCATCGAAAGCGCCGATGTTACCCTAATGCGCGGTTCCCTACACGGGATTGCTGATGCCATCGAGCTCAGCAGAGCAACGCTGACCAACATCAAACAAAACCTCTGGGGCGCATTTGCCTACAACTCATTAGGTATTCCTATTGCTGCCGGCTTACTTTATCCATTTACCGGCCTGTTACTCAGTCCCGTGATTGCCGGGGTAGCGATGTCCTTATCATCAGTGACGGTAGTGAGCAATGCCAATCGCCTGCGTTTTTTTCAAGCCCGTCAAAATGAAACAACAGCAAATAATGCTGAAACTACCCTGGAGGTGCAGTCATGACAGCGCTTATGGTCAACTTATCGGGACTAATGCTTATGGCAGGAATCGTCTGGTGGTTTTGGCTCTATCGCCCCGCGCCAGCAGTCCAGCCAGACACCGGTGCAGTACAGATCATCGTCGAAAACGGTGTTTACACCCCTGATCGTATCAGCATACCGGCCAACCAGCCCACAACACTACGTTTTTTACGCAAAGACCGGTCATCTTGCGCCGCCACAGTCATCTTCGACAACCTTGATATCAGCGCTGAGCTACCCTTTGACGAATTTAAGGAGATTATTATCACTCCCACTACACCCGGCCACTACACATTCGGCTGCCAGATGCGGATGTATCGAGGTACGCTGGATGTCAGCGCCCGTTAAAGAAAAGAGTCTTACCATAATTAAATCAGCTTATCCCTAATATTGCTTAAGTAGCAAAATTCAGGCTGTTAAGAGGGGGACTAGAATCACCCCCTCTTAAAAAGCGTAATCTTCTGAATCCCTATCAGACCAGCCCAACAAGGCACCATCAAAAATATCAATGTAGATTGAATGCAGCCTCTTTTGATGAGCTGTCGACTTACAGGTTAAAGAGGTCGATAAGACACCTCCAATCAATCCTTTAACCGGCCAGTTTCCAGTGCTATCTGTATTGATTCATTCTGTTCCAACTCCAACAAAGCTCCTAATAACCCTTTCGGTGATGAAGCCCCTGCTCGACTGTACAAATACCGGTATAGTTCAATAACCTGATTATGCATATGGAAAACCTCCGCCATAATTTCATCGACCTTCATCTCTGAAAAAGACCCTTCACACTCACCATGAGGTGAAATTGGTCTTTTATCAACATATTCGATGCACCATGTATTCAATGCCTTATCGTCCGAAGAGGCTTCAAGCTTCTCAATAACATCGCAAAGGGTATTTTCGTGCTCCGCCAGATAATTCAGTAGCATCATCTGGCGATCACTTTTACTTTTCTCTGAACAATGATGTATACACTTCTGCAAATAACGGTGCAGTTCTCTGGTCCACGCAAGGACATCTTTAATGGTCTCTATCTGCATTTTATTCTCCTCCATATTTCAATTTTTCGACAACCAGCAATATCATTGCTCATCGTGCAGCACAGCAATGGAAACAATGAAAAGATCCTTTGATCTTCTGGCCCTCAGAGCGATCAGGGATTAAAGCAACAACTACTGGCATACTTCGGCAGTGCATAATACGCTCTGCCGAACAGTCGACTGATTAACGCTATTTCATTGGTGATTTATTTTCTTCCGCCGTATGCTCCATCATCTGGTTCATCATCATCTGCATCATTTTCATCCGTTCTTCCATCATACCCATGCGCTTTTCGATGCCCATCAACGGCATGTTTTGACCTTTCTTCACATCTGATTGTTCACTCATCATCCCTCCACCCATCATGTGCATACCTTCCTGCATGCTCTCCATATGCTTATGCATTAACGCCGAATGTTTTATCGGATCATCCTCCTGTTTAATATCCGTCATCAATTTTCCCATTTCCTGCATATGTTCATGCATTTTCATCATTTGCTCTTGGCTCATCATGCCCATCATTCCCATGCCTGCGCCGCTTTCTTGCATGGCACCGGATCTTGTATCATCTCCTAGGTGATGTTTTTCATCCGCGAAAGCTGGTACTGAAATCAAAGCAGATAAAACCAAGGTAGTTACTATATTTTTCATAACAATATCCTCATATATTTAAAATACTTAAAATTTATTAAAACGTTTAAAACTAGGAACCCATGCTGGCGTTCGATTCATATAATTAATATATTCTTGTCCAAACTCTTCAATCGCCACTTTCTCTTCGCGTTTAGCCAAACGAACATAAACAACAACTAGTATTGGAAACATCACCACCGTAGGAATTGTTGGCCACTGCAGTAAAAACCCAAACATAATCATAATAAATGCAACGTACTGAGGGTGACGACACCTGGAATACCAACCTCTACTTGCTAAAGAATGTGCCTGCTGAGCTTTGTGGAGGACACTCCAAGCAGATGAAATAAGAAAAAATCCCAATACGATAAAAACACTACTCACGAGATGCAGTGGATCCCAGTGCGGATTGCCTTCAAATCCAAATAGTGTATGTAAAAGGTGCCCATTATCATGGGCCAAAAAAATCAACTCCAGGATAATTTTCGGTCAACCAGCCAGACAAGAAATAAATAGTCAGTGGAAAACCATACATCTCTGTAAATAACGCAACAATGAATGCAGAAAATGCCTCTAAGCTTCGCCAGTCAGATTTTGTTTTTGGTTTAACAAAACTAAAAGCGAAGAATATAAAAATAGCTGAATTTAAAACTACCAGCGTCCAAAGACCATAAGCAGATTCACCATGCATCAGTATTTTCCTCTATGGTCGTGGTTCTGATGGTCTGATTTTTCCTTTCCATCTTCCAATCCACGACGGTATGCTTCATCCAACGATCCCTTGTCTGACCGGTGATCTTTATGATCATGACCTCCATGGCCTCGATGCATAAATATATGCATTAGCGGGCAAGCTAACAGAATCAAAAATGGTAAAAAGGAAAATATATGTTGTTGATGCTCAACAAAAAGAAAATAGCTTACTGCGCCAATAAGCCCTATCGCAGCAATACCCTTTGGTGTAAACCAAAAAACCTCACGTTGTTTAGTCATGACAACCTCGACAAATAAAATTTAATTCTACGTCTCATGTCCAACGCCACTATTCAACCAGTAATGCCCCGCGATACATCTGCATCTGACAAGTAAAGTCATAATTCCCCGCAGTCATCGCCGGCAAGTTAATCTCCTTTTGCTTGTTCAGTGGCAGCTCTTCACTAATATTAAAATCAGCAAATACCACAGTCCCTGCGCAGGGGGATGCATCTTTGCGTAGGAAACAAATTTTTGCAGGCAGCCCGGCGGGCAAACTGATGCGCGACGGTTGATAAGCACCGTCCTCCACTATGACGGTAATTACACCTTCCTCAGCTCGTACTTCTGCGGGCTTATATAACCAGAACCACCAGACAATCAGTCCGATCAGTAACAGTCCCACAATATTAATAATCACCATATTGTTATCTCCTAAAGACGTTGCTTTAGTGCTCCTCAGCTTTGAACAACCGTAAACGGTTGGCATTACTCACCACCGTGAGAGATGAAAAGGCCATCGCCGCTCCTGCGATGATGGGACTCAGCAATACCCCAAAGAATGGGTAAAGCACTCCAGCCGCAAAGGGCACCCCGGCAACGTTGTAGATGAAAGCGCCTATCAGGTTTTGCTTGATATTTCGCAAGGTGGCTTTACTGACGGCGATGGCATCGGCGAGCCCATGTAGTGATCCCCGCATCAATGTGACATCCGCACTTTCGATGGCGACATCAGTACCGGTACCGATGGCAAAACCTACATTGGCCAAAGCCAGAGCCGGCGCATCGTTGATACCATCGCCAGTCATACCGACAATTTCGCCGGCCATCTGTAATTCAGCCACCTTATCGGACTTGTGCTCCGGTAGTACCTCGGCAAAAAATTCTGTTATACCCACTTTCTGGGCGACCGCCTTGGCTGTGGCACGATTATCACCGGTAAGCATCACCACACGGATACCATTGTTTTGCAGACGCTTGATCGCAGAGATGGAATCCTTCTTGATTGGATCTGATACTGCGATAATCGCAGCGAGGGAACCATCTATGGCAAAGTACATCGGTGTCTGCGCCTCTGTTGCCATGGCCTGAGCCACAGAGATATACCCTTTGATGTCGATCTGTTCGTTATCCATCAGCTTCTGATTGCCAAATAACAAACGTTGACCACCGACCATACCTTCGACCCCATGGCCAGCAATAGCTCGAAACTGATCGACTGAAGCAAGCTCCAGGCCGCGTTCCCGTCCCGATTCAATGATAGAGAGCGCCAGCGGATGTTCTGACCCAACCTCCAGACTGGCCGCCAACTGCAGAACTTGATCCTCACTATCTGCCCCAGCCAAGTGGACAGCGGTGACCTTGGGCGCACCAACGGTAATGGTGCCGGTCTTATCCAGAATCATCGCGGTAATTTTGGAGGCGGTTTGCAGCGCTTCACCGTTGCGAATCAACACCCCGGCCTCAGCAGCTTTGCCCACTCCTACCATCACCGACATCGGCGTTGCCAGCCCTAAGGCACAGGGACAGGCAATAATTAGCACTGTGGTGGCCGAGACGATGGCGAAGGCTACCGCCGGACTGGGTCCGAAGTTCAACCACATCAGAGCGCTGGACACTGCAATGATCATGATCACCGGAACAAAGTAAGCAGAAATAATATCCGCCAGGCGACCGATCGGCGGTTTGGAATTCTGCGCCCGCTTGACCATATTGATGATCTGGGCCAGCGCAGTATCTTTTCCGACCCGTGTTGCCCGGAACAAAATACTCCCACTCTTATTGAGTGTGCCGGCAACCACTTCATCTCCTTCAGTTTTTTCCACCGGCATCGGCTCGCCAGTTAGCATCGATTCATCAACGGCGGTATGGCCTTCAACTACAACACCATCAACCGGCATCTTTTCACCGGGCCTTACTCGAACTAAATCATCCAGAAGAACCTGCTCAATAGCGATGTCCAGTTCTTTACCGTCTCGAATCACCCGCGCGGTTTTTGCTTGCAATCCGATCAAACGCTTGATCGCATCAGAGGTTCTGCCCCGGGCCTTGACTTCCAACGCCAGCCCAAGGTCGATCAAGCCGATAATCATAGCAGTGGCTTCAAAATAGACGTGCCGAGCCATCTCCGGCACAACCAGAGGGAAGAACACAACCACCATAGAATAAATCCAAGCTGTTCCGGTTCCCAAAGCAATCAGCGTATCCATATTGGCACTATGATTTACAAAGGACTTCCAGGCCCCTATATAGAAATGCTTGCCGGAAAAAAACATCACCCCTAGAGTCAATAAGCCTACGGTTAACCAGGCGAGTCTTTCAAGGGTTGTGGTGACAGTCATTTCGCCGACGACAATGCTATAAATCATCAACGGGACACCTAGTGACAGCGCAATCGTCATCTCCCGCATCAAACGCTTGTAATAGGCCCAATCGGCTTTTTCTTTTTCCTCCAGCAGGTCATTTTCTGACTCTGAATCACTGCTTTTGGCGATGTACCCAGCCCCTTCAACCACCTTGATCAAGGTATTCATTGAGGCACTTCCGGTCACGGTCACTGTTCGCTGGGTAAAATTCATCACCGCATCTTCAACACCACTCACCTTTTTTAATGCCCCTTCAATCTTGCCAACGCAGCTGGCACAGCCTGCGCCTTCAATGATCAGTTCCTGAGCCTTGATGACTGACCTAGCCACGCTGTCATCACAATGGCTCTCGACTTGATAGGATTTACTGTCCATTTTGCCCTCGAAAACTTCCGAATAATGTGTCTAATTGGTGGCTCCTGGCTCTGTACGACGAAAAACCAGAACACAGGATCACTAAACGACAGGAAGCGCTCAATACGCAGGTACTTGAGCACCAGCGAATTATGCAAAGAGCGGCCTGCCCTTAAACGAAAGCTATAGGGGGTCGTAGACTAGGTTGATGGAAAGAATAAGGGCAGTTGTTTGAGGGCAACAATAGCCGCTGTTTTTCAGCGGGATTGGCGGATAAAGACCCAGACGGGATTGTTGGAGCCGGGTGCATTCCAGAACAGGAGCTACAATTGTCGATACAACAACCAACACAAGCAGGATCACTTTTTACATCATCGGTTACATTCGATCCGACAATTTCTGGCCCCAACACTTGAGCTTGAACCGTTCCTTCTGCTGACAGTATAAAATGAGCAGGTATAGTCACCTGAACAGCGACTAGCGCCACCACCATCATTATGCTGGTAAACAAAATCGACAGTGTTACGGCCGCTTTGCTTTTCATTTTATCCTCTTTCCGGCTTCGCTTTGGTTAGAACGGCGCAACGAAGGTAAGTTCAAACAAAAATCCAGCATCTTCTAAGTTAAGAGTAAACCTCTTTGAATAAGTTGAGCCTTAACATAGATCAAACCTAGTAAATTGGCTTGATTCCAGAAAGCAAGGACTGAAGCTCAGATTCAAACCTTGGAATCATCAGAGCAAAGCACCAAGCTGGCAGTGCTTTTTCCGACAATAATAGAGAGGTCTGTGACTCTGACAGAAGTTGAAACGTCCGTATCAACCAGCAACCCAAAAACCAGCACTCCACAGCATGCCGATTCCCAACACTATCACCAGCACTGCAACCAGTCCTCTGAATCGGCTGCTCCATTGGGCTAGTTTGCTAGCCAGGAACTCCCCTCGCTTCGACACCAGCAGCCAAACCAACGGCAGACATAATCCGACACCGAACAACACCAAGGAGCTGAATCCAAGCAGAATGTCCCCCAGAAGCAGAGCTTGCCCCAGGAGCAGCGCAAGCAGTGGCAGTGCACAAGCCGGTATGGATACTCCCGCAAGAATCGCAATTGTAACCGTGCTCAGATATTTTTCCGGGAAGTGTGACGGGAGCATTCGGAACAGGCGTAGCCTCTTCCGTAGCGCGGAGCTTAACATAAACATCCCGACCACCAGATAAACCATACCCAACAGTTTGAAGAGCCCATATTGAAAACGATACAACCCATATCCGATTAGGGCCACGGAAGTTCCCAGCAATGCTGAAGTAAATATCCGAATAGTACAAAATATCAGTAATTCACGAATTTTCGATAACCGACCCATACTGCTGACTGTGCGCACAAATAAGCTATGCAAGCTCAGAGCACAAGGCTCGATTGAACCAACAACGCCAAACAGCAGTGATAAAATCAGAATTTCAAGGATCGATTTTTCCAACATGGAATCACTATTCAATTAGCCAAGCGGCACTATTGTCCGGATGGCCAAAGATTCTTCATTCATAAGCAGCCTGTACACTAACAATCTGACGAGAACATTCAGTATTTATGAGACCACCTGTTCTTTTTTGTTACAAATTGATCAAACTCATGAACTAAAAATTTAGTTTGGGGCACACTACATCAGAGAACACATATCGGACAAATATTCCTAATAGACGGAACTTTAGTCATAATTGTTTGCCTCATTTGCAACAATTGGTACACGAGAGTATTGGCAACCATGAAGGTGCGAGGTTTTCGGACAGCCCTGAGCCGGTTATTAACCATCTGGCTGACAGCGATGTTTTTCCTCGCTGCGCAAGCCCATGGGTTGGCCATGGACACAACCATGGATAAAAGTGTACCCGTTGTGCAAAATACTATCATTGATGATGGCATTGCCCCCTACGCCCCCCCTTTCTTCACTTTATTACAGACCGACTGCACAGCAGCGGATTCCGGTTGTTCGGTTTGCTGTAACACCTTGTTCTCATTGATAGTGCAGCCAAACCAGGTATTCATACCCCAGCAGCCAGCCTACGGCGTTCAGCTCCTAGCGGTAGCAGAAACGCTGCTGTCACGCCCCTATCATCCTCCGAAAAAGACCCATTAATCAGCGCTGACATTGTATTTGTGACGCCAGCAACGGCCTCCACTGACAAGTAATGGGTCTATAGCCGCGCTCGTTGATAACCACTCAATGTCCCCCTATTTCAGTAATACGGCTTTCTTTAAACTCGTTTTTAAAATGAACTCACACTATGAACGACACCAAAAACACGGCCTCCAGTTCATCAGCTTTTAGTTATCGCAGAAAACTGCAGCTACTACTTTCGCCGCAACATGCCGAAACCCTGGTCAAGGAGTTAAAAGAACTGCCCGGAATGGAACAGGTCCATTTGAAAAATGATCGCCAATTGGTTATGCGCTACGACACGGCCCAACTGCAGATGGAACAAGTTTTATCTGTGTTGGAAAAAATGGGAGCAACGTTAGATAACAACCGCTGGCGGCAATTTCGGATCGGTTGGTACCGATTCGTCGACAAAAACTCTCAAGCAAATGCTCGTCGGAAAGATGTCCACTGCTGTAATAAACCCCCTGTACAGATCAAGAGAAAATAATGAGTATCCGCACTATCACCCTCACCACCAGCTTATGGTTACTGCCGGCAATTGTAGTTACGCTGCTGATTACGCTCTGGGGAGATTTGTCATTCGCGTCCCTTAGCACTTTTCTCGCCGAATTTGATCAGCAAAAAGTAACTGCATTAGTAAAAGATGCCGGAATGATTGGACCACTGCTTCTGATGGGAATATTGGCGCTGGCGATAGTATTCAGTCCACTACCCAGCGCTCCTATTGCCATGGCGGCTGGAGCTCTCTATGGTCACTACGAAGGCACTCTATATGTCTTTCTCGGATCACTTATGGGCTCTTCAGTAGCCTTCTGGATAGCACGTTCACTCGGTTACAACGCCGCCAGAGGTTGGTTGCAGCAGCGATTCCCACACTGGGAAACCATGAATCAAAACCGTCTACTATTGGCCATTATGGTGTCTCGACTTATTCCATTTATCTCTTTTGATCTGGTGAGTTATGCAGCGGGGATCACCCCAATTATTTATTGGCGTTTTCTATTAGCCACCGCCATTGGCATTCTCCCAGCCAGCTTTATGCTCGCTCACTTGGGCCAATCAACCTTGGACCAGTCACTGTGGTTAAACGGATTGATCATAGTACTGATTATCCTGGGTATGTGGCTGATGGCCAAGAATTCAGGTGATGTATCCGGTGAATCTGAAACCAGCAATCCTGAGCGGGATCAAAGAAATGCAGAGTCAGCAAAAAGTGATGTAAAAAAGGTTCAAATTAAATGAGGCACGATAAACAATTGACTATCACCATTCTTCAAAGACCCGTAGCCAAGTGTCTCCCGTTGTTGCTGTTGATAATTGCTTTCGTCGCAGCTCCAGTTCAAGCGGGCTGGTGGGACAATCTCGTCAGCAGCTTCGGCAATAGCAACCTCCAGAGCACCAGCGTCGGCGGCGTGACTCCATTGACGGTCGATGAGGCTTATCAATTCAGTTATAGCCAACCAAAACCGGGGCTGCTAAAGCTAATCTGGCAGATGCCGGAGGACGGTTATTATCTGTACCGCGACAAAATCAAGATCCATACCGGAGACACTATTGAGGTAGTGGATATTCTAAAAGCCGAGGCCGTTGAAAAGGAAGATGCCATTTACGGCCGCAGTTGGGTCTATTTTAACGGTGCGGAGGTACTGGTGGCATTACAGTCACTCAATGGTGAAAATACCGATGTGACTTTTAAGGTCGAGTATCAGGGCTGCTGGGAGGGAGGAATCTGCTACCCACCGGAGAAAAAGACGGTAACCCTCAGCGGTATCCCAGGCAAAGCGCCACTGCTACAAAACTCTTTATCAACGTCGGAACTGTCAGCGCCTCAATCGAACTCATTCTGGTCCAACAACGCCGGATTTGACCTTTCCCTAACCGATCAAAGCCGTTTCGCCGATGCCCTGAAATCCAGCAGCCTGTTGGTCACACTAGGGCTATTTTTTCTTGCCGGTCTAGCCCTATCGCTAACACCCTGCATTTTTCCGATGATACCAATCCTCTCATCAGTGATTGTCGGCCATCAGGCAGGTGCGGCTGCAACAAGTAGCGCAAATCAGGGCACGAATACTCGTAGGAGCTTTTTCTACTCCTGCGTCTACGTGCTGTTTATGGCGCTGACCTACACCATTGCCGGGGTTATTGCCGGCCTATTCGGTGCCAATATCCAGGCCGCCTTTCAGAATGTCTGGATTATCAGTCTATTCAGTCTGATGTTTATACTCTTCGCCCTATCGATGTTCGGTATTTTTCAGTTTCAGGTACCGGTTGCCCTGCAAAATAAGCTAGCGAATCTCAGCCGTCGTCAACGTGGCGGACGCTTTACCGGAGTCGCCTCTATGGGCGTATTGTCAGCACTGATTGTTGGCCCCTGTGTCGCAGCCCCCCTTGCCGGTGCGCTGATCTACATCGGCCAGACCGGTGACCCTTATCTGGGAGGAGCCGCTCTGTTCAGTCTCAGTATCGGAATGGGTATTCCATTAATTTTGATTGGTACCTCCGCTGGAAAAATACTCCCTAAGGCCGGACATTGGATGGAACAAATAAAGGCTGCCTTTGGGGTAATGATGTTACTGATGGCAATCTGGATGCTCGATCGAATTCTACCACCGGCAGTCATCATGGGACTCTTGGGTGCACTGCTAACTTTCACTGCAATCTTTATGAAAGCACTGGACTCGTTACCGATAGGCAGCTCAATTGCCGCTCGATTGGGCAAGGGCACCGGTTTATTGCTGCTGGTTTACGGCCTCAGTCTCTTGATAGGACTGGCCGCAGGCGGCAGTAGTTTAATCAGACCATTGGCTGTGCTCAGCACAGGTTTCAGCAACAGTAACAGTAACAGTATTACCAGCGGCACCAGACAGCGGACACCGCAAGCCCCTTTTGCCAAAGTCACGTCACTGGAGCAGCTACAACCCAGACTAGACGCCGCGAAACTGGCGGGACAGCCGGTGATGCTGGATTTCTACGCCGATTGGTGTATTACCTGCAAAGAGCTGGAGGCATTTGTATTCGTCGATGACCAAGTTCAACAACAGTTCAGCCGTTTCAGCCTGATTAAGGTCGACGTAACCGCCAACGACGATGCTGCCAAAACACTTTACGATTATTACAACATCATCGGCCCACCTGCTTTGATTTTCTATGATAACACCGGCCAGATACGAGCCAACCAAACCCTGATCGGCGTACCGGAGGTGGCTGACTTTGTCAGCCATCTGAAGAAGATATAGTTCCTGTACTACAGGTCCCCTTAAGAGCTTAAGCATAATTAGTAACAGCAGAGTAAAACAGATACACAAATTCGAGGAGTGACCATTATGGCGATCAAGACTCACAAAACCGGCATCCACGAAAACTATTTGGTGAAACGATCTCTGAAACTGCAGAGCGTGAAAGAGTCAGAAACAAAACAGATTGTTGAGCAGCTAATGGAGCTTGCCGAAGTAGACGACGCATTCTTTTCGTTCAATAAAACTATCTGCATTCTGAACATCAGCTACGACGCGTCGATCAAAACCGGTCCCCTGAAGGAGATAAAAGCCGTTCTTTCCCACTTTGATACTTTCATCACAAATGACTGGTGGACCCGCAACAAAGTGAGTTACTACGAGTTTCTCGACCAGAACATATTCGACAACGCCAGGCATGTACCCGCTTGTTGCAGCAAACCACCACCCGGAAAATAGATTGTTGCGCGTTCTTAATCCATTGCTATTCCATGTAAGGAGCATACTCTGTGTTGACCTACCCCAATATCGACCCGGTAGCGCTGGCTATCGGGCCTCTCAAAATCCACTGGTATGGTTTGATGTATCTGGTCGGTTTTGGAGCCGCCTGGTGGCTGGCTAACTATCGTGCCGGTCGCTCTGACGCCACCTGGAGCAAGCAGCAGGTTTCAGACTTGATCTTCTGGTCCGCAGTCGGTGTTATCTTCGGCGGTCGAGCCGGTTACGTGCTGTTCTATAACTTCGAGCAGTTTCTGGCCAATCCCCTGTGGCTATTCAAGATCTGGGAGGGGGGTATGTCATTTCACGGTGGTCTTTTAGGAGTTACTACGGCGCTCTTCCTGTATGGACGTCAGATTAACAAGAGCTTCTTCGAAGTTGCCGACTTCACCGCTCCGTTGGTACCTTTGGGTTTGGCAGCCGGTCGCATCGGCAATTTTATTGGCGGCGAACTCTGGGGGAGGGTAACAGATGCCTCTTGGGCTATGGTTTTCCCTGGAGCAGGAACACTACCTCGGCATCCCTCACAACTCTATCAATTTGCCCTTGAGGGGCTGCTACTGTTCACCATTGTTTGGTGGTTCTCATCAAAACCAAGACCCAGAATGGCAGTATCAGGACTGTTCCTGCTGGGATACGGAAGCTTCCGCTTTTTTGTTGAACAGTTCCGGCAACCGGATGCCCATATCGGCTTTGTTTTGGCGGATTGGATCACCATGGGGCAATTGCTGTCGACACCGATGATTCTGCTGGGGGCCTTTATGCTGAGTTGGAGTTATTTGTCGAAGCAACAACAACGAGGCAACATATAAACCGACTATGATTGCCTGGGCCGAATACTGCAGGAACTTTTTTGTATCGCTTAACCTGAAGTCGACTTCAGGCTGTAGATTCAAAACAGAGCATGGAGAATTAACCGTATTTGAATCGATGAATCGAGTTTGATCTAATGTTCCAGCATGTCCTCACTTTTTATGCCGTTGCTGCCACAACTGGTATCCCCGATCGGGCCAAAGACTTTGGAACCAGGCGATAACCGATTCAACTTCCTGTTCACTCAACTTTCCTTTCCAAGCGGGCATACGGCCTGCGGAACCTTCTTCAATTGTCTTCTTCAGTATGGGAAACGGATGGTGCCAAGCGTGGGCGGTGCCGTTTAGAGGCGGTGGTGGATACAATCCATTTGCATCCGGTTTAATCCACTCCGGGGTAGCTTCGGCATTACTGCCATGACACACGGCACAGTTTGCTTGATAGACCTTCGCCCCCAGTTCCACTTGTTCTTTGCTGTACCAACGCCCGGTATCCGAATCCTGACGCCAAGGATCAAATTGGTCAGAACAGGCTTGCAATAGACTTATTGCAAGCAAAAGGACGGTTGCTTTTCTCAACATACGAATTCTCATTAACGTTAATTCAAGTGACTGATCAACATAGAATAACCACCGCCATTGAGCAGGTTTGTATAACCGGCCTGTCGCAATGCGGCTTCAGCAATACCAGCCCGCTGACCACTGCGGCAATACAATACGATCTGTCGATCTTTGCGAATTTCCAGATTAGCAAACTGACGCACAATGCTGATGAGGAATTAGGATAGCGTCATCCAAGTGACCTCCTACAAACTCCTGATCAGTCCTTACATCAACAACCAGTGCCCCTTGTTTAATCATTTTCCAAGCAACGTCTTCTCGGCTTTCAGCGAAACTCCAGCCACTGACCAGCAGCGTGAAAACAAGTGTCAAAACCGTTGATATTCTCATGGAACTATTTCCTCTGTAGAAACCCTTAAAGCGATAGCGTAGAACCTGATCTGAATGAATGAGATTAACTCATCATCGAAGAAACCAGCGCCAAATTCAGTTGATCGAACAAATGGAGCCGACCTCCAAACTGATCGGAAAACACTCGCGCCGCAGCCTCATCGGAAAAACTGGCAAGTGTCGGCCCTAAGGCTCCCCTGCGGTTATGCCCGACTACATAAATAGCCGTTCGGGCATTAATATAGCGGTCTCCATCGGCAAGATCCCAGGGGGTCACTGCCATATCATGGACAAAAGCACTCTGAATATTATGACTGTGCTCTGGATCAAGCCAGTAGGCGAACATGTCCCTGGTGGAACAGAACTTCATATTCTGATCATAGCCCCGTTCAAAAAGCTGGCCTTTAGGGCCGGGAAAATTGCTGATTAGCATGCCACAGAGCCGGCACTCATCCCCGTATTCAATCTTAGTGACATTTTGGATGCCAGCCACTTTGTCCGTCTGCTTACCACAGGCGGAAAGTAGCAAGCTGGAACCCGCAAGTTTCAACAGATTGCGCTTAGTCATTCCAGTTGAGTGCTTCATCATCGTATCTCCACATAGAGAAAAACTTTTGACTAAATAGATGCAGAGCTATCGTTGCCACCTGCTCCGATTCTATGCATTCGGTTTGAGGTTACCAGCGCAACGCTGATGCGTTTTGACTTAGCTCACTTATCAGTATTAAGTAGCCGCTCAGTCACTCCTTTCGTATCTCACCAAGCTGTTCATGATAGGCGGCCTGATCAATCTCACCTTTGGCATAGCGTTCTTTCAGACTGGCTTCGGCAAACTCAGATAACTGCCTACCCTCATTTCGTGATGACTGGGTGATCCACCTCAGTATGGCGAAGACCCCCACTATGGCCAGCCCTCCGATCACCAGCATAAGGATCATTCCAATCCCCATACCCCAACCATTATCCATAAATCCGTAATCGTGCATGACTACCTCCTCTTGCATTTCATTGGTTGCATTTCATGGATGCCGTTAACAGGAGCACCCCTGGTGCTCCCATCAAAGTTTGTTTGTAGTGAACCTATTGCTCTTTAACGATAGCCATCTGATGTCCTTCACCCGCGGGCAATTCAAAGGTCCGAATGACTTCCATCGATTGTTGATCAATCACCCACACTTGGGGCGTGGAGCGACTGGTGACATAGACCTTGCCTGTCCCCTCGACACTGTTCAGATGATAGGGCCGAGGGGATAAGGAAATTTTCTGAATTTCTCCAGAGTCTGGATTGAGAGCCACCAGTTTGTCTTCTTTCTGGCTGGTAACAAACAGCTTACGTCCATCATCGCTGATATCCAGACCATGCAGGTTTTTGCCAACTTGCTGCTGCTGGCGCGGCTGTGTTCCATCCAGCGTAATCGCTGATATGCTGCCCTGAGCACTGTTGCTGACATAGAGGATTTTGTCATCCTTTGACAGCGTCATATGCTTGGGTCCAGGTCCCGCCTCCAGAGTACGGCTGATCGACCAGTTGCTGAGATCAATTTCATCGACAGTGCCCGCTCCTGCATTACTGACGTAGGCTTTACTGCCATCCTTAGTAACGACCAGATAATATGGCCCAGCTCCTGTTTTCACTGTTGCTGCAATCTCACTGCTTTCAACATCCAGTACGCTGACCTGATTTCTGGTGGGATGAGTGGACAATACGTAACGACCATCCGGAGTGATTGCCTGGTGATGAGACCAGCCCTCCACCTCTACAGTCTGCATCACATGTCCATGGGCAGGGTGAACCATAAACAAATTACTTTTGCCCTTTTCCGTCCCTTCAGTTGCCTCCTTGAGGCTCGCGGTAATCACATATTCGCCATCAGGCGTAGCAACTAACCCATGAGGATTATCTACTCCAGGATATTGCCTGATGACAGAATCCGTCGCTGCATCCACTTCGGCAACACTATTGCCAGAACCGGTGGGAATATAGACGATTGGGGCAGCCTGTACAGAGCCAGCAAGCAATCCTGTAGCTATACCCCATGCGATATAGCGATACGCTGAATGTTTGACGGTGGTATTACTACTTTCAAGTTTAGTTCTTACGAATTTCATATGATTTCCTCCCTGGCCTAGAATTCGCGTCGAATCTGTTGAGGTTTTGCAACGTCGACTCTGGCCGGTTGCAAAGCTTTCACGGAATCACCCGCTCTTCCATCGGTATCCGTATCAGGAAGGGGGCCGGCTTCAGGCTTCTCTTTGGTCATCGCCTCTTTGCTGTGCTTCTTGTCGTCATGGCACCCGACACCAGCCTTCATCATCCATAGGTGCATTAGAGGGCAAGCCAGCAATAACAGATAGCTGAACCAACTGGTCTTTTCAGGGCCGGAACTGAATATGACGTAGCCCATAATTGCCACGCAACCCACCATCATCAGGTTATGGCCACTGCGCCACCAGGGTTTAGATTCGTTATGGTCGGCTTGAGAGCCGCTCACCTGTTTATCAGAATGGTTTTTCTTGTCACAACAAGACATAGATACATCTCCTAACAGGACCAATCATGACAATAAGCCAGCCATATTGAACAGACTCTTAGATTGGATCGATCCCTTTATGCTTTGGTCGCAAACGACATCAAATAAGTCGTTTGAGGAGTACTCGTAATAACAGACGGTCGCCAGCACTGCTGGAAACTGTCTTCAAATAACGGATGGTCGACTAAGCAATTGGAGGTCGGTAGGTAGGAGCGCTATACGCGGGATGAGTGTTGTTGACCACTGAAATTTCATGAATAACACGGGGTTGATACCAACTGCTATCAACCGTAAATCTGAACAGAGTATTACCAAAGCAACCACTGAGACAATGATTATCATTGCTGTTGCTGCATTGACTATCAGCATCACTGTTACATTGACCTTCAGCGGATCCCGTCACAGTACTGTTATCAAACTGATCGTATTCAAGCTCCAGGCTCTGAGATTCTATCAGGGGAGACATCAACAAATGAGAGGCAAATAGATTAGTGCTGCCGATGACTAATGCCATCAGCAATACTACGTTCACACCTAATCTTTTTCTCATACTATTGAGCATATTGTTTTCTATCAACAATGGCATTCTATTAAGCAATCGGTTTTCATGTCCGTCTGCAATGTGCTGAAGTAGACAGCAGTTCACTGGAGAGACCAACCAATACCACGACGGCCTCTTTCTTCAGTTACAGCAAATAGACCCAATTAGTCCTATTCAGTTTCACTTAATTCCGGCACTTCTCTGAATTTTTCGTACATAGCCAACAATATGACCCGCCTGTTCAGGTGACACCTGCGGTTGCGCTGGCATATCACCAAAGTTCCAGTGATGTGACCGACTACCATCTTTAACCGCCCGATAGAACGCCAGATCAGAATGGTGCGAAGGATTGTAGACTTTATGAATCAGCGGTGGCCCTTGAGTAGTACCCGACGCCTTTTTGCCATGACATACCGCACAGTTGGCTTCAAACAGCTTTTTTCCTTTCCTGACATCAGCGACAAAATCACTGGGGGGTAAGCCCATATTCTGTAACCGTTCCTCCTCGCTTGGTGGGCTACAGGCCGCCAATAACAAAGTACTGGCAAGCACAGCAAATAAAAATTTTGAATTGTTCAGTATTTTGAATTTTTCTTTCATATGATCCCTGATCTCCAACTTTGCTCAACTTCACCCGCTGTAACTAACACCGCAATTATCTGTAAAACACCGCCATGAATAGCTAGAATGGCTGGCGGCTGATGCCTCAGGCCCTCCTGACTCCATTGTTAACCTTCCGGGCTTTTCAAGTATTCCGCAATCGCCTTCAGATCTTCTTCCGATAACCGGGACGTGGTGTTTTCAATCACGTGCCCCATGGATCCTCCGAGAAAATCACCATCAGGCTTCATCCCCACTTCCAATGAGAAAATGATGTCGGATACGTCCCAATCACCAAACTCTTTGTTATTACTCGCTATTAATGCGGGTACTGCTTCACCATCAGGACCGTCCTCATTGCCCGCCAGACCTTCATCTGTATCCAAGCCACCCATCAGGTTTCTAGGGGTATGACATTCGACACAGTGACTCGGACCGTTAACAATGTAGGCGCCTCTATTCCAGGAAGTGCTTTTCTTTGGATTCGATTTGAATTCACTATTATCAAAGTTTAACCATTTCCAAATAGCCATTAGCGAACGTTGATTAAAAGGGAATGAGAGTTCATGCTCCTTGGACAGCTCGGAGACAGCAGGCTGTACATCCAAAAAGGCCTTTAGATCAAGCAAATCCTGATCAGTCATCTTGGCATAAGACGTATAGGGAAAGGCAGGGTAGTAATGGTCACCCTCCGGACTAATACCTTTTCTCATTGCTTTAATGAAATCCTGCTCTGACCAGCTTCCGATACCTAGTTTCGAATCAGAACTAATATTGGGTGTATAAAAAACACCAAAAGGAGTTTCCATTTTTAAGCCACCTGCTAGCGGCTTTCCGTCCCCCTCAGTATTGGTATGACAGGATGCACAGCCCCCCAGGGCAAAGATGTACTCACCTCGTTTAACAGAATCCTGCTCAGATTCAGACTCTGCCATCACAGTGACTGACAGGAGTATTGTCGAAATCAACAACAGAACTGAAAAAAGTCTATTTTTCACTGTCAGTGCTCCTCTTTTTTCTTCTTCCGATAGTCGGTGTGGCATGATTTACAACTCTTACCCAGCTTCACAAACTGCTTTTTCAGGGCTCGACTGTCACTTCCGTTTTCAGCCAAAGCCGCCAGTTTGTCAGCTTCCTTTTCGGTTCGTTTAACCATAACCACAAACTGATCCCATTCGGTCCAGAGTTTAGGCAACGCTTCGGACTTGGCGCTTAAACTTCCTTCAGGAAACAAGACTGTTATTTTCGCACTATGGTCAATGACTGCTTTTGCTCCCTCTAAGAATGCCGAAGATTCAAATGGCCGCTTACCTTTGACCATGTCTCCCATAATTTCCATTGCATCACCCATGGCACTCATAGCATCCATTCGCTCTTTGACGACACCGGTAGCACCACCATGAGCATATACCCAGGAAGGAACTACGGTGACGGAAAGTAACAAAAAAACGCTAAGAGTACGGATCACATAGAACAGTAGTTTTTTCATATTAAATTTCTCTAATATCTATAATTTTTTTGTAGTGTATGACTAACTATTTGTCTGGTCGGTGATAACGCATCATTAACCCTTATGCCAAGTATCACCATAGTTACGGTAAACAAACAACTGTAGGCTGATATGAGGGATATCTCCCACCACACCGAATCGAACAGTCATATGTCGATCTCGCTGAGATTTAATTCGCAGATCGATGAGTGCAGAAACAATACCGCAAACTCAGACGGCAGCGAGTGGTGGGCGAAGAATTGAATTGGGGAGTGGATCGGGGATTCGCGATGCCCTAAGGGTAATAGGAACGGTTTTAGGCTTTGCGACCAAGCCAGTACCAAAGCCCATTAACAGAGAAACGCAGGAACTGGTGGAACAATGAGTCGTACAATCACCTAGAGATGTGACGTGATGACAATCTTCCACATTAGTCGACCGGTCTTCTGTGGATTCGAGAACATCGGCATGGACTAAATGATGGAAATCGTCCGAAGCCAGCAGAGAATCACCAGCTCTGTGTTGATGGAGCGGTTGATTTTCAAGTACCACGACCCCTTCCACCATAAGTATGGGGAATAGCATGGCAGCAATCATAACCATGATAAGAAGTGGACTTTTACATACAACCAAACGCATGGATCAAATACTCACCAATTTTGATATTCGAGTCAAGCTATAACAGCATGGGCATCGGTTAAATGCAGCAGACAATGGAGCTGTTAGGAAACTTCCCACTTGAACGGGCTTACGCAAGACTCGCCGTCAAACGCATGCTCGCTCAAAAGAGATGTATTAATCAAAGATCAGTAAATACCCATTAGGCATCAACCTGAGACTTTAGCAGGGCCAATGCTCGCTGAAGATTTTCCAGTGGTTGTGCACCCTGGATCGGGATCGTCAAGCCCGTTGCTCGGTGACGCAAGAAGTTACCCGGCGTACCACTTACGCCAGACTGTTGACCATTTTTTAATTGGGCCAACACCTTGTCACGAAATTGACCAGACTCCAGACAGGCTTCGAATTTGCTACGATCCAGCCCAAACTCAGCGGCTAAAGGAACCAGGTTAGACACAGGGAATCCTTTGCCGTTAGAACGAGTGCGCTGATAAATCTGATCAGAATAATTCCAAAAGGCATCATTCCCTCCAAGGTACCCGGCACACTCTGCCGCTTCGGCTTCTTTTTGTGCACCAGGATTATGAAAATCCAGCGGGAAGTGCCGATAGACCCAATTAACCTCAGGATTATTTTGGATAAACTGAGTGGCAGTTACATGAAACCGTTTACAGTAAGGACATTCATAATCAGAATATTCAATAAGACTGAATTCGGCATCTGGATTTCCTCGAATAAAGTCGGTACTGGCATCCACTTTAGCAACATTTTGCGCTGCTTGCTGCGCAGCGCCTTGCTGTTGCTGCGCCCGCGCACGATTCTGCTTTTCAATAAACTTTAAAATAGCCTGTTCAACACGCAGGTCAAAGGACTCCCCTGTTAGGGCATCATCTATACCTTGCTCCACACGCTGCTCAATCAGACGTTCCATCTCAGGGGAAAGCTGATCCGCCCTTACCACCCCAGCGCTTGTCACAAATGCAACAAGTGAGGAAATAATCACCCCTACAGCAACCAGCCGTCTATTCCTGGCCAGGGAAAACCTATCTACAAATCTGTTTATCATCATTTATTCCATGTCTTCGTGGATACTGGCTGAATATTTACTACTCATTACCAGTTACTGAGCTTAGATATCATTGTTTCTTTTTCTTACGATAGTCCTTATGGCAGGATTTACAGCTTTTTCCTAACATTACAAACTGCTTTCTAAGTGCGTTCTGATCTGCGCCACTTTTTGATAGTTCACTCAGCTTATCAGCCTCTTCGGCAGTTCTTTTCGCTTTGACCTCAAACCGTTCCCACTCGTTCCAAAGTTTAGCCAGGGCTTCAGACTGATGACCTCCTGAGCCTTTCGGAAATAATCCCGGTATTTCAGGACTATGTTTAGCAACAATGGCTGAGCCATCTATAAAGGCCTGAACATCAAAGGCTTGTTTACCCTTGATCATATCTCCCATAACCTTCATCTGATCACTCATATCTTTCATGGCGTCCATGCGTTCTTTGACTATACCGGTGGCGCCGCTATGTGCACTGGCCCATGAGGAAACCAACGCTAAAGATAACAGCGCCGTAAGCGCTATAGACTGAAGAACAAAACCTGAGGTGCATTTCATAAAACTAACCTGTATCTGACACTTATTCCGATATCTGCCAGCGCTGGCCAGCTTTCTTTCGGGAAGTGATTAATGGTGGGGGCGATCAACCCAGTTTTTATAGAGCTGCTTCGGCCAACGGGACTGAAACCAAGCCATAACTGATACTATTTCCTGATCCGAGAGAACCTTTCCCCATGCAGGCATACCACCTCCTCTATTTACCGTTCCATATTTGATCGTTTCAAACAACTCGTTGATTCGATGGTGCCAGGCATGCCCACTACCATTTAAAGGCGGTGGCTGAGTTCGGCCAAGGCTATCTCTTGATTGCCAATCAGGCGCTCCCTGTGCCTGGTTTCCATGGCAACTGGCGCAATTATTACGGTATATTTTTGCCCCTTCATTGAGTTGCTTGAAGCTATACCAGGGTTTGGCGGAAACAATTGATTTTGGCAATGCATCACTTATGCCCTCTAACGGGGCGGCACTGAGAGGCATCGAAAATAATGCAATAACTGGAAAACCAATTGCCCCTAGCAGACAAAAAAGCGGACGGGAATACAGACGAAAAAACATCAGATTAATCTCGTTTAGATTTTATGGGTACAACAAACTTCGGACCATAGAGTTCAGCGGGTGAGTCTAAACGAGGGGTGGTCGATGAATAGATTCCGGCAGGGGCTCAGGGAGAGCAGCCACAAGATCGAGTGTAAAGATCCCCGATTGAGGGGGTAACTCATGAAGCTCCTTTATTAACACAGCTGTAACACTACCACTGGCTGCACACTGCAACGCACAGCTGTGCAGGTCTTTGTGATTACAATAACCTGATGCGGTCAACTCCTTTTTGTCAGCACTGATATTTTCAGGCGAGCCATGACCATACACTGGCTCATGCTTCATTTGCGCTGAAGCACAATGATCCCGAACGTCGACAAGATCTGCACCCTTAACCACACCAATCGAAAAAAGGGTGGTTAAAAGAAGTGCCAAAAATATCGGCAATTGCTTATTCAGGGCTATAGACATGGATTCCTGATAAATATCTGATCAAGCAGTGTTACAAAACGCTGCGATTGATCAGCGCTCCCGTTCCCTATTTTGGCATCCAGCTCAAAACACATCAACTTCTGACAAACCTACTTTTGAATTAGTTCCCACAGGTATGCTTAATCAGGCTCTACAACAACATAATTACCTTTATAAAAAATAACGAGGTCTCTTGTATTCCTGCTGAAATGACCTGAAGCATCAAAATGCTCTGGCACCAGACAACCACCCAGCCTGGCTCTAACAAGGGTAAAACTTACCGCTATAATCGCCGCCTGCCCTGAATTCAAACTCCAGAAATCTGGCTTTTCGATGAATGAAGAGCTAATGTGAATGAGGAGTTAAACTGATAGCAGGAACTCCCTTACAGGGTCAGGCGTAGCATGCCCGCACAGGCATCTCTCTGTAGGCTCGGCAACAAGCGGCTGGACCTCTTTCCAAAATAATTACAACAGATGCAATCACCGACAGACAAGATTATTTGCCGCCGGTTTTTTTTATGCCATTTTGGTTATTTTTGGGGATTTGTTCGCTGACTTGAACCAGCGCTAACTTATAGAAGAGAGATCTAGATATGTCCGATTATCCGACGCTCACTGATATGGGCATCACTTCATTTGAAAATGTCGAGCGCTTTAGCGTTCGCCGCGAGCATCAAGCTGACGTTCTCAAAGTTTATTACAAACGCCCGAAAGCCTCTTTGTTATCACGCAGTAAAAAATTCACCTTCGTGCGGGCCCGCTCTGCAGTACCGATGCAATCTCGTGGTTTGGCTGGCTGGGATCAACTTAAAGACAGCAGCCCGAAACTACAACAGGCTATTGCCGAACTGACGCGTCTCACACAGCCTGAAACACCAACGGTGGTTGATCAGAAACAACAGTTCATCGAAAACCTTGATCATCTTGAGAAAGTGGTTCAATCGAAGATTAGCGAGATTCGCGATCAGATAGAAGCGCTCAAATAGGTAACGGGTTATCGGCAGCGAATAGATCTGTCAGCGATCCCTGAAAAAACCTGAACGACTGGGCCAAGGTCGTTCAGGTTGGTACTTCTGCAGGTTCTTTTTACACTCTTTTTTTACAGTCCCTTTTTTGCAATCCCTTTCTTTACAAACACTTTAGTCTGAATCAGCTGCTGACAACTCCCTGCTGTGCAGCCTCTTTTTGCCTGAGCATTTCGGCGGCCATTTTTTTACCAAACAGTTCCATCACAGCCTCCGGCTCTTCAGCTTCATCAAATGCTTCCACCATTGCCCTTAATGTAGGTAATGTTTTCACCACCAGGGCGTCGATATAGGCTTCTGGAGTTGTATTGGTATAGCGCTGATAGGCGTCAAAAAGTTGCTGAGCTTCTTCGCTTAACTGAATCTCGACGGTGCTCTTTTCTGACATGGGATGGTCCTCCTGATACTGCGGGTCCCTTTGACACCTATCACTACGAATACTGTTCGTAGCGACATTGATTCATGGGAGCATTTATTAGTACGAAGCCGAATTCATACCGACCTTGATAACGGCCAATATAGGCGGATAGTTGCAGTTTCTGCTAGGTCCAGTCAACCTGACAGTTTGGAGCCAAGCTGAAAGCCCCTTCGATCAGGTTAAGAGATCTGGCTTAATGTTTTCTGTTGAACTGGTGCTATCGCCAGAATTAAAGCCGCCCTATTCTGACCGATGAAAACAGACTCAGGAACTCCAGATTTTCAAAGCTCGATGTTGTCAAAGCTTGATGTTTTCAAAGCTTGACGTTGTCAAAAAACCGCTCTCTCAAAACAACAAAACAATATGCCCCAAAGTAAGGAATCTATTATGTCTCTATTCCCAACATTAACGGCAATGGGTATCACCTGTTTGGATGAAGTGACACGCTATACGCTAAAGCAGAACCAAGGCGCGGATGAGCTAAAGATTTACTTCCAGCGCAACGAAAACTCAATTCTTCCCCAAAGCACAAAATTTAGCTTCACTTCCCCCACAACTGATTCAACAGCAGCCAATGACGGCCCCGCCATCGATACTACGTTGCTAAGCGCCATATCAGAATTGGACAACCTGACCCGCAACAAACAACCTGATCCCCATAATAAAGAACAGCTGATGAATGAGCTCAACCAGTTTGAAACTGTGGTGATTGCTAAAATAGAAGAGCTTCGCGCCAACCTGCAGCAGTGGTAACGAGTGCATTGAAATAACAGCAGACAAGCTTACTTAGCAGTTTGGACGTAAAGCAACTATTGGGCGGGCGTTAACTGCTGCAGATACCGCTCAAGGGTGCCGTCCTCCTGCATCGACTTTAACCCGCGATTAAATGCGGCAACATATTCTTTGTTCTTGGGATGGCGAAGCCCTGAGGCAACATAAAGCCACTTGGAGTTTAACGCCCTTTCGGTAAAAGACACTGTATTCAACAAGACAGGGTCTTCCTGATACATGGTATATCGAGCTACCAGTTCATCTTCCAAAGTCAAGTCGATACGGCCAGCCAGGAGCATCCTGATATTGCTTACCAGATCCAGATTCACAACCTTATGGTAATTTTTGGCATTGGTCAGTTCATCCCCATAACCATAGCTTCTAATCAACCCCAAACGCTTTCCGGACAGACTCTGAAGTCCAGCGTATTCAAAACTATCACTCTTTCGTTTAATGAATTTCAGATTATTCTGCACGTAGGGTTCACTGAATCGCAGGTATTCAGATCGCTCCTGTGTCCACCAGGCCGCCACCAGCAAATCAGCCCCACCATTCTTGACCATACGCAGGGCTCTGGCCCAGGGAAGAAAACGAATCTCCAGCTCATGACCTTGACGACGCAAAGCCTCTCGAACAATTTGTCCAGATAACCCCTGACCTTCCAGCTCTGGCCCCAGATAGGGAGGCCATGGGTTCTGTACAGCAACAAGCTTATCCGCATAAGCTGGAGCTATCGCCGATAACAACACCAATATCAGCAATCCCGCCTTTACAATGCGTCTAAGTAAAGTACCCTGAACGCTAAGCTGGGTCCTCATATCTGTACCTATAAACTCTAGCCTGACCTCTTTAGCCCTAATATAGCGGACTAAAAAGTTTCATGAACTCATTATAAATGTAGAGAGTTACGCAAAGAAAAGCCAGAGGAAGAAATAACACTGCCAGGGACTATTGATGATAACCCCAGGCTGTCTTGATAAGACAGCCGTCCGATCAGGTGGCTTGATCCCCATGAAACAATCGCACCACATGACGCGCCTCAGCGAAAAACAACCAGCGTTCAACTAGCAACCCAGCCAGTGCCAGCAAAGCTGCTATCAACATCATCACGGTGCTAGTCAGTGTCATCAGGATAAAGGGCACAACAAAGGCCAGCACCAACATCGCAGCTCGCAGCCGCAACAGTTTATCTGCTCCCGCCTCATAGCCAAACTCATTGGTCAGAAAAGTGTCAGCTGTATGACCCGCGTCCAGCAACCGAACTTTAGCCTGGGTAAAACCTGTTGCCGTATTAATCGTTGATCCAGCAGGCTTACCGATCCAGAACAGGTAAATCAGTTTAACTGAGGCTCCCAACACCACTAATAGCAACGCAAGACTTTGTAAGCTTTGTGCCGCACTGCCCTGTACCAGCCCCTGAACCGTTACCAGCAACAAGGAGCCCGACATCAAACCCAGTACCAGATAATTTAACGGTGTCAATGAAGTATTCCACTGACGGATAGTTTTCAGGCTGGCATAAATCATACTGGTACAGAAGAGCGTCATCATCGATAAAATCAGCGTTAGAATACCCGCCAACTGAGTCAGCAAATTCAGTTCTTCGCTGGCCCAACTGCTTAGCAGATAGGTCAATGCAAAGGGGTAAACCAGTATCGCAAACACCGCTTCCCGCGATAGCCAGGAAGTTTTAAAGCGGCTGAAAGCACGCCAGGCGTTTTTGGGATTGGCCAGGTGTAAGGTGGATGTCAACAATCCTCCTGTAATCAGGGCCAGGGATAAACTCCCAGCCGTAAGTACCACAGTGTTGTCTTGCAACTGGGTCATGCCCATCAAATGACCCATGATCAATAGCGCAAGCAGGCCATAACCGGCCCCGGAGGCCACGGTAAAAATCAATACTGAAAATGCCGGATGCATATGTCTTACTCCACAAATACGTTGCTATTCTGTGTGATTGAGCGCTAGCGAGCGATAACCCGGTTAGCCCAGGACTTCAACGTCCCTATCACCGATTTATCCACTTCATAGGTCTGCACTACCGCCTTATTGCGTGGCGGCAGGTATTTGTTGGTGGGGTTGTAACCCAATTCCGGCATCAATGCCTTACCACTGCGCTCACGTACCGCCACACTGACTTCAGAATCAGGATCATCGAAATCACCAAACAATCGGGATTTCGTCGGGCAGGTCAATACACAGGCAGGTTTACGTTCTTGTTCCGGCAGTTTTTCATCGTAGATACGGTCAACGCAGAGTGTGCATTTCTTCATCGTTCCCTGATCAGGGTCCAGCTCACGGGCGCCGTAAGGACAGGCCCAGGAGCACAGATTACAACCCATACATTTGTCCTGATCCACCAATACAATACCGTCCTCTTCACGCTTGTAGGAAGCACCGGTCGGACAAACCGTGACACAGGCAGCGTCCTCACAGTGCATACAGGAAAGGGGCATATTGACAGTTTTACTGTTAGGGCTGTCATCCACTTCATAAGTACGGATACGATTCAACCAGGCCCCATTAGGGTCCCTGCCATAAGGATTTTCATCGGACAAAGGGCCAATAGTACCCGAGGTATTCCACTGCTTGCAGGCCGTGGCACAGCCGTGGCAACCGACACAGGTATCAAGATCAACGACAAGACCAAGTTTCATACTTATTATCCTCACCCGCGACATGAAAATGGCCACGGGATTGATTTTATTATTCGCCTAATGAGCCAGGCTTACCGAGTATTTAAAACGGACCAAAACGCTACGGTTTCAGCCCGGACGCGCTATTTTTCACCCCGCGTCAAAATATCCTTCAGCGAGCGCAACAAATTAACGTTCTTATGGCTGCTGTAACTGATCATCTCTGGTGAAGGCTCTGCCCCCGGCAGTGGTTTGATGGCTTCAAAATTCGGCCAGCTCCCGGTATCACCATCAGCGGCCGGAGTAATTTTTACCCGTACGTCATACCAGGCCGCCTGACCGGTAACCGGGTCAGAGTTGGTAATACCGTCCAGGTTGTCGCCCTTTTGCGGTAAGGATTCAGAGATCAGATGGTTCATCAAAAAACCCTGTTGGGATTCATTGGCATCCTTCTTCAATCCCCAGGCACCGGCCTGTTTACCAATAGCGTTCCAGGTCCAGACGGTGCTGTTATTGCAGCCTTCCATCAGCTTGACCTGAACCCGGATCCTACCGTTGTGGGACTCCACCCAGACCCAGCTTTCATCTTTGATTCCTTGCTGCTCAGCGGCAACACGGCTCATAAACAAAAAATTCTGAGACATGATTTGACGCAGCCAGGCGTTCTGACTGTCCCAGGAATGGTACATAAACATCGGCCGCTGATTGACCGCATGGAACGGATACTCTGCCGTATTAATCCGTTGCTCCTCCAGCGGCACATAATGAAACGGCAATGGGTCGAAGTAGGTACTTAAACGCTCTTTGTGCTGGGGCTCAGAAGGCATTGGGCCCTCATAAAGTCCTTGCCCGGCCAAACGAAAACGCTGCAGCGTTTCGCTGTAGAGTTCGATGACAATCTGATTAGTAGAACCTACCCAGCCCGCTTCTTTCGCCAGCTCCAGATAATCCCGATTGGCATGACGGTAATAACGCTGCGAAGGTTCCAAATGGTGTTCGAAAAAGCCGTGGTTTTCTTCATAGGCTTCCCACTGCCTGGGATTGGGTTCACCTCGCAGGGATTTTTCACCATTGCTACCACGATATCCTGCCAGAAAACCAATTCCCGGCTCTTTCTCAAAATTGATAATAAAATCTTTATAACCTTTATATTTACGACTGCCATCCTGTTTGGTGAAGGCTGGGAAATTAAGTCGTCCAGCCATTTCGATCATCACTTCCTGCCAGGAGCGAACATCCCGACCCGACGTCTGGTTGTGATCTATCACAGGAATTCGCACGGAATCACAAGCCGCATGGGGTTCAGATATCGGACGGTCGAGCATGGAAATCGTATCGAAGCGCTCCAGATAGGTCGTGTCCGGCAACACCAAATCGGCAAAATTGACTGTTTCTGAATGGAAAGCATCAGAGCAGACAATAAACGGGATCTTGTAATCGCCATTGTCCTCTTTGGCCCGTAACATCTCCATGGTTTCAGCGGTATTCATGCTGGAGTTCCAGGCCATATTCGCCATAAACAGCATCAATGTATCGATTTTATAGGGATCACCCATCACGGCATTTTTAATCACCATATGCATCAGCCCATGGTTGGCAATCGGTGCATCCCAGGAATAGGCCTTGTCAATCCGCAACGGCTTACCATCGGCGTCGATCACCAAGTCTTCAGGACAGGTAGGAAAACCCAGCGGTGGTGATTTCAACGGTGTGTTCGGAGCCATCTCTTTAGCCGGTTTAATGCCCGGTGGAATATGCTTGGGGAAAGGAGGTTTGGCCAGATGCCCGCCCGGACAGTCGATAGTTCCTAGTAAAATTTGCAACAGATGAATGGCACGACAGGTTTGAAAACCGTTGGAGTGAGCGGAGATACCACGCATTGCATGCATGGAGACCGGACGGCCGACAAACTGGGTTTGCTTACGGCCAGCCCAATCAGTCCACTCCACATCTAAAGTAATGGTTTCTTTGAAGGCAACATGAGCAATTTCCAGCGCCAGACGCTCAATATCTGCTGCGCTGACGCCAACTTCCTCGGCTACGTTTTCAGGGGCATATTGATCATCCTGGTACTTCTCCACTAAGATGCTCATAACGGTTCGCAGGGGCGTGCCATCCGGAGCCTTGAACTCTCCAAACAAGGCGGGAGTGATATCCGCCACATTCGCATCACCAAAGGTTTCATTCTGCAGGTCCCAGACCTGAACAGCGTCCTCATCCTCTGAAGCACGGCGGTAAAACAACCCATCGCCTTTTTGTCCCGGTGTGTTCACTACCAGCTGAGGAGCATTGGTATAACGAATCAGAAACTCATCATCCACCAATTGATGCTTAAGCAGCACATGGATCATGGACAGGGCCAGCAACCCATCGGTTCCGGGACGGATAGCGATCCATTCATCGGCCACCGCCTGGTAGCCGGTACGAACCGGATTCACCGCAACAAACTTGGCACCCCGTTCCTTAAGCTTTTTAATACCCAGTTTGATCGGGTTTGAAGCGTGATCTTCCGCCACTCCCCACATCATAAAGTACTTGGTGTTATCCCAATCCGGGTCTCCAAATTCCCAGAAAGCATGTCCCATGGTATAGAGTCCCGCTGCCGCCATATTAACGGAACAGAAACCACCGTGAGCCGCCCAGTTAATCGTGCCGAACTGAGATGCCCACATGCCGGTCAATGCCTGCATCTGGTCACGGCCGGTAAAATAGGCCAGCTTCTTAGGATCAGTAGCACGAATATGAGACAGACGTTTTTCTAACACATCCAGAGCTTCATCCCAGGAAATTTCTTCAAACTCACCCGCACCGCGCTCACTGCCGGGTTTACGGCGCAACGGCTTGCTGAGCTTCGCCGGAGAGTTCTGCTTCATAATACCGGCATTACCCTTGGCGCAGAGAACACCTTTATTCACTGGATGGTCAGGATTGCCCTGGATAAAACGGACTTGATTGTTCTCCACCGTTACTTTGATACCACAACGACAGGCACACATATAACAGGTGGTGTATTTGGTCTGCTGGCCGTCGTGATCTTCGAACTGAGGCAGAGGCTGTGAGCCAGATTGCTGCCGAGATTGAAGCCCCTCAGAGGGATCATAGACATCTGTCAAAGGCATACCGGTTTTCAGGGTATTCATGCGTAATTCACCAACCTGTCCTGCACTCGCCAAGCATCACCAGGCGAAAGTCCCTGGAAAGGCCTCGAGCGAACCATTATTTTTGTTAGTAATAAGAGTATCAATGCTAGGGAGCCAGCGATGGGTCCACAAAGGCCAATGAATGGAAAATTATAGGTCCAACGAGAACCCGACCAGAGCATAGTTGAGTACAGATAAGCAACCAGCCAACAAAACAGTCAGATGACATGACTCAATCCGCCAAGATTATTCAGTTGCTTATCAAATAACTAAAGCATTAATATTGTAGCGTTTATTTCCCAGTATGCGTTTTCCATTACTTTTTGACACCGAGTTATAGCCAAGCAGATGCCCCGACCGTCGGCAATACACAGAGTGACCCTCAGTAACCACGCAAAGCAGGCACTTACCCTTGTTCTATTGCTGGTCCTGGTGCAGGCCGGACTGCCACTGCTGACGGCCCCCATTCAAAAAACCGACAGTAACGGCAAGACTGTTTGGGTTTGTACCCTGCAAGGGCTGCAACAGATTCTGATAGATTCTTCAGAACAGCAGGACACTGATTCAAAACAAAACTCATTTCAGTGCCCTGTATGCTCTCTTGGACAGGCATTCGCTTCCGCTATACCTCCTGATACAGACCTGGCTGCTCTGGAAAAAGGTAGCAGCGCTCCTTTCCCCCCGAATCCTAGGAGTGCTCAGCCCTATCATCGGGTCAGCTCGGTTCGGGTACGAGCACCACCCTTCAGTTAGTAGCACATCAAACATCGACAGGAATAATTTCGATAATCTGATAACGACTGCTTTATCAGGACAAGTTTGCCTTGCGCGACTGTCAGGCAGCCTCCTTATCAGTTGCTACCGGCTGGACTGGCAACAGTCTGCCACTGATGAATACTGGACGAGTAATAACACATGAAAAAGCTAACTACTGCTATCCTGGCTTCCACTGTTATGGGCCTGAGTTTTTCCGGTTCTGTTTCTGCCCACGCTTCTCTGGAGACCCCGTCAGCAGAAGTAGGAAGTACCTATAAAGGGGTGATGCGGATTGGTCATGGCTGCGAGGGCAGCGCTACACAGGTGGTTCGGATCGAGCTGCCGCTGGAATTACGTCGTGTAAAACCAATGCCGAAACCCGGCTGGAAGTTAGAAACGGTATCCAAAAAGCTCGATACACCATTCGACTATTACGGCAAGACTATCACAGAAGATGTTCGGGAAATTATCTGGAGCGGTGGCAACCTGGAAGACGGTCACTATGACGAATTCGTCTTTCGTGGAAAAGTTGCCGGTGAAGCAGATCAGGTATTGCACCTGAGTACCACCCAGGAGTGCGTTAAAGGGGAAAATTCCTGGACGCAAATACCTGCTCCCGGTCAAGACAGCCACGATCTGAAAAGACCAGCCCCCCAACTAAAGCTGGTTACCAGTCATGAACACAAACACTAAGGGCTTTCTTACCTGCAGCGTATTTAGCTGATACCTGCTGACCACACAGGCCCATTCCTCATTACGCGACAATGGGGGATGGGCTTGAGCAACACCGCTGATCAATGGCCTCTCAGTGAAATTCCTCTAACAGCCAGTCTCGAAATGCAATAGCAGCATCTGAAAGTTTCCTGCGCTTTGGATAAATCAGGTAATAGCCCCTATTAAGCGGCATACGCGCCTGAAAGGGCTCAACAAGATCCCCCGATAGCAGTTCATCCCGCGCCAGTAACTCGTTAGTCAGGACAACCCCCTGATGGCGACAGGCAGCATCTATAGCTAACATCCCCTGGTCAAACCAGATTCCATGGATCTGCTCATAATCCTTCGGCTCAAGCGTTGAAAAACGATCAAACCAGGCACTCCAGCTCTGATGGATACTGGTATGCAGCAAGGTTGTTCGACTCAGATCATTCGCCTGCCTTAAACCTTGTTCAGCCGCATAACGGGGAGAGCAAAGCACTCGAACCTCATCCGCCAATAACAACACCGACTCAAAACCCGGGTCTTTTCCATCAAAATGGCGAATGCCCAGGTCCACCCCCTCCTGCTCAAAGCTTACGGGGACTTGAGTGGCATTGATATGCACATCCACATTCGGATAACGAGTGACAAAATCCTTAAGCCGCGGTGCTAACCACTTGGCCGCCATCGAAGGCACCATTGTCACCGAGACCCCTCTGCGACGCTGAGTCCGAATACTACGACTGGCGCTACAGATTTGTTCCAGCGCCGGCACGATTTGCCGGTAATAAATCATTCCTGAATCGGTAACCTGAACCTGTCTTGGCAAACGATTAAACAGGGATAACCCAAGAGATTCCTCCAGTTTACGAATTTGCTGGCCGACAGCACCGGCAGTTAAATGGAGTTCATCCGCCGCAAGCTTAAAACTACTATGGCGAACGGAAGCCTCAAAAATCACCAAAGCCCTTAATGGTGGAAGATCTTTTATATTCATAAAATAGTTTTTCTATCTTATAAGGCAGAATAAATCAGTTGTATCACAAATCCTTTTCCAGAAGAATTCGTAAAATTGCCCCCATTTGACGGTTTCAATAATGAGCACATCCACAACCCCAGACAGAAACAAGCCCTCATCTTCGGTGGCACTGATAATCCTGACCGGACTCTCTTTACTGGCTATTAATATGGGAGTACGCCAATCGCTGGGATTATTTCTGCCAGATCTGGCCGTTCACCTACGTTTATCATTAAGCGAACTGTCACTGGCCTTTGCTGTTCAAAACCTGATCTGGGGAGCGGTATCTCCCGTTGCCGGACTCGCCGCTGAGCGCTATGGAACAGCTCGGGTTTTAGCAGTAGGCGGACTCATTTATGCACTTGGTCTGGGTTTACTTGCCATCACTCAGGACCCCTGGCTATACCACATGAGTAATGGAATTCTGATTGGGATAGGCACCGGAGCTACCACTTTTCCTTTGGTACTCGCTGCCGTCAGCCGCCATGTCAGTGAACGAAAACGCTCATTTGCCTTGGGAATCGTCAGCGCTGGGGGTTCTTTCGGTCAGTTTATATTCGCTCTGATCGCTCAAAAAATCAGCGCTCTGTTCGGATGGACCGCTGCAATATGGCTGTTCGCCCTGATAGCCCTGTTGATGATTGCTCTCAGCCCAGTCCTCCGCTCTCGACCTGAACATCAACAAAGTGTTCAGCCTGAACCTGTTTCACTCAGTGATCACAGGTTCGTTCTGCTGGCACTGGGTTTCTTTGTCTGTGGATTTCATGTGGCTTTTGTCTCCGTTCATTTGCCTAACCTGGTGGCTATCTGTGGATTACCCGCCAACATTGCATCCAATTCCATGGCCCTGATCGGCCTGATCAACGTGGCGGGAACCTTGCTGGCTGGGTGGCTCGGTGGACGCTATCACAAGCCCTATCTGCTATCGGGCATCTATGGAGCCCGGGCACTAACGATCATCATCTTCATGCTGATGCCAAAGACAGCCACAAGTTTCTACCTTTTTTCAGTATTGATGGGCATGCTCTGGCTATCTACCGTCCCGTTAACCAGTGGCGCTCTGGCCCAGTATTTTGGCACCGAAAAACTGGCAAGCCTGTTTGGGTTGGTCATGTTCAGTCATCAGATCGGTGCATTTTTTGGGGCCTGGTTAGGAGGCTGGTTTTTTGATTTAAACGGTAATTACGACCTGGCCCTGATGATCAGCGCTGGTCTAGGTATCTTTGCCGCTGTAGTCCATTTGCCGATTCGACCACAGCAGCAGATCCCGATAAACGCCATGGCTAAAAGTTAGGGTTTTCTTTGTTTATAATCTCAGAGCCATGCTCCTGCTCACATCAGAGCCGTACACTGCAACAGGAGCTTTGACGCTACCATGATTGATAACATTGGTTTTGACAAGCGAAAACAGCGTCTCCTATAGTAAGCAGAGAATTGTGGCATTTTCCAAGATCGCGGCCACAAAGAACGACTGACTAAGAAAGGAAAGCCATTTTGCTCCACAAAACCTTTATTGTTTTGTCGATATTTCCGCTTCTATTTTCCCTGGCTCATGCTCAGGAAAAGACTGTTTCGGTAGCAACACTCGAAGACTACGCCCCCTTTTGTTTTACTACTCAGCCAATAAACTCCCTGGAACAGATCCCACCGGGAAGTGATTCTGCCGCTCTAAAGGGCTACAGCTGGGATGTACTCAGGGCCAGCTTTCACCGGATGAATTACAGCATCGAACTGAACGTATCCCCCTGGGCGAGAGCAATAAAATTAGTCAGTGCTGGCAACAAAGATATTTTATTTCCTACCGGTAAAAACAGCGAGCGACAAAAAATATTTCTCTACTCAAAAGAACCCATAAATCAGGCGAACTTCCGCATTTATGTACGGCAGGATAGCCCTATTGTGTGGAGCGGTCTGGAATCGATAAAGGGTCTCACCATCGGCCAAAGACGCGGCTTTAACTTCGGGGACAAGTGGAATAACCTTAAGAAGGTCCATAAGTTAAAACTTAATTCAACCTTACAGGGCTTCAAGATGCTGGATGCCGGTCGAGTCGATGGTATCGTCAGTTATGAATTTATTACTGATTATGCTCTTAAAAATGCCGGTTGGAAAAACACTTATAAGAAGCTACCGGTCTTTGACTCTACCGCTGAGTACCTGGTGGCCCTTAAAAGTAATCCTCGAGCACAAGAGATTCTCAATGACTTTGACGAGGGTAAAAGACATTTGATCAAAACCGGTGAATTAAAAAAAATAGAGGATCACTGGTTTCAATCCCCTAACTGACTCTCTAATCACATTCCGCTTAGTCGCTGAATTTCTGGATAGTTTTATTCAGTAAATGAGCGCCTGAGAAACCTTTAATCAGAGCAAGCAGGTCAGAAACGTATAAGATCAACAACCTGCTGATAGGACCGTTTAGGAAATTCCTGCATAAAGCAGTGACCTCCATCAGAGACGGATAAGTGAATGTTAGGGTTGGCTTTTTCAGCTTTACGCACAGTGGGTGGAATAAAGGAATAGGTATCTTCACTGTGAATAATTTCTGTACCCTGAGGTAACCGGGTAATAGCAGACCAGAGTTTTTTTGGATAACCAGCGAACAGACGGGCCTCTAACCACGGAGAGCAACGGAGTTGCCAGCTACCGTCCGTAGAGGCGCAAAGGCCGTGATCTATATAAGCAACCAATGATTCTTCCGACCAGTTTTTGAAGGCACCACGCCCCCTGAGATTATCTAAGGCCGCATCCCGGCTCGGCCACTGATGACGACGTTGATGGGCCTTACGCACGACGGGAACATGTTTACTCATCCGCAGGCCGCTCAACATCCTCATTGTCGCAATCAGTGGTTTAGGATAAATCACCGGGTCCAGCAAAATATACTGGTCAAAATGACGGGCAGGCCTTTTCAGCACTGTGGCCTCGTCTTGCAGTACCGATTTATCCTGGATTACCGATCTTTCCTGCATTAGCAGTGTCAGTATCGCTCCCAGGCTATGCCCCATTCCAATAACAGGCACGGAGCCCCAGTTTGCCCGCTGAGATTGATAGGCTCTGAAGCATCGATCTGCCAGTCTATTCCATTCATGGGAATTTCTTCTGGAGCCGGTGTCACTGTCACCATGACCTTCAATTGAATTCAGGAAAAGATCATAGTCTTTTTCAAAGTGTTGTAAGAATGGCCAATAGGTTAAGTTGGACAAACCCGTTCCATGGAGGAAATGAATCACCGGTCGATCATTTCGCCCACAGTCAGGAGTCATCCAACCCCTAAGGCATATACCCTCTTCTTCATGACTCCAAGGCTCTAAGGTATGTTTTAAACTACTCACGGTTAGGTTCCCCTGGCACCGGTTTTTCATCCAACAACTCCGATCAGAGTCAGCGGGCAAAAATAATCATGGATAACTAGCATCTCTGAAGCATTCTCGTTGCAGCCTATCTTCCCCGCGGGCTAAAAGCAGTAGCAAAAGTGATCAATCTCAATTGCAATTATTCGCGTCATACACACCTGAGTGCGGAATCTGGCCCACTGGCCATATAACCTCCCTCCATCTGGCCCCTTCAGCGGGTTCCAAATACACCTAGAATAAGCAACGCTATCTCTGTCAAATAAACGAAGCGTTTATTCAGAGCTGACTAATTATTCGTTCCCGCTCCGGAGAAATCTTGATGTCCGATATTCAGCTTCAACAACCTGATCGAATGGTCTCTGTTCGGGAGATCTTTGACATCGACTCAGACCTTCGAGTACCGGCCTACAGTGAACGGGATGATCATGTTCCCGAAATTGACACCGCCTATCGTTTCAATCGCGAAGTCACCTTAGCGATTCTGGCAGGCTTTGCCCAGGATCGCCGAGTGATGATCCAGGGTTTGCACGGAACAGGTAAATCGACCCATATCGAACAGGTGGCTGCGCGATTGAACTGGCCCTGCGTTCGCATTAATCTGGACGGCCATATCAGTCGACTGGATTTGGTTGGGAAAGACACCATCGTATTACGAGAAGGTAAGCAGATAACCGAATTTCAGGAAGGGATTGTACCCTGGGCATTGCGTCGTCCCGTGGCGCTGATTTTTGATGAATTCGATGCGGGCCGTCCCGACGTTATGTTTGTTATTCAACGAATCCTGGAACGGGATGGAAAATTTACCCTGTTAGACCAGAATGAAGTTATCAGACCTCATCCACAATTTCGTCTTTTTGCCACTTCCAATACGGTTGGTTTGGGCAATTTGAATGGCCTCTATCACGGTACTCAGGTACTTAACCAGGCTCAAATCGATCGCTGGAACATTGTTGCGACCCTTAATTACCTGCCTCGTCAGGACGAAATAAATATCGTCCAGGCTCGTGTGCCGACACTCAACAACGATCAAGGCCAGCAACTAATTGATGCTATGGTCGCAGTAGCAGAACTGACCCGAAATGGTTTTGCAGCCGGAGACTTATCCACACTGATGTCTCCCCGTACGGTGATTTCCTGGGCTGAAAATAATGAGATATTTAAAGACGCAGAGCTCTCTTTCCGCCTCAGCTTCCTCAACAAGTGTGATGAAGCAGAACGCCCTGTTGTTGCCGAATATTTCCAACGTTGCTTTGACCAGGAGCTGGCAGAGTCTCACCAGCTAAAAGCAGTCTGATGACGACCCCTTCAGACACCTCCCCTGCGACAGCAAACAGCCAGTCGCAGGCAAATCCTGCACCTCAACGTTGGCACCCGGAACAACCGCCTCACGCTGCGGCTGTTGCCAGTCGTCCCCCTTCCCCTCGTTTGGAGAAACGCCAACAACAGATAGAAGAGCTTTGCGCTGCCAGTATCCGAGCCTTCTCAGGACAAGCAAGAATTCGTTTCCGCGGCCATCGCCTCGAACTTAACGGGCAACTGGCTCCTCTTCGCGCGCCTCACTTGCAACCTGACAGCGAATCCGGTTTTGGCCAGCATCGAGGTGCCGCTGACGGGATGGCGTTGCGTCTGAAGTACAGCGATCATCGATTCCATCTGGAAAAAATGCCGGAAGGAGACGCTTCGCAACTACTGTTTGAATTGATGGAACAGATTAGAGTCGAATCACTGGTTGACCTTTCTCACCCGGGAATGAAGCGCAACGTAGAACAACGATTTTGTACCTGGTGCAGTGATTTTCACAACACAGGGATGACTGAAAATCAGCTTGGCATGATGATTTATACCGTCGCTCAGATGGTCTGGTCTCGCCTCACCGGCAACCCTCCCATAGAAGAAACAGAGGACCTGATTGAACAACAGCGTGCTGTACTGGCACCGGCAATTGGAACCGACCTGCTTGGATTACGCCGAGAACGCTATAATCAGGCAAAGTTTGCCCATCACGCGCTGAATATTGCCAACATCATTATCGCTATCAACGATGCCATTGATGCCGAGCAGAAACATAATCCAGATAAGCCGGACACTAAGGAAGATGACGAAAAGAAGTCACGTTTTCGGTTAATGCTCGATCCAATGGATGACTCCACTGATATTCAAGCCCCCGGCAATCGCTGGACCGACCGAGATGAACGTCTGCTGAAAGAGCAGGTAGATTCTTATCAGGTGTATAGCCGTGAATTTGATCGCGAAGTCATCGCCGCATCGATGGTCCGCAACGATCAGTTAAAGGAACTGCGTGAACAACTTGATCTTCGTATTAACGATCAGGGGCTTAATGTACCGCGACTCGCCCGTCAGCTCTCAAGATTGTTATCCACACCCCATCGAAGGGGCTGGAGCTTTGGTCACGAAGAAGGCCATCTTGACGCAAAGCGTTTATCCCAGTTAGTTACCTCCCCTTCCGAACGCCGACTGTTTCGACAGGAACTGATTACACCGCAAAATCACTGTCAGGTAAGCTTTCTGATAGATAGCTCAGGATCGATGAAAGAACATATCGAATCCATAGCCATGATGGTCGATACTTTTTGCCGTGCCTTGGAACAGGCTGGTGCCAGCACTGAAGTATTAGGCTTTACCACTAATAACTGGAATGGTGGGAAACCGGCAAAACAATGGCTCGGACGAGGACTGCCAGAGAACCCTGGCCGCTTGTGCGAAACCCTTCACATGATTTATAAGGATGCTAAAACACCCTGGCGACGAGGGCGGACAGAATTCGCTGCTATGTTGAAATCAGCATTGTTTCGGGAAGGGGTTGACGGCGAAGCGTTACAATGGGCTCATCGTCGACTAATGGAAGGCAGTGCAGAACGGCGTATATTGTTTGTCATTTCCGATGGCTGTCCGATGGAAAGCGCCAGCCATAAAGCCAACGGCGAACATTACCTGGATAACCATCTGCAACAGGTTGCTGGACTGATAGAAGCCCGGGGCGAGGTAGAGCTCTACGCTCTGGGGGTTGGACTGGATCTAAGTACCTACTACCGCAATAATTTGGCCATTGATATCGATCGATCGCTTGATAACGCAGTCTTTGACGAAGTCATCCAGTTGTTAAAGAGGTAGTCTGGCAGTTATTCAGACTTCCACTGACAACCTCTGTGTGTAAAGAACAGGGACTAACCAGATACTGCTTCAATTCTGAACAAACCTTGGAAAGCCCCATGATTAAGGGGCTTCAGCCGGTTACTCCCAACTTACCAACACTCCTACTCCCGACATTTGTGCATAAAGGAAATAACATACTTATCACCTGCTTCAATTCTGAACAAATGCCGGAAGGCCTTATGGTTAAAGGGATTGAAAGGTTTACACCCAGGTTACCAACACGACTGCTCCCGGTATTTGTGTATAAACACAACAATACTATCTCCAGAGTGCATATGAATTAACAGTTCAAACACAATCGCTCAGCCAATATTTCAAAGACATGTTGATAAACTCCAAACTATCAGTCAGCGCCTGATTAAAAGGTCAAAAACAGCTTATTTTGCTCTTTACATTTGAGATTAAGCGGAACTGAAATACCGCCAAATAGAGGCTGGATGTAATTTAATCAATCCTTTGAAAGCCTTATGAATAAAGGGATACAGCCTATTACACCCAAGTTGCTCACAATCCTGCCCCCGAAATATGTGAACAATAACGACAAGCTTTCCGCCGTTGTCACGCTGTTACTATTGCTGGGGATAACTGTCATCTATACCCACAAGAACTCGTTGTCAAAGCTCAGTATTATAGAAAACAAGCTCAGGAGCTGGTTTAAACTATTTAATGCTGCGAGATTGGACAAATGGCGGAAAGCCCCGCTGATCAAAGGGTACGGAGGATTACACCCAAGTTGTAAACAGGCATACCCCCGGAAATTGTGAATAAGGAATCCCCTAATAAGTACAGGGTATGAGTGGTCGATCTACCCTGCGGCACCAAGAAAGCTAAGGAACCTGAGAACATAACGGACTTATTCGCAGGTTCCTTAAACTAGTCACAGCTGGCGGTTAATCGTTTTTTAAAGAAATCCACAGCGGCTCGGATTTTAGGCACTTCGTATCTGAGCCGCTGGTATAGCATATAAATACCAGCAGTACCGATTTGCGACGCAGTTATTGATTGCTCAAGTTCAACCAATTGGATATCGCCCTGGCGCAAGGACTCACGAATTCCCCACAGGGGTAACATAGCCAGTCCCTTTCCTGCCAATACCGACTGCATCAGCAGCGAAGCTGAATTGGTAATCAGTACTTCCTCAATCGATACGGTCTGAAAATTATTGTTGTCTATCGCAAGCCAGCGCATAACCTGATGAGGTGCCCGATACAGCAGCGCTTTATGATATTGAAGATCACTGACCTGACGCGGTATTCCGTTGTATTCAAGATAGGACGGAGAGGCACAGAGATAGAAACGATTATCATCCAATTGCTGAGCGACAAGCCGCTCATCCGGCAAGGTTCCCCCACGAAAAGCCAATTCAATATTGGATTGATTAAAATCGGCTAGCTGATCTGTCAATTCCAGATCTATAACAATTTCAGGGTATAACTGCTCAAATTCCGCCAACAGAGGTACAACTGCCTGCTCTCCATAGCTAGGCATTGCACTGATTCTTAGAACCCCTTTGGGTACCTGATGATAATTTGCCACCAAATCCTCGGCAAGAGACAAGCCTTCCAGTATCTGACGAGTTTCATTGAGGTAAAGTTTACCGATTTCAGTCAACTGTAAACTTCGGGTGCTGCGTAACATCAGCTCCGTTCCCAGATGCTCTTCTAACGCCCTAACCTGCCTGGAAACACTGGATACGGGAGTCTGTAGCCGGTCCGCAGCAGCGCTAAAGGTGCCATCTTCCACAACCCGGACAAAGGTAGTCATCGCTTTGAAGATATCCATTAAGTTCATCCTGCTTATCTGTTCCTATTGCGTCAGTACAACCCTTTAACTTGGCTGGGCAATATAATCATCAAACCCACCAATTATTGCAATTATCACAAATATGTTTCTTATTTTGACCAATATATTGTCAATTTTGCAATCTATATACTGTTCTTAATATTTATCCACAAGGTTTTATCCAAAATTTTACCTAGGACGAGCATATGACCTATCAAGCAATCATTCTGGATCAGTACCCCAGTGCACAAATTGATGAAAAAACCTTCAGCACCCAGTCACTGGAAAAACCAGCGCTGAAAGATGGTGAGTTTCTGGTTAAAGTCACCCACCTGTCCCTGGATCCTGCTATGCGGGGTTGGGTCAGCCCTGACCCCAACAGCTATATCCCACCCGTTGCTATTGGTGAGGTGATGCGCTCCTTAGGCTACGGAGAGGTAATAGAGTCTTTACATAATGAATACCCAGTAGGCACTAAAGTTTCCGGAATGACAGGTTGGACAGAGTTACTAAAATCCAGCGGCGAAGGACTAAGCCCTATTGATCCATCTGTCTCCCCTGAGCAAGCACTATCAGTACTCGGCATGCCAGGATTAACCGCCTATCTGGGTTATAGGGATATACTCGATGCCAAACCCGGTCAAACTCTGGTTGTTACCGGAGCGGCAGGTGCAGTGGGCTCCGTCGTGGTTCAGATGGCAAAAGCCGACGGCCTGAGGGTAATAGGTGTTGCTGGCCACCAGGACAAATGTGACTGGCTAAGCAAGGATCTTGGTCTGGATGGGGTAATTAACTACAAGACTGACAATATCGCGGAGCAGCTGAATAAAATGGCACCGAATGGTATTGATCTGTTTTTTGAGAACACCGGTGGTGAAACACAGCAACATGTGATGGAACGTCTCAATGAGTTTGCCAGTATCGCTGTCTGCGGCATGATCGCTGACTACAACCGTGAAACACCAGCTCCGGGACCAAACTGGATTCCACTGATTAAACGCAGAGCTAAAGTTCAGGGCTTCACCATCACTGATCATTTTCACCGTACCCCGGAGTTGGTTTCAGGGATCTTACCCTATCTGCACAAAGGCAGAATCAACAGCAAAGTGCATATCCTTGAGGGTCTGGAAAGCGCAAAACTGGGTGTAAATATGTTATTCACTGGAGAAAACACCGGGAAACTGATTGTTAAACTTTAGCGGCTCAGGCTCTCATCTGGCAGTTAATAACCACATTTGGTAATAACAATACCTGGACTTATCCACAAACCATCCTTTGTAAAACTAGCCAGAAATACCATCAAGTGAGTTGGTGAAAATTCGCCAACTCACTGATAATCCGTATCATTCTCCATCGCTATCCAGCAAAGCCCTCCCCCATCAGTTACACTAAGGCAAAAACTGCTGATCTTAAATCAATACTAGATAACCGGGGTTAAGCAATGCACACACTGGATCTACTCGGTCTGGCCGCCTATTTTTTACTGATTATCTTTATTGGTTATCGTAGCGCCAAACGGGTAAAAACCAGTGACGACTTTGCAGTAGCAGGAAACCGCATCACCTGGCCAATCTTGTTCGCTACCTTGGCAGCCTCATTTCTGGGGGGAGGAGCCTCACTAGGACGAGCCGGAAAATCCTTCACTGAAGGCTATGCCTTTATGTTTGCCGCCGCTGCATTTCCCATCGCCACCGTGTTAGCAGGACTCTATATCGCACCAAAACTGAAACGTTATGCCGGAGCCCATACCGTCGGGGATATTATGGCCCATCACTACGGTGCTCCCTCACGATTGATCACCGGTATTTTCTCAATGGTTTACTGTATCGGTATCCTTGGTGCACAGGCACTGGCCATCGGCACCGTGTTTAATGCCGTGCTCGGTGTCGAGGTTAGTACCGGTATTATCATCGGCATGGCTCTGGTATTGCTCTACTCCACCGTAGGCGGCATCTGGGCAGTCATTCAAACAGACGTTATCCAGTTTCTGATGTTAGCGTTTTTTATGCCTCTTACCCTGATTATCGGCATCCAATTAGCCGGTGGTCCCAGCGCCCTGATTAAACAGTTACCCCAGGCTCACTTTTCCTTCATGGGCCACTACAGCCCACTTTTGTTTTTCGGCCTGTTTGTTGCCTTTTTATTGGGTGAAACCCTGGTGCCTCCTTATACACAGCGAGCCCTGGCAGCACCGGATGCCCGCAATGCGCGTATCGGATATACCATCGCCGGTGGCTTTGGCTTTTTATTCTACTTCATCACTTCCACCATTGGTCTGGTAGCTCTGGTGCTCTATCCCAACATCTCCGCTGATCAGGCTTTACCGGCATTGATACGTAGCGCCCTACCTGTGGGTATAACGGGCCTGGTTCTGGCAGCATTACTGGCGGTGGTAATGTCTACTGCCGATTCTTACCTGAACTCATCAGCGGTGGTTTTTGTTCGGGATATTTATCAAAGTTTTATTAACCCGGATATCACAGAACAGCATCGGCTCTGGTTGGAGCGTGGGGTTAATCTGGGAATTGGCTTGGGTGCGGTTTTGTTTGCACTCTATGCTACTTCCATTGTCGATGCGTTGTTGATGAGTTACGCCTTCTGGGCCCCGACGATATTGATTCCTTTTGTGCTAGGGGTGTTTTTTGAGGTGTACTGTTCTAAGGCGGCGCTTTGGGCCATGTTGGTTGGGGCTTTGGTGACGGGATTTTGGAACTGGGGACCTTTTCCATTGCAGGAATTGACCGGGATTACAGGGTTAATTGTGGGGGTTGTGAGTAACTTGGTGGTGTTTGTTTTGGTTTATCGGTGTTTTGGGGGAACTGGGGGTTTGGTTGCTGGTAGTCGCTCTGGGGTTGAGGGAGGTTAGGCATATGCTCTGGTATGAAGTTGTTGTTTATGGGGTTTCTTTGGCTTCTATGGTGGTTGCTTTGGGGGTTGGGGTTTTGGCTTATCGGTATTTTCGGGAGCACTGATTTTTGGTGTTTTGGTTTTTGGTGTTGCTGGTTAGTTTTGAGTCATTCTGGATTACCTAGTTTTGTTGAGGTTTTGGTTTTCGCCTTGCCGGGCGAGTAACTTTGCTCAGCGCTGCAAAGTAACCAAAACGCGCTTTCGTCGTAACTTGTTGCGAAACAGCCCCTTGATTAAATGAGTTGTGGATAGTTTTGTTAGAGGGGCTGTTCTCGAGCGAACGAGTTTATGACGGCGAGTTTTGAAGCTGCTCCGACCTGTGGGTAAGTGTCTTTGCTTATGGCTAAAACAGCCTTTTATATGGGTGTGGTTTGTTGGTGTGGATACTTTGGCTGTTTTAGAGCGAACCTGTTTATCCTGCAAGGCTTGAGTTGCTCCATGGTTATTGGGCGTAGATATTTTCTCTATCAATTCCCTATTGCCTTGCTTGAGTCATATCAAGAAAACGGTTGTTTACATTAGAAACTTTCGATTAAGGACTGGTTTACGGGGCTAAATTCCTGCATGATTTATATGTGTTAGTAACCTATGGGGTGTATTGGTTGCTTTGGTTTGCTGTTCTGGTTGGTTGAATTAGGTGGAAGGGAGTACTGCTGTTTTCTTTTGTTTTTCTCTTCTCAGTTTTTTGTCATAGCTGGTTGGTTTATTACCTTGTGAAGTGTGGGTTAGATCATGTCAGCTTGCAAATTTGATGTGTTTTATTACGTCAGTGTGACGTTGAATATACTGTTATGTATTTAGGAGTTTATATTGAATCCGGTAAATAAAATCTATTCAGTGTTATTTTGTTGGGGAATGTAATATTTCATAAAGCTATCGAAACGGATATTTTTCGTGATTCGCTAATGTTTTTCATGGACAAGAAATATAATACTTGTGCCAGCCTATGCGGGAGACATCAAATCCTGAAGGTTTTGTTCCTGGCTCAAGCAATGTCGAGGAGTAGCTAAAAAATCTAATGGATAGAGAAGATCATATAATAAACATAGATCTTGTGTCAGAGAGTGTACTAACTGCTGAAGAAAAGAATGTTTTTAACACGCTTTACACTGAAGTCCGAAATCCTGTTGCACATGGCCTCACGTATAGATTGTATGAGCCTATGCTGGGTCGAAAATCTGCCCATATATATGAAGTAGACACGAATTATGGAGTCGTCTATGAAAAGGCTTCTGTATTGCGTATAGAACATATTTTTGATCTTATCTCGACTAAAAACTGATTAAGCATTAATGAGCTGCAAACATAGAATCCTGATTGAGTCAGACCCCATCGAAATTAGTTTATATTTTTCTACGGCGCAAAATCAACAAACTAGAATATATTTGTTCGAATATTTACTATTGATTAAATAATATTACAATATCTCACTGGGTTTTAATTAAACAACTTTACTTTTCGGATCTAAAAATAATGAAAGTATATGTCATGCTTGGTTTATCTATTATCGTTTCAGCGTGTGGCACTATGGGACCTCCCGAAGGATATAGCGGACCACCGTTATTTCAAGAAAATAAATACGATTATAAAAAAATTTCCGATAAACCACTCACACCTACTGAACTGGAGGAGATAGCATCAATAGTGGGTTCTGATAAAACGGGATTCATTCCTCTGGACAGATCTCCAGATAGAATAACTTTTGAAGCCGAATACCCTATAGTAGAAGCCAATGCACGGGCCTTAGATGCATTAGTTTCACATAACCATAATATTAGGATTGGTCAAGCCATTGCTCTAGGTGCTGATTTTTCTCCTCGAACAGCAGGTTTTCTTAAAGACTCTTCAGGAAAACCTTTATCAATTACTGGAAAAGTATCGTATAGAACGGAGGAAGCTGTTTCCCAAGGAATTTCGTTAGGAGCTACAACCGGCGTTGCCATGGGTGTCGCATCAGTCGGTGCAATCAATCAACAAGCTTCACAAGTGGGTATGCAATTAACACCTAGTGGAACGACACAGGTTATGACTACGCAAATAATAACTAATGTAGCCTCTGGATTTATTGCAGGTGCTATCCATGCTTCGATGGCTAACACAGCAATGAAAGGAATTTCTCAAGCAAATAATTTTGGAGAACGAGTTGAAGAAACAACACTAACAGCAGCACATGTAATGGGTGGCTCTGGCCCCATAGGACCTTATGGAAATTTAAGTACCCGCATGCCACCAACTTATATAACTAATGGCGTAGTTAAACGTATTTTAGCAACTTACAATACGAAAAATTCTGAAGTTAATGGAAGTGTTAGGATGGTTTTTATAACTACAGTTGGTACTTATAGAGGAGATAAATATGAAAAAAAATATCCATACTCCAGTGGCTGGGAATATCGAATAACCAACTTAAATCAAACTTTATTGCCATTTGGATCAATCAGTGAGTGGAGTGGGCAGCCTTCACTGGAGGTGCTTATTCAAACACTATCAGATGACAATATTAGCTTATAAATGATTCTTGAAAACGGAACGGAAGGATAGTTTTTGATTAATGTCCTTCCTCTTTTCATCGTAGTCTACGTCTACCACGGAGCAACACTAGTCGATCATTACAAACACGTTCGCTCTAAAACAGCCAAAATATCGGCACCTGCAAATAACAAGAGGCTGTTTCGCTACAAGTTACGACGAAAGCACGTTTTAGTTACTTTGCAGCGCTGAGCAAAGTTACTCGCCCGACAAGGCAAAATAAAGCTATCAACAGAACACGGTAATTAATTTTTGCTTCAAACATACCAGCAAAAAACCAAAGAAATCAGATCCCATCAAAAGTTTCAAGATCTATAATCATAGGGGTTTAGCAAAAAAATTATTCACTACTTCAAGTTTTAAGAACAAAATAGGGTCTTTCCATTGACATAAATGTACAGTAGAAAGAAAATTGATTACATATAGAAACTTCTATTTTGAACCTTATGCAAGAATTCCTATACAACAGTCACAAGTGAAGAGAACATCCTTTTGTCAACATTCGAAATAGTAATAGTCGCCGTCACAATACTTACAGGCACTTCCATCGTTTGGAGTACTCTGACCTTGGGTATATCACCCATGCCAAGCTCAAAGAAAGCACGCAAAGCAATAATTCACTTAACCAAGGATACCGGGACCGGTCCCATATTTGATTTGGGTAGTGGCTGGGGTAACTTACTCATACCCTTGGCGAAAGAATACCCAGAGAGACAAATTGTGGGTTATGAACTATCGTTAATTCCCTGGCTGATAGCATCGTTAATTAAAGAAATTCTTAGTCTCAACAACCTTAAGATCTATCGGAAAAACTTCTTTAAAGCAGATTTATCCAGTGCCTCCGTAATAGTATGCTATTTATACCCTGAAGGAATGATTTCTATCGCTAAAAAACTGATATCTGAAAATATTACTTCCTGCATTCTAATAAGTAATAATTTTTCTTTACCATCTCAGCAACCGAAAAAAACCGTTCAGCTTGATGACTTATACAAATCACCAGTTTATTTATATGATTTATGCTTCCTAAACCCCGATATTTAAATTTATTAAATATACTGAAATTTTATTCAATAATAAAACGGGACGAAGAGTTTATGCGGAACTAACCCACTAGTTGAAATTTAATCGGACCACAGAAAAATCTGCTAGCGTAAAAAAGATAACATTAATCTCGCTTTTATTCTAAGGGAAAATATGGAAGGTTCGCGAATAGCTGCATTTGTTTCTAAAAATCAAGATTATTATCTTAAAACCTGGGAAGTTTGTGGCAGTGATGGACATAAATCTTTTAGATTTAATTGGTCAGCAGCTTTTTTTGGGCCTGCATGGTTAATATACCGAAAATTATATAAACCACTACTATTTGTTATTTTTATATTTTTTTCCGATGTGATAGCTGTTTATTATTTAAACAACACCGCCCATATATCAGACATAGAGTTGGTTAGGTGGCGTGTCACATCACACTTTATATATGGTTTTTTAATAGGAAAATTTGGAAATTATTGGTACTATAAGAAATTTAAAAAAATCTCCACATGGTCAGAATACGCATCAGATGAAGATGAAAAGCAACGAGCTTATCTACGAAAAAAAGGAGGTGTTAATTTCATTGGAACATTTTTTTTCGTATTTATAATATTAACTCCTATGTTTATTTAGTGAAAAAATATCACAGATAGGGCTATCAACAATGATTAAAAATTTCGTAATAGATAAATTAAACTTTGCAACTTCATTTATATTTTTTGTAATAATAGCGACTGCTACATATGAAGGATTCGAGCATAGTATAATAACCGGTACCTTGGCTGGCATTGTAGCTGGTATATTTGCAGCAATAGTAACTACGGGGCCAATTTTTCTAATGATTTCCTACAATGAAAAACTGTCTAACATATCCTATGAGTTGAATGCTCTTCAAAAAGAAAACAAAAACTTAATTAAGGATAAAATCAAAATCGACAACAACAAATATCCTTACTCATTCAACTATATGGATAATTTAATTAGACACAACAATGAGGAATATTACTTCGACGAAAAATATTTTAATTCATCAGAAGAAGTAAAAAATTATATCAGTGGGAAATCGAGATGAAAGAATAAAGCAGATACATGAGGGTGGGATTGTTTGTAATCAATCCCCCAGCTCAGCTACCACTTATTACCAGACCTAATCAAGCAACGGCGCTGGACTAGAAAAATCAGTGCAACAATTTAAGAAAGAATTGCATTCTGCTCCAAATTTGCACTGCTGTTTTGCAGAAAAGCCTTCCGAGCATCGCGAGGTGTAATTCCAAAATACTCACGAAAACTGATGCTGAACCGGGGGGGAGAGACAAAACCACTCGCAATGGCTATTTCCACAATGGATTTATCTGTCTGCACCAACAGCTGCCGGGCACGCGACAGCCGCAACTCCATATAGTATCGAGACGGACTGCAATTCAGAAATTTCTGGAACATTCGCTCCAGCTGCCGGGATGAAATGCCGACGTAACCTGCCAAGTCCCCCACTTTCATCGGTTCCTCTATATTTGCTTCCATCAAGGTAAGTGCTTCGGTAAGTTTCGGTTGCGTATTACCTAATTGAGAACGAAGCGGGATGCGCTGCACCTCCTCCTGGCCTCTGACCCGTTCATATACCACTTGTTCTGATATAGCCGAAGCGAGTTCAACACCTTGTCGACGGGTAATAATTTCCAACATAAGGTCTTGAGAGCTATTACCACCACAGCAGGTAAAACGATCCCTGTCGATAACAAAGAGAGTTGGAGAAACCTTTATCTTTGGGAACAGTTCACACATGGAAACAAGGTAGTCCCAATGTATTGCACTACGGTAACCATCCAGTAATCCAGCACGGGCCAATAAGAGACTGCCGGTACCAAAAGCGCCCAGCTTGACCTTATAGCGATTCGCCTGCTTTAGCCAATCAATCAGTTTGCGATCCTCAGAGCCAGGTCCATCCTCACAGACGATAATGACATCTAAGGCAGTTAGATCAACATCATATACAGACTGATCTGCATGAATACCCAGTCCGTTAGCTGCACAGACTCTTTCACCATCACTGGAAAGTATTTGCCATTGGTAAAGACGCTCTTTACTCAACTGGTTCGCAACACAAAGTATCTCAATAGCTGAAGAAACACTGGCCATTGAGTAGTTAGACAGCAGCAAGAAACCAACGCGATAACAGTCGCCGTATGCATTCGATAGGCTAAGAGTTTGGTCTTGCTGTTCTGTCATGGACACACTCCTGGCTTATAGTCCTGTTTCGATGATTTCGGTGCAATATTCTTAATACGACAGCTTCTATCCCGGAAAAAATGGATCGATAACCTGCAATTGTTACTGCTATGACCAGTAGAGTCAGGTTATATCAACAGGAAATACCAGTCAACAAAAATTTCCTATTGGAAATTTTTGAAACACTTACGATAAATATTGATTGATCAGCCATCAGAATCACCTTACTGCCGAACATCCCTGACTAGGTACTAACACCCTATAATCGCAGAGTTTTTTAGCCAGCTAAGGAGTAAGGTAGGATCTCTGATGATGCAAAATAGAATGATTAAATGGATGCCATTCAGCATTACGATAAGCATCCCTGAAATTCAGCGGTGGGAATAATGCTAAGTTGGTAACAAGATCAGTGACCAGCTTTAACAGGCTAGATTCTTTAATGAAGCAGCTATATCTTTTGCAACGACTGGTGAAGACATAATGAAGGTATGAGTCGATGGAACCTTAACCACACCATCGGTGTATGGTCCACAGGATTCGCCAACAGAAAGAATACAATCATTGACCTCCTGACCGAAAGGCAGCCATGAGGCTCTTGGGCCACCTGTACCTACATAGATTCTGGCATTTCGAGGCAGTTCCAGTTGTACCATAAACGTTTCCTGAGCTAACAATTGCCCCATCTCACCAGTAAGAACCTGATACAACCAGAATTTGGAGAAAAATTTAGCAGCTTTGCAGGCAACCATTGGTGGAGCCAGAAAGAAACAAGCGGAGGGCTGGTTATCTATAAGATGAGGCAGCGCATTTCTTATGATCACTGTTCCAAGAGAGTGACCCACTAAAGCATATCGCCTGTGACTTATTTTACAGTGAAGCATGTCGACTAATCTATCCGTCGCACGCTGTAGTGATTCGAGTGCGGGGATATAACCAAACAAATGAGGATTAAATCCCAAGCGATTTAAGCGATGACGTAGAAGAAGCATCGACAGCGGTGTTCTTCCCATTCCGTGTATCAAAACCAAATCCATATGTCTTCTCTATATTGGTGACCTATATCCATTAATCTTAATCCAGCAGCTAATAAAAAACTCACTCTTAAATCTGAATTTTATTAGAAAATGGTCAGCTGAAAAAGCGCACTGGGCTAAGGAACCTGCGACAATAGATGCAATGGCCGATATCAACTTCCAACAAAATACTACATAACCGGCATCCCAAAGTAAGTCGCCATAAAAATGCATAAATGCACTATAACCCACCAAACTTACTATCAAAACGCCTATATCATAGATGATGGATACTGGCTTGTGTTCTTTAATTTTTCCTCTTCTACTTGCCATAACAACGGCATTAACTGAATAAATCAAAAAATTCAAGAACAAAATCATTGAACGCAGATCACCATTGGCGAATAAATGTCCAACTGCCCATAGCTTCATTCCCAACAGCATTGGATGTCGAATAAATCGTTCTTACGCCCCGCTTTTCTTATGTTGTCGACGAGACTAAGATACCAGAGAACCGGCACTCAGTTGCTTCTGATAGAGTAAGTGATATGTTTACAAGACGTTTTTTTCTTCAGTCCCTGACGCTGATGGCCAGCGGTGTATACATCAGTCATGCCAACGGAAAAACTCAAACAAAAATCGATTCCGGCAACTGGTATATGCCTGATGAAAGCGCGCCCCATAAACGAACCTGGATGTCATTTATAGCCAGTTATGATATCTGGGAAGACAGGCAGGTTTCTGAAGTTCAACGAAACCTGGCTGAAATCGCCCGATCTATTGCCAAGTATGAACCGGTTTCCTTACTCGTCAGAAAGCAGGACTACGCTACCGCGGTAAAACTTCTTAATGGCCTGGACAGCCACCCTTATCCCATTGAGCTGATTGAGTTCACCATGGATGATTTGTGGATGCGAGATACTGGTCCAGCCTTCGTAGTAAACGGAAAAGGCCAAAAGTCAGCGGTTAACTTCAATTTTAATGGCTGGGGCGAAGATCAAGCCTACGAACAAGATGCCAAAGTGGCTGACTTCGTTGCTTTAACCGCAGGGGTAAAGAGTATTCAATCCAATCTGATTTTAGAAGGCGGATGTTTTGAGCTGGATGGTGCGGGTACAGCGATCATGACCGAAAGCTGTATTCTTAATGATAACCGCAACCCGGGTAAGGGGAAGGTAGAAGTCGAAAACGAACTAAAGACACTCCTCGGTTTAGAAAAAATCATTTGGCTGAAAGGAATCAAAGGCAAAGACATTACCGATGGGCATACCGATTTTTATGCTCGCTTTATCAGACCTGGCGTAGTTGCGGTCAGCCGAGATATGGACAGCTCCTCCTATGATTATCAAATCACTCGGGAAAACATAGAGATACTTAAATCATCCAGCGATGCCAATGGCAATGCATTTGAGCTTATAGTTCTAGATACCCCCTGGGATATTAACACCCAATTTGGAACAAAAGATTTTGCTGCAGGTTATGTTGGATACTATGTCTGTAACGGTGCCATCATTATGCAAAAATTTGGTGACAAACAAGCAGATAGTGCAGCAAGGCAGAAGCTGGCTCGAGCATTCCCCAATCATCAAATAGAACAAATTGCGATCGACGGCATTGCCAGCGGCGGTGGAAGTATCCATTGTGCAACCCAGCAAGAACCTCTTGCAGAGTAACCAGCCCTGGTTATTTGCAGGTCCTATAAGGTACCTAAGTTAATTCAACGATCAGTGCAATGCCAGCCGATACGGGAGGAAACAGCCCTGGCTGGCGTTTCTACTTCACAGAATGACCTTTACCCTTACATATATTATGGCCAAGCCCGCTGACAATAATATACAATGGTCCACAAGGGCTTGATTATAAGCACCGAAAACTTCGACCCGTATTTATAGACAGGTGTAACCTGTTAGCAATAGGTGACGATATAACGTTATGACTCGTGAAAATAGAGCTTTTCTTCTAGCCCCCTTGGTCATGCCATTCGCATTTATTTTTTATGCATTCTTTGCCGATATATCTGGCTTCAATATGGAATCCGGCTTTGCAAACTATATGGGTTTAGTGTTGGCTATTGTTATATTTGGTCTTCCCGTTGTATACCTTTTTGAGTTTTTTATTGGCTATCGCTTTTATCGATTATTATTAAAGAAAAACAAAATAAATATATTTTCACTGACAATCGGAGGCATATTAATCGCGGATATTCCTATGTTTATGATTTCTCTTTTCCGTGGTTTTGGAAGTGAAACCTATAGCCTTTCAACAGCATTTCCTCTATTTTCATTTGTTGGATTTATGATCGGATTAACATTCTGGTTTTTATTAAATATAGATCGTATTCAGAAAACAATAAGAAATAAATTTGAAAAACCAGAGGATAAATAGATATATTTCACGCTGTGAATTCAGCTTATACTTTACTCAAAAAAATCAAATAGACCTTGAATTGGAATGTTTAATAAAACAAAGCCTTCATCTGGACCTATACTAACGGCATAAAGCACTGAATTCAGTTTATAAACCTAAACTGAATCCAGAGGAGTTCGGATGGAAAAACTAAATCAGATTGGAGAGTGAAGATACTGCTTAGAAAAAAGGCTCATCAGCCGCAACATTTCTTATATTTTTTGCCGCTGCCACAAGAGCAGGGGTCGTTTCGATTAGGTGTTTTTTCAAGCACCATGGTTTTAGGCTTATTGAGCACTACTTCAAGTTCAACAATATTCTCTTCTGCTTCCTCGTTGACAGCGATATCACCGTAGAGTGAATTTTCTTCCAGAATTGCTTCTATCTCGGTTTTACGCGCTTCAGTGACAACTGTAAGCGACAACGGGAATTTCTCAGTACCTAGCTTTTCGGCCCGCTTAGTATTAAACCCCTTACCTTCATAATCTTCTCTTTTTTCAATGCGACCTTTAAAGAAAAACTTGGACACTCTATGACCCTTATTTGAAACAACGTTGATAACAATAGAGGATACTAACAGAAACCCTCCTTTACAGATAGAAACAGCCTTCGCATCAGAGCGGGAAGTCTTCCGGTAGCAACAACAACCCCCAATCTCTAAAGGTTTATCATTCCACAGCAGTTTTCACACAATTACGTCCAGATTTTTTCGCCTGATACAGGGCCGAATCTGCATTTTTTATAAGCTCTTCTTTAGAATTGCTCACATCAGGAGTCATGAGGGATACGCCACAACTGAGGGTCACGGTATCTAGAGGACAGCTGGGCCCTTGTTTAATACCAAGCTCTTCAACGGCTAGACGCGCTCGCTCAGCGCTACTAACAGCTTCGTCAAAATTAACATTGCTGAGAATGGCGACAAATTCTTCACCGCCGTATCTTGTGATGACTTCAGTTGCCCGTTGAAACTGCTGGCTCAGAATTTTGGCGATACGCGTTAAGCACTTGTCGCCGGCAAGATGTCCAAAGTCATCGTTATACTGCTTGAAGTAGTCAATGTCTAAAAAAATGATTCCCAGCGAAGATCCATATCTCTGAGCTCGATGAAATTCAGACCGATAGCGCAAGTCAAAGAAACGGCGATTGGCAATTCCGGTCAAACTATCAACGGTCACCAAATCTTCGAGCTTCTTGTTTGAAAGAAGTAACAACCGTTCCGAGTTTTTCAGCGCCTCTTCATACTTTTTCCGTTCAAATGCGTTAACCAGCATCTCTCCAATAAGGTTCAGCAGAATGAGGTCATTATTACTCCAGGTTCGTTTTTTGGACTGTGTTGAAAAGACCAGTACACCAAACAGGCTCATCCCGTAAAGCAAAGGAATCATGCATAAAGACCGGATTTCCCTCCCTTCAAAAAACCGCTGAGCATCCTTAGTATCGACAGTCATCTGGGTAAAATCTGAAAAGTACAACGGTTTTTTTCGGAGTAAGCGTTTAACCAGCCAGGTCATCTGAGATATATTAATTCGCTTATCCTCAGGAAAAATTGAATCTATCCCTTCAGATAACCATTCAAAATCTTTGACTAACGATTGATCATCATTATTCCAACGGGCCAGACTACAGCGATCAACCTGAGAGAACTCTCCGATCACCTGCAGGGCATCAATAATCGCCGCTTCCAACTGATCAGCCGGTAAGCGTATAAACTGAGTTGAGAGGTTTGCAATCAGACGCTCAAACTCAGCCTGATATTCCAACTGCTGTGTGCGCTTATGAACAAGTTGTTCCAGATTAGCCTTATGTTGCTCAAGAGCATGTTCGGCCTTTTCTCTGGCTTCCTGCCCCATTGCCTCACGTACGGCAAATTCCAGGTACTCAGCAATTTCCTGCAGAGTCAGTATTTCATTTTCGTTCCAGAAATGAGTCGTGCTGGAATCAAGGCAAAGCATCCCCACCAGTTCCTGGCTATGCAGCAGCGGCATATCAAGGAGTGCTCGCGTATTGCCTGCAGCTAACACCTCTTTCAGCGATGATAGGCGCGGATCCTGACGGACATCAGTCACCAATACCATCTGACGCTTAAGTAGCGATTTCAGATAATGATTTGCCCGTTGAAGATCTGCTTTAACCCCAGAGATGTCCGGCATATGGGATGGAGATCGACTGTCTTCTACAGAAAGCAGCCCACCTTCCGAGATAGTTGAGTAGCTGACACGAAGCTGGGGGAAGCGAAGATGTAGACGATCCAAGGTTGCACCAATAACCTGCTTGACACTCATTCCAGCACTGACATTGGTAGCAATCCCATTGATAATGGCTAAACGCTCACTACTTTCCTGCAGTTGTTGCTCTGTCTGCCGGCGCTCAATAGACTCCATGGCCAGTGATACAAAGTTTGCGACGGAGTGACAAAAATGTTCTTCGTCCACCAGCCAGCATCTTTTGGTATGCACATGCTCCATACATAAAACCCCAACCACATCACCATTACGACGAATAGGCACATCCAGCATCGATTTAATATCGATGATCTTTAGATATGAATCACCAAACTCACGGGTTCTGGGGTCTTGGAATGCATCATTAACCACAATGCTGGAGTTCTTCAATATGGCTTCGAAGTACTGGGGGTAATCTTCCCGGTGCATTTCTACTCCACTGGAATGCCGTTCAGCAGCCAATTCATATAGATCAAAACAACGGATCGATTGTTTATTGTCAGATAGCAGCCACACACTCGCACGTTCTACTCCTAAGGTTTCTGCAGCGATACGAGTGATATCCGATAAAGAATCATCAAGCTTTTGCTGTAACAGCTTTGGATTACTGGTAAGTCCCATTAACGCCCGATTATGGCGTAACAACGCTTTGTCCTTTACTTTCAGTGCCAGACCCTGTTCTTCGACTGTCATTGTCAGCTGGGACTGCAGCTGCATTTGACGGCGACTCCACAGCCAGGTCCCATAGGCTATTACCAATGAGAGCAGAGTCCCTAGGGAAAATATCAAAAAGCTATGTTTCAAGTTCACTTCATAGGCCCCCTCCTTTGGATAAAAAGCCAATGTCCAACGATGACCCAACTGGTTCAACGTTCGGGTGATAATCTGATCTGATCCCTGAAGGCGAGCAGGCAACTGCGAATAAAAACGAGGGGGGCGGCCATCTTGAGAATCAGCTTCCTGAGAACCAGCAACTGAAATTTGCTTTCCCTGATACAGGTACAAAAATGAGTTACCTTCCGCTGCGTCCATATCCGATAGCGCCATCGACATTGGATAGGACTCGTGATTGCCCAGCGCGTTATCAATCAAATCGCTGATTCGAACAATGCCGAGAATATAGCCTCTTAATTCGGCAGCACGCTGAGAAAGCGTCGCCGGCGGGTATTGAGTCTTAAATACGGGAGAAAACAATAACAGACTATACTGATCCGGCTGCTCGTCCTGGACCAGTTGCACCCTAGAGCTACTGTAGGTCTGCCCGGTAGATAATGCCTTTTCCATAGCTATATCCCGCACATCAAGCTTACTCGGGGAATAACCCAGTGCCCGCTCATTGCCGGCATAGGGTGCCAGGTAAAATACGGGGTAATAATAGTCCTGATGCCCGGCTCTAATCAGATTCCCTTGCTCATCCTTATCGGTAAACTGAAATTCAGGATAATATTGCTGAGCAAGAATTTCATAATGTTCTCGTAACTTAAAAGGCACTTTTGGTATCCATTCCAAGGCCTGCATAGATGAGTGATATTTAAACAGGTTACGGCTAAAGGTATCAAACTCACCACGAGAGACCGTGGAGCTGGAATAAAACAGTGCCACCAGATTTTCAACAACCGCCTGACTGCGTTCAAAAGCTCGCTCAGTGGCATTACTGTAGATCATTACATGCCGTTGCATCATTTGATCTTTGGCGTCCCTGTCAGCCAGATAATCCGTCCAGACCAAAATAAAGGTAAAGCTGATTCCCAACAGCAACACACTGCTGGCAGGTAGGTAAGGTCCTTGCGGTATATAGAAGCGCATACTGATACGAAACTCTCTTTAGACGGATCAAAAACCATCCATGGAGGCTCAGCATATAACATTGAGCTTAGCAAAGAACCAGACAATCACCTCAAACTATCGCTATCTGCACTACCGACAAAACCCGATATGTTCGCAGCAGACGATAAAACAGCTCAGATCGGAGGCAGGGCCGCCTGAAAAAATGACTATAAAAAGAGGTTGACCGGACATCACAGCGATAGCCTGGAACCGATAATTAACAGCAGAAGAAAACAAACTGTTAAACTCTATTTATCTGCACAGTTGCCTGTAACCAGCAGATTTCAGAAACCTGGACACGCCCTTAAGGGACTCAAGCCTTAGAGTTACTGCATTGATTATCATCGTTGGAAAGTGGTATGGATTACGAATTTACTAAAGATTTTGTTGGCAGTTATGTCGCTCACTTTCCTATGGGACATGAGGCTCTGGGAAGCTGGCTAACAACAGAACTGGGTGGCGACCAGGAACGCATTCAAAAGCTATACACTGCAATTACAGAACTCCAGCAGCAGCAATCATGGGATTATCAATTGGATGGAGCGGAATACAGGCTCCAGCTCACAAGAGATGAAGCCGTTGTTCAAGCCCATACTCTGTTTTACTCAGACGATGAACTTACTGACAACATGGACTATTACGACTCAGAATCCTTCGCACAATGCGGCCTGGACGACTTTAAAGCGATGCTGACCGATTGGAGCCGATTTGTCGGGTACCCCATCCCTGAAACGACCAGCAAGCAGGATGCAGCAAGAACTGAGAGCAACCCTGATCAGCCCAGCTGACGATAACAGAACTTATCAGGACGCTATTGGAACAGTACTCAGAAAGCACTCTGAATAGAGTATCCGGTTCTGCGAACGCCGGACTGCGGGAACTATGCTATGTCAAACCTGTTTACTCGACTGTTAAAAGAACGCGCTTACCTACTTGCTGACGGTGCACTAGGTACAAACCTGTTTTCCATGGGGTTACAAACCGGCGATGCTCCTGAACTGTGGAATATCGATCACCCGGAGCGAATTGCAGATCTCTGTCAGCAGTTTATTGATGCTGGCTCAGATATTCTGCTCACCAACAGCTTTGGTGGCACCCGTTACCGATTGAAACTCCACAACGCTGAAAACCGCGTAACTGAGTTGAACCACGCTGCTGCACAAATCGTTAAACAGAAAGCTGACGCCTGTGAGCGGGACATTGTTGTAGCCGGTTCCATGGGTCCCACCGGTGAAATCTTCGAACCCACCGGTACTCTTACCTACAATGATGCCTACGCTGCCTTTAAAGAACAGGCTGAGGCATTAAAGGAAGGGGGTGCGGATGTACTCTGGATAGAAACAATTTCCGCTAGCGAAGAAGCAAAAGTCGCTTACGATGCAGCAGTCAGCACAGGCTTACCTGTGGTCTACACCATGAGCATAGATACCAACGGTCGTACGATGATGGGAGTCACCCCCGCTGAGCTGGTTCAGCTTGGGACTCAATTCGAACAGCCTCCCAGTGCCTGTGGAACCAACTGCGGTATCGGTGCCTCAGAAGTTGTAGCGGCAATTATGAATATGAAAATCGCCGCCGAGCAGAATCAGATTGACCCGGTATTGGTGGCGAAGGCTAATTGCGGCATTCCCGAATATGTCGATGGCAAGATTGTTTACAGCGGCACACCTGAACTGATGGCGCAATATGCACGCCTGGTGGCGGACGCTGGCGCTCGAATCATTGGCGGTTGCTGCGGTACCACGCCATCTCATATAGCGGCCATGCGTGACGCCTTGGACGGCTATCAGCCGGGTCCTAAACCCGACCTGAGCATTCTTGAACAAACCCTGGGAGAAGTTACCAGCGGCGCAAAAGCTCAGCTTGGTGGAGATCTGAGTGTTGCGGGAGGATCTCTAAGCGGCGCTGCTCGGGAGCGACGCTCTCGTCGTGGGGCGAGAAGAAGTTCCTAAATAGCTACCAGAGAGCAGGCCTTAGCTTTTTAAGCAAAGACTAAGGCCTTACCTGAATCAGGCGTTCCAGCGACGGAACTTAAAGCTCTGCGTTATGATAAACGTTCTGCACATCGTCCACATCATTGAGCATATCTAAAAACTTCTCAAACATGGCAACATCATCACCACTGATAGGTGTTGTCGTCTGTGGCAAAAACTGAATTTCATCCACTTCAAAATCAATTTCACCAAAGGTTTCGATCAGTGCACTCTTGGCTTTGAAGTAATCGGTATTGGGCGCAAAAACAGTAATTATACCGTCTTCATTTTCTATATCACTAACATCAACATCAGCCATCATCAACGCTTCCAGTGCGGCTTCTTCATCGTCCCCCTTGAAGGCCAGAATAGCGCTGTGATCAAACATATGGCTGACACTGCCCTGAGTGCCAATCTTACACTTGGTCTTGGTAAAACACTGGCGCACATCACCAAAAGTACGGTTGGGATTGTCGGTCAGGCATTCAATCATTACCATACAACTCCCAGGCCCAAAACCTTCATAGCGTGCAGTGGCGAAATCCTCACCGCCTCCACCTTTGGCTTTATCAATGGCTTTTTCGATAACGTGTGTTGGTACCTGATCTTTCTTCGCCCGGTCAATCAGCCCTCGTAACGCCAGATTACCCTCTGGCTCCACGCCGCCAGCTTTAGCACACACATAGATTTCACGGCCATATTTGCTATAGACTTTGGCTTTGGCATCAGACGTCTTGGCCATCGATTCTTTGCGGTTTTGGTAGGCTCTGCCCATTACGCTGTCCCGTTAAAAATGATAAAAAATACGGATTTTACAGTTAAGTGTTGATATAGAGAACCGTGAAATAAACATCCATTGCTGATCAGCCCCCGGAAATACTGACATTTATTATATTTATCATATAATTAGCGAATAATACGTAGAGTTATAATCGCTACAGTTGCGCTTCGACACAAGGGTATAAGTTTTTGGCCGTCCCCATACACTATTTTGTTTCTCTATTCTGTCTATTGCTAATCGCTAATATCTGGAAACATGGCGCACGCTCCAGGCTATTTCTCGTTCTACTGGCGGTGTGCGCACTGCAAGCGTTGCTTGTAGGTCTGCGCAGCAGCTTTGCACTCACCGAATTAAAATGGATTCAACCGGTTACGGCTACTCTCATCCCCATACTGGCCTATCTTTCACTGTTAACCCTGAGTCAGCAAAGTAACCATCATAAGTTTGCTGCCCCAGCTAACATATTCTTCCTGCACTCAATACCTGTCGCTCTGGTCTTGATCAGCCTGTTATTGTCACCGAAATATGTAGATGCTTTATTGTTCGCCAGCTACTTCTTTTACGGTTGTCTCATTTTTTGGAAAACCAGATCCGGAGCAGACTCACTGACCATCGTACGGCTAGAGGCTGCCGGGTACACTCTATGGGTCTGGCGCATAATCGCTATCATGCTCCTTCTTCTTGCGCTTGTGGACTTGGTTATTGCATTCGATGGAGGTCTTCAAAGCGAAGGGGCATCGCTGGTTCTGGCGACGGCTTCAAGCACCCTGATGATACTGATACTAGCCATTGCCCTTAGCATTAGCAGCAACACCGGACCGGCTCCATCCACTAAAGCATCGATGGCAACATCCTCCACCATAGACATGTCTCACAAAGATACAGAAGATCAAAGAATCATCGTTGCACAAATAAACAGCCAAGGTCCGTTGGACTCACCAAAAGAGCCGCCAGCAGAAGAAGATTTAATGCCCCGGATTGAGGAACAGATTCTACGCCAGAAGCTTTATCGGGACCCAAATTTGAATCTGGCCAAACTAGCCAGAAAACTGGGCATTCCTCCGCGTAAGGTTTCTCAGCAGGTTAATCAGGCTACTGAGCTTAATGTATCCCAGTACATCAATCGATTTCGTATTAAGGAAGCCTGTGAACGGTTAAAGGACACAGATCAACGGGTTACGGAAATAATGCTGGAGGTCGGTTTTTTCACTAAGTCCAACTTTAATCGGGAATTCCTGAGGATTACCAGAATGAGTCCAAGTGCATGGCGCGCCAGCCAGCAGGAGATTACAAAGACAGAAAGAGCCGACCCATAGGTCTGAAGCCCCTGAGCTTGGCTCCAGTCCCTTGGCCTGTTTCAACATACTGCTAATAGCTTCAGTGCCTGATCAATTTCTGGCTTCCAACAACCCTTGAGCCTTTAAGAAATCAGTGACTCGGCGTCTCACTTGCTGGTGAATTCTGGCTCGTGATTTCTGCCCTGGTTCAGTACAAACGAACTCATCTCCCTCTTCCGCTAATAATTCGATAGCTCCCGGCAAACATTCGGGCAAGAAGCTGAAATGCCCTGCCTCGGCGATTTCGTAGTATTCAGTAACTTTATGACTCAACGGACGGGCGTGGCTGATAACAGGTATCTGATTATCTTGCTCTGCAGCGATCATCAAGACAGGAGCAGCCAATTGCGCAACTGAATCTTCAGTCATCGATTCAGTAAACCCTGGTGCAATCGCTACTGCCGCTGTCACTCGAACATCCTTTTGCACCTGGTTGGCCTTTGAGTAGAAATCATGATCCAGCGCGATCAAGACTTCAGAGAAATACCGACAGGCACCTATATCATTATGTCGACAAAACTGTGGGAAACGCTCAAACTCCAGCTGCGCTCCAGCCAACGCCATACTGGTATAGCCCCCTAACGAGAACCCGATAACTGCAATTTTTGCCTGATCAATTTTACGACCTATATCAGATTTGATAATGTCCTGAATCAGGAAACGAATATCAGCAGGCTGATCCCACATTCTGATAACTGTTTCTGGAGAAGCATCTCCAGTTGTACTGCCGGGATGGTTTGCAGCGACGACAACCGCACCCTGGCTGGCAAGGGTTGTCGCAAGCCAGTGCAAGTTGTTTCTGTTACCGGATGTCCCATGAAGCAATAAGATCAACGGTAACTTCTCTCCCGTTATGTCCGCATTTCTTACCGCCTTAAAACCACGAAAGACTTTGTTAATCTTGTACTCATCGGTCTGCGATACTGCTACCGGAAACCAGATATAGCTCTCCAATACCCGATCTCGATGAAGATCAACAAAAGTCATCTCTCGAATACCTACATTTGAGTGTAGAGATTGACCTGGGGCCTTATATTCTGAACTCCCATAAACCATTCGATAAGGATTTAGCAACAACCCACAGGCTAACAATGAACAGATCATTATTACACCGGAATGAAACCATCTTTTTTTACTCATCAGGACACCATCGCTCAGTAATTTACTCAGAGAAAAAGAGCTTCCAGTGTCGCTCTACAACCCCCCTGTTTTCGTCCTAAAACAGGATATAGGCCGTCCTTAATCATGATTCAGGTCTATCAGCTAATTCAGAGAGGATGGCTTGCCTTAATCAACCGATATTGGCGCTGCCTTCTTGAGTTGTTCTTTAGCTTTATCCGCAGCCCATCCGCTGACCTGATACCAGTCCAGATGGCGGGTGGAGAGCATAACCAGGGTTAGCGCCAAGAACACCAACAAAGAGCCCAACAACAGAGCGTGATCTTCAGAACTGAGGATTACGTAAAGTAATCCATACAGGACAGCAACAAAACCGCCAAACCCGACTCCCCATTTGAAACTTTTGATAATAGCGGTCACATAGGCAGTTAACAGACAGACGCAGGCAGACGTTGCAATACCGTAAGCAACGAGAAAACTCAAATGCTCGGACAAAGCGATCAAAAGCAAATAAAAAACGGACAATGCCAATCCCACCAGTGTGTACTGAATAGGGTGAATCTGTAATCGTTTTAATACCTCAAAGATAAAGAAGCTGATGAAAGTTAAACCAACAAACAACATGCCATATTTTGCTGATCGAATTGCCTGACGATAAATATTGACCGGCTCGTTCAGACTGACACCAAAGCGATTTCCAACAAGGGCACCGCAGTTCCCTCTCTCACAGCTATCAACATCATGACCGATATTGCTACTAAACTCAGAGACTTGCCAATTGGCATTGAAACGCCCATCTTCAATAACACGTTCAGCAGGCAGAAACTGACCGACAAAGTTAGGATGGGGCCAACTGGCTGACAGATTAACTTTAGAGTCCTTACCAACAGGAGTAAACCACAGGGTATCCATCCCTCTCAGGCTCAATTCAAACTTGAACTCAACGGGAGCGGTGCCTATATTTTCCAGCGGCACATGGACACCCTGGGGATTAAAGGCAAGCCGGCTACCGGATCGAAAGCTGTATTCCCTTCCCTGCCAGGTCAACATAGGCTTATTGTTGATTCCTCGAATATCACTGACACTCACCGCTATAAAGGGGACTCCGGCTTCAACAAGGTCGAGCCTGTTTTTAAGCTTCTGCAACGGAGCCAAGTCAAACTTACCACTCACCTTGAGTTGACCGGTAAACACAGGAAACGAAAAGATTCCCCGGTAACGCTCCTGTGTAGTCATATCAGTATTTATCTCCAACCTATCCGGGATGATATACAGCATGCTACTTTTAATGGCTTGAGATCTTACATTCTTACCGAGTTTTTCGTTCCAGTGCTGTGTCGTCACTCTGTATTTGTAAGGGACCGCCAACAGCGGTCCCGATAGCTGCTGGGCACCACTCCAGCTGTTGGCCACGCTACCCTTTGCCTGTTCCTGATAAATCAGGCGATCTGAAATCAGATTTTCAATCACCGTCAAGGCCAGGGCAGCCAAGGCACAGCTGAACCCTAAGAATATGATTTTTTTTGCTAACGTAGATTTCATCCTGGCTCTCCACACTTATGACTACTTAAGGGCAGAATAAAAGATGAAATTGAGAGAATTATGTGTGTTCTGTGTGGTTTGTATGTGATTTCTGCCAAACCGGTAAATTGATTTCAGCCAGAGCACCTGTTGAGCCATTGCTCAGACGACAAGTCGCCTGGTGTAAATTGCAGATTTGTTTGACAAAACTTAGGCCCAAACCAGAGCTCTTCTTTCCCGATAATGGGCGTTGAAGAGAGTAAAATCGCTCAAAAACCCGAGACTCAGCATACTCAGGTACGCCCGGTCCCTGGTCTTCAACCTGTATCAGCACCCGGTTGCCATGCTGCTTCAAGGTCACCGTTATCTTTGCTCCATCAGGACTGAAATCAATCGCATTCAACAACAGGTTTTCAATCGCCTGTTGTATCAAAAAGACTTCCCCATCAGCCTTGCCGTTACCGACAACAGATACTTGAAGTCGTTTCTCCGACAGTTTCAGTTCAAGACCACTCACCAGCTCTTCGATAAGCGCTTTCAGATTGATATGTGTTAGCTGGGATAAGACCTGGCGATTTTCCAACTCAGCCAAATTCAGTAATTGTGAAATCAGCTCCTCCAGGCGCTGAGATTCCCTTTGAATATTAGTAACGAAATAAAGCCTGTCAGCAACAGGCAAGTTATCTTCCAACAGCTCCGCTGCCCCTTTTATCGCAGCGACAGGGCTTTTCATTTCATGGGTTAAGCTGTGAATATACTTCTCAACATAGTCCTTGCCTTCCAGTTGAGACTTCATACTTGCCATTGCCTGAGCCAGATTATGCAATTCCAGATCATTCATTTCAGGTAAGGTCACAACACTCTTTCCTTGGCTGACCTTAAGCGCATAATCACTGAGTTTATTAATGGATCGACTCAACCAGAAGCTTAACGCCAACCCTAAAACAAGGGCCGCAACAATCAACCAAAGCCCTTGTCTTTTTAGTTTACCCTGGGCATTTTCCAGAAAAGGTTGTAAAGAAAGGTTCGGTTTTATTAAGGTTAAGACCCCAAGAATCTGTTCCCCGACTTTAATCGGTGCAGCAACATACATTTCCGATGAAAGAGGGTTATCAGGATCTCTTAAGGAACTGCGGGCCCCGTATTGTCCCCTCAGGGTTTTGTAGACATCGTTCCAGGCAGAGAAATCTTCACCTGTATATTGACCTTCGCTGTGATAAACAACAATTCCCTGAGCATTGGTAATATAAACTCTTAACGGATTATCGGTTTTGGTTTTAGTCCATATCTTCGCTCGAAATTTCCGCTGTTTGAACGTTTTGAAAGCCTGGTCAAAATGCCCCTGACTAAGAGTTCCCTGAATAAAATCAGGCGTCGCCAACTCAGCCAGCAGATTGGCGCTATCTACCAGAGTATCTTCCGCAGCTTGGCGAAGACCCGGCTTCAGTTCTTTGATTAACGTATTCATTTGCAGAAACAGCCCGATACCAATCAACAGGAAGAAAAAGAAAAACAGACGCAAACTGAACCTGATTTTAGGAAAGCTTATTTTTGAACTCAACGCCATTGCCTCCTTCCCATCCACTCAATACGCTCTGGTTGTACACACCTGAATCCCATCAATTCGGTACAATCAACGCTTGGTGCTGCTGTTGCTTTCTGACACAGGGACGGGCTTTTTAGTGTTTCCACCCCCACCATTTAAACAGAGGCTATAGCCCAGGCCACGGTGGGTTTTAATCGGGTCCAACTCGCTGTTAACCTGCTTTAACTTTGCCCTTAGCCCTTTTATATGGGTATCAACAACTCTATCAAAGCTGGCGTAGGAGTCTGGCCAAACGCTTTGCATTAGCTGTTCTCGGCTAAACACCCGTTCAGGTTGTGCCAACAGGGTTTGAAGCAATCCAAATTCATAGCGGGTAAGATCAAGAGACAGGCCGCAATACTCAATTTTCTTTTGCTCCTCCAATAATCTAAACAACGCAGATGTCTGTTGCTCGGCTTCATCGGCTATAGGGACATGCTTTCGGGGTGACAAACGCTTTAGAATAACCTTAACTCTAGCCACCAGCTCACGCGGACTGAAAGGCTTGGTGACATAATCATCTGCACCAATTTCCAATCCAACAACCCGATCTATTTCATGATCACGAGCCGTTAAGAAAATAATGGGGATCTCAGAAAAGGTACGTATCTGTTTGCAAACTTCAAACCCTCCGATATCCGGGAGACCTACATCTAAAATCACCATATCAAAAAGCTGACTACGTAGACGACTTATGCATTGGTGCCCTAACAGAATATGCTCCACAGAAAAGCCTTCCTGCTTGAGTGCATAGATAATATTGTCAGCAATTCCCTGCTCATCCTCAACAATGAGTACTTTCACCGCTTCACTCCCGCCTTTACCCTTCCATCAATAGGGTATCAAATATATACAAGTCTGATTGAGATAGAAAAGACTGACCAACTCTGATTTAAGGAAGAAAAGTCAGGTATTCACGGATTATTAATAAACCCACTGGTCACGAATAAAAAGATTTGTTGTACATAACGTTTTTCGTCAGGTATCTAGTAACAGGTAAATTTCATTCCTGTGAGGATGTTGAAGTGGGTAAAACCTACCGTCGTTTTGAAGAAATTGATTCCAGAACAAACCGTGATGAGAATGAGTTTGACTCGTCTCGTAATAGAACACGTAATCAAAATCACCTGGACGTTCGTCGTTGTATGGATGACTATTTTGAGCGCAAACACTTTGAGGAAAAAGAAGACTGGCACGCTGAAAACTAATCACCTGATACATAGCAACAAAACTGCTGCCAATGATAAAGCTGCTGCTATCGCCGCAGCCCGGCAGCAGTAGGTCAGACAATTGAAAAACGAAAGCGCTTTTAAATTATACAGCGATTCCAACGAAACAAGCTGAACAGAGCAAAGCCAGTCTGGCTTTGCTCTGTGATCGACAAGTTATAGTTTTCCGGTCGAGAAAAAGTACGTCTCGCCGGAGCTGTCATCAACACCATCGTTGTCGGTCAACGCATAGCCGATTCCTGCTGAATCAACCGTAAAACCCTCAATTTTATCGGTAATGTAACCCCCATTCGCTTTAAGATCGGGTATAAAATCCCGCACCTGCTGCTTATGGACCAAAGGCAATTCCTGGTTCAGTGAAACAGGCCTGAGTTCATTGATCGCTACTTTATAAAGCCGCTTTAGCCGAGCATTCTCCCCTATTTGGTTGTCCCTCTCGATGATATAGACACTGTCCTGGTAAGCAGTAATTTCTGATAATCCAACCCAGCCCTTACTGGCGGGTTCAGTCGGGTAACGGACAGCTCCCCACTGATTGGTCACCAGATTATAAGCAACCAGTTTAACCGTTCCCACAGGATCATCTTTCCACTGGCGCTGAATAGCTAGCCAAAGTGTATCCCCGATCAGAGTCACACCTTCTGAGCCGAAGCGCGTTTCGTACTGCAACAGCTCAGTTGGGAATGGAACGGTACGGTCAATTTCTCCTTCGGCTGTCACATGATAGATAGCATGAGGAATGGCCCGATCTGTACGGCCCTCAGATGCCAACCAGAATCCACCGCTACCATCGGAAGTGATCCCTTCCAGATCCAGATTTTCAGCAGGTTTGCCCTTACGCGTCACCCGGGTGGCTTTGGTAATTCTCGCCGGATGCTGGTTTGCATCGATAGTATAAATCGTTGGTTGAGTCTTATAGAAGCTGTCGTTAACTGCATATAGTTTCCCGGCTATAGAAGGGTCAGCAGCCAACCCGGAAAGCGCTCCCCAGCCAATCAGCTGACCGTCACTGCCCAGATCAGAAATAAGCTGTGGATAACTGGGAGCCTGATGTGAGAACTGGTAAAGCATGACATGGGCTCTGACACCACCGTCCTTAATCAAATCCTTCTCATTTGCACTCACCAGTATGTTACGTGATGGAATAGCCACGGCAGATTCCGGCGCAATGCCTGAAGGTAATAACTGCACGAACTCCGGATCTGCACCTGTATCACGATAAACACCGATCACAGAAGCCCTTTCAGACAACACGAAAATGTACCGTTGCTGACCAAATTCAGCAACGACAAGGCCTTCCGGTTCTGCTCCTTTTTTGCCAGACCGCTTATCAGGGTAATGTCCGGCCTGTACGATACGATGTTCAAAATCAGCTCCTGACTCATAGAGAACTCGGCCATCCTTGTGAAATATAGTGAAACCACGAGCCCCCCCTTTAAAATCACCTTCATTGGCAATGACAAATCGATTCTCATCCAGCCATTTCACCGCATCCGGCTCCCGAAGCACCCCTGTCAGACTACCATTAAAAGACAGCGCTCCGTCCTTAACCGTATCGATATTGTTAAGATCGACACTTCCAGCTGAGAAGTGATTCAAGATTGCACCGCTCTGTGCAGCGACAATGACTATATGATTATTTTCCTGTAGCGTGACAACGATTTCATTGCGGTCATTAAAATCCACGAATTCCGGCTCCGGATCATCTGCTCCGGTAGCCGCCAGTCCTGTCAGTTCAACCTGGCGGATCTGATCACACTGCGGAATCCCTTTCAGCAACGGAATAATACTTAGGTATCCAGCGGGTTGCTGCGGCATGGCTCCCTCGTTCAGGTCTTCATCTCGTTCATTTTCAATAGCAACCGCCGCAAAACGACTATCCTTTGAAACCGCAACGGAATCTGGCTGTCCGCCTAAATCACAACGACGACTGATACTGGAGGTTTCAAGAGTAACCGCAGCAAGAAAGCCGGAAGGCTGAGTTAGCTTTTGGAAGTATTGACCCCCACCAGCACAACCCCCTCAGCAGTAGCGACAGAAGTAGGTTCTCCAGCCAGAGCCACAAACCCAGCCGGACGAGGTTCCTTTATGTTACTGATATCAACTAAACCGATTCCTCCAAGAGGGCTATCAGAGTAAATAAGGGTCTTACCATCCGTTGAAGCAGTAATTATCTCAGCCGACGTCTCCTGCATACTTTGCGCATTTTCAGGCAAATTGAGACTGGTTGGAAAACTGCTGATACGGTTAAAGGACTGAGCATGTACTCCAGTTGTTACAGCAACCAACAGGGCCAGCATGGTCGGCGGAAAACATCGGTTAAACATCTGTGGACTCCAGTTCATAAAATAGGAGCAATCACCATAAGGGTCACAGATGACATATTTATGAAATCGTTATATCACAGACATTAGAAGTATTCAGCGCAACAATTTTACATGTGCTTAGATTAATTTACTGTAGAAAATACTTTTGACGAATTTTATCAAATATCCCTTTATCTTTTATTGAGCGTAAACCATCTTGAAACTTTTTAACTAATGAAATATCTGAGGTTTTTCCAAATGCCATATATAAATCGTCTGACAAATCCTCTAATCGGAAAACCCTTTCATATAAGGTAATATCCAGCCCCTCCTGTTGAACCTTGTATACAAGCGAGGCCTCATCATAGGCAATCAAGTCAACTCGTCCCAGCAACAGCCGATGCAGGTTTTGAGAGTCACGAGTAACAATATCCAGATCAAACCCACCTTTGTCTTCCAGATAAGAGGTAATAACATCAGCTCGAGAGCTTCCAATAGTATAGGGCTTAGCATCATCCAAAGAATTTATTTCAATATCTTTTCTGGATTTTAATTTATACAAAGAAGTATTATAAGGAGCGATAGCGCCCACCCAGTGAAACATATCTTCACGCTCTGGAATTCTAGCGATAGAATAAATAAGATGATCTTTTTTATTTAACGCAATTCGATACGCCCGAACCCAAGGATAAAAATGAAAGACCGCTTCCATGTCTATCTCATCAAGCACAGCCTGAACAACTTCTGAAGAAACTCCCTTCGCTGTGCCGTCCTCTTCATAGTTGTAGGGTGGAAAGTCTTCAGTAACAACCGTAACCTGCTGGCAAAGAGCAGGTACAGACACTGCCAGTAGAAATAGCCCGGCCATCAAATTACTCATAGTCCACCCTCATCAACAAACCTCTCCCTTTCTGAGCGATGACTATTATCTTAGTCGACGTAAGCTATCCAAGAGATAAAGCAAAACCACAATGTACTAATAAACCGCCATTTCAGCAATAAAAGCAAGCGCTAATAATCATATCTCGAGAAGGTATAGAGGAAATCAGAGCGAACATTACCGAGCTGTAACGGCTTCAAAACCAATAAACAGCAATCCTAAGAAACCTGATTTAAAGGGATTTAACAGATACCAGGCATAGATAGTCGACCGATTGATCAACAACGATGTCTAACTGATGTTGTTACTCCCAGCCTATGTTGTAAATCCGAGTCTATAAAACCAGGGAGTTGCACTTGAACTCAGTATTCGTCATTCCCGACAACAGCTAAATGACGAATACAGCCAGAATAATTGAAGACTAAACAGCCTCGGGAAGTTCAAGATCAACCATGAGTTCTGGTGTCAGTGCTTCCAATGCCTCACTTAATCGCTCACAGCTGACAGAAACAGGCACCTGAACATCAAAATCGGCATGAAACAGAACTTCACTGCTCATAGGCGCAGGAGAGCAATGACTGTTAAGGCTGAGTATACTGACACCATAACGGTTAAGCATCTCGCTGATTTCTGCAACAACACCACAGCGATCCATGCCAACAAAACGTAACTGCAGAGGATAGCTGGGTTCAACCGCCGACTGTTGCCCTTCTTCGATGACAATCCGTAATCCCTGACCAACCAAAGCACGAAGCCCCTTCTCCAGCTCAGCCCCATGCTCTTGCGGCACCGACACCCGAAGAATACCGGCAAACTTTCCACCCAGACGTGAAAACTGACTCTCCAGCCACTGCCCCTGCCGTTCAGCAATTAACTGTGACACCAATTCAACCAGCCCGGGTCGATCTTCACCAATCAGAGTCAATACAAGCGTTTTATTCATTGATTATTCTCTCCGTAGCAATCGCTTCGTACCAGGCAATCTCGTCAAAGCAAGTGTGTAAAGCACAAAGGTATGAAGTACTCCACAGTTATCTGGATTCTCACATTCCACTGACTGGAAGCCCCAGGTCATGCAGATAACTCACAGCGAGCACTTTCAGGCCTGAATTAAGTAAGCCAAAAACAAGCAACCTGTATTTATCTGCAAAAGACACCAAGAGCACTGTATCCGACACATTCAAAAAAACGCATCATACTCCGTCGAAAAACCAGAGAGTCTGGTCTTGAACAGGCTGCTCGAATCCTCAGCATTCAGGTTAAGCACTTCTACTCTTGTGTATTTACGCTATGATTCCAGACAATCATCAGGAAGATATTCGTACACTGCGGATTTACAGACGGTGGAATTTACAGGTGATAGATGGCACAGATAAATCGACTGACATTACTGGAAAGACGCTTACGCATTACCACCGGACTGATAATGGCCACCTATGTCATTGTTCACCTGAGCAACCATACGCTTGGCTTAATCTCCCTGGGGGCAATGGAATCGATGCGTGAAGTGGTTACAACCTTTTGGCGCAGCTGGCTGGGAGGGTTGCTGATATACACGTCAATTCTGACACATTTCAGCTTGGGTTTAATCTCACTGTACCGACGAACAACTTTACGAATCCCGGCCTGGGAGCTCAGTCAACTCATTCTGGGATTATCGATAATACCGCTGTTGGCCGGACATGTAGCCGCTACCTGGGGCTCACGAGTACTGATGAACAAGGATGTGAACTATGAATCAATTCTCTCAGGCATCTTAACGGACCCCTGGTTGTCTACCAGACAGTTTATTTTACTAATTATTGTCTGGAGCCATGTACTGATTGGATTACACTTTTTCTTTCGACTCAAATCATGGTACCGAAAGAGCTCCTTCTATCTTTATCCTCTGGTCATAGTCATCCCTCTGTTGGTTGTTTTTTCCTTAGCTCGTGCAGGCGTTGAACTGAATCTATGGCAACCACAAGCAACCACCTCAGGATATGGTTTAACTTACCCGAACGACTACGAAAGCAGTTACGATTCAGAAAATACCTCTGGCTATAGTGACATCTATGGCAGTAACAACAGCAGTGGTTACAATAACGGAAGCTATAGCGATAATTACGACAGCTCAACATCCCCTTCGTGGACACCAAGGGAATTGTTACATAACGGGATTTTGATCACGTTTTACAGCCTGTTGTTTATAACACTGATGGCTCGGCTGATCAGAGACCGTCCTGGTCCAGAGTCAGGATCCATTCTAATCAAACACCCCAGCGGGAAAATACTCAAAGGAACCCCCGGACAAAGTATTCTGGAAATCATCAGGCAGAATTCCATTCCTCATGCATCAATCTGCGGCGGTCGCGGTCGCTGCACTACCTGCAGAGTAAGAATCGACGCCGGAAACAACGAACTGCAGCAACCGACAGCACTGGAGCAAGATGCACTGGACCGAATCGCGGCGGCGCCGAATGTTCGACTCGCCTGTCAAACTCGGCCACAGCAGGATATTAAGATTACTCCATTGCTGCCCCCCCAGCTGGGCATAGAAAATACAACCCAAATGGGAGGAGTCAATGGGGATGAGCGTGAGGTACTGGCGATGTTTGTTGACCTTCGCGGTTCCACCAAAATGGGTGAACAACGTTTGCCCTATGACGTACTTTTTATCCTCAATCGATTCTTCCTGGAAATGTCCGATGCCCTGCAGGCCAGCCATGGACATTACGCACAATTTGCGGGTGATGGACTTATGGCCCTTTATGGTCTCGATCGGGGAATAAGTCAGGGTTGCCGGGATGCGTTGCGGGGCGCCATCGATATGCAAGTCAGGATAAATAAACTCAATCAAGAGCTGGTTGATGAGCTTAAAGAACCTCTTCGTATCGGTATTGGCATCCACTGTGGAGAAGCCATTGTTGGTACAATGGGCCCCCCCTCATCCCCTAACTACTCTGCAATCGGTGATAATATTAATGCGGCAGCTCGGCTCGAAGGCCAGACTAAAACCCTGAACTGTACGCTGGTGGTTTCGACTGCTGTAATCGAACATACGGACATTGATTTCAGTCGCTTTCCCACCCAACAGGTGACTCTGCGAGGGAAAGAGAAGGCTGTCCAGGTATATGCTGTTAACAACCCTTTGGATATCCTTGACTGCTTAAACTAGTGGAATGCTCGAAGCTTTGAGCCAGCAGAAATAGGCCCAGCTATTCCACGACAGCTATCCCACTGAGTCAAACTATCCACTATAATTGTCCCTGTACTCCTGAGACCAGAAAAACATTGGAAATCAAATTAATAGGGAAATAACGTGCCTTATAAAGCCCTGAGAATACTTAAGCGTATTGTCGAAAACCCATACATTAATATTGCTGTTGGCCTGATTTTTCTTTACACAGGTGTTTCAGAGACAATACGAGAACTACAATCGGTTGAAGATTTTAAGCTAGGCGCCCATCATGGGGCCATCCTCTTTGCCCTTTTGCACATATTAAAGACATTGCCTGATTTTGTTGAAGGTTTGGATTATTTCGAACGGGCAGCGGAACGGGAATAGCGCTAGAGCCTTTGCTCTCCTGTAGGAAACCGATGAATAAGTTCTCTGTGGGCTCCAGAGCGGTCAGATGCAGGGCAAACCGACATACGATTTGCCCTCTGCTCGTTCCTGTGATCAGGCTCCAATAGCCAAGAAGCACTTAACCAGATAGTCGATCTGATCTTTTTGTAATCCTGCTACATTAACCCGACCATCCCCGACAATATAAATACCGTGATCTTCTCGCAATGCATTGGCCTGAGCGGCAGACAGCCCGGTCATGGAAAACATCCCTCGGTGACGGCCAAAATAATCAAACCGGTTGTCTCCAGTGGCTTGATTAAAAGCTTCCACTAAACCTGTTCGCAGATCTTTTATACGCGCCAGCATCTGGTTTAACTCAGCCTCCCACAGAGTTTTCAGTTCAGGCTGACTAAGGATTTTGGTAACTACTGCAGCACCATGATCAGGTGGCATAGTATAGGTAGCACGGGCAATTTCAAACATAAGCCCTCGTGCTTTAACCGCCTCAGATTTGGTTTTTCCGACCAGAACAGCTGCACCGGTGCGCTCCCGGTAAAGCCCGAAATTTTTCGAACAGGAGGTAGCAACCAAAAGCTCATCAACGTTATCTGCCAGAATCTTCAACCCTGCACGATCCGCCTCCAAGCCATCTCCAAAACCCTGGTACGCAATATCAACAAAAGGCAAAAAACCTTGTTTTTGCGACATTTCAGCAATCATCTGCCAATGGGACAGCTCGATATCCACCCCCGTGGGGTTATGGCAACAGCCATGCAACAACAGAACATCATCAGGGCCCAGTTTTTCTACACAGGACATCATTCCTTCAGTGTCCAGCTGTTTACTGACCGGATCAAAGTAAGGATAAAAAGCAACTTTTAACCCCGCAGCCTCCATGACCGGCTGATGATTAACGTAACTGGGATTACTTACCCAAATAGTAGTTTTGGGATTAGCCTGATACATCAGCTCACCCAATAGCCTTAAGGCTCCACTGGCACCGGGAGTTTGCAGAGCAGATGCCCGCATCTCGGCGGCAGTCCCGCCGAGCAATAAATCAATCATGCTCTGGTTAAAAGCTTCATCACCCGCCAATCCCACATAGCCTTTGCTTAACTGATTATCCATCAGCTCCTGTTCAGCTTTTTTAACCGCGCTCATTACTGGAGTGATACCTTCATCATTACGGTAAACCCCGATCCCCAAATCCATCTTTTCAGCACGCAGGTCTTCCCTATACGCACTCATCAAACTGATGATCGGATCAAGACGGGGTTCATCAAGCTTCTCAAACATATTTATTCCCTTTCTAAAACCCTGAAACTATTACTGACCTCCTGCTATATCTGACAGGTGCTAACAGCAGATATTCAGAGGTGCCTTACTTTTAGACTAGCGCCGTTAGTCTCTCTGCGTCCATCAAAGATTGCCATAAAATTAGTGTATATAACCCTTTCTTACACTGCCGAGCTGGTTACAGGGCAAATTTCACTAATTAGCCGTTCAGTCACTCAGCCTCAACTCAGCTGCCTTGCACTGTCCTGTACCTGGTCATGCACCTTAATCGTTAGAAACCTGCAAACAATTTCGTTTTTTTACCCGTTGATGGAACGGTTGAGCCGCTGAAACGACTCAATAACAAAAGACGGCAGGAGATTTACTTCAGCGAGTTTTATTAAAACACCAAAAAGACGGCATAGTGGATTTTTTTCTATCTTAGTGTTGAAAGTTGGGTAAAAACTCACTAGAGTACACTCCAGACAGTAACATCGAGAGTAGGGCTGACGTCCTCACCAACCTGCCCGCCTGGGTAAGGTGGTTTGCTCAAGAAGATACCTGTAACCTATCTTCTATTAAGCGATGTGGTCGATTCAGACAACCAATCAGGTGAATCCCACTTACGTCAGTTCTCATCACACAATAGTCAGTCAATGATGATGGGAGCCATTCATGTTTGAAGCACATAACCTTTCAGCAGAGGATTTTGAGCAGTTATTTGTTCCAGCCCCCTGTTGGCAAAAAACCTATTGCCGCAGTCACAGACATAGCCTGAGACCGCTAAGGATCTGGTTTGCAGAAGGTAAACGAAAAGACGGGGAAAAAGTGCCTCACCGCACGCGATTTGTCTATATTGAGTATCAAGATAATCAAGGAAACAACCAGTTTCACTGCATCGAGATTCCTATTGCCGGGCAATCTGTCGAACAGATCCTCGCGCAGGCCGTTAATATCAGTATTCCGGCACTGCAAGGTTAGCAATGGCAGATGAGCCAGAGAATAAATAAACCAACCACCCATTATGTCAAAATAGAAACTTCCTGACTGCGATAAGTGGATATTCTCCAACTAACAAAAAAACTGACTGAATATCCACAGCAACTTAATACGCCCCCAGGTAGTAAATATCTGTTTTCTGACTAATATCTCCCTACCAATATACGAGTTTTATCATAAACGAGAAGCCCTACCGCTCCATCCTGCTAAGCAGACGTACCATTACCCACTTTTTCAACAAGATCATTGATCAAGGTCCTTGCTTTACGGCAGCTCAAACGCTAAAACAGGAGTATTAGCTGACAGAGGAAAAGTCATGTCCACATTGATCCGTCTGGTATTTGGTATTTTCTGCCTTATATCTGCCTCAGTAGTTTCAATTGCCGAAGCTAGAGACTTTTCAGATAACGATATTCAAGTCATTGAGGCCTATATTGCCTATTACGGTAGAGCACCTGATGTTGAAGGCCTCAATTACTGGTCACAGCGTCTGAATGATGAAAATGGTAATTTACAGGCCATCATTGAGGCTTTTGGTAATTCCAACGAATTTGAGACTCGTTATGGACGACTAACCAGTAGTGAGTTGGTTACAAACCTTTATCAGCAGCTTTTTAATCGGGATCCTGAAGAGGATGGCCTTCTTTTCTACGAGCAACTACTGGAAACTCAGCAACGAACACTCCAAAGCATAGCCGTCGACATTCTAAATGGTGCAAGTGGAACTGACGAGAACATCGTCAATAATCGCGTCACTGTTTCACAATACATACTGGAAGCCTTGGAAGTTGAAAATAAAAACAGTTTAGAGGGCAGTGAAAATGTTCTGGCTACCGTCGACACAACAAGTTCTTCAATCAATGCTGCTAAAGAACAGGTTGATGATATTATTGCCGGAATCTTAATATTTCTGGAATATGATCATAATATTGCCCCCGATCAACTTACCGACGTGGAAATGGTGGTTGAAGGGATCGATAGCTCTAATTTAATCCCAGCAAATCAGATTGCTCATGGCTATACGACTTGGGTGATAGATAACAACACCAGCTATACAGTTACCCCTTCTACTGATACAAGCTCGTTAATCGTAACCGGTGTAGGAGCACCAGCGTTTGCGATCGGCGATATCATTGTCGGGGTCACACCAGATAACGAAACAGGCTTCATTCGAAAAGTTATTAACATTGAAGAGGCAACAGAGGAAGAAAGCGAAGAACTAACCCTCACAACCGAATTAGCATCTATTCAAGCAGCATACCCTGATGCTCTATTGAATCTTAGTATCAGTCTTTTCAATGAGTCAGGTAGCCAGAATGATGAGACCAGCAGACTTCATTTTGATTCTCACCTGGAACATCAATTAGACGCAAGTATCACCACAGTCGCAGATATCTCCATGGACGCAGCGTTTGATCTCTCTCTGGATCTCAATGTTAGCGGTGCCACGGTTAGCCAAATGAATGCTGTCGCAACTTCAGATTACAAGACAGAAGCTTATCTAGCGGTAGATGCTCCCTACGATTATAGCCGCCAGTTTAACAAAACCTTTGCTCCCATCGTTGATGAAACAACGGTATTAACAATTAGCGATATTCCCCTGCTGCTCAATGTTAAAGTAATACCCGTAATCGGCGCTTCAGTGGGGATGAGTGCGGAAGGACAACTACAATACGGATATCGAGTTGATGGTCCGGCCCAGGCTGGTTTTAACTATGATACTTCTATATTTACCCCTATCACCAGCTTTTCACCTGTAACTGATTACGTTACCCCTGAATATACGGTCACAGGTGGAGGGTATGGGGAGACAGAAGTCAGCTTGGCTGTATTCATTTCCCTTTACGAAGCCGAAGTGGAAATACCGGCTGTTGGTACTTTTAAGATTGAAGGCCCTGGAATTGGAATCAATCTAAGCCATAATGCCCAATTTGACATTAATGCAACTTACGATGGGACAGCAGATCCCAAAATGACCTGCCAAATCAATTTGTCAGCGGGATCATCAAGTGAACTGGCTATTGATGACGTACTTGCCCAGTCATTGTCGCTAAGTAATTCCGAAGCTGTGGAGCTACACGAATCCTTCGATCCTGTCTGGTCCACCACCGACTGCCCATTTAATGAAATGGTAGGACATCTTGATGGTACCGCTATAAAGGAAGATGGTAGCGGTCTGTATAGGGTACAGGTTGACATTAACACTCCCGCAGGAACGACGGTAAAACAAACAACTACTGATTTGTTTGGAAAGTTCTCAACTCCCGATTTAGCACCCGGCGCCTATGATGTTAGCTTTACAAAAAACTTTTATGAACCTGCCAGTTACCGAATTGAAATATTACCCAATGTGACCAAAACGCTCCCTAACGTACTGATAATGTTGGCTCAGGATGAAGGAGCAATCGGCACAATTAAATTAACCGTAGCCGATGCTCAAGACCCCACCAACATCCTTTCGGATGTCAGCTTCCTGATACGTGAAGGTTTAAACAACCCGGCCGGAGATTATGTAGACTTTATTACCAGCACCGACGGGGAAACAGGAATCACTGATCTGGTGTTACCTGCAGGTCATTATACACTGGAAGTTTCCAAGCAAGGATATACCACTGTTTACGAATCATTTTCTGTTGTCGGTGATCAGGTTATTGAAGAGTTCATCTATCTTTCCAGTCTCTCCAGTGATGGGGCGGCCCGGGTGGTTTTAACCTGGGGAGAAGATCCTGATGATTTGGATTCGCACCTGTTGGCAGACAGCGAACATGTCTATTTTGCCAGCCCTACTGCACCCGGTATTAATCTGGATGTCGATGATGTAACTAGTTTCGGGCCTGAAACGATAAGTATCGATGAGGTTTCAACAAGTACGGATTACACTTATTATGTTCATCACTTTAGTGGCAACGGATCCATCGCCACATCCGATGCAACAGTCACTCTGTATTATAATGGCCGAATCCATACCATAAATGCGCCGGCAGGCTCTGGACGCTACTGGCGAGTCTTTGACATCCTTAACGGTGATATTGTGTTCTGTAGTACGGACTGTATTACCAGCGTTGAGCCAGGAACCGAAGATCAGGCTCAGAACAATCGACAGAAAAGGAAACCCTATCGGGCAGACCAATGGTTTGACTGATAAAGATTATTTTATATTCATAGCTCTGATATCCGTAGAGAGGTATTTATCTCTTCTACGGATTTATAATTGAGGCACCATATTAAGAGTCACATATTAAAAGTCACAAAAGCCAGTAATAGTTGGACTGTTTCGCCAGTTGCCGGGTAAATGCTTTTGCTATGGACGAACAGGCATTAGCAGACAGGTTCAGCTAAACAGATATGGGAACAGTGTCCGTTTTTGTTCGGCAGTCAAAGAACGCATAGACTGAATGTTGCGTTCAGGAATCTGCTCCGGATCAGCATAGTGGTTCAGTGCCCGCTCCAAACTGGCTTCACGAATAATATGCAAAACCGGGTAAGGAGATCGGTTTGTAAGATTTTCAGGGTTATCGGATTCTACACCGGCAAAACAGTAATCGGGATGGAAGCTGGCAATTTGGAACACTCCCTCCCAACCACTTTGGGTTACCAGAGCATCGGCATAATCCAGAAACTGATTATAATCGGAAAAGTCAGTCAGCATACGAGGGACGATCAGAAGTGTTGTTTCAATCTCTTCAGGGTCAGCTTGATCAATAAGCATCAGCTCTGCTTGCAAATCAACCAATAGCGCTTCTTCATCAGCGGCTTCAGTAGTACTGAAGCGAATTTGCTGATTTCTATAAGGCTTGGCAGCGAACGGACATAGATTCAGACCAACCACAACCTGTTCAAGCCATTGTCGAACTTGCTGCTCAACGGACTGTTCAATAACCATGAAATCACTCACTCAGCTAATACACAGTAGTACTGGTATGTTCTATGATAGATAGATCCTACACCAGCGGTCCGGGACTTCAGACCAGAGCCCAAACCAACAGTCCGCACTGTAACAGACTGCTACCGGTAATCAAGATCAGGTTTGAACCGGATATTTTACTCAGGTTTGGAATTCTCTACCCGGCAGAAACTCCAAGATCGCGGATATCTGAAGCTTCTTCCGGGCAATTGCGGACAAAATTACCGAACTGGAAAATAATGACAACCATTTGCCGGATGGGTAACCAGACAGCAAAACCAGGGATGGCCACCTGAGATAAAAACTTAACATTCTTCAAACTAAAGAGAAGCATCTTCTCCATACTTCGCTCTTTGCCCAAAGCCAAAGCAGCCAACAAACAAACTGATTTTAATTAGATGTTTTATATGGATTTTTATTAATATTCTCTGAGCGGATAACATTTCAATAATGACACGGGTCCAGATGGTTCCAATCTCTGCATTTCCTGGCCCCAATGGTGATTTCAAAGTGGTCCTAAAAAACAAACACGTCAGGGTTGAAGATAAAACCACGATCAAACCAATTGATTGTCATGTTTCTGAATGTGGTCTGGCGCCACCCGCATAATACCGACGCCAGATTCAAAAGCCGTATCAGTGACATTATGTATGGGATGGCTTTCTCAGCCATAATGTAAGGTGGTTAAAACAACACCCTGCAACTAAAGACACAATGGCTGTCAAAAATAATAAAGTCCTCGCACCCATAGCGAATAGACCTAAAATCCGGAGCTACTTATGAATCATAAGAATAAAGTTGTAAAAGCCCTGTCTCTAACCGCAGGCCTGTTGTTTGCAGCTGGTGTCGGCCTGCAAGCTCAAGCTAAGACGTTTAAGATTGCGGTAGGTGACGGCGGTGGAAGCCCACAAGAGGCCTTGGGTAAAAAGTTCGTAGAGGAATTGAAAGAGCGTTCCGGCGGTAAGCACTCTGCAAACCTTTTCCTGAACGGCCAACTAGGCAGCGAGCAAGATACGGTTAATGACGCTTCCATTGGTACCCTTGATTTCTCCATTCTAGCAATCAACAACGTCACTCCATTCTCACCAACGGTTGGTGTATTTACGCTACCTTACATGATTCAGAGCCTGGACGAAGCCGTACAGCTGACTCAGGGCCCTGTCGGTAAGGAGTTGGTTGAAAATACTATTCGTGATGCTGGTGTTCGTATCATTGGTTGGACTTACTCAGGTTTCCGCGTACTGAGTAATTCTAAAAAGCCAATCAAGACCCTTGAAGACTTACAGGGTGTTGTCGTCCGTGTACCTAAAAACGAAATCATGATCGACACCTACAAAGCCTGGGGCATCAACCCAACGCCAATGGCTTGGTCAGAAACCTTTACTGCTCTTCAGCAACGCGTAGTAGACGGTCAAGACAATCCGTACATGACTATCTACTCCATGAAGTTTGATGAAGTACAGAAGTACATCACCAACATTCGTTACCTGTTCTCCATTGAGCCACTGATCGTTTCTGAAGCTGTTTTCCAGGATCAGAACGCCGCCACTCAGAAAGCTATTTTAGATGCCGGTGAAGCTGCTACCAAGTACAGCGCAAAATTCCTGGCTGAATCTGAAGCAGCGATCAAAGAAGAGCTGGTTAAGCGTGGAATGCAGATTGACGATCCTGCTAACGGTGAAAAGGAGTGGATCGAGAAAGCAACCAAGGCGGTATGGCCTAAGTTCTACGAAAGCATCGGTGGTAAAGAGAAGCTGAATGCGGTACTGAAGTCTCTGGGTCGTGACGCAGTTTAATCAGCAATCTGTTTTACGTTAGATAAATTGCTTTCGGTTGTTTTACCCTGTCAGTTACAGGCTCAATATTAACGACTCTGTAACTGATAACGTAAGTACTTAAAGCAAATGACTATTGTTATTCAAATAGCCATAGCAAAATCTAGCACTCTGAGCTGTAATGAAGAAAGCTCCTGACCACAGGGGCCTTTGGCCAGAGTGCTTTTTTTTACCCGGAATTAGAGAACCAGTGCTTTCCTGCAACGTAGGTCAGTCTATTCTCGGACAGCCTCCTAGGCTCAGATACCTCCCGGCAGCGCCGACAAACAGTGCGATATCGCCGGTTAACTCCCGGATGAAAAGCTTTCTGACCCGCAGATTAACAGGAGACCGAATCATGTCCAAAGCAGGTTTCATTCACTTTCTTGATAATATCGAGAGCTACATTTGCAGAACATTATTGGCGATATTTGTCTGCATATTGTTTGCACAGATAGTATCAAGAGAAATATTTTCTCATTCTCTTTCCTGGACAGAAGAATTAGCCGTCTACATGTTCGTGTGGTTCGTTTTCTTTGGTGCCAGCTATGCAGCCAAGCTGTCCGCTCATAACCGAGTAACTTTTCATTTCAAACTGTTTCCTCCAAGGGTGGCATTAATTTCCGAAGCGATTGCCGACCTGGTCTGGATAGGGTTCAACTGCTACTTTGTCTACCTTGCCTATGATTTTGTCTTCAACAGGATGAATCTGTTCTGGAAGTCTCAGACACTGGGCGTCCCCATGAAGTATATCTACCTGATTCTGCCTATCGCCTTCAGCTTAATGACTATTCGTGTCATTCAGGTCAACTACTACAAACTGGTCAAAGGTGTCGACATTCGTGATCCAGAGTCAATGGAACTGGACTCGCTCATAGAAGGCGACGATTCCGACAAGAAATAGAACCGTCAAGAATTTAAGTTAAAGAACCTAAGTTAACGAATCTAAATTAAGAGTGAAGTCGCTGATATAGCGGAGTAGACACATGGCTGAATCAAGCATTGCATTGGTCCTTTTCGGAACCTTTCTTGCGCTGTTATTACTGGGTGCGCCAATTACCGTATCCCTGGGCGTATCAGCATTGGCCTCTTTCATCTATCTGGAAGAGAATCCAATCAAGATGGTACAGATTGCATTTACCTCAGTGGGCTCATTCCCATTGATGGCACTACCGGCATTCATACTTGCAGGAGCCCTGATGGAGGCGGCGGGGATATCAAAACGGCTGGTAAATTTAGCGGAAAGTTTTGCAGGCCCCTTCACTGGAGGAATGGCAGCAGCAACGGTACTGGCCTGTATGTTTTTCGGTGCCATTTCCGGTTCGGGTCCAGCAACAACAGCAGCAGTGGGAATGTTAATGATCCCCGCTATGGCCAATCGCGGCTATGACCGCGGTTATGCTGCCGCTGTAACAGCATCCGCAGGTGGGCTGGGTATCGTCATTCCGCCTTCAATTCCGATGGTTATCTTTGGCATATCCGCGATTGGACTCACAGTCCCTCCAGAAGCCATTGAAAAATTCGGCACCTTTCAAACCGTTTCTATCAGCAAACTATTTATTGCTGGCTTTCTGCCCGCAATGGTTATATCCGGATGCTTGCTGACGCTGAATTATTTCCGTTGTAAAAAAGCGGGCTATATGGGTACTTCAGACGGTTGGTCGGTTGGCCAGATAAAAGCGGCCTTCAAAACGGGATTCTGGTCGATCTTGGCTCCGCTGGTTATTCTCGGGGGAATCTACTCAGGCTTCTTTACCCCCACTGAGTCAGCCATTGTTGCAATTTTTTATACCCTGGTCGTTGGGTGGTTTATTCACAAAGAACTGAAGTGGAAAGATCTGGTCCATTCATTGGAAACAACGACCTGGTTGTCCGGTCGAGTCCTTTTGATTTTATTTACCGCAACAGTGTTTGGCCGCATATTGGTTGAAAACCAGATTCCTGCCATAGTGGCTGAATCCATGCTAAGCCTGACTCAGAATACCTATCTCATCTGGACAATGATTATAGCCTTTCTGCTGTTTGTCGGTATGTTTATGGAAACACTGGCAGCAATCATGATCCTGACGCCGGTATTACTGCCAGTGACCTATAGTCTCGGTATTGATCCCATTCACTTTGGTGTGGTACTGATCTGCTGCCTGTCAATTGGCTTTGCAACACCTCCGCTGGGAGAAAACCTCTTTGTAGCCTCAGGGATTTCCGATACGGCCCTGGAGGACATTACCTCTAAGACGTTACCCTTTGCCGGTGCAATGGTAGTCGCGGTATTTGTCATTGCTTTCATACCAGAGATTACTCTTTACCTGCCAAGGTTATTTGGATACTGATTCGCTAGCTGACCATACGGATGGCTTATCGGTTGTGCCTGACCTGATAGAGCCATCCAGATTATTCAGGAAGATGATCAGTGCTTCTTCTGGCTTGAAGCTCTGATCAAAAACATGAGGAAGCAATCATGCTGCCCGATATAGAAACAATTTTGTATTGCACAGACCTTTCAAAAAACGCTTCTTACGCTTTTAAATATGCTGCCTACCTGGCAAAGAAAACCGGCGCTAAAGTCCATATTCTGCATGTCGTCGAGAAGCTTTCAAATGATGCTCGCATTACCCTTCAGTCTTATGTGATGAGCTCAAAAAGTCGCGACGAATTTCTTAACCACCGTATCGATCATGCCAAAGAACTGCTGCAAAAAAGGCAGGATTACTTTTGGGATGTTCTGGCGCCAACCGAAAAAGCAGTCCGTGAGCAAATAGCATCGATTGAGGTCGTCGAAAGCTACCCTGCTGAGACTATTCTTAAACGAGCCAATGAACTTAACTGCGGATTGATAGTGATGGGAGCCCACGAGAAAGGCTTGATGCACACCTTTTTGGGTAGCGTTGCCAAAAGCGTATTACGCCGATCACGAATACCTACGGTGATTGTACCCTTGCCGGAAAAAGATGAGACGAAAAAGAAGTAGTTGCTCGGATATATCGGCTCCCTCCGGCAAGAGATAATAGATATTGATCTATCAATATCTATCGTGGATCATCTGGTAACTGCCATCAGCTTTCATCTGCGCAAGAGCACTATTAAATTTACTCATCAGCTCCTCAACTCGCGGCCATTTCTTGCCGAAACAGAGATGAAATTCATTGGTTCTTAAAGGACGAAACTGGACTTGGTCCAGTATCCCAACCTGCTTAGCTATAAATTCATTCGCTTCTTTGGAGCCATAATAAAAATCAACCCTTTTACCCACTAACAAGTTGAGCGCCAGCTTGTTCGATCGTACAGCAAAATGATCAATATCTAACTGCTCTAACTCCTGTTGAGTAGAGTAATCCAGCACTGATGTTATTTTTTCTCCCCGTAACTCCTCAAGCGACTTGAAACCAGGGTCCGGCATGTTCCGACGAAAAAAATAACCTGCAGAAGAAGAACTGATAGGATCGGAATAATACAGGTGGGGGTCTCGGGCGACGTTTCTCGCACAGCTCAACAATCCCAAAGCCTGCCCCGAAAAAACGATTTCAACCGCTCTTGCCCAGGGTAAAAATTCAACCCGAGCCGTCTTTCCCAACCGCATGAAGGCTTCTTCAACCACTTCAACATCGAACCCCTTCAGTCCATCAACAGGGTTTTCAAACTCATAGGGGGGATAGTGTACAGCCAGAATTCTGAGAGGTTGATCTTCTGCCCAGGCACTGGAAAACATCAGGCAGAAACACATTAAGACCATTCCACTCATTCGAACCAGTGTCGAATCAATTCCCATATTCTGCCCCAGTGGCTTGAAGAGCTAAAACCCCGGAAGCATGAAACAACGCAACACCACCTTCAACGCATAGCCTCCACCGTTCTACAAGTATAAGACATATAATATAAAACACTCAGGTGAAGCCAAATCGACAAATGGCAGTTCGAGTTACTGCTTGCAACGTCCGTTAGCTGTCAAACAGACCCAGCGCCCTGATAAACCGCGACCCGGTTACGTCCCTGCTCTTTTGCCTGGTACAACGCTTTATCGGCACGGTTAATTATCCGATCAAGAGTATCTTTCTGACGACTATCCGTCTTATCACCAGTATCCCTTAAGTCTTCCAAAACAGAGACTCCGATACTGACGGTAACCGACCGCTCATCCAGGTTTAAATCTTCCACTTGCTTTCTAAGCTGCTCAGCCTTGTCAATGGCCAGAGAAATGTCACTCTGATCCAGCATGACAACAAATTCCTCTCCTCCTAACCGCGCAACCACGTCTTCTTTACGGCAACTCTCTTGCAAGGCTGTCGCTACAGCCTGCAATACTCGATCCCCTTCAGCATGACCAAATCGATCATTCACTGATTTAAAATGGTCAATATCAATCATCAGAAAACTCAATGGATGATGATGACGTAATGCACGGGCAATTTTCTGACCAGCCATTTCAACCAGATAGTGTCGATTGTAGAGACCCGTCAGTTGATCACACATCGCCAGGATCGAGAGCTGATCACGCTGACGTTTCAGTGTTGTATGGGTTTTGACTCGGGCTTTGACAATTGCAGTTCGAATGGGCTTGGTTATGTAGTCAACGGCCCCCAGAGCCAGACCAAGCTCTTCTTCTTTCTCCCCATCCTTACCCGTAATAAATATGACAGGTATAGGCTCTGTTTCAGGGTTTTCTTTTAATTTGCGGATCACCTCATAGCCATTCAAACCAGGCATCATTACATCCAGGAGAATCAGATCCAGTTCTGGATGATTTTTCGTCAGCTCAAGACATTTCTCACCGCTGGTAGCAACCTTTACGTGGTAGTCTGTCTTCAGACAACTGGCGAGAAGTTGAATATTTTCAGGCCTGTCATCGACAATAAGAACCACAGATTTATCTTTCATTCAGCGTTCCTGCGGCCTGGATTAAACATCACTTTATCGAACCAGCAGATAGTGCCTTGAGCCCTATCGATCAGGGGATTTGTATGCAGGTTCCCTAAGACCCTTGCCTGTCAAGCAGAAAAAGTATCTTTTCAATAGAGGCTAATGCTCCATCGGAGTCGAATAACTTCAGCTGTTTTAATAAATCCTGAATTAACAGCTCAAGAGGATCAGAAAAAGTATCTCCTGCCATTAGACCCAACTCTGAACAATCAATATAATCCCCCTTCTGCAGGCGGCTGGCAAGCGTTGAAAACAGCTGTCGCAGCGACTTGTTATCATAGGATTTAACAGGCGTCACGGACTTTGACGGCTCTGATATAGTTGACTGCTCTGCCTCAGTTGATGGCTCTACCATGAGGTATTGCTCAAGCACACTAACCAATTGCTGAAATGCATCCAGCAAATCCACTAACCCCTCTCGAATATCAGTGGACTCTTGCACCTTGATCTGTTGCTCCAATGCCATAGCTTTATGCTGTACCTGCAAACAGCACAGGGTTCCAGCAATACTCTTGACCGTATGCAACCACTGACGCAAGGATCGAAGATCTGGTTTTTCAATCTGCTGTCGCAGTTTTTCAGTATAAGGATCAACATCCTCTAAAAACAATAAGACCAATCGCTGCAAACTCTGTTCATTGTTTTCAACTCGGTCTAAGGCTCGCTTTTTATCCCAAACAGGAGTCAATTCAACTTTATCATCAGCTGAATCGACAGAAGCAATCTGTTGACTATCTGCCGATACAGTCTCTGCGTCAGCCATTGTAGAAGCTGAATCAGTTATCAGCCATGTGATCAGTGCAGTTTTGAGCTGAGAGCTATCCAGCGGTTTCGCCAGATAGTCACTCATTCCAGCAGATAAACACTTCTCCTTATCCCCTTTCATGGCATTGGCTGTCATCGCAACAATCGGAAGTGTTTTATAACGATTTCCTGCAAGCCCTTGTCGAATTTGACGACTGGCTTCATAGCCATCCATTCTTGGCATCTGACAATCCATAAGGACCAGTGTGTAGGGATTGCTGTCAGGAGCTTGTCTAAGGGACTCTAAAGCCTCAACACCATCTGCAGCCAGGTCCGAATAAAGACCTATGTTTTCCAGCATGCCACTGACCACTTCCTGATTCACATAATTATCTTCTACGATCAGTAGTCGAGAATTAATCGGCCAAACAGGGCTTTTATCATCGCTTCGGTTGATGGCTCCGTTCTCAGCCGGTATCAGTGTTTTGAGGTAATGTTTTGTCACCAGTGGAGAAGCCTGTTGCAGCGCCTCTCCCCCTTCCACAACCACGGCGAGCGCATCCGTAAGATCCGAAGCTGTAGCGGGCTTTGGAAAGTAGGCGCTGAATCCCAGTTCAGAAAATAACTTGGCATCCCCTCGATGGGCCTGAGAGGTCATCATTACCAGTTTCATGGGACGATACTGAGGGTTCGTCTGAAGAATTTTACCCAATTCCGCACCATCCATACCCGGCATCTGCAAGTCGAGCAAAGCGGCATCAAAAAGTCGCTCAGGGCTCTGAGAAGGCCGTTTCAGATCACAGGATTCACACAGCGCCAAAGCCTCCGGCCCATTGGCCGCTTCCACAACCTGGACACCCAGGAATTCTAACTGCCCTCTGAGTACCTCCCGATTAGTTTCATTATCATCCACCACCAATACACGTAAGCCACTGTAATCAATTGATGGAACGGCAAGCTGCGGCTGTTCACCAAGCTGCAAGGGTAGCGTAAAGGTAAAGCAACTTCCTTGTCCCGGCTCACTGGTAACACTGATGGTTCCACCCATAAGATTACAAAGCCGCTTAACAATAGCCAGACCGAGTCCGGTCCCTCCATATTTACGCGTAGTGGTCGCATCAGCCTGAGTGAAGGGATCAAACAAGCCATTCAGTGTCTCTTCAGCAATTCCGGTACCGGTGTCTGACACACTGCAACTGAATATAACCGTCTGATCCTTGGTGCTGAGATTCGCTCGAATGACAATCTCACCTTGCTCGGTAAACTTAATCGCATTGCCGACAAGATTAGTCAGGATTTGACGAATTCTTCCCGGATCCGACTTAACCTGCTCAACCCCTATCGAGGCGGTATCCAGTATTAACTCAAGACCTTTTTCATGAGCTTTATAAGCCATTGCTCCAGCGAACTCATCCAGATGGCGACGCAGGTTAAAATCAATCTCTTCAAGCTCCAGCTTTCCTGCATCCACTTTCGAAAAGTCGAGAATATCGTTGATCAGTGTCAGCAGAGACTGAGCGCTGGAGTGGGCCAATTTGAGCTTTCGTCGTTGGTCCTGATTTAATCGGCTCTGTCGCACCAACCCCAACATTCCTAAAACTCCGTTCATTGGAGTTCGAATTTCATGGCTCATGACTGCAAGAAACTCACTTTTTGCCTGCGCCGCATGCTCGGCAGCCTCTTTGGCAATAATCAGTTCATGTTCAGACTGTTTGATACAGCTAATATCGGTACGAATAGCGATATAGGCCTGGGGTTTGCCCCCTTCACCTTTAAAAGCTGCAATTGTTGTATCAACCCAATAAAGCTCTCCATTTTTTGCCCGATTACAAACCTCAGCGTTCCAGATCCCTCCAGCGCATGCGGTTCGGTACATTTCCCTCCAGAATTGTCGAGTATGTTTACCGGAGTTGAGAATACGGTGGTTTTGACCAATTAACTCATCAACACTGTAGCCACTGATTAACGCGAACTTTTTGTTGGCGTAAGTAATCGTTCCCTTTAAATCCGTAACAGCAACAATGGCATGTTGGTCCAGAACGTACCTCTGTTCATCCAAATTGGCCAAAGCCTGTTGAGTTTTCAGATGGTTTTGTTTAAGGATCCGTTCATGTCCCTGCCGTTCGGATAACATGTGGTTGAAAGCATCTGCCAACATACCGATCTCGTTGCGACTGCTGACCGCCACCTGCATGCCAGTATCCCCCTTAGCCACACGATTAGCAGCAATGGCCAATTGAACAATCGGCTGGACAAATCTTCGAGCCTGAAAAAAAGCAAATCCAATCGCCGCCAGACTGACCATTACCACAAATCCGAGAATGACTATGCCTAATAAATTAGCTAACTCCAGCACTTTGGTTTCGTTAAGTTCACTGATCAGTATCCAGCTGGTCCCCGGAAGTTTAATCTCTTTATGCAACCCAATGACTGCCTGACCGTTTGGCCCAAGATAGGACTGTGCTTTATCTGGAGTCTCCACCACTCCCTCTATTCCATGATGCAGCTGCCGATGCATCTTAAATATTTCCGTGGATATACGCCGACTCAATACTTCCTGCTGGCTGTCACCGATAGCCGTTCGCAGTAATCCATCCTCACCAATCAAATAATGGGTTAAATTCCTGTCTTCCTGGTTATATAACAATCGATCAACCCGATGAAACCGCAACTTCATGGCAAATATGCCAATTGGATCACCCGATTGATCTAAAAGGGGGGTAGTCAGGAATCCATCAATAGCATTATTGGACGGCAGGTAGCGTTCCAAATCAGAAAAAGTCACCTTTCCTGTTGCTAGAGTATTTCTGAACGCCATGGCAAAGCGGGTCTTGGAATAGGAGCCCCATTGCAGATTTGTTCCAAGATCTGATTCTCGAGCCACCGTAAAGAGAATATTCCCCTCCCGATCAATCAGGAACAGGTCATACAGATAATCATACCGTTGAGTAAACGTAACCAATGTTTCCTGACCGGCCTTAACCTGAAGGGCCCAATCATCACTATCAACATACTCCGATAAATCCAGACCACTTCGCTTCCAGCCTTTTATTAATCTCTGCAGAAGCTGAGCATTACTTTGAAACTCCGCCTGATGAAGCAGGTCAGTCTTTCGGTAATCAAACCAGTTTCGAATATACAGCTCTGTTAACCCTGAAGACTGCTGCAACATTTCAGCTGCTTGCTGCAACAGACTTTCTCGGGTTTGTTGGTAACTAAAGATCGCAACAATAACTAAAGGAAAAATTGACAGAAAGGAAAACCACCCCATAAGAACACGCCCAATCGAGCTTTCGGGCTTGCTCAAAGCCAAAGGTCGTTTTGCATTGTTGCCAGAATCCTGATCACATTCGCGAATATCGCTAACGATACGCTCGCCCTTTTTGACAGCCACTTGGATAGTCAACCACTTAGATAGTCAATTATTTACACAGTCTACGGCTCTTTTATCTGCATTGAGTTTATCTGTACCGAGCACAAACTCTATGTTTAGACTAGACCTCAACCAGTGGTTTTATCCAGTTAAAGATCCCTGCGGCTGAGGTTGGTCATAATAAGGAAGTTCTATCAGGCAATTAATTCCAAAAATGATTCATCGGGTTCCTTCTTCTTCGTCAATTTTAATTTCGCTAATATCCCAATAATTTCGGTAACAGAAGTGAAATCTGTGGAATAAAAGCAATAGCAATCACCGCTAGTGTCGAGACTAACGCAAAAGGCAATGCTTTTGCTGTCACCTCCTCCAGGGCGGTATCCGATATACCTGAAGCGACAAACAGGTTCTCCCCCAGCGGAGGCGTCGAAAAACCGATGGACAGGCTGCAGACCATAACAATACCAAAATGCACTGGATCAATTCCCAAACTATAGGTAACGGGCAGTAACACCGGGGTCAGGATCATGATTGCAGCCAATGTTTCCATAAACATACCAACAAACAACAAAAAACCGATAATCAGCAGCCAGATCAGATACAGGTTCTGAGTCAGACTCAGCATGGATTCAGCCACCATCGCCGGTATTTGGTTTTCAACCAACAGACGACCAAAAACAGTGGCGGTAAACAGGATCAGTAAAACCCGACCGGAAAGCCAAGTGGTGGTTTCCAAAGAATGTATCAGGTCTTTCCACTTTAATTCCTTATGAATAAACAAACCTACAAACAGTGTATAAAAAATAGCAACAATGGCTGATTCAGTCGGAGTAAAGAACCCGGAATAAATACCTCCAAGAATAACCAGTGGAGCCAAAACAGACCAAAGTCCAGCGCGGAAAGCCCCTCGGATCTGACTTAACGACCAGCCTTCTGCCGTCCCCTGATAACCCAGGCGCTTACAGCGTACGTAATTCAGCACCATCAGGCTCACCGAAATAACCAGTCCCGGTAAAAACCCGGCAATAAACAGCTTAGGAATGGATACACTTTGGAAAGGACCGTGTTTAGCAATAGCCTCTACGGGAACGGTCATCCCTAAGGCTGAAATTCCAAAGATAACCATCGGTATCGAAGGTGGAATAACAATCCCCAGCCCCCCGGAAGATGCCGTTACGGCAGACGCATAGCCTTTATCGTAACCCCGTTTCACCATCGCAGGAATCATTAACATTCCCACGGCCGCCGTTGTCGCAGGCCCCGAACCGGAGATCGCGCCGAAGAACATACAGGCCATGACTGTCGCCGCTGAAATGCCACCGGTCACCGGCCCGGCAAAGCTCTCAGCCAGTGTTACCAAGCGTTTTGAGATACCCGCTGCTTCCATTAAAGCACCGGCCAGAATAAATGCGGGTAAAGCCATTAACGGAAATGAGCCGACTGAATTAAATGCAATCTGGACAAACTTAATCGGGTTCTGGTCCAGGTAAAGAAAGGATGCCAGTGCGGCAAGCCCTAAAGAAACAGTAATCGGCGCGCCAATCAGCAGCAGGCCCAAAAACGAGCCAAAGAGAATTATTACTATAGATGTTTCAGTCATGTGGAATCCCCAAAGTCAAACCGCTGATTTCTCAGCCTTATTTTCAAGACCGGTTTCTATCAGCCCATCCAGCTCCTGAGATTCAGGATCCTGTATATCAACTCCTCTGACGAACTTGAGGTAATTCACCTGAATAATTCGAATGGTCATCAGCGTGAAAGCAATGGGTAGTACCAAGTAAATGTATTTCATCGGAACCCCCAATGTTTGGGACTTCCAGAACAGGTTCATTTTGTTAAACACAAAATCGTAACTCAGCACGACAAAATAGAGGTTAAAGCCAATCCAGGCGATATCAGACAGGGCTTCTAATAAAGTGGCGAGTTTTTGAGGGATAAGCTTATATTGGAAAGTGACACGGTTGTGGGCAGATAGCTTTGCAGCATAACTGGCACCAAAAAAAACAAACCAGACAAACATATAAACCGATAACTCTTCGGTCCAGGCAATGGAATAGCCAAAAACTTCACGAGAAACAATTTGTGCAAAAAGGAGAGTGACAAAAACTGCCAACAGGGTTCGGCATAAATAGGTTTCGGCGTTATCTAAAAAATGTACCACAGCGCCCATAACGGATATCTCCATTTGGTAATGCAGACTAATACATAGCAACAAAGAACGGCGACAGAGAGAGTCCATCACGGAGTTCCAGATCAGCTAAGATGAGAAGACGATGCTTCTCAGTAGAAACGCCTGGACGCATTCAGCCTGACGAAAACTACCGAGAAGCAGTCAAATAGGACAGGTACCTTCAGATTGAATGTAGTTATCAGGATTAACTGAACTTATCCCAATCAGCACATCTGAAAGGCTACTGATTTGATCAAATTAGACTTCTTTACGTCCCAAGGAACGAAGCAGTTGATTGACTTTCTCTTTGCCGCCAACCTGTTCATAGAACTTTGGCCAAACTGCTTTTTGAGCTTTTTCAATCCACTTGGCTTCATCCGTAAGGGCATCAATCTGCATCTTATAGGTTTCAACAAGCTCCTTCTTAATACCTGCTTCCTTATCCTGTAACCAGGTCAGGCTGTAGGCTGTTGCTTCCTTGCCCGCTTCAGTTAGCGCTTTTTGAACCTCAGCAGACTGTTCCTGGAACAAGGATTCTGAAATAATCAGCGGCTCCAGCAGGAACAGGTAGTGAATATCAGTCAGATACTTCTGCACTTCACCAAACTTCATGGAGTAGATTGCAGCATAAGGCGTATCCTGCCCATCCACGACCCGCTGCTGCAAAGCAGTAAAGGTTTCAGACCAGGCCATTGGTGTCGGATTGATACCCCAGGACTTATAGGTATCGATCATGATCTCATTTTTGGGTACACGGACAACCAGCCCTTTAAGATCCTCAAGCTTCTTAACAGGGCGCTTGGAATTGGTAAAGACCCGATAACCGGAATAGGTCCAGGCCAGTACTCGAACATTGGCATTCTTGATCGCATCCTTTGTGAGCTGCTCTCCGATTGGCCCTTCTACAACTTTCTGTGCCTGATTGATGTTCTCAAAGATATACGGCAGGGACAGAATGCCCATTGAGGGTGAAAAGGGTGAAAGGTTGTTACTGGCGATGATTGAAAGATCGAGAGTTCCCAGTGCGGCATCATTTACTGTCGCCTGTTCAGAACCCAGTTGGCCATTAACGAACAGCTTTGCACTGTACTGCCCATTGGTTTTTTGTGAAAGCAACTCCGTAAACTTAAGACCCAGAGCTTCCTGGGCACTGCCACCTCCGTCCCCAACTGCCATGTTCCAACTGGTGGCAGCAAAACCGCTGACCGAAAAAACTAATCCAGCGGTCAATGACAGTGCTTTAAATAATGTGTTCTTTTGTTTCATTGGTTTCACCTTATTGTTGTTGTGATAGTTTTTTTTGCTTGTTATACAAAAAGACCAAGCAGTCTCTGAATGTTTTATTAGTGATCGATTACCGACAGGATGCCATCACCGCTTCATCGATAATCAGAGCAATCTGTTCACAGTCGTCCTCGCTAAAAGTCAACGGAATACGCATATCCAGCAAGGTTGATAAAATCAGCTCGGTGTTAGGCAATGTCGGCATCGCTTCGATATAGCGCCAGCTGTCATAGCGACTGGTATAGTCTTTAGGGTCCTCATCGCCGAACCACTTCAACACCACGTTACTGTCAGCACATCGCTTAATGACTTCCAGCACTTGCTCAGCATTAAACCCCGGCAGCGAAAACTGAATAGAACTGCCAACATACCGTTCGGCATCAGGTCGGACAGGTATACTGATGGCTGAACATCGGCTCAGTTGTTTTTCCAATATACTGTAGCGCCGGTTCCAACGCTGACATTGAGCATCCAGACCGGCAATCTGAGGGCGTAATATCGCCGCCCGCAAGTTGTCCATACGGCCACTATAATTAGGAGTCTCAAAGCGAATTTGTTCAAAGACTTCCTTGGCAGGTGCGGCAAAATGTTTCTCAAACAACATATAGGAGCCTGAGTGCATAATCGCTCGGGCCATAACTTCAGGGTGCCGGCAGGTCAGGAAACCGCCTTCTCCAGAATTGACATGCTTGTAAGTTTGCGCGCTGAAACAAGCAATATCGCCAAAGGTGCCGCTTTTTTGACCATTCCAGCTCGCCCCCATGGTATGAGCGCAATCCTCAATCAGGAACAGATCATAACGAGCACAAATGGCCATCACCCGATCCATATCTGCAATATGGCCACGCATATGAGACAGCATCAGAAACCGGGCACCGGATTCCTCCGCCCTGGCGGCCAGATCATCGAGATCGATACAGTAATCGTCAGCAACATCCACCAGTACCGGTACGGCACCACTGTTATGAATAGCCCCGGGAACGGGCGCTAAGGTAAAGGCATTGCAAAGTACCTTGTCGCCGGCATTAACACCGGCTGCACGCATGGCAACATGCAGCGCATATCCACCTGAAGAACATGCCAGGCAGTAGGGCACCCCCAGATAATCAGCAAACTCCAGTTCAAGCAGGTCCGTTTCGCTCTTTTCTCCCTCCAGGGTGTTGTAACGATGTAAGCGACCAGTGCGCATCACTGCCACCGCAGCATTGATTCCCTCTTCAGGAATCGCTTCTTGCTGGGTAAAGGATTTTTCAAATATCTTCACGGTTTCAACCTCAGCAATAACGTTTCTGATCGTAAACCTTAAAGTCCCACTGGGTATCGGGATAGTATTTACGCAGACGCCAGTCACAGGCCCGGGCATGGCCTTCCATCCCTTCAGTACGTGATATTCGTGAACCGGCAGCACTGAAAACGATATTGGCGCTTTCATCCAGTTCCTGATAAGTCAGCACCTTCATGAATTTTTGGACATTAAGCCCACCGCTGTATCGAGCCGCTTTTTTAGTGGGAAGAATATGGTTGGTACCAGAGCATTTGTCACCGTGGGATACAGTGCTGCCCTCCCCTAAAAACAACGAACCGTAGTTATTAAGGTTCTCTTTCCACCATTCCAGATCATCCGCCAGAATCTGCAGATGCTCACAGGCATATTGATCACTGATACGCGCAACTTCTTCACGGCTCTCACCCAGAATAACCACACCATGATCACGCCAGGCTGCTTCACAAACTTCGGCGTTGGGCATATCCGCGATGACATGAGGCATTATTTCCAGAACTTTTTCCCCAATCTCACGGCTGTCGGTAAACAACCACACCGGCGAGTTAGGACCATGTTCTGCCTGAGAGACCAAATCAACAGCAATGGTCATAGGATCTGCATTGCAATCAGCGATAATGGCGGATTCGGTAGGACCAGCAAAGACATCAATGCCCACAGCACCAAATAGCATACGCTTCGCTTCTGCCACATAGGCATTACCGGGACCAACAAGAATGTCCACCGGTTTACCGGTAAATAACCCGTAGGCCATGGAGGCAATCGCCTGCACACCACCCATTTCCAGAATCACATCGGCGCCAGCAAGGTCCATAGCATAAGCAACCGCCGGATTTACACTATTGCCTCTGGGAGGTGAGCAGGCAACAACAAAGGGTACGCCAGCTGCCTTTGCTGTGGCGACACTCATCAGCGCAGAAGCCGCATGTGCATAGCGTCCCCCGGGTACATAGCAGCCAGCACACTGCACCGGCAATACCCGCTGCCCTAATCGAACTCCCGCTTCTGTTTCAATTTCGAACGACTTCAGGCTATCTCGTTGTGCTTGTGCAAAACGCTTAATCTGGCGATGGGCAAAATCAATATCATCTTTGACACTTTGAGGAACTTCTGCGATCAGGGCTTGCTTTTTCTCTTCAGAGAGCACAAAGCCCCCCTGCCAATTGTCGAACTGTAAGGCAAGCTCTGCGACCGCTGACTCACCTTCTTGCTGGATTCGTTCAAGCATCGATTTGACGGCAAGCTGTATCTGCTCATCTTCACCGGCAACGACCGCTTCCGAAACCGCATTCTTTAAATATTCCATCGGTACCTCTTGTTATTGTTTGCGCTTGAAATGAGTCTCATTCAACCGTCTGTCATCTGTTATTGCTGAATATTGAAGGCACTGAAAGCCCCAGCCCGACCGCAGCATGATCATGTTATCTCCAGGGTCGAAATCGCTTGCCAGCTAGGGGAATCAGGTCCAATCCGGTAATTTCAACTCTAAATGAAAGCGCTTACATTTTGCTTCCAAAAAAAGCACTCTGTCAACATCAACAACTCTAAAATATCGCAAAAACTCTAATATTTACTAACAAATGATTGTTATTAAAAACAAAAATATTTTTTGTACTTTTTGTAAGCGTAAATCAAAAACCAAATATATTGGGCTATATTTGTGAACAAACGGGTTTAAAAAACAGCAACACAGATCCTGCCGGAGAGTTGTTGAAAACCCCATCGTGACTGGAAAAAACCATCAAACCGGTCTGCGCTGCAAATGTGATAATCCGCTCACTGCCGCGGAGATATTTTGCTATCATAGTGCCGGACAAATAGGAGCGATATGAACGAAACTCTCCCTACCCTGCAGGATGTAGCAACGGCCGCTGGTGTATCAACGGCCACCGTCTCTCGGGCAATCAATCAACCGGATAAAGTCAAAGAAAAATCCCGGAACAAAATTAATGATGCCATCGTTAAATTGGGTTACGCACCTCATGGGGCGGCACGCGCCCTGGCGTCCAGGCGCACTCAAACGATCGGTGCCATTGTCCCGACGATCGACAACGGTATCTTCGCCAAGGGCATTCACTACCTGCAACGAGGTTTAAAAGAAGCCAATTACACATTGCTGCTGGCCAGCAGCAATTACAACTCAGATGAAGAACTCAACGAAGCTCGAACACTGATCAGTCGTGGAATTGACGGAATGGTCATGATCGGTGAAACACACCATCCAGGCGTGTATGAATTACTCAACAGACACTCCATTCCAGTAGTCAATCTGTGGATTTACGATCCGCAATCCAAATACAGCTGTATCGGTTTCGACAATAGCCTTGTTGGCCGCAGAATCGCCGAATACCTGTTGGCTCAAGGACATAAAGACATTGCAGTTATCTCAGGATTTCAGGCTCGAAATGACCGCGCCACTCAACGCGTTTCCGGTATCCGCCAGTTTCTGCAACAGCAGGGACTGGAACTGAAGCCGGAACTGGTTCGCGAATGCCGTTTCAGTGTCGATGATGCAAGACTGGCATTTCAGGATCTGGTCAATTCCGGTCATCCATTTACCGCAGTCATTTGCGGTGGAGATATTCTGGCCCTGGGAGCACTCAGCGCAGCACGGGATCTTGGTATCAGCGTGCCGGAATCACTCTCTATCACAGGTTTTGATAATCTGGAGATATGCGCGGCGCTCTCCCCTGGATTAACGACCATTGATGTACCAGCAAAAAAAATGGGCAAATACGCTGCCGAATATCTACTTAAGTGCATCAAAAACCAAGAGAAAGGCATCCACAGAATGCAGCTTGATGCCGATCTGATTATTCGTGAGACCAGCGGCCCTGCACCAACCCGCTAGAATTTATGTACGAAATAACCCAGTAACCCGGGTTAACAGCAGGTGCTGATAAAACGGTAACTTTTCAGCATTCTCAGTATGCACCACCCGTAACGACTGGCTGCCCTGGCTTTCTTTGTTGATGAAGATCATGACTCTGGTGAGTTTAATTGAAAACAGCTATGAGCTCTCCTACTCTTGATCCACTCCAAATGAATAAAAAGACTCTGATAATGGCAAAACAAATACGGCATATTATTGGTTGTACTTTCTTTAGTTTAACGCCTGCTGTTTTAACTCTGGCAGTATTAATGTCTTCTGTATTGACGTCCGCCGGGCAGGTTTATGCGGCGCCACCAGAGATCATGGATATTATCCCTTCTCAAACGACAGGTGTCGCCCCTTTGGCCATTCACTTTGACGCATCAAGGGTCATTCATAACGGTCAGGTTCTGGACCCTATCCGTGATGTCAGCTATCAGTGGAACTTCGGTGACAGCGATAATCAGTACTGGTCGACAAGCCAGCAATCCAAAAATACTGACAACGGCTTTATCGCAGCCCACCTTTTTGAGTCACCGGGCAATTATGAAATTCGAGTAAAGATTTCCAGCCCTGAAAGCGCTTTTGATACGGTGGAACAATCAGTTTCAGTTGAAGTTTTACATCCGGATGAGGTTTACCCTGGCGAACAAACAGTGTGCTTTTCTAGGTCTGGAGATTATTCCGGTTGCCCCTACGGCGCTCAGTTGGTTCAGCTTACTGCAAACACTGACATAACTCAGTTGCTGGCAGCAGGAAAGTTTCAGGGGAGCAAGCGCAAACAGCAGCGGCTATGGAATCCCTACAAAGAGTACGCATTGAGTTACGATCACAACAGTACATTTGAATATTTGGATTATGAACAGAGCTGGGACTGCCGCACTGAAGTTGAATCTCACAGTCGAACATTACTCTCTGCGGAGCAACTGGCCCCCTTTATCGGTACTAATACTCGGCTGCTTTTTAAACGAGGTGAAACCTTCACCTTCTTCAATAGTATTTCTCTCGATAACGCCAATGGGGCCACTTTAGGAGCCTACGGCACCTGTACTTCTAACACCCATGAGCGTTGTGACAATGCACCGACGCTCGAAATGCTGGGAGCAGGCAGTGCCGCAGACTTACTGATTCTGTCAGATGGCTCTACCGACATAAAAATCACAGATTTATCCATCAATCACCTATGTGGTGATCGAAATCGCGCAATCAATATGTACGGAAGCGCCAGCCAGCTGCTGTTTGACCGGCTAACCATACAGGGGTTCGATACCGCAATTATAGGCCGAACTTACGGACAAACAGTTCCCCACAACCTGATCAGCATCTTCAATTCCAAGTTTGAAAAGATGGGGGCAGGACAATCAGCAGCCGATGATCCAGGCAGTAACGAATGTGATAGACCGGTATTACCGGACTGGCATACAGGTGACCGCAACACCCCCATAGCTGAAGCGCTTTGGAATGAACAATGGGCTGAGTATAAATTACAACTACTCGAAACCCTGACCAATAATAACTGTAAAACAGGTGGCAACATTGCCTATTTACCGGCTCATCGGCATATGATCATGGGCACTCAGATGAGCGATGCTGTTACCAAACGAGCAGAACATGTTTTAAGAATCCCTCTGGCGCACAAATCGGTCATCGCTCACAACACCTTCGAAGAACCCGCGCCTAACAAACACGCACTTAAACTGCATAATCAGGGAGACTGTGTAATCCTTGATGACTGCGATATAAATCCGGTACAGTCGGCAGAGAACTATCCAACCAACTGGGTGCTCATCAGGGAGAATCTATTTAAATCAAACACTGATATCGTCGTCAGTATCGGTCCGGGGACGAGCAAAGTAGGAGAACAGGTTAACCATATTCTCTTTGAATCCAATCGTGTAGAAGCCAGCGGTGAACTAAATCAGTTTGCAATAGGACTCGCCTCCCATCACTCAACCGTTCGCAACAATCAACTAGTACAGGACCATCCAACCAACAACTGGACCGGGATCAGCATCGCTAAGGGAAAAAACGAACCGGAGCAGGCTGACAATAACCGGGTCGTGCAGAATCATGCCAGCGTCAATGGCCCGGTAGATTTAGTCAGACTTCATACCGGTACCGATGAGGCACAGATCAACAACAACCGGGTATGTTCCACAGCACTGCCTACCTATGTAGATCTTGCAGACCCTGGCATCACTCATATGTCAGAAGGCAATCAGTGGGATTGCACCCAAAATAATCTTGCCACCGGAGATAGTTCAGATAACGATACTGATAAAGACCTGACACCGCCACTGTTCCATTTAACATTTGATAACCCTGACAATCCCGCAATGGATGCCATGAATAATGTTTCCGCTATACTTTACGGCAATATAGATCTCCCCCAAGGGAAAGTTGGAAAAGCGATTTCCTTTGATGATATCCGTGATGAAATTATCATCCCTGATCCCATGAACGGGATAGAAAGCACGGGTGAGTTGAGCTTGATGGTCTGGATTAATATGACAGACTTTGGTGCGGGCAGCGAAGCATTTGGACGCCCTCGCCTGAACAGACAGGGAGACATTTCATTAACCATTGATGACAGAGGTAAGCTGCTTTTTTACCTCAACTCAAAGCATATCAATCCAGATATCAGACTTCAGCCCGGAATCTGGACACACCTTGCGCTGACCTATAACCAATCAGAAAGAACAGTCAGGGTATACTTAAATGGTAACGAAACCTACCAGTACCCCATCCCTGCAAGCACCCCACTATACTTTGACACCGGCCAGGAATTCAGACTGGGACTCGGCCAATGGCGCTCCGGCTCAAGGTATTTTTCCGGTCAACTGGATGAGTTCAAGTTGTATGATGTCGAGCTAAGTCCAGAAGAAATATTACTGCACTTTCAGAATGAATCTTCAGAGCAAATAAAGACAAGGATAGGCGCTTTAAAATAAGCTTGGAGAATAACTGCCACTTCAGGCAAGCAAAAATGTTCTATCCAGAACGATATCTTGTAATTTCACGGATGTAACAAGCGAGAGCTGGTAATCAAAAATTTGTTTTTCGTAAACTCTCCAGGGAGTCTCTCGCATAACAAGCGCCAAGTATGATAGATCTCGCATACTTGTTGCGGCCTGTTGTTTGGGCTGCAACGCTTTGTACCATCCTTCCTTGGCACACCAAACCCTGTAGAATAGTCGTTGAGATTTTTCAGGAATAAACCTAATTAGATCGCTCTCATCAGCGTTAAACGCATACTCTGCCAATTTATCAAAATCACGTTTTTTGATTAACTCTACATCAATACCCACGGGATATTGGCCTAAAGCAAACGCCATAAGGCCTTTACTATGACTCAGGCTGTAATACCAGTTGCCGGGTAGATTGGTAATCAGGGGTGTGGAGTCCTGTCTCTCAACAAAAGACCAGTAATCAACAGGTTTGCTGAACGTATAACTTAAAACCATACGCATTAGCCAGCGGCTATGGAGATACTCTAACCTTTTTATCCTACTTTTTGTTCTGTTAAAACGGTTACATTCAGATTCAGACAGAAGAGGCAAAGCCTCTTCCAAACAGTCGACACTGGCTGGAGAATTTCTACCTAACCAAACCCGAATCGAGTGTTGACGATGAATGCCTCTATCGCTCAAGTCTTACAACTTTTCCGGTCAACGCGACGCCTGCCATCAGAGCACCAGCGTGGCACTCATATTCAGTATTGCTACTATAGGTGTTTTTCTTATAGTAACTGGCTATTTCTATAACAGCATTACCGCCTTCCTTTTTTACACGATCCTGAAGAGAAATTAACGCAGAAAGCAACACCCATCGACAGGCCTCTTCATCACTCTTATTAAAAGCATTAGTTTTCCTATTGCTAGAGAAACTACCAAAAGACTGCACCACTTTTGGATGCTTTTGATTTCCAAAATAAAAACTTATATTCGGATCCAGTTTTTCCTTAAAATCAGCTGATTGCATAGCCTCCTGAATAGGGAGCATATGTTTAGTATTACGACTAAACGCTTCTGGTGCAATCAGACACAATGCTGCTGCCAAAAATAATGTTACATATCTCACTTCTGGTTACTCCATGTTTAAATTATTGTTTCCATTAGCAAACCTATAAAAAATTCCATTCCGTCCCATACTGACTCTAAAACGGCTAGGTGCGCAAAAAACGGTTTGATACCGGAGATGATAACTTCATAGCCCCCTTAAAACCTATCCGCAGGTTCCTCGGCCTGTCGGATTATATGTGTCATCAGTCATTGATTCAACGGAGGGACCGCTTGCATAAGAAAGGATGATCGGTGAAAATTCTCTGCGCTTCCCGATAACAGAATGTAATGGACTTATTTCACAGGTTCCTTAGCTAAATTGGTTGAAGTTCATGCTTCTTTTTTGCTGCCCAAAAAAAATATATTGCTATCGTTACAGAGAAACGGGTGACCCACTGGTGCAGCCAATACGTTATTAAGCAGGAGTTTGTAACCAGTGATAGAATTTAGACTTGAGTCCTGGGCTGCAATGGCACCCGGACTTCAAACAAAAGAAGCCTGGAGAGACTGGCTGCTGCATCCTGAGAGAATCGACTCTCCCCTTGGCAAAGTATCCTTGAAACAGATCCCTCCCCTGTTACGTCGACGCTTTAGCCCCCTCGGAAAGTGTGCCATGGGTGCCATACTTCCTATATTAGAAGACGGTGAATCCATACCCAGTATTTTTGCGTCTCGACATGGAGATACAGAGTTATCATTGTCCTTACAGAAAGATATGGGATTAGATGAACCCATGTCACCAACAGGATTTAGCCTGGCAGTCCACAATGCGGTGAGTGGTTTATTTTCAATAGCTCGTAAAGATACAAGTGAAATCACGTCCATTTCTGCGATGGAGGCCCTTGTCCTACAAGCGCTGTTAGAAGCTGTTGGTCAGTTGCAGGTATCCGCAAGAGTTCTATGCGTAGTGTACGATATGCCGCTACCTGAGCCATTTTCCCGCTTCACCAAAGGAGATCAGTTTCCCTATGCGATCGCAATGATTCTGAGCCAAACAACCGGTGATAGTTACAGTATTGAGCAGTGCGGCAACATAAACGATATAATAGAGCCCCCCTCGGTATCTAAACCAATTAACTCAGAATTAAAACAAATAAACTCAGAACCTTTAAGGTTTCTTCAACTGTTGACCGACATATCCAGCGCAACAGACTCACAACTAAACGGAGCTAGCTGGCGAATAGCTAAGGTTAAATGATGTTACTCTCAAGAATTAATCATTGCTGGCGCTGGATAGGAACACTGATTAGTTTTCTCGTCTTTGGTTTGGGAGGTTTCCTGGTCCTCATTCTGGTGCTTCCGGCTTTATGTCTGTTACCGGGCGGAAAATTACGAAGAGAAATCCAGGCGCAGAAAATCATCCATTACTCTTTTCGAATATATATCGGGTTGATGAGAACGCTGGGGGTCTTAACCTATCAGATAGAAAATATAGAGAAGTTGAAAGGTGCCAAATTGATATTGGCCAATCATCCTTCGCTGATTGATGTGATATTCTTAATCGCCATGGTTCCCAACGCCAACTGTATTGTGAAAGGGGCGCTTGTCCGTAATCTATTTACAAAAGGGCCGATCAAAGCTGCCGGTTATATTATCAACGATGGAACAATTGACGTGATGGAAGCGGCAGCACAAGCTTTTGAAAAAGGCCATGCATTGATCATCTTCCCAGAAGGTACTCGATCAAACCCAATGCAACCTCTTCAGCTCAAAAGAGGGGCCGCAAATGTTGCAGTAAGAACCGATGCTGATATCACTCCCGTATTGATAGAATGCAGCCCGGCAACCCTAACGAAGAATGATCGTTGGTATAAAGTTCCTGACAAATGCGTTCGGTTTCAAGTCCAGGTAAAAGATCGAATAAAAGTTGCGCCGTACTTGGAAAATATGTGCCCGTCCATCGGGGCACGAGCACTAACCAGTGACTTAAGTGAATATTTTAATAAGGAACTCAGACTATATGAGTAATCTTCACCTAGAGCTAAAGCAGATGATTATCGAGACTCTGGACCTGGAGGACATTGATACGAGTGAAATTATCAATGATGAGCCTCTTTTTGTGGAGGGACTGGGTCTGGACTCCATTGATGCCCTGGAAATTGGTCTCGCATTACAAAAAAAATACGGCATCACACTGAAGTCTGATTCTGAGGAAACACGCCAATATTTTTCCAGCATTAATGCTTTAGTTGAACTCGTTGAATCCCACCGCTCAAAATAAGAGATATAAATGAACACTTCAGAAGAAATCTATCTCAGAGTTGTCTCTATTTTGGAAGAGTTATTTGAAGTTGAACCACAGCAGATCTCTCCTGAAGCACACCTCTATCAAGACCTGGATATTGATAGTATTGATGCCGTAGATCTTGTGGTTGAACTAAAGAAATGGACCGGTAAGAAAATTCGGCCTGAAGATTTTAAGAACGTCCGCACCGTTCAGGATGTCGTGCTCGAAGTGCAAAAACTACTTAATGACGACTTATGAGAAAGCTGCTTAAAATAGCAGCCATTGCCCTGTCTCTCAGTTACCCATTTCTAGTCTATTGGGGACTACAACATTACGATGCCAGCGCACTACTGCCCGTACTACTGACCCTGCTGGGTCTAAGGTGGGCCATTGGAGCCAAGTCCGCTGATCGAAAAATAGTCATTGCAACTCTATTAGGAGTAGTTGCCATTGCTCTGGTATGGGGACATCAACTGGGATTGAAATTTTACCCGGTGATGATGAACCTTGGTTTCCTATCCTTATTTGCGAGTAGCCTGTTCTTTCCACCTCCTATTGTCGAACGTTTGGCGAGAATAAAGGAACCGAATCTATCTCCTGAAGCCATGGCCTATACCCGTAAAGTCACTTGGTTATGGAGCGTATTTTTTCTGCTAAACGGAACGATTGCAGCAATCACGGCCCTATGGGCAACCGATAAAACCTGGCTGCTGTACAACGGATTTATAGCTTACCTTCTTATTGGCAGTCTAGCTGCCGGTGAGTGGTTATTTCGCCAGCGCGTAATACGAGGTTGATATGGCAAAAATAACGCCATTGTCCCATTGGCTGACCGCCGCCCCAAACAATATTATTGCGGTACACATTGATAGTACGAGACACATTGATAGTACGGTGACAACTGAAGATTTCCTGCTTCGCGTACAATGCTGGTTCGAAACACTGAACAAACATGAAGGATCTCGTTGGGCTCTGTATCACAGCGATGCTTTTGAATTTCTCGCGATTCTATTCGCATTGTGGCAATTAAAACGTACAGCATGCACTCCCGGTGATAATCGACCAGGTACCCTGAAGCGCCTAACCACCCATGTTGATGGTTTTGTTGGAGAGTTTCCTGGTGAGGCGATTACGGCGTGTGACATTCCTGAGGGTCGATCGGATTTAAAGCCATGGCGTACCCTAATGCCTGAATTTTTAGCCCTTGAAATCTACACCTCAGGATCCACAGGAGAACCAAAGCCAATAGGGAAAACCATTGCTCAGTTAGAGCAGGAAATAGAAGTTCTGGAGTCAAGGTGGCCAAGTTTACCCGGGAGTGTGACACTAGCCACCGTTTCACATCAGCATATTTATGGAATGATGTTTCGTCTGCTTTGGCCCTTCTGCGTAGGGCAAGCATTTTCACGACAAATTTGCCAGTATCCAGAAGACATTCTGCACCAAGCCAAGCCACATCGTTCATTTTCTCTGATCTCAAGCCCCTCCCATTTGGGCAGGCTCAATGTATCAATGAATTGGAAGTCACTTTCCGGACACTGCCGCTATGTAATCTCATCAGCAGCACCACTCAAACGAGAAGACAGCCTGCTTGTCAGTCAGCTTTTGAATGCTCAGATTTTTGAAATATATGGTAGCTCCGAAACGGGAGCTATCGCGTGGCGAACCCAGCAGGAGCATCATACTGACGCCCTCTGGCAACCATTACCAAAGGTCAGCTTAGCTCCTGATACTGATGGAACTCTTTGTGTAACCTCACCTTATCTTGGTACAGCAAATAGTTTCTCGTTACCTGATCGTGTTGAGTTCAATCGTTCTAATCAATTTAAACTCATAGGACGAGTCGACCGCATTGTTAAAATAGAAGGCAAACGGGTCTCTCTAACGGCTATAGAGCAGCAACTGTTAGAAAACACCTTAGTAAAAAATGCCAAAGCGCTGACGGTAGAACGTAAGCGAGTAGAAACGGCAGCAGTAATCGAGTTAACCAGTGAAGGCTGGCGGCAACTGAAATCACATGGACGCAAACCTCTCATCAAAACGCTCAAAGGGATATTGGCACAACATTTTGAAGCAGTGATCCTGCCACGCCGCTGGCGGTTTGTTGAACAGCTGCCTTACAACCAACAAGGAAAGCTACCGTTGGATATACTGCAATCCATGTTTATTGACGAACCCGTCAAATGGCCGAAAATCATTCACCAGCAAGTCTCAGATAATCAGCTAACAATACAATGCTATATACCTGCTGAGCTGATTTACTTCGACGGTCACTTCGACAACAATCCGATATTACCAGGAATTACTCAGGTACACTGGGCCGAAGCCTTTGGACGTCAACTGCTGTCTGTGACAGGCAGTTTTGAAGGTTTAGAAGCGATTAAATTTCAGAAGGTTATTCCCCCTGGGCAGCAAATCTCCATAAACTTAACCTATGATGAAACGCAGAATAAACTCAGGTTTCAGTATGCATCACAGAACGGTGTGCACTCCAGTGGTCGCATTTGCTTTGGCTAAATGGGCATAGGATGAACAATATGGAATTTAATCCAGCTGTACTAATTCCCGTTTACAATCACGAAGAGGCCGTTGGGATAACAGTAGTGAATGTCCTCCGCTACGGCTGCCCCGTCTTGTTGGTTGATGATGGTAGTGGACCTGCTTGTCGGGATCTATTGATTGAACTCAGTCAAAAGCACTCTGACCATGTTAAATTGCTTCGTTTAGAGTGTAATGGTGGCAAAGGAGCTGCCGTAAAGGCCGGACTCAAGGCATTGCTTGCCGATGGTTATAATCATGCTATTCAAATTGATGCAGATGGCCAACATGATCTATCGGACCTTCCCACATTTCTGGAAGTTGGCAAGAACAACCCTGACAGCCTGATAACAGGCTATCCCACATACGATCAATCTGTGCCTACAATCAGATATTACAGTCGTTATCTAACCCATATTTGGGTATGGATAAACACGCTCTCTTTTGAAATTCGCGACACCATGTGCGGTTTCCGAGTTTATCCCCTGAAAGATGTAGTACAGCTTATTGAGGAAGAAAAGTGCGGTAATCGAATGGATTTTGATCCAGAGGTAATCGTACGTTGGTCATGGCGTGGAGGTAGCATTAAGAACCTTCCCACTCGAGTCAATTATCCTCTTGATGGAATATCCCATTTTGATATTTGGCGCGACAACCTACTCATATCCTTAATGCACTCACGACTGTTTTTCGGAATGCTAAGACGTTTCCCTAAAATCATCTGGGAACGAATCAATGGATAACACCAATAATCACTGGTCCAAAGCAAGTGAAGCAGGGACTATTTTGGGTATGAGAATACTGCTGACCGTGTACCGAATTTTTGGCCAACGGGGCTTCCGGGTTTTTCTGGTTCCAGTAATGGCCTATTACTATTTAACCCGCAAAGAAGCTCGCAAAGCTTCAAAACAATACCTCAGCATGGTAACCCCCTTTATCCCACCTGCCTCCAGAGTTTCTCTATCATCATTCAAACATTTCATGATGTTTGGAGAGATATTGCTGGATAAATTTTTAGCATGGATGGGACACTTTGGTAAGAATGAAGTCGTATTCGAAACCCCCACTGTGTTTAATAAAATAGGCAGTGATGATAAAGGCGGAATAATTATTGTTTCTCACTTGGGCAATGCAGAAATCTGTAGCGCCCTGACCAATCAGTTACCTGATATTCGACTCACCGCTCTGGTCCATACCCAACACGCAGACAAATTCAATACTCTGATCAAAAAGGTTAATTCTCGTGCTTGTGTAGAAATGCTGCAGGTAACCGAAATATCTCCAGCTACTGCAATGATTTTGTCAGAACGAATCGAAGCCGGCGAATACATCATCATCGCCGGAGACAGAACACCTGTTACTGGACAAAATCGGGTTTCAAAAGCAACCTTCCTTGGTGGAACAGCTCCAATGCCCCAAGGTGCTTTTATCTTAGCTGCATTGCTTAAGTGCCCCGTATACTTAATGTTCTGCCTGAAGCAGCAAACCCGATATCACATTTATATTGAACTGCTCACGGAACAGTTGAAATTTCCACGCCGAGAACGCTCACAGGCGATCAATAGCGCCGTACAAGATTATACTGATCGGTTGGAACACTATTGTATAAAGGCCCCGTTACAATGGTTTAATTTCTACCCTTTCTGGACTGAAGACACATCCCCTTATTTAACGGATCCGTCCTTAAGAGGAAGCAGTTCGAAGCAGTGTAATCCTGATGCCTCTGCAAAAAACCACTAAGTAAAAGCAGTCTGCGCACACGCGCTTTATAGGAATGAGCTAGTGATAGAAGCTGAAGTTGTAATCGAGATCCCTTTTCATGATGTCGATGTCATGCGTGTGGCCTGGCACGGACACTATGTAAAATACCTGGAATTAGCGCGTTGTGCGCTATTGGATAAAATCGATTATAACTATAAACAAATGGAAGATTCTGGATACGCATGGCCAGTAATTGATATTCGAATCCGTTACGCTCAACCTTTGCGGTTCCAGCAAATAGTTTGTGTCAAGGCAACACTTACAGAATGGGAAAACAGGCTTAAGGTGAACTATCTAATTGAGGATCAGGAAACCGGTCAACGATTGACCAGAGCACATACAGTTCAGGTAGCCGTCGATCATACAAGTGGTGAAATGCTCTACGCATCTCCTGATATCCTATTTAATAAACTGGGGATAGCACGGTGAATCGATATCTACTGTTCTTTTTGCTGTTATTGTCATCAGCCTCATACGCAGAACTGACATTCAAACAACTTGATAATGTATCCGAAGCACCAGAACAGCTTAGCGGACATTTTACTCAAGAGAAATACCTTAGTGCACTGGATACATCGCTGATTTCAACAGGACTCTTTTATTATCATCAGGGTCAGATGCTTCAGTGGAAAACTCTGAAGCCTATTCAAAATGAACTGGTTATGACACCTTCTGCCATCATCAATAAACAGGGAGATCAAGAACTCCTGCGGCTGGATACAAACTCAAACCCGATAGCCGGAATTCTTAGTGAAATATTCTTCTCGGCACTGGCAGCCGAATGGAACAATCTGGCGATGTATTTTGAGCTGTCAGGAGAGATCAACGGTAAAAACTGGTACGCAAAACTGCTCCCCACCGACAGAACAATGGCACAGGTTATCAGCCTGGTTGAACTAAAAGGTGATACTTTGCTGCGTGAACTGATCTTTCACGAAAAAAGTGGTGATCGCACGACCATACGATTCGACAGACTGAATCAATGAAAGAACGTATTTCCTCCCACCGTTGGGCAGCAACCAGCTGGATATTGCTGGTTATTATTGTTGTGTTTCTAGCCTTCAGACAGGGACCAGCATTTGATTCCAGTATCCTCGCATTATTGCCGGAATCTGAACAACAGCCGGTGATCCAGCGAGCAATAGATCAAATGGCTGAACGCTTCTCTAAACGGATAATTCTGCTGGTTTCTGCGAAAAATGAAGAAACTGCCCGTACTGCGATCAAATCACTGGCAGAAAGTTTAATCGTACTCCCCGATATCTCCGAAGTAACCTGGCAGATCAATGAGAGCGAGACCTCAAAATATCAAGATGAGTTATACCCTTTTCGTTTCTCAGTTATCGATGAAACCACCAGAAAACTGTTGCTGACAGAAGACTATATACAGATTAAACAGCGAGCACTGCACCGACTATATAGTCCTATTTCAGTAGGCGGCAGTTCAATTATCGAAGACCCTTTTGGCTTTTTCAACGAACTATCTTTACAGCGCTTCAGTAATCTGGACCTACAGGTATCTGATTCATTACTCAAAGTCGTAGGGGCAGAGCAACCCTCCTATATGCTTATTGCTGCGCTTGCCAGCGACCCCTTCGCGCCTGACGTGCAACATAGAGTATTGGAAACAATAGCGATTCAGAAACATCAGCTGGATAAAACAGCAGTCTCCATTGATATGTCAGGGATGCTGTTACATGCAGCAGCGGGCGCTAACCAGGCCAGTAAAGAAATATCGACGATTGGCCTGGGCTCGCTATTGGGGATCATCATCGCTATCCTCTGTGTTTTTCGCCGCTTTAAACCCTTAATGTTGTTGCTGTTTACCGTATCAATAGGCTGTATCTCAGCTGCTGCCGTGACTATGCTCGTTTTTGATCGGGTGCACCTGGTTACTTTTGCCTTTGGCGCAGGCTTGGTTGGCGTATCGATAGATTACGCACTGCATTTTTTAACAGAAAGATCTGTCTCACCACATAATCAGATAATGCGAAGACTGTTGCCCGGTTTAATGCTGGGACTGTTTTCCAGCGTAGTAGCTTATGCAGCGCAGGCATTGGCTCCATTTCCCGGCTTACGTCAAATGGCAGTTTTTTCGGTAGTTGGGTTATCTGCATCCTGGCTTACTGTTGTACTCTGTTTACCCCTGTTGACAAAGCAAGACCCTCTAAAACCGTTGAAGGCCGCACTAACACTGGATCGACTCCGTAAACGTATTCCCCGGGTTGAAGGCAATCCATTGCTGATGCTGCTTTTACTTGCCTCTTCAGGTATAGCAATTCAAGCACTTTGGAACAGCAGCAGCCTGGATGATATCCGCCTGTTGCAAACCTCCCCTGCCAACCTGTTAGCCCAGGAGAAACGGATACAGCAAGCACTGAAAACCAGCAGCAGTTCCCAGTTTATTTTGATTACCGCCGACTCACTGGAACATTGTCTGCAAAAGGAGGAACAAATCTCCATTGAGTTGAATCGCTTGAAAGAAAATGGGCAACTCAATGATTATCAAGCTCTTTCCCAAGTCCTGCCGTCACTGCAACGTCAAACTGAAAATACCATTCTTGCTCGTCAACTGTATGACCAACAGCTAAAACCCTTATACACAATATTCAATGTTTCCGACAAGGGTTTAGACACCGCTCGATTGAATTTTGAGCAGGACGTGGAACAGCAACTAACTCCAGAAGTTTGGCAACAACACCGAGGGGCTAAAAACTGGAAAGACCTGATAGTCTTACAGTCTGAAACATCAGCAGCAACCGTTATTCGCTTTTCCGGAGACTTAAGTCACGAGACAAAGGAACAGCTAGTTTCATTAACTGATGTCGATCCCGAAATATTTTATGTTGATCAAGTCCAGAACATCTCCGACTTAATGGGCAATTATCGTGGACAAATTCTTACTTGGGTCATCATCGCTTACCTTTGTGTTCTATTAGTCTTGTCCTTACGCTATAAAACTCAGGTATGGCGCATAGTAATGCCTCCATTCCTGGCATCAATATTCTCTCTTGCAATACTGTTACAGCTAGAGCAAGGGATTAACCTGTTTCACCTGATGGCTCTAATCCTGGTTTTAGGTATAGGCCTTGATATGGGAATTTTCTTATTTGAAACAGATGAAGCAGCCCACACCTGGCTAGCAGTATCTCTTTCTACATACACAAGCTTGCTGGCGTTTGGCTTACTGGCCTTAAGCGATACACCGGTTTTGCATCACTTTGGATTAACCGTACTGCTGGGGTTAGTTTTTGTTTGGCTACTGACTCCGACTGCGCGAAAAAACAACAGGACAGATAGCCAAATATGATCAGAATAAAGAAACATACTAATACACTTAATAAACAGCATGTTGTTTTTAAACCGATGGCAGAAAAACTGTATTGGTTGACTTGCTCCTTGATACTTTTACTCAGCCTCAATGGCTGCAGTGTTATTGGTTATCAAGCACCTGCGCCAGAACACTTAAAGCTACTGCCCACGACAGAAGGCCCTGGAGCGATGCTGATTAAACAAGCAGTTACAATGGAGTCCCGCGGGAGGCAACAGCAGTTCTTGGTCGTTACAAGATTACTGTCACATCAACTGAAATTAATCGCTGTCCTGCCGACGGGACAACAGCTATTCTCCTTGGAGTATGACGGCAAAAAACTGACACAAGACAGTCTTGCAGCTTTTGATCTTCCCGGTGAAGAAATTCTTGCTGTTATTCAGTTCGCACTCTGGCCTGAGCTTTCGATTAAAAGTCACTATCTGGAAAGTGATGGCTGGGATCTGAATTTTACTGAATATCAACGAACACTTCTGACTTCAGCCGGGACAGTGCTGACAGTCAGCTATCAATCGAAAAAGATAGACGTAAAAAACTATCTTCGTGATTACTCCGTGAAGATCCATATGCTGGAGAAAATGGATTTATGACCGCCGAAAAATGTTACCTCAATACATTGGGAATGCTTTGCTCTGCAGGTGATACGGCTGCATCCGTTAAAAATAACCTCATGGCAAAGGAGGCCAAACTCACGATAACTGACAACTATAGTGCAGGCAGGCCTCTCCCTCTCGGGATGTACAATGGAGAGTTGCCACCGATACCTCTGCCAGATAATAAGTGGTACAGCCGCAACAACCAGTTTGCTTTGGCGGCTCTCAGGCAAATGGATGTCGACGTTAGCGCAGCCATCCAGCACTTTGGCCCCCATAGAGTTGGCGTGGTCATTGGTACCAGTACTTCCGGCATTGCCGAATGTGAGTCTTCTATCAAACAGTGGATACAGACCGGAAATTTGCCGCCTGACTACAATTACAGTCAGCAAGAAATGGGAGCAACCGCACAGTTCATCGCTCAGATACTTGATGTACGAGGGCCTGCTTATGGCATATCGACAGCCTGTTCTTCCGGAGCAAAAGCGCTGGCAACAGCAAGACGCTTAATTCGTGCAGGTATTTGTGATGCCGTCATTGCTGGAGGTGTTGATACCTTATGTCATCTGACCGTACAAGGATTTTCATCACTTGAAGCGGTCAGTGAAAATCGTTGCAATCCATTCAGCAAAAACAGAGATGGGATCAATATTGGCGAAGGAGCGGCATTATTTCTAATCACCACTGAAGCCTCTGGAATCGAACTGACAGGCGTTGGCGAAGGCTCCGATGCCCATCATATTTCAGCACCCGACCCTACAGGAGCCGGAGCTATACGATGCATGACAGCGGCATTGAAAGACGGCTCTATTTCTGCCGCTGAAGTCGACTATATCAACCTGCATGGCACTGCAACAGCTTTGAATGACCAAATGGAATCCATAGCAATCAGTCAGGTTTTTGGCGAACACACCCTTTGCAGTTCAACCAAACCCTTTACAGGGCACACTCTGGGTGCAGCAGGGGCCGTAGAAGCAGGCATATGCTGGTTGACACTGAATAGCACTAAGACTGATTCTTTACTACCCATCCACCTTTGGGATGGTGTTAAAGACCCTGAACTTCCCCCCCTTAATTTAATAACCCCAAAAACCAAACTAACAGCTCCCCCGCAATATGCCTTAAGTAATTCCTTCGCCTTTGGTGGAAATAATATCTCTTTGCTCTTGGGACGTATTCAATGATGCCGAAATTTAGCGTAGAAGAACTCGTTCCACACTCAGGAAAGATGAGTCTTTTAGATACTATTGTCGAATATGGCGAAGACTGGCTGCACGCTGAGGTTCAGATTACAACTGACTCAATGTTTGTTGATGAAAGGGGGGTCCCCGCATGGATAGGGCTTGAATACCTTGCACAGGCAATCGGTGCTTTTTCTGGTTCCAAGGAGCGTTTAAGTGGAGATCAGCCAAAACTTGGATTCTTGTTAGGTACACGTAAATATCGCTGTACAACCGATTATTTCCCTATAGGACAAACACTGTCAATAAAAGTACGACGCGAGTTACAGGGAGATAATGGCCTCAGTGCGTTTAGCTGCCTGCTACAGGGTGAAGGTATAGAAGCCTCAGCAAACCTTAATGTTTTTCAGCCTGACGATGCTGATCAGTTTTTACAGGATGCGAATTCATGACAGAAACAATTTTGGTAACAGGTTCCAGCCGAGGTATCGGAAAAGCAATAGCCCTGCGTCTGGCAAGAGAAGGGTATGATCTAGCACTACATTGCCGCAGTAATCGTGATAGCGCAGAGACAGTAGCTTCGGAAATTACAGGGTATGGACGCAAAGCACGCATATTACAATTCGATATATCTGATCGCAAACAATGCTGTGATGTTCTTGAAAAAGATATTGAGCAGCACGGAGCCTATTATGGAGTAGTTTGTAACGCCGGAGTTGCCAGAGATAACGCATTCCCCGCTATACCAGGTGAAGACTGGGATCTGGTTTTAAGAACCAACCTTGATGGATTCTACAACGTACTTCACCCCGTCATTATGCCAATGATCAGGCGTCGGACGCCCTGTCGAATCGTTACTCTTTCATCCGTTTCCGGGGAAATGGGGAATCGGGGACAGGTAAATTACAGCGCCGCAAAAGCCGGGATTATTGGGGCGACCAAAGCACTAGCGGTTGAATTGGCCAAGCGAAAGATTACCGTGAATTGTGTTGCACCAGGGCTGATTGATACTGAAATGACAGATGATCTGCCGCTAGATGAAGCGCTAAAAATGATTCCTATGCAGCGTGTTGGTCAGGTTGAAGAAGTGGCTGGAACTGTCAGTTTTCTGATGTCTGAGGATGCTGCATACATTACTCGACAAGTAATTTCTGTTAATGGTGGAATGTATTAATGAAGCGTGTAGTTGTAACCGGAATGGCCGGTTTCTCGCCGATTGGTAATGACTGGGATTCAATGCAAAGCGCTTTGAGGAGTGTAGTCACGGGAATATCCCGTATAGACAGCTGGGATAAATACGATGGATTGAATACTCGCCTGGGTGGCCAGATAACCGATTTTGAAATGCCCGCCCATTATAAACGCAAAGAATTACGTAGCATGGGACGAGTTGCGCAGTTTGGTGTACGGAGTACAGAACTGGCGCTAAAGGATGCTGAGATACTGGGAGAGGATATACTCCACAGCGGTGCAGTCGGAGTCGCTTATGGATCTTCTGTGGGAGACACCGATGCGTTCGGTGAGTTCGGCAACATGCTGCTCAATCTGTCTTCTGATGGCCTGAACGCAAACTCCTATATTAAGATGATGGCCCATACCGCCCCGGTGAATATTGGTGTCTATTTTGGTTTACAAGGACGCGTTATTACAACTTCCAGCGCCTGTACCTCAGGCAGTCAGGGTATTGGCTATGCCTATGAAGCAATCAAACATGGACAACAGTTAATAATGGTAGCAGGGGGCTGCGAAGGTCTATGCGCAACAGAAGCAGCCGTATTCGATACCCTCTATGCGACCAGTATACGCAATGATGAGCCCCATCTTTCTCCTCGACCATTCGACAAAGACCGAGATGGACTGGTGATCGGAGAAGGTGGCGGTACGCTGATTCTGGAAGAACTGGAACATGCACTGTCACGCGGTGCAAAAATACATGCAGAGATTGTTGGCTTCGGTACCAATTCCGATGGCAGTCACGTCACTCAACCATCCGCTGAAACAATGGAAAAGGCAATGCGCCTTTCACTGGCAGAGGCCAGAATCTCACCAAGCGAAATTGGCTATGTAAGTGCTCATGGTACAGCAACAGAGCGTGGTGATATTGCAGAGAGCCATGCAACCGCTGCGGTGTTTGGTAAGCCGATAGCTATAAGTTCTTTAAAGAGTTTCACTGGCCACACTCTAGGTGCCTGCGGAGCTTTGGAAGCATGGACAGCTATAGAAATGATGAATCAGGGCTGGTTTCATGGTACAGCAAACTTGCTCAACCCCGATCCAGAGTGCGCGGAGCTGGATTATCTTATGGGATCAGGTCGTGAGATCAGTACTGAATACGTTATGAGTAACAATTTCGCTTTTGGTGGCATAAATACGTCGCTGATATTTAAACACTGGGTTTAAAAGGAGAAACCTGAATAATGATCAAAAAAATATGGATGGCAATAACGCTTTCGTTGCTATGGGTGGGAACTGTCTCAGCCATGAGTACCGAGGCTGAATACGTTGACTACCTGCTGAATAAAGTATCATCGCAAAATGAGAAAACAAAGCTTGTCGCTCTGAAAAGACTGCAATGGAGCGGCATTTCCAGCCCAGCATTATATGACGTCATTGAGCAGAGATTAGTCGAGCTGCTTTCACCAGAAGAGGAATTGTCACCTCGTCAGAAGAAACTGGCAACCTACTATGTCCGTGCTCTGGGATACAGCGGTAATGAAAAGTACCGAGACTATATTACCCAACTGACTCATATATCCGAGCCCTGGGAAGTAAAAAAACACGCCAGGAAAGCACTAACAGACTTGCCTAACTACGGCATTTGGCATAATGCAATTGAACAATCCCAAACAAGTACAGAAGGCTTAAGAATTGATGAAGCCATCTACCTAAAGATGCTCAATAACAGAGACCACTTTGTCCAAAGGATGGCTGCCCGAGCCTTGTTTCACGAACGCAGATCAACCTCTCAGCTTTTAGAGAAGTCGGCTGAACTGATTCATGAATCGTATAAAAAACCACTAGATGCACAGGAACAAGATACCGTTGCCTGGCTCTGCAAAGTAATTGGTCAGAATGGAAATGGAAGTTACCAGACCCTGCTCACTGAAGTAGCAGCGGAAACACCTCACTCCAAGATCGCAAAATACGCTCGAAAGTATATTTAATGCTTGTGCGGCTTTTCTATCTGGCAAGAAGTGCTTCATGTTTCTTGCCTTTTTATAAATTACTCAGTTGCCCTAAGAGATGACATGAACACATCCCTGTCAGAAAAAATAGTAGAACCCTATGTACCAGAAACAGAGTTTGGTAAGTGGTTTTTACGGACAGATGTTTGGACACAGCAAGTTTTGGAACGAGCATTAAAAGATGTGGAACGACTCATTCCAAAACGTAAAGAGTCTTATGATGTTGTAGTTGATGTTGGCTGCGGATATGGCCGCTCTCTCAAAAAACTACATGATCGTTTTTGCCCAAATAAATTAGTTGGAATGGACATTGACCCAGAGATGCTGGAAAGATCGGATAAAGAGGCCAAAATAGAAGGTATCAAGGTCCATCTCATTCAAGGTTCAAGTTCAAGTCTGCGTTTGGAAGATAACAGCGTGGACTTACTATTCTGTCACCAAACCTTTCACCACCTTATCGATCAGGAATCAGCTATTAAAGAGTTTTTCCGCGTCCTTAAGCCGGGTGGTGTAATGCTATTTGCCGAGTCTACCCGAAGATATATTCATTCATGGATAATACGCTTGTTATTTCGCCATCCAATGGATGTACAGAAAACTGCCGTACAATATTTAGAAATGATTAGAGAGGCCGGTTTTGATTTGCCAGACTCATCTATCTCATATCCCTATTTATGGTGGAGCCGAGAAGATCTGGGGATCATGGAAAACTGGTTCGGCATTAAGCCATCGCCGATAAGAGAAGAAACCCTGGTTAATTTAGTCGCGACAAAGCCTTCTATATCGCCATAACTCCTCGCAGTACATACATGCTAGTGGTATTCACCGGTCAAGCTTGCTGAAGCCGGTGAAATTGCACTGTGACACCCTTTTTCATTCTCTGTTGTCACTAATCATTAATGCTACAAACGGGTTTACCCTCTAATCTATTCTCACTGTTACAACGAGCAATGGAGCTACCAGAAAGATTCAGAATATCACCTGCCCAAGAGCCATCGGGGTTTAACAGTATTGACAGGAACCCATATTCATTCAGCTGGTTAATGTTCGCTTCTTCGCCATCAATGACCGACTGATAATTTCCTTTGGGTGACTTATTTAAACTGACGCCACTATTACCTACTATTATTTGCGCAGGTCTTTCAGCGCTTTTTTCCAGAAAACTTACGGATTGAAAGAGATGCATATGGCCCGATAGCAGAAGCTGAAGCGCTTCAGGAAATTGAGCAGAAGATGTATTTCGCAATGCTTCCTGCATCATGATGTTAATTGCTGTTATTGCTGGCGCTGACTCACCATTCTTGACGCTTGCAACCGAAGCCCCCCAAGTTGGCCGATGTGTCAGCATCCAAACTGGTTTAGCGCTAGTGGCAACCCCTTTTTGAAGCTGCTCAAACTGCATGCTGTACTGTGCCGTTAATGGATTGCCAGCGCTCGCATCACAGGCATTGGCACTGTCAATCACCCATAGATCCACCGGCTTAAGCGAAACAGAATAGGGTTGAATCATCGAAATATTGTTCACAGCCCCATTGGCCGGAGAATCCAAAAGGCCCTGATTAGGGCAGGTTAGCTGCGGAATACCACCGTCAAGAGAAGAACCGGGACCCAGGAAATAAAACCAGCCAACACCGGCCCGACTGCAAAGCTCATGATTCCCCCGGGTAAAGACCCAGGGTGCAGTCGACAGCAACTCTTTCGCAGGCTCAAAGAAGTCATCTTGCCAATATTGCCAACGATCAGGCTTAGGACTATCACTGGCATTTTGACTGTAATAGTCACTCTGCACGAAACCACAGGCTGCGCCTTCATATCCACCATCACCGGCATCGTAAGCATAAATTTCGGTTGGTTTTTTTCTTATACTGCCAGAGGTTCCACGATAGTTATAATCTCCCATATGCAAAATAAGGTCTGCATTGGCATTTGCCCCTGACTGGGCCAGTTGATCGAAAGGACTGGCCGACTCTCCCTTTTTACAAACCGATGCCTTACAACCGGTATCACCATAAACAAGCACTGAAGAAGGGTTTAAAGTAACAGCATCAATCTGTAAAGAACTTGAAGCAACCGAATATGAGACATCAGAGACGATAATCGCCTCACATACAGTTACAGGAAAATTTTGGCTATGAGCATTCAGGTCTGGATGAAAGCCCCTGACCGACATGGTTATATTGCTGTTGTCGCTACCCACTAATTCAGGACAGCTCACATTAATACCACCAACGATAACTCGGGCATACAAAAGAGTGTCACCGTTCGAAGCCGGTGCAAACAGACTGTATGCGGCATAGAATTTATCAGGGGTTTCTTGCGGTTTTATCGTTGAATGTCTCGAATGACAACCCGCTAACAAGCTAAGAGTTAATATGCAGAAAATCAATCGACCATATGGAATCAAGCAATATTTTAACATAGCAACATCCTGTAATAGTTTTATCATCCAATCAACTTAGCCAGAAGCACTATCATTCTTTCAGGAAAACAAAAAAAAGATGAGTACACAGCCGCTGGGCTTTCTTTATATCAGGTTTTACACCATAACCAAGGCAACACACAGTATAGCCTATTGATTTCTATCCGCTTAGCAGCAGCTTTGAATAACTCCAGAAAACCGGCAAGTAAGTCCCTATGATCCAGCTAGAAGTATACAGCCATGGTTACACAGACTTTGTTTGTTGATACCTTGGCTTTTCACAGGGCCTGTCTTTTCTCTTTCAAAAACTCAAGGAGAGCCTTATTAAAGGCTTCAGGCTGATCCATCAACGGTAGATGCCCGGCATCCTGAATTGGATGGAATGTCGCATTTGGTATCATGCGAGCTGCTGCTTCACCATGCTCGATTGAAAACAATCGATCTTTTTCTCCCCAGATAATTAGCGTATCGCTTTGTATCTGCCCAAGGGAGTCTTCTGATATTGCTGATACGGCAGCTCCCCTGCCCTGAGTGAAGGCTTTCTTACCGCCCTCACGCTTAATCACCTCAACAGAATAATATCCGTGATTCGGATCCCGGTTATCTGGGTTATGTAATATGTAGCGAGAGTAAAACCGATTTGCAAGCAGGGACGGAAAGCTGTTCAACCAAATCATGCCAATAAAGGGTAAAACAGACGGCTGGGCGCCGAGTGCACCGGAATCAACTAAGACAAGCTTATCAACCATCTCAGGATTATCCAGAGCAAACTGGAGAGCAACGGCTCCTCCTTGAGATAAGCCGACGATATGTGCTTTAGAGATTTCCAGTGCCGACATAAATTCCTTTAGCCAGGCTGAAAAGTAAGGGCGGTCATAAGCCCCATCAGGTTTATCAGATTCACCATAGCCGACTATATCCGGCGCAATTACATGAAAATTTTGTGCGATAACACTAATTGACGGATACCAGGTCACAGCTCCAGCCCCCGCTCCATGCAAACATATGACAACAGGTCCTTCACCTGCAGACAAATAAGTGGTTTTCACCAAACCAGCCATTATCTGTCCTTGCTGAACAGGAACTTCAATTTTCTCTATCAGCTCCTGCCGATAGTTTTCTTTACTCATCCAGAAGTCCTTAGATTTTTGATCATTAACAGCGGATTTAGTACCGAAACAAAGGTCAAAGCAGACATCATTCCTAGCGGTACTTATTAAGCGAGTTTAAGTAGGTATTCAATGGTGTCTAACCTTCTTGCCCCCACATTTATTGAATTTAGGTGGATTCCTATATCTTTAAAGCCGAACTTCTCCAAGACCCGTTGAGATGCTGTGTTATGAACAGAAACTTTTGCTCTAATACTGCGTAGCATTAACTGTTCTCTAGAGATATTTAGAATATTTTCAACACCAAAACTGGCAACACCTTTGCCACTTTCTTGCTGCGAAACCCGATAGCCAAGCATCCCTTCAGCGCCCTTAGAATCCAAGTTTCTCAAATTGACCCGCCCAATGATTTTTCCTCCTTCCTCCACCACTCCGGCATACATCCTAGCTGACTCACAATAGCTTATATACTCTTGAACATGTGCAGAAACTCCCTTTATCGAATAGAAATCGGGATCTCGCTTTTCTATATGTGATTCAAACCACAATCGATTTTTGACTTCAAATTGAAGTAATTCGTAAATATCGCAAGAGCTCAATAGCCGAAGTTTCATCGAATCATCAGCCTTTATGATCAGGCCCTTTTTCTACTCGCCAGGGAGGATTTAGCCGGTTATCCCCAGCCCAATAGAGTTTTATCTTATTACCTGACGGATCACTTAAAACAGCTTCACGCCATAAGTAAGGTTGATCTGTGGGTTCTTGTTCAAACTTGATGCCCTTTGATTTTAGTTCCATGACCCAGTCATCAAGTTGTTCGTGCTCAAAATAGATAACACTGCTATTTTTAAACTCTTCTGTCTCTAGATACAGTGAAAATGTTGACTCTCCTTCTGGACACTCAAAACGAGCATAATGTTCTGTGTCAACAATTTGGGTGAAGCCTAAAGCCCGATAAAACTCAGTTGCTTTATCCATATTCTGTACCGCTAAGGTAACTTGATTAAGATTCATCAACTCTCCTTGTATGTCCGCCGTGCTTAAGAAACCTGCAAAGAAACAGCCATTCAAATGACGATTGCAGCCATTGGTCCAACTGTCTGTTGAACAGAGCAATTCGAATCATACTCGCGCAGCCCTAACGCTTCAAACACCCGCGCAGCTTTACTGTGCCCCAGTGCTTATATGTGTTAACTCTCCACCTGCTTTCATAAGCTCTGAAGGCTCTTCTTCCACGAAGTACTGCCATACGTGATCGTATAGTTTTTTCTGATTCGGGAAAGGCGCAAGAGACTTTGCTTCTTGCAAGGAGCACCAACGAAACTCGCTATGCTCTTCATTGAGAGTTATTTTTTTATCTGACGACACTTTGACAACGAATACCGGAATAAGCGTTATCACATTCTTTTTGGATTCATAAAATTGTTCGAGGTATTCAGCTGTATACAGCTCCTCCGCCATCAGTCCGGTTTCTTCTTTAAGTTCTCGGACCAGAGCCTGCCAAGCCGCCTCATTGCTCTCAATCTTTCCCGCAACATGACACCAAAACCCTTCCTTTGCTCGCTTCATGAGTAAAATCTTGGTTTCGTTTCCTGAAGTTGAAATCACTACACCTGATACGACTGATGTTTCTATCGGTATCGTACTCACTCGATCATCCTTATTAGCGTTAACACTTATATATCACACATGCCAATTTCAGCGATCTGACAGATCGCTACCAATATTTGAGAGACCTAATTATTGTATCCTCATTACAAAGTTTCAAATGAACAAGCGCCCAACTTAAAAACTCCGATACCACAGATTTCTGCCTCTCATTACAGAGATCTTTAAAGTTTAAATGAGCTATATCCGACTTCTTACAGCGGCCAAACTCTGCAAGGGCACTAATTGTTCTGTCACAGACTATATTCCCTTTATACTCTTTATGCCTTACACACCACAACATGTAACTAGGCACATAGATTAGATAATCAATTTCTCGCTCTAGCCACATGAGATCATCATTTTTCTCAATAAAATCATCAGAAACAACAATATCTGAAGATAGACCGAATGCCTTAATTATCTTTTGCTCGATATTCATAGAGTATTACGCTAATACTTACAGACTACAGCAGACAAAAACTGTAATGATTAATTTATACATTGTAAAACTTAATTACTTTAATAAAAACCTGGCTATTCATTTATATTTTTACATGAAATTTAAATTTACCTATCTCATAGAACGCTGTATCCAACAATAAATTCCTTCAATTTTGTTACAATACTTTCTGTATAAAATATCTTCAGTCTCTTGCAAGTAACGCGGGCAACTGATAGCTTAGCTCGCAATCCATCTAATCACGGAAGTTAACCCCTTGCAATCAATGGATAGATCCTATGCATAGCTCATTTGAAACCAATCATCCCCCAACTGACTCTAACGTAGCTAAATACTATAGTGTTCTTATCTCGGGACTCTTGACCCAGATCTTTATAGGTATCTGAGTAAAAGCGATAGATGCACGGGCTATCATCAAATGCACATATAATTTTTCTGCTTAAAGAGACATATGAATTTAGCTAAAATAGTCGGCTCAAGTATAGCACTAGCTATATGCATAATTTGGAGCTATTCAGTTTATTACTTTTGGGAACCTTCAGGATTCAATCAAAACTCCTTAGCGTATTTTCTTAAGGTAGATAATGAAGTAAAAAGTTTTCCAATACTTGGTGCAATTAAAGAACCATTGTATAAGGTCGGAGCAGCTGACGGGCTTAAACGTACAGCTGTCATAGTTGACTACCCTACCAAATATTCTGAAAAACACCTGACCCAAGAACTTGAATTTATTGATTTTATATGCAGATTTCCTCCTCAAGAAGCTTATTTCATCTGCGAAAAAACCGATAAACAGAAAAGGGTTATTTCTGCAATATTTTCAAAGAAAAAGGGCACAGACAATCTAAAAGCTAATATAACATTTATAGGATTTTGAAATGAGTTCACGGAAGGATATTTTAGATGGAACTATCACTAGTAACCTGGAACGTCGGTACGGGCTGATATATACCTGTAAAGCTGGTTGGATAGATTTAGGGCATCTTGATCCTACAAATGCAAGAATGGAGATTGGAGCAGAAAACCTTTGGAAACAACTAATAAATGAAAGTTCTGAAGCAATAGATCCACGCTGTGGACGCACTCCCTATGGTGCTAATAGTGTTATGACAATGGCCCATTACTTCGGGATGCCTGGCAGTTGTAAAACAGATCCTCGCTTCAAGTTCGCAGATGGTTCAGCTGGCTTTGAAGTAAGGTTTCGTCAGGATCATGCTGGCTATATAGGAAAGCCTGGAAGAGAAGGTCGCTATTTCGTAAAGAAAGGCCTAACTATTGAACAGAAAAAGCGAGTAGCACTATCAATATTTATGGAAGTATCGCACCGATTTGAAAACTTCCAAACCGTACTTAGCTTTGCAACTGACAGTGGATTTAGCCAAGAAGATTTAATATCTAACCTTATTGGCTTTTATATTGGGATTGGAGAGATCGAAAAAATTACAGCGCTAAAACTGTGTCATCCCGTATCAGCTAAGACTGCATTTAAAGTCTGGGATAACGATGGAGCCGTAGGAAAAATTAAAAATCGACAATGGAAACCAAAATATGCGAGTACAACCTATCGCGTTGACTCTAAACGATGCCTTGATGAATGCTCAATAACCAAACAAGAGTTTCCTATTGAGTTTCAAAAAATCCAACCAGCCCAAAAAGGAGTTTGGTATAAAGAACGAACATATTAAGCTTACTATACTGTACGGTGATACCATCAGTATCGAGGTCAAAGAACAGCTGTTTCCTCGACCGGCTGAGGCTTACTTCTTTTCGTCGAGTCTAGCGAAGCTGAGTCCCCTTTCACCAAGAGCTGGAAAGCTTTTCTGACAGCTTCGACGCCTTACTCAATGGTTTGGTGAAATGAACGATTTGTTTGCGGCCTTTTTACAAACAAAGTGACAGCTTTACTATGCCCATATGGTGAGCTTGCCAAACACAAACTCACCATAAATTATTTAGTATCAACGCCCCAGCCGAGATTGCTTGATATAGTATCTTGCATCTTTGACATGCCTTACACAATTATCAAAATTCTCTACGGTCTGCATTGACTTAGCTAGCGAAAGAAGCCCCGCAGCCTTTGTATAGCTTACAGTTCCTGAGAATCCTTTTGCTTTTGCAATATCAAGCTCTTTCCAAGCTACATCCAGTTCAGATGCACAGGTCACCCGGAAATTCTTCTTAGCTGCACAGCCAGCAATAAATATGAAAAGTATTACCATTACAAAAAAACGGGAATTTCGCATAGATCTCCTCAATACTTGAGTTAACTGGAAGCCAAGGCCATACCGCACCTTCTATTAGCATGCTGGCCAGAGGTCAGTATAGGTAACAATAGCATAGTTTTCACTGGCTTAGACACTCGCAAAGAGTTTGTTGAAGTCGCCTGTATCACAGATAACCTTGATACCTAGACGCAGTATACCGGTGTCATAAAGCAATTGTTTCTAATGTATTAATATTGGCGTTAATTGCTCTATGGCTCGATTTTTTCTTCAACAACTGTTGGTCAGGGCTGCTCATATTCGCGTAACTTTAATACCATAGAGTATATTATTGATAGCTATTGACTTATTAAATTCGTTTTGAGATTGTTAGGCGAGCATTTATATAGACAAGCTAAGAAGCCTACAATTGGCTCAGTTTAAGGGAATAAAGTGATTACGTTCGACAAGCTATGGAATAATTTTCCAGACAAAACCCTAATAAAGGCCAGGTGTCAAAACAAACAAGCTACAAGTACCAGGCCGTTTGGAAACTACTGTGCGATTTCTTTAAGTGACGCTTTAATAAAGTCTGGAATTTCTACTTCGGGAAGTAAAGTTAAAAAATGCTGGTCACATCCGGGAATGAGACATATTCTGCTTGCAGAAGAAATGGCAAACTGGTTGAAGACGTCTAATTTTAGTTGGTTAGGAAAACTTGAAAAAATTAACTCTAGTTCGTTTCAAGAAAAGTTGAATGGTCGAACGGGAATAATTTTTTCAAGAATTATTGGCAACGAGGAAATGAATCTTTCGACCAAAGAAGTGGAGATCATATAGATCTCTGGAATAAAGATGAAATAACTAGTTCATCAATGTTTACAAGAAGTATTCTTGAATTTTTTGGTAGAGTTAGTGATTTAAATAATTCCCATGAAATCTGGTTTTGAGAAGTTAAATAGGCTACTTTATATGAAAACTTTTCTAATTTATGTAGTCTTAGCTGTGATAACTTTCACAATAAATTTTGCTATTTTTAACTATTCGTTTAATTTGCAAGCGACCCCTTTTCTTCATGAAGAACAGCGAGTAGAAAGTGGCTTATTGATGCTAAAAACCACTCTCCCTGCATACGCTGTCTCATCTATAATTCTAACAATTGTCTTTTATTTGATAGCTAAGCGGGGATTCAGATAATAAGTGCGACACTCATGGTTGAACGGTAAGAGGTAGCCAACTTCTGACAGTGGTACGCTTCTTCTCGCCAAAGTAAAAGTGTATCACCATGAGTTATCAGCAGTTGGCCGAAGGTAAACGATACCAGATATCCGTTCTCCTTAGGCAGGGTTATCGGCCTGCCACTATTGCCAAAACCATTAATGTTCATCGCTCAACCGTCTATCGGGAGCTTGGACGAAACGGTACGGGTAATGGCTATGATCCTTTCATGCCCAAAAGAAGGTTCGAGAGCGCAGGATTAGCGTTAAAAAGTACAAAATACCATTGGGTAATCCCCCCGAAAAACAATTAAATTTGAGGCCAAGGAAATGCCTGGGATTTAGGCAGCCAGAAGTAGTCTTTCGAGAGTTGCTTCAAGCTGCACAGGAGAGTGTCGCACTTGGGAGTTGAATTCGCGCTAACCTTCATTTCTTGGGTTAGCTTAACTGAAAACCAGGGTGATACTGAATCCATTACCAGTCAGCGTTCAGTATAAGTAACAGTAGCATAGTTTTCATTGGCTTAGACACTCACCGAAAGTTTGTCGAAGCCCCCTATTATCGCAGATAAGCTTGATACCGGGATGCAGTGTATCAATCTCAGAGAGTGATTTATTAAAAAACTAATTAACCTTCTATTTATTTAATTTTTTGCACAGTGAAGAACGTATAATATTAATAGCAAAAAATACAACACCCAATATTATTAACAACTTACTATTATCAATAACCAACTCTGACATTGTACCAAGCTGACGAGGCAATAGCTCCGGTTGATATATCGCTAGTACGCCAGGCGTAAGACAGACAGTCCCCAAAACAATAAGAAAAAAATGAACAGCATCAACTGAAGAGGTTGTTTCATCTGATTCATATTTCATAGAGAAGCTTCCTTTAATTATAGAAGGTACTGGAATCAAAGAGCAGTTGTGTCTAGTGTACTAACTATCAGCATAAATTGCTCTCTTGCTAGACTTTTTCCTGAGTAAAGCAACACTCGTACAAACCGCCAATGGTTATTTAAATTCCAATAATCATAGAGCTCTCAGCCAAGTCTGTCATTTAGCACTTGTCATCAACATATACAGATGTACCAATAATCCAATCCCAGTTGTCATATCGTTTGAAGACAGCGATTTTTTGTTGGTTTCTTACATCTGAGACTAGGCCAACAGTAGATCGAAGTTCCAGAATCTGTAGAAGCAACAGCTGATAAAAATGTGCAAAAATGGGCTTTCCGTTTGAGTCTTAAACGTAGGAGAAGTCTTTCCCCTCAAATGAGGGTTTTATTGGATGCATTACCATTCGTAATTTTTCATCAAATATAAAGAAGTAGTTATCACCAACCTTTAACATCCATTGGTTTAGTAAATAGCTCCTGCTTCACCGTGTTCACTAACATGTTTTGTTGCTCATTTGGAGCTCCGTCAATGCTTGCTACTTGTTTAAGCATAGAAATAAAGGAGGTAGACTGCTCGTTCTGAAACCTATCTTTGCAGGGGGCTAGGATAGCTTTGACCTCAACCTGAATATCAGTGACGTCTTGTAATAAATATGATGAAGCAGAAAATAGCTCAGCAGCATTTTCTTTGTCCATGTTGAATTCATTCTCAAATATTGAAATAACTTCTCTTTTTTGCTCTCTAGTTATTTCACCTTCAATTTTGGCCACACCAATCAAAAGAAGCGCAGCTGCTTCAACTGGCCTTTCCAGATTGTGGGCAGCCTTCGTACCTAGTTGTTTTTCCCAACGTCGGCGACGAATCCAAAAAAATGGATTGAAAGAATTGAGATCAACGCCGGATCTTTGAAGGCTGTGAAAAGCCCAGATTAAGCCGCCTATTGCTGTAATTAGTCCGATTAGTATGTGCATATATCTCCCTTCCTATGCATCGAATTAAATTCATAATAATTTTATATCGCGCACATGCGCTTCACCAATCTATAGCATCGGCAAATATCAGTATAACAAGTTGAAATTATGAGGTTTGCTTTAGATATTAACAGCCTCCCTTCTGCGGAATAGCACGCATCCGTGTTTCCATGCCGAGGTATGCGCGATATATCCGTCAGCACACTGATATTCTATTGATACCTCAGCAATGTTGCCATAAGGACCAGCACAAGGCCAATACTCACAGCGTATGAATGACCAATTATTAAAGTAATACTTGAAGCTTGGTAACTACGAGTTGCCCTTTCCTAAAGGAACCAGCTCAAAACGCCCCAGCCCAAAAACAACAAAACAGCTTCCACCGGCCGATCCTTCCTCAGAGTACAGGCTGAAGGGATGCTCCCCGTTTCCAGAATCAGGCTCCAGCGGTAACTGAACCAACCGTTTCGGATAACAGGACACTGCTTATTGCTGGCGACTTGCCTGGCAACAGCTTCCATTCCAAAGGTACCACTACCTGGAATGAGCGCCACTGAGCCAACACTATAAACCGACTTTCAACGTCATGGAGATATCTTTCATTGCCTGCTGGAAAGCTTTTGACATGTGGTTTACAGACCGCTCAGTGTAAACCACGGAGTACTCCAGCAACTCATTAGGTTCAACAAAGGGTAGTAGACTGGATACTTATACACTATTGTGAATTTTATTATAATTTTTTCACATCACTGCATAATGGTATTCTGATTAGCAATCAATCTGGCAAAAATTGTCTACTTTTTGTTCGATTTTAAAATAAGGAAGACCTTAACAGCAGACCTTCACCCTCAACAAAAATCTTATTAAACAATTAAATAAGTAACTTTTCGGTAACAAATACCTACAAAAAGTAGATCATCGATCCCGTTATTATTTGGTAGCGCCATAAAGTGTCTTCAGACCGTTTCCTGCATATCTCACCAGTGATAACTGGCAGAATACTGATAGACCCATGCTAACAATTCATTGACACAGGCATAATATTTATATAAATATACATAAATGAAATTTATTTCTATTTTTTCATAATTGAACTAATTTCGATAAACTAATACCTATAAAAAGCATCTCACTGAGGTCGAAATGAAAGAACAGGTAGCAGTAAAGAGGGTGGTAGACGCCAACCTCAAGGTGCGTGTAAAGGCCGATAATTCTGACGTTGAGCTGACAAATGTAAAAATGGCAATGAATCTATTCGATGAAATCGCCCTTGAAGAGGTCAGCCGTGTTGTGGCAGCCGAAATCCCGGCATTGGCTCATCAGCTTCCTGAAAACCTGGCACCGGTGCTAGCCAAACTAACCACTGAGCAGCAGATAACACATCTTCTGGCGCCTGAAACCACTGTCATTATTGCCATTAAAAATGATGATGAAGCGCCTATTTTCAACGTGGCTGATTACAACCTACATCAGGATCTATTCACGGCACTGCCTGAGCTCGAAAGCATTGAGCTGACCCAGATGAACTAACACTCAGCTCTCGCCCCTGATAAAAAACGTTAATACAAAAATTCCAGTACAACAATCCCAGTACAACATCCCTGATAACAGGATCTCTGCGGCTGTGGTTGACAGAGATCCAGAGGAAACCAAGATGAATCATACCTATCGCCTGACCCTCGACTGCCCTGACTGTGTAGGCATTGTTACCCGTGTCGGTGAGGTCATTACCCGCAGTGGTGGCTGGATTTCAGAAGCCGCGCACCATTCGGATGAAGAGAGCAACTGGTTTTTCTCCCGACTGGAAATCAGAGCGGACTCCCTGCCGTTCGACATTGACTCCCTGCGGGACAAATTCACACCTCTGGCAGAAGAGCTGAAGATGAACTGGCAGATTACCGACAGTGCACAACCAAAGAAAATGATCATCATGGCCAGTAAGGGCTCTCACTGCCTTTCTGATTTGCTGGATCGCTGGAAAAGTGGAGATCTGCATTGTGAAATACCCTGCGTGATCTCAAATCACAACGATATGCGAGGGCTGGTGGAATGGTACGGCATTCCTTTTCATCATGTAGTGATCGAAAAAGACAACAAGGCACCCGGATTCGCAAAAGTCGAGAGTCTGGTCGAGGAATACAGTGCGGACAATATCGTTTTAGCGCGTTATATGCAGATCTTACCCCAGGCACTTTGTGAAAAATACCGTCATCAGGTCATCAATATTCATCACAGTTTCTTGCCTTCTTTCATCGGAGCCAAGCCCTATCATCAAGCTTCCCGGCGAGGGGTCAAGCTGATTGGCGCAACCTGTCACTACGTCACTGAGCAGCTGGATGAAGGACCGATTATTGATCAGGATGTCGTCAGAGTCAGTCACAGTGACAGTGTGGAGGATCTTGTCCGGCTTGGAAAAGACGTGGAAAAAACAGTATTGGCGCGAGGAATACGTGCCCATCTTGAGGACAGGGTCCTGATACACGGCAACAAAACTGTCGTCTTCTAGAATACTCATACTCTAAACAATATTCGCTGGCCGCTGTAACGGTTTTGCCACCGGCTCACCGCTTAGATGATTAAGAACAGCATTCAGATTTTTAAGAACACCCGAAAAGGGGAAAGCAGAATGTCCAAACAACTACCCTCCTCTGCCCAGGTCGTCATTGTTGGCGGCGGCGTTATCGGTTGCAGCATCGCCTATCATCTGACAAAACTCGGTTTTACCGATGTAGTCTTGCTGGAACGTAAAACGCTCACCTGTGGCACCACCTGGCACGCGGCGGGCCTGGTACCGACGCTACGTGCCACCTACAGTATGTCGATGCTGGCCAACTACAGCGCCAGCCTTTATGAGCAACTGGAGGCGGAGACAGGTCAGGCAACCGGCTTTGTCCGCAATGGCTCCTTGACCATCGCTACCAACAAGGAGCGTCTGGCGGAAATAAAACGCGGTGCCTCCATGGCTAAGGTTGCAGGCTTTCCCTGTGATGTGATCAGCCCGGAGCATGCCAAGGAAATGTGGCCGCTGCTCAATATCGACGATGTTATCGGCGCAATTCATCTGCCGATGGACGGTATGACCAGCCCCGTCGACGTCACCCAGGCACTGGCTAAGGGTGCCAAGCTGGGCGGTGCTCAAATCTTCGAGAATACCAAAGTTCTGGACATGAAAGTCCGGGATGGCAAGGCCGCCGGAGTGATCACCGAACGGGGTGATATCGAGGCCGAATACGTCGTCAACTGCGCCGGGATGTGGGCACGGGAGTTTGGTAAAAAGGCTGGCATCAACGTACCGCTGCATGGTGCGGAACACTTTTACGTTGTCACCGAAAACATGCCGGACTTGCAGCACGGATTGCCCACCCTGCGGGATATGGATGGATACTGCTATTACAAAGAAGATGCAGGAAAACTTCTGGTCGGAATGTTCGAACCTGGCGCCAAGCCCTGGGGCATGAACGGTATTCCCGAGGACTTTTGTTTTGATCAGTTACCGGATGATTTCGAACACCTTGAGCCCTATCTGGAAGCGGCCATGCATCGCCTTCCCATCCTGGAGCGTACCGGTCTGCAGGTATTCTTCAATGGTCCGGAATCATTTACCCCTGATGACCGTTATCACCTCGGAGAGGCTCCCGAACTGCGCAACTATTTTGTTGCTGCGGGCTTTAACTCAGTAGGCATTCAGTCTGCTGGTGGAGCAGGTAAAATGCTGGCTGAATGGATCAAGAAAGGCCATGCCCCCAGAGATTTATGGGATGTGGATATTCGCCGTAATATGCCATTTCAGGGTACTCAGAATTACCTCTACGAGCGAACCACTGAATCACTGGGACTGCTCTATGAAACACACTACCCCTTTAAACAGTTTAAGACGGCTCGCGGCGTGCGGCGTTCTGTATTGCACGAGCAACTAAAAGCGCAAGGGGCAGTATTTGGCGTTGAAAATGGTTGGGAACGAGCGAACTGGTTCGCTAACGAAGGTCAAAAAGCTGAATACGAATACTCCTTCGGGCGACAGAACTGGTTTGAGAACAACAAAGCTGAGCACGATGCGGTGCGCAATGCTGTCGGCGTTATCGACCAGAGTTCATTTTCAAAGTATCAGCTGGAAGGCCCAGATGCCGAGAGCTTCCTGAATCGAGTCTGTTCCAATAACGTTTCAGTCCCCGTGGGCAGGATGGTCTATACCCAGTGGCTAAACGATCGCGGTGGTATCGAAGCCGATGTGACGGTCACCCGGCTGGCGAAGGATCGCTTTCTGGTTGTCTCCGGTGTCGCCTGTCAGAATCGGGACCTGGACTGGCTGCGCCGTAATAAACCTGAGCATGGATTGGTAACAATCACAGACATGACATCCGCCTATGCAGTCATCACGGTAATGGGACCACATTCACGAGACACGCTTGGCAAACTAAGCAAAGCTGATTTGTCTCATGATGCCTTCCCTTTCGCAACATCCAGGGAGATTGATCTTCATTACGCCATTGTCAGGGCGTCGCGCATTACTTATGTAGGTGAGCTGGGCTGGGAACTCTACATCCCGACGGAATATGCCCCGAGTGTTTATGAAGCCATTATGGAAGCCGGTGAAGAATACGGCATTAAGCCCTATGGTTATCACACCATGAATTCACTGCGGATGGAGAAATGCTACCGTCACTGGGGACATGATATCACCGACGAGGATACGGCGCTGGAGGCCGGATTAGGGTTCGCCTCTGATTTTGACAAAGAAGGCGGCTTTATTGGCCGGGAAGCACTGCTGGCTCAGAAAGCAGAAGGGCCTCTGAAAAAACGCTTTGTTGCGTTTTTGTTCGAAAACCCAGAGCCTCTTTGCTATCACGAGGAACCCATTGTTGCTAACGGCAAAATAGTTGGGCGAACGACAGCCGGTATGTTCTGCCATACTCTGGGCGCAACCGTAGCAATGGGATATGTAGAACATCAAGAAGGAGTCACCAAAGACTGGCTGGAGAGCACAACATTCGAAATCGAAGTAGAGTGTGAGCGCTACCGGGTCACTCCGTCACTTCGCTCTTTCTATGACCCTGCTATGGAAAAAATCAAGTGCTAGGACAAGACTGAACATATCCGTCAACGATCCTGAAGCCCGCAGAAAAATCGATGGGCTTCAGGCAATTACGATTATCAGGTGATTTTCGCTGCCAACTGGTGGTGGTTATTTGGATGAATAGACTCTCACCGAACATCAGGCCGCACCAATAGCCTCTGAATTTTATAGGGGGGACTTAATAGGTATCAACCAACACCCAGATCACTTCGGTATATTTATCACTGGGGTTACGAAACCAATGGGGCTCATCACCCGACAGAGCAAAACTGTCTCCGGTATTCAGGGTAAACACTTGCGAACCAATCGTCAGTTCCAAGGTGCCTGAATGTACAAAGCCGCCCTCTTCGTCTTTACGTTGACGGGGTTCACTGCCACCACTGGCTCCAGGCTCTATAGTGGTCATAACCATCTGTAACTGACCACTCAGACGAGGGCTCAGTAACTCCTCTCTGATACCCATACCGGTAAAATTCAGCGCCCGTCGCATCCCGCTGCGAACAATATACTGCTGTTCCTCTGCAGGAGCCTCATTATCGCCATGAAAAAACCAACTGATCTGGACATCAAGCGCCGTGCTTATTGCTTGCAGCACCGGAATGGGTAATGCCGAAACCCCACGCTCTACCTGGCTAAGGTAACCCACTGATTTATTAACCTGCTGCGCCAAAGACGCCAGCGTGACACGCTTGGATTTACGCAGGTCACGAATCTGTAGACCAATGCGTATATTGTCCGGGTCCAGAGAGGTTTCTTGTTTAGCATCTGCTTTTTTCGGTCCAGGTTTCAGAGAACCTGATTTTTTCGACTTTTGTATTTTCTTGTCTGCTACGGAAGCCATCAGAGAAACGATACCTTTGAAAATCTGTGCCTTTTGAAAACCTTTAAAGCGCTAACGCTCGCTCAGAGATGGCCTCATCATAACATAGGCACGGTCAGCAACATCACTAAGATGAAAAATGATATATATATTTCACCATTCTTGGCCTGTCACTGCACTGCTACAGGGAAGTCGATTGATCAAGAGTTAATACCCACCGTCGATTAATCATCCAAGTGGGTATTCTCATCAATGTACAGCCTTTTTTCTGTCGTACAGACGATATCTGTATCGCTGATCAATCAAAAATATCGAATATTTCACCGATCACAGACTTGCGTTTCTTATGCTTGTAATAGCCTTGCTTGTAACCCTTATGATGATCGTATTTTTGTTTATGGCTATGTCCTTGCTGATAATCTTGCGGCTGCTGATATCCCTGCTGTTGATACCCCTGAGGCGGTTGTTGGTTTTGGGGGGCGACCGATGGATTAACTGTCTCTGCCGTTACCCGATCAATAATTTTATCCAGCTCCCCGCGATCTAACCAAACCCCTCGACATTGCGGACAATAGTCAATTTCAATACCCTGTCGATCTGCCATTTGCAGCAACACATCACAATGTGGACACTTCATAGATATTCCCCTTACTTTCTGGCTCAACAGCTTCAATCAGTCGCCATTTTAATAAGTCCGTTACAGACAACGCAGCTGATAACAGGATCCTTGATAAGGATCCGTTTATTGAGTGCAACCGATGTAACGCAACGGATTCAACGCTATTGATTTCAATTTATCGACTTAACAGCATGATTTAAACAGAGTTCTAAAACCAGTGGACAGCACTTTGCTGCGGTTGTTCCACTGTTTTAACTGTCTTCACTATAATGCGTTAATCTGTCTTCACAGTAGTGCTTTATCTGTCTTCACAATAGTGCTTTATCTGTTCCGACGATGCTTGTCCGACGACTCTCACAGCAGCCAACGGATGGCTTAACGATACTAAAACGCGCCTATAATTACCCATAAGCCGCTATCAACAAAGACAGTATCAACACAAAGGCAGAATCAACAGGGAAGCGGAGCCAATTCGAACATGCTATCTGCCTCTTCTTCGGAAAAGAGCAGCATTTCCAGCCGTGCAGGGGGAACTGGTTTTGAAAAGAGATAGCCCTGAAGACGGTCGCAACCTGCCTGCAGACAGAGTTTCGCCTGTGAGGTGGTTTCGACACCTTCCGCCACCACGGTCAGTTCCATCGTCTTCGCCAATGATGTCACCGCTTTAAAGAACCGGGCATCCTGTTCTCGATGCTCGATCTCCTGAACAAATGATCGATCAATTTTCAAGGTACTGATCGGGAATACTCGCAGATGGCTCAGGGAGGAATACCCGGTGCCAAAATCATCCACCGAGATAGTGACTCCTCGGCCAGCTAACTGCTCCAGCACGACAGCCGCTTTCTCCGGTTCCTCAATAAGCATGTTTTCCGTCAGCTCCAGCTCCAGGTTTTCAGGAGCCAGTCCGCTGGTAGCCAGTGCCTCATTCACCGCCGGCAGCAAGTTATCTTTTCTTAACTGTACTGAAGAGAGGTTAACCGCCAGGCTCAACTGCTGCCCCGATGCAGTCAAACGGTGCTTCCAACTGGCCAGTTGCTGACAGGCATTTTGCAGCACCCAGCGACCAATCGGTTCAATCAGTCCCGAATCCTCAGCAATTCCGATAAAGTCCCCGGGATACAGCAAACCTCGCTGAGGATGCTGCCAGCGGACCAGGGCCTCGACGCTGACAATCATTCCGCTTACCGTCACCTGGGGCTGATAATGAATGACAAACTGTTGTTCTTCTACCGCCTTTCTCAGATCCCTTTCAACCTGCACTCGCTGCTGAATATCTCGATGCAACATGGAGGTATAGTGATGAATCTGATTACGACCCGTATCTTTGGCACGGTACATGGCAATATCGGCGCATTTCATCAGCCCTTCGGTCCCTTCACTGCAAACGGACAGACTGGCAACGCCAATACTCGTGGTCACGTGAATTTCAGATCCGCGTAATTCAATGGGGTCTGACAATACCTCCATCAGTCGATGGGCAAGGTGATTAATATCCTCATCTTCATCAATGTGGTGTGCCAATATAGCAAATTCATCACCTCCTAACCGGCACAACAGATCCCCTTCCCGAACAACACTGGCCAATCGAGAAGAAACGATCCGCAGTAACTGATCTCCTGCATCGTGCCCAAGCGTATCGTTGACGACTTTAAAATTATCGAGATCGAGCAATAGCAGCGCCAGCTCCTCACTACAGAGATAGGCTCGGGAAATCGTCTCCCGCAGCTGCTTCTCAAAGTAATAGCGGTTATGCAGCCCGGTCAACTGGTCCTGTTGAGCCAGCTCCCGCAGCTTTTCATGGCTTTTGCGCAGCTCCATTTCCAACCCGTGGCGCTGTCGGGCATGGGCGATAGACCTCAACAGGTGTCTGGAGTTAAGCTCTTGTTTTAAGAGAAAGTCCTGAGCCCCAGCTTCGATACAGCGGGCAGCAAGCTCTTCATCCTCACAGCCGCTGAGCATGATAATCGAGGTACCACGGTTGATACGCAACAATCGCAGCACGTCCAGGCCATCGGTATCCGGCAGCCGGTAATCGAGAAGAATGGCATCAAAATGATGGTCCTCTAACTGTTGGATTCCTTCCTCTGCTGTAGCCGCTTCAACGACTGTAATCGGTTGCGCAGACTGTCTGAGCACCCTGATAGCGGCCATCCGGTCAAGCTGGTCATCATCAATGAGTAGCAGCTTCATATATTTTAAATCTCTTTTGGTTGTGAATGGGGTAGCTCCACTACCCGCCAATAATGGTCCAACATTTTAATCATTTCGATGAATCCGTCACCTACTTGTTTTTTGAGGATATAACCAGCCACATGTTTACGGTACGCAGCGGTCTTATCTTCATCGGCTTTGGAAGTGGTCAATACAAACACAACTGAATCGGTCAGCGCTTCGTCACTGCGAATCTCGCTGAGGAACTCAAGCCCGTTCATGGTTGGCATATTGAGGTCCAGTAACACCAGATAAGGACGTGGGATGGCATCCTCCTCGCGCAACAAGGCAAGTGCTTCAACGCCATTACGTGCCCGATACAGGGGGTTGAGGATCTTAAGTTTTTTTAACGCCCGCTCTACGCCCATCGCATCGACATCATCATCTTCAACCAATAAAATCGATGCTTGGTTGTATTTTTCAACAGTACTACTCATTTAACTGTTTCCTTAGGGTTTCTTCGTTGGGCCAGGTAAAACGAACGCGGGTACCACGCTCACCATCGGAGGAGAGAGTGATTTCACCTCCGTACAAATTCACTATTTTCTCGACCAGCGCCAGACCGATACCGCTGCCCTCCACTTCATCCCGCGGGCGTAATGTCTGAAACATGCCGAACACCCGGTCATGGTGCTTTGGATCAATACCTGGTCCGTCATCTGTCACCGTAAACTGATAGCCTTTGTCGGTTGTCACTACTTCAACCTGAATAAGCCCCTGTTCGCCACCATGGTGCTTGATGGCATTGCCGATCAGATTCTGCAGTACCTGCTCAAACGGTACCCGCAGGGTATTAAGGGTCGGAAAATCCCCTTCACATAGCAGTTTGAACCCGGGAGGCGGAGCCAGGAAAGCAAAGCTCTCCTGTACGATAGCTCCGGTATCAACCAGCGTTAATCCGGCTTTGGCTCGCCCGACCCGCGAATAGGTCAGCAAGTCATCCAATAGTCGCTCCATTCGATCGACACGACTGCGCATTAACTTCAGGTGCTGAACCGTATCTGTCGGTGCGTTTTCACCAAGATCCTCTTCGATCCAGCTGGCCAACTGCTCTATTCCCCGCAGCGGCGATTTCAAATCATGGGAGGCGACATAGGCAAAACTGTCAAGCTCACGGTTACTGCGCTTTAGCTGATCAACATGATCTTCCAACTCATCATTGACAACCTGCAAGGAGGCTCGTTGACGATGAAAGGAGTTAATCAGTTGGCTAAGGGTACGTCCCAGGGTGTTGTATTCATTAATCAGCCCTTGCTCCGCATGCATGTCCTTTCCGTGATAGATCGTATTCTTCGCCTGACCTATCAGTTTTAACAGAGGACGAACAGCTATTACTATGATCAAATAACTGGTGATCAGCGAAATAATCAGAATCATTACAGTCAGGGTCAGTCCCTTGGCGATATAGCTGTCTTTAAGTTGTTGAAAGGAGTCTGAGGAAATTAAAGTCAGAAATTCCAGCTCAGAAAGCTCATTCCCCAGCTGAAGAAAATAGCTGCCAACGACAAACTGTCCTTGGCGACTGAAGGCCTCTACAACATTCCCTCCTATCTTCTGGAAATGATTTTCCAATCCTAAGGCGCTATCGGTACTTTCAGCCAATAAGTTGTTTCGGTAACGCAGGGCAATTCCAGGAAGACCGATATAACGCCGGGCTTCATTAATCATCTGTAAATTTCCTGACAATACCAATCCACCTACTAACGAGCCGATGACCTGACCGCTTTCAGTATCGATCATCGGTTCTTTACGCAAGGCAATAATCTGAGGCTCATTAGCCACCGGCAGCTCGAACAGATACCAGCGACCAAAACTGAATCGATTCAGATGTAACGCCTCTAAGGCTTCTAAATTACTAAAGAAAGGTGAGCTGGCATCCACCCAGACTTGGTTATCGTCCAGCATCAGGAACAGCAACTCCAGATTGCTTCCGGTCCTGGAGTTATAGAGTCGGTCCAGGTTATCAGCAGCATCCAGGCGCTGCAGGTTAAAAACAGACTCAGTCAGCGGCATATCACTGGCAAAATGCCCGATCAGCAACTCAGCACGCCCCAATTGATTGTCAAAAAACAATTGCAGGCTGGTGTGGGTTTGCTTGGTTAGATTGCGGATCTCATTATCAATGGTCTGCTCGGCAATTTTCGATGTGGACCATAACTGAATCGCTGCCGCCGCCAGAAAGGAGGTCAGTGTAAGAAACAATATAACAGGGAATAGCGGCAGCTTTAATTTAGATAAAACAGTTGTCATTGTCGCGATAACGCCATTCGCTGTTCTTTCATTATCTGTCGCACTGGTACTGGCATTGTCTGTTGAACGGGCATGATCAGTTCACACCGGAATAGCGAAACGCACGCTGCTTAAGACGCTCAATCTCTTTGGCCGGGGTATCCTTGGTCACCAGTTCAAAGTCTCCCGAGTAGATTGTCGGTACCTGATGCCCGAGTCCAATAATATCGAGCTTGATGGCTTCAGCCATGGCAACACCATTATCATCATTCATCCGCATAACCGTCACATCCAAACGCCCTGCCTTTAAGGCCTCCAGCTCAGCACTGCCTCCTCCCCATCCATTCACCAGAATCTGCCCCTGCTTGCCATATTCGTTGATAACATCACTGACCCCTAAGGCGACATCGGTAGAGCAGGCGTAAATAAAATCAAGATCAGGCTCTTTTGTGATAGCCTTGCTGGCCCCCTGATAGGCACTGGCTCTGGAAGCATCTGTGTAATAGGCACTGGACAACTGAATGTTTGATCCTTTTCGCATAAAGTCGATAAAACTATCGCCGCGCGCCTCGCTGACGTAACCTCGCGCCCAGTAAACAAGGGCATAGTTTTCAGCCTTAGGCAGGCGTTCCTGATACCAGTCAGCCAATAGCCGGGTCCCTTCTACGTGATCAAAACCCACATACATAAAAGGCTGCTGTTCGCCCCAGGCTTTAATCGGCGTAGTTATGTTCTGAAGAATCAGTTTCGGTTTTCCTGCCGCAATAATACGTTCAACAATACTACGATGACGACGGGCATCCAGAGTAAAGATCAGGAAATCAGCTTCCTCCTCCAATGCCCCGATAATTTGCTCTGCCTGTTCTCTTAAGGCAACCGCTGGTTTGGTGTAATGACTGCGTAACGTATATTTAATGCCCAACTCCTGCATCCGCGCCTCAAATGAGCTGACACTGCGTCGCCAATAATCTGAAACCTGCTCCCCCGGATAAATCACAGAGACTCTGATTGGCCGGTTTGAATTAGCCCTCAGCGGCTGGGCTGCATTACGAACCTGATCAGCAAAGTGCTGACTGATGGCCCGCTGACCAGGATGCGTCGAAAGAAACTCATCAACCATCCAATAGTCCCGAGGCTGTGCCTGCAATGACAGACTGGAAAACAAGCCTGTTACAGCAAAGAAAAGCATGACAAAGATACGGAAAAACATTAAAGCTTCCTTCAATTGGTAACCTGTACTTAACCGATTCTATGAACGACTCAAAGAACGGATCCTGACGACAACAACGTATCAACTATTGGAAGTGCGCAAGAATCCTAACTGCCAAAATTAGTACTGTCAAAATGATTACCGATTGCCATCAGACTCAGCAAGACCAGCCATAGCGCTATACCGTCAGCAGTGGTCGAACAATGACTATTGAAGAGGTGGCAGAGGTGGCGCAGACAGGGCGGAATCATGCAATTTACTGGGTGGCTCCAGCGGCCCACCCCTCTGCCTTTTTATTAAAGCACTGCCGCTGGCGGAGGCTGAATTCATCACCATCCCACTCCAGGGTTTCCAACTGCAATGATATATGGTTCCCATAGATCATATTAAAGCTATTAGGCTGACCGGTTATCAGTCGATTAGAAACCGTTGTACCGGCATGGGAGACCAATACACCGTTCAGTATTTTCATAAATGGCAGATGAATATGTCCGCCCAGTACCAGATCAACTCCGGCATGACTAAATGCTTCCAGCGCTTCATCGCGCCCACCGATCAAATGTCGACGTAAACTGGCGCTTGGCAACCAGAATGGATGATGTGCAACCACAATGCGTAAACACGGGTCAGCGGTGTTTTTAAACTTCTCTAATACCTGACGAACCTGTGTCTGATTGATACGACCTCTCGACCAGTCAAAGTAAAACCCCAGACGACGAGCAGAATTGACTCCGACGGCAACAAACTCCGGTTTCTCCACCACCGATTCCAGCTGTTCTGAGATATAACGCCGCCACTTTCGCCAAGGGTACATAAAACGTTCAATAATATGATGGGCTGAAAGGTCATGATTTCCAGGTACGACCATATAGGGATACGACAGGTTATCCAGGAACTCTTTAGCCTGTTGATACTCCCGATGGGTGGCTCGCTGAGTCAAATCACCACTTATTATAACCAAATCAGGGCTATGCTCTCGCAAGGAGCGCAGCAGAGCCTGAATCACAGGCATTTGCTCTCGACCGAAATGAAGATCGGATATATGCGCGATGATACTCATAATTGCTCAATGGGTCGCAGTATTTTCAGCGCAGCCGGTTTTAACTCGTATTCTAAAGGAGGGATTTCTGAACGCAGCTCTCCATCGCTCATTACCTTAATGCGCTGTTTTGGCTTAAGGAAGTTAATCCGGACCTTATCGGCTTTGAAGATCACCAGATCCTTATCATGCTGCCAGTTTCGGCTGAATAAGCGGAGGATCAGTCGGGGTAACGACCAAATTGAACTATCTTTGGCAACATAAATCCCCAGTATTCCGCAATCAAGTCTCTTCCGCTCAGGAACCAATGAGCTTTGTGGAGCCAATAAGTTATTACTGATTGATATGGAACGGGTGCGCACACTATGGACCTGATCCCCCAACTTGATATGCACACACAGAGTTGGGTATGCGAACATAAATTTAATCATATACCAAAGCATTAAGGGCCATCGCATCCACCCAGGATTCTTGCGTAATCGTTCTCGCTGATCTGTTAATCGGGTCGACATACCTATATTTGAGAGGCATAAAAACGGCTGACCATTGAGCTCTGCCATATCAATCTTTCGTACTTCAGCATTGCATAACTGCTTGATGGCCTGCTCTACATCGAGAGACATACCCATATCTCTGGCTAGAAGATTCATGGTTCCGCAAGGTATTACCCCAATCGGAATACCAAGCAGGACCGTCTCCTTTGCCACACTCAGGACCGTACCATCTCCTCCGGCCACCCATACCTGATCAGGTTTTAAGCGTTGCAGGCAGCCAGCTATCGATTCAGTAGTCGCCGAATCCAACCTCAGCAGGGTCAATGAAATCTTATTCGCCTGACAATGCTGGACCAGCTGTTCTTCAAAGAAGAACTTTGCATTGTCAGGCATATTGCTGATTAGATATCCTGATGCTGGGTTGTAAATCAGCAGAATGGACTGGCACATAAAAACTAAGCTCGTAACCGGGCATCAAGCTCATCAATCACTTCGGCCCAGTCAGCATCAGCCGTCAGCCCCTCCCGTAAAAATGAGGATTGAGAAGGCGTCCAAAATGGTGCTTCATGCAACAGGGTTCCGTCTTGTAGTTGATGGCTACTGATAAACGCTTCAATCTGATCAGATTCAGCCGGTAAACCCAGCTGCTCGAACAATGTATTAATGGAATGAGTCGGTTCAATCATCTCTATCCAGCCTCCATGTGTGAGAAAATCGGTAGGGGAAAAACAACCCCTTCATTGGAATAACAGCATATCGCGTCGAGCTTACCCTGTATATTGCTGCCGGTTTTATGCGGCTAAGCCCCCCTCATCCCCCTTGGTCCTAAGAAGAACCACAGGATCAGACCAACAAAAGGCAGCAACAAGATCAATAGTACCCAGAGTATCTTACGCCCGGTTGTTGTGGAGCTTTGTAACGTCTGAATAATCGCCCAAATATCCAAAATAAGAATCAGAATTCCTAAAACACCACTGACTTCAACACCCATAACGCTCTCCTTAATAGACAGTTAGCCTCTGCCAGATGATCGGCATCAGGGGACCTCTGAACAGAGAACACAATGGACTTATTCATAGGTTCCTTAGCCTTACCCGGTCGTCATAACAAACCCATTTAAGCATGACAGAACTTGCAGCGACCTTACTTTGGTAAGGCACAAGCCATGCCAAAAAATAAATTTGATATTTATCAACAAGTTAAAAAAATCCCATAAGAGAACTGTCAATAACACATAAAAAAATCACAGGTTCGTTTGAAAAATCTACACACTGGTAAAACAAGCTAAGTTGCGGTTTACCAATATTAGTCCTGCCTCTACTCTCTTTTAAATAACGGAACCCTGCGCCATACCTGGGTAATTGGCGAGCGACAACTGTAAGCTGAGGTGGCGGTGCTAATCAGCAGCAGAGCGATCAATACACATACTTCAGAGAGCAAACACCAAGCGTTTAAACCTGTCGCCAAGTTTTCTAACTTTTATCTAAGCGGAGCCTTGTTTTCTCTTGTAAGAGACATTAAAGTCCCTTCAGTCTGTTGACAAATCGATTAATTTAGATACATTTGTCGTGCGTTTGCTGCACGGGATGCACTTTTCGATACTTGCCTTAATTGGAAACTTGCCATGGAGTTTTGGCTGATCGCTATGAGTATTTCTTTTGTTGCCGCGTTAACCCCTCTTTTTTTAAGCCCCTCTATTGACGGCACCAGTATTGCCGGATAGCCAACTACAAGGACAGTTTCAAAACCTATGATAAAACAGACATTGATCCGCATAGCTACAGTAATCATTACTGGGTTGCTGAGCCTGGAGGCGTTAGCTGTGGGCGGTATTACATCCGATAATGCACCGCCCAATTTTGCCACCGGCAAGATCAATGAGACCTTTACCGATCTAACTGTAAAGGTATTGGGTGGAACTGTCCGCACGACTCGTTACTGGGAGGATGGCAAGTGGATCTGGAACCGGCGCTGGGCTGATCTGGAACCGGCATGGATCAATGTTGAAGATCAGCATCCATCGTCCTTTCGCCGGATCGATTCCTATTATCCCCGTATTGTCGGGGAATCAACCGCCACCTATGAAAATCAGCTGATCTACACCATCACTTACCGGGAAGAGCAGGACGAATATCGCTGGGCAGATCGCAAAGGTAATGTGATCGACTACGCCGTAGAGCGAGATGATAACGGCAAGATAACCCGTATTCCTATGGTGCGCTACAGCGACCGCAATGGAGTAACCGTCAGTGTAGATCGTAATGAACAAGGTGAAATCAGCGCTGTCCGCGATTATCACGGTAATGTTGTCGTTAACTTCGATTGGGAACCCGGTTCAAAACCCGGTGAATACCAAATAGCAAAAGTCAGCGATTACAGTGGTCGTAATGTGCTCTACCACTACGACGGCGAAGACAAGCTGATCGGTATCGATGACCCCAGAGGTAAGCGCTACAGCTTTACCTACGACAGCAACGGTCAGTTGAGCAGCTTTAGTGATGCCAAAGGGCAAGCTACCACCTATAACATGAGCCCCAGTATTGCTGCAGCTGATGCTGTCAGCATTTCAGCAGGGGGTCAGACCTGTACTTTTTCTCGGGATCAGGGTGGCGAACTGAAAGGAATGACCAACGCCGATGGCGCCGGAAGCACCTACGAAACCTCATTTAATGAAGATAAACGGGTCTTTATCCACCGTGAAACCGATGCTACTGGGGTCGTTAAGGAAAAAGAGTATGACGAGCACGGAACCCTGGTTTCCTTTGGACTGGGCAATGATGCGCGGACTACCCGAGATGTGATCCTATCCGACGGTTCAATTGGCGTTGCCAACCTAGTTGATAACTACAGCTACTCCTATGGGATTACCGTTGTCACTACCTTAAGTGGTGGATTGGTGAGCAAAAATTGTTATGCGACGGAAAGTGGTGGCGTGCAGTCTCAGGTGGGTAGTGGGGCACTGACCTATGTGGCCCAGACCGTGGATACCGATCCGCGGGGTGGCAAGACCGTTACTGAGTATGATCAGTTTAAGAATGTGCTTCGTAAGACTTATCCGGATGGGAGTAGTGAAAGTACTACCTATGACGTTCGTTTCAGTCTTCCTTTAACAGAAACGGATGCTCGGGGAGTTGTTACTGAGTACCAGTATGATGATTCCGGGAATTTATTGGCGCTGATTGAGGCTAAGGGGTTGCCTGAGCAGCGGACTACTCGGTATGAGTATGATGGGTATGGGCAGCTTATCAAAATGATTACAGGGGAGTCTGTTGCGGGTGGGACCGAGTTGGCGGTTACTCGGTGGAAGTATGATGATCGGGGGAATATGGTTGAGGAAACGGATCCTTTAGACAATGTGACCAGCTATTCAGAATTTGATGCACTGGGAAACTCTTTTAGAATAACCGATGCAGAAACCAATTACTGGCTACGAAGTTTCGATGCTGTAGGAAATCGGCTTAGCGATGTTAATCCACTCTCTCAAGGGCAGCACTACCGTTATGATAAGGCCGGTAATTTGGAACAGTTGACTAAAGCTAATGGCAGTACTAGCTCTTTCACTACCAATGCGGCAGGTTTTCCTCTTATGATAACCAATATGGCAGGCAAGCGTACTATATTGGAATATGATTCGAGTAATCGTCTTACTGCTTTTATTGATGCAAATTCTAATTCTAGTCTTATAGGCTATAATGACCAAGGCAGTTTGGCCAGCCATACTGATGGCATGGGAAATCAGTTTAAATATAGTTATCAGAACGAACGCTTAAGTGCTATTCATACACCAAGTTACGATGAATTTTTTACATATGATAGCCGTAATCGCATTATAAATAGAACTATTCGAGCCGAAGAAATAGATGTAACTAATAACTTTAGCTATGACGTTAATAATAATTTGATCGGGAGTAGTGGAGAGAAAGAAAATAGTGATTCTCGACAGTATGATATATTTAATCGGTTAATTCGGTTTACGGATGTGTCTGGAGGAATTACTTCTTATAAATATGATTCTAGAGATAATATTATTCGTGTTATTGACCCCGAAGAAGGTCGTACTGATTATTCCTACACTCTTAATAATCAGATAGCTGAGGAAATTAGGAATGGAGATAGTGGAAATACTGTTTCACGTACTTATCAATACAGCAAGCTAGGTAGTTTAATAGCTGAAATTAATCCTAGTGACGAAAAAATTTCTTATAATTATGACAATGCTAATCGACTAGTTGGAAGTAAGCTTTACGCACATAAGGATAACTCTTCCCCAATAAAAGTGGTTGAGTATTCCTATAATGAAAGTGGTCAATATACAGGCTACAGTCAGAGAGTAGGTAGTGCTTCTAGTGGGTTGACTTCTGATATATCTGCTCATAGTGAAATATATAAATATAATGATATTGACCAATTAATTAATGTTGTTGTTGATTATGGAAGTTTTCAGAAAAATTACAGTTATAGTTACTATCCCAACGGGCTAAAAAAGAGCTATACCAATCCTGAAGGAATAACTTATAGCTATCACTATAATAAAAATAATCAGCTCGAAGCAGTTGTTATACCGGGCATAGGTTCTGTAGCTTATAGTGATTTTGATTGGATACTACCTCAAACATTGACCCTTCCAGGTGGCACAGTTGTTCGGTATCAATATGATGACCTCCAACGCCAGAAACAACAGAATATTTTTGATGCAGCGAGCAATGGACTTGGAAAATCGCTCTATGGTTACGATACTCAAGGAAATGTCATATCAATCGAAACTGAGCATGGTGACTATAGCTTTAGCTACGATAAACAGCGCAGGATAACTACTTCTAGCTACCCTGAAGGCGTAGGGCTTAATTCAACTTCGGAATTGTTTGCTTATGATGGCGTTGGTAACCGTGTCAGTCACGAAACTATTGCGGTTGGTTCCGAGATCTCAAAGACAGTAACCGGGACATATAACGCTAGAAACCAGTTGATTGAAAAAGGGGGTGAATGGCGTTGGAGCTACAATGACAATGGGCACGTCATTAAGAAGGAATATATTGGTGCTGATACAGAGAATAATACACCTATAGTTACCAACTATACCTATAACAGAGAGGAGCGTTTGATAGAGGTTCATCAGGATGGCATAACAGTGGCACAATATGCCTATGATTCATATGGTCGACGAATCCGAAAAAACTCTATGAATACGACGGTTTTTTACTTATACACGGAGCAGGGGCTTGCCGCTGAATATGATGCTGATGGTTCCCTAATTAAAGAATACCAATATGGCCCCTATGGAAAACAAGGGTCGGCTCCGTTGTTTCAGCGCACTGTCGAAGGTAAGTACTATTATTATCAGAATGATCAAATAGGAACACCTGTTCGACTGTTAGCTGCTAATGGTTCAGTCGTATGGGAGGCTCGCTACGAGGTTTTTGGTCAAGCGCATGTCTTGACTAATCAAGTAATAAATAACCTACGGTTCCCGGGCCAGTATTATGATCAAGAGACTAAGTTACATCAAAATTATTTTAGAGATTATGATCCTAGTTTAGGCCGATATTTACAAAGTGATCCGATCGGTCTAAAAGGAGGGTTGAATACCTATGCTTATGCATTTGCAAATCCCCTCACTTTAACAGATAGATTGGGTTTGTATTGCGAGGAGATAGGTGGGATTACTATTCCTGATCTGTTTTCACAGAAAGTCTCTCGCGAAAAAATAAATGAGGAGTGGAATATTAGAGTGGAACTAATTCTTCAGAGCGCGGCGAAGCCTTGGAGTATACCATTAATGATTTATACGCCTGCCAAAGCTAACTGTTATTTTCATAAAACAATTACTGAGCTTGTTAAATATGAGTTACATGGAAAAGAAGTGTCCTGGGGTTATTGTGTAGATTGTGGTGTTGTTGATTTTTATGGTAAGGAAGAAGATGTGATTTTGGAACGATGGGAAAAGGAGCATAAAACTACTTCTTTTGAAGGTTCCATGTCTAGAGGGCTTAGAGCGTATAATGAATTGCTAGCTGAATTGGCTTGTCGAGACGCATTTGAATGGTGGTCTAATCGATAGTCCTATGTTTGGCGGTGGAATCGTTAAAATGGAAGAAACATAGAAATGCGTATTGTGGTTTTTTTAAAGAATATTTTTTTATGGATAATTATATTTATTATTTTGTCATTTTTTTGTTCTTTCACGGAAATGGTTTTTACGAAACTATTTATATTAGATAGACCTTTTTCTGGTTACGACATGTTGTGGATACAAGCAATTCCGTTAGTTCTAAATTATGGCTTGGCAGGGATTGTTATAATTTTTCTTTCTAACAAAAGGTCTGTTTATATTCTAATTTTTGGAGCTTTGGAAATATTCAAGAGAAATGTTTTATTTAGAACCTTTGTTGGGAATTCGCTAACAATTGAGGACCTCTGGGTGGTGATCTTACCCGAGCTATTTGTTCTTGTCGGGCTAACTGTTGGGTGGGGAGTAGCGTTTTTGATGAAAACAAAAAAACCAATGGGGTCAGACTGAACCTCCCCCAGTTTGACGGACACTTTTAAATAGCGACACTATGTCGTTACAGGAGTGTTCAAATGACAAGAAAACGTAAGCCATATAAGACTTATACCAAGGAATTCAAACAAGAAGCTATTCGGTTGATGGAAGAGTCAGATAAGACTCCAAGCGAAGTTGCGAGAGAACTCGGTCTTCGTCGCAATCAGCTCTACAAATGGAAAGAACAATTGGATAGCAAGGGTGATCAGGCTTTTAAGGGGAGAGGGCGCCCAAAGAAAGAAGATCAAAGTGATCTTTCGAAACTTAAGCAGGAAAACGAAAACCTTCTGGAGGAAGTCGAGATTTTAAAAAAGGCCGCTGTAGATTCAAGTGAACAACGCAACAGTTATACTAATATACTGATTTGGCGGAGTTTATTTGATGACAAGACCAAAGCGCACATTCACTAATGATGAGAGAAATCTTGTTTTTGATTTGTGGAAACAAGGGGCTGGCTTTAGCGATATTGGACGAGT